>CAWGLQ010000011.1:0-116323 GCA_963823375.1 uncultured Actinomycetes bacterium | reverse complement strand
GCACCGCGGGCCGCGAGGCCGGGCAGCCGAATGTTCGGGTCGGGGCCGCGGGTCCCGCGCGGTCAGGCAGACGTCAGGAACAGCACCCCGTCCCGCTCGACCACGGGGTACGTCTTCAGGTGCATGCGCCCGAGCGTGCCCTTGACCACCCCGGCGACGGGCTTGAACGCGCCCTGCGGGCCGCGGGTCATCGCGCCGGTGCGCACGTCGAAGCGCGCGGCGTGGAGCGGGCACTCCAGGCAGTCGTCGTCGGCGACGTGACCCTTGGCGAGGTCGCCGCGCAGGTGGCGGCAGACGGGCGACACGGCGAACGGTTCCCCACCGGCGATGCCCACGGCGAGGCGCCCAGCGGACGTCTCGACCGAGGTCACCCCGGATTCGGGTAGGTCGGCGACGGCAATCAGGGGTTCGTCCATCGGCCGACCCTACCCGCGACGCGCGTCAGCCGCCGACCGTCACGACGACCGTGCGCGGCTCGTGGCGGTAGGCGGTGATCGTCAGGCGGTAGCGGCCGTTCGGCAGGGTCCGTCCCGCCACCTTGCGGATGACGAGGCGGTTGCCGCCCGTGCGTCCGGTGAACCGCAGGGTGCCGACGAGGCGCGCTCTGCCCTTCCGCCCAGCTGCCGGCAGCCGCTCCACGCGGATCCGGATCGTGCGCGCCGACCGCAGCGTGACGCTCACGGCGATCCGCACCGCCGGGTTGACCCGCGGCGCGCCCGTCAGCTTCCTGATCGTGCTCGGCGGGACGACGGTGCGCGCCGGGATCTCCCCGGCTCGCGGCCGGGGGCACGACGCCGGCCGCGGTCCACGCGGCGTCCGTGCCGCCGGGCGCTACGAGTCGCGGCGCGAGGACGCAGGCGCCGCGGGCGCCCGCGACCGGTGCGGGTGACACGAGGATGCCTGCGGCGCCGGTCCACGCGATCATCGTCCCGTCGGGCGACCAGCGCGGCACGGCGGGCCGTGCTGCGCCGGAGACGAGGCGCTCGGCGAAGCAGACGTGCTCCACGCGCGCGACGGGTGGGACGCCGGTGACGCGCAGGAGCTCGAGGTGACGGTCCTCGCCCTCGGCGGGCCGGCCGTCCGACGACGTCTCGACGAGCACGAAGTCTCCCGCGCGACTGACGTCGAAGCTGTCGAGGTCGGCCAGGAACCAGGGGACGCCGATCCAGCGCGCCATCGGCGCATCGACGGCGTCGCCGGCCTGCACGTCGATCGCGTCCCGGCGGATCGCGGCGAGCCGGCGGTCCGGGTGCGTGATCCAGCGCGGCGACCCGTTCCCGTCGAAGCTCGGGAGCGGCGCGCCGGGCTCGTTGACGAGCGCCGTCGGCGCGTCGCCGAAGAGGACCGACGTCGTCGTGAGCGCGTGGCGGCCGTGGCGCAGGGGCGCAGCTCCCGCGCAGCCTCGCCGGCCGTCCGTCCAGGCGGCGGCGATCAGGGATCCGTCCGGCGTGATGGCCGAGCGGACCGGACCCGCCGAGCAGGCGGACGCCGGCAGCGCGTACGGGCCGCGCGCGTCCGTTCCGTCCTGTCGCAGCAGTCGTGCGGAGAAGCCGTCGGGGTGGCCGAAGGTGAGGATCACGCCTGCGTCGTCCGCGGTCGGCGGGGCGTACGGCGCCTCCGGGCTGCCATCGGTCGTGACCTGGCGCTGCAGGGCGCCGTCCGCGCTCGTGACCCACACGTTCGCGTTCGCGTCCAGGTGGACGAGGCTCGCCGCCTGCGCGCCCGGGGCGAGCAGCAGGAGCAGGAGCAGTGAGAGCGGGATCGCGCGCAAGAGGGGACAGCGGACCGGACCTGTGCGAACGGTAGTCCGCAGCCGCCGCCATGCCATCCGCTGCAACTACCCACCGCCCACTGGACCACGCGCCCTGCGCTCTATAACATCCGCAACCGTATGAAAATCACCTACATCGGCGGCCCGACCGCGCTCATCGAGATCGGTCCCTGGCGCCTTCTCACCGACCCGACCTTCGACCCGCCGGGGAAGCGCTACTTCTTCGGCTGGGGCACGGTCTCCCGCAAGCTCGCCGGCCCGGCGGTCCCGTTCGCCGACCTCGAGCCGATCGACGCGGTGCTCGTCAGCCACGACCACCACGGCGACAACCTCGATCCGGCCGGACGCGAACTGCTGCCCCGGATGGGCACCGTCATCACGACGGAGTCCGGCGCGAAGCGCCTGGGTGGCGGCGCCGTGGGGCTCGCCCCATGGGCGACCACGACGCTCGAGGCCGAGGGACGCCCGTCGCTCGAGATCACCGCGACGCCGTGCCGCCACGGCCCGCCCGGCAGCCATCCGATCGTCGGCGACGTCATCGGGTTCGCGCTGCGCTGGGACGGCCAGGAGCAGGGCGCGCTCTGGATCTCCGGCGACACCGTCCTCTACGACGGCGTGCGCGAGGTCGCCCAGCGCGTCGACGTGGGCACCGCGGTCGTCCACCTGGGCGGCGTGCGGTTCCCGGTCTCCGGCCCGCTGCGGTACACGATGACCGCGGAGGACGCGGTCGAGCTCTGCGGGTTGCTCGACGCGCGGACGATCGTCCCCATCCACTACGAGGGGTGGAAGCACTTCCGCCAGGGACGTGACGCCGCCGAGCGCGTCTTCACCGCCTCGCCGCTTGCGGAGCGGGTCCGCTGGCTGGAGGCGGGGACGCCGACCGAGATCGCGGAGTGAGCCGCGCCGGCCGGCCGACGCTCACGACACCCGAGGCCTGGGCGGACGCAGCGCTCGAGGAGATCGAGCACGCGGGCGTGCGCGGGCTGACGGCCGAAGCCGTCGCACGACGGCTGGGCGTCAGCAAGGGCGGGCTCTACCACCACTACTCCGGCCGGCGCGCGCTGCTGCTCGCCGCGCTCGCGCTCTGGGAGGAGCGGCACGTCACCGCCCTCACCGCGCGGTTCGACGCGATCGCCGATCCGCGCGAACGCCTGCACGAGCTGCTCGTGTACTCCGGTGTGGGCATCCAGCCGACGGTGATCGTCCAGCTCATGGCCGCCGCGGACGACCCGGACGTCGCGGCCGTCCTGCAGCGGTCCACCGACGCGCGGCTCGCGCTGCTGCGGCGGATGTTCCGGCAGCTCGGGGCGACCCGCGCGGTGGCCGAGCACCGGGCGATCGCGGCCTACAGCCACTTCCTCGGGCTGGCACAGCTCCGCGCGCAGGACCCGGACCTGCTGGCGGGGCGGGCGCGGATGCGGGCGCATGTGGGGGAGCTGGAGCGGGTGCTGGGACGGCTCTGAGATCGATCGCGTCGGCTTCGCCGGCCCGTCCTGCCAGGGGGCCGTGCCTAGATACGACCGCGGAACCGCACGCCAGTCCCGGCGGCGAGCAGCAGCAGGGCGAACCCGGCGGCGGCGAACCCGGCGGTCATCTCGCGCTGGACGGGCTTCGTGCCGATCTGGCTGCCGAGCTTGTCGTAGATGCCGCGGACGGCGTCCTCGTCCTCGGCGGTGTACGCCCTGCCGCCGGAGACGTCGGCGATGCGCTTCAGCGTCTCGGGATCGGGCGGGACGGGCGTGAAGCCGCCGGGCCCGCCGGGGACCACGCCGTCCGGCGTGCCGAGGGCGACCGTGTAGACCGGGATCTTCAGGCGGGCGGCCTCGCGTGCGACCTCGACCGGATCGCGCCCGTCGGTCGTCGCGCCGTCGGAGAGCAGCAGGATCGCCGAGGGCGGGCGCTTGGCCTTCGGGTTCTCGGGCTCGAGCGCCGAGAGCGCCTCGGCGAGCGCGTCGCCGGTGGCGGTCCCGCCGTCGGCGACGAGGCCGTCGAGCGTCGAGCGCACGGTGTCGCGATCCTGGGTCGGGCGCAGCACGGTGTGCGGGATCGTCGAGTAGCCGACGAGACCCACGCGCAGGGACTCCGGCACCTTGTCGAGGAAGCTCTTGGCGGCGCCGCGGGCGGCGTCCAGCCGGGTCGGCTTGACGTCGGTCGCGGCCATCGATCCGGACGCGTCGGAGACGAGCACGACGGAGGCCTGCTCGACGGGGACCGCGACGGTGCGCTCGGGCTTGGCGAGCGACACGGCCAGCGTCGCCGCGGCGAGCGCGAGCAGCGCCGTCGGCAGCCAGCGGCGCCAGGCGGGAGTGCGCGGGACGATGCCCGCGAGCGTCGCGACGGCCGGGAAGCGCAGCGCGTCGCGCCGGCGGCGCGCCTGCACCGCCCACAGCGCGAGCGCGCCGAGCGGGACGACGAGCAGCGCGAGCAGCCAGACGGGATCGGAGAAGCTCATGCGAGGTGGCTCCCGAGATCGCGCAGCCAGTCGCCGTCGGTGCGCACCACCGCGTGCCGCGCGCCGATGCGGCGCAGCTGGGTGGCGACGTCCTCGCGGCGCCGGGCCTCGGCGCCCGCGAACTCCTGGCGCAGGCGGTTGGAGCGGGTGTCGACCTCGATGAGCTCACCGGTCTCGGGGTCGACGAGCGAGAGGACGCCGCCGTCGGGCAGCTCCAGCTCGCGGGGGTCGAGGATCTCGACGGCGATGACCTGCTGGCCGGAGGCGATCAGCAGGCGCAGCGCGCGCGACCAGGGAGCGGGGTCGCGGAAGTCGGAGGCGACGACCACCAGGCCGGGCTGACGGGTCAGCCCGCGCACGCGCACCAGCGCGTCGCCCAGGCTCTCGCTGGGCGCGTCGTCCGGCGTGACGCCCGCAGCGAGCATGCGGTCGACGGCGCCGAGCGCGCGGCGGCCGCCGGCGGGCGGGAGCACGATCGGGCGCGGAGTCCCGGCCGCGACGACGCCGACGCGCCCGCCGCGGCGAGCGCTGAGGCGCGCGACGACCTTCGTCACGCCCTCGGCCACGTCGCTCTTCAGGCGGCCCGTCGTGCCGAACGCCATCGACGGGGACAGGTCGACGACGACCCAGGTCGTCAGCGCGCGCTCGGGCACGTGCTGGCGGACATGGGGAACGCCGGTGCGGGCGCTCGCCGCCGGGTCGATCATCCGTACGTCGTCGCCGACCTGGTACGGGCGCAGCTGCGCCAGCTCCGTTCCGACGCCGACGCCGATCCCGCGGTGGGATCCGGGCAGGCGCCCGCCGGTGCGCCGCACGAGCGCGAGGTCGAGCGCGGCGACGGCGGCCGCGGGCATCGGCCCGGGGCCCTGACGGCCGGGAGGGCTGACGAGCGCGTCGGTCACGCGGCGCTCTCGCGGCGCATCGCCGGGGCCTCGACGGCCTCGAGGACGCGGCTGATGATCTGGTCGGGGGTGACGCCGTCGGCGTGCGCCTCGTAGCTCAGCAGCAGGCGGTGGCGCAGCACGTCCGGCGCCACGTCGCGGATGTCGCGCGAGGTGACGTAGCCGCGGCCGCGCAGCAGCGCGAGCGCCTGGGCGGACTGGACGAGGCCGATCGGCCCGCGCGGGCTGGCGCCGACCTCGATGCGGCCCTCGAGGTCGCCGAGCCCGTAGGCCGCCGGATGGCGCGTCGCGTCCGCGAGGGCGACGGCGTAGGCCGTGTCGCGGCGCTCGACGGCGACCGCGCGCACGGTCTCGCGGTGGCGCATCAGCGTGTCCATCTCCAGGACCCGGCGCACCTCCGGCTCACCGGCCAGGACGCGCGTCACGACCGCGGACTCGTCCTCGACGCTCGGGTAGTCGACGAGGATCTTCAGCAGGAAGCGGTCGACCTGGGCCTCGGGCAGCGGGTAGGTGCCCTCGGACTCGATCGGGTTCTGCGTCGCGAGGACCAGGAACGGGGACGGGACGGGGAACGTCTTCCCGCCGATCGTCACCTGCTGCTCCTGCATGACCTCCAGCAGCGCCGACTGCACCTTCGCGGGGGCGCGGTTGATCTCGTCGGCGAGCAGCAGGTTGCCGAAGACGGGGCCGAGCTCGGTGTCGAACGAGCCGGTGTCCGGTCGCCAGACGCGCGTGCCGACGAGGTCCGCCGGGACGAGGTCGGGCGTGAACTGCACGCGGCTGAACGTCCCGCCCATCACCTGCGCGAGCGTCTTGACGGTCAGCGTCTTCGCGAGGCCGGGGACGCCCTCGAGCAGGACGTGGCCGTCGGCGAGCAGCGCGACGAGCACGCGCTCGAGCATCGCGTCCTGGCCGACGATCACGCGCTTGGTCTCGTGGAGGACCTCCTCCAGCGCGGCGGCGGCCTCCAGCGCGGCGTTGCGATCGGGCGCGGTCGCGGGGACGGCGATCGGCGCCGGCCGCGGCGTGTCGGTGGGCGGGAGGAACGGGGTGGGCTCGTGATCGGTCATGTGGTGGGTCCTCGTGTCGGAAATGGGTGGGCTAGGGCAGTCGCCCGAAGCTGAAGAGGGAGAAGCCGGCGCCGGCGAGCAGGAGCAGGAACCCGGCGCCGACGGCGGCCTGGGTCACCTGACGGCGCTCGTTCTTCGTGCTGAGCCGCGAGCCCAGCTCGTCGTAGACGGCGTTCAGCTCGTCGGCGTCCTCGGCGGTGCGGAACTGCCCGCCGGAGAGCTCGGCGACCTGGCGCAGGCCCGCGAGGTCCGTCGTGGCCGTGCCGCCGCCCGGGAGGTTGCCGGACTGCGTGCCGAGGGCGATCGTGTGGACCGGGATCCCGGCCTCCTTCGCCTGGCGGGCGACCTCGAGCACGTCGCGGCCGTTGGAGGCCTTGCCGTCCGTGAGCAGGACGAGCGCGGCGGGCGCGGGCTTGGTCCCCGGCAGCGCCGGCGGGCGCACCGACGCCAGGCCGAGGAAGACGCCCTCGCCGGTGGCGGTGCCGCCCTGCGCGGTGAGGCCGGCGAGCGCGTCGCGCACCGCGGCGCGGTCGGTCGTCGGGGCCTGCAGCAGACGGGCCCGCTGGTTGAAGCCGACGGCGCCGACCTTGACGCCCTTGGGCACCTGGTCGAGCAGCTTGTCGGCGGCCTCGCGTGCAGCGGTGAGGCGGTTCGGCGCGATGTCCGTCGCGGTCATCGAGCGCGAGTGGTCGGTCACGAGCATGATCGACGCCTGCTCCACCGGGACGGCGACCGTCTTCTCCGGCTTGGCGACGGCGACGGCCAGCGCGACGGCCGCGGCCGCGTAGAGCGCGATCGGCACGTGCCGGCGCCAGCGCGGGCGCCTCGGCGCGACCGCGGGGAGGAACGCGGGGCTCGCGAACGCCTCCTGGCGGGCGCCGCGGCGGCGCTGGGAGAGCACGTAGAGCACCGCGCACGCGGCGACGACGAGCAGGCCCAGCACCAGCAGGAGCGGGTCGACGAAGGACATCGGCCGGCTACGGGGTGCTCGGCCTGGTGCCCAGGACCACGTCGACGGAGGTGCGCTTGCCGTCGCGGAGCACGACGACGGTCACCGAGTCACCGGGCTGCTTGGCGGTCACGGCGTTGATGACGTCGTCGGGCCCGGCGATCGGCGTTCCGCCGATGGCGACGATCAGGTCGCCGCCCTCACCGGACGAGGACGCGGCCTGCAGGCCCGCCTTCGCGGCCGGGCTGCCCGGCGCGACGCGGCGCACGAGCGCCCCGCTGCCCGTGATGGCCTCGGAGGTCGAGACGCCCATGTACGGGTGGGCGACGGTCTGCCCGGCCTCGAGCTTGGGGACGATCTTGCGCACGGTGTTCGACGGGATCGCGAAGCCGATGCCGACGTTGCCCTGGCTGGCGCCGTCGGTGGCGATCTGCGAGTTCACGCCGACCACGCGGCCCTTGGCGTCGAGCAGCGGGCCGCCCGAGTTACCGGGGTTGATCGGGGCGTCCGTCTGGATGACCTTGTCGATGCTGAAGCCGTTGGGCGCCTGGATCTCACGGCCCAGGCCGCTGATGATGCCCGCGGTGACGGTGCGGTCCAGGCCGAGCGGGTAGCCGATCGCGATCGCCGCGTCGCCGACCTGCACGGTGTCCGAGTCCGCGAGGACGAGCGGGCGAAGCTTGGGCGAGGCCGAGGGGTCGACCTTGAGGACGGCCAGGTCGGTCGACTCGTCGCGGCCGAGGATCTTGGCGGAGACCGCCTTGTCGGAGTCGTCGAAGATGACCTTCGCGCTCGACGCGCCGTCCACGACGTGGGCGTTCGTGACGATCGTCCCGTCGTCCTCGATGACGAACCCGGTGCCGGACCCGTCGGTCGTGCGGACCTGCACGACGCCGCCGGCGACGGCCGCGTAGATCGAACCGGCGCGGGTCTGGGCGATCGAGCCCGAGACCGCGGGGAGCGTGCCCGCGTTGCCCTGGGAGGCGTCCTCGCCACCCGAGGCGAGGAGCGCGCCGCCGAGGCCGGCGCAGAGCATCGCCAGTGCGGCGACCCCGGCGATCAGCCAGCGACTGGTCCGGCGGCGCTCGGGAGCGGGCGGCTCCGGCGGCTCGGCGGACGGCTGCTTGACGGAGGGGGACTCGAGCCAGGCGCGCTCGGGCTCACGCGCGGCGGGGTCGGCCCACAAGGGCGGGGTCTCGGGCATGGTGAAAGAGCATGCCGCCTCTTGCTTAAGGGAACTTGTGGGGTTTGTGAGCGGAGCTTGAGGGTTTCAGCTGCGCTCGGGTACCCATCCGGCGGGGAACGCGCCGGCCGGCACGTCGCCCGGGTACTCGGGGAACCAGCGGCGCGCGACCTCCTCGGCGGGACGGCCCTCGATGAGCGGGCGCACGTCGCCGATCGTCAGCAGCAGCCGCAGCGTCGCGCCGATCTGCAGGTCGGCCGCCGTCGGATGCTCGCCGTTGACGATGCCCTCGGCGGCGAGCGCGTCGATCCGTTCGAGCACCCCCGGGAGCCCGGCGAGGTCCTCGGCGAGCCGGGCCGCGGTGATCCCGAGGTACTTCCACGAGGCGCGCACGTAGCCGATCGCGAAGTCGGTGCCGGGCGGATCGAGCGGTCCGCTCCCGGCGAACGAGCCCATCGCCTCGGGACGGAAGTGCATCGCGCCGAACGGCAGGCGGCGTCCCAGGTCCTGGAGGTGACCCTCGCCCCAGTGCTCGGCCTCGCGTACCGCGTCCGCGATGCCCGCGGGGTAGAACGAGGGCTCGGGAGCGAGCGTGTCGAGGCGCTCGAGGATCGCCGACGATCCATGTACGGGCTCGCCGTCGACGACCATCCCCGGCACCGTCGTGTTGCCCTCGCCGTAGATCGCGGCCATCTCCTCGTCGTGCGCGGGGCCGGACTGCAGCATCACGATCTCCGCGTCGAGGCCCTTCGCGCTCGCGGCGGTCGTCACCGTCAGGCAGGGATGGGAGAGGGGGACGACGTGGAGTGTGATGGCGGGAGACATGCCGGGAGCGTATGGGCCGGTAGCCTCGCCCGTCGTGTTCCCCGCAGGCCAGAGCCGGATCGTGTGCGCGCTGCTGGCGGCGCTCGCGCTCGGCGGGACGCTCGGCGCGTGCGGGGGCGACACCGAGAGCGACCGTGACGCGATCGCCCGGACGCTGCGGGTCGGCCTCTCGAGCACCGATCCCGCGGTGCTCTGCGGCGAGACGCTGAGCACGGGGCTGCAGACCCGGATCTACGGGTCCACCGAGCGGTGCACGGCCGTCGAGACACGGTCGGCGCCGACCCGCATCACGCCCACGGGCGTCGTCGTGACGGACGTGCAGGTCGACGACGAGCGCGCGACCGCGACGGTCGGGCTGCGGGGCAACGGCCAGGACAGCGTGCGCGGCGCGGTGGGCCTCGTGCGCGAGGGAGGAGGCTGGCGGCTGGACGACCTCTCGACGGCGTTCCTGCGCACGAGCTTCAACGCGGGACTGGACAGCGGCGGCACGCTCGAGGGCGCGCTGATCGTCTGCGTCGGGACGAAGATCCGCGCGCTCGACGACGCGGCGATGCGCACGCTGGCGTTCGGCGCGATGGGCGGGCGGCGCGAGGCGCAGGTGCAGCTGCGCGGGCTCGTGGCCGAATGCGTCGCCGCGCTCGACGCACCCGCGGCGGGCGACACGGCGTAGCTACGTGCACGTGACCGTAGAGAGGGCGGATTGCGCCGCGCCGCTGCAGGCGTAGCGTCGGCCGTGGTCCCACAGCGGCACGCAGGAGGTGGAGCGATGAGCACGATGGACGGATTCGCACTGTGGCTCGAGCGATTCTCCGACGCGTGGCGGCGTGGTGATCCCGATGCGGTGGCGGAGCTCTTCGCCGTCGGCGCGATGTACCAGGACGCGCCGTTCTCCGATCCGCTCTACGGCATCGACGCGATCCGCGACTACTGGGTCCAGGGCGTGCGCCACAGCCGGCGCGACGCCGAGTTCGCGGCCGAGACGCTGGCCGTCGGGCGGGTCGCCGGCATCGCGCACTGGCGCGCGGAGTTCACGTCGGAGCCGGCCGAGCATCGCGTGCGCCTCGACGGGATCCTCGCCGCGACCCTGGATGACGAGGGACGCTGCACCGAGTTCCGCGAGTGGTGGCACCGCCTCGAGGACCACGACTGAGACGGGGCGAAGCGGCTACGAGGCGTACGGGTCCTTCGGCGACCGGTCCCCCGACAGGGTGTCGGTCGTGCGGGTCGTCAGGGCCTCGATCGCGTCCGCGACGTGGACGCGATCGATGTGGTGATCGCCACGCGCGATCCGCAGATGGTGCGCCTCGAGCAGGACCGCCGCGTGGGTCGTGCCGTGCGGCGGCTCGAAGCGGTAGGACGCGAGCTCGATCAGCAGCCCGAGCGGGTCGGTGAAGTAGATCGAGTCCATGAACCCGCGGTCCTTCACGCCGCTGTGCCTGATGCCGCGCTCGTCCAGACGCTCGACGGTCTGGGCGAACGTCGCCTGGGAGATCGCGAACGCGATGTGATGCACGCAGCCCGGGTCCATCGGCGTGCGCTCGGGGTCCCCGGTGCGCTCCTCGTCCGTGAAGACGGTGATCAGGCGGCCGTCGCCCGGATCGAAGTACAGGTGGCTCTCGTTCGGGTTGTCGAGGTTCGGCTGCTCGAACACGAACGGCATCCCGAGCAGGCCCTCCCAGAAGTCGATCGAGAGCTGCCGGCCGGCCCCGGTCAGCGTGATGTGGTGGACGCCCTGCGACTGGATCTTGCGCATGAACCTGACGCTATCGCGCTCGCCGTCTCTGTCGGAACGGGTCGGTGTCTGGTACGACTCCCGGATGCGCGCGAACCTCTGGGGGGCGGTTCTGCTCTCGATGCTGCTCTGGACCTCGTCCGCGGCGGCCGTCACGCCCGACTACTACCCGCTGCCGACGGGCTACCTGATCGCCGGCGGCATCTCCGCGGACGACCACGGAAACATCTGGTTCGGGTCGAACAAGCCCGGGCCGGAATCGGCGTCCGACGCGGTTTCGACGGTCGCGCAGCTCGGCAGGCTCGACACGAGCCAGGCCATCGCGAACACCAACGGCGGCTTCAGCTTCTTCCCGACGCCGAACCCGGCCGGACAGAACTGCTGCGCCACCATCATCCGTTCCGTGGCCTACAGCGCGGCCGAGCAGCGGATCTACTTCATCCGCAGCGACGGCGTCTACGGGTACGGCGTCCCGGCGGCGATGGCGAACGGCCAGCCGACGGCCATCACCGACTTCCGGCTCGATCGGATCGTCGATCTCGGTGACGTCGCGGTCTCACCGCTGCAGGCCGGCGGCGTGTGGTTCACGGAGCGGGGCACCTCCAACGTGGCGATCGCGTCCGGCCCGAACGCGGGGCAGTTTCCGGGCGCCCGGGTCGCGCAGTACAACGGCGCGCTCGCCGAAGGGCCGAACATCGCCACGCAGTACGGCCAGACGGCGATCCAGTCGATCCGGTACGACGCCAAGCCCGATGGCGTCGCCGTCGACAAGGACGGCAGACCGTGGTTCGTCGAGTCGGATGCCGGCAACCCCGGCTACCGGATCGCGCGCTACACCCCCGGCGCCGATCACTACGACGAGTGGTCGCTTCCGTGCGGGGTCGGCTCGCCCTGCTCCGGCTCCTTCACCGGCACCGGCCCGCGCGACCTGACGATCGCCGCCGACGGTGGCGTCTGGTTCACGAACGAGCTGAAGAAGTCGTTCGGCCACTTCGACCCCGCGACCCAGGCGATCGAGGAGTACACGCTGGCCTCGGTCGACCCGACCATCGGCCAGGGCACGCCGAAGGCCATCACCACGGCGGTCGACGGAACGATCTGGATGGCCGTCTACGGCAGCTTCAGCGCCCCCGGCGCCAACTCGCTCCTGAAGATCGTGCCCGCAGCGAAGCCGACCGATGAGCCCACCGCGACCGTCTTCAAGACCGACACCGCCAACCCCCCGCTGAGCGTCGGCGGTGACCGGTCCGGCAACGTCTGGTTCACCTCGGCGAATGCCAGCCCGCCCAGCCATCTCGGTCGCTTCGCCGGTGTCATCGGCGCCGCCGCACCGGGACCGACGGGAGGGACCGTGCCGCCGGTCGTCTCGCCACCCGCGTCGCGCTGAAGCCGACGTTCAAGGGCATCGCCAAGCTGTCGCCGCCGAATGCCACCCCGGACGGCGTCAACCTCGACCAGATCTGCGTCGGCCCGCCGCAGGACCGCTGCTCGCTCGTGTACATCATCTCCGCGCACGAATACGTCACGGGCTTCCCGAACACCGTGCAGAAGAGCTCCACGGCGCGCAGCGCGGCGAAGCGCAAGCCCAAGCCCAAGCCCAAGCCGCAGGTCCTCGGCACCAAGAGCGTCACGCTGAGCGGCGGCCAGAAGGCCAGGGTCACGATCAAGCTGAACAGCCTCGGCAAGCGGATTCTCGCGAAGAAGAAGCGCCTGAGGATCGACGTCGTCGCACGGCAGAAGCTCGACAACGGCAAGACCAAGGTCGTCCTGACGAAGACGATCACGATGAAGGCCAAGGCAAAGAAGAAGGCCAAGAAGCGGTAGGGAGCGCGCCGATCGGCGGCGCCGTCGGCTACGTCGCGAGCGTGAGGCTGCGGCGCGCCGCGCGGCGCGCGGGCGCCATGCGCGCGCGGGCGATGCGCCGCCGCGCGAGATCCTCGGCCGCGGCGAGCGCCGTCGTGTCCTGCGCGTCGGCCGCCTGCAGCGCGTCGCTCACGCGGTCGCCGATCGCCAGCACCGCCTCGCGCAGCCGCGGTTCGTCCCAGCCGGCGCGCAGCGCGTGGATGTGGATGACGCCGCCGGCGTTGGCGAGGAAGTCCGGGACGTACGTGATGCCGCGCTCGCCGAGCCGGGCCGCCATCGCGGGACCCGAGAGCACGTCGTTCGCCGCGCCGGCGACGATGCGGCAGCGCAGGCCGTCGAGTGTCGCGTCCGAGATGACGCGCGCGACGGCGCACGGCGCGAGGACGTCGCACGGGACGGCCATGACCGCGTCCGCGTCGATCGCGGTGCCGTCGACCTCCGCGGCGACCTCGCCGGCGCGGGCGGGATCGATGTCGGCGACCAGCACGTGGGCGCCGTCGCCGGACAGCAGGCGGGCGAGCGTCGCGCCGACGTGCCCGGCGCCCTGGACCGCGACGGTCGCGCCCGCGAGCGTCGGGGAGCCGTCGGCGTGGCGCACGGCGCTGCGGATCGCGGCCCACGTCCCGAGCGCGGTCCACGGCGAGGGGTCCTCGGTGCTGCAGGCGACGTCGGGCGCGACGGTTCCGACGACGGCCAGGTCGTCGATCGTCGTGCCCATGTCGACGCCGGGGATGTACGCGCCGTCCAGCTGGGCGACGCACCGGCCGAAGGCGCGCAGGGTCGCGCGCCGGTCGGCCGGCTCGCCGTCGTCCAGGATCACGGACTTGCCGCCGCCGTAGGGGAGGCCGGCGGCGGCGTTCTTCAGCGTCATCGCCGCGGCGAGGCGCGAGGCCTCCGTCGCGGCGGCCGCCTCAGAGGGGTAGGCCTTCCAGCGCACGCCGCCGAGCGCGGGGCCGAGCGTCGTGTCGTCCACCGCGATCACGGCGCGCAGCCCTGACGCATCGTCATGACAGACATGGAGGTCCATCGGGGCAGGGAAGCGCCGCTCCGCCAGGTCGTCCAGGGGCGACGGCGGTTTTGGGGCGCACGACGCACGATCCGCGAGCAGCTGGGTCCGCTGAGCGACCGAATCGTGCGTGAAATCGTCAGGTTCGCGACGGTGGCAGCGGAGAACCGGGCTTCGCGGCGGTGCTGAGCACCATCAGCGTCTTCGTTCCCGCGACCTGCCCGGAGTGGCGCAGGCGGTCGATCACGTCCTTGAGATGCTCGACGTCCTGCGCGCGGACGTGCACGAGCGCGTCGGGGTCGCCGGCGATCGTGTAGAGCGCCTGGATCTCCGGCGCGGCGGCGGCCGCCGCCTCGATGTCCTCGATCTGCGCGCGACCGGAGAACCGCAGTTCGGTGAACGCCTCGAGCGGCCATCCGACGCGCGCGTAGTCGATGACGGCCGTGTAGCCGGTGATCACGCGCAGGCGCTGGAGCCGGTCGATGCGGCGCTTGGTGGCGGCGGGCGACAGGCTGACGCGCCCGGCGATGTCGGCGACCGTCCGCCGCCCGTCCTCGGTGAGCAGGCCCAGGATCTCGCGGTCGGTGCCGTCCAGCGCCACGGGGTTCATGTGCGAAGGCTACGCCTGTCTGCGCGATGCGCAAGATCCTGCGCGCATCCGGGCGATGAGCGTCGATTTCG
Source organism: uncultured Actinomycetes bacterium (assembly GCA_963823375.1). Taxonomy (GTDB): domain Bacteria; phylum Actinomycetota; class Thermoleophilia; order Solirubrobacterales; family Solirubrobacteraceae; genus F1-60-MAGs163. Next base: position 101,889 of record CAWGLQ010000011.1, on the reverse strand, counting down.
TGTGCGCAGGCAGCGGATTTCGGCCGAGGTGCTTCACGAGGGCCCGCTCTGGGGATTCCCTTCGCCGATGGGGACCCTCGCCGTCACACATGTGCCGGGCGCCTCCACGCAGGACCGCCCGCCGATCACGCTCACGGACCGCTACACGCGGGACTCCGGTCGTGCGCTCATGTCCGGGATCCACGCGCTCGTGCGCCTGATGCTGGAACAGCGGCGGCTCGACGCGCGCCGGGGCCTGGACACCGGCGCGTTCGTCAGCGGCTACGAGGGCTCGCCGCTCGGCGGGCTCGACCAGGAGCTCGCCCGGGCGCGCGAGCACCTGGACCCGCTGAACATCGTCTTCCGCCCCGGGCTCAACGAGGAGCTCGCGGCGACCGCGGTCAGCGGCACGCAGCTGCTCTCCCAGGTGCCGGAGCACGACCACGACGGCGTGGTCGGCTACTGGTACGGCAAGAACCCCGGCCTCGACCGCGCGGCCGACGCGATCCGCCACGGCGGCATCGCCGGGACGGCGCCGCTCGGCGGGGCGGTCGCCCTGATCGGTGACGACCCGGCGGCGAAGTCCTCGACGCTCCCCAGTGCCTGCGAGCCGCTGTGCCGCAGCCTGCTGATGCCGCTGCTCGCGCCGTCGACCGTGCGCGAGATCATCGTCCTCGGCCTGCACGCGGTCGCCCTCTCGCGCGAGTCCGGCCTGTGGAGCGGCCTGAAGATCGTCACCGAGATCGCCGACGGCAGCGCCACCGTCGACCTCGCCGAGCTGGCCACCGGCGTCCCCGCGCCGAGTGGCCGCCCCGCCGAGCCCCCGCGCGTGCTGCTCGCCGCCGGCGCGCGCGCCGCCGAGGAGGACGCGATGACCGCGCGCCTCGAGCGGGTGCACGCCTACGCGCGTCGCACGGGCCTCAACCACATCGCCTTCGAGCCGGCCAGCCCGCGCGTCGCGATCGTCGCGGCGGGCGTGGCGTTCACCGCGGTGCAGACCGCGCTCGAGGACCTCGGGCTCGACGACGCCGGTCGCCGCGCCGCGGGCGTGCGCCTCGTGAAGCTCGGCATGCCGTGGCCGCTCGACCCGGTGCTCACCCGCGAGCAGCTCGCCGGCGTGGAGCAGGTGCTCGTCGTCGAGGACAAGCTCGCCTTCGTCGAGTCGCAGATCAAGGAGGCGCTCTACGGGACGCCCGGCGCGCCGCCCGTGCTGGGCAAGCGGGATGCCCAGGGCCGCAGCCTGCTGCCCGAGCGCGGGACGCTCAGCGCCGACGAGGTCACGCGCGCGATCGGCCGCGTGCTCGGAGCGGACGCGCTGCCGCCGGCCGGCCGCGAGCGCCTGCGCGCGCTCGATCCCGCAGCCCGCGGCGCAGGGCGAGCTGCCGCTGCTCGCGCGCACGCCGTACTTCTGCTCGGGCTGTCCGCACAACGCCTCCACGCGCGCCGAGGACGACCAGCTCGTCGGCGCCGGGATCGGCTGCCACGTGATGATCGCCCTCGACGAGGGCCGCCACGGCCGCATGCTCGGCATGCCGCAGATGGGCGGCGAGGGAGCGCAGTGGCTCGGGCTCGCGCCGTTCGCCCGCGGCCGGCACTTCGTGCAGAACCTCGGCGACGGCACGTTCCACCACTCCGGCTCGCTCGCGATCCGCGCGGCGATCGCCGCCGGCGTGGACATGACCTACAAGCTCCTCTACAACGACGCCGTCGCGATGACGGGCGGGCAGGCGCCGGTCGGCCGGATGGACGTGCCCGCGATCACCCGACTGCTGGCGACCGAGGGCGTGCGGCGGATCATCGTGACGACCGCGGACCCGGCGTCCTATGACGGCATCGCGATCGACCCGATCGCCGAGGTGCGCCACCGCGACGACCTCGCCGAGGCGCAGCGCGAGCTCGCGGCCGTCCCGGGCGTGACCGTGCTGATCCACGACGATCGCTGCGCCGCTCAGGAGCGGCGACTGCGCAAGCGCGGCAAGCTCGAGGCGCCCCCGCAGCGCATCCTCATCAACGAGCGCGTCTGCGAGGGCTGCGGCGACTGCGGCGAGAAGTCCTCGTGCCTGTCCGTCGTCCCGGTGGACACGCCGTTCGGGCGCAAGACCGCGATCCACCAGGGCTCGTGCAACCAGGACTTCTCCTGTCTGAAGGGCGACTGCCCGTCCTTCATGGAGATCGTTCCCGGCGAGCGTGCCGCCCGGGAGGCGCCGGGCACGCCGCCGGTCGCCCTGGGCGACCCGGCGCCGCGGGTCGGCGGGCGACGTGCTCGTGCGGATGCCGGGCATCGGCGGCACGGGCGTCGTCACGATCTCGCAGATCCTCCAGATGGCCGCGCACGTCGACGGTCTCAGCGCCGCGGGCGTCGACCAGACGGGACTCGCGCAGAAGGGCGGCCCCGTCATCAGCGACCTGCGCATCGCCCGCGGGCCGATCACCGGCCAGGTCCGCGCGGGCGCCGGCCGGGCGGACGTCATCATCGGCTTCGACATCCTCGGCTCGGCGCACGCCGGCACGCTCGAGGTGGCGGACCCGGAGCGCACGGTCGCGGTCGTCAACACCGCGCAGGTCGCGACCGCCGCGATGGTCACCGACCCGGAGGTGCACTTCCCGGCGCCGGTCGTCGCGCGCGCCGCGGTCAACCGCGCGACGCGCATGCGCGAGAACCTCTTCATCGACGCCGGCGGCCTGTCGGAGCGCCTGTTCGGCGATCACATGCCCGCGAACATGGTGCTCGTCGGCGCGGCGTTCCAGCACGGGTGCCTGCCGCTGAGCGCCGGCGCGATCGAGGAGGCGATCCGGCTGAACGGCGCAGCGGTCGACGCCAACCTCGCCGCGTTCGCCTGGGGCCGCGCCGCCGCGGCCGACCCCGAGGCCGTCGCCGCCGCGCTCGAGCAGCCCGCACCGGCGCCGGCCCGCCCGCGCCGCGCGGTGCGCGAGATCCTCGAGGACTCCGCGGCCGACGGCGCGCTGCGCGAGGTGCTCGACCGCTGCGTGCCGGACCTCGCGGCGTACCAGAGCGTCGCCTATGCGCGGGGCTACGCGACGAAGGTGCTGCGCGTCGCCGCGATCGAGCGCGAGCGCACCGGCGCGCGCGACACCCCGATCGCCGCCGCGTACGCCCACGGTCTGCACAAGCTCATGGCCTACAAGGACGAGTACGAGGTCGCGCGCCTCTACCTGGACGCCGCCGAGCGTGCCCGCATCACCGAGGAGTTCGGCCGCGGCGCGAAGGTCCGGGTGCTGCTGCACCCGCCGGTGCTGCGTGCGCTCGGGATGCGGCCGCAAGCTGCGCATGGGGCCGTGGATCTTCCCGGCGTTCCGCGTGCTGCGCGCCGCGCGGCGGCTGCGCGGGACGGTCCTCGATCCGTTCGGGCACACGCGCGTGCGGCGGACCGAGCGTCGAGCTGGTCGGCGAGTACGACGCGCTCGTCGCCGCCGCGCTCGAGCTGCTCGAGCCCGCGACGGCCGACGCGGTGCTCGCCGTCGCCGAGCTGCCGGACGTCGTGCGCGGCTACGAGCACGTGAAGCTGCGCGGGGTCGAGCGCTTCCGCGCGCGCGGGCCGGAGCTCCTGGCCGCGATCGCCGCCGCCGGTGAGCGGCCGGCGCGGCGCGCCTCCCGGCGCTCTCCAGCACCCGTTGAGCGCTCAAGGATCGCCGCGGCGAGCGCCGACACATGTCGTAGAGGTTCACCGATTCACCGAATGGCGCACACGATGCTCGTTCTCACTCCCACCGGTCACCTGGCATACGTCGTCGCCCAGGCGCGCGGCCTGTCGCGGGTGCTCCTCTTCGAGACCTTCTCGGAGCACCTCATGCGCACCGCCGACCTGCGCCCGGCCGTCCCGGACGAGACCGACCTGCAGCTGGCCGCCTAGAGCGCGGCCGGGATCGCCGCGGCGGCGGCGACGGAGCGCACGCGCGCGCAGAAGCCGTCGAGCGCCTCGAGCGTGATCGCCTGCGGGCCGTCGCAGCGGGCGTGCGTCGGGTCGGGATGACACTCGACGATGAGGCCGTCCGCGCCGCACGCGGCGGACGCGAGCGCCAGCGGCTCGACGAGCGCGCGGCGGCCGGCGGCGTGTGAGGGATCGACGATGACCGGCAGGTGGGTGTGCTCCTTGAGCACGGTCACGGCCGCCAGGTCCAGGCACGAGCGGGCAGGCGTCGCGGCGGCGTGGATGCCGCGCTCGCAGAGGATCACCTGCGAGTTGCCCTCCGTGAGGATGTACTCGGCCGCGAGCAGGAGGTCGTCCACCGAGGCGCCCATGCCCCGCTTCAGCAGGACCGGGATGTCCGCCCTGCCGAGCGCCGTCAGCAACGGGAAGTGCTGCATGTTGCGGGCGCCGACCTGCACGCAGTCGGCGTACTCGAGCACCGCGTCGATGTCCCGCAGGTCGGTGAGCTCGGTGACGATGGGAAGGCCCGTCTCCTCGCGCGCGCGCCCGAGGATCTTCAGCCCCTCGAGGCCGAGGCCCTGGAACGCGTACGGGCTCGTGCGCGGCTTGAACGCCCCGCCGCGCAGGACGTCGGCGCCGGCGTCCGCGCACGCGCGCGCGGCCGTCATCGTCTGCTCCTCCGACTCGACGGCGCACGGCCCGAGGATCATCCGGAACTCGGCGTCCGGCCCGCCGAAGGTCACGCCCGCGATCGACACGGCGTTCGGTGCGTCGCCGTGGAGGTTCTTGTGGGCGAGCTTGTACGGCGCGGAGACGGCGACGACGCGATCGACGCCGGGGTCCGCGTCCAGCTCGAGGCTCGTCAGGTGGTCGCGATCGCCGTCGATGACGCCGATGACGGTCTGCTCCGCACCCACGACGCGCTGGGCGCCGGCGCCGGTGGCGACGATCCGCTCGGTGACGGCGTCGATCTGCGCCGCAGTGGCGTCGGGATGGAAGATGACGAGCATGGGGGAACGGTCGCAGATTCAGGCCCGCCCCGACGCTAGGCTGACCCGATGGACGAGTGGGAGATCGAGATCGGCGACCTGGTGACGGTCGCGACGGCGGGGCCGCAGATCGACGGCATCGTCTTCGACCTGCCGCGCGGGCCCAAGGCGGTCGTCGCCGTGATCGACCGCACCAAGGGACCGGTCCTGCGATCCGTCGCGCGCGACGCGCTCGGTGAACGCACAGCGGCAGGGCCCGACGATCCCGCGCTTGCACGCCCTCATCCGCCGCACGCCGGCGCCGGCCCAGTCGGGCCGCGGCGGCACGTCCGGCGGGGGCGCGCCGCGCAGCGGGTTCCGCCGCTCGGCGACGCATCGCCCGACCGGGCGCTGACGCGCCGCCGTCATAGCCTGGAGGAGTGCCCGCCGCTCGCATCACCGCTCACGCGCGCCTGCGCTCGGCGGCGTTCCTCTCGAGCTTCGACCGCTTCACGATCCCGCCGCTGCTCGTCCCGATCCACGACGCGCTCGGCATCTCGCTCGGCACCGCCGCGGTGGTCGCGAGCGTCTACTTCGTCACCTACGGCGCGAGCCAGCCGCTGTGGGGCGGGCTCTCGGACCGCTTCGGCCGCACGCCCGTGCTGCGCCTGGCGATCGCGGGCGGCGGGCTCGCGGCGCTCGTGTCGGCGGTCGCGCCGAACGTCGCGGTGCTGATGCTGGGCCGCGGGCTGGCGGGCCTCTTCTTCGCCGCCGCGATGCCGACCGCGATGACCTACGTCGGGGACACCGTCTCCGAGTCGCGGTCGCCAGTCGAAGCTCGCGGTCCTGATGGCGTTCGCGACCGCCGGGGTCGCTGCGGGAACGATCATCGGCGGCGCGCTGGCGCAGTTCTGGAGCTGGCGGGTGGCCTTCCTGGCCTCCGCCGTGCTCGCCGCCGGCGTGTCCGTCCTGCTCGCTCGTCTTCCCGAGCCGTCGGCGCCGCGCCCGACCGCCGGCTTCACCGCGCAGGTGCGCGAGATCGCGCGCGACCGCTGGGTGCGGGTCGTCGTCGCGCTCGCGCTCGTCGAGGGCGCGGTCGTGTTCGGGGCGCTGACGTTCGTCGCGGCGTCGCTGCAGGACCAGGGAGTCGGCGCGGCGCTCGCGGGATCCGCCGCGGCCGGGTTCGGCCTCGCGAACTCGCTCTGCACGCCGCTGGTGACCCGCGCGATCGGGCGGCGGTCCTCGCCGGCCCTGATCGCATTCGGCGCCTCGCTGGCCGCGGCGGGCCTGCTCCTCACCGCGCTCGACAGCACGGTCCTCACGGCGGTGCTCGCGACGCTCGCGCTCGGCGCGGGCTTCGGGTTCCTGCACTCCACGCTGCAGATGTGGGCGACGCAGGTGCACCCCGGCGCGCGCGCGGTGACGATCTCGTTCTTCGCCGGTGCGGTGTTCACCGGCGGGGCGCTCGCGAGCGCCGCGGCCGCGCCGCTCGTGGACGCCGGGCGGTTCTCGGTCGTGTTCCTCGCGGCGGCGATCGGCGCGGCCGTGCTCGCGGTCGTCGGGTCGCTCGCGCGCGGGCGGTACCTCGCCGAGCGCCCGGCCGCTCCGGCCGGCGCCGAGGCGGCGGTCGTCATCCCGTAGGCGGTCACTCGCGCGGCGCCGCGCGGTGGGAACATCCGCCGGTGCGCACGATCATCATCGCCGGAGCGGGCGGCCGCGACTTCCACGACTTCAACGTCCTCTACCGCCACGATCCGGACGTGCGCGTGGTCGCCTTCACCGCCGCGCAGATCCCGGGCATCGACGACCGCGTCTATCCGGCGGCGCTCGCCGGGCCGCAGTACCCCGACGGGATCCCCGTCCGGCCGGAGGGCGAACTGCCCGCGTTGATCGCCGAGCACGCGGTCGACGAGGTCGTGTTCGCGTACTCCGACCTGCCGCACGAGGAGGTGATGCACCGCGCGTCGCTCGTCCTCGCGGCGGGCGCCGGCTTCGCGTTCTCGGCGCCGCGGCGCACGATGCTGCGCTCCACCAAGCCGGTCGTCGCGGTCTGCGCGACCCGCACCGGCGCCGGCAAGAGCCAGACGACGCGGCGGGTCGGCGCGCTGCTGAGCGCCGCGGGCCTGCGCGTCGCGCTCGTGCGCCATCCGATGCCCTACCACGACCTCGAGCGCATCGCGGTGCAGCGGTTCGCCACGCTGGCCGACATCGACGCCTCGAGCCCGACGGTCGAGGAGCGCGAGGAGTACGAGCGCCCCGTCGCGGAGGGCCTCGTCATGTATGCCGGCGTGGACTACGGCGCGATCCTCGAGGCTGCGCAGGCCGAGGCGGACGTCGTCATCTGGGACGGCGGCAACAACGACCTGCCGTTCTACGCGCCCGACCTCATGATCGTCGTCGCCGATCCGCTGCGCGCGGGCGACGAGCTGCGCTTCCATCCCGGCGAGGCGTGCCTGCGCATGGCCGACGCGGTCCTCGTGAACAAGGTCGACAGCGCGAGCGAGGAGCAGGTGGCGACGGTCCTCGCGAACGTCGCGGCGGTGAACCCGGGCGCGGCGGTGCTGCTCGCCGCCTCGCCGGTGACCCTCGACGCGGGCCCGTCACTCGAGGGTGAGCCGGTGCTCGTCGTGGAGGACGGCCCCACCCTCACGCACGGCGGGATGGCGTTCGGTGCGGGGACCGTCGCCGCCCGGGCGGCCGGCGCCGTGCCGGTGGATCCGCGGCCGTACGCCGCCGGCTCGCTCGCCGAGGTGTTCGAGCGCTTTCCGCACGTCGGCCCGATCCTCCCGGCGATGGGCTACTCGGCCGCGCAGCTCGCCGACCTGCAGGCCACGATCGCCGCGACGCCCTGCACGGCGGTGATCGCCGGCACACCGATCGAGCTGGGGCGCCTGATCACCTGCGAGCACCCCATCCGCGAGACGGGCTACGACCTGGAGCAGCGGGGCGGGCCGCCGCTGGAGGACCTGCTGGAGCCGATCGTGCGCCGTGCGCGCGGCTGAGGTATCCGCCTACCCGTGACGCGCGACGCCCGCGCGGGCGACGTCGATGAGATCGGCGCGCCGTGCGAGCTCGTCGAGGCGCTCGGCGTGCACGGCCTCCAGCGTGGCGCGCTTGACCGCGGCCTCCTCGTAGGGGCGCTCCGGGATCGCGACGGCGAGGCGCTCGGCGGTGCGCATCTCCTGGAGCAGGACGGCGAGCGGGAGGTCTTTCAGCATGTTCATGGACGTGCTGGTTACGCGGTGTTCCAGTGCCCTCCTCTTCGGTGCAACGCCGCGGCCACGATGCGGCTTGCGGGACGGCGGCCATGGTGCAAGGGTGTGGCGCGAGGCGGGTGCCCGCGCTCTTGTCGCCTCCGGCCAGGATCGCCGCGCGGCGCCCGCCGACCCAGGGTCGGCTGTCTGCGGGTGAAGGGCGATGAGAATGATCGAGATGGGTGAGGTCTGGACGAGCGGCGGGCGCACCGTCCGCGTCGTCGGCCGGGAGCGCTCGCGCGTGGTCGTGCGCGACACGTACGGGCTGCGCCGGCGCATGGCGGAGGAGGAGCTCCGCCGCGGATTCCGGAAGGTCGCCGCCGGTGATCCGGTGGAGGCCGCGCGCGCGGCGCGCGGCGTGATGGCGCGCCGCTCGCTGGCGGACGTCGACCCCGCCTGAACGAGCACCGCCGGGGGCGTTGACGCGGCACGTCCGCAGGCGTAGCGTGCGTTCGCAGCCGCACGGCTCGCGGCGATGTCAAGCAGGTCGTGCCCTCCCGGGGATCCGGGGGGCAGCAGGCGACCGGGGGCGCTTCGGTGGGGGCGTGGACGGCAGGAGCGCGAGGCCGCCCGACCATGATTCGGTTGGGAGGATTCATGAGTTCCACGAGCATCGACGAGACGCGCCTGGAGGCCTTCATGGGCCAGGCCGTGACCGACATGGGCGCCGTGATCAGCGCCCCGCTGTTTCTGATCGGCGAGCGTCTCGGGCTCTACAAGGCGATGGCCGGGGCGGGCCCGCTGACCTCCGAGGAGGTCGCCGATCGTGCGGGCGTGGCTGAGCGCCCCGTCCGGGAGTGGCTGGCCAACCAGGCCGCCGGCGGCTACGTCACCTACGACTCGGGCAGCGGCCGCTACACGCTGCCGGACGAGCATGCGCTGGCGCTCGCCGACGAGGAGAGCCCCTTCTACATCCTCGGCGCCTACGAGCTGATCTCGTCGCTGTACGCCGACGAGGACCGCATCGTCGAGGCGTTCCGGACCGGATCCGGGATGGGATGGCACGAGCACGACTCCCGGCTGTTCCGCGGGACCGAGCGGTTCTTCCGGCCCGGGTACCGCGGCCACCTGGTCCCCGAGTGGCTTCCGGCGCTCGACGGCGTGGTGGAGAAGCTCCAGCGCGGCGCGAAGGTCGCCGACATCGGGTGCGGTCACGGCGCCTCCACGGTGATCATGGCCGAGGCGTTCCCGAACTCGACGTTCGCCGGGTTCGACTACCACGACGCGTCGATCCAGCGGGCGCGCAAGGCCGCCAGGGAGGCGGGGGTCGAGGACCGCACGACGTTCGAGGTCGCGTCGGCCAAGGACTTCCCCGGCGAGGACTACGACCTGATCTGCGTCTTCGACTGCCTGCACGACATGGGCGACCCGGTCGGCGCCTCGGCGCACATCCGCGAGTCGCTCGCCGCGGACGGGACGTGGATGATCGTCGAGCCCAACGCGCAGGATCACCTCGAGGACAACCTCAACCCGGTCGGCCGCGTGTTCTACGGGGCGTCGACGGTGATCTGCACGCCCGCGTCGCTGTCCCAGGAGGTGGGGCTGGCGCTCGGCGCGCAGGCCGGCGAGGAGCGCCTGACCGAGGTGGTCCGCCAGGGCGGGTTCACGCGCGTGCGCCGCGCGACCGAGACCCCGTTCAACCTGATTCTCGAAGCACGACCGTGAGGAGGTGATCGGATGGACACGTACGTGATCCTGCGGCGCAGCGGCTGGGAGTCCGCCGAGGCGCTGGAGGAGGCGGGTGCCAGGTCGGCGTCCGTCGCCGACGAGCAGATGCCGGACGACATCGCCTGGATCCGCAGCTACGTGCTGCAGGAGCCCGACGGGCGCGTCGGCACGGTCTGCATCTACCAGGCCTCGAGCGCCGAGAAGGTGCGCGAGCACGCCGAGGCGGCGGGCCTGCCCGCCGACGAGGTGATCCCGGTCTCCGGGACCGTGATCGTGCGGGCGGATCCGCAGCCGGCGATGTGAGATGAACGGGGGCGGTGGGTCGGTTACCGTGCGCGACATGGTCACCGTCCTGCCGCTCGCCGACCTGCGACGCAGCGCGACGGCCGCGCTGTTCGAGGGCGGCGACGTCCCGATCTCGATCTTCGTGACGCGGTACGAGCGCGGGCAGGGGCCGGACCTGCACCTGCATCCCTACGCCGAGGTCTTCGTCGTCGAGACCGGGACCGCGACGTTCACCGTCGGCGACGAGGAGCTGACCGTGGAGGCCGGGAACGTCGTGGTCGTCCCACCGCAGACGCCGCACGGGTTCAAGGGCGCGGCCGACGACGTGCTGCGGGTCGTGAGCGTGCATCCGAGCGGCGCCGTCGAGCAGGTGAACCTGACGGGGTGACGGGCACGCCGCGCGTGGAGGAGATCGCGCCGGACCTGTGGCGCTGGACGGCGCGTCACCCGGAGTGGCACCCCGGCGCGTTCGGCCGGGAGGTCGCGAGCTTCGCGATGCGCGTGCGCGACGGGCAGCTGCTGATCGTCGACCCGCTGCTGCCGGCCGAGCAGGACGAGGTGACGGACCTGCTCGACGAGCTCGCGGCGGACGCCTCCGCGATCCACGTCTTCATCACGATCCCCTACCACGTGCGCAGCACGCTCGCGGTGGCCGCGCGGTACGGCGCGCGGCGCGTGCAGGTCTGGGGCGAGGGCCGTGCCGCGCGGCGGCTCGAGCCGGACGCCGAGGTGACGATCGCCGAGCCCGATGTCGAGCTGCCGTTCGGCGGCCGCTGCCTGGCGATCGGCCGGCCCAGGCGGGCCGAGCTGCCGCTGTGGATCGAGGACCACGCCGCGCTGGCGTTCGGCGACGCGCTCGTGACCGCCGGCGGCGAGCTGCGGATGTGGTCGCAGGACACGCTCGACGAGCGGCGCCTGACGTTCTACCGCGAGCGGTTCGCCCCGACGCTCGCGCCGCTGCTCGACCTGCCGGTGCAGCGCATCCTCGTCGGCCATGGTGAACCGGTCGTGACGGGCGCGGCCCAGGCGCTGCGCGCGGCGCTCGCCGCGCCGCCGTGGTTCCACCACGGCTGAGCGCGGGCGCGTGGCGGCCCGGCGTCAGCGCGGGCGCACGCGCGTGAGCGTCACGGTCCAGCGCACCGTCGTCGTCGACGTCATCTCGCTGCCGCTGCGGGTCTTCGTCCCGCGCGCGATGACGATGTTGCGCCCGTGGCCGAAGAGGTCGCCCGCCGGCAGGCGACGGCCGATCCGCCGGTCCGCGCCGTCCCAGGCCATGATCGTCGGGTACTGCTCGGCGCCGCCGGCCGGGCAGTTCTTGAACGGGTCGGTGGCGGGCTCGCCGTCGCTGATCTCGATGCGGTCGCGGACGCGGACGCCGAACGCGATCTCCACCGCATTCGTGACCCGTCGCGTCCCGCAGTCCGGCGGCGCGGGCGCGGGACCACCGGTCCCGTCCCCGGCGGCGCACGCGAGCCCGGCCGTCGCCTTCAGCAGCGAGCCGGTGCGCGTGACGGTGCCCGTCAGCGGCAGGACGGCCGGCCGGCCGCGACGCGTGAAGAACACGCTGCCGTTCGGCAACTCGATCGCGCGCAGCTGCACCTTGCGCGAGCGGAAGCGGTAGGTCTCCGAGCCGGAGCCGTCGTAGGAGACGTCGCAGTCGTTGATCGCGACGTGGTGGGCCTCCCAGGCCGTGCGCTGGACGCCCTCGATCTCGACGGCGATGTCGGCGGTTCGGGGAACGCCGGCCGCGCCGGCGGGCGCCGCGAGGGCGACGGTGAGCAGCGCGGCGAGGGCGAGGAATCGGGGTGCGTTGGTGGACATGCGGCGCAGCCTGCCGCGGCCCCCTTGCCCGGCCCTTGCCACGCCGTTGCGGCTCCCGGCGACGCGGCAACAGGGCGGCAATCCGGCTGCAACGCAGGCGCAAGGACCGCGCAACGGCACGGCAAGGGCTCCCAGGCAGGGTCCGCTTCATCAACCGACCCCAGGAGCCTTCGATGACGACCGACACCCACATTCCCGCCCCCTCGCTGAGCGCCGCGATCCGTCCCGGCGACGCCGCCTACGAGGAGGCGCGGATGGGCTTCAACCTCGCCGTGGACCAGCGTCCCGCTGCGATCGCGTACCCCGGAACCGCGGCCGAGGTGGCCGAGCTCGTGAGCGCCGCGCGCGTCGCCGGCCTGCGCGTCGCCGTCCAGGGCGGCGCCCACAACGCCGCGCCGCAGGGCGACCTCCAGGACGCGCTGCTCATCCGCACGACCCGGATGGACGGCGTCGCGATCGACCCCGTCGCCCGCCGCGCGCGCGTCGGTGCCGGCGTGCTCTGGGAGGCCGTCGTCGACGCCGCCGCCCCGCACGGCCTCGCCGCGCTGCACGGATCCTCGCCGGACGTCGGCGTCGTCGGCTACTCGCTCGGCGGCGGCCTGGGCTGGCTCGCCCGCCGGCACGGCCTGCAGACGCACCGCATCACGGCCGCCGAGCTCGTGACCGCCGACGGCGCGATCGTCGAGGTCGACGCCGAGCGCGAGCCGGATCTGTTCTGGGCGCTGCGCGGCGGCGGCGGCAACTTCGGCGTCGTCACCGAGCTCGAGTTCGAGCTGCTGCCGATCACGGAGGCCTACGCCGGGATGCTCGCCTGGGACTGGTCGCAGTCCGAGCGCGTCCTGCAGCGCTGGGCCGCCTGGGCGCCGGACGCCCCGGAGGACGTCACGACGAGCGCGCGGATCATGCAGATCCCGCCGCTGCCCGAGATCCCCGAGGCGATTCGCGGCCGGCAGCTCGTCGTCATCGACGGCGCCGTGCTGGGCGACCCGGACACCGCGGCCGAGATCCTCGCGCCGCTGCGCGAGCTCGGCCCCGAGATCGACATGTTCGGCACGGTGCCGATGCCGGCGCTCACGCGCATCCACGGCGACCCCGAGGAGCCGCTCCCGTACACCTCGGCGACGCAGATGCTGGCCGAGCTGCCGCCGGAGGCGATCTCCGCGTTCGTCCGCGCCGCCGGCCCGGGCTCCGGCTCGTCGCTCGTCATGGCGGAACTGCGCCAGCTCGGCGGCGCCGTCGGCCGGCCCGCTCCCGGCGGGGGTGCGCTGACGCACTTCGACGGGGCGTTCATCGCGTTCGCGCTCGGATCGGCGTTCGGCGAGGAGGACCAGAGCCGGTCGCAGATCCACGCCGACCGGCTCGTCGACGCCCTCGGCCCGTGGGCCGGCGGGCACCTCTACCTGAACTTCGTCGAGGAGGAGATCGAGACCGCCGTCGCCTACGAGGCCGGCGTGTTCGAGCGGCTCCAGGCGATCCGCGCGCAGGTCGACCCGACCGGTCTGTTCCGCGCCAACCACGCCATCTGACCCATCGGAGACCTCACACCATGTTCTACGAGACCACCATCCACGACTCCTACCGCTACCGCGAAGCCGTTTACCCGCGCCCGTCCGCGGGCGGCCGCGGGCTCGTCGCGACGCTCGTCGTCGCGGTCGTCCTCGCGCTCGCCTTCCCGGCGTTCGCGTCCGCCGACTCGGTCGCGTTCGTCCGCGGCGGCGACGTCCACCTCGCCACCGGCGACTTCACGCGCGAGTACCGCGTGACCTACACCGGCGGCTACAGCGACGTCACGCAGGCCGACGACGGCACGATGGTCGCGCTCACCGGCGTGCGCCTGCACCGGCTCGACCGGGCCGGCAACGTGCTCGCCGACTTCGACACGCCGGTCAGCGACACGCGGCCGGCGCCCTCGAAGACGTTCTACGGGCCGTACGACCCGGCGATCTCCCCGGACGGCACCAAGCTCGCCTACACGTACTACTACATGACGCAGAGCCAGAATCCGTCGTGCTCTCCCGCCGACCTGCGTCACCACGATCAACGAGGGCGGCACCGCCTACTCGCACGCCGACCGGCAGACCGCGTGGGACGAGCCGGGGCTCGGGAAGCACTCCGGCTGGCGCCACCCGACGTGGATCGACAACGACAACGTCCTGATCTCGCAACCCGACGCACGCGTTCAACTACGACGTGCTGACCGACACCGTCGGCGACACCGGCGTGCCGATCAAGGAGTGGTTCACCGACAACGGCACCGGCGGCCTGCACGGCGGCGAGCTGACCCGCCAGGGCACCAAGGTCGCGTTCGTCGGCGGTCAGAGCGACGAGGAGCTGCGCATCTACGCGACGAGCGGCCCGCCGCCCGCGCTGCCGACCCCGTGCTACCAGTACACGGGCCCCAGCGGCGGGCGCTACGGCATGCCCTCGTGGTCGCCCGACGGCACGCGGCTCGTGTTCGCCGACGCCGACGGCGTCAAGCTCGTCAGCGTCCCGGACTTCTCCGGCGGCTGCACGACCGAGGGCGCGACGCAGACCGCGAAGGTCGTCATCGCCGGCGGCAGCGAGCCCGACTGGGGTCCCGCCGACGTCCCGGCGAGCCGTCCCGACCCGGTGAAGCCGGGCGCGGCCGTCAAGCCCTCGACCTCCACGCGTGAGGGCGCAACCCCGGCCCCGAAGGCGCGGATCGCCGTCGCCGGGGCGAAGCTGCGCGCCGCGCTGCGCAAGGGCCTGGTCGTCCGCATCTCGGGCGCCGCGCCCGGGAAGCTGCGCGTCGACGCCCGCGCCGGGCAGGCGCCGTGTCGCCACCGGCACGGCGACCGTCGGCGCAGCCGGCACCGCCACCGTCCGCCTGCACTTCACCGCAGCGGCCCGCCGAAGCCTGGCCTCCAAGCGGATCGTGAAGCTCGCGATCAGCGCACCGGGCATCCGCGGCGCCGCGATGACGCTCAAGCGCTGAACGCGTCGCGTCACCCCAACCGCGTTGGCACCCGGGCTCCCCGCCCGGGTGCAGACGCGTGTGCGGCTGGTAGGTTCGCGCCTGACCGTGGGTCCGACGGGAACGCGCATCCAGCTGTGCGGCCGGCTTCGCCTCGAGCTCGGGGGCGAGCAGCGGGAGGCTGCCCTGCGCGGGCGGCAGGGCCGCCTGCTCTTCGCCTACCTCACCCTGCACCGCGGGCGGCCCGTCCGCCGCGACGAGCTCGTCGAGGCGCTGTGGGCCGGAGACGGCTCGCCTCCGAGCGAGACCGCGCTGGCGCCGGTGCTCTCGCGTCTGCGCGGGGCGCTCGCACCAGGGTCGATCGAGGGCCGCGAGCAGCTCACGCTCGTCCTTCCCGACCCGGTGTGGATCGACGTCGAGGCCGCCGCGGCGGCGCTCGGCGACGCCCGCGCGGCGCTGCGCGCCGGTGACCTGGCGGCCGCCGCGGCCGCAGCACGTGAGGCTGCGGCGCTCGCCGAGCCCGGCCTGCTCCCGGGGTACGAGGAGCCATGGCTGGAAGGCCCGCGCGCCGACCTGCAGGACCTCCGCGTCGAGGCGCTCGAGGTGGCCGCCGAGGCGGGGCTCGGGCTCGGCGGGCCGGAGCTGCCCGGCGCAGAGACCGACGCGCGCGCCGCGGTCGCCGCGTCTCCCTATCGCGAGTCCGCGCGCGCGGTTCTCATCCGCGTGCTGCAGGCGCGCGGCAACGTCGCCGAGGCGCTGCTCGCGTTCGAGGACGTGCGCGGGCTCCTGCGCGAGGAGCTCGGCACCGCGCCCGGGCCGGAGCTGCTGGCGCTGCACGAGCAGCTGCTGCATCCGCAGGCGGCGGCGCCCCGGCCGGCCGCGCCGGCTCCCGCAGCGGCGCCCGTCGCCGAACCCGCGCCCCGGACGCCCCCGACCGAGCTCGTCGAACGCGAGCACGAGCTCGCGGAGCTCGACCGCCTGCTGGCAATGGCGCGCGCGGGCGAGGGCCGGCTTGCGTACGTCGAGGGTCCGGCGGGGATCGGCAAGACCGGGCTCCTGATCGCGCTGCGCGCCCGCGCGGAGACGCAGCAGGTGCTGGTGCTCGAGGCGCGCGCCGGCGTGCTGGAACGCGAGAACGGCTTCGGGATCGTGCGCCAGCTCTGCGCGCCGCTCTCCGGGCGCGCCGACCTCTTCGACGCCTCGACGGCCGCCGCGCGCCCGGTCATCACGGACGTCGCCGGCGAGCCCGAGCAGGGGGACCGGTCGTTCGCCGCGCTGCACGCGCTCTACCTGCTCACGGTGAAGCTCGCCGCCGAGCAGCCGCTCGTCGTGCTCATCGACGACCTGCAGTGGAGCGACGCGCCGACGCTGCGCTTCGTCGCCTACCTCGCGCGGCGCCTGGCCGACCTGCCCGTGCTCGTCGCCGTCAGCGTCCGCTCGGGGGAGCCCGCGACCGACGAGACCCTGCTCGCGGAGATCGCCGGCGACGCCGTCACCGTCCCGGTGCGTCCCGCGGCGCTGAGCTCCGCGGCGACGGCGACGCTCGTGCGCGCCAGGCTCGGCGAGGACGCCGACGACGCGTTCGCCGCGGCCTGTCACGAGATCACGGCGGGCAACCCGCTGCTCGTCCGCCAGCTGCTCGCCGCGCTCGCCGACGAGGGCGTGACGCCGGACGCGGCCCACGCGGAGGACGTCCGCGCGATCGGGCCGCGCGCCGTCTCGCGCACGGTCCTGCTGCGGCTCGCGCGCCTTCCGCCGGAGGCCGTCGCGCTCGCCCGCGCCGTGGCGATCCTCGGCGAGCAGACCGGGCTGCCGGCGGTCGCGGCGTTCGCCCAGATCGACGAGGCCCAGGCTGCCGAGGCGGCGGGCGTGCTCGCCGCGGCGGAGATCCTGCGGCCCGAGGAACCGCTCGGGTTCGTCCACCCGCTCGTGCGCGACGCGGTCTACGGCGAGCTGCCGGCGGCCCGCCGAGGTCTCGAGCACGGCCGCGCCGCCCGGGTGCTCGCCGAGGCGGGCGCGGGGGCCGACCAGATCGCGACGCAGCTGCTCGCTGCGCCGCCGCGCGGTGACGCCTGGGTCGTCGAGCGCCTGTGCGAGGCGGCGGCGGTCGCACTCAACCGCGGAGCCCCGGGGAGCGCGATCACGTACTTCGAGCGGGCGCGCGCCGAGCCGCCTGCGCCGGATCGCCGCGCGGCGATCGCACTCGAACTCGGCGAGGCCGCGCAGTACGTGAGCGGGCCGTCCTCGGCCAAGCCGCTGCGCGAGGCCTACGACGGCCTGACCGACCCGGCCGACCGCGCGGTCGCGGCGATCCGGCTCAGCCGCGTCCTCTACTTCCTCGGCGAGCCCCAGGAGGCGACGGCGCTCGCCGCGCGCACCGCGGCGGCGCTGCCCGCCGAGCACACCGACCTGCACGACGCGCTCGAGGCGATCCAGGTGCTCGGGGTCTTCTTCGGCGTCCTCGGTCCCGAGCATCTGGCGCGGCTGGACCGGGTGCGCGAGCACGGGGCCCCCGGCGCCGGCGCCGGGGGCCTGGCGCTCACGGCCCTGACCTCGCTCAGCGTCGCGGTCGGCGGCGGGCCCGCGGACGAGGCCTCGACGCTCGCCCGCACGGCGCTCGACGGGTACACGCTGCTGCGCGGCGATCCCGGTGTCTTCTCGGCCGGCGCCGCACAGGCGCTGGCGCTCGGCGAGCCCGCCGAGGGCGCCGCGGCCTGGGAGCGGATCGGCGCCTGGGCGCGGGAGCATCGCGCCGGCCTCACGCTCGTCGGCGCCGACCTGTGGGGCGGGCTGACGCAGATCTGGTCCGGCGACGTCGCCGCCGCCGAGGCCGCGGAGGAGCGCGCCATCGAGGGCGAGATCCTCTGGGGGACGACCATGGCCGCGGAGATGGGCTACTCGTCGGGGTTCCTCGCCCTCGCCCGCCTGGAACGCGGCGACCTCGCCGGTGCACGCGAGGCGCTCGAGCGCAACGAGGCCAGCACCGGGACGTCGGACGGGTCGCGCTTCTGGCGCATCAGCCAGGTCGAGCTGCTGCTTGCCGAGGGCCGGTACGAGGAGGCCGTCGAGGTCACGCGCGACGTCGAGCGCACGTGGCCGGCGCCGATGCACCCGGTGTGGTCGCCGTGGCGCTCGCAGCGCGCCCGCGCGCTCGCGGCGCTCGGAGACCGCGAGCAGGCGCTGGCGCTGGCGGCAGAGGAGCTGGAGCTCGCGCGCGGGACGGGCGCGCCATGGGTCATCGGGCGGGGGCTGCGCATCCTCGGCGCGCTCGAGGGCGAGGCGGGGATCGCGCACCTGCGCGAGGCCGTGGAGCTGCTGGCCGGCACGTCGGCGCGCCTGGAGCACGCGAAGGCGCTCGCGTCACTCGGGATCGCGCTCGCGGCCGCCGGGGAGACGGATGCGGCGGGCGCGCCGCTCGCCGAGGCCCGCGCGCTCGCCGAGCGCTGCGGAGCCGGCGGCGTGCTGCGGCAGCTCGTCGTCCCGCTCGACTAGCCGCCCGGAGGGTCGGGGGCGGCGGGCGCGGCGACGATCGCGTCGAGCGCCGCGATCAGGCCGAGCCAGCCCGCGAACTCGCGCGGCCGGGACCCGTCGCAGCTCGCGGTCCCGCGGACCTCGTCGCCGTGCACGTCGAGCTCGAGGGCGATGCGGAGCTTGCGGTCGTCATCCATGCCGCCGCATACTCGCGCGCGCGGTTGCCGCCGGATTGCCGCCGGGTTGCCGTGTGTTGGGGGACCTCAATTGAGGGAGTGCGCGAGGGATTCCCCCAATGTGCGCCCCGCCGTCGCAGCGCACCATCGGACCATGTCCATTTCCACGCTTTCCCAACGCGCCGGACGCTGGAGCGTCAGGCACCGCCGCCGGGCGATCCTCGGCTGGCTGGCATTCACCATCCTCGCCGTCGGGCTCGGCGGCACGGTCGGCCTGCAGACGGTCGGCATCAACGAGAAGGGCAGCGGCGAGTCCGGCCGGGCCGACCGCGTCCTCAACGACGCCGGGTTCTCGCAGCCGGCGCGCGAGCGCGTCATCGTCGAGGGCGAGCCCGCGGCCGTTCGCGTCGCCGCGGCGGACGTCGCGGAGCGCCTGGAGGCTCTCCCGGCCGTCGCGCAGGTCCGGCAGGCCACCCCCGCCGCGGGCGGGGACGCGCGCCTGGTCGAGGCCGTCATGCGCGGCTCGATCGACGACGCACCGGACCGCGTCGGCGCGCTCAGCGCCGCCGTCGAGGCCGCCGGGCGCGCCCATCCCGGCGTGCGCATCGCGCAGTCCGGGGACGCCTCACTGGCGCTCGCCGGCGACGAGCAGGTGCAGAAGGACTTCGCCAAGGCCGAGCTGTCGGCGGTTCCGCTGACGCTCGTGATCCTCGCGTTCGTCTTCGGCGCCGTCGTCGCCGCGCTCGTGCCGCTGCTGCTCGGCCTCTCGGCCGTCGCGGCGGCGATCGGGATCATCTCCCTCGCCAGCCTCGGCGTCGCGATGGAGGAGTCGGTGAACTCCGTCGTGCTCCTGATCGGGTTGGCGGTCGGCGTCGACTACAGCCTCTTCTACATGCGCCGCGAGCGCGAGGAACGCGCCGCGGGGAAGACCTCCGACGCCGCGATCGAGGCCGCCGCGAGGACCTCCGGGCATGCGGTGATCGTCTCCGCGGCGACCGTCGTCGCGGCCGTGTCGGGCATGTTCTTCTTCGACAGCGTCTGGTACCGCTCGTACGCGGCGGGCCTGATCATCGTGATCGTGCTCGCCGCCGTCGGGTCGCTCACCGTGCTGCCGGCGCTGCTCTCGTGGCTCGGCGACCGCATCGAGCGCGGGCGCATCCCGTTCGTGCGGCGCCGTCCGATCGGGACGCCGTCGCGTGCCTGGACGTGGATCCTCGACCGCGTCCTGCGCCGGCCCGGCCTCTCCACGGTCCTGGCGACCGGCGTCCTGCTCGCGCTCGCCGCGCCGGCCCTCGGCCTGCACCTCGCCGAGCAGGGACTCGACAGCATGCCGCGCGACCTCCCCGAGGCCGCGGCGGGCAAGCGGATCCAGGAGCGGTTCGCCGGTGGAGCGATGCCGGCCGTCGCCGTCGTCTCCGGCGGCGGGGACCTGCGCTCCGGCGCGGGCGCGAAGGCGCTCGACGGGCTGCGCGAGGCCGTCGCCTCGGACGCCCGCCTCGGCGGCGCCGCCAAGGTCGAGCTCGACCAGCGCGGCACCATCGCGCGGGTCGTCGTGCCACTGCCCGGCAGCGGTGTCGACGAGCGCTCGGAGGATGCGCTCGCCGTGCTGCGCGACGACGTGCTCCCCGCGACGGTCGGCGCCGCCGCGCTCGACTACGCGGTGACGGGCCCGACGGCGGCCTCCGTCGACATGCGCGACCAGACGACCGGGCGCGGCCCGTGGATCATCGCGCTCGTCCTGGCGCTGTCGTTCATCGTGCTCCTGTTCGCGTTCCGCTCGATCGTCGTCCCGCTGAAGGCGGTCGTCCTGAACCTGCTCTCGGTCGGCGCGGCGACGGGCGTCCTGGTGCTGGTGTTCCAGCACGGGTGGTTCGACTCGCTGCTCGGGTTCGAGGCGACCGGGTCGGTCTCGACCTGGGTGCCGGTGCTCAACTTCCTGCTGCTGTTCGGCCTGTCGATGGACTACCACGTGTTCATCCTCAGCCGGATCCGCGAGGGCGTTGACGCGGGCATGACGACCAAGGCGGCCGTGCGGCACGGGATCCGCTCGACGGCCAGCGTGGTGACGAGCGCCGCGCTGGTGATGGTCGGCGTGTTCTCGATCTTCGCGACGCTGTCGATGATCGAGGTCAAGCAGATCGGCGTCGGGCTCGCCGTCGCCGTCCTGCTCGACGCCACCATCGTGCGGGCCGTCCTGCTGCCCGCGACGATGACGCTCCTGGGCGAGCGCAACTGGTGGATGCCGGCGTTCCTGGCCCGCCGGATCGGCGGCTCCGTGGTCCCCGAGCCCGCGTCCGCCTGATCGCAGCGCATGCCGCGCCCGGCATGCCAGGATCGTCGCCGACGGGGTGGTCTGCGGACCACCCCGTCGGCTACCCTCGCCCGCATCGTGGCGGTGGCCGAGACGCCGGAACTGGAGCGTGCCCTCGTCGGGCGCGAACGGGAGCTCGAAGCGCTCGCGCAGGCGCTGGACACCGCGCGTCGCGGCCACGGGGTGCTCGTCCTGCGCGGCACGGCCGGCATGGGGAAGAGCACGCTCCTGGCCGTCGTCGAGGCCCGGGCGCGGAGCCAGGGCTTCACCGTCGTGGAGGGGCGCGCCGCGGAGTATCAGCGCAACCTGCCGTTCGCCCTCGCCGTCGACGCGCTGGACGACGAGGTCGCCGGCGCCCGGCTCTCGGCGCTCGGCGAGGAGCAGCTCGCCGACCTGGGCGCCGTGCTGCCGTCCGTGAGCAGCGGCGGGGCGGGCATCGTCGAGGGCGGCCCGCTCGAGCGCCCGCGCTACCACCGCGCCCTGCGGGCGGCCGTCGAGGTGCTCGACCCGGGGCGCCCGCTGCTCCTGGCCTTCGACGACGTCCACTGGGCGGACGACGCGTCGGTCGAGCTGCTGCTGCATCTGCTGCGCCGGCCGCCGCGGACGCCGCACCTGCTCGTGATCGCGCTGCGACCCGGCGCCGTCGCGGACCGGATCGCCACCGCTGTGCGCGACGTGCCGCACGCCATCAGCCTCGAGCTCGGACCGCTGGCGACCGGCGAGGCCGACCGGCTCCTGGCGAGCGTGAGCGATCCCGCGCGCCGGGCGCTGATCGTCTCCGAGTCCGGCGGGAACCCGTTCTTCCTCAAGGAGCTGGCGTCGGTCGCGGTGCCCGGAGAGGTGGGGGCCGGCGCGGTCGCCGGGGAGCTGCCGGCGCCGGTCGCGGCGGCCGTGGCCGTCGAGGTCGACCGCCTGCCCGAGCCGGCGCGCGAGCTCGCCCGCGGCGCCGCCGTCGTCGGCGAGCCGTTCGAGCTGGAGCTCGCGGCGGCCGCCGCGGGCCTCGACCCGGGCGCGGCGAGCGCGGCGCTCGACGCCCTGCGCTCGTCGGACCTCGTCGCGCCCGGCGGCACGGTGCGCGAGTTCCGCTTCCGGCATCCCGTCGTCCGGCGCGCGATCTACGACCAGGCTCCCCCCGGATGGCGGCTCGAGGCCCACCGGCGCGCGGCCGAGACGCTCGCCGCACGCGGAGCCCCGGCCGCGATGCGCGCCCATCACGCCGAGGTCGTGGCCGAGCCGGGCGACGCGGAGGCGGTCGCGTTGCTGACACGCGCCGGCGACGAGGCGCTGGCGCGCGACCCGAGCGCCGCGCACCGCTGGTACCGCGCGGCGCTGCGCCTGGTCCCCGCCGGCCCCGGGCGCACGGACCTGCTCGAGCGCTCGTCGCGCGCGAGCGGCGGCATGGGCCACCTGGACGACGCGCTGTCGGACCTGGAGGAGGCGCTCGCCGGACTGGGCCCCGCGGACCTGGCGCGATCCCTGCAGCTGCAGGCGTCATGCGCCGGGGTGGAGCACCTGCTCGGACGGCCGCTCGCCGCCTACGAGCGCCTGCGGGCCCTGCTCGCGCTGATCCCGCCGGAGGCGCCGGCGATCCGGGCGGCTCTGGAGATCGAGCTGGCCGTCAACGCGCAGTACCGCCTCGGCGCGGACGACCGGCTGGAGCTGACCGAGCGCGCGCTGGGCACCGCGCGCGAGCTCGACGACCAGGTCCTGCTCGCCTCGGTGGGCGGGCTGCACGCGGTCTCGCTGTACTACGCGGGGCGTCCTGGCGAGGCGCTGACGGCGCTCACCGAGACGTGCGCCCTGATCGCCCGCACACCCGACGAGTGGTTCACCGGCCGCCTCGAGGCGCTCTACCACGCGTCCGTGGCCGCCACGGTGATCGACGACTTCGAAGCGGCGCTCACCGTCGTGGACAAGGCGGTGCGCGTCGGCCGCGCGACCGGCCAGGACCAGTTCCTCGTCCCGCTGCTCGTGTTCCGCTGCATGGCCCACCAGCAGACCGGCCGGATCACGGAGGCGACGCTTGCCGCCGACGCCGCCGAGGACTCGGCGCGGCTGGCGGGCGCCGCCCATCCGCTGCACTGGGCGCTGTGGATGCGCGCCGTCGTCGCCGAGGTGTCGGGCGACCTGGCGACGGCGATCCGGCTCGGCGAGGAGAGCGCGGCGATCGCCGACGGCCTCGACCGCGCGACCATCACGACGCTCGGGCGCTGCAACCTCGCGGCGATGCGGCTGAGCGCCGGCGACCCGGAGGCCTGCCGGCGTGAGATGGTCGCGGCCGCCGGACCGGACTTCGACGTCGGCGAACCGGCGTGGGCCTGCCACCTGCTCGCGCATCTCGTCCGCGCCTGCGTCGTGCTCGGCGATCTGGACGACGCCGACCGCTGGGCCACGCGTGCGGAGGAGCTGGCCGAGGAGCTCGGCCATCCGTCCGTCCCCGCCGGGCGCGCATGGTGCGCCCGCGGCGAGGTGCTGCTTGCGCGCGGCGACGCCGAGGCGGCCGCTGAGCTGGCCGTCGCCGCGGCCGAGCGCGCAGCCGCGATCGGCGCACGGCTGAACGTCTGGCAGGCACAGCTGCTCACGGCACGGGCATGGGCCGCGGCGGGTCGCCGCGACGAGGCGGTGGCGCTGCTGCACCAGATCGCCGAGGAGACGGCCGCCGGGGGCGCGGGCCTGTTCACGCAGATGGCGACGCAGGAGCTGCGCGCCCTCGGGGAGCGCATCGGGCGCACCGGGCGCCGGACCGCCGCCGGCGCCGAAGGCCTCGCGGCGCTGAGCGATCGCGAGCGCGAGGTCGCCGACCTCGTCGCCGAGGGGCGGACGAACCGGGAGATCGCCGCAGCACTCTTCCTCAGTGAGAAGACGGTCGAGCGTCACCTGTCGCGGACGTTCGAGAAGCTCGGCCTGCGTTCGCGCGTCGAACTCGCCGCGCGCGTTCGCGAGGGCACGGCGTGACTGCGACCGCGCCGGCCCGCGCCGCCTAGACTGCCTCGAGGGGGATCGCGATGACGTTGCGCCGGGCAGGGAGCCCCGCGTCCAGGAGGTCGGTCGGTGGTCGCAGCCGTTTCGCAGTGGTCGGTCATGGCGCCTGTCGGCGTGCTCGCTGGCCGCTGCCGTGGTTCTCGCGGGTGCGCTCGGCGGGGCTGACGCCGGAGCCGCGAAGAAGCAGCGCCGTGCCGACCTGAGTGTCCGCTCGGCCGGCGCCGGGGTGCAGGCGGGCCGCGTCACCGTGACGCTCGTCGCGTCCAACGGCGGGCGCCGCAAGGCGCCGGCGTCCGCCGCGATGGTCACCTGGAAGCCGGTCGGCAGCCCCGTCGTCACCGTGCTGAAGCGCTTCAGCGTTCCCGCTCTGAAGGCTCGCGGGCGACGCTCGGTGAAGGTCGCCATGGCGATCCCGTCCGGGGCCTCCGGCGCGTACGTGGTGTCCGTCTGCCTCAACGTCCGCGAGGCCGTCCGCGAGACGAGCCGCTCCAACAACTGCCGCTCGGCGGGCCGCGTGAGCGTCCCGGCCGCGGGTGCCCTCGGCGAGGTGCGCACGTCGGCGCCGTCGGTGCCGTCCCTCGCGGCCCCCGCCCCGGCCGCGCCGGTGCCCCCGGGCACGGGGACCCCGGGAACCGGCGGTGACCCCGGCGCCGACACGACGCCCCCGGACACGACGATCGGCCGCGGCCCCGTCGGCACGACGAACACCCGGTCGGAGACCTTCATGTTCGCCGCCTCGGAAGCCGGCGCGACGTTCCAGTGCCGGCTCGACGCGGGGGCATGGGAGGCGTGCAGCACGCCCAAGGGGCTGACGCTGCTCGCCGACGGTCCGCACACCTTCGAGGTCCGCGCACGCGACGCGGCCGGCAACATCGATCCGTCCCCGGCTTCACGGTCGTGGACCGTCGACGCCGGGCCGCCCGAGACGGAGATCACCGCAGGCCCGGCGCCGCAGGTCAACACGACCTCCGCGAGCCTGGAGTTCGCCGCGTCGGACGCGAACGCGAGCTTCCAGTGCCGGCTCGACAGCGCCGTCGCATGGACGTTCTGCGACACGCCGTATGACCTGACCGGCCTGGCCGTGGGTGCCCACACGCTCCGCGTCCGCGCGATCGACACGGCCGGCAACATCGATCCGACCCCGGCGACGCGCACGTGGACGGTCGATCTCACGCCGCCGCAGACCACGCTCGGCTCCGGCCCGGCGGCCGGCGCGACGACCGGCCCGAGCGTCGCCTTCGGCTTCACGTCCGAGGCAGGGGCGTCGTTCCAGTGCCGCCTGGACGGCGGCGACTGGGCCGCGTGCTCCTCGCCCGCGTCCTACGCGAATCTCCCCGACGGCGCCCACGCCTTCGAGGTCCGCGCGATCGACGCGGCCGGGAACCCGGACCCGAGCCCGGCACAGCGGTCCTGGACGGTCGACGCGACCGCGCCCGACACGACGATCGACACCGGTCCGTCGGGACTTCTCGCAGGCCGCGACGCGTCGTTCACCTTCTCGGCGCCCGGGGCGGCGACGTTCGAGTGCCGCCTGGACGGCGGGTCGTGGTCGGCGTGCTCGTCGCCGAAGGGGTACGCCGCCCTCGGTGACGGGTCGCACACCTTCGAGGTGCGCGCGGTCGATGCGCTGGGGAACGCCGACGCGACGCCGGCGCAGCGGACCTGGTCGATCGACGCGACGGCGCCGCTGACCACACTGGACACGGGTCCCTCCGGCGCCGTCGCAAGCACGAGCGCGTCCTTCACGTTCTCCGCTGAGGCGGGGGCGACCTTCGAGTGCCGCCTCGATGCCGGGGCGTGGGCGGCGTGCACGTCGCCGCAGGCCTACGCCGACCTCGCCGACGGCTCCCACACCTTCGACGTGCGCGCGATCGACGGGCTCGGGAACACCGACGCGACGCCGGCGCAGCGGACGTGGACGGTCGACACGACGGCGCCGCAGACGACGATCGACGACGGTCCGTCCGGGACGCTCGCAACCGCGAGCGCGTCCCTCACGTTCTCGTCGGAGTCGGGCGCGACGTTCGAATGCCGCATGAACGGCGGGACGTGGCTTCCGTGCCCCTCGCCGAAGGCCTACGCGAAGCTCGCGGACGGGTTCCACACCTTCGAAGTTCGCGCGGTGGACGCGGCGGGCAACACGGACGCCTCGCCGGCGCAGCGGACGTGGACGGTCGACACGACGGCGCCCGAGACGGCGATCGACATCGGCCCGTCGGGGACCGTCGAGAGCCCCGACGCGACGTTCACCTTCTCCTCACCCGACGCAGGAGCGACCTTCACGTGCCGTCTCGACGGCGGCGTCTGGGCGCCGTGCACGTCGCCGGTGACCTTCACGGGGCTGGCGGACGGGCCGCACACGCTGGAGGTCACCGCTGCGGACGCCGCCGGGAACGCCGACGCCACGCCGGCGACCCGGACGTGGACGGTCGCGACCGTCCCGGCGCCGTAGTCCTCAGTCGTCCAGGTACACGCACGCCTCGTCCGCGGGCTTCCCGTCGCAGCGGTCGGGGGTGAGCGGGACGCGCCGGGCGGTCGCGCCGCCGCCGAGCGGCTCGACCTTCACCATGTCCACCGTCTCGGCGACGCGCCGGCTGAAGTGCAGGCGCGCGATGCCGATCGCCTCGCGGCCCAGACCGAACACGCCGCCGGCACCGGCCGTCCCGCTGTCGACGACGACCACCGAGCCGTAGCGCACGATCCGCTGGCGATGGTCGTGCCCCGCGACGAGCAGCAGCGGCAGCCCGCGGTCGCCGAGTCGCTCCGCGACGGCCGTGGCCAGGGAGGACTGGTGGATGAGGACGACGTCCGGCGACGGCGTGAGCCCCTCGATCCATGCCGTCAGCTGGGCGATGACCTGCTCGCGCCGCGCGTCTCCGTCCGGGAGCGCGTCGAACGACAGCGGCCTTCCGGGCCGCGACGTCCGGGCCTCGAACGGGTCGGCCGCTCCGGCGACCAGCAGGCCGCCGACGCGCCGCACCGCCGGCCCGCGCACGCTGCCGTCGCCCTGGAGCGCGCCGCGCTCGGTCAGCACGAGCACGCGGCGACGGGCGAGCGCGCGCATCAGCGCCCGGGAGTCGTGGTTGCCCGACACCGCGACCATGCGGCCGCCGACCCCCGCGACACGGTCGGCGAGCAGCGCGATCTCCCCGGGCCCGCCCTCCTGGCCGAAGTCACCGGGGGCGAACACCGTGTCGGTGCCGGCGAAGCGCTCGATCGTCGGAAGCGCCAGCAGGTTCGCGTGGAGGTCGGAGAACAGGACTGCGCGCCCGTCGGTCGCCACGGGCGCCTGGTCGCCGGACTCGACCGCGCTGATGACCCCTGCGAACTCGCGCAGCCCGCGCTCGACCTCGCTGCGGTACGCCGCGCCGAGCCGGTCCGCGCCCTCGGCGTAGCGCAGGATCTGCGGCAGCTCGCCGCCGTAGGCGAAGTACACCGGCGCGCGAAAGGCCGCGGCGTCGAATGTCGTGCGCATCGTCACGACGAGCGCGAGCGAGCCCACGCAGGCGAGCGCCGCCGCGACGACGGGGATGAGCGCGAGCGAGCGGCGCGGGCGGGTTCCGGCGCGCAGGGCGAGCCACCCGAGGATGCCGAGGATGGCCGCGCAGCCGATCCACCACAGCAGCGCCCGGGCGACGGCGTCGCGCACGGCGTCCTCGCCCTCCGACCGTGCACGTGCGAGGACGTCGGCCTGACCGGATGCGACGCGCAGGATCTCCTGGCGGTCCAGGCTGCGCGGCTCCACGCGGATCGTCACCGGCGCGGTGAACGCGTCGACGCGCACGCCCCAGTCCGCGATCGGGATGTAGCCGACGAGGTCGCCGTGCACCGACGGGCGCACGTCGACGGCCACGCGCCCGAGCCACAGCTGCTGGTCGGACGAGCCGGCGAGACGCAGCCCGATCGGGAACGCCAGCACCGCCGCGAGCAGGCCGACGAGGGCGATGGTCACCCACCTCCGGCGGCTCCTGTGGTGGTGATGGACGCTCTCGATCATCGCGTTGCGGCCC
The DNA here is from genome assembly GCA_963823375.1 of uncultured Actinomycetes bacterium. Classification (GTDB taxonomy): domain Bacteria; phylum Actinomycetota; class Thermoleophilia; order Solirubrobacterales; family Solirubrobacteraceae; genus F1-60-MAGs163. Next base: position 74,139 of record CAWGLQ010000011.1, on the reverse strand, counting down.
CGGGCGTGTTTCAGGGACGGTAGGGCAGGGAACACCTGAATCGCGCAGGTGTGAAGCGCCTTTCGGCGCACGTTTGCGCTCGCTCGGCGTCGCGCAGTCGCACAAATGTCCAAAGGGACCGCGACCTTCGGCGCCGAACGCTGTTACCGCAGGTGACCCCCACCCAGGAGAGTCCACTCGTATGTCTCGAATCAGTGTCCGTACGCTGCTCGCCGTCTTCGCCGTCGCCCTCGTGGCCGCGGTTCCGGCGATCGCGGTCGCTCACAAGAGCGGCAAGTCGCACAAGTCCCATCCCACCTCGGCGAAGACGGTCGGAACCGTCACGTCCTTCACCGACGGAACCCTCGTCGTCTCCAGCGGCGGCCTGCCCGTCACCGGCAAGGTCACGTATCGCACCAAGATCCGGTGGGCCGACAACGGCCGTCATCGTGGCTGGTTCAAGCGCGGCCACATGTCCGGCGGCAAGCGCCACCACGGCACCGAGGGCGGCATGCCCACCGGCGGCGGGATGCCGACCGGCGGCGGGATGCCGACCGGCGGCGGTCTTCCGCCCCACAAGCACTACGGCCGCGCCACGGTCGCTGACCTGAAGCCCGGCGCCGTGCTCCGCGCGGCCCAGCTCAAGCTCACGCCGATGGGTCCGGTCTGGACCGAGCTCAAGCTCGTCCGCCCGGCGGTGACCCCCGCCTCGTAGCCGAGCTGCGGACATCGCCCGGCCGTCCTTTCCCCCGCGGCCGGTACGACGTTCGGTGAGGCGCCCCTCCGGGGGCGCCTCACGCAGTTCCGGGCCCGTCGATCGCGAGGAGGCGGTGGACCTCCACCGGCTCCTCGCGGCCCTTCACCGTCACGGTTCCCAGTGGCTCGGTGACGGCGCCGGGAAGGCGCTCCCGGGTCAGCGGCCCGATCGCGACGCCCGCCGACCGGCGCCCTGCCCTCGAGCCGGCTCGCGAGGTTGACCGCGTCGCCGATCGCCGTGTGGGTGCGCCCGCCGCTCGTCCCGAGCAGGCTCACCGCCGCCTCGCCCGTGTTCACGCCGACGCGAAAGCGCGGCCAGTTCGGGTGCTCGTCCGCAACGGTCCGCGTGCGCTCCTGCAGCGAGAGCGCCGCCCGTGCCGCGAGCAGCGCGTGATCGGGCTGGTCGCCGCGCGTGTTGAACGTGACCATCAGCGCGTCGCCGATGATGTTGTCCACCTCGCCGCCGTAGCGGCGCACGATCGGCGGGATCACCCGCTGGAAATACTCGTTGAGCATCGCCGTCACCTCGCGCGGGTCGTGCCGCTCGGAGAACGAGGTGAAGCCCTGCAGGTCCGCGAACAGGACCGTGAGCTCGCGCTTGCCGGCGAGCGTGTCGTCGAGGTACAGGTCGGCGTAGCGCTCCTCGTGCCACTCGCGCTGGGCACTGATCGCCACGAGCCCGAACGCCGTGAGCATGAGCAGGTGCCACTCCCACCAGCTCGCGTGCCAGTTCGGGGCGAACGCCACGGCGAGCATCGCCTCCGCGAGCAGCACGAACGACACCGCCATCCACAGCAGCATGCTCGAGCCCCGGCGGCGCCAGAGCTGCAGGTAGCGCACGACCGCGACGGCGTAGAGGGCGATCGCCGGTACCGCGAGCGCCACGAACAGGCCGGAGCCGTGCTCGGGTGCGGTCGGATCGTCGAACGGCGGCACCTCGCTGAGCGACAGGACCGCCCAGAGCGCCATCACGCCCAGGAGCACGCCGACGAGCAGGCGCGAGTGTCGGATCACCGACAGCCCGCGCGGACCCTCGAGGTCGATGCTCGACCACGCGACGAAGCACGCGCTGATCAGGAGGCCCACGGGGGTGGCGATGGCGAAGCCGGCGTTCGGCGTGTCGAGCAGGACCTTCGGCGTCGCCAGCGCGTGCAGCCCGAGGAACCCCGCGGCGGAGAGGAACGCGAGCGAGACGAGCAGCACCCGCGCGTCGCCGCGGCGTCGCGCCGCCGCTCCGGTGCCGGCGGCGAGTGCCGCGTTCAGCGCGCCCGCGGAGAGCACGAGCCAGAAGTGGGCGGGATGGTGCTCCCAGGAGACGTCCAGCGACGGGGAGCTGAGCAGGAGGACCAGCCCGAGGACGGGGAGGACGAGCAGCGCCGCGAGGGCGAGCGGGAACGGCGTGTCCCGCCCCGAGGCCGCCGGCGACGCGCTCACCGCGCGACCCGCCCGCGGTCACCCGCTTCGGTGAGGCGCTCGTGGACGTGCTGGATCACGACGGATCCCTCGCCGACCGCCGACGCGACACGCTTGACCGACCCGTGCCGCACGTCCCCGACGGCGTACAGCCCCGGGACGCACGTCTCGTACGGGGTCGGCGGGTTCGCGAGCGGCCAGCTCGCGCGAGCCTCGTCGGAGGCGTCGACCGCGCGGCCCGTCAGGACGTAGCCGCGCTCGTCACGCGCGACGCCCGCCGGGAGCCACGCGGTGTGCGGGACGGCCCCGATCAGGACGAGGAGCGCGTCGGCGGGGACCTCCTCCAGCGTGCCCTCGGAGCGGTCGCGGAGCGTGAGCCGCTCGAGCCGCCCGTCGCCGTGGCACTCGGCCACCTCGGTCTCGAGGCGCACGTCGATCACCGGCGACGCGTGGATCTCGTGGCACAGGTACTGGGACATGCCCTTGGTCAGCGCGTCCGCGCGCACGATGAGCGTCACGCGGTCGGCGTACCGCGACAGGTGCAGCGCCGCCTGCCCGGCGGAGTTGCCGCCGCCGACGATGCAGACGCGCCGGCCGCGCAGCATCGGCGCCTCCGAGACCGAGGCGCCGTAGGACACGCCGCTGCCGGTCAGCCGGTCGATGCCGGGCACGTCGAGCGTCCGGTAGCTCACGCCCGTGCCGAGGATCACGGCGCGCGCCGTGACCTCGCCGAGCTCGCCGATCTCGACCGTGAAGCCGTCCTCCTGCCCGCGCAGTCCCGTGACCTGGCGCATGAGCACGAACTGCGCCCCGAACACCCATGCCTGCTGGTAGCCGCGCTGGGCGAGGTCGGCGCCGCTGACGCCGCGCGAGAACCCGAGGTAGTTGCGGATCAGCGAGCTCGTCCCGGCCTGTCCGCCGATCGCCTCACCCTCGACGACGAGCGTCTCCAGTCCCTCCGACGACGCGTACACCGCGGCGGCGAGGCCGCCCGGCCCGGCGCCGACGATGACGACGTCGAACGAGCGCCGGTCGCCGAGCTCGGTGGGAACCCCGTAGGCGCCGGCGAGCTCCGCGTTGGACGGGTCGACGAGCACCGGCGCCGCGAACGGGACGACGACCGGCCGCCCCGGCGGGGCGCCCGACTCGCGCAGGATCGCCTCACCGGCGGGAGAGTCTGCGGGGAGGAAGCGGTGCGGCACCCCGTTGCGGGTGAGGATGCTGCGCAGCTCCGCGGCGCGCTGGTCCCCGGGGTCGCCGACGACGCGCAGCTCACGCGGGCCGTGGCCGGAGAGGCGCGTCCACTCGTGCACGAACTCGGCGATGGTGCGATGGAAGAACTCGTCGGGCTCCGACCACGGGCGCAGCACGTAGTAGTCGGCGTGTCCCAGACCGATCGACCGCAGGATCGCGTCGGCGGTCTCGCGGTCCGCCCACGCGCCCCAGTCGACCAGCAGCGCGCGCTTGGCGTTGGGATGCAGGGCGCGCACGCGCGCGAGCACCTCGTGGTCGAGGCTTCCGGCGAGCCGCTCGCTGACGAGGACCAGTGCCACGGGCTCCTCGTGCTCGCGGGCCTCCTCGAGCGTCGCCAGGAGCGCGTCGACACCGGTCTCGCCGCGCACGCGGTAGTCGGCGCCGAAGCGCTGGAGTGCCCGCTCGATGCGATCGAGTGACGCGCGGTCGTCGTCGACCGCCGTGATCAGCGGGCGCGGAGTCGCACGGCTGCGGTCGAGCACGGCCGGTCAACCGTACTGCGGAAACGGCGGTCTGAGAACCGGAGGTGCCCTACAACGACTTCGGGACCACTCGCACTCCGTCGCGGCGGTCCCGAAGGGGAGGGGGATCCATGTTCAGGACGGGACCATACGCGCACGCGGATGCCCGGCGATCCGTATGAGCCACGGATCCTGGTGCGGGTCCTCCGCGGCGCCGTTCTCGCCGCTGTGGGAGGGTCTCGGGCGTGTCCGCGGTCGCGTTCCACCGCTACGTCGCGCTCGGCGACTCGACGACCGAGGGTCTCGAGGACCCCTATCCGGGCGGCGGCTACCGCGGCTGGGCGGACCGCCTGGCGGAGCGCCTCGCGGTCCTGAACCCGGGCCTGCGCTACGCGAACCTCGCCGTCCGCGGCCGCAAGATCGGGCAGATCCGCGCCGAGCAACTGCCCCCGGCGCTCGCGATGGAGCCGGACCTGGCGAGCGTCGTCGGCGGGATCAACGACGTGCTGCGCCCGCGCGCGGATCTCGACGCGCTCGCCGCGGACCTCGACGCGATGGTCGCGGCCTTCACCGGGCGGGGCGCGACCGTGCTGGTCCTGACCTACCCCGACGTCGGCGAGATCATGGCCGTCGCCCGGCGCGTGAGCCCGCGCCTGCGGGCCTACAACGAGCGCGTGCGCACGATCGCCGCCCGGCACGGCGCGCGGGTGATCGACATCGAGCGCGGCGGGACGACCGACGCCCGCCTCTTCCACGCCGATCGCCTGCACGCCAACGACCTGGGTCACGAGCGGATCGCGCTCGCCGCCGCGCTCGCGCTGGACCTGCCGGACGTCGAGACCGACTGGCGCGACCCGCTGCCGCCGGCGCCCGTCTCCTCGCGGCGGCAGACGCTGCGCGCGGACGCGCGCTGGGCCCGCGCCCACCTCGCGCCCTGGATCAGCCGCCGGGTGCGCGGGGTGTCCTCCGGGGACGGCGTGGAGCCCAAGCGCCCGGAGCTGGCGCCGGTCCTGAGCGACGCCGCGCCGGCCGGGTCCTAGCCGACGAACGCGCGCAGCGCGTCCCTGCCGCCGCCGACGACGGGCTCGCCGTGTGCCAGCAGGAGCAGGTCGAAGTCCAGGTCGAGCAGGCGCCGGTAGGCATCGCGCAGCCCAGCCTTCGTGTCCTCCGGGTCGTCCATGAGGTTGTCGGGGACGAACGCCAGTGCCTCCTGCCCGGGCCAGCGCACGACGCCGTCGGCGCACGCCAGCGCGCGGTGGGCCGGGATGTGCAGCGCGGTCTCGTCCGGGCAGATCGCATCGACCTCCAGCGCGATCGCGCCCCCGGGCAACTCGTCGCCGAAGTCGAACGCCTCGACCGGGCCGCGGCCCGCGAGCTCGTACAGCCCGTTGCGCACGCAGTGCACGGTGCAGCCGAACGCCTCGCGCAGGCGCCACGCGTCGCGGTCGTGATGGCGGTTGGTCAGCAGGACGTGCTCGGGCGCTCCGTGGACCCGCAGCGACTCGAGGCCCTCCGCCGGGATCATCGGATCGATGATCACCCGCTCGGCGGCGAGGAGATACGAGCTCACGTCCATCCCGATGTGCTCGTGCGGCGCGGTCCAGTGCCAGAGCCCGGCGGCGATCTCCCTCATGTGCCGATCCTAGGGATGCGAGGATGTCCCGATGTCTCCGTCGGCGCAGGATCGTGAGCATGACGTCGTCGTCTTCGGCGCGAGCGGCTTCGTCGGACGGCTGACCGCGGAGTACCTCGCGCGCGCGGCGCCGGACGACGTGCGGATCGCCCTCGGCGGCCGGTCGCGCGAGAAGCTCGAGCGCACCCGCGCGGAGCTGGGCGAGCGCGCCGCCGCGTGGCCGATCGTGGTCGCCGACAGCGGCGACGCGGCGGCGATGGCGGAGCTCGCCGGCTCGGCGCGCGTGGTCGCGACGACCGTCGGCCCGTACATGCGCTACGGCCTGCCGCTCGTGGCGGCGTGCGCCGCGGCGGGCACGCACTACGCCGACCTCACCGGCGAGGTCCTGTTCATGCGCCGGTCGATCGACGACCACGACGCGGCGGCGCGCGCGAGCGGCGCGCGCATCGTCCACACGTGCGGCTTCGACTCGATCCCGTCCGACCTCGGCGTCCACATGCTGCACCTGCACGCGAGCGCGTACGACCTCGGCGACCTGCGGGACACGACGCTCGTCGTCACCGCCGCGCGCGGCGGCGTGAGCGGCGGCACCGTCGACTCGCTGCGCGGCCAGCTCGACATCGCCCGGCGCGACCCGGACGCGCGCCGGCTGATGAGCGACCCGTACGCCCTGAGTCCCGACCGCGCGGCCGAGCCGCAGCTGGGCCCCGAGCGCGACCCGATGTCCGTCATCCACGACGCGGAGCTCGGCGGCTTCCTGGCGCCGTTCGTGATGGGCGCGGTGAACACGCGCGTCGTGCGCCGCAGCAACGCGCTGCTGGGGCACGCCTACGGCCGCGAGCTGCGCTATCGCGAGCTGATGCTCGGCGGCGAGCTGCCGCTGGGGCCGGTGCGCGCGGCGGCGATCGCGGGCGGCCTCGGCGCGCTGGTCGCCGGGCTGTCGATCGGGCCGACGCGCAAGCTGCTCGACCACCTGCTCCCCGACCCCGGCGAGGGTCCGGACGAGCGCGCCCGCGAGCGCGGCTTCTTCCACATGGACATCCACACGCGCACGAGCGGGGGCGCGCACCTGATCGGCGAGATCCGCGCGACCGGCGACCCCGGGTACAAGGCGACGGGCGTCATGCTCGGCGAGAGCGCGCTGGCGCTCGCGCTCGGCACGGACGACGCTGCCGGACGTCGCGGGCGTGCTCACGCCGGCGACGGCGATGGGGGACGTGCTGACCGAGCGGCTGCGCGCCGCCGGGCACAGCTACCGCGTGCGGCAGGCGTAGCGCGGGCGTGCTGAGCGCCGGCTACGCCGCGACCGGCTGCGGGTGCTCCGCGGGCGCCGGGGCCCAGTCGAGCTCGTAGTCCGACGGGTCGAGCTGCCGCAGCGCGGCGGCGAACTCCCACGTCGTCCCCGGCCACAGGACGGACGTCCCGCCGCGCTCGTTGAGGTACCAGGAGTTGCAGCCGCCGACGAGCCAGATCGTTCCGTCGAGCTGCTCGCGGATCCGCTCCGAGAACGCGTGCTGCGGCTCCTGGCGCACCTCGATCGAGCGGGCGTCGTTGCGCTCGACGTGGGCGATGCACTGCAGGACGTACTCGATCTGCGCCTCCGCGTAGAGGAGCACCGACGTGTGGCCCGTCGCGGTGTTCGGGCCGACGAGCATGAAGTAGTTCGGGTACCCCGCGACGGTCGTGCCGAGGTACGCCTCGCGGTGCTCGGCCCAGCGCTCGGTGAGCGAGACGCCGCCGCGCCCGCGCAGCGGGTCGGCGACGGGCATGATCTCGTAGCCGGTGCCGAGGATCAGCGCGTCGACCTCGTGGACCGTGCCGTCGGCGGTGACGACGCCCTCCGGCCGCACCTCGGTGATCGCGTCGCGAGACGACGTCCACGTCGGGGCGCGCGAGCGCCGGGTACCAGTCGTCGGAGATGATGAGCCGCTTGCAGCCGGCGCGGAAGGACGGCGTGAGCTGCGCGCGCAGCGCCGGGTCCTTGACCTGGCGCTTCAGGTGCGTGCCGCAGATCAGCTCGATCAGCCAGGTGCTGCGCGGGCTGCGCAGGAGGATGCCCAGAACCTCGTGGCGGACCATGTGCTTGCCGCGCACCGCGCGCTGCAGCGCCGGGAAGCGGCGGTACAGCGCGCGCTCCAGCCCCGTGATGGCCCGGTTCATGCGCGGCAGGACCCAGGCCGGCGTGCGCTGGAAGACGAGCACCCGCTCGGCGAGCGGCGCGATCTCGGGGACGAACTGCGCGGCGGAGGAGCCGGTGCCGACGACCGCCACGCGCTTGCCGGTCAGGTCGTGCTCGTGCTCCCAGCTGCCGGAGTGGAAGCACTCGCCGGCGAACGTCTCCAGGCCCGGGATGTCCGGCGCGACCGGATTCGTCAGCGGGCCCATGCCGGAGATGAGGAAGCGCGCGTCGACGGGGCCGCCCGACGTCTGCACGTGCCACAGGCCCGCGTCGTCGTCCCAGTCCGCGCCGAGCACCTCGTGGCCCAGGCGCACGTGGTCCGCCAGCCCGTGCTCGTCGGCGAGCCGCAGCTGGTAGTCCCAGATCTCCTGCTGCGGGGAGTAGAGCTGCGTCCAGTCCGGGTTCGGCGCGAACGAGAACGAGTAGAGGTGGGACTCCACGTCGACGGCGCAGCCGGGGTACGTGTTGGCCCGCCAGGTCCCGCCGACGGCCTCCGAGCGTTCGAGAATGACGAAGTCCTCCTCGCCCTCCTGCCGCAGCCGGATCGCCATCCCCAGGCCGGCGAACCCCGCGCCGATGATCGCGATCTTCACCTGCGGGACGGTGGCGGCCATGGCGCGAGCCTAACCGGCGTGTGCCACCGGCGCAGGGACTGCCAGTCCGCGGGCGAGCGCCGCGCACGTGGCGGCCGTCGCGCGCTCGGCCTCCCGCTCGATCAGCAGGAGGTCGAAGCCGTGGGGGACGTTGGCGAACCGGTCGCACTGCACCTCGACGCCGGCCTCCCGCAGCTTGTCGGCGAACCGCTCGCCCTGGTCGCGGATCGGGTCCATGCCGGCCGTCGCGACGTACGTCGGCGGCATCCGGTCGAGGTCCTCGCAGTAGAGGCACGACAGCCGCGCATCGCGCCGGTCGTCCTGATTCGGCGCGTAGTGGTCGAGCATGTCCTGCGTGTTCGCGCGCGTGAGCAGCGGCCCGCGCGCGAACAGCCGCGCCGAAGGCCACGCCGCGACGTCCGCGTCGACCAGCGGGTAGATGAGCCACGCGAAGCACGGGGCGGGCTCGTCCGGGCTCAGGCCGAGCGCGACGCCGACGGCGAGGTTGCCGCCGGCGCTGTCGCCGCCGACGGCGACGCGCGAGGCGTCCACGCCGAGCTCGCCGGCGTGGGCGACCGCCCAGCGGAAGGCGGCGATCGAGTCCTCGAGCGCCGCCGGGAACGGGTGCTCCGGCGCCTTGCGGTAGCCGACCGCGAGCACCTTGCAGCCGGCCTGCGCCGCCGTGAAGCGGCACGTGTTGGCGTGCGTGACGAGCGACCCGAGGATGAATCCGCCGCCGTGGAAGAAGACGAGCAGCGGCGCGTCGTCGCCGGCGCCGGGCGGCTCGTAGAGGCGTGCGGGGATCCGCCCGCCGTCCGGCAGGTCGAGCGTCAGCTCGCGCATCTCGGCGTCGCCCGCGTGGTTGGCGGACATCATCGGGAACGTCACGTCGAGCGCCTTGCGCATCATCGGCGTGGGCCAGCGCGAGGCGAGGTTGAGCGTCAGCGTCGAGACGCCGCAGATCGCTCCGAGCATGGGGTTGACCCGCTGTCCGTCCGCCTTCTTCAAACCGGTCATGGAGCTCATGACGGTGGATGCTCGCAGAGGCGGGCGGCCGGCGCGCGGCTCGGCGAGCCGGCGTATCGGTAGTCCGCGCGGATGCCGTGCCGCTCGTCCACCGCGAAGCTGACGATGGTCAGCACCCGCCACCGGGAGAGGGACGATGACCGGCACCACGACCGAGACGACGGCCGACGCCGTCGACATGCCGACGCTCGACAGCGAGCAGATCCGGCGCATGGACGACTACGTCGCCCGAGCGCAGATCGCTGCGGACGCGCTGCGCGCGCTGGACCAGGAGGCCATCGACCGGATCGTCTGGGCCATGGTCGTGGCGGGCCTGGAGGCCGCCGTCGAGCTCGCGGAGATCGCGATGGAGGAGACCGGCTTCGGCGTCTTCGAGGACAAGGTCGTCAAGAACTACATCGCCACCGAGTTCCTCTACGACTACCTCAAGGACAAGCGCACCGTCGGCGTCATCGCGACCGATCCCGAGCGCGGCATCGAGGAGGTCGCCGAACCGATCGGCGTCGTGCTCGCGCTGCTGCCGATCACCAACCCGACCTCCACGGCGCTCTTCAAGTCGATCGTCGGCATCAAGACGCGCAACGCGATGCTGTTCCGTCCGTCGGCGCGCGCCGCGCGCTGCGCGCTGCGCTCGATCGAGATCCTCCAGGAGGCCGGCGAGGCGGCGGGGCTGCCGCCGGACGCGCTGCAGGTGATCCCGGACCCGACGCTCGACATCTCGCAGTACCTCTTCCACCACGACGGCGTCGACTTCATCTGGACGACCGGCGGGCCGAAGGCGGTCGCCGCGACGAACGCCGCCGGCAAGCCCTGCATGGGCGTCGGCTCGGGCAACGCGCCGGTGTACATCCACGGGTCCGCCGACGTGCCGATGGCCGTCGTCGACATCCTCGTCTCCAAGACGTTCGACGCGTCGCTGATCTGCCCGGCCGAGCAGACGTGCGTCGCCGACGACGGCGATCTACGACGACCTGGTCGCCGAGTTCCAGCGGATGGGCGCGCGGCTGCTGACGGAGGACGAGACCGCGCGGCTCGCAGCCGTCGCGATGACGCCGGAGGGGTCGATGGCGATGGAGGCGCTCGGCCGCTCCTGCGTCGACCTCGCCGCGCTCGCCGGCATCCGCGCGGACCCGGCCGACAAGGTGCTGCTCGCGGCGCTGCCGTCGGACCTCGACGAGCTCGCCGCCCATCCGTTCATCGCGGAGAAGCTGATGCCGGTGCTCGGGCTCGTGCGCTCGCCGTCGGTCGAGCACGGCATCGACGCGTGCGTGCTGGTGACCGAGCACGACGGGCTCGGTCACACGTCCGCGGTCTACGCGCGTGAGGAGGACGTCATCGGCGCTTCTCGCTGGCGGTGCGGACCGGGCGGATCCTCGTCAACGCACCGACCGCCGTCGGCGCCCTCGGCGGGGTCTACAACTCGATGACGCCGACGTTCTCGCTGGGCTGCGGGACCTGGGGCGGCTCGACGACGACCGACAACGTCAACTACCGCAACCTCATGAACATCAAGACCGTCTCGCGCCGGCAGGCCCCGCCGCAGTGGTTCCGCGTGCCGTCGGACACGTACTTCAACCCCGGGTCGCTCGACAGCCTGCGCGAGCTGCAGACCGAGCGCGTGCTGGTCGTGACCGACGCCGACACCGAACGGCGCGGCACCGCGGACGAGGTGCGCGCGCACCTCCCGGAGGGCGCCTCGGTGCACGTCTTCTCCGGGATCTCGCCCGAGCCGCCCGAGGAGGAGATCCGGGCCGGAGTGCGCGCGATGACCGAGCTGCGGCCGGACCTGATCGTCGCGGTCGGCGGCGGATCGGTGCTCGACGCCGCCAAGGCGATCCGCCTGTTCCACGAGAGCCCCGACCTGAATCTCCGTGAGCTGTCGCTGCCGTTCCTGGACGCGCGCAAGCGCGTCGCCCAGTACCCGCAGGTCGAGCATCAGGCCAGGCTCGTCGCGGTGCCCACCACGGCGGGCACCGGGTCGGAGGTCTCGCCGGCCGCGGTGCTGACCGTCGACGGGCGCAAGGTGACGCTCGTCGACTACTCGCTCGTTCCCGACATGGCGGTCGTCGACCCGAAGCTCACGATCACGATGCCGCCGCACATGACCGCGGACACCGGGATCGACGCGCTCACGCACGCGCTCGAGGCGGCGGTGTCGATCTTCGCCTCGCCGTTCACCGACGCGTTCTGCATGCAGGCGATGAACCTCATCTTCGACGCGCTGCCGCGCGCCTACGCGAACGGCGACGACCTCGAGGCGCGCACCGCGATGTCCAATGCGGCGACGATCGCCGGGCCTCGCGTTCTCGAACGCGTTCGTCGGCGTCAACCACGCGCTCGCACATGCCGTGGGCGCGCGGTTCGGGATCGCGCACGGCCGCGCGAACGCGATCTTCCTGCCGCACGTGCTGCGCTACAACGCCTCGCTGCCGAGCAAGTTCATGCCCGCTCCGGGCTACTCGCACTACGTCGCACCGGAGAAGTACGCGCAGGCGGCGTGGATCCTCGGGGTCGGCGGCCGCGACGAGGTCGCGCGGCGCGAGACGCTGTTCAGCCGCGTGGACGAGCTGCTCGTGACGGTCGGCATGCCCGGCTCGCTGGCAGAGCTCGGCATCTCGCGCGAGGAGTTCGACGCCGCGCTGCCGGACCTGGCGCGCGCGGCCTTCATGGACCCGAGCATGCGCACCAACCCGCGGATCCCGCTCCTCGCCGAGCTCGTCGAACTGCTCAACGCGGGCTACGACGGGGCGCCCGCCGGCCGGGTGATGCGCAGGTGAGCGGGCGACGACACTCCGATGGGCAACGCGGATGCGGCGTGGCTGCAGATGGACCGCCCGCAGAACCTCATGGTCATCAACGGGGTGCTGACGTTCGATGAGCAGGTCGACTGGTCACGGCTGCGCGACGTGCTCCGGGACCGCCTCGTCGAGCCGTTCCCTCGATTTCGTCAGCGTGTGTGCGAGCCGCGCCTGGGTCTCGGGTCGCCGCAGTGGGAGGACGATTCGGCCTTCGACCTGGATCTGCACCTGCACCGGGTCGCGCTGCCCGCGCCGGGGGACCGCGTCGCGCTGCAGGCGTTCGTCGGTGACCGGATGGCGGTGCCGCTCGACCGGGCCCGTCCGCTGTGGGAGTTCTATTTCGTCGACGGCTACGGACCGGGATGTGCGGTCGTCACCCGCATGCACCACGCGATCGCCGACGGGATCGCACTCGCCCGCGTCCTCTTCTCGCTCACCGACGCGGTGCCCGAGCCCGGCGTCGCCGGCACGGAGTTCGCAGCCGAGCACACGCGGTGGCGCGCTGGATGCCGTCACCCGGCCCGCTCGGCGCCGCGGTGTCCTTCGGCCGCGGGGCCGCCGGCGCGGCCTGGCACGAGAGCCTCGAGACGCTCGCGCATCCGCGCCACGCGGCCGAGATCGCGCGCACCGCCGGGGACGACATGCTGACACTCGCGCGGGTCCTTGCCGCGCGTCCCGACACCGACACCGTCCTGCGCGGGAAGGCGGGGATCGCCGAGCGCGTGGCCTGGTCGGACCCGTTCGAGCTCGACCCTGTGCGCGATCTCGCGCACGCGCACGGGGCCACGGTGAACGACGTGCTCGTCGCGGCGACCGACCGGCGCGCTGCGGGAGTACCTCCTGGAGCACGACAGCCTCGTCGACGAGATCCACGCGATCGTGCCGTTCAACCTGCGCCCGCCTGACGAGCCGCTCCCGCGCGACCTCGGGAACCGCTTCGGGCTCGTGACGCTGCCGCTGCCGGTCGGGACCGCGCAGCGGGAGGACCGGCTGCAGCGGGTCATGAAGGCGATGGGGCGCATCAAGACCTCGCCCGAGGGGCCCATCTCCTACGCGCTGCTGGGCGCGATCGGCGCGGCGCCGGCCCAGGTCGAGGCGGCGCTCGTGAACGTCTTCAGCGGCGTGGGCTCCACCGTGCTCACGAACGTCCCCGGGCCGCGGACGACGATCTTCCTCGCGGGGTCACCTGTTCGCGGCGCTCTCGTCTGGGCGCCGGTCTCCGGGAACGTCGCGATGAGCGTGTCGATCTTCAGCTACGCCGGCGAGGTGACGGTCGGCGTCATGACCGACGCCGGGCTCGTTCCCGATCCGGAGGCCATCGTCGCGGCGTTCGCCGCCGAGCTCGCGGCGCTCCACGCCATGGCGGTTCCCTGAGCCGTCGGGCGCGTCACACGACGAGCCCGTGGCGCACCGTGTTCTCGGTGACGACCTGCGGCTCGATGAACTGCAGCAGGTAGTCCGGGCCGCCCGCCTTGGAGCCGGTGCCCGATCAGGCGGTTGCCGCCGAACGGCTGGCGCCCGACCATCGCGCCGGTGATCGGGCGGTTCACGTAGAGGTTGCCGACGGGCGAGCGCGCGATCACCTGCTCGACCGTCCGCGGGTTGCGGCAGAAGAGGCCGCCGGTCAGCGCGAACGGCAGCGCGTCGACGAGGTCGCACGCCTGCCTCGACGTTCGCGACCGCCTCGACCGCGAGCAGCGGCCCGAAGATCTCCTCGTGCAGCACCGGCGAGTCGGCGGGGAGGTCGGTGCAGATCACCGGCGGCGCGAAACCAGCCGTGCTCGGGGACGGCCGCATCGGCGCCCGTGACGATCCGCCCGGTCTGCGCCGCGAGCTCGGCGTAGCGGGCGACCCGCTCCTGCGCGTCGCGCTCGATCACCGGCGGGACGGTCGTGCCGAAGGTGTCGGCCTGCCCGACGACGAGCACCTGCGCCGCACCGGCGAGGCGCTCGAGCAGCGTGTCGGCGATGGCCTCGTGGCAGAGCACGCGCGAGGCCGCCGAGCACTTCTGGCCCGCGTAGGCGAACGCCGAGTCGATGATGCCCGGCACGACGTCGTCGAGGTCGGCGTCGGCGTCGACGATCACGCAGTTCTTGCCGCCCATCTCGGCGACCACGCGCTTGAGGTGGCGCTGCGCCGCGCGCGGGCGCCTGCGCGGCCGCCGCGAGGATGTCGAGGCCGACGGCGACCGACCCGGTGAACGCGATCGTCTGCACGCGCGGGTGCGCGCACGAGCGCGGCGCCCGTCTCGCCCTCGCCGGGCAGCAGCGCGAGCGCGCCCGCGGGGACGCCGCCCTCGCGCAGCGCGCGCACGAGCTCCAGCGCGCAGCCGGGCGCCTGCTCGGCGGGCTTCAGCAGCGCGCGTTGCCGGTCGCCAGCGCGGCGGCGGTCATCCCGAGCGGGATCGCGAGCGGGAAGTTCCACGGGGCGATGACGCCGACGACGCCGCGCGGGCGGTAGCGTCATCGCGTTGCGCTCGCCGGGCAGCTGGAGCAGCTCGCCGGCGGCGCCGCGCTCGGCGAGGCCGACGGCGCCGCGCGCGTAGTACTCGAGGAAGTCGATCGCCTCGCACACGTCGGCGTCGGCCTCGGTCCCACGGCTTGGCGCACTCGCGGACCGCGAGCGCGGTCAGCCGCGGCCGGCGCTCGCGCAGCAGCTGCCGCGGCCCGCACGAGCGCTGCGGCCCGCTGCGTCGCGGCGGTCGCCGACCAGGAGGGGAAGGCCGCGCGCGCGGCGGCGACCGCGGCCGCGACCTCGTCGTCGCTCGCCGCGGCGGCGATCGCGATCTGCCGGTCGGGCGTGCCCGGGTCGGTCGAGCCGATCGCGTCGCCCGTCGCGCTGCTCGTCGCCGATCCAGACGGGGACGCGCAGCGGCAGCTCGGCGTCGAGCGCGGCCAGCGCGCCGAGCAGTCGTTCGCGCTCCGGCGCGCGGCGCAGCTCGGCGAGGGGCTCGTTGACGAACGGGGTCAGCGTCATGGCGCCGCCAGCAGCTCGTCGAGCGGGACGCCGGTCGCCTGGTCGTGCGAGGAAGCTCTCGTTGCTCGTGTTCTCCAGGAGCCGGCGCACGAGGTAGGCCATCCCGGCGACGAGGTCGCCGACCGGGCAGTACGTCCGCACCCGCCGGCCGGTCGCCGCGAGCGCCGCCTGCAGGTCGTCGCCGAGGCCGCGCAGGATCTGGATCTCGAGGTCGGCGGGCGGAGCCGCCGAGCAGCTCGTTGGCGGCGATCGCGTGGGAGACCGAGCGCAGGTTGTGCGAGGCGATCGCGACGCGGACGGGGGCGCCGCCCGCGCGCGCCTCGAGCAGCCGCCGGGTCAGGCGCCTCGAAGTTGCGGTCGCTCTCGGCCTTCACCTCGAAGACGGGCGGCTGCCACCCGTGCTGCACGGCCTCGACGACCTCGTGATCCCAGTAGGCGCCCTTCACGAGCCGGATCGTCAGCGGGCCGCCGCGCGGGTGCTCCGCAGTCCAGGCGAGGACCCGCTCGAGCTGGGCGGGCGACTCGCGCAGGTAGGCCTGCAGCACGATGCCCGGCGGACGGCCCGTCGCGCGAACTCGTCCTCGGAGAGCAGCAGCAGGACGAGGTCCGTGACGGCCTCGCGCGAGTCGAAGCTCTCCATGTCGATGTGCAGGTGCGCGCCGTGGTCGCGCGCGCGGCGCAGCAGCGGGCGCAGGCGCCCGGCGGCGTCGTCGCGGCCCAGGTCGGGCGCGTCCGGCAGCAGCAGCGGCGTGAGGGCCGAGATCTTGACGGACAGGTTCACGCGCGGGGTGGGCCCGGCCGCGTCGGCTTCGAGCAGCGGGCGCGGCGCGAGCCCGGCATAGACGCCGGCGAGCTCGTCCAGGGCCGCCGCGCAGCGGGCCGCGTACCGGTCGGCCTCGGCGGCGGTCACGGTCGCCTCGCCGAGCAGGTCGACGGACGCGGCGACGCCGTCGTCCCACAGCTCGCGCAGCACGCCGCGCGCGTCCTGCGGCGACTCGCCGACGATGAACCGGTGGGCCATGCGCTTGACGCCGACCGCCGCCGCGCCGCCGATCGCCGCGCGGCCCGCGCGCGTGTTGCCCGACGCGCATCGCCGCGTCGATCGACGGCGGCCGGTCCGGCACGTCGTCGAGGAACGCCGTCAGGTGCCGGGCGAGATCGTCGAGGCTCGCGGCAGGCGGGCACGACGTCCACGAAGCGGAAGAGCGCCGCGCGCAGCTCGGCGTCCTGCGAGGCGTAGTCCATCGCCTTCTCGTCGAGCGCGCGGAGCGGGCCCTTCGACCCGCGCGGGAGCGCCGCGGCGAGCTCGCGCCCGACTGCCTGAACGCGGCCCTCGAGCGCGACAGGGTCCATGGGCCCGACCATACCCCCCGGCGGCGTGCCGGCAACCTCGCGGGTCGCGGCGGGGTGTGGCGGCTGAGATGATCAGCGTCCGCCGATGCCCGCCGCCGTTCATCCGGACACGATCGAGGTGCAGGACTGATGGCCGGACTGCTCTCGCCCGCCCAGCTCGACACGCTCGCCGAGGTGGGCCGTGAAGGAACGGCCGCCCCCGGCGACGTGCTCTTCACCGTCGGGGACACGCGCTACCCGCTCATCGCGATCCGCGAGGGGGAGATCGCGGTCATCGACGCCCACGGCGAGGAGATCGTCCGCCACGGGCCGTCCGGGTTCCTCGGCGAGCTGAACCTGCTGTCCGGGCAGACCGTCTTCCTGACCGCCAGGGTGACGGCGCCGCTGCGGTACGTCGCCGTCGAGCGTGAGGCGCTGCGCGAGCTGCTCACCCGCGACGGGCCGCTCGCCGACCTCCTGCTCGCGACGTTCCTCGAGCGGCGTGAGGCGCTGGAGGCGCGCGACGGCATCGGGATCGAGATCGTCGGCCCGCGGTCCTCCGAGCAGACCCGCTCGCTCGTGGAGTTCGTGCGGCGGGCGCGCCTGCCGCACTCCTGGCGCGACCCGCTCGCCGGTGACGCCGAGGCGGCGAGCCTGCTCGAGGACGTCGCCGACGAGGATCTGCCGCTCGTCCGCCTTCCGGGCGGCACCGAGCTGCGGCGCCCGAGTCCGGCGGACGTGTGGCGCGGCATCGGCATCGGCGCGGTCCTCGAGCCGCGCGAGGAGGTCGACCTGCTCGTCGTCGGCGGTGGCCCGGGCGGGCTGGGCGCGGCCGTCTACGGCGCCTCGGAGGGACTCGACACGCTCGTGCTCGAGAAGACGGTGCTCGGCGGACAGGCCGGCGTGTCCCGCCGGATCGAGAACTACCTGGGCTTCCCGGCCGGCATCAGCGGCGGCGAGCTCACCACCCGTGCCGTCACGCAGGCGCGCAAGTTCGGCGCGCGCATGGCGACGCCCTACCACGCGGCGGCACTCGAGCCGGGTGCAGACCGCCACGTCGTGCGCTGCGAGGACGGAACGCTCATCGCGGCGCGCGCCGTCGTGCTCGCGACCGGCGCGCACTACCGCCGCCTCGCCGTGGACGGGCTCGACCGGTTCGAGGGCGCGAGCGTCTTCTACGCCGCCGGGCCGCCCGAGGCGCACCGCTGCGGCGCCACGCGCGTCGGCATCGTCGGCGGCGGCAACTCGGCGGCCCAGGCCGCGATCTGGCTCGCGCGGGGCGGCGCGCTCACGACGCTGCTGCACCGCCGCGCGGACCTGCGCGAGACGATGTCCGACTACCTCATCCGGGATCTCGAGCGCTATGCGGTGACGGTGCGCGACCGGTCGGAGATCGCGGAGCTCCACGGGGAGGACGGGAACCTCGAAGCGGTCACGCTCAAGGACGGCGAGCGGCTCCCGCTGTCGTTCCTCTTCTGCTTCCTCGGCGCCGAGCCGTGCACCGACTGGCTCGGCGACACCGTCGCCCGCGACGAGCAGGGCTTCATCCTCACCGGCGAGGCGTGCGAAGCCGCGACGGGCCTGGAGACCTCGGTCCCGGGCGTGTTCGCCGTCGGCGACGTGCGCGCGGGATCACTCAAGCGGTGTGCGACGGCGGTCGGCGAGGGCGCGACGGTCGTCCGGCTCGTGCATGACCGGCTGGCCGAGGCGGGCGTGCGGCCGGTGGTGTGAGCGGACCCTGACCCACAACCTTTCGGCCTGCACGCGGTTTCAGGAGGTATGCGTCACGTCACCTCCATCCTCACCGTCTCGCTCGCCCTGCTCGCCGCAGCCGTGCCGGCCGCCCACGCGGACTCGCTCCTCGTGAACGCCCCCGGCGCCCGCAACCTGTCGGGCGGCGGCGGCTACCTCGCGTGGTCGGCGCCGAGCGCCGGTCGCTGGCAGCTCACGATCCGCAGGCCGAACGGGACGACGTTCGTTCCCGCCATCCCGTCGTTCAGCCGTCCGGCGCAGCCGAGCCTCGGCAGTCAGCGCCCAGTTCGGGTCCAGCCGCCGGATCGTCGCGATGTACGCACGCGGCGGCGACGTCTACGAGCTCGATCTGACATCCGGCACAGAGCGCAAGAACCAGCGGCTGTCCACGAGCTCGACCGAGACACTCGCCGCGATCAACCTCGGCCGGTACGTCGTCGCACGCAAGGACAGGGCCTCTACGCCATCTCGCATCGGGGCACGACCCGCCGCCTTACCCGGACCGTCCCGAGCGAGGTCGCGCTTGCCACGTCGCGCGTCGCGTCGATCGAGGGCTCCGGCTCGAGCCGGCGCGTCGTCGTCCGTCGCCTCAGCGGTGAGGGCCGGGCCCTCGTCGTGGGGAGCCGCGTCCCGCGGGCCGGCAGCCTGTGGCTGACCCGCTACCGCGCCGGCTACGCGACCTCGAACCCCACGCGGCTCTACGCCACGCGCCGCTTCGCCGGTTCGGGCGGGCCGTTCACGCTGACGGTGACGCGCGCGGACTGGACGTCGACCTCGGCGCTCCACGGCATCGCCGTGGCCGACGGCGAGCCGGCGTACTACCTGGACAACGAGGGCGTGAAGCGCTTCGCCCCGCGGCCGTTCCACGGGTAGCCGGCTAGTCCTCGCCCCTCGTGACCAGGTCGTCGAGCGTCCTTCCGCTGATGACGGAGCGGGGATGCTCGGCGGCCACGTCCGAGCCGGGCAGCGCCTGCTCGTCGCGGCGCTTGATCAGCAGCCACTGCGGCTTGTCGCCGTCGCGCGTGCGCTGGAGCGCGAACCCGCCGCGCAGCTTCTCGCCGTGCAGGACGAAGACCGCGTGGCCGCGCTCGATCGCCTCGGGCCACGGCACGCGCCCGCCCTGCTCGTAGGTGCCGCTGTCCCACACGATGGCGGTGCCGGACTCCTCGAGTGCGGCCGCGAGGACGGCGTGGTCGTCGACCTGGATGGCCATCCGCTTCTGCGCCGGGTCCATCGACGGGCCCTTCGGGACCGCCCAGGACTTCATGACGCCGCCGACCTCCAGGCGCAGGTCGAAGTGCCGGGCCGTGGCGGCATGCTCGCGGACGACGAACCGGCCGGCCGGGACGCCGCGGATGGCGAACTGCTCGTGGCCTTCGACCTTCACCGGCTCGACGTCGACGTGCTCGACCCGGGCACCGCGCGGTCCCTGCTGAAGGGCCGCCTTGAGCGCGTCGACCGCGTCGGCCGTGCCCTCGGCGTGGACGCGCACCGTCCCGTCGCCGGGGTCGTTCCGCACCCAGCCCAGGACGCCGAGGTCGCGGGCGCGCCGCACGGTGAAGTCGCGGAAGCCGACGCCCTGCACGTGGCCGTGAACGGTGGTGCGGATCGCTCGAGGTTGACCAGGCATGTCTGCCTGAGGATTCTGAAGGTCGCCGCGCAACCACGGTGACGCGCATGCCGTTGCAGCGTCGTTGGAGCCGCATTGCAGCGATGGTTGACCGCGCGGGACGAGCGGGCATAGCCTCGCCGTATGAGCGTGCAGGACGAACGGGTGACGACCTTCCACGGGCTCCACGCGTCGGGCTGCTTCGTGATGCCCAACCCGTGGGACGCGGGGAGCGCGCGGGCGCTCGAAGGGCTCGGCTTCCCGGCGCTGGCGACGACGAGCTCCGGCTTCGCGTGGACGCTCGGACGCCCGGACACGCAGGCCGTGCTCGGCGAGGTGCTCGAGCATCTGCGCGTCGTCGCCGAAGCGGTCGGCGTGCCGGTGAACGCCGACTTCGAGGGCGGCTACGCCGTCGAGCCCGAGCAGGTCGGCGAGCACGTGAAGCTCGCCGTCGCCACGGGGATCGCCGGGCTCTCGATCGAGGACTCGACGGGCGACGAGGCGGACCCGCTGTTCGCGTTCGACCTCGCCGTCGAGCGCGTGCGAGCGGCGCGTCAGGCGATCGACGAGAGCGGCACCGGCGTCCTGCTCACCGCCCGGACCGAGGGCTTCCTCTGGGGCCGGCCCGACATCGACGAGACGGTCAGGCGGCTGCGCGCGTTCGCCGACGCCGGCGCCGACTGCCTCTACGCACCGCGGATCGTCACCGACGAGCAGATCACCGCCGTCGTCTCCGCGGTGTCACCCAAACCCGTGAACCTGCTGATCAACGCGCCGTTCATGGACGGTCGCGCACGCGCAGGCGCTCGGCGTGCGCCGGATCAGCGTCGGCGGCACGCTCGCGCGGACCGCGTGGGGCGGATGGCTCCAGGCGGCGCAGGAGATCGCGAACGACGGGACGTTCTCGCGGTTCGACGGGCTGCCGAACGTGGACGCGCTGCTCGCTGCTCAGCGCGGGCCGGGCACCGGCTGAGCGTCCGCTGCGGTGCAGCGTCACGCGCCCGTCTCCGCTCGGCGCCGGCGCATCCGCGTCGTCATCGCCGGGCTCGAGTCCCAGCACCGTCGTCAGGAGCAGGAGCGGTGCGCCGGCCGCCCAGGCCTGCGGGCGCGAGGCCGTCGGGAAGGCGACCGGGACGCCGGTCGCCGACGCCGGATAGCCGGCGAACACCTCCGGCAGCCGGTGCTCGAAGTACGGCGCCGCCGCGAGGATCGAGCCCGCGATGGTCAGCGCCGCGTCGCGGTGGCCGTAGCGCGCGAGACCGGCCGCGATCAGCGCGTTGTCGTGCGGCCAGACCGTGCCGGTGTGGTAGCCGAGCGGGTTGTATCCGGCGGCGCGGCTGCTGAGCGTGCGCACGCCCCAGCCCGAGTACAGCTCGTCGTCCGACGAGCAGCTCGGCGGTCGCGGCGGCATCGCCCGCGTCGACGATGCCGGACCACAGCAGGTGCCCGATGTTCGAGGTCAGGCTGTCGACGGGGCGCTTCTCCCCGTCGAGCGCGAGCGCGTGGTGTCCGCGCTCGGGCAGCCAGAAGTCGCGGCGGAACTGCTCGCGCAGCGCGTCCGCCTGGCCGTCGAGGCGCTCGGCGAGCGCCGGGTCGCCCCACACCTCGCGGGCGAGCCGGGCCATCCGGCGGCGGGCGTCGTAGACGTACCCCTGGATCTCGCTGGTCGCGATCGGGCCGCGGGCGAGCGTGCCGTCGGCGAACTGGATCGCGTCCCAGCTGTCCTTCCAGCACTGGTTGGCGAGGCCGGTCGCCGGGTTGCGGCAGGCGTACTCGACGTACCCGTCGCCGTCGGCGTCGCCGCTCTCGTCGATCCAGGCGAGCGCCGCCCTGGCGTGGGGCTCGAGCGACCGCACGAGCTCGTCGTCGCCGGTCCAGCGGTGGTACTCGTCGAGCAGCACGAGGAACAGCGGCGTGGCGTCCGCGCGTGCCGAAGTAGGGCGAGTGCGGGCGCAGCCCGAGCGCGGTCAGCTCGCCGAAGCGCAGCTCGTGCAGGATCTTGCCGGGCTCCTGCTCGTGGAAGTCGTCGCGCACCCGGGCCTGCCGTGAGGCGAGGACCGCGAGCGTCGTGGCGGCCAGCCCCGGGAGATAGGGGAGCGCCTGCAGGCTGGTGATGATGCTGTCGCGCCCGAAGAGCGCCATGAACCACGGGAGACCGGCCGCCGGGAGCGTCCCGGGGCCCACGAGGTCGGGCTGCAGGCGCAGCGCAGCCAGGTCGCTGAGGCTCGCGCGGTAGGTGCGAGCGAGGGCGGGGTCGTCGGTCTGCAGGCGGGGGGCGCGAGCGAGCCAGGCGTCGAGCTCGGCGGCCTTGCGCTCCGCCGTCGCGTCCAGCCCGCCGCGCGCGGCACGCGGTGAGAACGCGCACGCCGGGCTGCGCTGCGTGCGGGGTGATCGTGAGCGTGGTCGACCACTCCTCCCCGGGGGCGAGATCGAGCGCGAAGACGAAGCCGTCGCGGTTCACGGTGGCCGCGGCTGCTCGAGACGATCGTCACCGAGCGCTCGACGGCGTCCTGCGCGTAGCCGAGCGTGAGCTCGCGGTCGCTCGTCGTCCAGGTCAGCGTGCGGTCCCGCACGCACGCCGTCCTTGACCTCGAAGAGGTCGGCGAAGTCGGTGGCGATCTCGAGCGTGAGCGGGATGACGGCGCGCTCGTGGCGGTGGTTCGTGACGGTGAGCGCGCTCGATCCAGACCTGGTCGATGAGACGCCGGCGCATCACGGAGAAGGGCGCCTCGTCGTTCGGCCCGACCGCCGGCGTCGAGATGAACCGGGCGCGTAGTGCGCGCTCTGGTCGAGTCCGAGCAGGCCCAGCGGCCGCTCCCCGGCGCGCAGCACCCAGCGCGAGATGAAGCGCGTGTCGTCCGAGAAGAACCCGTGGTCGATCCCGCTCGTCGGCCGTGCAGGTCGCCGAGGCGGTCGCCGACGATGAACGTGCTGCCGTCCAGGACGCTGACGGTGCGCTCAGACACGTGCCACCGCGGGTGCGCGTGCGCCGCGCAGGGCGCCGCGGTAGGCGTGCTCGTACGCCGGCGGCGACGACGTCCACGTCGCAGTGCTCGGCGACCCAGGCGCGGCAGTCGCGCGGAGCGATCTCGCCGAGGCGCGCCGACGGCGGCGCCCATCGCCTCCTCGTCGTCGACGAGGAACCCCGTCCGGCCGTCGATGACGATCGACGCCGCCGCGCCCTCGCGGGAAGGCGATCACCGGGCGTCCCGCACGCGAGCGCCTCGACCATGACCATGCCGAACGGCTCGCGCCAGCGGATCGGCATCAGCAGGGCGCGCGCGTCGGCGAACAGCGCCCGCTTCTCCGCACCGCCGACCTCCCCGACGTAGCGCGCGTGGACGCCGTCGAGGTGGGGGGCCACCTCGCGGTCGAAGAAGTCCTCCTTCCCGGGCTGGATCACGCCGGCGAGGATCAGCGGCACACCGGCCGCCCGCGCCGCGGCGATCGCCCGGTGCGGGCCCTTCTCCTCGGTCATCCGCCCGATCCACAGCAGGTGGTCGCCCTTGGTCTCGCGCAGCGGCCAGGCGGCGAGGTCGATCGGGTTGGCGACGGTGGCGGCCACCTGCAGGCCCGCCGGCGCCGACTTGCAGCTGGGCGTCGCTGATCGCGACGAGCGAGGCCTTGTGCCCGTGGTGCTCGTAGAAGGCGGCGGTCGCGGACGTGAACTGCCCGTGGAGCGTGTGGACGAGCGGCGTGCGCAGGCGGTCGGCCATCGCGAGCGCGGTGAAGCCGCAGTGGTCGTGCACGACGTCGAAGCCGCCGCCCGAGGACGCACTCGATCGCCGCGAACGCGCGCGCCACGTGGTCGCACTCGTACAGCGAGCGCTCGATCTCGTCGGCGTGCGAGGCGCCGAGCAGCGTGACCACGTCCGCGGCCGACGCGGAGCCCGGGGCGCAGAAGAGCGTCACGTCATGCCCGCGCGCGACGAGCGCCTCGGTCAGCGCGCTCACGACCCATTCGACGCCGCCGTAGCCGGGCGGCGGCACGGCGATCCAGGGCGGGGCGAGCATCGCGATCCGCAGCGACGCACCGGGCGGACGAGAGCCGGTGACGAGCGACGGCCGGACGGGGTGGCGGGCAGGGCACCCTCAGACGGGGTCCGGCGACGACGACCACTGGTGCTCCTCACGGCCTCTCGAAGGCTACGGTCGCAGAGCAGAGAGGTCGGGAGAGCCGAGCGAGCGCGCGGGCGCAACCTCGCAGGGCGCATAACCGTCTCTCTCAGGTTAGCGGCGGGGACCGCGCCGTCAGCGCCGGCTCTTCGGCGCCCGGTAGCGCAGCGTCTTCGTGATCGACTTCGCCGTCCCGCTCTCCGGGCGCACGGTGATCCGGACGGCGAGCCGGCCACGGCGCTTCAGCAGCGTGCGCCCGGCCTTCGACAGCGAGACGGTGATCCGCTTCGTCTTCCCGGGCGCCACGGAGTACGCCGCGCGCCCGAGGGTCTTCGCGGCTGCGGCGGCCCCGGCCTTCTTCGCCGGTGCCTGGGCGATCACGAGGAACCCGCCGCAGGGCTTCGTCGCGTTCTTCGGGCAGCTCAGCGGGATGTAGATCCGCGAGCCGTCACCCGAGGGCACGGGCCGACGGGGCCGAGGATGATCGGCGCCGCGCCGCTGCTCGCGCACGAGTTCCCGCAGGCGGGCGGGCCCGGACGAGTTCGCGCCCACCGGACAGCGGCGGCGGCGACGAGGGCATCACCGGCGGCGGGCAGTCGCCCTGCTTGGCCGGGTCGCCCGGGCTGCAGTCCTGCGTCTCGTCGCCGTAGCCGTCGCCGTCGGCGTCGGGCTCCATCTCGACGTTGAAGCCCCAGGCGACGTTGGGGCGGGCGGTGCCGTAGCCCTCGCCGCGGTCGACGTAGCCGTTGGCGACGTCCGTCGACGTCACGCCCGCGGGCCCGTAGACCGAGATGAAGAACGCGTCGTCCGCCATCACGCCGACGCGCTCGCCCGCCTTGATCGGCATCCGCGCCGGGCAGGCTCACCGGCGGCTCGCTCAGCAGCTGGTTGCCGTTCGGGACGACGAACGAGGGACCGGGCGTGTCGGTCGGGATGACGTACGCGTAGCCGTAGTCGCCGTCGTGGGTGCCCTGCTTGAACGTGCGGAGCGTCATCGTCCGGTCGCCCGTCTTGTCGCCGCAGCAGCCGATGCGGAACTGCCACTTCGTGATGACGCCGCCCGTCGTGGCGGCGACCGGGACGTCCGCGTTCGTCGACCGCAGGTTCACGAACGCGCACGGGCTGTACGGCAGCGGCTGGCATCCCACGCCGGCGAAGGTGAATCCGGGGCTGATGACGATGCCCGACGGCGGCGTCAGGTCCGGCCCGAGGCGCACGGAGGCCGGGGCGCTCGCGGCCGGCCCGAAGACCAGCGCCGCGACCACCATCGCCGGCAGCAGGCGGCGCGGTCCCCACACGAGCGCGACTGTACGCCGGGCGTCCAGTGGTGACAACTGGACCGCCGGTCAGGTGTACGATCCGCCGGCCGTCACACCGTTATGCCGAGTATCTCCTTGAACACTCATGCGCTCGCGGTGACCACCGCGGTGGTGGCGATCGCCGCCATCGCGCCGGGCTCGGCGTTCGCCGTCGCGGCTGACGCGCCCGCGGCTCACGCGGCGAAGAAGAAGAAAAAGAAGAAGAAGCCGCTCACGGCGACGATCAGCGGCACGTTCACGATCAAGCAGGACATCGAGGGCGGGTTCGGCAACGACAACGGCCCGAACTGGCAGCAGCTCAAGGTGTCGGTCAAGGACGTCGACGTCCCGTTCACCGGGCCGTCCAAGTTCAGCGCCGCGGCGAAGGGCACCGCGACCTTCACCTACCACGCCGAGGCCAGCACCCAGGACCGCTCGTGGCACGCGGGCTGCGACAGCGAGTCACGCCAGACCGACGGCACGTGGACCGGCAAGACGAGCGTCATCGTCAAGCAGTCGACCTGGCTGCAGACGAACGGGAAGTCCAAGCGCTACGCCGGCTGGCAGGTGACCGTGCAGCCGCCGGACGAGATCCCGCTGACCAGCAAGGGCTTCTACCAGGACTGGGAGTCCATCCTGATGACGAACTGCCAGAACTTCGCGATCACCGACAAGCTCGGTGCGTGGAGCACCGGCTTCGCCGAGCCCGACGGCGTCGGCAAGCTCGCCTCCGACAACCGGTCGGTGCCGCTGCTGTCGATCGACACGGACGTCGGGCAGACCGGCACGGCGAGCGGCAAGCTGAAGTTCAACAAGGCGCCGAACTGAGCGCGGGGTGTGCCCGACCCTGAGGCCACGGGGCTCATCGACCTGCACTGCCACCTGCTCCCGGGCGTCGACGACGGCGCGCTGGATCTCGACGACAGCGTCGCGATGGCGCGCGTCGCCGTGCGGGACGGCTTCGCGGCGATCTGCGCCACGCCGCACATCCGCCACGACCACGACGTGCGCATCGGCGAGATCGCGGGACGCGTGGCGGCGCTCGGCGAGGAGCTCGACGTCGCGGATCCCGCTGCGGGTGCTGACCGGCGGCGAGGTCGCCGAGACGCGGTCGCCGCGCTCACGGACGACGAGCTGCGCGCCGTCGCGCTCGGCGGCGGGCGCTGGATCCTGCTCGAGCCGCGGGCCGGGCCGCTCTCGGACACGCTCGACGACGCCGTCGCGCAGCTCGGCGCCCGCGGCTTCCACGCGCTGATCGCCCACCCCGAGCGCCACCTCGGCGAGGACCTGTTCGCCCGCCTCGAGCGGCTGATCGCCGCCGGCGCGCTCGTGCAGGCGACGGCCGCGTTCTTCGAGCGCCCGCCGACGGCGGACGGGATGCTCGCGCTCGCGCGGCGCGGGCTCGTGCACGTGCTCGCCAGCGACGCGCACTCCTCACACGGCGGTCGCCGGGTGGCGCTGCGCGGCGCGCTCGACGTGCTCGCCGGCGTCGAGCTGCTGGCGCCGCACCTGGACTGGATCGCGCACACCGCGCCGGCGGCGATCGTCGCCGGCGAGGTCCCGCGCCCGCCCTACGCGCCGGGGTAGGGCTCGATCCGCACGTGGCGGGCGAGCTCCTCCGCCGTCGCGCGCCGTCCGGTGCCCAGCCCGGCGTGCAGGAAGTTCGCCGCGCCCGCGCCGGCGCCCATCACGATCGCGTCCTCCAGCGGCCGCCCGGCGGCGAGCTGCGCGGCGATCGCGCCCATCATCGTGTCGCCGCAGCCCTCGCGCATCCCGCGCTCGAGCCGCGGCGGCACGACCAGCCGCGGCGGCGCGTCGCCGTCGAGCCAGAGCGCCGGCTCGCCGCCGCGCGTGACGAGGACCGACCGCGCGCCCGCCGTCGCGCAGCCGCCGCGCGGCGGCGAGCAGCAGCTCGGGCGGGTCGACCGGTCCCTGCACGTACTCGGCGAGCTCCCAGTCGTTGAGCTTCACGAGGTCCGGGCTCGGCCGGGAGGACCGCGTCGAGGCGCGGCGAGGAGAGGTCGGCGATCACCGGGCAGCCGTTCGCGCGCACGTCCGCGGCCAGCTCCCCGTAGATCTCGTCCGGCAGCAGGTCGCCGGGGAACGCGTTGCAGATCGCCAGGACGTCGGACTCGAGCGCGGCGGCGACCGTCCCGGCGACCAGGTCGTCGAGCTCGTGGCGCGAGGGCGCCGGAGCGGTGCTCTGCGCGACGAGGCGGCGGGTGCCGTCCCGGCGGTCGATGACGTAGCAGCCGCTCGCGCCCGCCGTCGCGCGTCGCGCGCAGCGTGATCGGGAGCCCGTCCAGCAGCCCGGTGAGCACCGCGCCGGTCTCGCCGCCGACGAGGCTGCACAGCACCGGCTCGGCGTCCAGCTCGGCGGCCATCCGGCTGAGCCAGACGCCCTGCCCGCCGGCGTGCACGTGGACGTCGTCGGCGCCGCCGCGCGCCTCGATCGTCACCGAGAGCATCGGGTTGGGGCCGAAGACGGCGACGCGCGGCATCGCGGCGCACGCTAGCGCGCCAGGTCGGGACGCATCCTCGGCGCACGGCGGGGCGTGGCGAGAATACGGATGCCGCCGCGGGGTATTGCCCCGTTGCCGTGGAGGGCATTCCCGCCTAGCGTTCTCCCTGGGGGCCACGGCGGAGGAAGCAGCAGGTCATGGCCGAGCAGCTCAGCATGCTGGACACGATGTTCCTCGAGCTGGAGCAGCTCGACGAGAGCGCGCACATGCACATCGGCGCGGGGCTCATCTTCGATCCGCTTCCCGACGGCGGAACCCCGGACATCGCGGAGATGCGCGACCACCTGAGCGCGCGGGTCGGCATGCTGCCCCGGTTCACCCAGCAGCTCTCCGGGCACGCACGCAGGCCCGCTGACCTGGCTCACGTGGGAGGCGGCGCGACGACTTCGACCTCGACGCGCACGTGCGTCACGCAACGCTTCCGGCTCCGGGCGGCGCAGGCCGAGCTGGAGGAGTGGCTCGGGGAGTTCTGGTCCCATCGCCTGGACCGTCACCGCCCGCTGTGGGAGATGACGCTCCTCGACGGGCTGGAGGGCGGACGCTGGGCGCTGGCCAGCAAGACCCATCACTGCCTGGTCGACGGCGTCGGATCGCTCGACATCGGGCACCTGCTCCTCGACGCCTCCCCGGACGCCCCGCCGGCGCCGCCGCAGCCGGCGCCCGCCCGCGAGGCGAGGAGGACGGCGGCGAGCACGGGCACGGACGGTTCTGGCTCTCGCCCGGCCTGGTCGCTGCGCGGCGCTCGCGCCGGCGTCGGCGCCGCGGCCCATCCGCGCGAGTCCTTCGACCGCGCGCGGGCAGCCGTCGAACTCGTCGTGCGGGACGAGGTGATCGCCGCGCCTGCGACGAGCCTGAACGGGCCGATGAGCGGCACCAGGCACGTTCGCGACCGTGCGCCTGGAACTCGCCGACGTCAAGGCGGTGAAGTCGCATCTGGGCGGCACCGTCAACGACGTCGTCCTCGCGGTCTGCGCGGGCGGGCTGCGGCGCCTGCTGCTCGCACGCGGCGACGCACTGCCTGACGGCCTCCGGGCGCAGGTGCCCGTGAACATCCGCGCGCAGGACCGCGAGCACGCGCTCGGCAACGAGCTGACGTCCCTGTTCGTCGAGCTGCCGGTGACCGAGGCCGATCCGCTCGCGCGCTACCGCCGCGTCCGGGAGCGCGCCCAGGAGCTCAAGGCGGGCTCGCAGCGCGCCGGCGGCAAGACGATCGTCGACCTCGCCGACATGGGACCGCCGATCGCCGGCAACCTGATCGCGCGGTCGATGTTCGGCGGCACCCGGATGTTCAACCTCACGATCACCAACGTTCCCGGACCCCAGCAGCGGCTCTACGCGTTCGGCGCTCCGCTCGTCGAGGTCCTGCCGCTCGTGCCGCTGTTCGCCGGGCACACGATCGGCATCGCGGTCGTCACCTACGCCGGGCACATGGTCTTCGGCCTGAACGCGGACCGCATGGCCGCGCCCGACATCGGCGTGCTCGCGGATGGCATCGAGCGCTCGTTCGCGGAGCTGCGCGCGTGAGGCCTCCGGATGGGCGACGACCTGATCGAGCGCGCGACGTTGCGCGAATCCCCCGGCACCGGCGCTGCGACGCTCGGCGGGATGCTGCTGGACGCGGCGGCGACGTTCGATGGCGCCGCGATGCGCTTCCGGCGTGGCGAGGAGTGGGCGGAGATCTCGTACGCCGAGCTCGTCGCGAGCGCGCGCGGGATCGCCCACGGCCTGATCGCGCTCGGCATCGAGCCGGGAGACCGCGTCGCGATCCTCGCGAGCACCCGGCCCGAGTGGACGCTCGCCGACCTCGGCGCGCTGTGCGCGGGCGCGGTCGTCGCGCCGATCTACCACACGAACTCGCCGGAGGAGTGCGCGTACGTGCTCGCGCACTCGGACGCGCGCGTGGTCTTCTGCGAGGACGAGGAGCAGCTCGCCAAGGTCCAGAGCGTCCGCGGCGCGTGCCCGCGCTCGAGCATGTCGTGCTCCTCGACGGCCAGGACGCCGCGGCGCTGTCGCTCGACGAGCTGCAGGCCGCCGGCGCGGACTGCCCGACGCGGCCGTCGACGCGCGCGTGGCGGACGTCGAGCCCGACGACGTCGCGACGCTCGTCTACACGTCGGGCACCACGGGCCCGCCGAAGGGCTGCATGCTCACGCACCGCAACGTCCTGGCAGGCCGCACGCGCCTACGAGGAGCGGCTCGATCTGCGCGCGCGGGGCGTGCCGATCGTGTTCTTCATGTTCCTGCCGCTCGCCCACTCGCTCGCGCGCGTCATCGAGATGTCCGTGCTCGACATGGGCGGCACGCTGGTGTTCTGGCGGGGTCGCCCGAGCTCCTGCTCGAGGACATCCGCCAGGCGCGGCCGACCCACCTGCCCTCCGTGCCGCGGATGTTCGAGAAGATCCACCACGCGGCGCACGGTGCGGTCGCCGAGCAGTCGCCGCGCACGGCGCGCGATCTTCGCCTGGGCCGTCAGGACGGGCGGCGAGGTGCGCGCCCTGGACGAGGCGGGCCACCGCGTCCCCCGGAGCCTGGCCGTGGCGCCACCGGCTCGCCGACCGGCTCGTGCTCTCGAAGGTGCGCGCCCTGTTCGGCGGCGAGCTGCGGCTCGCCGCGAGCGGCGCCGCCCCGATCTCCAACGACGTGCTCGAGTTCTTCGACGCCTGCGGCGTCCTCATCCTCGAGGGCTGGGGCATGACCGAGACGACCGCCGCCGGCACGATCAACACGGTCGACGAGCTGCGGTTCGGCTCCGTCGGGCGCCCGCTGCCGGGCTTCGAGGTGCGGATCGCCGCCGACGGCGAGCTGCTCATGCGCGGGCCGCACGTGTTCCAGGGGTACTACAAGAACGAGGAGGCCACGCGCGAGACGCTCGATGACGGGTGGCTGTCGACCGGCGACCTCGCCGCGATCGACGACGACGGCTTCGTCTCGATCACCGGCCGCAAGAAGGAGCTCATCATCACGTCGAGCGGCAAGAACATCGGCCCGGCCAACATCGAGACCGCGCTCAAGGAGAGCCGCTGGATCTCGGAGGCGGTGGTCTTCGGCGACAACCGTCCCTACCTGGTGGCGCTGCTGGCGCTCGACCCCGACGAGGCGCCGAAGCTCGCCGAGCGCCTCGGGATCGCGGCCGACCTCGCCGCGATGGCCGCCGACCAGCGCGTCCGCGCAGAGCTCCAGGCCGCGGTCGACGACGCCAACACGCACTTCGCGCGCATCGAGCAGATCAAGCGCTTCGCGATCCTCGACCGCGACCTCACCCAGGAGGCGGGCGAGCTGACGCCGACGCTGAAGCTCAAGCGCGCCGTCGTCTACGAGGAGTTCGCAGACGCCCTGGCCGGGCTCTACGAGGCCGACCCGTCCTGAGCGCGGGTCTACGCCGTGACGGCCGGCGCCGGCGCGCGCGTGATCTCGTATTCGCGCTCGTCGGGCGTCGCGGCCATCATCGCGTGGAAGGCGTCGATCGCGTACGGCCACATCGTCGGCTGGCCGTCGGGCCCGATGTACCACGAGTCGCAGCCGGTCACCCAGACCGTGTCGCTCATGTTGTCGCGCAGCGCGGCGTTGAACTCCCGCGTCGCCGCGGCGGTCGGGGCGACGTGCCGGATCTCGCCCGCGGCGATGCGCCGCACCCAGCCGGTGATGAAGTCCGACTGCGACTCGGCGAGCGGCACGAGCGACGTGTTGCCGATCGGGCTGTTGGGGCCGAGCATGAGGAAGAGGTTCGGGAAGCCCGGCACCGTCACCGTGCGGTGGGCCTGCGGGCCCGGCGCCCAGGCGTCGTCGAGCGTCAGGCCGTCCCGTCCGGTGACCGTCATCGGGCGCACGAACGCGTGCGCGTCGAAGCCGGTCGCCAGGGCGATGACGTCGCACCTCGTGCAGGCGCCCGTCCGCGGTCACGATGCCGCGCGGCTCGACGTGGTCGATGCCGGCGTCGACGACCTCGACGGTCGGCCGCTGGATCGCGCGGTAGTAGCCGCTCGACATGATCAGGCGCCGGCACATCGGCTCGTAGTCCGGCGTCATGCGGCGCCGCAGGTCGCGGTCGCGGATCGTGAGCAGGTTCAGGCGGCAGACCGCCTGGATCAGCCGGCGCTGCCAGCCGGGACGGATGACCGCGGTGGTGAACAGCCCGTACTGCATCGCGGTGCCGCGGTAGCGCAGGTCGTTCAGCCGCGGGAAGCGGCGCAGCAGCCGGCGCCACGACGCGCGAGTAGGAGTAGTTGGGGACCGGCGCGATCCACTGGGCGCTGCGCTGGAACTGCGTGACCTTCGCCGCGCGCGTGGAGAGGGCGGTGACGATCTGCACGCCGGTCGACCCGGTGCCGATCGACCGCGATCCGCCGGCCGTTCAGCGGGACGCTCTCGTCCCAGCGCGCGGAGTGGAACGCCGCGCCGTCGAACGTCTCCAGGCCGGGGATGTCGGGGATCCGCGGCTGGTGCAGCACGCCGGTCGCCGCGACGACGACGTCGGCCGTGAACTCCTCGCCGCCCGCCGAGCGCAGCCGCCAGCGGTCCCCGTCGAACGCCGCGTCCACGATCTCGGTGTCGTAGCGCACGCGGTCCAGCACGCCGGCCCGCTGCGCGACGCCCTTGAAGTACGCCTGGATCTCGTCGCCGCCCGAGAAGCGGGTCGTCCACTCGGTGTTCGGCGCGAACGAGTAGCTGTAGAACGGCGAGGGGACGTCGCACGAGAGCCCGGGGTAGCGGTTCTCGCGCCACGTCCCGCCGACCTCGCCGGCCTTCTCGTAGATCGTGAACGTCTCGATGCCCTCGCGGTGCAGGCGCATCGCCATGCACATGCCCGACATGCCCGCGCCGATGATCGCGACCCGGGGAGTGGTGGTGGTGTGCGTCCCGTTGATCGTTGCCGGCATGGCCCTCAGCGTATGCGGATCGTGAGCTTCGTCGTCCCGACGGTGAGCCGGTAGGCCGGTCGCCGCCGCTCGCGTCAGGTGATGCGCTCGTGGCCGTGTCATCGCGGTGACCTGCGCCTTCGTGCGGCCGGGGCGCCGGTTTGATCGGTGCCGTCGCGCGGACGTAGCTGCTGGACCGGCCGCCACCCACGCGAGCGACACTACCTCACAACTGCAACGCGGTGTTGCAGAAATCGGCGGATGTGCGTTATCGGTCGATACAGAAGAGCGCCGCGGGTGGAGACCGGGACCGACAGTTCCGGGGGCCGCTCGCGGCGTGCACACCGGGTGACGGATATGTCGGCGGCGAGTGCGCTACAGCGCGCGCAGGCCGCGGCGTCCGCCGACAGCGTCACGGGGCCCTGCGAGGTGACGTCGGCGCCGCGCGAGATGCCGACGAAGTACTGGGCGCCGCTGCGCGCCACGCCGATGTCCAGGCCGGCCGCGCGGAGGTTCGCGGTCTCACGGATGACCGCCGTCCAGCGCGTCGCCGAGCCCTGGGCCTGGGTCACGACCCAGCGCGTGCCGTTCTTGATGCCGCGGCCGCTCGCTGCCGCTCGACTCGAGCCGGTACTTGCCGTTCGCGCAGAACAGCCAGTTCACCGCCTCACCGTCGCCGCGCCGGCCGACCAGGCGCCGGTCGGCGAGCTGGGCGCGGATCGCGGTCGCCAGCACCCGCTCCTGGCACGCCCGGTAGCGCTTGCGCGCCTTCGGCTTGCGGTTGGCGGGCGCGCGCTGCAGGGCCTTCTTCTCGGCCGAGCACGTGGCCTTGGCGGCCGGCGCCGGCGGGCGCGTCGGCCTGGGCCGTCGTCGCCGCCGCGGGCACGGCCGCGACGAGCGCGGCGAGCAGGACGAGACGAGCAGGGGTCGCGGTCCGCATGGCGGCGACGATATCCGGTCTGCCGCCCGCCCATGAGGGCAGGGCGGGCGGCATCCCGGTGAGCGCGCTGGTCCTAGAAGACCTTCGTGATCCAGTACGGCACGTCGGGTCCGGGCGGCGTGCCGAAGCGCGCGTTGACCGCGTAGAGGTGCCGGCCGGACGCGGCGATCGTCGTCGGGACCGCGAAGCCGTCGCGCTTGATCGTCGCGACGACCCTGCCGCGCAGCAGGTCGCGGCTCAGGTGGACGACCGCGATCTGGTTCAGCCGGTTCTGGACGACGAAGAGGACGCGGCCGGCGAGCAGCATGCCGTCACCGTTCGCGAGCGTCGCGCCGCCGAGGTCGACCTGGGTTCCGGCGCCGGTCGTCGGGTTGATGTTCCACAGCGCGCCGGTGTTCGTCTGCACGGAGAGCAGGCGCAGTCCGCCGTGACGCTTGCCGAAGTGGCTCGCGCGGGCCTTGTGACCGCGCTTGTGGTGGCCGAACTTGAACCCGTGGAAGCCGCGGTCCTGCGCGGCGACGATGCCGTTGAGGTTGTTGCCCGCACCGAACGGGATGCCGGACAGCGTCACCGTGCGCGCGCTGCCGAGCTTCGTGTCGACCGCGTAGAGCACGGGCCTGCGCGAGTCGGTGAACCACGCGGTCCCGCGCGCGATCGCGACGTCGTTGATGAACGTCGGATCGGAACCGGTCGCGAGGTCGAACGTCTTGACGTCGGCGCCGGTGGCGGCGTTGTAGACGAACGCCTTGCCGGTGGCGCCGCCGGCGACGAAGAGCTGGCCGTGCTTGTACTTGAGGCCGATCGCGGCGCGGCCGGCCTGCGGCGGCACGAGCGGCTTGGTCTCGTTGACCCGGAAGTCGCCGACCCGCACCTCGCCGGTGGGGATCGAGCCGACGTAGAACGTCGAGCCTCTGCCGGAGGCGATGCCCTCAGGCTGGTAGCCGTTCGGCAGATCGATGCGGTCGAGGAACCGGGACTGCTTGCCCTGCCAGGGGTGGTGAGCCTGGGCAGGGGCGGTGGCGACCAGCAGCGTGGTGAGCGCTGCCAGCGCCACGAGGATGCGTGACTTCATGTCTGGCCTCCTGGACTGGGGAGTCTGGGGGTTGTCCTGGTCCCCTTGTTCCCGGTGGGTGGCGGTCTCAACCGCTGCCTGCGGACGGGTCACCCGTAGGCTGGCATCGTGGCTCCCGAGGACGCCCGGCCGCTCCATGCCGCACCGGTGTCCGCCGCGGCGGACCGGCTCGCCGCCGATCCGGTGGGGGGCCTCGGTGAGGCTGACGTGGCCGAGCGCTTCGCGGCCCACGGCGCGAACGAGCTCGAGCGCGGCGAAGGCGTCAGCGCGGCGGGGATCCTGCTCGAGCAGGTGACGGCGCCGATGATCCTGCTGCTCGCGGGAGCCGGTGTGCTGTCCGCCGCGCTCGGCGACGTCACCGAGGCGGTCGTCATCTTCATCGTCGTCGCGCTGAACGCGTGGATCGGCTTTCGCCAGGAGTACCGCGCGGAGCGCGCGATGGCCGCGCTGCAGGCGATGGCCACGCCGACGGTGAGCGTCATCCGCGATGGGCGCCCGCTCGAGGTCGCCGCGCGCGAGGTCGTGCCCGGTGACCTCGTCACGCTCCAGGCAGGCGCGCGGGTCCCGGCTGACGGGCGGATCGTCGAGGCGCATGCGCTTCGCGTCGAGGAGTCCGCGCTCACGGGCGAGTCCGTCCCGACCGACAAGTCCGCCGCGCCGGTCGCCGAGGACGCGCCGCTCGCCGAGCGGACGTCCATGGTCTACGGGGGGACCAGCGTCGCCGCGGGGCGCGGCACGATGCTCGTCACCGCGACGGGGATGCATGCGGAGATCGGCGGGGTCGCGCGCCTGCTCCAGGGCACCGACGAGGGCCGCACGCCGCTGCAGCAGCGCCTCGATGTCCTCGTGCGCCGGCTCGCGCTGGCGGCCGGGGCGATCGTCCTGCTCGTCGTCGCGCTGGAGGCGGCGCGCGGCGAGGATCTCGACACCCTGCTGCTCACGTCGGTCAGCCTCGCCGTCGCGGCGATCCCCGAGAGCCTGCCGGCCGTCGTGACGATCACGCTCGCGCTCGGCGCCCAGCGGATGCTTCACCGCCACGCGCTCATCCGGCGCCTCTACGCCGTCGAGACGCTCGGGTCGGTGACGACGATCTGCTCGGACAAGACCGGAACGCTCACGCAGAACCAGATGACGGTCGTCGTGCTCGACATGGCCAGCGACGAGCGCACGCTCACCGACGGGGACCCGCCCGGCGGCGAGGGCGTCGACGCGTTGCGCGATCAGCCGACGCTGCGGTTGCTGCTCGTGGGCGGTGCGCTGTGCAACGACGCGGCGACGGCGGCGGACGGGACGCTCCTCGGTGATCCCACGGAGACGGCACTGGTCCAGGTCGCCCGCCGGCACGGGCTCGACAAGCGCGCCATGGAGGTCGTGACCCCGCGCGTCGGCGAGCTGCCGTTCGACTCCGAGCGCAAGCGCATGACGACGGTGCATGCGCTGCCCGGCGACGTCTCGATGGTTCCCTCGTGGGCGCACGACGCCCTGGAGATCGAGCGCCAGGCCGCCCCCGGCGGTCAGATCTCGTTCACGAAGGGCGCGCTCGACGGGCTGCTCGCCCGCTGCGACACGGCGGACGTCGGGGGAGAGACGGTCGTCCTCGACGACGAGCTGCGCCGGCGCGCCGTCGCAGCCGGCGAGCGACTGGCTCGCGAGGGCGTGCGAGTCCTCGGCGTCGCGATGCGCATCTGGCCGGACCCGCGGGCCGTGCCGGATGATGCGGGGCTCGAGTCCGGGCTCACGCTGCTCGGGCTCGAGGGGATGATCGACCCCGCCCGTCCGGAGGTGCGAGACGCCATCGGCACCTGCCGCCAGGCCGGAATCCGGGTCGCGATGATCACCGGGGACCACCCGCTGACCGCGATGGCGATCGCCCGCGATCTCGGGCTCGCCGCCGACGGTGACCTCGCGATCACCGGCGCCGAGCTCCAGGCGCAGGACGACGACGAGCTCGCCCGGACCGCGCGCCGCGCGTCCGTCTACGCGCGCGTCTCACCCGCGGACAAGCTGCGCATCGTCGAGGCCCTGCAGCGCGACGGCGAGGTCGTCGCGATGACCGGTGACGGCGTCAATGACGCGCCGGCGCTCAAGCGGGCGGACATCGGTGTCGCGATGGGGATCACGGGCACCGACGTCACCAAGGACGCCGGGGACATGGTCCTGCAGGACGACAACTTCGCAACGATCGTCAGCGCGGTCGGCGAGGGCCGCGTCGTCTTCGACAACATCCGCAAGTTCATCCGCAACATCCTCAGCGGGAACTTCGCGGAGGTGGCGATCATGGTCCTGGGCCCGCTCGCCGGGATGCCGATCCCGCTCCTGCCGCTGCAGATCCTCTGGCTCAATCTGGTGACCGACGGCCTTCCCGCGATGGCGTTCGCGGTCGAGCCGGCCGAGCCCGGTGTCATGCGCCGCGCACCGACCCGGCTCGGTGAGAGCCTGCTCGGCGCCGACCGCGGAGCCGACATCGCCCGGCGTGGGATCCTGCTGACCGTCCTCGCGTTCGTGCCCGTGTTCCTGCTGTGGGACGCCGGCGACGCGGCCTGGCAGACCGTCCTCTTCACCGCGATCGCGTTCGCCGAGCTCGCGGGTGGATTCGCGATGCGGTCCGAGCGGGTCTCCCTGTGGCGTCTGGGCCCGTTCACGAACCGCCCCCTCGTCGCAGCCGTCGCGGCGACCGTGGTGCTCCAGGTGCTGCTCGTCGCGCTGCCGGGCGCTCGTGAGGTGTTCGGGCTCGAGCCGCTGTCGGCCGGCCACTGGCTGCTCGTCATCGGCATCGCGCTGGCG
Organism: uncultured Actinomycetes bacterium; assembly: GCA_963823375.1. Taxonomy (GTDB): domain Bacteria; phylum Actinomycetota; class Thermoleophilia; order Solirubrobacterales; family Solirubrobacteraceae; genus F1-60-MAGs163. The sequence goes on along the minus strand of CAWGLQ010000011.1, from coordinate 36,790 downwards.
TACCTGGGTGCGCTGGAGGTCGAGAAGTGGGTGCGGCGGCGGCGAGGTGCCGGCACCCGGCGCGGGACCTCAGCCCGACGCGGGTGAACGGCTGCCCGCCCGCGCCTGCAGGTAGCGCGCGGCGGCCGCCCGCGACGCCGGATCGGCGACCGCGGCCGCGAGGACGTCGGCGTCGCGGACCGCGCCGGCGGTCGACGCCAGCTCCTCGGCGACGGCGTTGACGTGCGTCTTCGTCGCGGCGAGCGTCAGCGGCGAGCGCTCCGCGAGCTGCGCGGCGAGGACCTCGACCGCCTGCGGCAGCTCATCAGCCGGCACGACCCGGTTCAGGAAGCCCAACGCGCGCGCTTCGGACGCCGCGAACGGCCTGCACGTGAGGACGAGCTCCTTCGTCATGGCGGGTCCGATCTCGCGCACGAGGCGGGGGATCCCGCCCCAGGCGAGGGGGATCCCGAGCTCGACCTCCGGGATCGAGAACACGACGTCGTCGGCGGCGACCCGCAGATCGCATGCCGCGGCGAGCACCAGCCCGCCGCCGACGCAGTGCCCGTGCACCTGGGCGATCGTGACGGCGCGCATGTTCGTGACGGCCTCGGCCATCCGGCGCCCGAGGTCCGCCGTCTCGCGCGTTCGCCCCTCGCCCTCCTGCGCGGCGAACGCGCCCAGGTCGAACCCGGCGCAGAACGACTGCCCCGCCCCGGACAGGATCGCGACGGTGATCTCGGGCTGCGCGTCGAGCGCGCGCGCGGCATCGATCAGCGCCTCGAGCAGCTCCGGGCTGAGGGCGTTGCGCTTCTCGGGCCGCGTCAGCGTGAGTCGTGCGAGCGGCCCGGTGGTGTCGATCGTGAGCAGGTCGGTCATCCGGGTCCCCGGGTCAGCGGCGGCCCACCGTCAGCGCGGTCTCGACGACGCGGCCGACCCGTCGCACCGTGTAGTCACCGCGCCCCGTCACGGTGCACGAGGCGGCCTTCGACAGATCCTGCGGGTTCCCGAGCGGGCGGTTCAGCGTCACCCACGGACTCTTCTGGAAGTCCGGCCGGTCGCCGATCGACCCCGACATCCGCATCGCGTTGCAGGGGCCGCTGATCGCGACCGGGATGCGGAACGACGGGCTGGCCCCGTTCGCGCCGTCGGCGAGCGCCTCGAGCTTGGCCCGCAGGCTGCGGACCGGGACCGTGATGAGCGTGCTGCGCAGGCTGATCGCCAGGTTCGAGGCGAGGCCGACCGGCTCGGCGTCCGAGAGCGTCCGGAAGCACGAGGCGCCGACGGTCGCGCCGTTGAAGGTCGGTGCGGTCTTTCGCGTGCGCATGATGGTGAGCCTGCCGTCGCGTCCGTCGGCCTCGGTCTGCAGCGTTGCGTACACCCGCTCGGCGATGCGCTTGCAGGTCGGCGAGGTCGCCCACGATGGAACGGGAGAGGCCGCCGAGCACGGCGGCTGGTTCTGCGACCTCCAGCTCCCAGGGCGCGCCGGAGGAGAACTGGCGAAAGCCGCCGCGGTCGCCGTACGACGGGGTGACGCCGACGGCGGCGGCCGTGATCGTCGCCGTTCCGGGCCTGATCCGCGACGCCTTCCCGCGCGGCCGCGAGTTCACGTCGATCTGGTAGGTCATGTCGAAGTTCTCGGCGGGCGCGAAGCAGCCCGGCCTGATGCCCTTCCAGCTCGTCTTCTCGGTGATGCGCAGGTCGACGTCGACGGCGACGGGGTAGGTGCGGAGCTTGCCGAAGACGACGGCGTCGGCCGGGGCGGTGGCGGCACTGAGCCCGGCGCCGGCGGAGAGCGCCACGGCGGCGGTCAGCAGGCACAGGCGCGGGACGGCGGAATGGGCCTTCATGTGGCAACCATAGTCGCGGACCACCTGTGCGCCGATGGGGAGTGGACGGGGGTTGATCAGGCCTCCGCTGCGCCCGTCCGGTCGCCCATCCCCATGGCGGGGTAGGCCTCGCGGTAGGCGCCGAGGATCCGCTCGAGCGGCAGGTCGGCGTAGACGCCGTGCTCGCGCACGTACTCCATGTACTGCGAGCCGTCCCCGGCGAAGGCGTGCAGGAGGGCGTCGTGGGTGCCGTCGAAGTCCAGCGGCGGCACGCCGAACCGCGCGCACAGCTCAGCGTTGAAGGCCGGGCTGGCCTTCGTCCACCGTCCGCCGACGAAGAGCGTGCTGTAGCCGTGCCAGACGAACAGGTCGGTCCCCATCCGCTCGCGCAGCCGCGCGGACTGCAGGTGGTTGCGCACGTCTGCGAAGCCGAGCCGCGACGGGATGCCGGCCGCGCGCGCGACCGCGGTCAGCGCGACCGCCTTCTGCACGCAGTACCCGCTGCCGGCGTCGAGCACGGCGCTCGCGCGGTAGTCAGCGGGATCGGTCGCAACCCGGTAGGGGTCGTAGCGCACCTCGTCACGCACCGCCGCGAACAGGCGCGCAGCGACAGCGCGCTCGCCCTGCGCGCCGGCGGTGACGCGCGCGATGAAGGCGCGCACGACGTCGTCGTCGCCGTCGAGGAACGCGGTCGTCTGCAGGTCCTCGGCCTGCGGCGGGCTCCCGGGGTCGGCGAGCGCCTGCGGTCCGCCTGGTGAGGTCAGCATCGCGGGTTCACTGGCCGGCCGGCCGTGCCCCGACCTGCACCGACGTGCCGTCGGCGCTGAACAGGCCCTCGACCGAGAAGTACCGCTCGCCGGTGTCGTAACAGAACGTCAGCACCGTGCTCCCGTCCGGGATCTCGGGCAGCTTCTGCGCGACGGCGGCCAGCGAGGCGCCGGACGAGGGACCGACGAAGATGCCCTCCTCGCGCGCGGCGCGAACGGTGTACGCGTAGGCGTCCTCCTCGGAGACCTGGATCACGCCGTCGAGCGTGGCGACGTGCAGGTTGGCGGGCACGAAGCCCGCGCCGATGCCCTGCAGGCGGTGCGGGCTGGGATCGCCGCCGCTGATGACCGGCGACTTCGCGGGCTCCACCGCGAACGTCTGCAGCGCCGGGAAGTGCTCCTTGAGCACCTCGCTGACACCGGTGATGTGCCCGCCGGTGCCGACGCCGGTGATGAGGTAGTCGATGCCGTCGGGGAAGTCGGACAGGATCTCCTGGGCCGTGCTCTCGCGGTGGATCGCGATGTTCGCCGGGTTCTCGAACTGCTGCGGGATCCACGCGCCCGGGATCTGCTCGACGAGCTCGTTCGCGCGGGCGATCGCCGCCGTCATCCCGCCCTCGCGGGGCGTCAGCTCGACCTGCGCGCCGTAGGCCGCCATCAGGCGCCGGCGCTCGAGCGACATCGACTCGGGCATGACGAGGATCAGCTTGTAGCCGCGCACAGCGGCCGCGATCGCCAGACCGACGCCCGTGTTGCCGGACGTCGGCTCGACGATCGTGCTGTCGGGCCCCAGGACGCCGCGCCGCTCGGCGTCCTCGACCATCGCGAGGCCGATCCGGTCCTTGATCGAACCGCCCGGGTTGGCGCGCTCGGCCTTCATCCACACGTCGACGTGCCGGTCCGCGTAGAGACGGTTGATCCGAATGTGGGGGGTGTCCCCGATGGTGTCCAGAATGCTCGTGGCCTTCACGGTGTCTCCGATCTCGCTGCCTAGATGTTGAAGTCGAGGACGTCGTCGTCGGCGCGCGCCGTCCCGGCGCTCGACGCGCGCGGTCGGCGTGACGACCGAGTGGGCCGCGACGCTCTCCGTCAGCCACACGTTGCCGCCGATCCGGCTGCCGTCGCCGATCACCGTGTCGCCGCCGAGGATCGTCGCGTTCGCGTAGATGACGACGTCGTCACCGATCGTCGGATGGCGCTTGGTGCGCGCCATGTGCTTCTCCACGCTGAGGGCGCCGAGCGTGACGCCCTGGTAGAGCTTCACGCGCGCGCCGAGGACGGCCGTCTCGCCGATGACGATGCCCGTGCCGTGGTCGATCGCGAAGGACTCCCCGATGCTCGCGCCGGGGTGGATGTCGATACCGGTGTCGCGGTGGGCGATCTCCGTCAGCACGCGCGGCACGAGCGGCACGCCGGACCCGTGAAGCTCATGCGCGATCCGGTACACCGCGGTGGCGAAGAAGCCGGGGTAGGCGAGGATCACCTCGTCGACGGACTGCGCGGCGGGATCGCCGTCGAAGATCGCCTCGGGCGTCGAGCAGCAGCGCCGCGCGGATCGCCGGCAGCTCGGCGAGCAGGTGGTCGACGACGGAGTCGGGGTCCGTGCAGTGGGCGGCGGGCAGACGCAGCGTGTCGACGAGCAGCCCGCGCAGCGCGGCGAGCTCCTCGGCGACGTCGCCCGTGCTGCGCCCGACCTCTGCCGCGAAGTGCGGGAAGAGCAGCTCGAGCACCCGATGCACCAGGGCCTCGGCGAGCTCGTGCAGCCGCGGCGGCAGCGCGTAGTCCTGTCGCTCGCGAGCGAGCAGGTCCGGAAACGAGGCGGTCCCATCCTGCTCGCGGGCAAAGGCCATCGCGCGTGAGCGTACCTGCCGCTACCCGATCGGGACGTACGTGGGCTGCAGCGGCTGGATCGAGCACGTGGCGGTTGTTCCGCACCACTGCGTCGCGGTCGGGGCGGGCGTGTCCTGGAGGACCCAGGTGACCCCCGCATCACGCTCGTGCGCGAGCAGGACCGGCGGCCCGGAGGCGCTCTGGGCGCTGAGCGGAAGCGCGTACGTGCCGCGCCGGAGTTCCGCGACGCCGTCGGTGCAGCCGCCGGTGTCACCGAAGCATCCCCGCGACCAGTAGACGCGACCGCTCTCGAAGCCCGGCCAGCCGATCAGGATCGCCGTGAGCCCGACGACGCGCCGGTCGATCAGGACCGCGTCTCCGTCGAGGGTGTCGACGCGCAGTTCGAACACCGTCCCCGTGCCGGCGGTCGTGGCGTACCGCCACTGGAACCCGAGGCGAGTGCCGTAGAGCTCGAGCTGGCCGGGCGCCGAGTTCGTCGACGGCGTGCCGCGTGACCCACCGGGCATCCGCACCGACGGATCCGAGCTCTCCACGTCCTTGACGTAGATGTACGGGTACTGGGGCTTGGCGTCGTACGCGCGAGCGAAGCCCAGGCGTCCCTTCCAGTAGGTCGGCCAGAACTCGCTGGCATCACTGGCGTTGACCTTGGTGTACCGGACCTCCTCACCGCTCGCGACGTCCAGCTTGTAGACGTCGCATCCCTTGCCGGACTGGTAGCGCACACCCTCCGGATCCAGTCCACTCGCGGGTGCCGGCTCGGTCGTGCACCGCGAGTACACCGCGAACACGCGGCCGCTGGTCGTGGGTCCCAGGTCCACATCGAACGGGACGCCGCGCGTTGCGACGGGGAGCCGCGTCACGGCGCCGGTCCCGATGCGCTGCACGAGCTCGAAGCGCCCCGTGGCGTCCGGGCGACTCCACACCAGGCGACCCTGGTACGAGGCGATCGGCGTCATCGCGCTCACGCCGGTGACGGGCGTCGCCGCCCACGCCGCGCCCGGCGAGAGAACCGACGCCAGCACGAGGAAGACGAACAACGGCACACGTCTCACCTGGTCGGTCACCTCCATCGCCTTTCTCACAGTACCCGTGACCGGGTGCGCGCAGGCCGTAGGGGGTACGGTTGCGCCGGCCGCGGCCGGGGGAATAGAAAGGGCATGCGTGGCCGGAGCCGGTCATCTCCGGTGCACGCTCCGATTCCCCGAACGGAGGAGATGTCCGATGCTTCGCAAGATGGTTCAGCGACGCCCGTCGCCGTCCATGATCGTCGCCCTGATCGCGCTGCTCGTCGCGGTCGGCGGCACCGCCTACGCCACCGGTGAGGGCGATCCGATCCTCGGCGGTGAGCGCAACCCCAGCAACAACCCCTCACAGGCGCTGACGAAGGAGACGCAGATCATCGCCAACCTCAGCGGCTACGGCACTCGCCAGTCGAACAAGTCCAGCAGCGGCGGCGGCGCGATCTACGGCTGTCGCTCCGGCGCCGGAGGCACGGCCGCCGGGAACCGGCCGTGCATTCGTGCCAACAACCTTTCGAGTGGCTCGGCGTTCGAGTTTGCGACGACCGGGACGCAGGGTGGCCTGATCACCACCGGCAACGCCAACGGCAGGCCGTTCACGACGAACGCCACAGCTGTCGCGACCGGCCTGAACGCCGACAGGCTGGACGGCAAGGACGCGGCCGACTTCCTCGGGAAGACCGAGACCGCAGCGACCGCGACCACGGCGGCCAACGTCAACGGTGTCGTGGCGACCAAGATCCTCTTCAACGCACCGGAGAACACCGCTGCCACGACGATCTACGCCGCCGGCGGGCTGACGCTGCAGGCCGCGTGCGCCGCAGGCGGGAACGCGACGCTGACGATCCAATCCTCCAAGGACGACGCGATGGGCAAGTGGTACTTCCTCAACGCCGCGTCAACCAACGCCTGGGCCGACGGCGACGGAGCCGGCAGCGGCACCGGCAAGGCCGACGAGGACGACGACCTGGACGCCGCGGACGCACCGCGGATCCTGACCGGCTGGGACGACTCCGCCCCGGGCCACATCAGCTACCTCGCCCCGGACGGCGCGACGGTCGACATCTCGCTCAGCGCAGAGGAAGGCGGCTTCGGTGCCCAGACCTGTCAGGTGAGCGGCACGGCGCTGGCCGGCTAGGCGAAGCGGATGACGTGGGGGTTTCGCTGATGTGGGCGGAACCCCCAGGTGGCCCTGGCGGGAACGGGCGCTGGGGGGTGGGCGCGGGCATGAAGGGGTCGGTCCCGACCCGCATTGGTGAACTGAGAGGCGAGGTAGCTCGGTGGCAACGACTCCGCATCCACGGTGTCTGCACGGGGGTCTGCGCTTCACGTACAGTCGGAATGACCGATGCGCGCGCTCGTGGTCCTTCTCGCCCTGGTGGCTCTGCTCGGTCCGGCTTCGGGGACGGCCGGCAGCGCGGACGCCACCGACGGCAGGCCGGCCGTGCCGATCACCCCGGCTGAGCCGAAGGTCGGGCCCAAGGGCACGATGATGACGCTGGCGTGCCCGGCCGACGTCAGCGGGTCATGCCAAGGACAGCTGACGCTGAAGACGATCGCGCCGCTGCCCGCGCTCCTCGGCACGCTCAACTACCGCGTCGTCGCCGGTCAGGCGTGCCGACTGCTGCTCCCGATGCGCAGCATCTGGTACCGGACGATCCGCGAGGTCAAGCGCTTCCGCGTACGAGCGCGCAACGAGGCCTCGTCGGACTCCGGGCGCGACGCGACCACGACGAAGGTCGTGACGCTGAAGCCGCTCAAGGGCGCACAGCCCGCAAAGGCGTGCACAGCATCGCCCTGATCGCTCACGCGGTCGGATCGACCCGAGCAAGAGGGCGAGTCATGAGCCTCGCTGCGTCCACGAGGAATCCGGGCCGGGGATCGGCCGCGCTCGGTTGCGGTTCGCCGTTGCCCGGTGACTTGTCGTTTCAATGGCTTGGTGGGAGGATCGCGGCCCGAGGCTGGCCGTGCGGAGCACTACGCGGTCCAACTCCGGCCTCGCACGGGCACCGTGCACTTCCCCGGTGCCATACCGAAAGAGGAGGAGAAGATCGTGCCTCAAACCCGACCCGTCGCATACCGTGCGGCGCTCGCCCTGATCGTCGCGCTCGCTGCGACGCTCGCCATTATCCCGGCCTCGGCGTCGGCCAAGAATACGCGCGAGGTCAAGGTGATGACCCAGAATCTGTACCTGGGCTCCAGCTTGGACCCGGCGCTCGCTGCCGACGATCTCACCGAGTTCGTGACCGCCGTGGCGACGATCTACGGGACCGTCCAGTTCACGAACTTCCCGGCACGGGCCGAGGCGATTGCCGATGAGATCGCCGCGCGGCAACCGGACCTGATCGGCCTGCAGGAGGTCAGCAAGTGGACGACCTACGGACCCGGCGCGCCGGCCGGCTACGACTTCTTGGAGATCCTCCAGGACGAGCTTGAGGACCGTGGGCTGAACTACACGGCCGCTGCCACCGCGGACAACGCCAATATCGGCCCGGCGCCGCTGGCGCTCGGAGCGGGCTGCCCGGTGCTTGCGGGGCCGACGTTCACGTGCTTCGTGCAGCTGCAGGACCGTGACGTGATCCTCGTCAACGAGGACACGCCGGACCTCACGTGGAGCAAGCCTGATAGCGGCCGCTACGCGGCGCAGACGGTGGTCAACTCGCCCGCAGGTCCGCTGTCGTTCGACCGCGGCTGGGCGAGCATCGAAGCGCGGCTGAAGAACAAGCCGTTCACGTTCGTAAACACACATCTGGAGACCGAGGCAGACCCGCCGACCCAGCAGGCGCAGGCCGCTGAGTTCCTCGACGGGCCGGCCAAGGGCGGGAACGTCATTGCCACTGGCGACTTCAACTCGGCCGCCGACGGCTCGACGACCACCTCCTACGCGCAGCTCACTGCACCCGGTCAGTTCCGGGACGCGTGGGATGAGTCCGCGCTCGGGGACGGGTACACGTGCTGCCAGAACTCGACGCTGACGAACTTCCCGTCGGCGCTGAACTCGCGCATCGACCTGATCCTGTCACGGGCTTCCGCGCGTGCGACCGGTGACGCGGTCGTCGTCGGGGCCAACCCGTTCCAGGGGGTCCCGCCGCTCTACCCCTCCGACCACGCTGGCGTGGTCGCCACGGTGGAGCTGAACGGCTGACGCTCGCGCGCCACGCGGGGCCGCCCCGGTCGGGTGGCGGCCCCGCGTCGCGCCGTGCCTTCAGGGTGCGCAGCATCAGCGACCGCGTCGGACTCGCGGCAGGCGCGTGAGACGGAACAGGGAATGCCTGCGTGCTGCCGGAGGCCGAAGGCAGCCGTCGATGAGACGGCGCCACCCACCCCGACCTCGAGACAGCATCGTGCGCCCACAACGGTCAATCGGAGGAGCACCGGGTCGCACGATGGGCGGCGCCTTGAACGGACTCTCCTGCTGCCCACCAACGGAGTCAAGCGTGCAGCGACACGCAACGATGCCGTTGCGGCGCCGCAGCCGGACGAGCCGACGAGTTGGCGCACGCTCGTTTCGTGCGCCTGGGCCTAGACCGTGCCCTGATCTGCTCACCACGGTGCATGGGCCGCCGCGTCGTCGTAGTTCCGAGCGGCGGAACCCGTACTTGTTGCGCATTTGCCGCAGGGGGATGAGGTCTTCTGCGCTGGCCGCGCGTGGCTGGGTTCGGCACGGTTGGGTCCATGCAGCACGCAAATCCACAGCATCAGGGCGACGTGGACTGGGGCTTGGTGGCGATGTTCGTCACGATGGCCCTCGCGATCGCGTTCCTGTTGAGCCAGCTCGCCTGACACCAATCGCGCGAACCTGATCGGCAACACGCTCCCGGCGCCCAGGGAGCTCAGCGCAGTGTGAGCTTGTCGCGCCCACACACTCCCGCAGTCTCGGTGTTACGTGGCGATGCCCTAAAGGGGTCGGGCCTCGGGGGATGGGGGTTGGCTGGGTCGTGGGGAACGTGGTGGAAACGCCACAACCGACAGTCCGCGGCCTCACACAGATCTGCGACACCACCGAGAGTGGAGTAGCGTCGCCCCTGTCTCTGACTTCACGCACCAACTTCTCCGAGGAGGGCGTACTGATGAGTCGCGCGCAGGATGCTGTTGGACGGGCGATCAACGAGATCGAGTCCGAGGCCAAGCGGATCAGAGTGGAGATCGAGAAGCAGCGCAAGGATCTGGAGAAGCGCGTCAAGCCCCTGCAGGATCAGCTCTCCGATCTGGAGGACGCGCTGCGGCGGCTGGCTCGCCGCGATGGCGGAAAGCCTGCCGCGAAGAAGCGGTCGGCCGGCCGGCGCGCTCCTCGTGGTGCGAACAAGCAGGCGATCCTCACGGCTCTCAAGAAGCAGCCGGGCGCGTCCGCCGCGCAGATCGCCACCGCGACCGGCATCAAGCCCACCGTGGTCAGCTCGTCATTGACCAATCTGGCGAAGCAGGGCGAGGTCAAGCGCACGAAGCGCAAGGGGCGGGTGACCTGGAAGGCGGCCGCCTGAACTCAGCCTTCACGTCCACTGCGCCTCGTCGATGTCCACGTGGAGTTGTGCGTGGTCCGACAACTCGTCATGTCGGACGAGGTTCGCGGGCGACGCTTCGAACGCAATCTCACTGCTGACGAAGATGTGGTCCAACTGGAACGGCGTGCCGCTGCCTTTGGGAAACCAGGTCGGGTGTGCGTTCTCGCGGTAGGGGATCACGCTCTGCATCCCCCAGAGCTCGAGCCGATCGAAGAGCAGATCGTGCGTGCCTCGGACGGTGTCCCTCCGGTTATCGTCGAACGCTGGGTTGGCGTTGAAGTCCCCACCGACCACGATCCGACCCCGCCGCTTCGGGTTCTCGAAGAACTCGGTCAGGTCCGAGAGGACTCGATGCATGGTGGTGATCGCGTAGCTCGTGCCGAGCAGTGGTTCCAACTTCGCGTAGATGCTGATGAACGTGACGGGTCCGGCCGGTGTCACGTGCTCGGCGACGACTGCGGTGCCACGCTCGCTGCGTCGATGGTCGAGTTGCCGCAGCTTGAGCGACGGTGCCCAGATCGCGGTGCCCCACGCCCTGCGACTCCCGTTCGCGACGCGCTCGAACAACAGCGTCCCTTCGGCTGGGGCGGTGGGCGGGCAGGTCTCCTGCAGGAGCGCCACCGACGTGCCGTGCAGCGCGGCCCAGACGGCGTCGCTCTCGCCGGCGTCCATCGCACGGTGCATGTTCCAGGTCGTCACGCGCATGTCGTTCGCCTAGCCCGACAGAATCAGCAGCATCTTCTCGCAGCGCGGGCACTCCCGGTGGGCGAGCTCGCTGAAGTACTCGATGCCTGTGTCCGCGACGACACCGGTCCAGCCGCAGCGCGGGCAGGCGATCGGTTCGTCGTCGGCCGGTGACGTCTTGACGATCCGGGCTGCGGGCCCGGTCCGGTACAGCGCCGACGTCGTGGCAACCGCGGTCGATTCAGGGTCGAGGTTCCACAGCGTCCCGATCAGCTCCGTCAGCATCACCGTCGTGTCCGGCTCGCGGCCGTCGCTTGCGTGCCGGTTGTACAGCTCGCCGATCACGAGCGGCGCCTCGAGCATGCCCTCGAACGGGCTTTTCTGCGAGGGGAGCGCTGCCCATTCCCGCGCGAGGCGAGCGAGCAGCAGCCGTTGATCGAGTCGGTCGGCGTTGAAGGCCTCGCGCTCGGTCACCCAGGCGGGCATCCACGTGCGCGCCAGCTCAGGCGGGTCGCCGCTCAGATCGACGCCGAACGCGGCCTGCACTACGCGGCTCCGTTCCGCCGCGACCTCGTCAACGCCGCCGCCCCGAAGATCCTCGCGCCACGCGCTGATCAGGTCCGACAAGGTGAAGGTGTCTCCGACGTTCATCTCACCTATGAGTCGCTGCGGATGAGCTTCACCTGACACGCGGCACGCGTTCGAGTACGTCACCATGCCGGTCCGTGGCCGGCAAGGACACCAACATCGGCGCCAAGCGCGCCCGGGAGACCCGCGAAGCGCTCGGCCTCGAGCCCAACACCCCGCTCGCCTGCATTCTCGACACCGTTGAATCCGGATTCGGCCTCCCGGTCGTCATCGCCGAGATGCCCGAGCACATCGCCGGCGTCTGCTGGCGCGGGGACGACACCGTCGTCCTCTGGGTGAACGGCACCCAGCCTCCGGTCCGCCGCCGCTTCACGCTCGCGCATGAGCTCGGGCACATCCGCTGCGGGCACGACCACGGCCTCCCCGCCGAGACGTTCAAGACCCTCGGTGGGAAGCCGACCGATCAGCGCGAGGTGCAGGCGAACGCGTTCGCCGCCCAGCTGCTGATGCCCGCCGACGGCATCCGCGACCAGGTCAAGGGCGAGCCGACGCTCGAGGATGTGATCACGATCGCCGCGCGCTTCGGGGTGTCCACGATCGCCGCGCTCTACCGGTTCAACACGCTGAGCCTGGTCGGCGACGAGCGCTACCAGCGCATCCAGAACGAGATCGCCGACGGCACAGCCGACGACGCCTGGGCCCACGTCGACCCGCCGCCCTTCGAGGACGGGATGGCGGCGATCGGCGACCAGGACCTCCCACGGCTCTCACCCCAGCTCGCCGGCAGCAGCCTCGAAGCGATCGTCCGCCGCGCCGCGCCGCTCCCGACCATCGCAGCCGCCGCCGGCTGCGACCCGTCGGCTCTCGCCGACGGCGCCGCAGCGATCGGCATCTAGACGAGGCTCACGCTTCCGGCCCGCCGACGAACAGCAGGTCGAGCTCGTCGAGCGGCCCGCTCGCGGGCGCCGGCGAAAGCGCCGCCTTGCTGAGTGCGTCGATGCCGTCGGCGAACCATTCGTCCGCTTCGCCCTCGGCTCGGAAGAACGTCTGCCCTGAGCCCATCGCGGGCTGCAGTGTCAGCTCGTCCCGGTCCGCTCCGAGGATCGCTGCGAGGCCGGCGAGCAGTCGTCGTGATAGCCCGCCTGGGTCGAGCTCGCCGCGCTCGAGCTCCTCCAAGTACGCAGACGCGCGCGCCTCGTCGTCGACCTCGAACAGTCGCGCAAGTCGACGCGCGACCTCTGCCACGCCCAGGCCCGCCCGCTCGCGCAGCGACAGCACCTGCTCGCCGACCGACACCGGCTCCGTGGCCGCCGCGTCCAGCGCGGTGCGCAGCGCCGGCGTCGCTGAGATCTGCTCCAGCGTCGCCTCGTCATACGCAGGTGTCGGTGCCATCTCGAGCCACGCGGAGAGCATCTCCGCGAGTTCGGTGCGGTCGCTGTCGCTCGCTCGCGCGAGATACGTGCGCACGTCTGGGCGTTCTCCGGCATTCCATGCCTCGATGAACTGCCCGAGCAGCTGGTCTGTGGTGCTCATGCCTCGTACTCCTCGCGAAGCTTCATGAGTGCCTTCATAGCCCGCTCACGCAGTTTGTACACCGCGTCGCGCTTGCGGCCGAGCCTGCTCATGATCTCCTCGATCGGCAGGCCCTGCAGGTCACATTCGATCATCGTCCGTTGACTCTCGTTCAGCTGGGGGAGGGCCCAGGCGAGGAACTTCTCGCTCAGCGCCTGGAGCTCCTCGTGGGTGCCCTCGGCGTCCTCGCGCTCAGCCTCGTCGCGGAGCAGCGCCTCGTAGGCGTCGCGGGTCAGACGCTCCTCGCCGTCCTCGCCGAGCGGTGTGCAGCGAGTCGCGCCTGCCGGAGTGACGAACCTCCTTGCGCTGCGTGTCGATGCACGCGCCGCGCACGACCTGCTTGAAGAGGTTGATCAGCTCGCCCTTGGAGGTGCCGTCGAACCCGCGCTTGCGACGCGGGATCAGGGCGATCCGCAGCGCCGCGAGCTGGACGGCGTCCTGCTGCTCCTCGGCGTTCAGCCTGCCGTTGCTCTCCAAGTACACGAGCTGCTCGACACGCGGGTAATTCATGGTCACCAGTTCCGCCCAAAGGCGCTTCACGGCCGGTCCGTCGCCCGCCCGTCGGGCAGCGACGAACAGCCGCAGGATGTGCTCATCTCCATCTCTCACATCACCTGGGTCGCGCGCCGCTTCCACGATCTGACACTCTCACACTTCCGGGCCGCGACGCCCGCGCTTGCGGCTCTTGTAGCTGGCATCCATCCTGGCCGCCTTCGCAGACCACTGGACCTCCTCGCGGGCCCGCCGCTGCAGCTGCTCGAAGATCCGGATCTCCTCGGCGAGGTCGGCGTCCGGGTGCTCGGCCATCTGGGCGGCAAGGCTCACGCGAGCAGCCTCGTAGCGACGGACAGCCGCGTCGACCTCACCCTCGCGCAGGGCGTCCGCGGCGCGCCGCTTCTCGCCCTGCGCCTGCTGGTAGACGAGCTCGGTGCGCACCTTCGCGTCCGGGATGCGCCCGGCGGCCTGGTCGCCCGGCACGACGTTCACGTGCACCGGGACGGTGATCGTCTGCTCGACGAAGGCCGGCAGCGTGACGTACCGCAGCTCGATCTGGGCGATCTCGGCGAGGCCGAGCGCCGTCATCGCCGGCACCTTGAACGTCAGCACGAGCTTGCGCTGCTCGGAGGCCCACAGGTCGCCGAGCTCCACCATGATGCCGCCGGGGACGGGGTTGCCGGGCAGGTCGTTCCACACGGTCACCGACTCGACCGAGCCGGCGGGGCGGATGAGCAGGCTCGCGGCCTGCACGGTCTTCGAGAGCAGCCCGTCGACCTCACCGGCGACGGCCGCCGCAGCGGCGTCGCCCTGCTCGGCGAAGACGTGGTTTCCCTGACCGCCGCCGGCGACCTCGGACAGCAGCAGCTCGTCGTACCCGAGGCCGATGCCGACGGTCGAGGTCGTGATGCCCTGGTCGCGGCCGCCTGCGGCAACGCGCCGTAGGACGCCGGCGTCGACCTCGCCCGCGTTCGCGTGCCCGTCGGAGAGCAGGAGCAGCGTCGCTCCGCCGGGGCCGTCGCCGGCGGCGCGGCGCGCCTCCTGCAGCCCGCGGAGCAGACCGGCGGAGAGGTTCGTGGTGCCGCCCGAGTGCAGCTGCGCGACGGCGTCCTTGGCCGCTGCGCGGTTGGCGCCGTCCAGCGTGCGTGAGGGGAGGACCATCTGCACCTCGTCGTCGAACGCGACGACGCCGAGGCTGTCGGCCGGGTCCAGGCGGTCGACCAGGGCGACGATCGCGTCCTTCGCCGCGTCGAGGCGCTCGCCGTCCATCGAGCCGCTGCGATCCAGCACGATCTGCACGGCCGCGGGCGCGCGGGGACCGGAGTCCGGCGCCGCCGGGGCGTCGAGCTCGAGCATGAGGGTGACCTCGTCGGCCTGTTCGATGGCGACGACGTCGAGGTCGAGATGGGCGTTCACGTGCATGCCGGGCTCCTTGCTCCGAGGTGGATGCACGGGAGTCGTGGGCGCGAGCACCGATCTGACATCGCCGCTGTGTCAGATAGCCGGGCGCCAACGCGACCCACCCGGCATGGACACCCTCACCGCCCAGCTCACCCTCGGCGAGCCGCAGGTCGTCGGACCGCTCGCCGTCTTCCCGGTCTTCGGGCCACCGCCGGTCCTGGAGTACCGCGCCTACTCGACCGCCATCGAGCACGGCGCGTTCGTCAAGGAACTCGACCAGGGCGCGTCCGTCAACCGTCTGCTCGTCGGCAACCCGACCGACCAGTCGCTGCTCCTCTACGAGGGCGAGCAGGTCATCGGCGCCCAGCAGGACCGCGCGATGGACTCGAGCGTTCTCGTCGGCGCCGGCGCCCAGATCGAGGTGCCGGTCAGCTGCGTCGAGCAGGGTCGCTGGGACGGCCGCCGGCGCGACGAGCACTTCACACCCGCACCGCACGCCGACGACCCGTCGCTGCGGCGCATCAAGCGTGAGTCGGCCCTGCGCAGCGCTGAGCAGGGGCTCGCCGGGCGACCCGCCCAGGGCGAGGTCTGGCAGGAGGTCGGCTCACGGCTCCAGCGTTTCGGCGTGGCACTCGGAGAGCTCCAAGTTCGGAGACCTCTTCGAGCAGCGTCGGGGGGAGATCGGCGCGCTCGCCGACGACATCGAGCCCGTGACCGATCAGGTCGGGGCGCTCGCATGCGTCGGCGGCGCGCCGATCGCGCTGGACGTCGTCGGGCGCCCGGAGGTGTTCGCGGCGCTGCATGACCGGCTCGTGCGCGGGTACTCGCTCGACGCGCTCTCGGCGCGGCCGAGGCTGGATCGCGACCCGGCGGACGCGACGCTCGCCGGCGCGTTCTTCGCGCGGGTGCTCGACGCCTCGCGCCGGCCCGCCCCGACGCCGGGGCTGGGCGCGGCGCACACGCTCGTCGGTGATCGGATCATCGGCGGCAGCCTCACACATGACGACGAGCTCGTGGCGCTCTGCGCGTTCCCGAGCTCGCAGTCGCGGGACGACGTCGTCGGCGGGGTCGCCCGGCCGTCGCGCAGGCGTCTGCGGTAGCCCACCGCGCTCGGCATATGGAGGCACCGGAGATCATTGAGGGGCTCGAGCGCGCGATCGTCGTAATGGACGCCGCGCTCGAGCTCCGCCTCCAAGGGGCCGAGCAGTTCGACGGGCGCATCGTCGCGCTGTTCGACCCGTTCGAGCGCCTGATCGACGACGTCTCCGACGAGCGACTCGCCACCGAACTGCGACGCCGCCTGCGTGAGGTCGAGGACCGCCTCGAGGACTTTCGTCACCACCTGCGCGGCGTCGCCGACTCGAGCCTCTACGACCCGCTGCGTGCGCTGCGGACGGACATCGTCCTGGAGAGCGGGACGACGGCCACGGCGCCGCGACTCGTCGTCCACGCGCGGCGCGCAACCCGGCCCGACGGATGGACCTTCGTTCTGGACGACCTCGCTGTCGCCGCCTTCGGCTTCACACACGAGGAAGCGCTGTCCGACCTCGTCGCGGCGGTGCGCGCTCGCGTGAGGGACGTGCTCACCGAGCCGCCCGAGGGCCAGAGCCGCCGTGCGCTGGCGCACCGCCTGCAGCTCGCCGAGCTCCAAGGGCGCCTCGGCGACGTCCTCACCGACGCGCTCGTCCTCGACGACGAGCGCGCCGGGTGCCTCCTGCGCGAGCACGGCGAGGAGCCGTCCGACGCGTGAGCAATTGACCCGGTCCTGCGGCCGACCACGGATGCGCGCGGCTGCGCGAGCGACGAGGCTCAGGCCTGAGACCGAGGAGACGACGATGGACCGCCTGAGCCCGCTGGACACCTCGTTCCTGCACGTCGAGGACGACGTCAGCCACATGCATCTGGGCCTGATCGGCGTGTTCGAGGGCCCGCCGCCGCCGCACGACGAGCTGCTCGCCTCGCTCGCGCCGAAGCTGCACAGCGCGCCCCGCTACCACCAGCGCGTGCGCTTCGTGCCGCTGGAGGCCGGGCGCCCGGTCTGGCACGACGACCCGCACTTCGCGCTCGGCTACCACGTGCGCCGCACCGCCCTGCCCGCGCCGGGCGGGCACGCCGAGCTGCGCGCGCTCGTCGGCCGGATCATGTCCCAGCAGCTCGACCGCGCACGGCCGCTGTGGGAGCTGTGGGTCGTCGAGGGGCTGACCGGCCGCCGCTGGGCGCTGATCGCCAAGCTCCATCATGCGATGGTCGACGGGATCTCCGGCTCGTCGCTGCTGGGCGTCCTGCTCGACGAGGAGCGCGATCCGCCGGCGCCCGCGCCGGTCACCTGGGCGCCGCAGCCCGAACCCGGCGCCGTGAGCCTCGTGAGCGCCGCGCTCGCCGACCGCGCCCTGCGGCCCTGGGGCGACCTGCGCGGCGTCGTGACGGCGTTCGGCGCGCCCCGACGCCTGGCCGCACAGGCCGTCGCCACCGCGCGCGGGCTCGCCGCGTTCAGCGGCCTCGCGCGCGCCCCTGCGACCTCGGCGCTCAACGGCCCGCTCGGCCCGCACCGCAGCTGGGGCTGGGCCCGCGCCGACCTGACCGACGTTCGCCGCATCCGCCGCGCGCACGGCGACGCGCTCAGCGTCAACGACGTCGTCCTCGCCGTGATCACCGGCGGGCTGCGGACGCTGCTCGCCGAGGCCGGGGAGCCGGTGGACCGCACCGTGCGAACGCTCGTGCCGGTCTCCGTGCGCACCCGCGATGCATCGGGCGTCCCGGACAACCGCGTCTCGGCGATGTTCGCCGACCTGCCGCTCGGCATCGAGGATCCCGTCGCCCGCCTGCGGGCTGTGAGCGCGCACATGCGGACGCTGAAGGCCTCGCACGAGGCCGACGCCGGCCAGGTCCTGACGTCCATGGGCGTGTTCGCCCCCGAGCTGGCGCTCGGGCTCGGCGTGCGGATCGCCACGCGGCTGCCCCAGCGCAGC
This sequence comes from uncultured Actinomycetes bacterium, assembly GCA_963823375.1. Taxonomy (GTDB): domain Bacteria; phylum Actinomycetota; class Thermoleophilia; order Solirubrobacterales; family Solirubrobacteraceae; genus F1-60-MAGs163. Next base: position 19,134 of record CAWGLQ010000011.1, on the reverse strand, counting down.
GTGAACACCGTCACCACGAACGTCCCGGGCCCGCAGCACCCGCTGTACCTCGCCGGCCGCAGGATGCTCGACGCCTACCCGTACGTCCCGCTCGCCGGTCACGTGCGCATGGGCGTCGCGATCTACTCCTACGACGGCGCGCTCGGGTTCGGCGTCACCGGCGACGCCGACGGGCCGCTCGACGTGCTCGTCCTCTGTGACGGGATCGAAGCGGCGATGCAGGAGCTGGTCGCGACCACCGGCGCGGCGCGGGCGCGCACCAGGCGCGCCGTCCCCGCGTGATGCTCAGCTCTCCTTGACGACCGCGTACATGACGCGGTCGGCGACCTGGAGGATGTGGTCCGAGATCCGGTCGAGCCGGCGGTAGAGCTCCTGGCGGCCGATGACCTCCCGCATGTCCTCCTTCTCGGCGAGCCGCGCCATCGCGTGACGGTACGTGCGCTCGAGGCGGCGCTGGGTCTTGACGGCGGCGGCCGCCTCGACGTTGGCGGTTTCCGGCTCGGCGCCCAGTGCCGCGAACGCCGCGCCGAGATGCCGGACGCCCTCGGCGAGCAGGTCGCACATCTCGCCCATCGGAGTGTTGGGCGCCATCGCGAGCGCCTCGGCTTCGCGGACCGTGTTCTTCGCGCCGTTGATGACCTCGTCCAGGCCCCGTGAGAGCTCGAACAGGTCCTCCGGGTCCAGGGGCGTGGTGAACGAGTCGCGCACGAGCACGAGCAGGTCGCGCTTGCGATCGTCGGCCTCGTGCTCGGCCGCGCGCACGATCTCGCCGAGCTGCGCGTCCCCGCCGCCCCACCTGGCAAAGGCGTCCATGCCGCGGATCGTCACCTCGACCTGCGCGCCGAGCATCCCGAGCACATCACCGTTCTCAGGCAGAAACCACCGAGCATGTCCGCGTTTCACAGCGCAGCAACTCCCTTCCAGACGTACAGCATGACGACCGCGAGAATCCCGGCCGCCGGGATGGTGGTCAGCCACGCGATCGCGATGTCCCGGACGGTGCCCCAGCGCACGTGGCGCCAGCGGCGCCTGCCGCCACCGACACCGACGACCGATGAGGCGACCACCTGGGTCGTGCTGACCGGCGCGCCGATCAGCGAGGCGCCGAAGATCACCGCCGTCGACGACGACTGACTCGCGAGCGAGTCCAGCGGCTTGAGGCTGAAGATCCGGCGACCGATCGTCTTGACGATCCGCCAGCCGCCCAGCGCCGTGCCGAGCGTCACGGCCAGGCCCGTCGCGAGTTTGACCCACAGCGGCACCTCGAACGACGACGTCTCGCCGGTCGCCAGCAGCAGCGCCGCGATCACCCCCATCGACTTCTGCGCGTCGTTGGAGCCGTGGCTGTAGCTCAGCGCGGCCGCCGTGACCCACTCGCCCCTGACGAGCGACGCGGCCCACTGCCGCGTGAACCGGCGAGCTACACGCCGCAGCACACGCAGCAGGACGAACCCGAACGCGAGACCGAGCACGGGCGAGACGAGCAGCGCGACGAGCGTGCCCACGAGGCCGACCGGGTGCCAGCCGTCGAAGCCGCCGATGTTCACCGCGGCCCACCCGCCCTCGGCGAGGGCCGCGCCGACGAGCCCGCCGACGAGCGCGTGTCCGGAGCTCGACGGCAGCCCGCGCCACCACGTCAAGAGGTTCCAGATCGTCGCTCCGGCGAGCCCCGCGCCGATCGTCTCGACCGCCGCGTCGGGGTTCACCTGGACGATCTTCCCGATCGTGTCCGCCACCGCGGTGCCGAGTGCGACCGCTCCGAGGAGGTTGAACGCGGACGAGATCGCGATCGCCTGTCCCGGCGTGGCCCCGCGGGTCGCGACGAGCGTCGCGATCGCGTTCGCCGCGTCGTGAAAGCCGTTGGTCAGCGAGAAGGCCAGCGCAAGAGCGATCGCGATGACGAGACCCACGTCCACCAGCCCATTCAACCCGCTGGGCGAACGCTCCGCGTCGCGGCCGCGAAGCGCACGAGCACGCCGTGGGCCTGTTCGACCGCGGGCGTGCAGGGCGTTGGCCGGGCCGTTTGGCGGCGTGGCGGGGCGCGAGTAGTCTCGCCCGATGCGGCTCCGTTCGTCCCGGCCGGTCTTCGCCGTGCTCCTCGCGGCAGCCGGCACGCTCGCCCTGGCCGCCCCGGCGTTCGCGCTGCCCGACCGGATCGCCTACCGCTGCGACCTGGACATCTGCCTCGTGGATCCGAGCGCGCCGGGTGCGGCGACGAACCTCACCGACAACGGTGCGACGAGCGCCGAGGGGTCACCCGTCTGGTCGCCCGACGGGACGAAGCTGGCGTTCCGCAGCACGTTCGGGAACGGTCCGGCCACCGGATTCAACCTGTTCGTCATGAACCCGGAGGCGGTGGGCAACCTCGCGAACCTCGCGACGAAGCTGACGTTCTTCAGTGACGACGGCGGCCTGCTGACCGATCCGGTCTGGTCGCCCGACGGCACACAGGTCGCCTTCGAGCGCAAGGCGAGCTACCTCGGCGTGGTCGGCGTCTACGTCGTGCGGTCCGACGGGACGAGTGTGCAGCCGGTGACGGTCACGACCGACGGGCAGCACCCGACATGGTCTCCGGACGGGACGCGGATCGCCTTCTCGCGCGGCGAGCAGGTCTACATCGCGCCGTCCGCGGGCGGCACGGCGGTGCCGCTCACCGCGGGCTCCGGGCACGATCCGGTGTGGTCGCCGGACGGCACACGGATCGCCTTCGACAAGCCTCAAGCGCCGCCGAACGCCTTGTTCGTCGACCTGGATGTCGTGCGGGTCGACGGCACCGGCTCACCGGTCATCACGCCGATCGGCTTCTCTCAATGGACGTTCGCGACCTGGTCTCCCGACGGCGCGCGGATCGCCTACCGCTCGACCGTGTCCAACGACGGGTACCTCCGCGTCGTGGCGGGCGATGGCACACAGGACGTCGGGCTTGCGGGCTCGATCGGCCTCAACGTCTACGGCACCGCGCCGACGTGGTCGCCGGACGGGGCGCGCATCGCGTTCTACGGCTACCGCTACAGCCCGGCTCCGGCGACCAATGACATCTATCTCGCGAGCACGACGAACGGCGCGGGCGCCCCGCAGCCGATCACGACCGACGGCAAGAGCTTCGAGCCGGCCTGGCGCCCGCAGGCCGCTCCGGCCTCACCCGCCGGCGGCGGGTCGCCGGCGCCGGGCGCGCCGGCCGCGGCGCCGGGCCCCGCGCGCAAACCGACCGTCGTCTGGATCACCCGGCGGATCCCCTTCACGCCGGGCCTGCCGACGCCGATCCGCATCGCCGTCTACAGCTGCGGCGGGCCGGCCTGCTCGGTCGGGGTGCAGGGCACGAGCGGCGTGGCCCCGCCGCGCACTGCGTCCGCCGGGACCGCTGCGCGCAAGCGGCGGACGATCGTGGTCGGCTCGAGCCGGATGGTGGTCCCGGCGAACAGCTCCCGGCCGCTGACGCTGAAGCTCAGCCGTGCCGGCCGCGCGCTGCTGCTCAAGCGGCGTGCGCTGACGATCACGGTGACGGTGACCACGACCGGTCCGCAGCGCCCGCGGGTGGTACAGCGGCACACCGTGCGGGTCTACGTGAAGCGGGCAAGACCCCGGCGCTGAGCGCGCGGTGTGACGGACGCCCCCGGGGAGCGCCTGTCACCGCATGGCGCGCTGACCTCGTCGGATAGGCTCGACACCATGTCAACTCCCGAGCACGTCGCCCTCGACCAGTTGCAGGTCGCCGATCAGGACCTGTGGACCGAGGGTCCCCCGCACGAGGTCTTCCGAACGCTGCGCAGCGAGTGCCCGGTGCACTGGAGCGGGGGGGTCGCGCAGGCGCCTGAGGAAGCGGGCTTCTGGTCGGTGACGAAGGCCGACGACGTCTTCACCGTCAGCCGGGACTGGGAGACGTACTCGTCCGCGTCCAACTTCCTGCTCATGGACCACGCGGTGCCGCTCGACCTGCTCAAGCAGATGTTCATCGGGATGGACCCGCCCAAGCACGACCGGATCAAGGCGCTGTTCCAGCGCGCCTTCACCCCGAAGGCGATCGAGCAGCACGAGCCGCGCATCAAGGAGATCACGGCCGGCGTGCTCGACGGGCTCGCGGGCCGTGAGACGTGCGACCTCGTCACCGAGATCGCGCAGCCCGTCGTGGCGCGCGTGATCGGGAGCTTCATGGGCCTGGACCCCGCCGACGACAAGCCGTGGGCCGAGGCGATCAACACGCTCATGGGCTTCGGCGATCCCGAGCTCAACCCGAAGGGCCTCGAGCAGATCGCGTCGGAGGACCTCCCGGCGATGTACGAGAAGTGCATGCACCTCGTCGCCGACCGGCGCGCGAATCCCGGCGAGGACATGCTCAGCGTGCTCGTGTTCGCCGAGGTCGACGGCGACAGGCTCACCGACGAGGAGATCTTCTCCGGCTTCGTGCTGCTGATGGCCGCCGGGAACGACTCCACGAAGGCGACGTACACGAGCACGATGCGGGCGCTGATGGAGAACCCCGACCAGCGGCAGCTGCTGATCGACGACCCGTCGCTCGTGCCCGGCGCCGTCGAGGAGGCGCTGCGGATGTTCCCGGCGTTCGCCCATTTCCGCCGCACCGCGACGAAGGACACCGAGCTCGGCGGCTGCCCGATCAAGAAGGGCGACAAGGTCGCCATGTGGTACCCGTCATCGAACCGCGACGAGGACCGCTACGAAGACCCCGATCGCTTCGACGTCCTGCGCAACCCGGAGCACCAGGCGTTCGGCGCCGGCGGCCGGCACTTCTGCCTGGGTACCGCGCTCGCGCGCCTCGAGCTGAAGATCCTCGTCGAGGAGACGGTCAGGCGCTTCCCCGACATGGCCGAGGCCGCCGAGCCGACCTGGGTGCTCTCGCAGTTCTCCAGCCAGCTCAAGAGCCTGCCCGTGCGTTTGCAGGGGTAGGACGCCCTCGTCCGCGTCAGCTGAGCACGGCCGTCAGCCAGATCCCCGCGGCGAGCAGTGCCGCCGTCAGCTCGATCAGGATCGAGAGCCCGAGCGCCTTCAGCGCGTGCTTCGTCGACTCCCACGCGTGGTGGTGGGGTCCCAGGCGGTGGCGCTCGGCCAGGTAGACGCCGGCGGGGAAGCCGAGGAACAGCCCGACGATCGGGATGACGAAGAACCCGACGATGCCCACGACGGCGCCGGCGAGGATGGTGCTGCCGGGCACGCCCGCGTCGCGCATCCGGCGCCCGGGCACGAGGTACTTCACGATCTGCGCGACGCCGATCAGCACCGTGGCGATCGCCAGCACGACCCAGCCCGTCGTCGACGACACGACGAGCGCCCACACCAGGATCGCCCCGAGCACGAGGAGTGCGCCGGGGAGGACCGGCACGACGATGCCCACGATCCCGGCGAGGATCGCCAGGCCGATGAGGAGGAGGCCGGCATCGGACATGGGGCGCACGGTTTCAGATCCGCGCCGCCGGCGGGGAGCGGCGGACCTCGCCGCACATCCCCCGAAAGGGGGGCGAAGTGACCCCGGATTGGCGATGCCGGGGGGTCGGCGCCCGAATAGGGTGGGCGACGATGCCGACCGAGCACCTCGAGACCGACTACCTCATCCTGGGTGCAGGCGCCATGAGCATGGGGTTCGCGGACGTGATCCTCGACGAGGATCCCTCGGCGCGGATCGTCATGGTGGACCGCCACGCCAATCCGGGCGGCCACTGGAACGACGCCTACCCGTTCGTGCGGCTGCACCAGCCCGCAGCGTTCTACGGACTGAACACGATGGAGCTCGGGAACGGCGGAGAGGACCTGAGCTCGGGCGCCGACCTCGTCGCCTACTTCCGCCGCGCCATGGATCGGTTCCTGCACACCGGGCGGGTCCGGTTCCTCCCGATGAGCGAGTACGAGGGCGACGGGCGGATCGTCTCCACCGTGGACCCCGACCGCGTGACCACCGTCGACGCGCGGCGCCGGGTCGTGAACGGCACCTACAACCAGGTGAAGGTCCCGTCGGTGACCCCGCCCCGGTACGACGTGGACCGGGACGCGACCGTGATCCCGCCGAACGACCTCGTGCAGATCCGCCGGCCGTGGGAGCGCTACGTCATCGTCGGCGCGGGCAAGACCGGCATCGACTCGATCCTGTTCCTGCTCGCCAACGGCGTCGCGCCCGACCGCATCCGCTGGATCATGCCCAACGACGCCTGGCTGCTCGACCGCGGCGCGATGCAGCCGGACATCGTGCTGGACGCCGTCGTCGCGATGGTGCAGAGCCTCGCCGACTCGGCCACCATCGACGAGACGTTCCTGCGGCTCGAGCGCGAGGGGACCGTCTTCCGGCTCGACGGGCAGAGCCTGCCGACCAAGTGGCGCTGCGCGACGGTCGACCGGGGCGAGTTCGCGCAGCTGCACCGCATCCGCGACATCGTGCGGATGGGCCGCGTGCAGCACGTGGGCCGTGACGAGGTCCGGCTCGACGACGGGACGATCGACGCGACCCCCGACACCCTGTTCGTCGACTGCTCGGCGAACGGGCTGGTGCGGATCGACCCCCACCCGATCTTCACCGACGGCGGCGTGACGCTGCAGCCCGCGTTCATGTGCCAGCAGACGTTCAGCGCCGCGCTGATCGCGCACCTCGAGCTGCTCGATCTCACGGACGAGCGCCGCAATCACATCTGCCGCCCGGTCCCCCATCCCGAGCAGAAGGAGGACATCGCGGCCGCCCTCGTCGTCACCGCCGAGAACATGCTGCGCTGCAACCGCCACGCCGCAGCGTGGCTGCGCCGCAGCCGCCTGTACCTCGGACACCACGCCCCGGTGCACCGCTACCTGCTCGGGTCGGGCAGGATGGCGATGATCACCCGCCGCGCGGCGGCGTCGATGGACCGGATGCAGACGACGAGCAGCGTGGAGGCCGCCGCGGTGGCGTAAAGGGGCGCGCGCGACGTTCGCGGGTGGCGGCGTCAGATCGGCACCGCCCGCCGCGACCCGGAGGCGTGAGTGATACCCGTCTCTACCTCAACAGCCTGCCCGACTACGACTGGCTGATCGCGCTCGAGTTCGGGCGGGTCGACGACGGCCAGCCGACGGAGAACTGGCGCGCGGTCACCGACAACATCGGGATCCTCCTCGACCGGCCCGGCGGCCGCGAGGTCGGCTTCAAGATCGTCAACCTCAGCGGCTTCGACGAGGAGGCCCGCGACCTCGACGAGGTCTGGGACGGCCCGCGGTTCCACGTCCCGCAGCTCGGCCTGACCGACGCGACCATCGGTGAGACGGTGCTCGCAGCTCGCGCGCTGTTCGGCACGGAGCCGACGATCAACCGCGTGTACTTCAGCGCCGGGGTGAACGCCGGCGGCGAGGACGCGCTCGCCGACTGGCTCGACTGCCTGGAGGCCGGCGACTGCATGGCGCACTTCGCGCTCGGCTACACGCTCTACGACCTCGGTCGCCACCACGAGGCCTACCGCCACCTGCGCTACTACGCCGAGCTCGCACCCGGCGGCGCGTGGAACTGGTGCTGGTACGGGAAGGCCGCGGAGGCGATCGGCGAGAACGGCGAGGCGCAGACCGCCTACCGCCGCGCGATCGAGCTCGAGCCCGACGACGACCCGACCGACGCCGCCGACCTGCTGCACGCCCTGATGATCCGACTCGAGGAGGCCGCCTGATGTGGCTCATCACGACCCGCGGCTTCTACTCCGTCGTCGCCGACCACTACGAGGACGGGAACGTCCTCGTGCGCGCGCGCGTGCGCGAAGACCTCGAGGCGCTTGCGCGACCTGATCCCGGGCCTGTCCGTGGAGGAGACGCCGGAGCGGGACTACCGCTTTCGCGATCTCCGTTTCGCGGGACGTCTGGACGACCGCGGCCGGCGCCCTCGCCGAGGAGATCGACTACCCGAACTTCAAGAACGCGGTGGCGGAGCGGCAGGGGTCCGAGCGCGCCGGAACCTACGGGCGCGTCTGGTGGACGCTGCTCGATCTGCAGGACGAATCGCCGTAGTCGACCGTCAGATCGTCGGCCGGCGACGCGACTCAGTTCCGTGACCGCGCCCGTCCCGCTGCACCTCGCTCTCGACCCGCTCCTGCCGACCCGCACGCCGAGCGCCGGCGGCTGGTTCGAGTACGGCTTCCACCTGCGCCTGCCCGACGGCCCGCGCATCGACCGGGCGGATCCGCTGCTCGCCGCCTACGGCGCGCGCGTCGTCACCGTCGCGATACACGCCGACGATGACGAGCCGCTGCAGCACGCGGTCTTCGACCCAGGCTCCGTCGTCCGGCTCGTCCCGGAAGCGGGCGATGACGGCGATGCGGAAGTCGGCGTGTGGGACGCCGATGAGCTGCGTCTCGGCGGCAGCCTGATCGACCGCGCCGCCGAGATCGTCACGGCCGCCGTCGACTGCGGCCTCGAGCAGGCGGCCATCGTGCTCACCGAGGACCGCTCTGCCGACGACGACCGTCGCAACGGCCTGGACCTCGTCGTGTTCCACCCCGGATTCGTGGAGATCGACGCGAGCGTCGCGGAGCGCTTCGAGCGCCCGGCGCGTCGCTCGCGCCCGCGCCTGGTGCTCGTCGCCGACGGGCGCGGGGATGTGCGGTGGTGGGACCCGTCGGCGTCGACCGGCCCGATCGCCGCAGATGCCCTGCCGATGTCCGCTGAACTGCGGCGTGACCTGCAGGGGCTGCGGGCCTCGTACGAGGAGTTGGCCGACGGCGCGGGCGAGGCGCGGGGCTTCGACCGGATCGACATGTCGATCGAGCGGTACTCGCTCAACGAGCGGGCCACGGCCCTGTGGAAGCGCGCCCGGACGGAGCTCGGACGCCGGTTCGCGATCGGGTTCCTCGGGGCCGGCATGGAGCGGCCGGTGTGGTCGCCGTCGGAACTGAACGACGACGAGGATGACGACGGGATCCCGTTCTGACGTCCGCAGCGGGCAAATCGCCTGACGGATCGCCGGCATTCTGGGATGGTCTGCGTTCCGGAGATTCTCAATCCGAAGGAGGCGGTTCATGGCCGACAGCGTCTACAGGGTCACCGAGGTGATCGGGTCGAGCAGCGAGTCGTGGGAGGCCGCCGCCAGGAGCGCGGTGGAGACCGCGGCGAAGTCCGTTCGCGACCTGCGCGTGGCGGAAGTCGTGCGTGAGGATGTGACGATCGAGGACGGGAAGATCAGCAGCTTCCGTGTGCGCCTGAACATCTCGTTCAAGTACGAGGGCGGCGACTGACGCTCTGACGTAGCGTTCGGTCATGCCCCCAGCGAAGAAGTCCTCGGCCCGGGCCGCCCGTCGAACGTCGGCGCGCGGCCTGGTCGTGGCGGTGACGGGGCCGACGGGCGAGATCGGGCGGTCGTTCGTCTCGCTGCTGGATCGCAGCCCGCAGGTCGCCTCGATCCGAGGCATGGCCCGGTCCCCGTTCGACACCGCGGCTCACGGCTGGACGAAGGTCGACTACCACCAGGGCGACATTCTCGACCGCGCGGCGGTGGAGCACCTCGTCGCGGGCGCGGACGTCGTCGTGCACCTGGCGTTCATCGTCCTGGGGGCCGGCGAGGCCAGCCGCGACATCAACCTCGAGGGGTCACGCAACGTGTTCGAGGCGGCCGCGGCCGCGAAGGCGCGGCGGCTCGTCTACACCTCGTCCGTCGCCGCGTACGGGTTCTCCGACGAGCTGCCCGAGCTGCTCACCGAGGACACCCCGACGCTCGGCTTCGAGCGTCACCCCTACTCCGCGCAGAAGGCCGAGGTCGAGCGCGAGCTGCGCGACGCGCTGGCCGGGTCGCCGACCGCGGCGTATGTCTTTCGTCCGTGCATCGTCGCCGGGCCGGACGCCCCGGTGCTCGTCAACGCGATCCCGTTCATCCACCTCGGGGAGCGCCTGCCGCGTGCGGTGCGCGAGCTGTTCGACCAGGTGAGCGTGCTCAAGCCGGTGCTCCCCGACCCGGGAACGCCGTTCCAGCTCGTCCATCACGACGACGTCGCCGCCGCTCTCTGCGCAGGCGTTCTGGGCACCGGTAAGCCCGGCATCTACAACCTCGCTGCTGAGGGGACGTTCACGTTCGCCGATCTTGCGCACGAGCTCGGCTGGTACAGCATCCCGGTGCCCGACCTGACCGTCGACGCTACCGCCGAAGTCGTAGCCCGCCTGCCGTTCCTCCCCGACGAGGCGACGTGGATCCAGGCGCTGCGTCACCCGGTGCTCATGGACACCACGCGCGCCCGCGACGAGCTGCGCTGGCGCCCGCAGCACGACACGCTGCAGACGCTGCACCAGACCGTCAGTGCGTGGCGGGCTGACCTCGACGCGACGGACCTCGCCGGCACTGCGACGCCCTGACGCTCTCGCGGCGCCTTGCTTGCCTGCGGGGTGTCGGACGGCGTAGGCTCGCGCCCGTGGGACCCCGCAAGGACGCTCGGCCTTGCCGCCGCGATCGGCGCCGCGCCGTGGCGTGCGTCCTCGCCGCCGCCGGCCTCGTCGCCGCCGCGCCGGCGGCGGAGGGTGCGAAGAAGTTCCAGGTGGTCGCGTTCGGCGACTCGTTCGCCTCCGGCGAGGGTGCGCCCGCGGTCGACGGGGACTACGGCGCGGACGGCTCGCGGATCGGGAACCTGCGCTCGGACAGGCCCGACGCGACGCCCTACGCGGACTGGAACGGCAACGCGGCCGATGTGGCGTTCACCGGCGACAGCGCGTCCGCCGCGCGCCGCTGCCACCGCTCGCCGAAGGCCACGTCGCCTGTCGCTGTGCGCCTGCTGGAGACCCGGTTCCCCGGCGTCGAGTTCACCTTCCGCTCGTTCGCGTGCAGCGGCGCGCGCGTCGAGGAGGGGGTGTACGGGGATTTCGAGGGAGCCGAGCCGATCGACGAGGACGACCGAGTAGGGCCCCAGATCTCCGAGGCGAACTCCTACCTCGACAATCTTCCGGCGGGCCACGCGAAGCGCATCGATGCGCTCGTGATGAACGTCGGCGGCAACAACCTCGGGTTTGCCAACCTCATCGAGCGCTGCGAGAACATCGGCCCGGCGTTTCCCTTCAACCCGTGCAACCCGCGCAGCTTCGGCGGCCTCGGGAACGACGATGCCCTCAGGGTGTTCGAGACCGGCGTGGGATCGGGCGAGTCGGCCGCGGTGATCGGCCTCGACGACCTTCCGCGGCTGTATCGCGAGCTCGATCGCAAGATCGACCGCGCGAGCGGTGCCTCGGGCCTGCTGGATGTCAGGCCCGGGAGCGTGTTCCTGACCGGCCCGCCGAATCCGCTCGCCGGGCCGAACGGCTGCGCGACGCTGACCGGCGGCACCGACTACGAGAAGAACCTGCAGGCCACGGAGATCGCCTGGCTGCAGCAGGACATCCTGCCGCGCATGGTCGCAGCGATGCGGGCGTCGTCGGGGGAGACCGGGTGGGAGTTCGTCGACATGTCCTCGCGGACGCCGAACGGGATGTGCTCGGGCTCGGGCCGGATGTTCAACCGCAACCGTGATGCACTGCGGACGCAGGGCGCGACGATCGCCTCCGACCTCGGCTTCGCAGTCTCCCACGGGATCGCGCACCCCAATCGCGCGGGCTTCGCCGCGATGGCGCCCGCACTCGCCGACGCGCTGGCCCCGAAGGTGATCGCCGCCTTCACCCCGTCCACGCCGCCCTCCGCGACCCCGGCGCCGCTGCTGACGCTGGCGCCCAGGGTGCAGCTGCGCCTTCCCGCAGCGTCAGAGGACTACGCGACGCGGCCGGCGGCCCGCCTCGGAACCCAGACGATCGCCGGCGCGGCCGGCACGGGGATCGGGACGATCGACGTGCCGGTCTCGGCTCCTGCGGCGACCGACGCGGTCTCGGTCGAGGTGCGACGCTGCGGACCGCTGGCGCCCGGCGCGTCGCCGCCGCAGGGCTGCAGCGCGGTGCGCTCGATCCCCGGCATCCTGGTCGGGACGCCCGGCGTTCCGACGCTGACGTCCGCCCAGTCGCAGTCCGGCGGCGTGCGCGTGACGTGGGAGAAGGGGTCGCCGCCCGAGCGGACCCTCCGCCGCTTCCTGGTGCGGGCGCAGAGCGAGCAGCTGTCGCAGCAGATGGGCTTCAGCGTCGGCGCCGATCAGCGCTCGGCGCTCCTCCCGCTCGAGGCCGGCCGGTGGCGCGTCGACGTCCTCGAGTGCACCGACCGCGGCTGCGGCGGCCCTTCCGCCGGGGCCGACGTCGAGAGCGACGGTCCGCTGCAGATCCTCGATCCGAGCCAGTTCACCACGCTCATCCGCGACCAGCCGGTCGGCATCTTCGCCATCCCCGCCGGTCGCAGGGTGCGCGCAGGCCGCGCCTTCCGGCTGCGGATCCCTTGGGCGACCTGGGGGCACTGGCGCGATCTGAAGTCGGTCCAGGTGCGGCTCATCGGTGAACGCGAAGAGTTCGGCACGATCGTCGTCCAGCTCGCATCCGGCCGGGTCGCCGTCGAAGCGCCTGGCACACGCACGCGCCGGGGCAGGGTCGGCCGGCGCGGGACGCTCAGGGCCGCGACGCTGACGCTGCGCACCCGCGGGGCGCGGATCAGCGGCGGCGGCGAGCGCAGCCGGCTGGTGACGCTCGAGCTGCCGCTCGAGCTGTCGCGGAGGCTGCGCGCCCAACGCGTCGACGTCGAGGTGGCGGCGTCCACCACGGCCGGAGCGCAGCAGGCGTTCGGCCCGGCGGGGTCATTCGACCTTCGGCGGTAACGAACTCGCCACAAACCCGCCCCACATGGTGCCGCGGTGCCGTTAGTGTGACGTCACGGTGGTGTTACGACTCACCTTGGCGACGGTCTTTGCGGTACTCCTGCTTGCCGCGCCCGCGGCAGGCGCACTGCGCACCGAGGTCGACGTGGTGGGCGGGACGTTGGAGATCCGTGAACGCGACGAGCCGACCGACGGGCCCTTCCAGGTGCCGGAGCGGACAGCGCTGTCGCTGCGCTTCGAGGCGCCCGGCGACGTGATCATCACCAAGACGAACACGGGTGCCCCGATCATCGCGCTGGCGCCCTGCTCTCAGCGGAGCACCGCCGAGGTCCAGTGCCCGGGCTCGGAGACCCTGCGTGTCGACATCACGACGGGCAGGGGAGACGACAGCGTGAGCCTGACGGGCATGGTCGACAAGGGGGCGGTGCCGACCACCGTCGACGGCGGCGCGGACAACGACAGCCTCATTGGCGGGCCGGGGCCGGACGTGCTGAGCGGCGACGGGCGTAACGGCAACGGCATGCTTCCGACCGGCACGGGGTCGTCGCTCCCTAACACCGGCGACGACCTCCTCTCCGGCGGCGCCGGCAACGACACGCTGTTCGGCAACGCCGGGCGGGATGGCCTCGTGGGCTCGCCGGCGGCCGGGGAGCAGGACATCCTGGACGGCGGAGCCGACGACGACCTGTTCGAGCTCGGCACGAGCCTGGGCGCCGACGAGGTGCGCGGCGGCACTCCCGACGTCCTGCCGCTGTCGGCGTCAAGCGGCATCCACCCGCGGGCCGGCGCGCTCGGCGTGACGCTGCCCTCTCGCGGTGACATCGTCACCTACGAGCGGCGCAGCTTCGCGGCCGCGGGCACGGCCGGCGTCGTCACCGACATGGACTCCGTGGCCGACGACGGCGCAACCGGCGAGGGCGACAAGCTCACTGGAGTCGAGGGTGTCGTGGGCACCGTGCGCAACGACCGCATCACCGGGGACGGCCGCGCCAACCTTCTGATCGGCCGTCTCGGTCGCGACAAGCTGATCGCGGGCGCCGGCGACGACGTGCTCGATCTCCAGGACGGCGTGCAGGACGACTGCCCCAGTGCGGGAACCGGCACCAACACGATCAGGGCCGACCTCACCGACGAGCAGACTTTCAGCCAGTGTACGGTCAACGAGCCGACGTCCAGCAAGACCGGGTCGAACATCTTCTTCATACCGGTCGACGAGACGACGGTGCCGGCCAGGGTCGGCCCGCGGCTGCGGCGCCGTGCCGGCGGCGTCCAGGTCACCCTCACCTGCCCGCGCTCGCCCCAGGCACGCTGCGCCGGCACGGTCGCCGTCGGGCCGCTGCGTGGAGGTCGCGCACTCGGCCGGCGGAGCTACTCGGTCGCGCGGGGCCGCAGCGCCAGGGTCACCGTGCCCGTGAGCGCGGCCGGTCTCGCCCGCCTGGTTCGGGCCCGGGCCGCCGAGGTCGTGCTGGTCGAGCGCGGCCGGTCCAAGAAGGGCCCGAAGACCGTCCGCGCACAGCGACGGCTCTAGCCGGGGTGCCTGCGGACGAATCGTCCGTGCGCCTCGACTGAACAACGGCGGCACGTACGAGAGTTCGATGCTTCGGGCAATCCGCGTCGCCATCCGAGATTTCGCCGGGTCGACGCGGACCCCGCTGCCGCATCCGTACCGAGCGCCGCATTCACGCTGAGTGATGTTACGAGCCGCTCCCAGACGGCCATTCTCGGCCTCGGAAATGACCGTCTTGCTGGGATTTCCTTCGTTGGGACTGAGCTGAAAATTCGGATCGTTTCGGATCGCGTCTTGCCCCCCGCATTGCCCCCTAGACATTGAGGGCCTCGTCGATCGCCTGAGGGAGCTGCTGGGCCTCGGGGTGGATGTAAAAACGCATGGCGGTCACGCCGCCGTCGCTGTGGCCGAGCTGCGCGGCAATCCAGCTAGGCGAGCAACCCTCCGCAGCCATGAGCGACGCAAGGCCGTGGCGCAGCATGTGTGGCACAGCGTCCGGGACACCAGCGCGCTTGGCTGCAGGCTTGAACACGCGCTGCCGGAAGTTGTTCTGGTCCATGGGGTTCCCGAAGCGAGACGGGAACACCGGAGCGTGCGCGCTTGGATTACCGGCCGTGGCGCGACGGACCGAAGTAGCTGCATGCGCGCCGTCAGCTGCAGGGCACGGACCCCGGCGTGGCTCTTGGTCGTCTCACGGCGAACGTGGATCACCGTGGCCCCGTCGTTGCCCTCGATGACATCCCCCCAGCACATCCCCAGCGCCTCGCCGATACGCATGCCCGTCGCGGCGAGCGTGTAGACGAGGTCGTAGTGCTCCTCGGGAATCTCCTGCAGGATCTTGCGGGTCTGATCCTTCGTGAGCTGGCGACTGCGCTTGTCGTAGTCGGCGCGCGACATAGCCGTCCGCACATCGCGGATGCGGTTCTGGAACAGCACACCGTCCTCATGCGCGGTCGCGATGATCACCTTGAGGATCGCGATGTAGCGGCGCACGGAACTCGGGGGTGAGCACGTGCTCAAGTCAGCGGACAAGCGCTTGACCTCTGGTGGGCCGATGTCCTCCAGGCACAGGTTCCCGATGCGTGGGACGAGCACGCGCTCGATTGCATCTGCATAGCTGGCACGGGTATTGGGAGCAAGCCCGGTGCCGGTACGGCCGTTGTACTCGTTCAAGAATGACTTGGCGTACGCCCGGAGCTTGACGCGCGGGCCTGGGGTCGGCTGTCCGGCCGTAAGCCCGCCCTTGAACTCGCGGGCTTCGCGCAGGCTGGAGAAGCTGCGCTTGCGCTGCTTGCCCGTCTTGCGGTCGTCGTAGACGGCGACGTAGCGTTCGCCGCGCCGATAGATGCCCGGGTTCTTCGGTTGCTTAACCATGCGGCGGTGGCTGTTTGGCTGAGCACTCATCCAGGGAACGCTCCACCCGACAGCACGAACGCATCGAGTTCGTCTCGACGGTCAAGAACCCGACCGCCGTCGCGGTGAACTGGAATAAGGCCCTGGTACGTCAAGCGGCGGATGCGAGAAACCGGACAGGCGAGGTACGCGGCTGCCTGGCGGGCGGTGAGCCAGGGCGTATCGACGCCTGTGGCCCGCGGGTCGCCGAGTACGGGATTCTGACTTCACTCATGAGGAGGTAAGGCGTCCCAGAAGTACACCGAAGCCCGGAACCCACGACTGCATCAGCGACGGGGTTAGCTAGGTCCGACGGAAGGCAAACCAAATATGTAATGAAGTCGGGATCCGAGGCGTCGCGAATGGGTGTAACCGAGCTCTGGACGCGCTCAGCAAATAAGGATGCGGAGTCGGCATCCCCTAGGTACCAAGCATGGCGAGTCGGCTAATGGTTGATTGTCGTCTCGCCAGACGAGCCATGCATTATTGAGAGAAAACGCCGGAAGCCCGGGCACGGGGTTCCAGCGGATGGCGTATTCATACTCGCGATAATGCACGGCTGTCACGAGGGTCTTGCAGGGCGAACGCACGGGTGCTCTCCATCTTGAGATTAACAAAAGTCGACGAGCGGACAACAGCGGTCGTCGTATGGGGGAGCCCGAGCGTAGCGGCGGATTTTGGGTTGTGTCAACGGCAAATAGCGTGCTATACCGCCGCGCAAAATCGTGAAGTGGCGAAGCCCACGCTGATCAGGTTTCCGGCTCGAGCGTCGGAGTCGCGACGTGTCGTAGCCGTGGGGGAGTCCGCAGTCGTCGTCGGCTTGCGGAGGGGCAGACGGAACGATCCAGTTGGAGTCCCATCTGCGGGTTCCGATTGGGACTCCTAGAGGTTCTCGGGATGCGGGCGAGAACCCGCGCTGCCGCGACCTGCCGGAGCTGTACTGAAGCTCAGCGGTCTAGGATCTCCGCCTTCTTTGCCGCGAACTCCTCGTCGGTGATGAGTCCCTGCCCGTGCAGTCGCCCAAGTTCCTTGAGCTGGTCAATCGGGCTCGGACTAGGAGAGCGGCGCGCGTCGCTTCCGTCTCCGGCCTCTTGGCGACGACCTCGTTCCCATTTGGAACGGTCCCGCAGATGCTGCCATCGCAGTAGCAGCGCTTGTAGACGGGGTTGCCCCATTCGGTGCCGATCTGGACGAGGTGGAAGCCCTTAGCTTGCTGTATGACAGGGTCGGTGTCGGGGCCGTAGTAGTTCTTGCCGTTGATCCTGATCTTGTTGCCGAAGCCGATGGCGTGGTTAAGCCAGCCGATCACGTCAGGTATTGCGACTCCGTGCCTGGCTGCGGGGGTGCCGGCTCGGTCGTTCGTCGCGGAGACCGAGATGCTTCGCCCAGCCATGAGAGCGAGAACGTTGCCGATGCGCGAGATGCCGGTGCGGGCGTCCTCGTAGCCGACCGCACCCTCGTCGGCGTTCATCGACTGGTAGACACGCAGCAAGCGCCGGGCGACTCCGTAGATCTCGTCGGGCGTTCCGGGCGTGGCGCCCATGTCATGTTGGATGGCGAAGAGCTCATCGAAGAGCGGCTCCACACTAAGGCGGTGCGCGTCGCGGTCGGGGAGCCTGGCGAGAGCGGCGCCGCACAGGAGAAGCCCGTCGCGCGCGTCGCGCCAAACGGCCGTGCGCCGTCCAGCGCTCGCATAGGGGTCGCAGAGAGGTCTGCGCTGCAGGCAGATGTCATCGATCGACCGCGTGACGGCGTCGGCGCGTGCCAAAGCTTCCTTTATCCGGGCCTCGACCTCGGCGTCGCTTAGTGCTGGGGTAGCTGTCGCCCGGGGCGCGTCGCGTTGAATCCGAAGGTCGCGGATGATTGCCAGGTCGTCCCGCAGGCGCTCCAGCAGTAGTGGCCGCAATGCTGCGCCCGCGCCCGGCGTTGCCGTTCGCTTACCGGCTTCCGACATCGGGTTGGAGCCGGCCACCAGCTCGTCGGCAAGGCGCTGGCGCCCCTCCTGCTCGCGCTGTTGCTCGCGCTGGTAGCTGTCGTAGAAGCGCCCGCTCCAGTCCTCAATCGGTGTGAGGACAACGAACTGGTTGAGCGTTCTGACGGGTATAGGCGTGTTCGGCCACGGCAGCGGCACGCCGCATCCGCCGCACCGCGTCCGGCCGATCAGGACGCCGTACATCTCGTCGGCGACAACGGGCCAGCTGTGCGAGCACTCCGGGTTCGCGCAACGCGCCGTTGGAAACGCCTCACTTGAAGCGGCGGCCTCAGCAGCCGCTCGCTCCTGTCTGGGTGGACTCGTTTCCCAGGCGCTGGTCGATGCGCGCCGCCGCCTTGGCTGCAAGGGCGCGGGTGCTCGAGCGCAGCAAATCCCTCCGTCTCATGATCCGGAGTGCGGCCCGCTGACGTCGAAGTCAAAGTGCGGCAGGGTCCCGGGCCGATAGGACTTCCTGACGGCCAAGTGCCGCTCGGCGTTCGTCACGATTGAGCGCTCCATCGCATCCCGCTCCTCGCTGTTGGCGGTATGGAGAGTGATCCCGTCACGCGGCCAGTAGGAGCTGCCTGAGACGCCTTGCTGCTCGACGATGAAATCGATGACTTGGTGACCCAGGCCATGACGGACGTCGCCGTCGAGGTCGTTGTCGAGGGAGAGCTCGACGACGCGGCCGGTGAGCATCAGGAAGCAGACCTCGCGTGCGGTGACGCAGGTGGATCCACCCGTCAGGTGCTGATCGGTCTTCGAGATTGTCGTCGAGCCATACGCGCAGCTCGCCGCGGTCGGGGATCACGCGGCCGAGCGCGTCGGTGATCGCCGAGCGGTACTGGGCGACCGCCTCAGGCATCGGCTTCGTGAATAGTGCTGCTGGTGCTGATCTGTTGGAAGACGGCGATCTGGTCGAGCGTCGGGTATCCCAGGTCACGGGGCCAAGACTTGAGCCGCGGGACCTCTTGCCAGGTCTCAGGCTCGCCGGCTATCTGATCCAGCGCTTGGGCGACCTGGGCGGACGAGCGCAGCTCACATGGGCTGCCAACGCGCAGGTACACGTCCTGGATTCCGCGGTCGGGGTGGCTAAGCGACCACCGCCGCAGCCCATCAAGGAACGACGGAAGCAGGCCAGGGGGCCAGCCGGACCCGGTCGGGTGAGCGACCTCCACGCTCGCCGCCGACCAAATGCTGTCGATGAAGTCGAAGGCGTAGTAGCTCGCGCGGGCGTAGAAGTCGCGCCACACCCTTCCGCCACCGGCGTAACCGGGCCCGTGATGGTCGCGATAGAACGCTCCACGGTTGCTCTGCACAAGGACTAGCCGGCGACCGAGCGGAGGATTGATCGATGCCAGCCACAACCCGTCCTTCGCGTCGCGCATACCGTCCGCAACCTCAAGGATCTTGGCGCGCAGCTCCGGAACGGGCCAAGCCGCCAGCTCGCCCTTGAGACAGGAGTACCCCGTCTCGGCCCCGATGATGAGCGGCGCCGACCGGTCCTTGAGGGCACCGGCGGTCGTCCAGATATGAACTGGTGATGCTGAGGATGAATCGAGGGTTCCGACTAGCTCACAAGCATCATTCATATCCCCATAGGATACTTATAGTCC
>CAWGLQ010000010.1:0-25650 GCA_963823375.1 uncultured Actinomycetes bacterium | reverse complement strand
CGGTCCCGGCACCTCGGGCTTGGGCCGCGGCTCGTCGCCGCGTGTGGCCTTCGCGACCGCGAGCGCGAGCGCCCGCAGGTAGGCCTTCCCCGATGCCTCGATGATGTCCGTCGACACGCCCTGGCCGGTGGCGCTGTGGCCGTCGAGCTCGAGCACGACGTTCACGTCGCCGAGTGCGTCCTGCCCCTCGCTGACCGCGTCCACCCGGAATTCCCGCAGCCGCGCGTCGACCCCGGTCGCCGCGTTGATCGCGTGGAACACGGCGTCGATCGGGCCGTCGCCGGTGAACGAGCCCTGCGCGAGCGACCCGTCCGGCATGCGGACGCCGACGGTCGCGTGCGGCGGGCGCGTCGAGCTGGCCTCGACGTTGAACGACTCCAGGGCGTACCCCGCCTCCTCGCGCAGCTCGTCGGTGACGAGCGCCTCGAGGTCCATCGCGGTGACCTGCTTCTTCTTGTCCGCGATCTCCTTGAAGCGCTTGAACGCGGTGTTCAGCGCCTGCCCGTCGACGTGGTAGCCGAGCTCCTCCAGCGCCTGGCGCAGCGCGTGGCGACCGGAGTGCTTGCCCAGCACGATCTGGTTGGACTCCAGGCCGACCGTGGTGGCGTCCATGATCTCGAACGTCGCCCGCTCCTTCAGCACGCCGTCCTGATGGATGCCCGACTCGTGCGCGAACGCGTTGCGGCCCACGACCGCCTTGTTCGGCTGGATCAGGTAGCCCGTCAGCCGCGAGACCAGGCGGCTCGTGCGGGCCAGCTCGGTCGTCACGACGCCCGTGTGCAGGCCGCCGACGGCGTCGCCGCGCGTGTGCAGCAGCATCACGATCTCCTCGAGCGACGCATTGCCGGCGCGCTCGCCGATGCCGTTGATGGCGCACTCCACCTGCCGCGCCCCGGCCAGCACGCCGGCGAACGAGTTCGCGACCGCCAGGCCCAGGTCGTCGTGGCAGTGCGTGGAGAGGACGACGTCGCGCAGGCCCGGGGCGTACTCGTAGAGCTGGGTGAGGAACCGCTTGTACTCGTCGGGCATCGTGTAGCCGACGGTGTCCGGGATGTTCACCGTGGTCGCGCCCTCGTCGATCGCGATCTGACAGATCTCGGCGGTGAACTCGACGTCCGCGCGGGTGGCGTCCATCGGCGAGAACTCGACGTCGTCGCAGAGCGCCTTCGCCTGTGCGACCGCGGCCCGCGCGAGCCCGCGCACGTCGTCGCGGGTGTTCTGCATCTGGAACTCGATGTGGATGTCCGACGTCGAGACGAACGTGTGGATGCGCGGGCGCGGAGCGTCGCGCACGGCCTCCCACGCGCGATCGATGTCGGCGGCGTTCGCGCGGGCCAGCCCGGCGATCACCGGGCCCTCGACCTGACGCGCGATGGCCTGCACGGCCTCGAAGTCGCCGGGCGAGGCGATCGGGAAGCCGGCCTCGATGATGTCCACGCCGAGCCGGGCGAGCTGGTGGGCGATCTCGAGCTTCTCCGCCGTGTTGAGCGAGATGCCGGGCGACTGCTCGCCGTCTCGCAACGTCGTGTCGAAGATCAGTACGCGGTTGTCATCCATCGGTCGTTCCCTTCCCTGCGGCTCGTGCTACTCGGACATCCTCGGTTGTGAGTTGCGGCTTCAGGCGGCCGCCCACGCGCTATTCCCCCCGAAGGGGGAGGAGGAGAAGTCGGAGGTCGAGCAGGAACGACACGAAGCGTGAGCGTAGCAACGGGATCCGGGGTGACGCAACGGTTACGGGACGAGCACGACCTTGCCGACGTTGCGCCGCTCGCCGAGGATCCGGTGGGCGTCCGCAGCCCGGTCGAACGGGACCGCCTCGTGGACGACCGGCCGCACCGTCCCGTCCGCGATCAGCGCGCCGATCGGGTCGATCCACGGCGCGAGCGTGCCGCGGTCCTTCCACAGGCTCAGCATGTTCAGCCCGATCACCGCCTTGGACTGCTGCATCTGGTTGATGAGGTTGAACCCGCGGAGCATCGGCAGGGCCTTGGGCAGGACCTTGAGCATGTTCTTGCGCTCGCCCTGGTTGACGCTCGAGGCGCCGAAGGCGACGAGTCGCCCGCCCGGCCGCAGCAGGCTCATGCTGCGCTTGAACGACGGGCCGCCGATCGCGTCGAGGACGATGTCGAGCGGCGGGACGGCCGACCACCAGCGATCACGGGTGTAGTCGAGCGGATGCTGGACGCCGAGGTCCCGGATCGCGTCGTGCTTGCCGGGCGACGCGGTACCCCAGACCTCCGCGCCGTACCGGCGCGCGATCTGCGTCGCGGCGATGCCGACCCCGCCGGCGGCGGCGTGGATCAGCACGCGCTCACCCTCGCGCAGGCTGCCGTAGCCGAGCAGCGCCGCCCACGCGGTCGCGTACACGACGGGGATCGCGGCGCCCTCCTCGAAGCTGAGCGCATCCGGAAGTGCGATCGCGTCCTCCTGCGCCACGACGACCTGCTCGGCGTAGCCGCCGAACTGCGTGCCCGCCATCACCCGGTCGCCGACGGCGACAGACGTGACGCCCTCCCCCACGTCGGCGATCGTGCCGGCGACCTCGTAGCCCATGATCGCGGGGAGCGGCGGCGCGTCCTCGTACAGGCCGATGCGCGCGAGCGTGTCCGCGAAGTTCACCCCGGCGGCGCCGACCTCGATCCGGACCTGGCCCGGCCCGGCGACGGGATCCGGCCGTTCCTGGACCTCCAGGACCTCGGGACCACCGGTGCGGGGAATGACGACGGCGCGCATCGCGCCACCCTACTCCCGCGGGTCAGGCGGCCTGCGTGGCTGCGCCCTCGGGCATCGCGCGCGCGTCGCGCCGCGCGGCGCGGCGCTGGTACCAGAGGTTGGCGAACATCCCGAGCAGCGCCACGATGAGCAGCGCGGTCGCCAGGACGTTCACCTGCGGCGGCACGCCCTGCTTGGCGGCGCCGTACACGAACAGCGGGAACGTCTGGTACGGACCGGCGGTGAAGTTCGTCACGACGAAGTCGTCGATCGAGATCGCGAACGCGAGCAGGCCGGCCGCGACGATGCCGGGCATGATCAGCGGGAGCGTGATCTTGCGGATCGTCGTCAGCTGACTGGCGCCGAGGTCCATCGCCGCCTCCTCGATGTGGAGGTCCATCCCCTCCAGGCGGGCGCGGATCGTGATGACCACGTACCCGAGCGTGAACATCACGTGGGCGATGATCACCGTGACGAAGCCGCGGGCGAACGTCAGCGTCAGGAACCAGCCGAGCAGTGCGGCGCCGAGCACGACCTCCGGGGTCGCGAGCGGGAGGAACACGAGTCCGCTCACCGCGCCGCGGCCGCGCCAGCGGTAGCGCACGAGCGCCAGCGCGACGAACGTGCCCAGCGCGACGGCGATGAGCGTCGTGACGGCGGCGACCGTCAGCGAGTTGACGAAGGCCTCCTGCAGCTGCTCGATCTTGAACGGGTCCTCCCAGTGCTTGAGCGTGAAGCCCTGCCAGGTGAAGTTGAACCGGCCCTGGTTGTCGTTGAACGAGAACAGGATGATCACGAAGATCGGGACGAACAGGTAGATGAGGGCGAGCACCGCCCACACCCCGAGCGCGACGTCGCGGATGCGGTCGACCGTCGTCCTCATGCGACCGCGTCCTGCAGGCGCTTGGTCCCGAGCAGCCGGGCGGCGATGGCGATCATGACCAGGACGATCACCATGACCACGAACGACAGCGCGGCCGCTGTCGGGTAGTCGCGCACCGACAGGTACTGCGACTGGATGACGTTGCCGATCATGAACTGCTTCGGCGTCCCGAGCAGCTGCGCGTTGATGTAGTCGCCGATCGCGGGGATGAACACGAGCAGCGTGCCCGCGAAGATGCCCGGCGCCGCGAGCGGGAGCGTCACCTTGCGAAAGGCGGTCCAGCGGCTCGCATAGAGATCGGTCGCGGCCTCGACGAGGCGGCGGTCCATGCGCTCGAGCGACGCGTACAGCGGCAGCGCCATGAACGGCAGGAAGTTGTAGGTGATGCCCGCGATCACGGCGCCCGTCGTGGCGAGCAGGCGCCCGTCCTCGCCGAGCAGGCCGAGCGACTTCATCGTGTCGACGACCCACCCGTCGTCGGTGAGGATCGTCTGCCAGGCGACCGTCCGCACGATGAGGCTCGTGAAGAACGGCAGGATGATCAGCAGCAGCATGAGGTTGCGCCACCGCCCCGCCTTGAACGCCATGAAGTACGCGAGCGGGAACGCGATGATCAGGCACAGGACCGTCGCCGTGCCCGCATAGAGCAGCGAGCGGCCGAGCTGGTCGATGTTCTCCGAGACGGCGTCGGGGTAGACGTCCCAGTTCCAGGTCTGGGTGAAGCCGTCGTCCGGATTGCCCGTCTGCAGCGAGACCCAGAGCTGGGTGACGATCGGGATCGCGTAGAACAGCGTCAGCCAGATGAGCCCCGGCGCGACGAAGAGCACGGGGAGCAGGGCACGGCGCCGGCGCAGCGACAGGCCTCCGCCGCCCGTCGCCGCCTCCGCCGTGGCCCCGCCGGTGCTCACGCGCCGGTGACCTTCTGCATCTCCGCCGTCAGCTCACGCTCGGGCGCTGCGCCGAGCGACGGGTAGGGATTCAGCTGCGACAGCGTCTGCTCGTCCGGGAAGATCAGCTGGTTCTCGGCGAGCTCGGGGCTCTTCTCGGCGAGGATCTCCTTCACGCCGGTGACCGGGCAGAAGTAGTTGACGTACGCGGCGATCGTCGCGGCGACCTGCGGGTCGTAGACGTAGTTCATGAAGTTCTCCGCGCCGTAGTAGCCCTTCGCGGTCTCCTTCGCCGGCATGAGCATGTTGTCCGACCAGCTCATCCCGCCCTCCTCGGGAACGAGGAACTCGAGGTTCGGATTGTCCGCCTGCAGCTGGACGAGGTCGCCCGACCACGCCACGCAGGCCCACAGGTTCCCGGACGCGAGGTCCTTCGTGTAGTCGTTGCCGGTGAAGCGGCGGATCTGACCCTTGTCGCTCTCCTCGCCGATCTTCGCGATCGCCTCGCTGTAGTCGTCCTTGGAGGCCGTGGTCGGGTCCTTGCCCATCCCCAGCAGCACGAGGCCGGCGGAGTCGCGCCACTCGCTGAACATCGAGACGCGGCCCTTGAACTTCGGGTCGAAGAGGTCGTTGACGCTCGTGAGCTTGCCGCCGGTCTTCTTCGGGTTGTAGCCGATGCCCGTGATGCCGGACTGCCACGGCAGCGTGAAGTCGCGGTTCTTGTCGTACGGCGGGTGCTGGAGGCTCGGCTGGAGGTTCTTCGCGTTGGGGATGTTCTTCTTGTCGAGCGGCTCGGCGTAGCCCAGGTCGATCCAGCGGGCGGCCATCCAGTCGGTCGGCGCGACGATCTCGCGCCCGATCGGCTTGCCCTGCTCGAGCTCCTGCCGGACCTTGGCGTAGAACTCCTCGTTGTCGTTGTAGTCCTCGATGTACTTCATCTCGCCGCCGGAGTCCTTCTCCCACGGCGGGATGACCTTCTCGTCGATGTACAGCGGCCAGTTGGAGAACGTGACGGTGCCGATCGCGGTCTTCGGATGGCTGACGTCGGACGTGTCGACCGTCTTCTTGTTCTCGTTGGTCCCCTCGACCCCGCCGCAGGCGGCGAGGAACGCGCTGGCGGAGCCCGCCGTGAGGCCGGCGGCGGCGAAGCGCTGCAGGACGGTGCGCCGTGAGACCTGCGCGCCGTTGACGAGGCGATCGAGAAAGTCGGCGATCGGCTCCTGGTCGGGGTCAGTCGGACGCTGCGGCATGGGTTCCCTCCTTGGGGACGACGAAGGTGTGCTCGGGCTCCCAGACCGCCGCGACACGCCGGCCGGGGCCGATCGTCTCGAGGCCGGCACCGGAGTTCTGCGCGAAGACCTGGATGTCGTGCCCACCGTCGGTGCGCACGATGTACTGCGTGGAGACGCCCAGGAAGGCGGCGTCCGTGACGTGGCCGACGAGGACGTTCTCGCCCTGGCCCGCCTGCGGCGAGCCGGCGTCGACGGGCCGGATGGAGATCTTCTCCGGGCGCACGCCGACGCGCAGTGCGCCGTGACCGTCGCCGTTGACGAGCTGTGCGGGCACGCGCACCGTCCCGCCGTCGGTGTCGAAGGTCACCACGTCCGCCGCGCGGGTGGCGACCGTCGCGTCGATGAGGTTCGAGGACCCGAGGAAGTTCGCGACGAACTCGGTGCGCGGGTGGTCGTAGAGGTCCGTCGCCGACCCGAGCTGGTCGATGCGACCGTCCTTCATCACCGCGATCGTGTCGGCCATCGTCATGGCCTCCTCCTGATCGTGCGTGACGTGGACGAAGGTGATGCCGACCTCGCGCTGGATGTGACTCAGCTCGATCTGCAGCTGCTTGCGCAGGCGCAGGTCCAGCGCGCCGAGCGGCTCGTCGAGCAGCAGCGCCTGCGGGCGGTTGACGAGCGCCCGGGCGAGCGCGACGCGCTGCTGCTGGCCGCCCGACATCTGCGTCGGGCGCCGGCGTGCGAGCGGGCCCAGCTCGACCAGGTCGAGCGCCTCGGCGACGCGCCGCTTGACGTCGGCCTTGGGCACCTTGCGGCGCTCGAGGCCGAACGCGACGTTCTTCTCGACCGTCATGTGCGGGAAGAGCGCGTAGCTCTGGAAGACGGTGTTGACGTCCCGCTTGTGCGGCGGGGTGTTCGTCACGTCCTTCCCGGCGAGCTCGATCCGGCCGGCCGTCGGCTCCTCGAAGCCGCCGATCATCCGCAGCGTCGTGGTCTTGCCGCAGCCCGACGGGCCGAGCAGCGCGAAGAAGCCGCCGCGCGGGATGTCGAGCGTCAGATCGTCGACGGCCGTCATGTCGCCGAAGCGCTTGGTCACCCCGCGGAGCGCGATGTCCGCCGTGCCCGTCGTCCCGGCCTCAGCGGCTGCCGGTGCCGTCGTGTCCTCGTCCATCCGCCCGCACCCTTCCTTCGGGACCTGACGGCGCGCAGGTTACCCGGACGAGCGGACCGGGGTCGCCGTTTCCGCGTGCTTTGGACACGACGGCGGTCCGGCCCGCCCGCCGCTGGACAGGATGTCGGTGCGCTCTAGGCGGGATCGGGGGCTCGCACGACGACGACCGGACGCGAGGAGAGGTGCACGAGCTTGTACGGCGTGGCGCCGACGAGAACCCCGCGCAGGGGCCGTTCGCCGTAGGACCCGACGACGATGTATCGCGCGTCGTCGGCGTCGGCGAGGTCGCAGAGGACCTCCGCCGGCGGTCCCTCGACGAACTCCGTGCGGGCCTCGACGCCCGCCGCGGCGGCACGTTCGGCGGCGACGGCGAGCTTGCCCGCCGCGACGTCGCCCACCTCGCGGTCGAGGTCCGCGGACTCGCCTCCGACGACGACCTTCTTGTAGGCGAAGGCGATGACGAGCCCGGCACCGATGCCCGTGGCGAGCCGCAGGCCCTCCTCCAGCGCGGCGTCCGCCCCTTCGGTCCCGTCGTACCCGACGACGATCGTGTCGGCCATGTCAGCTCCCTCCCGCCGGTGAGTGCGGCGACCAGCGCCGGGTCCGCGACCTCGGGCTTGCGCCCGAAGAACTCCGGATGGCCCTGGATCCGCCAGATGATCATGAGCACGACGCCGAGCAGCAGGAACCCGATCCCGATGACGAACGGCGGCCCGAGTCCGAACCACGAATCCCCCGACTCGGAGTTCGCCGGGTCTGCGAGGTCGATGCAGGACTTCACGAACACGAAGCCGAGCATCAGCCCGCCGAGCACCGGCGCGACGCCGAGCATCACGAAGTTGCGGGCGTTCCTGACGACCTCGCGGCGGTAGTAGATCGTGCAGGCGAACGCCGTGATGCCGTAGTAGAAGGCGATCATCAGGCCGAGCGCGGCGATCGCGTCGAACAGGATGTTCTCCGAGATGAGCGTCAGGCCGACGTACCAGACGACCGAGATGATGCCCATCAGCCAGGTCGCGAACGCCGGGGTCAGATAGCGCTTGTCGATCTCCCCGAGCTTCGCGGGCAGCGCCTTCGCCCGCGCCATCGAGAGCGCCGTGCGCGCGGTCGGCAGGATCGTCGTCTGGCAGGACGCCGCCGCTGAGGTGAGGACCGCGATGATCACGATCTTCCCGAGCAGGTCGCTGCCGAAGACGTCGTTGGCGAGCAGACCCAGGACGTCGCCGGAGTCGTCCGTCGCGAGGCGCTCGGGGCCGCCGAAGGAGAGTGCCGCGACGGTGACGATGACGTAGGTCAGGACCAGGATGAGCGTCGAGACGATCGCCGCACGGCCCGGCGTCTCGCCCGAGTCCTCGGTCTCCTCGTTCACCGTGACGGTGGTGTCCCAGCCCCAGTAGATGAAGACCGCGATCAGCACGCCCGAGGTGAGCGCCGAGACCGAGCCGATCTCGAACGGGTTGAACCAGCTCAGGGACGGATCGATCGAGGTGTCGAGCCCGTCGCCGGCATAGACGCGGACGAGTGCGACGACGGCGAACAGCCCGAGCGCCGCGATCTCCGCTCCGAGCAGCCCGATCTGGGTCTTGGCGTTCAGCTCGATGCCGATGACGCAGATCCAGGTCATCGCGGCGATGAAGAGCACGCCGATGGCGGTGACCGCGAGCGTCGACGGGTCGTCGATGCCGAACAGCAGGAAGCTGTAGAGGCCGGCGATCTGCGCGAGGTTGGCCATGACGATGACGTCGGCGACGATGATCGCCCAGCCGCCGATCCAGCCGGCCGAGGGACCCATCGCCCGCGTCACCCAGGAGAACGTCGTTCCGCAGTCCGGGTCGGCGCGGTTCATCCAGTAGTACGACGATGCGACGAGCAGCATCGGGATGAACGCCGCGATCATGATCACCGGGGCCTGCACGCCGATGCCCGAGATCGCGACGACGAGGCCGAGCGATGCCGCGAGCGAGTACCCGGGCGCCGTCGAAGCGACGCCGATCACGACGCCCGACACGAAGCCGATGGCGTTCGCCTTCAGTCCCTTGTCGCCCGGCGCGGACCCTGCAGGCCCGTCGGCGCGAATCGGGGCCGGCGCTGCTGGAGAGGCGGCTTCCATGGCGGGCGACCCTATGGCGCGCCCCGGGCGAGCGCAACCGCGGTCTCCCGCAGCGTCGCGCTAGGCGAGGTTCACGGCGCGGCCCGCGGAGAACCCGCCCGTCGCGGTGATCTCGCCGATGACCGCGTCCGGGATCGGGTCGTGCGTCGTGACGACCATGACGGCCTCGCCGCTGGTCTCGCCCGGGTCCTCGTCGGGCTCGTAGCCGACCGCCGCCGCGTCGATGTTGACGCCGTGAGCGCCGAACGTCGTCCCCACGAGGCCGATGATTCCTGGGCGATCCTCGTAGCGGAACAGCGCCATGTGGTCTTCGAGCTGGAGGTTGAACCGGCGGCCCCAGACCTCGAGGAGGTGCGGGCGGTTGCGGCGACCGAGCGTCGTGCCGACGACCCGCGAATGGCGTCCGCCGGCGACGACGGTCACGCGCACGAGCTCGGTGAAGTCGCGTGCGCTCGTCCGCGTCGTCTCCGACACGACGATGCCCCGCTCGGCGGCGAGACCTGGTGCGTTGACCGCATTGACCTCGTCCTCCGTGTGGCCGGAGAGGATGCCGAGCAGCACCGCCGTCGTCAGCGGACGGCAGTCGCGGTCGGCCAGCCGGCCGAGGTACTCGACCTCGATGCGGTCGATCGAGCCGTTCTCGCCGATCGTCGCGGCCAGGCGGCCGAGGCGGCGGCAGAGCGGGACGAACGGGCCGAGCACCTCGAGGTCCTCGGCGGCCACCGCCGGCACGTTGACCGCCGTCGTCACGCTGCCGCCGGTGAGCGCGGCGACGACCTGCTCGGCGGCCTGGAAGCCCGCGCGATCGGTGGCCTCGGCGGTCGAGGCGCCGAGGTGCGGCGTCACGACGACGTTCGGGTAGGCGAAGAGCGGATGGTCGGTGATCGGCTCGCTGCGGAACACGTCGAGGGCCGCGCCGCCGACCTTGCCGGAGTCCAGCGCCGCCTGCAGGTCCTCGTCGACGATCAGCGGCCCGCGGGCGACGTTGAGGATCCGCACGCCGTCCTTCATCTTCGCGAAGGTCTCGGCGTTGAGCCAGCCCTCGGTCTCCGGCGTCTTGGGGAGGTGGATCGTGATGAAGTCGGCGGTCGCGTAGACCTCGTCCGACCCCGACGCCTGCTGCACGCCGAGCTCGCGGTAGCGGTCGGCCCCGACGTACGGGTCGTACGCGATGACCTTCATGCCGAAGCCCTGGGCGCGCTCGGCGACGAGCTGGCCGATGCGGCCGAAGCCGAGGATGCCGAGCGTCTTGTCCATCAGCTCGGTGCCCGAGTACTTCGAGCGGTCCCAGCGGCCCGCGACGAGCGCGGCGTTCGCCTGCGGGACGTTGCGAGCGAGCGCGAGCAGGAGCGCCATCGTGTGCTCGGCCGCGGTGACGACGTTGGACTGCGGCGCGTTGGCGACGACGACGCCGCGCTTGGTCGCCTCCGGGACGTCGACGTTGTCGACGCCGACGCCGGCCCGGCCGACGGCCTTCAGGTTCTCTGCGGCGGCCAGCGCCTCGGCGTCGAGCTTCGTCGCCGACCGGATCAGGATCCCGTCGAAACCGCCGATGCGCTCGAGCAGCTGCTCACGCGTCCAGTCGAAACCCGTCTCGACCTCGAATCCCGCGTCCTTCAGCAGCGCGATCCCCGACTCGCCGATGTTCTCGGCCACGAGCACCTTGGTCATGCCGCCGTCCCCCCGGCCTGGTGCTCGACGACCCAGTCGACGCACGCGGTCAGCGCCTGGACGTCCGCCGGCTCGATCGCCGGGAACATCGCGACGCGCAGCTGGTTGCGGCCGAGCTTGCGGTAGGGCTCGACGTCGACGACCCCGTTCGCGCGCAGGGTGGCGGCCACCTGGGCGGCGTCGATCGCGTCGTCCAGGTCGATCGTGCCGACGACGAGCGAGCGCTTGGCCGGATCGGTGACGAACGGCGTGGCGTAGGCCGACGCCTCGGCCCACCCGTAGAGGTACGCCGCCGAGGCGCTCGTGCGCCCGACGCAGAAGTCCAGCCCGCCCTGGCGATTCATCCAGTCCAGCTGCTCGGCGAGCAGGATGAGCGTGGCGAGCGCAGGCGTGTTGTACGTCTGGTCCTTGACGCTGTTGTCGAGCGCCGTCTGCAGGTTCAGGAAGTCGGGGATCCAGCGGCCCGACCCGGCGATCTCACCGACGCGCTCCTGCGCGGCCGGGCTCATCAGCGCGAGCCAGAGCCCGCCGTCGGAGGCGAAGCACTTCTGCGGCGCGAAGTAGTAGACGTCGGCCTGCGTGGCGTCGAGCGGCAGGCCGCCGGCGCCGGACGTCGCGTCGACCGCGACGAGGGCGTCGCCCGCGTCCGCGGGCCGGTGCACCGGGACCATGACGCCCGTGGAGGTCTCGTTGTGGGCCCACGCGATGAGATCGGCCGACGGGTCGGCGACCGGCGCGGGCGCGTCGCCGGGGTCGGCTTCGACGACGACCGGGTCCTGCAGGAACGGCGCGGCCTTCGTCGCCTTGGCGAACTTCGAGGAGAACTCGCCGTAGACGAGGTGCAGCGAGCGCTCGCGCACCAGGCCGATCGTCGCGGCGTCCCAGAAGGCGGTCGCGCCGCCGTTGCCCAGGACGACCTCGTAGCCCTCCGGCAGGTCGAACAGCGTCGCCAGGCCGGAACGCACGCGGGCGACGAGCTCCTTGACGGGCTTCTGGCGGTGCGAGGTGCCCATCAGGACCGCGCCCTCGGTGGCCAGGCCGGCGAGCTGCTCCGGGCGGACCTTCGACGGGCCGCAGCCGAACCGGCCGTCGGCCGGCAGGAGGGTCTCGGGAATCGTGGGTGCTGCTGTGGCGTTCATGGGAACTCCGCGGGTTGAGGACGACGGCGGCAGTGCCCAGGCGCGCGGCGGCGAATCAGCCGTCGCTCCCCGGTGGTCCGTTCCACCCCAGGCGCCAGTCGCGACGACTGCGGCGAGGATAGCGGAGGGGGTCGGCGACCGTGCTCCGGGCGCGGTGCCAACTACGGATGACCCGCCGAATATGGCGCGCCAGACTCGCCCGATGACGACGCGCCGCCGCCGGAACACACGCCTGCTCGTGGTCTCGATCACCGCGTTCGCCTCGTTGACGAGCGCCGGCGGAGCCGCGACGGTCTGTACGACGCGCGTCCAGCCGTGCGGGCCGGCCTTCGTCGGCCGGCTCGACGCGCGCGCGTCGGCGACCTGCACACGCCGGCTCGTCGTGTGCCGTGGTCCGCGTGGCCTTCAGGGGCAGCGCGGCGCGCGCGGCCCGGCCGGCGCCGCGGGACCGATCGGCGCGACCGGCGCGACCGGCGCGACCGGCGCGACCGGCCCCGCAGGCCCCGCAGGTCCGGCCGGCCCCGTCGGCCCCATCGGCCCGGCGGGCGTTGCAGGCGCTGCCGGCGCCGCAGGGAGCGTGGGTCCCACCGGCCCCGCCGGCCCGGGTGGCGCAACCGGCCCGGCCGGGTCCCAGGGCCCCACCGGCGCAACCGGCGCCGTCGGACCCGCCGGAACGAACGGCCTCGCCGAGTTCGGGGAGGTCTACAACGACGGGGCGCAGGTCGTGCCCATCGAGGGTGACGTCACGTTCGACGGCATCGACCTCCTGTCGGCGGGGTTCACCCACACCGCGGGCGCCGCCGCCGTGACCGTCCTGAACCAGGGCGCCTACATGGTCACCTTCACCCTCGCCGGCGTCGAGCCGAACCAGATGACGCTGTTCGTCAACGGCGCGGCCGTGCCCGGCGCCACCTTCGGCTCGGGCGCCGGGACGCAGCAGAACAGCGGGCAGGCGCTGCTCGCCCTCAGCGCCGGCGACGTCATCACGCTGCGCAACCACTCCTCCGCGGCCGCCGTGACGCTCCAGACGCTCGCCGGCGGCACGCAGCAGAACACGAACGCCTCGATGATCATCATGCAGGTCGGCTAGCACCCGTTGCGGGTGTAGTATTCCCGTCGAGGGCACCATTGCGCGGTTGGTTCATGCCCAGCATCGCGATCTGACTTCGTCCGTCACCGCTACGAACGAGGTCACGATGCCCGCCCTTCCGCCACACCCGCGCTCCCCCCGAACGGACGTCGCCCGCCACCGCGCAGCCGTCCGCAGAACGATCTCGTGGGCCGACGAGGCCGCCGCGCGCCGGGACTTCGCCGGGGCACTGGAGTGGCTCGCCGTGATCGAGGCGATCGGCGATCGCCTGTCGGCCGCCCAGCTGGCCCGGCGGCGGGCCTGGGCGCGCGCCTCTCGCGTGCGCTGAACCGGCGCAGGCGGCGCCCCTAGCCCTGCTCGAACCCCGTGTCGTTGATCCAGTCCATGTGCGAGCGCAGGTCGCGGCCGGTCGCCTCGAGCTGGGACGTCGCGCCCTCTTCGCGCATGCGCTTGAAGTTCTCCTGGCCGGCGCGGTTCTCGGCGATCCACTCGCGGGCGAACGTGCCGTCCTGGATCTCCCCGAGGATCCGCTTCATCTCCGCGCGGGTCTCGTCGTTGACGATGCGCGGGCCGCGCGTGTAGTCGCCGTACTCGGCCGTGTTGGAGATCGAGTACCGCATCCCCGCGAGGCCCTTCTCGTACATCAGGTCGACGATGAGCTTCAGCTCGTGCAGACACTCGAAGTACGCCATCTCGGGGTCGTAGCCGGCCTCCACCAGCGTCTCGAAGCCCGCCTGGACGAGCGCGCTGGCGCCGCCGCAGAGGACGGCCTGCTCGCCGAAGAGGTCGGTCTCGGTCTCGTCCTTGAAGGTCGTCTCGATGACGCCGCCGCGGGTGCAGCCGATGCCCTTGGCGTAGGCGGCGGCGATGTCGCGGGCCTTGCCGGTCGCGTCCTGGTGGATCGCGATCAGGCCGGGAACGCCGGAGCCCTCGAGGTACTGGCGGCGGACGAGATGGCCCGGGCCCTTCGGCGCTGCGAGCGCGACGTCGACGTCGGCGGGCGGCTCGATCTCGCCGTAGTGGATCGAGAACCCGTGGCCGAACATGAGCATGTTCCCGGCCTCGAGGTTGCCGGCGATGTCGGCGAGGTAGATGTCATGGTGGCGCTCGTCGGGCACGAGCATCATCACGATGTCGCCCTTCGCGGCGGCCTCCGCCGGGCTGAGGACCTCCAGGCCGGCCTCCTTCGCCTGCGCGACCTTCTCCGAGTCGGGGCGCAGGCCTACGACGACGGTGACGCCCGAGTCCTTGAGGTTCTGAGCGTGGGCGTGGCCCTGGGAGCCGAAGCCGATGATCGCGACGGTCTTGCCGTCGAGGTGCGCGAGGTCCGCGTCGTCGTCGTAGAACATGGCGCGGCATGGTAGGCCAGCGGCGCCGGCCGGTGCCGCGTGGCCCGTGGGTTCAGGCTTCGGCCCAGGCGACGAGCGAGCACGCCGGAAGCGCCACCGAGCCGTCCTGCGCGACGTACGGCGCGTACCCGGTGTCGACGGCATCGCGGAACGCGTAGTGGTCGGCGGGCGTGAGCGTGTCGAGTGCGCCGCCGAGCGAGATCGACACCGCACGCATGTGCTCCCACCACGCCTCGAGGCTCGGCGCGAGCCAGTCGAACCGGACCGGCTCGACTCCGACGTCCGCGAACCCCGCAGCCGACAGCAGCTCCTCGATCCGGCCCGGCGCGGCGAGCGCGAACATCCCGGGAGCGCCGGGCTCGGGCTGCGGTGCGAGGCCGCGGGCGAGCAACTCGCGCTGGACCACCCCGATCCACGGGTTCTCGTCGATGGGCGCCCAGACGGCGAGCGCGACCCGGCCGCCCGGCCTCAGCACCCGCCGCGCCTCGCGCAGGGCGGTCTCCGGGTCGGCCAGGAGCATGTAGCCCCAGCGGCTGAGGATCGTGTCCTGCGAGGCCGTGGGGACGTCGAGCCATTCGGCCTCCATCTGCCGGACCTCGACGTTGCTCGCACCCGTCTGCTCCACGTGCGCCTTGGCGGCCTCGACCATCGCGTCGGCGACGTCGCTGAGCACGACCGTTCCTCCGGGCCGCACGAGCTCGGCGGCGAGCAGGCCGGTGTCACCGAGCCCGGCCGCGACCTCGAGGACCGCGTGCCCCGGCTGCAGCGCAGCGTGCTCGATCAGCGCCTCGGACACCGGCAGCGCGGAGCGCTGCATCGACTCCCGGCGCTCGGACCACCCCTTGGCGGCCGCCTCCCAGTGCTCACGGCTGTCGGCCCGGTAGGCCTCGGCATCCATGCGCCGAAGCCTAGTCGCCGGGAGCGCGCCGGTTTTCGGCCTCCCGGGCACGGGTACATCCCGCACATGAGCCAGTCGCTGTACCCGGTGATGCCCTACCGCGACGCGGCCGCCGCGCTGGGCTGGATGCAGGAGGTGCTCGGCGCCGAGGAGGTCGCGATGCACCGCGGCGATGACGGCGGCGTCGTCCATGCCGAGGCCCGGGTCGCCGGCGGGATCGTGATGTTCGGCGACCACGCGAAGGCGAGCACCGACGCGTTCCGGCGCGAGCCGGGCTCGGGGCAGGTCTACATCGCGGTCAGCGACCCGGACACGCGATACGAGCGCGCTCGCCGGACGGGCGCCGACATCGTCCGCGAGCTCGGCGACACCGACTACGGCTCGCGCGACTTCGCCATCCGCGACCCGGAGGGCAACACCTGGAGCTTCGGGACCTACGGGCCCTGAGACTCAGAGCGCGCGGCGCAGGAGCTTGCCGCTCGCGGTGCGCGGGAGCGGGCCGGTCGTGACGCCGATCGCCTTCGGGACCTCCCACGGGGCGAGCGCGCCACGGCAGTGCTCGAGCAGGTCGTCCTCCCCGGCGGAGGCCCCCTCTCGCAGGACGACGGTCGCGACGACCACCTGTCCCCAGCGCTCGTCCTCGCGTCCGTGAACGCCCGCCTCGGCGACGGCGGGGTGCGCTTCCAGAGCGGCCTCGACGGTCTCCGGCGCGACGTTCTCGCCGCCGCTGATGATCAGGTCGTCGGCGCGCCCGAGCACGGTGATCCGCCCGTCCGGCTCCACGCGTCCGCGATCGCCGGTGTGCAGCACCGGGCCGACGGTCGGTGAGACGGTCGGCCCGCAGACGAGGATCTCGCCCGTCGCGCCGACGTCGACCCGCGTGCAGAACAGCGGCGCCCCGTTGGTCAGGACCTGCGAGCACGCCTCCGTCATCCCGTACGTCGGGGCGACCGGCACGCCCGCCGCCGCGGCACGGCGCAGCAGCTCGTCCGGGATCGCGGCGCCGCCGAGGAGCGCCCAGCGCAGCGCGGGCGGCTCACGCAGCCCGGCGTCGAGCAGCCGGGTGAGGGTGGCGGGGACGAGCGAGACGAGCGTCGGGCCCGACGGGTCCTGCAGGGCGGCGAGCACGCGGCCGGTCTCGAACCGCTCGTGGAGGATCGCCGTCGTGCCGGCGATCGCCGACCGCAGGAGGATCGACAGGCCGCCGACGTGCGCGACGGGCAGACAGCAGAGCCAGCGCTCGCGGGGGTCCGACCCCAGCGCGACGGCGGAGCCGAGCGCGCTCCACAGCCAGTTGCCGTACGTGAGCGTGATCGGCCGCGCCTGCGCGCTGGTGCCCGAGGTGTGGATGACGACCGCCGGCGCGGCGAGGTCGTGCCCCCCCATGATCGGCGCGTCCGGATCCTCCTCGGCCGCGAGCGGGCCGTCGACGACCGTGGCGCAGGCGGCGATGCGGCGCTCGCGCTCGTCCCCCGCCAGCCGGGGGTCGATCGGCACGGCGACCGCGCCGAGGAGCAGACAGGCGTGGAGCGTCGTCGCGAAGTCCTCGCCGGCGGGCAGGACGATCGCGACGTGCTCGCCCGCCCGCACGCCGCGCGCGCTCAGACGGCGCGCGGAGGCCTGCGCCGCCTCCAGCAGCTGCGCGTACTCCAGTGTGCCGAGCGCGATCCGGCGCGGGTGGGCGGCCGCGGAGCGCGGCAGCCAGGCTTCGACCTCCACCTCACGAAAGCTAGCCTCCTCCCACGATGAGCACCGACACCGACCCGCGTGCGACGACGATCCGCCCCGGCGCCGACTGGCGCAGCGGCGGCACGTACGAGGACATCCGTTATGAGATCGCCGACGGGATCGCGAAGATCACGATCGACCGTCCCGAGGTCCGCAACGCCTTCCGCCCGCAGACCGTCATGGAGCTGAGCCAGGCCCTCGAGGCCGCACGCGAGGATCCGCAGGTCGGTGTGATCGTGCTCACCGGGCAGGGCGACCTCGCCTTCTGCTCCGGCGGCGACCAGCGCGTGCGCGGCGACACCGGCTACCTCACCGACCCCGCGGGAGGCACGAGCGTCGGGCGCTTCCACGTCACCGACCTGCACGTGCAGATGCGGCGGCTGCCCAAGCCCGTCGTGGCGATGATCGCGGGCTACGCGGTGGGCGGCGGGCACGTCCTGCACATCTGCTGCGACCTCTCGATCGCCGCCGACAACGCGCGCTTCGGGCAGACGGGCCCGAAGGTCGGGTCGTTCGACGGCGGATACGGCGCAAGCCTCCTCGCGGCGCAGGTGGGACAGAAGCGGGCCAAGGAGATCTGGTTCCTCTGCCGCCAGTACGACGCCGCGCAGGCGCTGCAGATGGGCCTCGTGAACACCGTCGTGCCGCTCGCCGACCTCGAGGTCGAGACGGTCGCCTGGTGCCGCGAGATGCTCGAGCTCTCCCCCTTCGCGCTGCGGCTGCTGAAGGCGAGCTTCAACGCGAACGAGGACGGGATGGCCGGGCTGCAGCAGCTCGCGCACGACGCGAACCTCCTCTTCTACGGGAGCGATGAGGCACGCGAGGGACGCGAGGCCTACAAGGAGCGCCGCCGCCCGGACTTCTCCCAGTTCCCCAAGCGGCCCTGACCATGTCGCCGAGCGCCACCACCGACGGCCGGGGGTCCAGCCTGCGCATCTGGCTGATGGCCGCCCGCCCGCGAACGCTGCCGGCGGCGGTCGCGCCCGTGCTCGTCGGCACCGCGCTGGCGTGGACGGTCGAGAACGGCGGCCTGGACTGGATCGCGTTCGCCGCCGCGATGCTCGGCGCCCTCTTCATCCAGGTCGGCACGAACCTCTCGAACGACTATTCCGACGCGCGGCGCGGAGCCGACACCGAGGACCGCCTGGGCCCGGTGCGCGTGACCGCCGGCGGGCTCGTCCCGCCGCGACAGGTCCTGGTCGCCACGTACGTGAGCTTCGGCCTGGCGGTCCTCTGCGGGATCTACCTCATCGCCGTCGCCGGCTGGGTCCTGCTGGCGATCGGCGCCGCCTCGATCCTCGCGGGCGTGCTCTACACCGGTGGGCCGCGACCCTACGGCTACGAGGGCCTCGGCGAGGTCTTCGTGTTCCTGTTCTTCGGCGTCGTCGCCGTCAGCGGCTCCTACTACGTGCAGCGCGAGGACCTGCCGTGGGAGGCGCTCGTGCTCGCGGTGCCGGTCGGCCTGCTCGCATCGGCGATCCTCGTCGTCAACAACGTCCGCGACCTGGACACCGACCGGCGCGCCGGCAAGCGCACGCTCGCCGTGCGGCTCGGCCGGGAGCGCA
Source organism: uncultured Actinomycetes bacterium (assembly GCA_963823375.1). Lineage (GTDB taxonomy): Bacteria > Actinomycetota > Thermoleophilia > Solirubrobacterales > Solirubrobacteraceae > F1-60-MAGs163. The sequence continues at coordinate 7,215 of CAWGLQ010000010.1, read as the reverse complement.
CGCGCACGCTCTACGCGGCGATGCTCGCGGCCGCGTACATCACCGTGCTGCTGCCGTTCGCGCTCGGGTCGCTCTCGGCCTGGCTGGCTCTCCCCTGGCTGACGGTGCCGCTCGCCGTGCGCCTCCAGAGCACCGTGCGCACGCACACCGACGGCCCGACGCTCAACGGGGCGCTCGCCGGCACCGGGCAGCTCGAGTTCCTCTTCTGCGTGCTGCTGGCGGCCGGGCTGCTGCTGTCCTGATGCTGGCGGAGGTCGAGCCGTTCACGCTGCGCCTGCGCGAGCCCCTGCGCACGGCGACCGGAGACATCACCGAGCGCACCCTGCTGATCCTCCGCGTCGAGGACCGAGAAGGACGGGTCGGCTGGGGCGAGGCGGCCCCGCTCGAGCACTACGACGGCGTCTCCGTCGACCGCTGCCGCGCCGCCCTCGAGGCGCACGCGGCGGCGCTGCGGGGCGGCGCGATCGCCGGCGGCGCCGCGCTGCTCGACGCCTGCCGGGACGCGGACCCGCTGCCGCAGGCCCTCGCGGCGGTCGATCTCGCGCTGTGGTCGCTCGCGGGCATCCGTGAGGGACGCCCCGTGGCGGCGCTGCTCACCGACGAGCCGCTCGCGCGCGTTCCGGTGAACGCCACGATCGGCGCCGAGGACCGGGAGGGCGCCGCGAGCCGCGCCGCCGAGGCGGTCGCGGCCGGCTTCGACTGCATCAAGCTGAAGGCCGGCATCGGCGACGACGCTGGACGGGTGGCCGCCGTGCGGGCAGCGGTCGGACCCGAGGTCGCGCTGCGGCTCGACGCGAACGGCGCCTGGGACGTCGAGAGCGCCGTCCGCAACATCGAGGCGCTCGCCCCCGCGGGCCTCGAACTGGTCGAGGAGCCCGTGCACGGTGTCGACGCACTGCGCAGCGTGCGCGAGCGGACCGCCGTCCGCATCGCGATGGACGAGACCGCGGCCGAGCCCGGCGCGCTCGCCGGCGGCGCCGCCGACCTGGTCTGCCTGAAGATCTCGCGCGCCGGCGGGATCTCGGCGCTGCTGGCGCAGGCGGCACTCGTGCGGACCACGGGCGCCGAGGTCTACATCGCCTCCACGCTCGACGGCCCGCTCGGGATCGCGGCCGCCGTCCACTGCGCCGCCGCGCTGAAGCTCGACGTCCCGTGCGGGCTGGCGACGCTCGGCCTCTTCGACGGGCTCGATGCCGGGCCGCTCACGCCCGTGCGCGGCGCCATCGCCGTGCCGCGGGGGCCCGGGCTCGGCGTGAAGCCCGCCGAGTAGGGTGCCCGCCGTGATCGTCGACGCCTGGATCCAGCACCCGACACCCGCCTTCCTGCGGCACGACATGTTCGCCTCGCTGCGCCGCTGGACCGGCGACGACATCCCGGAGAGCTTCCCCGTCGAGCTGACGCTCGGCGCGATGGACGCGGCGGGGGTCGACATCGCCCTCGTCTCCGCCTGGCATGGTCCCGACGGCGCCCTGATCGCCAACGACGAGGTCGCGGAGGTCGTGCGCGCCGCACCCGACCGCTTCGCCGGCGCCGCGGCCGTCGACCTGCGCGACCCGGTCGGCGCCGTCCGCGAGCTGCGGCGCTGCGTCGAGGAGCTGGGGTTCGTCGCCCTGCGCGCGATCCCCTGGCTGTGGGGCTGGCCGCCGAACGACCGCCGCTACTACCCGCTCTACGTCGCCTGCGTCGAGCTCGGCATCCCGTTCTGCACGCAGGTCGGCCACACGGGGCCGCTGCGCACGTCGGAGACCGGCCGCCCGATCCCGTACATCGACGACGTCGCGCTCGACTTCCCGGACCTCACGATCGTCGGCGGCCACATCGGCTACCCGTGGACGGACGAGATGCTCGCACTCGCCCGCAAGCACGAGAACGTCTGGATCGACACCTCGGCCTACACGGCGAAGCGCTACCCGGCGGCGCTCGTCGAGGAGCTCGGGCGGGCGCGCCACAAGGTGCTGTTCGGCTCGAACTTCCCGATGATCACCCCCGAGCGCTGCCTCGCCGACCTGGACGCGCTGGGCCTCGCCGACGACCGGCGCGAGCGCTTCCTGTGCGGGAACGCGCAGACGGTGTTCCGGCTGCCGGCCGTCAGCGGCTGATCGCCGCGGCGACCGCATCAGGCGCGACGCGCGGCAGTGCGTGCCCCGCCCCCCGCGCCAGCAGCAGATCCGCCTGCGGCAGCCCGGCCGCGAGCCGCTCGCCGAACTCCCGGAACTTCGCGTCACGCTGGCCGGCGAGGACGACGGCCGGCATCGTGATCTCCCCGAGCCGGTCCCAGAGCGGCGCCATGGCCCCTGTCCCGATCCCGCGCAGGGCCGCCGCCAGTCCGGCCGGGTCGTTGCGCACGATGTCCGCCCGCGCCAGCGTCTGCGCCGCCGGCGGGTCGTCGGCGAACAGCGGCTGGGCGAGCCACCGCTCGGCGAAGTTCTCCAGACCGTCCTCCTCGATCGCCCGGGCGAGCTCGGCGTCCGCGGCGCGGCGGCGCTCGCGCGCCTGCTCGTCGTCGATGCCGGCGGTCGTCGCGACGAGCGTCAGGCGGGTGATCCGCTCGGGCGCCGCGAGCGCGACGTGCAGTGCCACGCGGCCGCCCATCGAGTACCCGCAGAGGGCGAACCGCTCGGGCGCGAGCGCCAGGACGTCGTCGGTGATCGCGTCGAAGGTGACCGGGCGCGCCGCGGCCTGTGCCCCGTGCCCGCGCAGGTCCGGGGCGAGCGCCGTATAGCGTTCCGCGTCCAGTCGCGCGACGACGGCATCCCACCCGCGCCCGGTTCCGGCGAATCCGTGCAGGAGGACGACCGTCTCGCGCATCGCCCGCATCATGGCCGACCCCACCGACACCTACCTGCTGCTGCGCGCGCTCTGCGATGAGCTGGCACGCTGCGGCGTGGCCGGCGCGGTCACGTCCCCCGGGTCGCGGTCGACGCCGGTCGTGCTGTCGCTGGCGCGTGCCGGCGGCTTCCCGTGCTTCTCCCAGGTCGACGAGCGCAGCGCGGGCTTCTTCGCGCTCGGGCTGGCCAAGGCGACGGGCCGGCCGGCCGTGCTCGCCTGCACCTCGGGCACCGCCGCCGCCAACTACCTGCCCGCGGTGATCGAGGCGAGTGAGGCGCGCGTGCCGCTGATCGTCCTGACGGCCGACCGACCGCCGGAGCTGCGCGCGGCCGGCGCCGGGCAGACGATCGACCAGGTGAAGCTCTACGGCGACGCGGTGCGGATGTTCACCGAGGTCGGCGTGGACGAGGCGACGCCCGTGACGCTGCGCTGGATCCGCGCGCTCGCGTGCCGCGCCGTGTGGACGGCGCGCGGTCCGCAGCCCGGCCCCGTGCACCTGAACCTCCCGCTGCGCGAGCCGCTCGTCCTCGACACCCCGCTGCCGGACGACGAGCCGGGCGGCGGCGGACGGCCCGACGGGCGCCCATGGGTCGGCCACCTCCCGCGCACCACCGATGCCGCGGAGGCGGCGCGGACCCTCGCGCCGCTGGTCCAGGCGGCGCCGCGCGGTGTCGTCGTCGCGGGACGGATCGAACGGCCTGCGACACCGGCCGGAGAGGTTCCGGCGATCGCGCGGGCGGCGGCCGCGTTCAGCGCCGCGACCGGCTGGCCCGTACTCGCCGACCCGCTGTCGGGCGCGCGCTGCGGCGAGGGCGCCGTCGCCCACTACGACGCCCTGCTGCGCATCCCCGCGTTCGCAGCCGCGGCGGCCCCGCGCGCCGTCGTCCGCGTCGGCGACCTCCCCACCTCCAAGCCCCTGCGCGAGTGGCTCGCCGGCCTCGACGCCGTCCAGGTCCTCATCGACCCCGACGGCGCCTGGCAGGACCCGGCCCACGTCTGCGACCTGACGATCGACGCCGATCCCGCCGCGCTGCTGGAGGCCCTCGCCGCGCAGCCCGCGAGCCCGGACCCCGCGTGGTCCGGCGCATGGCGCGACGCCGATGCCCGCGCCGCCGCGGCGGTCGCAGGTCTTCTCGGGGAGGACCTCAGCGAGCCGCGGATCGCGCTCGAACTCGGAGCCGCCCTGCCGCCCGAGGCGACGCTCGTGGTCGCGTCGTCGATGCCCGTCCGCGACATCGAGACCGTGTCTCCGGCGCGTGCGGTCCCCCTGCGCGTCCTCTCCAACCGCGGCGCCAACGGCATCGATGGGACGATCGCCACCGCGTACGGCGTGGCGGCGGCGAGTCCCGGGCCGGTCGTGCTGCTGACCGGCGACGTGACGCTCGCGCACGACGCCGGGTCGCTGCTGACCGCGACCCGCATCGGGGTGCCGCTCACGATCGTGCTGATCGACAACGGCGGCGGCGGGATCTTCGACTTCCTCCCGGTCTCCGCCGAGACGGACCACTTCGAGACCCACGTCGCCACCCCGACCGGCCTCGACGTCGCCGGGCTGTGCCAGGCCTACGGGCTGCACCTGCTCCCGGTCGAGGATCTCGCCGGCCTGCGCGCGGCGATCGAGTACGGCCTGTCGTCCGACGGGACGCAGGTGATCCACGCGCGGACCGACCGCGCCGAGAACGTGACCGTCCACCGCGCGCTCTGGGATGCCGTCGGCGCCGCGCTCGCCGAGCAGACCTGACGTGAGCGGCCGCGCCGCGCAGCCCGCGCCGCGCGCCCCCGAGCGGGTGCAGACCGCCCGGCTCACCCTGACACGGCCGGTCCCGGCCGACCTGCCCGAGCTTGCGGGGTTCCTGGGCGATCAGCGAGTGGGTGACTGGCTCGGCGGGACGCTCGACCACGCGGGGGCGGCCGTCGCGCTGTCGCGCTGTCGCGCTGGGCGGCGCATTGGGAGGTGCACGGCTTCGGCCTGTGGTGCGCGCGCGACCGGGAGACCGGCGCGTTCCTGGGCCGCGGCGGGCTCACCATGCTGGTCGTGGCCGGACGCGGCGGGGTCGAGGACGGCTGGGCGATCGCCCCGGATCGCTGGGGCGAGGGACTGGCGACCGAGCTGGGCGCGGCGGGGATCGAGGTCGCCGAGCGCGACCTCGGCATCGACGAGCTCGTGAGCCTCACGCTGCCGGCCAACACCGCCTCACGGCGCGTCATGGAGAAGCTCGGGTTCCATTACGAGCGCGACGTCGACCACCGCGGCCTGCCGCATGTCCTCTATCGCTACGGTCGCAGCCGCACGTGCAGGTGATCGTCGTGGTGGATGAGCGGACGCACGACCGCCTTCGGCCCGCGCAGCCGTCCGCGGCGCCACAGCACGGGTGAGACGAACACGTACCGCGCGCCCGCGGCCACGAACGCGCTGACGAGCCGCTGCGAGCGCCGCACGTCGATGTCCGCGACGCGCTTCGGCGCGCACTCGCAGTCGTCCAGTCGCGGGTAGAGGACGTCCGCGTCGAGCCCGTTCTGGTGGGACGCGTGTCCGAGACCGCCGTACCGGGCGCCGAACGGCCCGCCCTGCGGTCGCGAGAGGTCCGCCACGCCGACGCGCCGGACGAGCGGGTCCGAGAACTGGGCCACCGCCAGGACGCATTCGAGGGTGCTCACGAGCTTCTCGGTCCCCCACCGCCGCCACTCGCGGCTCGGGCTCTTCCCGAGCGGGAAGTCCCAGGTGAACGCGACCGGCGACGCGGCGGGGAACAGCACGCCGCCGGCGAGGCGCCCGCGGTTCGGGGTCCCGAGCGCCACGGAGCCCGCGCCGAGTTGCGACGCGCCGAAGCGGCACCTGTCAGGCGCCTCCTGCGCCCCCGCCGGCGCGGCCGGGAGCGCCGCGAGCAGCAACGCGGTCACCAGGCATGCGCGGGCGGCACGGACCATCCCGGACGCCTCCCGTCAGCTCGCGAGCACCGGAAGCAGCGCCTGGAGCTTGACCTCGGTCTCCGCGAGCTCCGCCGCCGGGTCACTGTCGCGGACCACGCCGACGCCCGCGTAGCACCGGGCCACGGCGCCGGTGAGCAGCGCGCAGCGCAGCGCGACGCAGAACTCGCCGTCCTCGTGCTCGTCCACCCAGCCGACGGGGCCGGCGTACCACCCGCGATCCAGGCCCTCGAGCGCGGGGATCAGCGGTGCCGCAGCCTCGAGCGGCTCGCCCCCGACCGCGGGGGTCGGGTGCAGGACGCCCGCGAGCTCGAGCACGCTCACCGGCTCACGCAGCTGCGCGCGGATCGGTGTCGCGAGGTGCTGGATGTTCGCGATCTTCGCGAGCACCGGCTCATCGGCCGGCGTGACCCACACGCTCAGCGGCTGCAGCGCGCGCACGATGCGGCGGACGACGATCGCCTGCTCCTCGCGGTCCTTCGCCGAGCGCAGCAGCTGCTCGCCGAGGTGATCGTCCACCGCCGGGTCGGCGCTGCGGCGGGTCGAGCCGGCGAGCGCGAGCGTGCCGGTGCGCAGCCCCTCCCGCCGGACGAGCAGCTCGGGGCTCGCCGCCAGGAAGGTGTGATCGCCGCGGCCGACCGCGAAGACGTGGCACTCGCGGAACGCCTCGCGCAGCACGCCGAGCAGCGCGCCCGCATCGTGAGCGGCGGCGGCGTGGACCTGCACCTCACGGGCGAGCACGACCTTGTCCAGCGCGCCCGCGCGGATGCGCTCGACGGCTCGCGCGACCGCATGCTCGTAGTGCTCGGGCGGCATCGCGCTCACGACGCGCGAGGTCACCGCGGGGTCCGGGTCGAGCAGCGGCAGCGGCGCGTGGACCAGCTCGGCCGCGCGGGCCTCGAGCCGGTCGGCGAGGGCCTGCGCGTCGTCGTCCGGATGGACGATCGCCGCGAGCGTCAGGCGGACCTCGTCGCCACGCCGTGCGAGCGCCACCTCGGGGACGTGGAGCGAGCCGGGGGCGAACCCCGTCCAGTGCGGCGCGGCCCCGCCGTCGGGTGCGAAGGCGAACCCGCCGACCGCGACCGGGCCCGAACCGCGCGGCCCTTCCGGGGGGTCGGCGAGGGCGTCACGCCGCAGCGTTCGCCACTGCTCGGCGACCGCCGCGAAGCGGTCCGGGCCGGACGCCTCCAGGGCGGCCACGCATCCGAGCGTCGCCAGGGCGGCGCGGTCGCCCGCCGGCTGCTCGAAGACGAACCAGGGCTCGTCCGCGCGGCGCGAGGCGACGACGACCGCCGTCGGGTCGGTGTCTCGCGGGAGGGCGGCGGTGAACGTCGTGAGGACGCGGCCCTCGCGCCCCCGGCGTGCACGGCGCACCGCACGGTGCAGCCGCGCCTCCAGGCGCTCGAGCTCGGCGGTGCTCAGCGCGAACGGCCCCGGCGTGACGACCTCGACGGGCAT
>CAWGLQ010000009.1:125000-492658 GCA_963823375.1 uncultured Actinomycetes bacterium | reverse complement strand
TCGCCGACATGCGCGCGATGGGGGTCGCCGTCGCGCTCGACGACGTCGGGACCGACGCCGACACGCTCGCGATGATGAGCCTGCTCGCGCCCGAGGTCATCAAGCTCGACCTCGCGCTCGTCCAGAACAGCCCCGACGCGGACATCGCCGAGGTCGTCCACGCGGTCGCCGCCCAGGCCGAGCGGTCGGGCGCGACGATCCTCGTCGAGGGCGTCGAGACGCTCGACCAGGCACGGGCCGGCGACGCGCTCGGCGCGAGCCTCGCCCAGGGCTGGCTGTACGGCCGCCGCGAGGTCGCGATCGAGCTGCCCGACCTCCCGGCCATCCCGATCGTGCTTCCGGGCCGCCACGCCGACCCGCGCGACCTGGCGCCGTTCGCGCTCGTCGCCGAGCACCGAGCACCGCGCGTCACGAGCCAGCCGCTGCTGCTGGCGATGACCCAGCACCTCGAGGACCAGGCCGCGAACCTCGGTGGGACGGCGCTGCTCGTCGCCTCGTTCGACGAGGACCGCCACTTCTGCCCGCGAGCGCGTGACCGCTACGAGCAGCTCGGGCGCGACCTCGCGTTCTGCGGCGTCGTCGGGCGCGGCCTCAACGGCGAGCCCGCACCGGGCGTCCACGGCGCCGAGGTCCTCAGCGGGGATCCCGTCGGCCACGAGTGGACGATCGCCGTCGTCGGGCCGCACTTCGCGGCGGCGCTGGTCGCGCACGAGCGCCGCCCCCGCGGCACCGAGGGCGAGCACGTCTACGACTACGTGCTGACGTACGACCGCGAGCGCGCGACCGCCGTCGCGGCCGCGCTGACCGCGCGCGTCGCCTAGCCCGACCCGGGACGCACCGCCTCGCACTCCGGGCGTACGATCGTCGCGTGCGCCGCAGCTGGGTCGTCCTGGGCCTCCTCACCGTCGCCGCCGTGGCATTCGTCACCGGGGGCGCCCCGCTGCTGCTCGGCACGGCCATGCTCAGCCCGGCGCTGGCGCTCGCGCTGCCGCTGTGGCTCGGCCGCTATCCGGGGGCCGAGCGACTGGAGCGTCGCCGGCGTGTCCACCGTCCGCGGGCGCCGCGCGCGGACGCGGGCACGTGGCGGCGATTCCGGCGCCCGGCGCCGTTCTGCGCGCCGACCGGGCCGCTGCTCGGCATCTCGCTCGCCGTTCGTCCTCCGCCGGCCTGACGCGGAGCGCCCGTCTGCGGGTGCTCCGCCCCTCGATCCAGGCCAGCCAGTCCATATTCGAAGGAGGACACCAGATGTTCCGACGCATGACGTGCGCCCTCGCGGCGCTTGCCCTGACGCTCCCACTCGCCGTGACGTCCGCCGTGGCGGACACCGGCCACGGGATGACGCCGGCGACCCACCCGGCCGGCTCCTCGATGAGCGTGAAGATCGCGGTCACGAAGGACCCGATGTCGGGCTTCAACCTCCGGGTGAAGACCCGCGGATTCCGCTGGGCCCCGAATCACGCGAGCACGATGCACCGCAGCGGCGAGGGGCACGCGCACCTGTACATCGACGGCAAGAAGATCACCCGGCTGTACGGCGCGTGGCACTACCTCGGGACGCTCACGGCCGGGAAGCACGTCGTCAAGGTCACGCTGAACGGCAACGACCACGGCGACTACGTGCGCGGCGGCAAGCCGATCGCGGCGAGCGCGACGGTGACGGTGCCCGCAGCGTGAGGGATCGTGGGGCCGGCGCACGTGCGCCGGCCCCACGCCCCGCGTCGTCAACGCACCTCGCGCGCAACCCACCTAGGGTTGTCCCAGTCTTCGCAGCGATCACACCGGAGGGACGCGCAGGTGACGGACATCAAGAAGGTCGGCGTCGTGGGCGCCGGGCTCATGGGGCACGGAATCGCCCAGGTCTCCGCCGAGGCCGGCTACGACGTCGTGCTGCTCGACGCCGATCAGGGCGCGCTCGACCGCGGCCTGGCGGCCGTCGGCGCGCTGCTCGACCGCGCGGTCGACAAGGGCCGGACGACGGCGGAGGATGCCGCGGCGGTCCGCGCCCGCATCCAGGGCACGATCGACGCCGAGGACCTCGCTCCGTGCGACATGGTCATCGAGGCGATCATCGAGCGCCTCGACGCGAAGCTCGAGTTGTGGCGGGCGCTCGACCCGATCGTGCAGCCCTCCGCGGTGTTCGCCTCGAACACCTCGTCGCTCTCGATCATCGAGCAGGCCGCGGCGACGCAGCGTCCCGAGCGCGTCATCGGGCTGCACTTCTTCAACCCCGTCCAGGTGATGGGGCTCGTCGAGGTCGTGCGGACGATCGCGGCCGCCGACGAGGCCGTGGCGGCCGGCACGCAGTACGTCACCCGCATCGGCAAGCTGCCGGTCGAGACGCGCGACCGCGCGGGCTTCCTCGTCAACCGGATCCTCGTGCCGTTCATGCTCGACGCGGTCCGCGCGTTCGAGGAGGGGGTCGGCACGATCGAGGCGATCGACGCCGGCTTCCGGCTCGGCGCCGGGCACCCGATGGGCCCGCTGACGCTCAACGACTTCGTCGGGCTCGAGACGCTCTCGCGCGCCGCGGAGGGCATGTACGAGGAGTACCGCGACCCGCGGTTCGCGACGCCGCCGCTGCTGCGCAAGATGATCACCGCGGGCTGGTACGGGAAGAAGACCGGCCTGGGCTTCTACGACTGGTCCGGGCCCGAGCCCGTCCCGAACCCGAAGATCGACCTGCTGCGGACCGTCTGATGACCGATCCGGGACACCTCCACGAGGCGATCGAGCGCGGACTGGCCGGCGGGCCGGCGCGCCATCACGAGAAGTCCGCCGAGCAGGGCAAGCTGCCCGTCCGCGAGCGACTGTCGCTGCTCCTGGACGACGGGTCCTTCGCCGAGGAGGCGCTGCTGGCGAACTGGGACAAGGACGGCCTGGGCGCCGACGGCGTCGTCACCGGCGTCGGCGAGGTGGACGGCCGCCCGGTCGCCGTCATGGCGAACGACCCGACCGTGAAGGCCGGCTCGTGGGGCCCGAAGACGGTCGAGAAGATCATCCGCATCCAGGAGCGCGCGCTCGAGCTGCGCATCCCGATGGTCTACCTCGTGGACTCCGCCGGGGCGCGCATCACCGATCAGGTGCTGATGTTCCCCGGCCGGCGTGGTGCCGGTCGCATCTTCCACAACGAGGTGAAGCTCTCGGGGCTCGTGCCGCAGGTCTGCGTGCTGTTCGGCCCGAGCGCCGCGGGCGGTGCCTACATCCCGGCGTTCTGCGACGTCGTGATCATGCGCGACGGCAACGCCTCGATGTACCTCGGCTCGCCGCGGATGGCCGAGATGGTCATCGGCGAGCAGGTGACGCTGGAGGAGATGGGCGGCGCGCGGATGCACACGAGCGTCTCGGGCTGCGGGCACCTCCTCGTCAAGACGGACGCCGAGGGCATCGAGACCGCGCGGCGCTACCTCTCGTACTTCCCGACCAACTGGGAGCTCACGCCGCCGGTCGCCGCGGCGGCCGCGCCCTCGTCGACGACACCGATCGAGGAGATCGTCCCCGCCGACGAGAACAAGCCGTTCGACATGAAGCTCCTCATCGACACGCTCGTCGACGAGGGCACGCTCTTCGAGATCCACCCGCGCTGGGCGAAGGAGCTGATCGTCGCCTACGCGCGCATGGACGGGCGCGTGGTCGGGATCGTCGCCAACCAGCCGCGCCAGAAGGGCGGCGTGCTGTTCGGGGACTCTGCCGACAAGGCCGCGCGCTTCATCAACACGTGCAACGCATTCGGCATCCCGCTCGTGTTCCTGTCCGACGTCCCGGGCTTCATGATCGGCACGCAGGTCGAGCGCCAGGGGATCATCCGCCACGGCGCGAAGATGATCAGCGCGGTCAGCGAGGCGACCGTGCCCAAGCTCTGCGTGATCATCCGCAAGGCGTACGGGGCGGGGCTCTACGCGATGGCGGGACCGGCCTTCGAGCCCGACGCGACGATCGCGCTGCCGTCCGCCTCGATCGCGGTGATGGGGCCGCAGGCGGCGATCAACGCCGTCTTCTACAACCAGCTCCAGGCGATCGACGACGAGGCGCAGCGCGCGGCGAAGACCGAGGAGCTGCGGCGCGAGTACGCGGAGGACATCGACATCCTGCACCTCGCGAGCGAGCTCGTCGTCGACGCCGTCGTCGAGCCCGCGTCGCTGCGCGGCGAGATCGTCCGCCGGCTGGCGCACGCGGTCACGAAGATCCGCGAGCGTCCCGCCAAGCGCAACGCCGTCACGCCGGTCTAGGCCGCGCCGGCCAGCGCCGTGGCGCTCTCATGCGCGAACGTCCCCGCCGTCGGGGGGCGCTCGCGCGGGTCCTTGGCGAGCGCTCGCTCGGACGTTCTACGAGGTGCCGCTCTGCATCGGCGGCGCCTGTCCGGCCTGCTGCTGCGGCGCCTGCTCGGACGCTCCGGAGCCGTACTGGTCCTCGCCGGAGGAGTCCTCGCCGTAGGCGTCGCCCTCGTAGGTCTCGTACGGCTGCTGCTCGACCGCCGGGGCCTGCTCCTGCGTGACGGTCGAGGTCACCGGCTGGGAGGTCCCTGCGCCGAGCGACGGGTCGTCGCCGCCGGCCATGCGCACGGCGAGCAGGACGAGCACCGCAAGGAAGATCGCGACCGCCGTGGCGGCGGTGGCGACGACGTGACGAGAACGCGGCCGGGAGCTCATGCACCCAGGATGCGCGCCGGCTCTGAGAGCCGTCTGAGAGCTACGAGGTGCCCGAGCGCACGGCCGGCGACTCGTCGTCCTCGTCCTCGCCGTGCTCCTCGTCGAGCAGGGTCGTCGCAACACCGAGGACGGTGTCGAGGATCGACGCGTGCAGCTCCTGCTCCTGCTCCCGGGGAGCGGCCTGTGCGCTCTTCTCGCCGAGCGCGGGGTCGTTGCCCAGCCACAGCTGCCCGGCGAGCAGCGTGAAGACCGTGGCGAACACGGCCGCGCTCGCGATGAGCGCCCGTCTCAGCGCGACCATCCGCGTGCGCTGTCGCTCCGTCACGGGAACACCTGCGTGCCCGTCGCGTCCGTGAGGACGATCGCGACCGACGGGCATGCCTCGGCGGCGGCGAGCAGCAGGTCGTCCGACCCGCCGCCGATCACCTCGGCGACATCGCCGGTGAGCGCGAAGATGGTCGGTGCGACGTCGACGCAGTCGCCGTGGGCGGCGCAGGCGTCGGCATCGATCGTGGGGACGAGGGTCATGCGGCCTCCTTGACAGTGGTTTCGGTGGATTGCAGCAGGCCGCGCAGACGCGGAAGCTCGCGCGGGCGTGCGACGGCGAGCGCCGCGACGGCCACGCCGTCGCGGCGAGCGACGGCGGTGAACGAGCGTGCGCCCGGGTCGCCGTCGATCTCGAGGGCATCGGCGCCGGCCGGGCTTCCCAGCCCCTGCAGGCGCACTCCGTGCACGTCGCTCCACCAGCTGGTCAGCGGCGCGCGGCGCGGCTCGCGCCCGAGGATCGCGTGCGCCGCGGCGCGGCCCTGGTGCGCGGCGAGCTCCCAGTGGTCGCCGCCGGCGACGTCGCCCGCGGCATCGATCTCGGGCCGCGCGGTCAGCTCCGCCAGCGGTGCGGGCAGCCAGTCGTCGTTGGGCTGGACGCCGATCGCGACGAGCAGGTGGTCGAGCTCGACGGACGTACCGTCGGCGAGGCGCAGCGCCTCGAGGCGATCGCCCGTGGCGGCCAGCGCCGCCACGCGGGCGCCCAGGCGGACCTCGACGCCCTCGGCGCGCTGCAGGTCGACGAGCCACGAGGCCAGGTCGGGGTGCAGCGCGCGCCCCAGCGGCAGGCGCTCGGCCTCGACGAGCACGACGTCCGAACCGGCGCGCGCGGCGGTGGCCGCGACCTCCTGGCCGATCAGCCCCGCGCCGAGCACGGCCAGGCGCGAGCCGGGTCGCAGCGCGGCATGCAGACCGGTCGCGTCCTCCAGCGTGCGCAGCGTGTGGACGTTGGCGTGCTCGTGCGCGCCGGGGAGGTTGCGCGCACGGCTGCCGGTCGCGATGACGAGCCGGTCGTACGCGAAGGTCCCTCCCGATGCGGTGGTGAGCCGGCGGCTGTCGGGATCCAGCCCGGCCGCGGTCTCGCCGAGCACGAGCTCCACGTCGTGCTCGGCGTGCCAGCCCGAGGGGCGCAGCGACAGGTCGCCGGCCGTCTGCTCGCCGGCGAGGAACGCCTTCGAGAGCGGCGGGCGGTCGTATGGCGCGGTCGTCTCGGCGCTGACGAGGCGCACCGGGCCCTCGTAGCCGCCCTGGCGCAGCGTCTCGGCGCAGCGCTGCGCCGCGAGGCCGCCGCCGGCGATCAGGACGCCGGCGCTCATCGGACGGCCTCGCGCGGGCGGACGGCGCGCGGCGCGGCCTCGCCCTGCCACAGGGCGCCGGCGGGCGCGCGCCGCTCGGCGGCGGCCGCGCGCTCGGCCGGCGAGCGAGTCGGAGCGCTCGCCGGCGAGCGGCGCTCCTGCGACGGGAGGACGCGCAGGAGGAACAGGTAGACGATCGGCACACCGGTGACGAGCAGGATCGCCTGCAGCCAAGGCTCCGAGGCGTCGGTGCCGGCCCCGAGTGTGTGGATGACACCGAGCGCCCAGACGGCGATCGTCGCGCGATGGACCGAGCGCCACCGCTTGCCACCGATCCAGCGCCGCGCGTAGAAGGAGAGGCCGAGGAACACGGCCAGCCAGCCGGCGATGATGCCCAGGCCGGTGAACCCTGGCTTGTACCCGAGGGTGAACGGGACGGCGATCTGCGTGAGCGTCGGGTGGATGAACGAGTCGCCGAGGAGCGTCAGGCCGTGGACCGCGATCGCGACGATGCCCGCCAGGGCGGTCGCCTCGTGCACGGAGACGAGGCGGCGCTTGGTCATGCCGCCCCAGCCCTTGCGGGGGAGGCCGTTGGCCATCATCAGGCCGATGATCACCGAGACGGAGACGGCGATGATGGAGACGACGCCCGCCGAGCGGGACGCCAGCCACCAGCCGTAGTCGAGGGGGTTGGGGCCGGTCATGCGGCGCTCCTGACGTGGTCGGTCGGGTGTGCGGGAAGACGGAGGCGCACGCGCGGTGCGGGCGCCAGGCGGCCGATGCGCTCCACGGTGCCGTCCTCGGCGACGGTGATGCCGCCGTGCCGGGCGAGCGTGGATCGCGCGCCTTCGGGTCCGCGGAGCAGCGCGGCCTTCGCGAGCGCCTCGGCCTCGACCGTGCTCGGGGCGAGCGCGGTGACGGCGACGAGCCCGGTGAACGCCGGGGCGCCTGTCGCGGGGTCGAGCAGGTGATGACGGACGGCTCCGTCCTCGGCTCGCCAGATGCGCGAGCGCAGGCCGGACGTGGCGACCGCGCCGTCGCGAACCTGGATCGTGGCGAGCGTCTCGCCGGTGAAGGGATGCTCGACTTCGACGTCGCGCACGAGGCCGGCGTCGCCGCCGATCCGCAGGTCGCCGCCGCAGTCCACGGCCCAGGCGTCGTAGCCGGTCGAGCAGCTCGGCGGCGAGCTCCGCTGCGTGGCCCTTGCCGCTGCCGCCGGTGTCCAGGCGCAGCCCGGGGGGACGCGTGATCGTGCCGGCGTCGTCGTCGATCGACACCTCGCGCCAGTGGGCGACGGCGCGGGGCCCGGCCGGGTGCGGCGCGGGCCGGTCGCCGTCGAGGGCGGCGCGCAGGTCCAGGCGGCGTTCCGGTTTCCAGCTCTCCGTGTACCCGGCGGACTCCAGCTCGTCGAGCACGGTCGGATCGACCAGGCCGTCCGTGCGCTCCGCGGTCCAGAGGGCGACGCGGATCGCGTCGCGCAGGAGGCGCGAGGCGGGGACGGTCGTCCGCGGGTCGGCGTTCAGAGCGCTGAGCTCCGAGTCCGGCCGGAACCGTGAGAGGCGCCTGTCGTAGTCCTCGAGCAGGGCGACGACGCGGTCGGCGGCGTCCGCCGGGGACGCGAGGCCGGGACGGGAGGCCGAGCCGATGACGAGCCGCATGTGCGTCCCCATCAGGGAGAAGGCGCGATCGACGGGTGTGGGCGTGGGCTGGCTCATCGTGTGTCCTGGTCTACCTGCGGGTTCTGAGCGAGTGCTTTGGGAATCCTGTGGGTTTCCTGAGAGACGGTGCTCAGGAGGTCGCCGTGGCGACCGGCGCGGGGGCCGGTGCGGGCGCGGGGGCCGGGGCCGGGGCGCTCTGGGCGGGCGCGACGTAGGTCTGCGCGGCGGGGGCCGGCGCCGAGGCCTGCCCGGACGCCGGGGCGGCCGCGCTCGGCTGGGCGGGCTTGACCACCACGATGCGCTTGGTCACGACGACCTTGCGCACGAGGACCTTGCGCGGCTGGACCTGGGCGACCTTCGCCGGGCCGGCGCCGATCGCCGGATCCTGGCCCTGCGCCATTCGCGTGCCGAGGGACCCCACGACGATCGCGAACAGCAGGGCCGAGACCGCGTAGACGGCGAGCGCTGTCCGGCGCTTGGACCGCTGCATCTGGGCGCGGCGATCAGTCATCGTCGCCGCCCTCGTGCTCGTCGCTCTCGTGCTCGTCGCTCTCGTGCTCCTGGCCTTCGCCCTGCTCGTGCTCGTAGCGGTCGTCGTCGCCGGACCCGCTCGTGCTCGTCCGCACGGGCTCGGAGGCGGCGGGGGCGGGAGCCGGGGCGGCGGCGACCGGGGCGGTCTGGGCCACCTGGACGCGCTGCGGCGCGGCGGCGGGCGGGCTGGTGACCGGATTCGCCTTCTTGGGCTTCTGGCGCCGCACGACCTTCACGGTGCGGTGCTCGACGACGGTGCGGACCTCGACGGGGGCGGCCTGCTTGACGGGCGTGGCGGGGGCGGGGTCGCTCTGGCCGGCGCCGATGGCGACGGCCGCCAGGACGCCGAGGGCGGCGACGGTGCCGCCTGCTGCGATGGATGTGCGGTTGGGCTTCATGGACGGCATGGTGCGCGTTCGGCCCCGAAACCGCCCGGCAACCCCAGGGAAAGCCTCGGTAAAACCCGCAATCGGCCGTCGGATCGCCGGATACAGTCCGCCGTGTGGCCCAGCCGCGCATCCTGCTGGTCGAGGACGAGACCTCGATCGCCGAGCCGTTCGCCCGCCTGCTGGCCCGCGAGGGCTTCGACGCGCAGGTCGCCGGGACGGTCGCGCGCGCGCTCGAGCTGTTCGCGGCGCGGGAGCCGGACCTCGTCCTGCTCGACCTGAACCTCCCCGACGGCGACGGGCGGGACGTCGCGCGCGAGCTGCGCACCCGCTCGCGCGTGCCGATCATCATGCTCACCGCCCGCGGGACCGAGACCGATCGCGTGGTCGGCCTGGAGATCGGCGCGGACGACTACGTCGTCAAGCCGTTCTCGTCCGCGGAGGTCGTCGCACGCATCCGCGCGGTGCTGCGCCGCACCGCCGACGCGGGGCGGCCCGAGCCGACCGACGAGCCGCTCGACGTCCGCGGGCTGCGGATCGATCGCGCGGCGCGCCGCGTCACGCTCGACGGAACGGAGGTCGAGCTGAGCCGCAAGGAGTACGAGCTGCTGCTGGACCTCGCGGAGCACGCGGGCGCCGTCGTCACCCGCGAGGACCTCATGTCGCGGGTCTGGGACGAGAACTGGTTCGGCTCGACGAAGACGCTCGACGTCCACATCGGGTGGCTGCGCCGCAAGCTGGGCGACGACGCCGCCGATCCGCGCTGGATCGAGACGGTCCGCGGCGTCGGGTTCCGCTTCGCGGCGCCGGACGGGGACGGGGCGCCGTAACCCTTCGCCGCGGCCTGCTGCTGGCGCTGGCCTACGTGCTGGTGCTGGCGATCGTGGCACTGCTCGTGCCGCTGGGGCTGAGCCTGCGCGACCGCGTCGACGCGGAGGTCAGGCTGCAGGCGCGCTCGCAGGCCGAGGTCGTCGCGGCGCGCGCGTCGCCGCTGATCGCGCCGCCGCAGACGCGGGCGCTGTCGGACCTGGCCCGCCGCGCCGCGCGCGGAGGTGCGCGGCCGCGTGATCATCGTCGGATCCGTCGGGGCGCGTCCTGGCGGACTCGGCGGGCGCCGCGTCCGTCGGCACGTCGTACGCCGGCCGCCCGGAGATCGCGACGGCCCTGGGCGGCGACGTCGCGCAGCGCCGCCGCAGCTCGCTGACGCTCGGCGAGGACATCCTCGCGACCGCGGTGCCGATCCTCTCGGGCGCGGCCCGTCCCGCCGGCGCCGTGCGCGTGACGCAGAGCGTCGCCGCCGTCAACCGGACCGTCCTGCGCACGTGGCTCGCGCTCGGCCTGATCGGGCTGCTCGTGCTCGCGCTCGGGCTCGTCGCGGGCATCGTGATCGCCCGGCGCATCTCGAGCCCGATCCTGCGCCTGGACGACGCCGCGCGGCGCGTCGCCGGGCGGCGACCTGAGCGTGCGGGCGCAGATCGAGGGCAGCACGGAGCAGCGGGCGCTCGCGCAGTCGTTCAACGCGATGACGGCGCGGCTGCAGACGCTGCTCGCCGTCCAGCGGCAGTTCGTCGCCGACGCCTCCCACCAGCTGCGGACGCCGCTGGCGGGGCTGCGGCTGCGGCTCGAGGAGGCGCGCAGCGAGCCGACGACGCCGCAGCAGGCCGAGGACCTCGACGCCGCGCTCGGCGAGGTCGACCGGCTCGCGCGCATCGTCAGCGACCTGCTGGAGCTGAGCCGCGCGGGCGAGGGCGGCCGCGTCGCCGCGACGACGGACGCCGCCGCCGCGGTGCGCCGCGCGGGGAGCGGTTCGCCGCGCCCGCCCAGGCCGCCGGCTGCGCGCTGCGCGTGGAGCCCGGGCCCGAGCCGGGGACGATCGTCGCGGGCCATCACAGCGACCTGGACCGGATCCTCGACGTCCTGCTGGAGAACGCGATCGCCTACGCCCCGGGGACGCCCGATCGACGTGCGTCGCCGACGGCCCCGTGATCCGCGTGCGCGACCACGGTCCGGGACCGGCCGAGGGCGAGCAGGAGACGGCGTTCGAGCGCTTCCATCGCGGGGCGGCCGCGCGCACCGTCCGCGGTCCCGGGGACGGGCCTCGGCCTGCCGATCGCGCGTGATCTGGCGCGGCGCTGGGGCGGCGACGTGACGCTGCGCGCCGCTCCGGGCGGCGGCACCGTCGCCGAGGTCCGGCTCCCGCCGGCCGCCTTTGCCGAACCTTCACCGGACCCCGTCTAGCCTGCCGATCGTGTCGTCCGAGACCCCTCGCGACCCCGCTCCACCTGAGCCGCCCCGCCGGCGCCGGCCGGTCGGCGTCATCGTCCTCGCGCTCGTCGGCCTCCTGCTGGCGGCCGGCGTCACCTACGCCGCGAGCACGCTCGTCTCGCAGCCGATCGGGCTGACGTCCGAGCCCGTCACCGCCGGCGACACGCTGGCGCCGGCGACGACGTCGGCGACGACCACGTCGCCGCGCACGACCGTGACGACGACCTCGACCTCACCGGCGACGACCCCGACCACCACCATGAGCACGACGACGACAACGACGACGTCCGGGGACGACGACGACCACGGCGGCGGCGGCGCGGACGACGACCACAGCGGATCCGGCGACGACGACGGCGACGACGACGACTGACGCGCGGCGGCTCAGCTCGCGGTGCCGGGCGGCGGCGCGGGCGGGTCGAACTCGCCGAGATCGGGCGTGTCCGCGGGCGCCTGCGGCGCGCTCTCGGCCTCCGCGGGCTCGGGGGCGGCGGTCAGCGGCGTCAGCGTGCCGTCACCGGCGCCGCCGGGCTGCAGCGCGGCGCGGTCGGCCTCCTGCGTGAACTCGGGCCAGTCCTCGGTCAGCAGCAGGCCGTACGGCATCGGCGCGGTGCTGGTAGCTGAGGCCCAGGCGCAGCATCTGGTAGATGCCCTCCGGCTCGCTTGCCGGTGATCACGATCGCGAACCAGGCGATGACGGCGGCGATCTGGGCGACGATGCTCATCGCGTAGGCGATCAGGAAGACCGGGATGCCGATGATGAGGCGGAAGAGGACCTTCATCCGGCTGTACTCGGGCAGCGGCTCGCCGAGCCGCAGGTGCACCGGGTAGTCGACGTCCGGGTCGCCCGAGAAGCCGGGCCAGCGGTCGGTCGCCAGGTAGTAGTAGGAGTTGACGTAGGTCGCGTAGCGCGCGAACGAGGCGTGGAAGTCGTACAGCCCGCCCGGGTAGCGCCCGGTGAAGACCAGCGCGAACCACGAGATCGGCACCGTGATCCACAGCGCGAGCGACCACAGGCCGAGCAGCAGCAGCCCGGGAAGCGCCGTGAACAGCCGGAAGAACGTCGTGAGACGGCTCTGTTCCTCCTGGTAGGCCATCTCGAACAACGGCTGTCTGCTGAGCGACACGTCGGACATCTGGGCTCCTCGTCGGGTCAGGCGGGGTCCGTGGATTGAACCGCGTCGTGCGGCGGGATGCTCTGGAGTTCGGTGTCGAGCGCGCGCACGAGGGCGCAGCGCGAAGCGCGTCCCGGCCTCTGGGTCGCCGACGCCCACGGCGATCGCCGGCCAGCCGCCGGCGCGGGCGACCGCCGCCGCCGTGCCGCGCGGGCGGCGTCGCACGTGCGCGTCGAGGGCGGGCTCGGCGGCGGCCGCGGCGCTCGCCGCGCGCACCAGCTGCGGGTGCAGCGCGCTCGTGACGACGAGGCCGTCGCGCGCCCACCAGCCGGGCTCGTCTCCGGGAACCGGCTCGAGATGGAGCAGCGCGACGTCGCCCGGGGCGAGCCCGCGGGCACGGCGGCCGCGCAGCCAGGCCCGCAGACCGGCCGACTGGGCGCCGCCCGCGCCCGCCAGGACGACCGCGACGGCCAGCTGCTCCGGCGGGGCGGCGTCGAGCTCGGCGGTCAGCGCGAGCGCGGCCGCGAGGGCTCCGCGGTCCTCGTCGACGGGATCGGCGACGGCCTCGTCGAGCAACGCGAGCAGGCAGGCGAGCAGGACGAGCGTCGGCGGCAGCTGCACCGCCCCGACCCACGTCTCCTCGATGCCCGCCGCGCGCGCGACGCAGCAGGCCAGGACGAGCGCCAGCGCCCCGAGCGACCAGCGCAGCACCCCGCCGGGAAACCGCCGGCTCAGGCCCGACCGGGCACGGTCCACGGCGGCCGTGACGATCAGCGTGATCGCGCCGGGCGGCACCGCGGCCGGCGCCGAGACGACGTTCTGCGTGGCGCGTGCGGGCGTCAGCCGGCGGATCGGGGCGAGGGCGGAGAGGTCGGCGAGCGCGACGAGCAGGGCGACCGCGGCGAGCACGACTCCGGGGACCGGGTCGCCGACGGCCAGCACACTCGCCGCGACGCCCAGGGCGACGGCGAGCGCCTGCGGCGCCCACCACGCCGTGCGCACCCAGACGGTCTGCACGCGGACCTCCCGCCCGCTTTCGCGCAGGTCGTCCGCGAGGGCGTGCGCGGCGCGGCGCTCGGCGTCGGTGCCGGCGGTGCCGCTCGGTTCGCGCGTGGCCGTGTCGCTCACGCGGGGGGACACTAGTGTTCCGGATCACCATGGACGCCACCGATCTCGCCTATGCCGGCGCGGCGGAGCAGGCGCGGATGGTGCGCGAGGGCGAGGTGTCGGCCCGCGAGGTCGTCGAGGCCACGCTCGAGCGCATCGACCGTGTCGATCCGCAGCTCAACGCCTACCGCGTCGTGTTCGCAGAGCGCGCCCTCGCCGAGGCCGACCAGGCCGACGCGCGCAGCGGCGCCGGTCAGGAACGGCCGCTGCTCGGGGTGCCGGTCGCGATCAAGGACGACGCGGACGTCGCAGGCGAGCCGACCTGCTGGGGCGGGTCGGCGCACGCCGGGCCGCGCCCCGTGGACTCCGACGTCGTCGCGCGGCTGCGCGAGGCCGGCGCGATCGTCGTCGGGAAGACCAACGTGCCGGAGCTGACGATCTGGCCGTTCACCGAGACCGTCGCCTTCGGCGCCGCGCGCAATCCCTGGAACACGCAGCTGACGCCGGGCGGCTCCAGCGGCGGCTCCGGTGCGGCCGCCGCCGCCGGGCTGTGCGGCGTCGCTCTGGGCTCCGACGGCGCCGGGTCGATCCGGATCCCGGCGGCGTTCAACGGGCTCTTCGGGATCAAGCCGCAGCGCGACCGCATCTCGCTCGGCCCCGACCACCACGACGCGTGGCACGGGCTGTCCGTCTACGGGCCGCTCGCCCGCAGCGTCGCCGACGCCGCGCTGTTCCTGGACGCCACCGCCGACGGCACGCCCGCCGGGGGCTACACGGGCGCCCTGGCCGAGGGGCCGGGCCGGCTGCGCATCGCGATCTCGACCAAGGCGCCGCCGCCGATCGCCGGCGTGAAGCTCCACGCCGCGCAGCGCCGGGCGATCGACGAGACCGCCGAGCTGCTGCGCGGGCTCGGCCACGAGGTGCGCGAGCACGAGATCGACTACGGCGCGGCAGGCTTCCTCAACGTCACGGCGCGCTACCTGCGCGGCATCCACGACGACGCCGCCGGCATGGCGCATCCGGACCGCCTGGAGCGGCGCACGAAGGCGATGGCGCGCTACGGCGGGCTGATCCCCGACTCGCAGCTCGCCAAGGCGCGCGCCAACGAGCCCGCGCTGGCCGCGCGCATCAACGCGATCTACGAGCAGTTCGACGTCGTCCTGATGCCGGGCCCCTCCGGCCCGCCCTTCGGCATCGGCGAGCTGCAGGACCGGGGAGCGCTCTGGGCCCTCAACGCGTCCGTGCTGCGGGTGCCGTGGTACGGGATCTGGAACGCCATCGGGCAGCCCGCCACGTCGGTTCCGGCGGGCTTCGACGAGCACGGCGCCCCGACCGCGGTGCAGTTCGGCGGGCGTCCCGGCGACGAGCTGACGCTGCTGCGGCTGGCCGCGCAGATCGAGGCCGCGCGCCCCTGGGCGCAGCACCGTCCGCCGCTCGACGCACCCGCGGTCGTCGCCGCGTGACCGGGCATCCGGACGCGGGCACCCTGCTGGCGATCGCCGAGCGGGCCGCCCGCGCGGCGGCCGCCGTCCTGATCGAGCACCGCGGCCTGCGGACGCCGGACGCCGTCGAGACGAAGAGCACGCCCACGGATCTCGTGAGCGTCGCCGACGTCGAGGCCGAGCGCGCCATCCGCGACGTCCTGCTGCGCGAGCGGCCCGGCGACGCCATCCTCGGGGAGGAGGGGCTCGCGAAGGACGGTGACACCGGCCTGCGCTGGGTCGTGGACCCGCTCGACGGCACCGTCAACTACCTCTTCGACATTCCCCAGTGGAGCGTGTCGGTGGCCTGCGAGGGCCGCGCCGGCGTGATCCTCGATCCGGTGCGCGGGGAGTGCTTCCGCGTCATCCAGGACGAGCTCGCGACGCTCGACGGGACGCCCGTCGTCGCGAGCACGCGCGCGGACCTCGGGACGGCCCTCGTCGCGACCGGATTCGGCTACGACGCGGCGGTGCGCAGCGCTCAGGCCGTGCAGCTGGCCGAGCTGCTGCCGCGGGTGCGCGACATCCGCCGGATCGGCAGCGCGGCGCTCGACCTCGCCTGGACGGCCGCGGGGCGCTTCGACGCCTACTACGAGCGCGGCGTGCAGCCGTGGGACGTCGCGGCGGGCCTCATGCTCTGCCACACGGCGGGGCTGGAGATCCGTCCACTCGCCGGCCGCGGGGACCTCCCCGACGGCGTCCTGGTGGCGCCGGCAGGGCTGATCGACGGGCTGCTGGAGCTCGTCGGCTGAGCAGCAGTAGGTTCTGGGGCATGCTGCACACCGCGACCGGCTGGTGGATCGAGGAGGCCGGGGCACCCGCGCCGTGCCCGCCGCTGACCGCTCCCGAGGAGGCGGACGTCGTCGTCGTCGGCGGCGGCTATCTCGGCATGTGGACCGCGTGGCACCTGCTCGAGCGCGATCCGGACACCCGCGTCGTCCTGCTCGAGCGCGAGCGCTGCGGTCACGGGCCGAGTGGGCGCAACGGCGGCTTCGTGAACGGCTACTGGGGGCACGCCCCGGCGGTCGCCGAGCGCTTCGGCCCGGCGGCCGCGATCCGGCTGGCCGAGGAGGCCGATGCGTCGATCCGCGCGATCGGCGAGTTCTGCAGGAAGCGCAAGGTCGACGCCTGGTTCCGCGCCGTGCCCCAGGTCGAGATCTCGACCGCCGCCGCGCAGGACGGCTCGTGGCGCGAGGAGATCCAGGGCCTGCGGCGACTCGGCCACGCGGATGAGATGTCCGAGCTGGCGCCGTCGCAGATCCAGGCGATCTGCCGTTCCCCGGCGTTCCGCGGCGGAGCCGTCCAGCGGACCGCTGCGACGGTGCAGCCCGCGCGTCTGGCGTTCGGTCTGCGCGAGGCGCTGCTGCGGCGTGGCGTGACGATCCACGAGGACACGCATGTCGCCGGGATCGAGCAGCGGGGCGAGGGCCACGTCGTCGTGACGGCGGGCGGCCTGGCGCGCGTGCGCGCCCGGGCCGTGGTCCTCGCCGTGAACTGGCGCACGCTCGCCTGGGCGCCGTTCTCCCGCGAGCTCAGCGCGGCCTCGAGCCACATCGTCCTCACCGAGCCGGTGCCGGACGTCCTGGCGGAGGTCGGGTGGACGGGGGGCGAGGCGCTCTCGGACTGCCGCCGGATGCTGCACTACTTCCGCACGACGAAGGACGGCCGGATCGCCTTCGGCTGGGGCGGCGGCCGGATGACGCGCGGCTCACGCCACGACTCGCGGATGGACATCGACACCGAGGTCGTGACCGCGGCCGCGGCGACGCTGCGCCGGTTCTTCCCGGCGCTCCGGGGCCGGGAGATCACGCACGCGTGGGGCGGTCCCATCGACGTCGCGCCGAACCGGCTGCCGATCTACCGCTCGCGCGGGGACATGCATGCCGGGTGGGGCTTCACCGGACACGGCGTCGGCCCCTCGCATCTCGGCGGCAGGATCCTCTCGGGGCTCGCACTGGGCGTGCGCGACGAGATCACGACACTGCCGCTCGTCGGCCCGCCGGTGAAGGTGTTCCCGCCCGAGCCGGCGCGCTACCTCGGCGGCTCACTGATCCGCGAGGCCTTCATCCGCAAGGACGCCGCAGACGAGCGCGGCGAGGGCGTCGATCCGCTGACGCGCGGGATCACGAAGCTGCCCCAGCTGCTCGGGATGAACCTCCCGCGCTGATGGCCCGGCGTGCCGCACCGATCGCCGGACGCGTCGTCGCCGTGACCGGCGGTGCGCGCGGCATCGGGGAGGCGATCGGCCGCACGCTCGCCGCACGGGGCGCGCGCGTCGTGCTCGGCGACCTGGACGAGGCCGCCGTGCGCGCGACGGCCGCGTCGATCGGCCGCGGCGCGGTGGGCCGCGCGCTCGACGTGCGCAGCACCGCGTCCGTCGAGGCCTTCCTCGATCAGGCCGAGGCGACGCTCGGACCGGTCGACGTCCTGGTCAACAACGCGGGGGTCATGTGGGTCGGCCCGTTCGACGAGGAGCCCGAGGCGGCGGCGGATCGCATGCTCGATGTGAACTTCCACGGCGTCGCTCGCGGCGTGCGCGCCGCGGCGCCGCGCATGCGCGCCCGCGGGTCGGGACAGATCGTCACCGTCGCCTCGGTCGCCAGTCACATCGCGCCGGCGGGCGAGGCGACGTACGCGGCGAGCAAGCACGCCGTCCTGGGGTACCTGACGGCGGTGCGGCAGGAGCTGCGCGGGACGGCCGTGCAGCTGAGCGTCGTGATGCCGATCGTCGTCGACACCGAGCTTGCGGCGGGCACGAGCCCCGGCGGCATGCCCGCGCTGCAGCCGCAGGACGTCGCCGACGCGGTCGTGCGCGCGATCGAGCACCCCCGCTTCGAGGTGTTCGTTCCCGCGCGCGTCGGCCCGCTGACGCGGCTCCTGGGACTCCTGCCCCAGCGCGGCCGCGACCTGCTCTACGACCGGCTCGTGCCCGACCAGGCGGGGGAGACCGACCACGAGGCGCGGCGCGCCTACGAGGAGCGGGTGCTGCGATGAGCGGCGCGGCCGACCGGTTCACCGACGCGGTCGTGGCACGCGACTTCGCCGCGGCCAGGGCGCTCGTCCATCCCGAGGTGGACTTCCGCGCAATGACGCCGAGACGTGTGTGGGAGGCCGATGGCCCCGCGGAGGTCGAGGCCGTCCTGCGCACCTGGCTCGCGGATCCCGACGAGGAGATCACGGCGATCGAGCCGCTCGCGGCGTCCTCCGTGGAGGACACCGCGCGGGTCGGGTGGATCGTGCGCGGGCGCAAAGCCGAAGGGCCGTTCGTCTTCGAGCAGCAGGCGTACGTGCGCGAGCGCGACGGGCAGGTCGGCTGGCTGCGCGTGATGTGCAGCGGTCCGCGCCCGACCGGCGCCTGAGGTCGCGATCAGGCGGGGGCGGTCGCCGTCACGACCCAGGTCGACGCCGGGCACCGGACCCCCTCGGGCCCGTCGTATTCGGCGAGGCCTTCGCGCAGCGCCGCGTCCACCGTTCCGTGCAGGTGCTTCGCGCCGTCACCCGCGAGCCGCAGGAGTTCCCCGGCCGGGCCGATCGCCTTCACGAACTCGAGTGCCTCGTCCATGTCGCGCCCGATCTGGATCGGGATGTCGCAGCGCTCCAGGGCGATGTCCCGGAAGCCCGCGTGCACGAGGATCTCCGATGTCGTGTCCGCGTCGGCCATCGAGAACGGGCCGGGCCCGCAGGTCGGCTCGTCGTGCTCCTCCGGCCGCTCGACGATCTGCTCGACGATGGTCTGCGCGCGGTAGAGCCAGTCGTTGTCGATGCGCCGGCGCCAGACGACCATCGAGAGACGGCCGCCCGGGCGCAAAGCTCCGCAGATGTTGCGCATGGCGGGGACGGGGGCCGCGAAGAACATCGTGCCCATGCGCGAGAAGGCGAGATCGAAGCCCGATCCGAGATCGTCGGCCTGCGCGTCGGCGACGTGGAAGCGCACATTCTCCACGCCCTCCTGGCGGGCGTCCTCGATCGACGCCTCGATGAACCTCGGGGAGGCGTCGATCCCGACGGCCTCGCCGCCGGACCCGACGATCCCGGCGAGTCGCTGGGTCGTGTCGCCGAAGCCGCATCCGACGTCCAGGACGCGCTCGCCCGGCTGTGGATCGGCGCGGCGCATCGCGGCATCGCCGTGCGCGCCCAGGCCCGTCGTCACGAGGTGGCGAAAGCGGGCGAAGCGCTCGAACAGCGGCCCGTCCCACGCCTCGATCGCCTCGGCGTTCGGGTCGGCCGCCCATCGGGCCTGTGCACTGGTCATCGGTGTTCCTCCTCGGCTCGGGAACGGGACCACCATACGCCCGGGGCGCCGCTGGCGCCAGGGCTGCTCAGCGGCGGACCGTGACCCTCCGGGTGAGCGTCGTGGAGCGGTTCCCCGCGGCGTCGACGGCGACGATGCTGACGCGGTAGCGCCGCGCCTTCAGCGCTCGGGCACGGATCTTCAGCACGCTGAGGCCCGGTGCGGCGCTGAAGCTCCGCCGCACGGTCCGCGGCTTCGCGCGCCGGTCGACCGCTGTGAACGTGATGGTCACTCGCGCGCGCTCCGACAGTGTGAGTCGCACACGACCGCCCTTGCGGACGGTGAACGGCGGGCGGAGCCGCAGCCCGCTGATCACGGGGCGCGTGCGGTCGCCCGACTGCGCAGGCTGGGCGGGGGGTCCCGGCCCAGCCTGCGTCGTCGGCCCGCCGCCCGCCGGACCGGGGCCCGCAGGGGCCGCAGGCGGCTGGAACTCGTAGGCGCCCAGATCGCGCCCGGCGATGCCGTCGCCGTCGCCGTCGACCTGGCGCGGCGCGCCGGCGAGGTCGACGGGCTGGCCGGCCGGGGCGATGCCGGGGTCGGCGGTGTCGATCGCCGGTGACGCCGGCTTGAGGCGGTAGTCGGCGGCCGCCGCGTCGGTGAAGAGGGGGTCGACGTCGCTGACGCCGGACCCGTAGGTCGTGCTGCCGTCGCCCGCGTTCGAGCCGCTCTGCACCACGATCGTGTGGTCGAAGGCGATGAAGGCGTCGCCGACGCCGACGCCGTTGGCGGGCGCCGACCGGTTCACCGAGTTCGCGTAGCCGCGGATGATCGAGTCGCTCACCTTCACCGTGACGTCCTTGTCGCCCACGGCGCTGAAGACCTTCGCCTCGACGGCCGCGTTCGGGACCGCGCCGTCACCGACGATCGTGACGTTGCGCGCGGTGAGCGACCCGACGGCGCTTGCGGAGCTGCGGACGGAGAAGGCGAAGCCGGTGTCGGAGGTGATGAGCGAGTCACGCACGGTGGCCTTGCCGCCGCCGCTGACGCTGACGCCGTACGCCAGCGGGTCGGTGATCGTGACGCGGTCCAGGGTCACCGGCACCGCGGCCCCGGTGGCGTCGATGCCCCATGACGGGCTCTCGATGGTGGTGCGCTCAACCGCGAGCTGGCCGGCCGACGCCGGGTTCGTCCGCACGCCCAGGTCCACGGAGCCGCCCGCGACGGCGTAGATCGCGCCGTCGCGAAAGCTGCCGCCGCCGACGAAGCTGATGCCGTCGCTGCCGGGATTGCGGACCTCGACGTCGACGTTCTGCACGGTCGCCTTCTCCACCTGCGCGGCGCTTCCGAGCCCGTCGGGGAACGAGGCCGGCACCGTGATCCGCAGGTCGCGCAGCGTGACGTTGCTGCGCGGCTCGAGGTTCACGACGTACTGGTTCCCGTTGTCGCTCGAGGTCAGGATGGTGTCGGCCGGCCCCGATCCGACGATCTCCAGCGCGTCCGTTCCGTTCGCCTCGATCGTGTCCGGGTCCGTGACGATCAGCGGCGCGAGCAGCACGCGGTCGGCGACGCCGTCGCTGCCGCTGGTGTTGATCGCCGTCTCGAAACTCGCCATCGCGACGTTCGTCCCGTTGTTCGGGCATGCGGTGTGGAAGTTCGGGACGCAGAACGTCGTGGCGGAGGCCGGGGCCGCGGCGACGGCGAGGGCCACGAGGGCCAGAAGTGGAGGGCTGAGGCGGGTGGTCATGGGGAGGATCATCGGCACACGACCGGTCGTGTAGTGGCAAAGCGTCACAGAGTCGGCTGATACAGTGGAAACCACGGTGATCGACGAGCTGGACCGCCAAATCCTCGGAGCGCTTGAGCGAAACGGTCGCTCCACGTGGCGCGAGCTCGGCGACCTCGTCGGCCTGTCCCCGAACGCGACCGCCGAGCGCGTGCGCCGTCTCGAGGAGCGGGGGGTCATCACCGGCTACACGGCGCTCCTTGATCCGGCGGCCGCCGGTCGCCGGCTCGTGGCCCTCGTGGACGTGCGGCTGCGCGGCCCCGCGGACGCCGACCGCTTCGAGGCGCTCGTCGGCGAGCTCGACGAGGTCACCGACGCCGCGCACGTCACCGGCCGCTCGGACTACAACCTGCGCGTGGCCTGCGCCGATCCCGCCGAGCTCGACGCGCTGATCCGCCGCCTGAAGACCGACGGCGGCGTCGTCGAGACCGACACGCGGATCGCGCTGCGCACCGTCGTCCCGCGACCCTCCGGCGGCGGCTGACCGCGACCGGTTCGCCTACGTCCCCGGCTGACCGTTCGGCGCGACGCGTGCCAGCACCTCGCGCAGGGTGCTCAGGTCCTCGGGACTGAGCGCGCTCAGCGCCGCAGGCGGCGTGCCGAGGATCTCGTTCGCCCGCCGGGCGACGCCCTTGCCCTTGCGCGTGGCTTCGACGAGCTTGGCGCGGCGGTCCGTCGGATGGGGCCGCCGGCGCACGAGCCCCTGCCGCTCGAGGTCGTCGACCAGCACCGTGGCGTTCGGGCGGTCGATCCCGAGCGCCGCGGCCAGCTCGCCCATCGACATCGGCGCGGCGGCGACCCGCCGCACCGCCCGCGTGCGCCCGAAGCTCAGGCCCACCGCCTCGGAGACCTGGCGCCGCCGCTGGTTGTCGAGGACGAGGGCGGACATCAGCGCCCAGACCTCGCGCGAGGGGTCGGGCGCCGCGTCCTTGTCCGCGTGGCCGGTGCTCATGGGGTCCAGCCTAGGCGGCGAGCGCCTCGGGATTGAGCTCCATCGCCGTCCGCCGCGCCGAGCGCGTCGCCCGGCAGCCGGTCGCCAGCAGGCCGAGGGCGAGCACGATCGCGCCCAGCGCCGTGAGCATCCACCAGGCCGGCTGCGGGACCGACGTGAGCGCGGCCCCGCTCGATCCCTCTGCGCCGGAGGCGACGATCGCGCCCACGATCGCCACGCCGATCGCCTGGCCGAACTGCCGTGACGTGGTGGCGACGGCCGCCGCGACGCCGGCCTGCTCGCGCGGCATCCCGGACACCGCGGCGTTCGTGATCGGCGCGTTGACGAAGCCGAAGCCGATCCCGAAGACGACGTAGGACGCGATCAGCCAGGCGAACGGGGTCTCCGGGCCGACGCCCACGAGCATCGAGCAGGCGACCACCGAGGCGACGCCGGCGATGACGAGCGGCGTGCGCGGTCCGCTGCGACCGACCATGCGGCCCGAGATCGGCGACAGGACGACCGTCATGAGCGCGATCGGCACGATCGTGAAGCCGGCGTCCACGGGGGAGAGCCCGCGCACGTCCTGCAGATAGATCGTGTTGAGGAAGAGGAAGCCGCCGAACGAGGCGAAGGCGGCCACCGAGATCGCGATCGCCGAGGAGAACGGGATCGAGCGGAAGAAGCGCAGGTCGATGAGCGGCTCCCGGCGGCGCGGCTCGTAGGCCAGCAGCGCCAGCAGGGCGGTGGTCGCGGCGCCGAAGGCGAGGAGGATGGCCGGCGACGTCCAGCCGGCGCCCGGCGCCTCGATGATCCCGTAGGTGACCGAGGCCAGCAGCACGATGACGAGCACCTGGCCGACCGGGTCGAACCGCCGCGGCCGCGGCGCCCGCGACTCGGGGACGAAGCGGAGCGTCAGCGCGATCGCGGTCAGGCCGAGCGGGATGTTCATCAGGAAGATCCACTCCCAGCCGGCCGTCGAGACCAGCGCGCCGCCGGCGATCGGGCCGAGCGCCATCGAGGCGCCGAAGACGGCCCCCCAGACACCGACGGCCTGCGCGCGCTCGCGCGGGTCCGTGAAGGTGTTGGTGATGATCGACATCGCGACGGGGTTGAGCATCGAGGCGCCGATGCCCTGCAGGACGCGGGCGGCGACGAGCACCTCGACGGTCGGCGCGAGGCTGCACAGCAGCGATGCGACGGAGAAGACGCTCAGTCCGGTGACGAGCGTGCGCCGGCGGCCCAGGCGGTCGGCCATCGAACCGGAGAACAGCAGCAGGCTGGCCATGACGACCGTGTAGGCGCTGACGGTCCACTGCAGCCAGGAGAGGCTCGCGTCCATCTGCGCGCCGATGGAGGGGAGCGCGACGTTCACGGCGGTGATGTCGAGGCCGACCATGAAGAGGCTCATCGAGCAGATGAGCAGGACGCGGATGCGGCCGGTGCGGGTGAGCTGAGATGCTTGCGGAAACATAATAGTGATGAATCTATCACTATCGTGTCCGGGAATGCAAGTCAGCCTTCGTCGAGGAGCTGCTCCAGGCGGTCGAGGATCACGTTCAGCCCGAAGAGGAACTCGGACTCGTAGTCGTAGCCGGCCTCGGCGACGTATCCGCCGACGACCTCGGCGAGGTGGGGGTGGCCGGCCAGGACCGCCGCGTAGTTCTGCATCTGCTGCTGCGCGACGGCCGCGAAGTCCTCGGGCGTCTCGGGTGACATGTCGCGCTGCTGCAGGGCGAACCCGTAGATGTAGGCGTCCTGGACCGACAGGGCGTGGACCGTCATCTCGACCGAGAAGCCGGCCCCGCGCAGGCAGCCCGAGCACGGCTTCGCGCACACGCAGGTTGTTGGGCCCGTGGGTGCCGCGGCCCTCCATCTCGCCGATCGCCCAGCTGTGCCGGTTCAGCGCCTCGCGCGCCGAGACCGCGCGCTTGCGCAGTTCGGCCTTCCACTCGCCGCCGGGGGTGGGGGCGTCGATCTCGCCGACGACGACCTCGATCATCCCGTCGAGCAGGTCGTCCTTGTTGGCGACGTGGTTGTAGAGCGACATCGCCTCGACGCCGAGCTCCTGGGCGAGCTTTCGCATCGTCAGCTCCTGCGCCGCCGCGCTCGTCCGCCAGCGCGATCGCGGCTCGCACGACGCGATCCCGGCTCAGGGGGGTCCTCTTCGGCTGGTTCTTGGGTGCCTTGACGGCCATGTTCGTGCTCCGTTCGCGTCTGCCGCCAGCGTAGGTCGCGCTTCGGCGGTCTTGACAAGCTTACGGCGTAAGTGTATGACTTACAGCGTCAGCTTACAACGTAAGTCTTTGAAACGGGAGATGAGGCCATGTCGAATCGCAACGTGATGACCGCGCTCACGCGCTGGGTGCTCGCACACAAGAAGCTCGTCGCCGGGCTCTGGATCGTCCTGGCGATCGCCGGGTTCGCCGCGATGAAGCCCGCCGGCGACGCGCTGTCGACCTCCTTCAACATCCCCGGCAGCGAGGCGTTCAGCGCCAACAGCCGCATCGCCGAGGTCTACGGCAACGGCGGCGACATCGCTCCGATCGTGCCCGTCGTCACGGTGCCCAAGGGGCAGACCGTCGACTCGCCGGGCGTCACGCGCGAGCTGCAGGCGGCGCTCGACAAGGTCACGGCCGCAGTGCCCGGCTCGCGGGTCGCCTCATACGCGTCGACGCGGTGACCGGGCCTTCGTCTCCCGCGACGGCCGCACGACCTTCGCGCTCGTCTCGATCCCGGCACCCGGAGGGATCGATCCCGGGCAGGCCGAGGCCCGCGCCGCACAGGAGGCGCTGGCCGGCGTCAGCGTGGCCGGCGCACCCGTCCACGTCACAGGCCTCGACGCGCTGCGTGAAGCCGCCGCGCACGGTGGGGAGGCCGGCGGGGCGAGCCTCGCCGTCGAGGCGCTGGTCGCCGGTGTCGGTGCACTGCTCGTGCTGGCGTTCGTGTTCGCCTCCTGGATGGCGATCGTCCCGCTGCTGATGGCGATCGTCGCCATCCCGACGACGTTCCTGCTGATCTGGCCGCTCGCGAGCGCCACCGACGTCTCGGTCATCGTCAAGTTCCTGGCCGCCCTGATCGGCCTGGCCATCGCCATCGACTACGCGCTGCTCGTCGTGGTCCGCTGGCGTGAGGAGCGCCTGCGCGAGAACACGACCAACGATGCGGCCGTCGTCAAGGCCATGGAGCACGCCGGCCGGGCCGTCGTCTTCAGCGGCAGCACCGTCGCCATCTCGCTGCTCGCGCTCGTGGTGCTGCCCGTGCCGTTCCTGCGCAGCCTCGGCATCGCGGGGATGCTGATCCCGCTCGTCAGCGTCGCGGTCGCGGTCACCCTGCTGCCGGTCGTCCTGGCCACGATCGGCCCGCGGCTCGACCGGCGCCACACGGGCCGCACCGACCGCGCGAGCCGCGGCTGGTCGGCCTGGGCCCGCCTCGTCGTGCGTCATCGCTGGGCGGCCGCCATCGCCTCGACCGCCGTGCTCGCGGCGCTCGTCTTCGCCGCCTCCACCATCCAGCTCGGGAACCCGCGCGCGGACTCGCTGGCCCAGGCCGGCTCCGCCCGCGCAGGGCTCGACCAGCTGGTGGACTCCGGCGTCGGCACCGGACCGCTGTCGCCGTTCGACACGCTCGTGCGCTCGGGGGATCCGGAGGTCGTCGCCGCCGCACTGCGGCGCGTCGAGGGCGTTCGTGCCGCTGTCGCGCCGAAGGACTGGCGCCGCGACGGGACGGCGCTCGTCGCCGTGATCCCCGCCCACGACGGCAACTCGCCCGAGGGTCGCGCGACGCTCGATCGCGTCCGCGCGGCGACCGGCGAGCTGCGGGCCGACGCCGTGACGGGCGGCGAGGCCGCGCAGAGTGCCGACTTCCTCGACTCGGTCTACGGGAACTTCCCGCTCGTGATCGCGCTGATCTCGGCGCTGACGTTCCTCCTGCTCGCGCGGGCGTTCCGCTCGCTCGTCCTGCCGCTCAAGGCCGTCCTGCTGAACCTGCTCTCGGTCGGCGCCGCGTGGGGCCTGATGGTCCTCGTCTGGCAGCACGGCTTCGGATCGGAGGCGATCTGGGGCATCGGCGCGACGGGCTCCATCAACGTCGAGATGCCGATCGTCGTGTTCGCGTTCCTGTTCGGCATCTCGATGGACTACCAGGTGTTCATCCTCAGCCGGATGCGCGAGGCCTACGACCGGACCGGCTCGACCGAGACCGCCGTCGTCGAGGGCGTCGGCCGCACCGGGCGCCTGGTGACGAGCGCGGCGCTGATCCTCGGTCTCGCGTTCGTCGCCATGAGCGCCGGCCCGGGCACCGAGGCGAAGATGTTCGCCACCGCGCTGGGCGGCGGGATCCTGCTCGACGCCACGCTCATCCGCGGGGTCCTCGCGCCGGCCGCCGTCGCACTGCTCGGACGCTGGAACTGGTGGCTGCCGCGCCGCCCGGCGCGGCTGCTGCGCGTCGAGGCCTCGGGCGTGCGGCCCGAGGCGCAGGCTGCGGCCGAGCCTGCCTAGCGCTCAGCGGCGCGTATCGGACGGCCCGAGGGCCCGGCAGCGGTTGCCGGGCCCTCGGTCGTCGTGTTCGAGAGCCCGCACAGGTGCGCTCGGTGGCCGTCGGCGACCGGTCGTGTGCGGTTCATCGCGCCAGGGGCCGCACAACCGCTCTCGGCCTGCACGGACCACCCGCCGTGCGCGGTTGTGCGGGCTTCCGCAGCTGGGCCTGTCGGGGTCTCCGTCGATGACATGACCGCCGCGGCATACCCGGGGTGGGAATCGAACCCACACGTCCCGAAGGACAGCGGATTTTGAGTCCGCCGCGTCTACCGTTCCGCCACCCGGGCAGGGTGTGGTGATGCTACGCGGCGATCAGGCGACGACGGATCAGACGCCGAGCGGGACGAAGTCCGGCTCTTCCTCGGGCCAGTGCTCGACCTCGACGTTCCACTCCTGGTTGAACGCCTGGGCGGCCGCGATGCAGACGACGGCCTGCAAGGCCACGAGAACGGCCGTCAGGGTGGCGAGGACGCTCGCGCTCAGCGCCGCCGGCTCGAACCCCGCGGAATCACGGTCGACCCATGTCGGGACGGCGATCACCGCGAAGATCAGCATGATCAGCGCGAGCGCCGCGATCACCGGCAGCACGCCCCGTCGCCAGCGGGCGATGAAGTAGGCGAACATGACGTAGAGCAGGATCCAGCCGATCGCGATCAGCTGCATGCCCATCAGCGCGTCCCACCCGCCGATCACGATCACGGCCATCAGCGCAGCCGACAGCAGGAGCAGGATCACCATGACCGCCCTCGAGACCTTGCTCGAGGACTTGGCCCGGTTCGGGTGCTCGATGATCACGTCGCCCTTGTGCACCAGCTTGGTCATCGCGCCGCGATGCTACCCCGCGCGGCGGTCGCGCGCGACCCGAGGGGTACGCTGGCCGCCTGCGGGCGTGGCGGAATTGGCAGACGCGCCGGCTTTAGGTGCCGGTGGCCTTGGCCGTGGGGGTTCGAGTCCCTCCGCCCGCATCAGGCGCATTCACGCCGCCACCACGAACCGGTGACCATCCGGGTCGACGGCGTCGACCGCCTCGCGCCCGGGCGTGAGGTGGAACTCCAGCGGCATCGTCGGCGTCCCGTCCTCGAGGACGGTGAACGAGCCGCCGCGCTCGGCGCGCCGCCATCGCGTGAGCCCGGGCTCGTCGGCGACCGCGACCAGCCCCGCCGCCGTTGCATGCGCCGCGTAGAACGCACGGCTCGCCGCGTGGTCGGCGACACGGATCCACAGGTGGTCGACGAGGCCGTGCGTGCGGACGTTGTCGTGAAGCGCGGCCTCGGCGCTGTTGCCGTCAGGATCGAGGAGGAACCCGCCGACGTAGTCGGGTCCGTAGCTCGGGCGCGGGCCGGGTGCCCCGTCGTCGCGGTGTCCGCCGTTCACGCCCGCGCCCCAGAACGCCTCGACCTGCGCAGGACCCGCGGCGGCGAACCCGACGTGCAGTCCGCGGGTCACCGGGCCGTCTCCCGCCGGCTCGATGCGCAGCTCGCGCGGGTCGGCTCCGCGGCCGAGCTGGGGGAGCACCGTCGCGTAGAACGCCGCGCTGGCCGCGGGGTCCGACGCTCGGAGCACGATGCACGCGAACACGATCGCGAGCGTAGTCGCCGGCGCCTCCACACCGAAGATTGCACCCCGCGCCGCCGAATGCGCGAGAATCGCCGCGGTTGGGGGGACCGATGAACAACCGGACCGTTCGAGAGACGCTCGCGGAGATGCCCGTGCGAGCGCGCCGCAGGGTGGCGCGGCTCGTGCACGAGCGTGGCCGCATGGAGGACACCTACGGCAAGGTGGAGCTCGCTGAGCTCGGTCTCGAGAATCCGGAGTACGTCCATTACGAGCCGTCGTCCTGGCGTCATCTGGATCGTGCGCTCGAGGGGTGCGAGATCACGGACGCCGACGTCTTCCTCGACCTGGGCTGTGGCAAGGGCCGCATCGTCCATCTCGCGGCCGGGCGGCCGTTCGCGCGCGTCATCGGCGTCGAGATCGCCCCGGAGCTGCTCGAGGTCGCCAGGCGCAACGTCGACCGCAACCGGCGGCGCCTGGCCTGCGGCGACGTCGAGCTCGTGGTGGCCGACGTCGTCGAGTACGTCGTCCCGGACGACGTCACCTACGTCTACCTCTA
The DNA here is from genome assembly GCA_963823375.1 of uncultured Actinomycetes bacterium. Lineage (GTDB taxonomy): Bacteria > Actinomycetota > Thermoleophilia > Solirubrobacterales > Solirubrobacteraceae > F1-60-MAGs163. The sequence goes on along the minus strand of CAWGLQ010000009.1, from coordinate 464,254 downwards.
CAACCCCTTCGTCGGCGAGGTGTTCCAGGCCGCCGTCGACGGGCTGATCGCCTCGCTGGACCGCCGGCCCCGCACCATGACGATGATCTACGCCAACCCGACGATGGCCGAGGCGGTGGACGCCTCCGGGCGCTTCGCGCTGGTGCGCGAGTTCGCAGTCGGGTCCGGGCGCGCCGGCCGGGGCGACGCGGCCCAGGACGTCGCGGCCGTGCCGGTGAACGAGCGGGTCTCGGTGTACCGGAGTACGCCGGGCCCGGCGACTTGACGCGAGCCCGCGCGGCGCCGAGAATCCGTATCGCCGGGTCGTCGTCCCCCGAGGGCTCGGTGTTGGGGGGAAAGGGACCGGACTTCTCGAGGCCACGAATGGCCCGTTGAGCACGGCCCGATCCCTCGTACTCGTGCGTCGTCGTGTCGAGCGATCAGAGACTGCGCGACACGGCCCGGCGGCCGATCGACGTGCGGCTCGCCGCCTGTGCGGCGGTGAGCAGCGCCCGGGGCGCGGCGCCGTGGGCCTTGGCCACGACGTGCACCGGGCTGTCGCGGCTCGCGAAGCGCTTCTTGTACGACTCGTTGCCGCGCAGCAGCCGGTACTCGGTCTGCCCGTCGTCCGCGGCCTCGCGCATCGAGTGCCCCAGGATCGTGAGCCCGATGGACGTGCGGTCGAGGTCCGGGTCGCGGCCGGTCTGGTAGAAGGAGTCCACGTCGCCGAAACGCAGCCCGAGCCATGAGGCTCCGGGCCGGCTGCCGGCATCCGCGGTCCACAGGCGCAGCCATCCGCGCTCGAGCGCCTGCGCCGCGAAGTCCCTGTGGAACGCCGCTCGCTCGGGGCTGAACGCGTCGGAGGCGCCGTCCCAGCGCGCGTCATGCAGCCGGAAGAGGATGTCGAGATCGGCGTCGAGCGTGTCGATGCCGGTCGTGAGCCGGTAGGTCAGGTCGTGGTCGCGCTGCAGCGCGCGCTCGGAGCGCCCGATCTTCTTGCGCAGGCTGTTGCTCAGCCGCCTGCTCACCTCGTCCCAGGGCGCCCCGAGGTCCAGGACCGGGCTGGACTCGCGGTGGACGACCTGGCCGCCGAGCAGCGCGTCCCACGCGTGATCGGCGGGCACTCGCTCGGCGAGGAGCACGTCCCAGCCGCGCAGCGTTCCCATGAGCTCGCGGAACGCGCGCGCGACCGCCGGACGGTCGGCGTCTGCGCAGACGGGCCGCAGCTCGTCGGCGACGCCGTGGCCGAGGAATCGCATGACCCGGGCGCCGCGCGCACGGTCGAGATGCAGCGGCAGAATCGCGACGACGCGCCCGTCCGCATCGACGAGCCGGTGCACCTGCAGCTCCAGCCCCGCTCCGAAATGCCGCCACCAGGTCTCCGCGAACTCCCATGTCGAGAAGACGTTGCGCGTGTCCTGCGCCAGCCGCGACCAGTCATCGCGGGCGTCGTCGAGCGAGTCGACGCGCTCACAGCGCAGCGGGACGGGGGGCGTGCGCGCGGGGTCGACCGCGTCGGCGATCCTGTCGAGGTCGTTGAACGTCAGCGACTGCTGCACGGGCACGCCGACCACCGTGTCGCCGAGACTCAGGGAGTCGATGCGGCGCGCGGCGAGCCGCTGACCCAGCTCCGCGTCGCCGGACGCGGTCACGGGGAACAGCAGGGGGGAGGAGCCGGGCGGCGCCGGTTGGGAGCTGGCGCAGCGCCCCGGGAGCAGGTCCGCGAGGGTGTCGAAGTGCGCACGGCGGATGGCGGCGAAATGGTCGTCGGCAACCCGGGGCAGCAGCGATCCCAGGGACGAGGGCGCGTCGCCGTGAACGGTCAGCGTCTCATCGCGGACGACGAGCGCCGCGCCGCACGAGCCGCAGAGCACCCGGGAGGGGTCGTAGACGGCCAGGTCGCCCGTCGTGCCCGCCATGCGGCCGCCGACGCTCGCGGGCCAGGAGTCCTCGACGTCTTCGAGCAGCAGCGCACCGCGCTCGTCGCACCAGGCGCGCCACGGCGCGGCGTCCTGGGCGATGCCGAGTCCGTGGACCAGGACCAGACCCCCGACGTCCTCGTCCGCGAGCGCGTCGAGGTCCCCGGCCGGCTCGCCGCACAGCGAGGCCGGGTAGTCGCGCAGACGGAGCCCGGTCGCCGTGGCGGCACGCCGCAGGTTCGGTGCGTGACCCTCCGGTACGAGCAGCAGGGCGCCCGGCGGCAGGCCGAGCGCGCGCAGGCCCTCGCGCCAAGCGCCGACGGCGTCGCGGAACAGCGCTGCATCACCGTCGGCGAGCGGGTACGGAGCGAACTGCTCGGTTCGCAGAACACGCGCCACGGACCAGCGCCGGCTCGGTCGGAGCCTCACCATGTGCCGGGGTGCCTACTGCGGGCTGGGGGCGGCCCGGCGCTCCTGTGGGGTGGTCGGGCCCGTGACGCCGGGCGTCGATTCCGACGCCGGATCGCGTGGCGAGGTGAGGCGGCGCCCGCGCGTCGAGCGCTGGGCGAGGACCGTGCCGACGACGGCGGCGCCGACGAAGCGCAGGCTGTCGATCGACGTGCGCACGTTCTCCCGGCGGGTCTCGCCGGCGCCGACGACGAGCAGGGCGCCGTCGGCCACGCGTGCCCAGACGAGCGCTGCGGGTGACCGCTGCACGGGAGCGGCGCAGATGATGACGATGTCGGCGTCGCCCCTGAGCGCGTCGATCAGCTCGCGGGCGCGGTCCTCGTCGAGGGTGCCGGGCGCGTTCGACGTGCCGCGGGGAAGGATCTCGATGCCGTCCGTGCGCAGCACGTCGACCTGCTCCTCGCCGAGCGCCTCGGCGTACCCGGGACGACCCTCGAGCCCGAGGACTCCCGAGGCGGACCCGGTCGCGGTGTCCGCGTCGAGCAGGAAGACGTGCCTGCTGGTGGTGGCGAGGCTCGACGCGAGGTTCGCCGCGACGATGCCGCCCTGTCGTCCGTCGCCGCAGTCGACCACGAGCAGGGTCTGGACGTGCGGCGCACCGGACAGGAAGCCGAGCTTGGTGGACAGCGCCAGATAGCCGCCGACGGCGGCCTGTGGCCCGCGTGGAACGAGCAGCGGGCCGGCGGCGCCGCCGCGCGGAAGCGGCGCGCTGACCGATCCCAGGTAGGCCGGAACGCCGATCTGCGACAGCGAGAGCTCGTCGGCGATCTCACGGCGGAAGGCGTCGCGCAGGACCAGGCCGGCGCCCGTGAGCAGCAGACCGATGAGGGCGCCCAGCACCGTGATCAGCGGGACGCGCGGCGAGACCGCGGACGTGTCGGGCTCGGCGGGGTCGACGATGACGGCCTGACCGGCCGTCGATGCGCCGAGGGCGTTGGCCGCGGCCGTGGACACCGCGTCCTGCGTCGCTCGCGGGAGGTTCGTGATCGCCGGCTGGCTCAGCAGCTCGGCGATCTTCGCCTGCGACTGGTTCGTCGGCTTCTGCGCGAGCTGCTGGATGCGCTTCGCGATCGAGTTCGCGAGGTCCGCGGCGACCTGCGGGTCGGAGTACGTGACGGCGATCGACACGATGCGGGTGACGTCGTTGGACACGGCCGTCACGGCCGAGCTGTCGACGAGCTCCTTGGGCGTCGTCTTGGCCTTCGACGCGTCGATCGCGTACTGCAGCACCGGGCGGCTCGTCGCGAGCTCGGAGTACGTGCGCGAGAGCTGGCCGGACGAGGAGAGGGTGTTCGCGTCCGCGTTGATCGGGCCGACGAGCACGTTCGCGTCCGCGGCGTACTGCGGCGTCGCGAGCTTGGCTCCGACGAAGCCGACGAGGCCGCCGATGACCGCGCCGGCGACCAGCACGGGCCACCACCTGCGGAGCAGCGAAATGAGGTTCAGCTCATCCAAGGAAATGCGTCCTGCGAGTCATCACGTCTCCGAGCGGAGGCTAGCGGGATCAGGGGCGTCCGGATGCCGCTCGGTTGCCCAGACGTCGCCGTGGTCGGGCCGCAGCGCGCGAGCGGCGGCGACGATACCAGCGGCGTTCACCATATCCAGATACAGGGGGAAGCTGAGGATGCGGCGGTGCCCCAGCGGACGGCCGCGGAAGAGGAAACCGAGCGCCGCAAGCCCATGGACAAGCACCTGCGCCGCGACCGCGAGGACGTAGATGCGCCCGCGGCGAACCAGGAACGGCGCGGTCAGCGCCATCACGAGCAGGGGGACGCCGAGCAGGCGCCGGACGAGCTTCTGCGAGGCGAGTTGGACCGTGTACAGGCCGTGCGCCAGCGGGTTCAGCAGTGGACGAACGGCCCATACGCCGCGCAGCCCCCGGACGATGACGCGGATCTTGCGCTCGAACTCCGCGTCGTCGGAGACGGTGACGGGGCCCGAGACGATCGCCTCCGGGGCGAAGACGATCCGCTGTCCCGCGAGCACCGCCTGCGTCGACACGAAGAAGTCGTCCGAGACGCCGGCGGGGACGGGGCGGAAGTGCTCGCGCCGGATCGCGTACAGCGCGCCCGTCGCCGAGATCATCGTGCCGCCGCGACTCTGCATGCCCTTGAGGACGCGGTCGAAATTCCAGTAGGCGCGCTCGCCGGTGGCCCCGTCGATCTCGTCCTGGTAGCGGTAATCGCCGCTGACCGCCCCGACCGACGGGTCTGCGAACGGTGCGACGAGCTTCGTGAGCGCCGCCGGGCTGACGACGGTGTCCGCGTCGGCGAACGCGAGCAGGTCGGTCCCCGCCAGCGGCACGGCCGCGTTCAGGGCGGCGTTCTTCCCGCCGCGGGGGAGCGGCACGAACGTGATCGAGGGCTCGCGGCGGGCGTAGGCCTCGACGATCTCGTCGGTCCCGTCGTCCGATCCGTCGGACGCCACGATGACGTTCAGGCGCTCGCGTGGGTAGTCCATCGCCAGGACGCTGTCGAGATGCTCGCGGATCATGTCCGCCTCGTTGTACGCGGCCACGACGAGCGTGACGGGCGGCGGCCCGGTCGCGGCCACCGGGTCCTCGGCCGCGTGCTCGCGGGACCTCGGCGCGCACAGGCTGCGCAGCAGCACGGACGCGGGATAGCCGACGTACGCGTAGACGACCGCGGCGACCGAGCCCCAGAACGCCCACAGGGCGATCGGCCGTGAACCGGCAGCGGTGCGGCGGGACATCAGGGGCACATCCCTCCGGTCGGCGTGCCGCCGCTTCCGGGTGAGGAATGGGCGCCGCATCCCAGGGGGCCGGATGCCGGCGTGCGTCGCTCGAGGGGCCCGCGGGGGAGTATCTTCGGCGCATGGATGCAGGCCCCCGGCGGCCAGCCCCAGCCGACGCGTCGGCGCGACTGGCGGCTTACGCCGCCGCGTGTCTGGGTTGCGCGCTGGTCCTGTACGCCGCGGCGTCGCACACGAGCATCGGCCGCCGCGTGGACGAGTCCGCGCTCGAGCGTCAGCGCGACTCCTTCTCGCCGTGGCAGGTCGCGACCTGGGTGTTCGAGACCGTCAACATCGTGACCATCGCGGGCGTCGTCCTGGCGATCGTCCTGGTCGCCAGGGCGCGCGGACGCACCCGCTTCGGCGTCGCCGTCGCGATCGCGGTCGTGACGGCGATCCTGGTCTCGGGTGTCGCCAAGCACGGTCTGCGCAGGATCGAGGTGCTCGCCGATGACGGCGCGACGTTCGTCCCGAGCTTCCCGAGCGGCCACGCCACCGCCGCGCTCGCGGCGGGGCTCGGGGTCGCGCTGGTCGCGGGCCCGCGGAGCCGTCCGGCGGTCCTCGCGCTGGCCGTGATCGCCGCCGCGTCGGTCGGGGTCGCGTCCATCGTCATCCACGCGCACCGGCCCAGCGACGTGGCCGGCGGCTACCTGGTGGCGATCGGGTGCATCGCCGCCGTGCTCGCCGCGCAGTCGCGGCTGCGGCAGGTCCCGGGCGCAGCCGCCCCGGTCGCGCCCGACCGCCCATCGCCCCTCGTGCGCGCGCTCGTCGCCGCCGGCATCGCGCTGATCGCGCTGGGTGGCGTGGCGGGGCTCCTCGTGCGCGGCTCCTCGGAGATCGTCGACGCGGGCCTCGTCGGCGCGGCGTTCGCCGTGGTCGGAGCGGCGATGGTGGCCGCCGGAGCGTTCCTGCAGGTCTTCCCGTCGACCGTGGCGGCCGGGGGAACGGGTGGTCACGGCGCCGGCGGTCATGGGGCGCTGGAGGGGACGGGGCCGCTCGCGCGCTGAGCCTCGGCCCGGATCGCCTCGTCGACGTACGCGTTGACCCGCCGCTGCAGCCACAGCGGGCGGAACGTGTGCGTCTCGGGCCTGTCGATCAGCAGTTCGAGGCGCAGATTGGGCCAGCGCCCGAAGCGGGTGAGCCGCCGCTCGCGCTCGAACTCCTGGACCAGCGGCTCGTCGCCGCTGAAGACGAGTACGCCGGTCGCCCCGCGGTCGCGCAGGCGATCGAAGCTGAGATCCAGCTCGTCACCGCCGAGCTCGCGTGCGCGGCGACGCGTGTGGGCCGCCGTCATCCAGCGGCGCGGCGCGGTGGCCGCCCGGTGGGCGATCGCCGCGAGGATCTCCCGGGGCGGCGTCAGCCCCGTGCGCGAGTGCCGCAGCTTCTTCCAGGTCGAGCGGCGCAGCAGCCGGTTGAGCCGGCGCGAATGGCGCAGCACCTCGATCTCCGGGTCCCAGATCAGCGCCCGTGGGTTGAGCATGAACGCCGCCGACACGCGGTCGTCGTCGAGGGCGGTCTGGAAGCTCCAATAGGCGCCGGAGCAGAGGCCCATCAGGACGAACCGCGACGGCAGGCCGCGGGACTCCAGCCCGTCCAGCACGGCACTGATCTGCTCGACGAAGTCCGGGACGTACAGAGAGGCGACGTCCGTGTACCCGGTCACCGCTCCGTCGGATTCGCCGATCCCGGCGAGGTCGACACGGAGTGTCGGGACGCCGAGCGCCGCCCACCGGCGGGCGGTCTCGACCCACATCCGGTTCGGACCCACGTGATGCAGTGCGCCCGCGTTGAGCAGCACCGCGCAGACGTCGCTGCCGGCGCCGGGCTGCTGTGCGAGCACGCCGAACAGCCGCCCAGCGGGCGAGTCGAAGGTCATCGCCGTCTCGGTGATGCGCACGTCCCCGCTGTCGAGCGTGAGGTGGTCGGAGGCCAGGACGGCCTCGGGCCGGGGCGTCGTCGACGCTGAGGCCCCCGCCGGTGCCCCCAGCCACCGCGTGACGTCCTCGATCACCGACAGGGGTGGCGAGGCGAACTGGGGCTCGGCGATCAGCGCCGTGTAGCCGGGGCCGGGACGGGCCTCGACCTGCGCTCCGGCGGCGCGCAGCGCGTCGCCGAGGGCCTCGTCGGGCGGCAGGTCCTCGCGTCCGAGCTGCAGGACCCGCTGGACCCCGCTCCCCTCTGCGAGGCGCGCGCTGATCACGGTGCCCTCGATGTCGCGCAGGGTCTCGGCGGACACCCGGTATCCGGCCACCACCAGGTCACCGGGCTCGGCCACCTGCTCGGCGAACGGGCCGTCCGTGGGAAGGACCGACGTCTCGAAGCGCGCGAACGCCTTCAGCTCGCGGACGAGCACGCGTCCGCGATCGGGCACGCCCCAGAGGATGAGGTCGTCGGGATCGCCCGGGCCGCGAAGCGACCGGCAGGCGACCAGGCCGCCCATGCCGATGCCGACCACGGCGACGCGCTGCGCTCCGCCGGCCGCCCGCAGGTGGTCCGTGCCGGCGCGGACGGCATCGCACCACTGGTCGACGAGCGCGGGATCGTCCGGTGAGCCCGAGCTGTCGCCGCCCCCGGGGAAGTCGATCCGCAGCGACGGGATGCCGGCGCCGGCGAGCCGCATCGACCAGTCGCGCAGGCTGCGGTAGCAGCACATCGCCTCCCAGCCGAAGGGCGGGCAGAAGAGGACCGCAGAGGGCGGTGCGGCGTCCTCGACGCCGTGGAACAGGCCGAACACCTGCGCGACACCCCCCTGCAGGACGATCGCCGTGGACATCGCCGCCCGGCTCATGGCGAGCTCTCCGGTGCGACGCGGACGGTGCCGGCGACGTTCAGCGCGGTCACCGCGGCGCCGGTGAAGGCCGAATCCGGCGCTCGCGGCTCGAGCACGACCGTCCGCTCGCCGCCGGGCTCGACGCAGAAGGCATCGTCCGCGGGCCGGAAACCCGCCGCCGTGACCCGCACGCCGTAGGCGAGCGCCGTGGAACCCACGGTCAGCTGCGGTCGCTCGTTCGTGCCCCCGAGCGCTGCCCGCAGCCCGGTCCGCTCGACCGGGCGCGTGCCCTGCGGCCGGCCCGCCGGGAACGCGAAGGCCTGTCCGATCAGGGCGCCGCCGGGATCCACGAGCGACGCGACGATGACGTCCTGCGCCGGCGGTCCGAAACGGTAGGCCCAGGACGCGTCGACGAAGCGGCCGAGCAACGACTCGACGCCGCGCTCCCACGCCCCGTGCGCGGGGATCAGGACGTCCTCGCGCACCTCGTCCACACGCGTCTCGCCGTCGCGGTACAGCGCCACGCGCAGGCGCGCCTCCAGCGGCGCGGGCAGGTCGTTGGCGACATGGACGTCGACGCCGCCCAGACCCTCGTCCACCATCCAGACGGCGACGGGCGCAAGCGCTCGCCGGAGATGGTGGAACGCGGCCTTGGGCTCCCCGCGGTGGTCGAGGACCCCCCAGCCGGCACCGGGGAGGAGATCGCGCAGCCACAGCACGAGGGCACCCGAGGTGACCGACGCGGCGCGGCGCCACTCGCCGAACACGGCGGCCATGACGTCACCGGTGACGGCGCGTGAGAGCTCGAGATAGCGCTCGTGATCGATCCGGCGCAGCTCGGCCGGATCGACGCCGTACACGTCCTGCAGGTAGTGGTCGCGGACGTCCTCGAAGTCCCAGCCGCTGCCGGCGTCCCGCGGCACCCCGCGCTTCCATGCGGGATGGTGGACGACGAGGTCGCCGGGCCGCTCCGGCAGGAGCGCCTCCAGCGCGTCGTCGTCCGGGACGTTCGAGAAGGCCAGGCACTCGCCGGCGAAGCGCACGGCGGACCGGCGCGCGTCGGTGAGGGGGCGCCGGTACCCGCCGACGCCGTAGTAGTTGGCGACGCCTTCATCCGGACGGAACGGGAGGTCTCCACCACATGGCGAGGACGGCACGTGGACCGCGTCCAGCCCGGCGCGCGCGACGGCGCTCGGCACGGCCTCGCCGAACAGCTCGGGACGGCCGGCGGCCGGGTCCAGGCCGAGCATCGCGGCCTGCTGCTCGACCTCGCTGTTCCCGCACACCACCGCGAGGCTGGGCCGCCCGGCGAGGTCGGACAGAACGGCGTCGAGCTCGCGGTCGACCTGCTCGCGGAACGCCGGATCCTCGTATGGGTAGTCGAAGTTCGCGAACATGAGGTCCTGCCAGACGAGGATGCCGAGCTCGTCGCACAGACCATGGAAGACGGCGTCCTCGTAGGCGCCCAGTCCGCAGACGCGCAGCATGTTCATCCCGCCGTCGCGCACGCGCTCCAGGATCGCTCGCGTCGTCGCCTCGCCGGCGGCCAGGCCGACCGGGTCCGCGGGTGTCCAGACGGCGCCCCGGGCGAAGACGGGCACGTCGTTCACCCGCAGCGAGATGCCCTCACGCTCGACCGACCCACCCGGCGGGAGCGCGTCCAGCTGCCGGAACCCGACGCGGCGCCCGGTGACCACCGGCTCGTCGTCGAAGCGCAGGCCGACGTCGTAGAGGACCGGCTCCCCGTGGGTGTGCGGCCACCAGCGCTCGACGCCGGGGATGCGCAGGGTCCCCTCGAACGCGAGGCCCGCGTCCGTGGGCACGGCGGTGAGCTCCTGCCGGATCACGGCGCCGGCCGGCCCGGAGAGCTCGGCGGTCACGACGGCGGGCACAGACGCCCCGCCGACCGGCCGTACGTCGGCCCGGACGGTGAGCACGCCGTCAGCACCCTCGACCCGCGGCAGGGCGAGCAGCCGGTCGAGGACGAGCCCGCGCCGGCGCTCGATGCGGACCGGCCGCCAGGGACCGACGGGCGCGGGACCCGGGGCGAAGCCCGGCGCGCGCCCGAGGAGCGATGTGCGGAAGAAGCGCAGGTTCTGCTCGGCGATCCGGGTGCGCCAGCGGGCACGCGGGCGGCGGCGCTCGGCGAGCAGCGGCGTCAGCGCCCGGCAGTGCACGACGAGCTCGTCGTCGCCCTGGAGCATGCCCCCGACGTCCACGCCGTGGGCCTCGAACATCGATGTCGAGTCGAGGACGAGCCGGCCGTTGAGGTGGACCTGCGCGACGGTCGCGATGCCTTCGAGGCACAGCACGACCTCCTCGTCCGGGCCGGCCGGCTCGCCGGTGAAGCGCACGCGAAACCACCAGTCGCGGTCGTCGAGCGACGGCTCGTCGAGCCCGCCGGCCCGCAGCGCGCCCGCCACGGTGCCGGGCACCTGCGCGGGAATCCAGTCCAGCTCGTCGATGTCCGCCAGGGTCGACCCCGGGGGAGCCGCGGCGACCGACCAGCCGCTGTCGACGGGCTGGATGACGTGGCCGGCGACCGTGCCCTGGCTCAGGCGGGAGCGCAGGTCACGCAAGGGCATCATCCAGACGGGTCATCGCCTCGTCCCATGCCTCGGCGAGGGGCGTGATCACCGGCTCGGGATCGAATTCGCGGCGGCGGGCCATCCGGAAGGAGAGCACCTTGGACCCGTCGACGATGCGCCGCAGCGCGTCGGCCGCGGGCGCGCCGTCGTCCTCCAGGAGCCATTCGACCGCCGACGCGCAGACCTCGAACCCCGAGCCCGCCATCCGCACGGTGGCGAACGCGTAGTCGTGGTAGAGCTCGGGCGTCCCGGCGATGAGCTCCGGGAGGTTGCGCGAGAGCTGCTCGGCGAACTCCGGGAACGGGTTGGCGGACGGGCGGCGGGCGAGGTGGTGGCGAAAGCGCTCGCGCGCGGCCGCGCGCAGCTCGTCACCTGCCAGGCGTGGGCCGGCGTCGAAGCGCACGAGCTCGACGTACGGCGGCAGGACGTCGGGATGCGGCGTGGCATCGAGCCGGAACACTCCGCGGAAGTCGGCGTCGGAGAGTTCGTAGTAGCCGGCGTTGTGGAAGTAGCGCAGGCGCTCGCCGTCAGGGTCGATCGCCTCGATCGCGCACGCGGTCTTGACGTGCTCGGTGCGGTAGCTCGTGGCCGCGGTGTCCGGGAGGAACCACGCGTCGAGCTCGACGATCATCATCCGGCCGGCCACGATCTGCTCGGCGATCTGCGCCGGGAGCGGCCGGTAGGGCTGCATCTCGTGGATGTCGATCCCGAAGAGCAGCTCCAGATCCTCGGGCGCCGGCTTGAAGAACGTCCACTGGTCGCCCTCGAACGCCATCCGCAGTGTCGAGCCCATGGCCGCGAGCGGTTCGTCCCCGCGGGCGTGGAGCACCTCGATGAGGATGTCGGAGAAGCAGTTCGTCTCGACGTACGCGCGGTCGCCGCCGTGCACCGCGTGCGCGACGTAGGCGCCGGGGTCCAGCTGGTCCATCAGGCGCACCATGCCGTTGCCGGCGTCGATGGAGGTCAGTCCCACAGCTGCTTCCTGACCTCCGCGGGCCATCGGGTCGCGTCCAGGCCGTGCCGAGCGAGCAGCGCCAGGACGACGCGCTCCTCGCCGAAGCCCAGGCACGCCGTGTGCGCGAACGTGCCGTCGCTCATCCGCAGATCGTGCTTGGAGGAGAAGTGGTCCTGGTGGTAGTTGAAGGACGCGATCGCGGTCGGCTCGTCGCCGGCGATGGGGGCGAGGATCTCGAACTTCAGCGCCTGCTCGCGCTGGCTCGCCGCCAGCATCCGGCCGCTGCGGCCGAAGAACGGATCGGTCGCGACGTCGAAGTCGGCCTCGAGCCCGAGACCCTGCAGCAGCGCGAGCGCGCGGTCACGCCAGACGTCGCGCCACGCGGCGACGGTCTCCGGCTCGCCGATGCGGACGAGCTCGCGCATGTGGAAGCTCTGCAGGCGGGCGGGGTCGCCGGCGGGCTCGCGGCGGAAGACGTAGGCGTCGCCGGGGTCGATCACGACGCCGCCCGGGGCGAGCGGCCCGCGCGCGGCGATCGCCGGGTACACCGGATAGCACGCAGCCGGGGTGAGGACGAGGTCGCTCATCTCCTGGAACGCGCTCCAGTCCTCGTGGCGCGCCGCGAGCTGCTCCTGCTCGGCCGCCTGTGCCTCCGTCCCCTCGAAGGCGAAGACGGTGCCGGCCAGGTGCGGGAAGGACTTGAGGTACCCGGTCAGCTCGAGCTGCCGCCGCGGGAGCAGCGGCGTGAACGTCAGCGACTCGGGCTGGTCGACGGCCGCGACCTGCGTGACGAGCGCGTCGAAGCGCAGCCGGATATCCTCGAAGGCGCTGCCGCGCCCGTAGATCCCGGGCACGCCGGACCCGACGAACAGGCCTGCGGCGAGCAGCTCCTCGCGGAACGCGTCCTGCTCCGGCGATCCGGGACGCCACTCGGCCATCGGACTAGACGTCCTTTGCGATCAGCAGCAGGCCGGCGTTCGTCTGGTGGAGGCGCTCGTTGGCGACCATCAGCGGTGCGGACATCGTGTCGCGCAGGTGACGGCCCGTGCTGTAGGGCGTGTCGTTCTTGAAGCCCATGATCCCGCACACGGCCATGGCGCTCTGACAGACGCGCGGCGCCTGTTCGGAGGCGGCGATCTTGAGGTTGTTGTACCGCAGGATCGAGCCCATCTCCGACAGGCGCCCGCGTCCCGGCTCCGCCGAAGCATCGAGGAACTCGGCGAGTGCGAGATGCACTTCGGCGCGCAGCGACGACAGCTCGGCCATGACCTGCGAGAGCCGCGCAGCGGCCGGGGGCGTGGCTCCCGGCTTCTGCTTGGCCTGAGCGCGGACGAACGCCCGGGCGCGGTCGAAGGCGTCGGTCGCGATCCCGAGCCACAGGTGCGACCAGAGGATGTGCGTGACGGGGACCATCGACTCGTTCATGACCTGGGAGAACGGGACGGGGAACACCTGCTCCTCGAAGAAGCGCGCCCGCACCACGAATCCCGGCGAGCACGTTCCCCGCATACCGAGCGGGTCCCACGTGCCGGTGGGCTCGAGCGTCGTCTGCTCACCGGTGTGCAGCACGAGCACCTGGTCGCCGGGCTCGGCGTCCGGCGCGCGGCGCGCCGTCGTGAAGAGGTCGTCCGCGTGGGCGCCGTAGCTCACGGTCGGCGCCTGCTTCTCGAGCGTGAATGCGCCGCCGTCAGCCGGCGTGACGGGCGCGATGGAGCGCCCCATGTCGCCGCCGGTGCCGATCTCCGACGTGACGGACGCGATCAGTCGCTGGTCGCGTGCGACGCTCTCGAGGTAGGACCGGTACCAGTCACCGGCCTGATCGAGATGCCGCACCATCGTGACGACCTCGATCTGATGCATCGCGAAGATCATCGCGCTGGCGCCGCACCGACGACCGAGCTCGAAGCTCGCAGATGCCAGCGCCTCGAACGACACGCCGAGCCCGCCGAGCTCCTGCGGGACGAATGCCCCGAGGGCGCCGACGGCGCGCAGCGCCTCCAGTGACTCGATCGGGATGCGGGCGTCGCGGTCGACCGCTTCGGCATGAACCGAGGACACCTCGTCGGCGATCCGCCGGACCGCCGAGACGAACTCGCGGTCCACATCCGTGATGACGGTCATTCCTGCTCCTGAATCTCGGTGATGGCGCGGGCGATCGAGTCGATGCTCTCGAACACGTCACGCTTGAGCATGCGGTCGGGGAACTCGATGTCGAAGGCGTCCTCCAGCGCGAGCATGACGTTGACGCTCGCATGGGAGGTCATGCCGGCCTGGTAGAGGTCGTCACCGTCCGCGAGGGAGGTGACGTCGCTGGAGAGTCGGCCGTGCTCGCTGAGCACCGCCCGGATCCTGTCGGTCACGGCGGGAGTATCGGTCATCGCGCCGCTGATCCTGCAATCACGACGGCAGCCGCGAGGCCCTCCTCGTGAGTGAGGCTCACGGCGAACTCGTCGAGGCCCTGGCGGTCGGCCTGCTCGGCGGCCGCGCCGGTGAGCTCGAGCGCCGGAGCGCCCGACGCCGCGCGGCGGACGCTGATGCTGTTCCACGGGATCGCCTCGCCTCCGGGGGCGAGCGCCTTGATGGTGGCCTCCTTCGCCGCAAAGCGCGCGGCGAGACGCTGCGGGTCGATGCCCGCGGGTGTCCGGCAGTCGTCCACCTCGGCGGGCGTATAGATGCGGTCGAGGTAGCGGTCGGCATGGGCCTCCAATGCGGCGGCCACCGCGTTAACGGACACGAGATCGATCCCGATGCGCTCAGGCATCAGGCGATTCTGACAGGCGCCGAACGGTCCTCCGGGCGCGCTGGACGGATGATCCGGGCGTCAGCCGCCGGCCGGCGGCGCGACGACGCGGAAGGCCGACCAGGGGATGTCCGAGACGAGGTCACGGGTGACGCTGTCGTCCCATCCCGCCGTCTTGCGGTCCTCCAGGTAGAGCTTCGACGACCCGCTGTTGTCGACGACGTACATCCCGTACTGCTGCAGCGCGCGCGCGATGATCCGCGCCGGCCCGCTGAGCCCCCACGAGTCGAAGTCCGCTTCCGTGAGCGAGGGGTTGAGCTGCAGGCGCGCGCCCTCGGGGACGTCGACTCCCGCGACGCCGTCGCCGTCGGTCTTGCTGGCCGGGTAGACGAAGGTCGGCGCGGGGCTCTCGTAGGCGAAAGCGAGCGCGTGGTCGATCCGCCCGCTGTCGATCTCCCAGCGGCGCACGAGGCCGGCGAAGTAGGGCAGCCCTGCGCCGCGGCCCGCAAGCCCATCGGCGAAGCGTCCGTGGTAGTCCGCGGACGTGTGGTAGCGGTAGCCGTTCGTCGCCGTGAAGTTGCCGGCGCTGTTGCGGCGCCACTGCCAGAAGCTGTACTCGGTGTGCGACGCGTGGTCCAGGAAGACGATCTGCCCGTCGCTCCCGTCTCCGGACTCGGCGCCGGGAGGAACGGGGACGTTGGTGATGGTCGGGGACTCGCCGAATCCGACGCGCGAGTCGTCACCGTCGTCGTAGGCGGAGAAGTAGCCGCTCAGCCTGACCGTGTGCCGCGGCGTGGCCGAGTCGAATGTGTACACCGGAATCGTGTACTGGTCCACGTCCGTCGTGAGCGGGCGGTCGTTGTCGGAGATCGCCTGGACGAGCTGGGCGCTGCGCGGATCGACGGCGACGCCCGCGGGCACCGGGGTGTTCCAGGGCGACTGCGCCGCGTAGGGCCGCAGGGGCGGGGACACCGGCGGAGGGGAGACGGGGGGCGGAAGGGTGGGCGGAACGGTGCCGCCGCCCGGGGTGCCGCCGCCGGTCGTCGCGCTCCCGGCGTTGCCGTTCTGCGTGCCGCCGCGGTTCTGGGATCCCGGCGTGGACCCGGACGGCGCCTGCCGCGCACGAGCCTGGTCGACGCGGTCCACCGCGATGGCGCGGGGCGTGCCGCCGCGAGCGGCGCTCAGCGCCAGCGTCACGAGGACCTGGGGCCCGGAGGCCCATGCCCGGGGCGGGCGGTCGAGGGAGACGGTGCGCCGCGTCCAGTCGTAGGCGGGCTTGATGCCGCCGCCCGCGCTGCGTACGAACGAGGGCAGCGTCGAGTCGGCCACGGTCGCCCGGATCGCCGCACGCGACCTCCCGGCGTCGTCCGCGGAGACGAACAGCGTCCACTCGCCGTCCTGGGCGGCGCGGGCGACGCCGAGGATTCGGCCGGAGACGAGCGCCCTGGTCCGCCGCGCGCCCATCGAGCGATGGCGCTCCTTCAGGCGGCCGTCGGAGCGCAGGCTGGCCGTTACGCGGGTGTGGGCGCCGACACGCGGCATGCCGTGCGTCCGGCCGCTCACGGTGACGACGAGCGAGGCACCCCCGGCGGACACCGTGTACCGCTGCCGGGAACGGCTCGCATAGGTGACGGTCCCCGCGATCGCGACCTTCGGGACGGCGGACGCGCGCACGCTTCCGCGACGCGCGAAGCGCAGCGCCTTCGTGGTGTACGTCCCATCCCCGCGCGGCTGTGCCGTCGCGGTGACGCGCCGGCCCACCTGACGGGTGCGGGCGCCGACGAAGGTGACGAGCTCCCCGTTCTGGGACACGACGACGCTGTGCGCGGTCCGGTGGACGACGACGCCACGGACTTCGCGGGCGGCGGCGTGCGCGGCGGGGGCGGAGGCCCAGGCGAACGCCAGGGCGAACATGGCTGCGGAGCAGCGAGACAGAAGGATCATCGGGGGGCTCGATGGTCGGGCGTCGTTCGCCGCGAGGGCGAGAGAAGGAAGACGACGCGGGTCGGGGGGGACCTGCAGGTATACAGAACTATAGAAGGGTCATCGGGCGGATCGCGGGGGTGTCCGGGCCGGTCGGAAAAACGCCTGGAAGTCAGGGAAAAAGGCCGTTCAGCCGGAGGAGAGCACGCGATCGATCGTGCGGCGCATGCGCGGGGAACGGGCGGCCCGCGGAAGGGTCTGGACCACGAGCGCCGCCGCGGAACTGCGCCGCCCGACGTTGATCCGGCGGAGCGCCAGGCGATCCGCGGCGCGCAGGTCGTTGCCCCCGCGATCCATCGTGAACGCCATCGTGATGTCCGATTCCCGCAGGGCGCCGGTGATGTCCTGCGACCACGACCCGCCGGGGTAGGCGAGCGCCGGCAGGCAGTCTCCGAGCTCGCGGACGAGGTCTTCATATGACCCGAGCGCCTCACCGACGGCGCGGTCGACCGGCAGGCGGCCCATCAGCGGGTGGGTGCGGGTGTGCGCTCCGAAGCTCACGCCCTGGCGCGCCAGTGAGCGCAGCTCGTCCCAGCCGAGCACGTCGCTGCCGACCGGTGGTGCATCCAGAGCACCGACGATCGCGTCGAGCGCCGGGCCGAGGTCGTCATGGGGGGTCTCGTTGACCCAGGCGCGCAGGCGCTCCATCGCCCGGCGGCGGTCAGGGGCCGTCTCGAGGCTGAGCGCTCCGGCCGGGGTGTCCAGCACGTCGCGGCGCGCGGTGCCCTGGAGCGCCGCGAACAGCCGATCCCACCAAAAAGCCCGTTCGGGATGATCGGGATATGCGGTAGGGACGAACACTGTCACCGGAATTCCGTGCCGGCGAAGCACGGGCCAGGCGTTGTCCAAGAAATCACGGTATGCGTCGTCGAAGGTGACGAGCACGGCGCCCGGCGGCAGCGACGCCCCGGACTGCTCGGCCTGCAGCACGTCGGCGAGGGAGACGATCGGCCGGTGCCGCGCGAGGTGCGTCAGCTGATGCTCGAAGTCCGACGGCGTGGTGCTGATGAGCGCGGGATCCCGGCGATCGTCCGGCCGCGTGTCGTCCACGCGGTGATAGGCGAGAACAGCGAGCGTGTCGGCGCCATCGGCCGGATCGATGCGCGCCAGGGCGTCGACCACGCGCTCGGTGGCCGCGTGGCGTGAGACGCCCCCGAGGATGTCGCGGGCTCGGGCTCGGCCTGAGGCGAGGAGCTTCGTCGTCATGCGTCGTGGGCCTCGGGCGGCGAGGGTAGCGGGGACGGGCGCGGGGGTTCGGGCTGCAGCGTCGCCGCCACGCGCCCTGCCACGCTGGGCTTTCGCCGTCCAGATGTGAACTTCCTGCCACTCGACGCTTGCGATCCGCCGTCGAGCGTGCTTGTATTCCCAACGGAATCGTCAGACGTGGGGCATCAACCCGCGATATTCGGTTTTTTGGGTGTTTGGAGCCTGGGGGGAACCAGCGCTCGACAGGACGTCTGTAGGGGGGATGCAGTGCTAGGCAGGATGGGGCAAATGCCCCTGGGATCGGTCGCCGCATCCGCGGTGTGCTGGATCGTTGCGGCCGCGGGGGCGACGCTGCTGTCGGGCGCGGACGCGTCCGCTGCCCTGTTCGCCGCGAGCGTCGGCGTGATGGCCGCCGCCTTCGTCGTCGTGCTGCCGGCGGCCTGGCCGCTTGCGACCGTCGCGGCGGGCACCATCGGCGTCGTCCAGCCCGGCGAACTTCTTCCGTGGACCCTGGCCGCAACGGCCGGCGTGTTCCTGATCGCGGCGCATCGGCGGCCGGCTCCGAGCCCGCTCCTGAATCCCGAGGTGCTGATCGCCCGCTGCCGGCGGATGGGCACGACCGCACAGATCGTGGTCGCCGAGGGATCCGGTCCCGACGCCATCGGCTCGCTCGCGTCCGCCGTCCGCAGCACCGACGGGTTCGCCGCGCGCGAGTCGGCGAGTGGCTGCGAGATCGTCGGCGTGATCGAGGGCGACGACGTCGACCGGGCCGCGGTCGAGCGCCGGCTCAGCGCCGCGCTCGGCGGCGGGGTCACGTTCGGCTGGGCGCACTTCCCGGCGGACGGGCTGACGCTCGAGGTCGCGACGGCCGCAGCGGCCGGGCGGATGCACGGCCTCGAACTGGCGAGTGCGCCGGCGCCCAAGCAGGTGCCCGACATCGATGACGGCCTTGCCGTGGAGGCACTCTGATGCGTGATTCATCGTCGATCGGGCGCCTCGATCCGGGCGCGCGCGTCCTCGTGACGGGTGCCGCCGGCTTCATCGGCTCCCACCTGAGCGAACGGCTCGTCGACCTCGGACACGACGTCGTCGGCGTCGACTGCTTCACGGACTTCTACTCGCGGGCGATCAAGCGCCGCAACCTCATGGGCCTCAAGGAGTCCTCGCGGTTCACGTTCCACCGCGTCGACCTGAGCCGTGACCCGCTCGACCACCTGATGGAGGGCGTCGACGTCGTCATCCACCTCGCGGCGCAGGCCGGTGTGCGGTCGAGCTTCGGCGAGGGGTTCGAGCCCTACCTGCGGCACAACGTGCGCTCGACGCAGCGGCTGCTCGAGGCCGCCGTCGCGCGACCGCCCGTCTCGTTCGTCTACGCCTCGTCGTCGTCGGTGTACGGCAACGCCGCGGAGTACCCGACCGTCGAGACGACGGAGCGCCGGCCCGTCTCGCCCTACGGCATGACGAAGGTGGCCACCGAGGAGCTCGCCGCCGTGTACCACCGCTGCTACGGCGTCCCGGTGATCGGCCTGCGGTACTTCACGGCCTACGGCCCGCGGCAGCGGCCCGACATGGCGTTCTCGCGCTTCATCGCCCGCGCGCTGCGCGACGAGGTCCTCCCGATCCTGGGCGACGGCCGCCAGGTGCGCGACTTCACCTACGTGGACGACATCGTCGGGGGCACGATCGCGGCGGCCGAGCACGGGCGCCCGGGTGCGGCGTACAACATCGGTGGCGGCCAGCCGGTCGAGCTCATGGACGCGATCGGCCTGATCGAGGAGCTGGCGGGCCGCCCGATCCGGGTCGCCCACGCCGACGCGCAGATCGGCGAGGCGCGCCAGACCGGCTGCGATCCGTCACTCGCGCGCACCGAGCTCGGATACGAGGCCACGACCACGCTCGCTGAGGGCCTGGCTGCGCAGTTCGACTGGACCGTCCGCGGCGCCGGGCGTGTCGCCGCCGGAGCCCGCTAGTGCAGCAGCCGCCGGCAATCTCGTCGCTCGGCACGCGACCCGACTACGTCGTGACCAAGCGCGTGATCGACGTCGCCCTCACCCTCGCCGCCCTCGTCGTGCTGGCGCCGGTGTTCGCGGCGGTCGCGCTCGCGGTGTGGCTGACCGACCGTCACGCGCCGATCCTCTTCCGCCAGCGGCGCTGCGGCCGCGGCGGGGAGACGTTCGAGCTCTACAAGTTCCGCACGATGGTGGCGAACGCCGACGAGCTGAAGGAGCAGCTCCGGCATCTGAGCGAGGTGCCGTGGCCGGACTTTCGCCTCACGGACGACCCGCGCGTCACGCGGACGGGCCGTTTCCTGCGCAAGACGAGCCTCGACGAACTGCCCCAGCTCTTCAATGTCCTGCGCGGCGACATGTCGCTCGTCGGGCCCCGGCCCACGAGCTTCCTCTCCTCGACCTACGAGGTCTGGGAGGCGGGACGCCTCGACTACCAGCCGGGGCTGACCGGCCCGTGGCAGGTCTACGGACGGCGGTCGATGGACTTCGACGATCGCTGCCGGCTCGAGATCGGGTTCTTCCGCGATCCGTCGATCGTGCGCGAGCTGTGGATCCTGCTCGCCACCGTGCCGGTGCTGGTGCGCCGCACGGGCGCAAGCTGAGCGCCGCCGCGCGGCGGTGATGGCGCCTACCATCCGCAGCTGATGACCACGGTCAGCCTGAAGCCGGGACCGGGACCCGCGACCACCCGCGCCGGGGTCGGCCTGCTGATCCTCGTGACGGCGCTGCTCCTCGGCGCGCTCGTCGCGGCGTCGCCGTTCGCGGTGCTGGCCCTCGCGTTCGTCGCGGTCTTCGCGGTGGCCGTCCTCGTCGACACGCAGGTGGCGACGCTCACCGCCGTCTTCCTCATCTACCTCGACGTCCCGGGCGTCGCCACCCAGGTCCACGGCGCACCCGCGGCGATCGGCGGGGCGTTCGTCCTGCTCCTGCTCGTCCCGTTTCTCATCGACGTCCGGCGCGGGGAGCCGATCCGGCTGACGCCGACGCTCGGCGTCATGGTGCTGCTGCTGATCGTGACCACCTTGTCCACGGTCATGTCCGCCTACCAGGACCTCGCGATCGCCGGCCTGGAGAAGCAGCTCGTCGAGGGCCTGCTCCTCTACTTCCTCGTCACGAACGTCATCCGCACGCGCGACACGCTGCGGCGTGCGCTGTGGATGATCATCATCGCGGGGAGCATCCTCGCGGTGTTCACCGTGTACCAGGGCATCACTGAGGCGTACTTCCGCCCGTTCTTCGGGTTCGCGCAGCCGGACCCAGCATCGTTCGCGGCCGGTGCGGCGGAGGACTGGCGCGCGTCCGGCCCGTTCGGCGACCCCAACTACTACGGGCAGATCCTCGTCGTCGCGATCGCCATCGCGCTGGTGTTCTGCTGGCGCGAGCGGACGTCCCTGCTGCGCTTCTCGGCCGGGGGCGCCGCGCTGCTCATGCTCTACGCGGTCGCGCTCACCTCCTCGCGCGGGGCGGGCGTCGCCTTCGTCCTGCTGCTGATCGCGATGGGGCTCATGCGCTACTTCCGCGCGTGGCAGATGGTCGCGATGGTGGCCGGCGTCGCGGCACTGCTCGTGCTCGTGCCGTCGTACATCGAGCGGGTCGCCACGATCACCTCGGTCGGCAGCGCGTCCTCACAGCAGGTCGGCACGGACCCCGAGGCCGACCTGTCGGCCCAGCAGCGGTCGACGGAGATGGAGGCCGCGTATCACGTGTTCCTGGACCACTACGTCGTCGGCGTGGGGCCGGGCGTCTTCCCGGCGTACTACCGCCGCTACGCGCAGGCGACCGGCGGCGCGCTCCACGAGCGCGAGAGGTCCGGCGCGGCCAAGGGCGAGGAGGCGCAGCGTGAGGCGCACAACGTCTTCCTGGACATCGCCTCGAGCCTGGGCCTGTTCGGCCTGCTCGCGTTCCTCGGCGTGCTGGGAACGTCGTTCGCGGCGGCGTGGCGCGTCAGACGCGCGGACCTGGCCGTCGGTGATCTGGAGGCGGCGGACCTCGCCACCGCGCTGCTGCTCGCGCTGTCGGCCTACATGCTCACCGGGATGTTCCTGTCGCTCGCCTACGAGCGCTACTTCTGGCTGCTGCTCGGGCTTGCCGGCGCGGCGTCCTTCGTGCTGCGGCCGGCGGACTCGGCGCGCGAGGTGACGGCGCGCCGCGTCGCGCTTCGCGCGCTGCGCTCCGGCCGGCGCTGAGCCGGCGGTCAGGTCCCGCGGCTGAGCACGCCGCGGCCCTTGTCGACGATCCAGCGCACATCCGTGCGCCGCGGCACGAGGCCGCGCAGCGGCCCGTGCAGGAGCCGCGAGAAGACCACCGCCGCGGTGACCCCCCCGAGCGTGTAGCCGACGACCGCGCCGATCGACGCGCCGATCCCGCCGTGGTCGGGGATGAGGATGAAGTCGAGCCCCAGGCCGACGGTCACCGCGACGGCGATCGGGATGCTCGCCGCCAGCGCGTGCCGCTGGGCGACCAGCGCGCTCGAGAGCAGTTCGAGCGCGCACAGCCCGAACGCGCCGAGCGCGAGGATGCGGAGCATGGGGACCGCTTCGCTGAACTCGTCGCCGAAGATCGTCGTGCACAGGAACGGCGCGATAAGCAGCAGGATCAGCGACAGGCCCGCGGCGAGGATGATCGCCGAGCGGAAGATGCGGCTCGCGAACGCCGCGGCGCCCTGCCGGTCGGCGCGCGCGAGGTCCGGCCGCTGGAGCAGGACCAGCACGCCGGGGAGGTAGAAGAGGACCTCCGCCCAGGCGACCGCGACGCTGTAGATGCCCAGCTCGCGCGAGCCCGAGATGGAGCCGAGGATCCACTGGTCGACGCGGTAGTTACCGACGTCCATGATCTTGCTGATCTGCACCTTGGCGCCGAACGCGACGCTGCGCCGCGCCGTGTGGAGGTGCGGCATCCCGAAGCCGGTCGTGCGGATCACGAAGACGACCAGGACGAGCAGCCCGAGGGTCTGGCCGATGATCCACGCGGCGACGGCGGTGTTGACGCTCATCAGCCCGGACAGCCCGAGGGTGCCGTTCAGGATCGTCGTCGTCGTCGGGCCGGAGATCCAGGCGGCGTTCGTCGCCTTGAACGCGTAGTCCGCCTGGACGAGGTAGTTCAAGTACACCTTCAGGATGACGATCGGCATCGAGAGCAGCGAGACGAGCAGCAGGCCGCGCGGGACCGGTCCGCCGACGGCGGGGAAGGCCTCCGACAGGCCGGCGACGACCGCGGCGCCGAGCAGGCCGAAGAGCAGCGCGAACAGGATCGAGTTCGTCGCGAGCGACGCGCGCAGTCGCGGCTCGCGTGCGGCGATGTTGCCGTTGGCCTCCTGCACCGCGAGCGCGGCGAGATGGCCGCTCATCGTGACGACGGTGATCACGAACACGACCTCGCCCCGGCCGGATGCGCCCAGGACGCGGGCGATGATCAGGACGTTCACCAGCGACAGGATCGCCACGGCGAGATTCGTCCCGTAGGTGAGGAGCGCGCTCGAGAAGAGCGACGGGCGCTCGGGTCGCTGGTCCTCCGGCCGCACGTCCTCGCTCACGATCGCGAGCCCTCCGCGATGGCGGCGTCCAGGAACTCGGCGAGCCGGTCGAGCTGGGCCTCGAGCGTCTCCCGCTCGGCGTTGGCGAGACCGTCCGTGATCAGCCGCTCCCGCAGGTCCGGCTCCGCGGCCAGGCGCTCGACGGCGCGCACGCCTGCGTCGCGGTCGGCCGGCGGGATCAGGAGGCCGAGCCGGCCGCCGCCGAGAGCCGCCGACACGCCGCCGACGGCGGTCGCGACGATCGGCAGCCCCGCGGCCTGCGCTTCGACGAGCACCTGGGGCAGGCCTTCGGTGAATGACACGTGGAGGAACAGGTGGGCATCGCGATAGAGCCGCCAGAGCTCGGGGCCGTTGCGAACCTCGCCGGGCAGATCGACGGCGTCCGTCAGGCCGAGCTCGGCGATGCGCGCCTCCATCGCCGCCCGCAGCGGTCCGTCGCCGGCGACCGTCAGCCGCCAGCGCGGGTCCCGTGACCGCAGCGCCGCGAGGATCTCGAGCAGCAGCAGCGGGTTCTTCTCGGAGTCGAGCCGGCCGACGCTGAGGATCGTCCGCGGGCCGTCCCAGTCACGCGCGAGCGCGTCCTCGCGGGACCGCAGCTCGTCCCGGCGCACGAGCGAGAAGCCGGTGCTCATGACGGGGGCGCCGCCGCGCCACTTCGCCGCCAGGCCGTCGCCGAGTACGACCGCGCGGTCGCGGCGCCCGAGCCGGCGGAAGCTCCAGTCCAGGGCACGCGCGACGTCGATCGCCCACGCCCATCTGGGGCTCGGCAGCCGGTTGCGGATGTACTCGGGGTAGTCCTGCCGCACACCGAGCACGACGGGCACCGACCGCGCCCGCGCGATGAGGGCGAAGGCGATCGGCAGCGGCTGGGGACCGAAGATCCACACCGCGTCGAGCCCGCGGATCTCGCGATCGAACACGCGGCACGATCCGGCGAACGCCTTCGCGACCGCGAGCAGGTCCTTCGCCGTCCGGTAGTAGGGGAGCGGGGCGAGGCGGACCTGCTCGGAGGGCAGCGCGTACGGCTCGCGCCCGGGCTCGGGACTCAGGCGCCCGAACAGGACGACCTCGCCGACGCGCGGCGGCAGGCTCGTGACGAACCGGATGAACGCCCGGTTCGTCGAGATGCCTTCGGCGTCCCTGTGATACACGAGGTCCGAGTAGACGCCGAGCCGCGCGTGTGCGATGGACCGTCCTGGCATGTCGATGACCGGGGAGCCGGCTACCCGGACCGGACCAGGCGGAACGCGCTCAGCGGAATCGGGGACACGGTGTCCTCGTCGACCGTTCCGCGCCAGCGGGCGGTCCGCTCGTATTCCATGTAGAGCTTCGGGCGCCCGGAGTTGTCGATCACGTACATGCCGTAGCGCTGCAGCGCACGCGCGATGATCAGGCACGCGCGGTTGCACCCGCGGGCGCGCAGTGCGGCGGTCGTCAGGGTCGGATCGAGCTGGAGACGCGAACCCTCGGGGACGTCGTCGGGGCTCGTGGACGCCCCGTCGGACTTCGTGGCCGGCGGGACGAACCGCGCGGTCGGATAGTCGTAGGCGAACGCGATCGCGTGATCGATCCGGCCCCGGCGGATCTCGCAGGGACGCACGAGCCCGGCGAGGTACGTCACGCCCGCGCCGCGCGAGCCGAAGCCCGACGGCGGGACGCCGGACCAGCGGGTGTTGTACTCGTAGCCGTTCTCGGCCACCCAGTCCCCGCCCTCCTTGCGCAGGCGGAAGAAGCCCCACTCCGCCCCGCTCCTGCGGTCGACGACGATGAGCTGCGAGTCGTAGCCGGCGGCGCTCTGGGCGCTCGCGGGCAACGGCACGCGCACGCGGGCGCGCCGGATGAATCGCAGCCGCTTGCCGCCGGTGGTCACGCGCGAGTAGTTGCCGGTGATCGTGACGGGAACCGTCGCGGAACTCGCGTTGTAGACGGGGTAGGTGTACTGCGTCGGATCACTCGAGAGCGGTCCGCCCAGCGCGGCGGCGTGCACCTTGCTGCGGGGGTCGTACGAGGCCTTGGCCGAGATCGGGCGGTTCCAGGGGCTCGACGAGGCATAGGGCCGCTGACAGGCTGCGGCCGAAGCCTGACCGGCGAGGGCTTCCCGCGAGGGATCGTTGCCGTTGTCGCACCCGCCCCAGGCCAGCGACATGGCCACCAGGGTGACGATGACCGCTGCGCCTCGAACGAGCAGACGGCGCGAGGCGCCGGAAGACTGCACAGGCCCAGTGTATCGGGGTGTTCAGGCCCTGAAACAGGTGTGTGCGGGGGCGCTGGGCGCCCCCGCACACACGGAGTTCACGGCGTCACGGCTGGGCGGGCGGCGCAACCACACGGAACGCCGACCACGGAATCCCGCTGACCAGGCTGCGCGTAACGCTGGAGTCCCAGTTGGCTGTCGTGCGATCCTCGATGTAGATCTTCGATGAGCCCGAGTTGTCGATGTTGTACATGCCGTAGTCCTGCAGCGCCTTGGCGATGATTCGCGCCTTCGGGTTCGACAGCTGGTTGATGTCCCAGTTGGGGTCGAGCTGGAGGCGTGTACCTTCCGGAATCAGCGCCGGGGAGCCCGCGCCATCGGACTTGCTCGCGGGGTAGACGACCGCGGGCGAGCTGATGCCGCATGCGAATGCGAGCGCGTGATCGATCCGGCCCTGCGCGATTTCCCAAGGGCGAACGAGACCGGCCAGGTACTGCGTACCGGCGCCGCGGCCGCGCTGCCCATCAGCGAAACGGCCCATGCTGCCCGCGCCGATCGACGTGTGGTACGTGTTGCTGGTCGTGTACGTCCCGTCGCCGTTGGGGTAGAGCTGCCAGAAACCCCACTGCTCGCCGGTGTCCCAGTTGACGACTTCAAGCTGACCGTCGGACCCTTCGCCGCCGAGCGCGCCGGCGGGAATCGGCGCCATGACGTAGCTGCCCTGCGCCTTGCGCGGCACAGTGTCGTTGGGCATGTAGTCGCCGGTGCCGCTGGCGTACACCTTCACCAGGGGCGTCGACGAGGTCGCTGAGACCACCGGAATCGTGTACTGATCCGGGTCGCTGGTCAGCGGCAGGCCCAGGGCCTGGAGACCGCCGACGTAGCTGCTGGTCTTCGCGGCATCAACCGCCACCCCGGCCGGGATCTTCGTGTTCCACGGCGACAACGGGCTGTACGGCAGGATCCCGGCGCCGTTGGGCCCGCCACCGGTCGGCGCGACGGGTGTCGCGCTGGCGGTGTTGGACGCGGCGCTGAGGTTGCCGGCTGCGTCGATGGCCTTGACGGTGTAGCTGTAGCTGGTGCCGTTGGTCAGGCCGGTGTTGGTCCAGCTGGTGCCGGTCGGCGACGCGACCAGGGTGCTGCCGCGGTAGACGCGGTAGCCGGTGACGGCGACGTTGTCGGTCGCGGCGTTCCAGGCGACCTGCACCTGGCCGTTGCCGGCGGTCGCGGTCAGCGATGCCGGTGCCGACGGCGCGGTGGTGTCGGCCGGCGCGACCGGGGTTGCGGTCGCGGTGTTGGACGCGGCGCTGAGGTTGCCGGCTGCGTCGATGGCCTTGACGGTGTAGCTGTAGCTGGTGCCGTTGGTCAGGCCGGTGTTGGTCCAGCTGGTGCCGGTCGGCGACGCGACCAGGGTGCTGCCGCGGTAGACGCGGTAGCCGGTGACGGCGACGTTGTCGGTTGCGGCGTTCCAGGCGACCTGCACCTGGCCGTTGCCGGCGGTCGCGGTCAGCGATGCCGGTGCCGACGGCGCGGTGGTGTCGGCCGGCGCGACCGGGGTCGCGGTCGCGGTGTTGGACGCGGCGCTGAGGTTGCCGGCTGCGTCGATGGCCTTGACGGTGTAGCTGTAGCTCGTGCCGTTCGTCAGGCCCGTGTTGGTCCAGCTGGTGCCGGTCGGCGACGCGACCAGGGTGCTGCCGCGGTAGACGCGGTAGCCGGTGACGGCGACGTTGTCGGTTGCGGCGTTCCAGGCGACCTGCACCTGGCCGTTGCCGGCGGTCGCGGTCAGCGATGCCGGTGCCGAGGGAGCGGTGGTGTCCCCAGGCGCGACGGGGGTTGCGCTGGCGGTGTTGGACACAGCACTGAGGTTGCCGGCTGCGTCGATGGCCTTGACGGTGTAGCTGTAGCTGGTGCCGTTCGTCAGGCCGGTGTTGGTCCAGCTGGTGCCGGTCGGCGACGCGACCTGTGTGCCGTTGCGGTAGACGCGGTAGCCGGTGACGGCGACGTTGTCGCTCGCGGCGTTCCAGGCGACCTGTGCCTGGGTGTTGCCGGCGGTCGCGGTCAGCGATGCCGGTGCCGACGGCGCGGTGGTGTCGGCCGGCGCGACCGGGGTTGCGGTCGCGGTGTTGGACGCGGCGCTGAGGTTGCCGGCTGCGTCGATGGCCTTGACGGTGTAGCTGTAGCTGGTGCCGTTGCTGACGGCGGTGTCGGTCCAGCTGGTGCCGGTCGTGCTGGCGACCAGGGTGCCGTTGCGGGAGACCTGGTAGCCGGTGACGGCGACGTTGTCACTCGCGGCGTTCCAGGCGAGCTGCGCCTGGGCGTTGCCGGCCGTTGCGGTCAGCGATGCCGGAGCCGACGGAGCGGTCGTGTCCGGCGGCGGGGCGATCGATGCGCGCGTGATCTTCAGCTGCGGTGCGTTGATCACACCCGCCTCGGAGCTGGCGAACGTCGTCTGGTTGTTGGACGGCGTGGTCAGCTCGAACGACGCCTTGGCGCCGGCGGTGACGGCGCTCGTGACGTCGAGCGAGATCCACGCACCGGAGCTGTAGCGCCCGGAGGCGGCGAGCGTCGTGCTGCTCGCGGTCGGCCTGTTGTTCCACGTGATCGACCAGTCGGACCAGACGTCCGGGTTGGTGAACCGGCGAGCGACGACGCCTTCGCGGGACGAGGACGTCGCGTAGACCATGAGGACGGCCTGGGTCACGGGGGCGGCGCCGGCGGGGACGTCGAACTTCACGTACGAGCGCTTGCCCGGCTTCGTGTCAAGGCGCAGTGCCTCGTTGGAGCCGAAGTTCTTGGTGGGGGAGGACGAGTTGACGTACGCGTCCTCGGTCGCGACGAGCGACTCGGCCGCGGCGTCGGCGATGCCCAGCGAGAGAAACCTCGGGCCGGCGACGATGCGCGTGGAGCGCTTGATCGAGCGCTTCGTGGTGCGCTTGGTGCAGCGCACGGAACGCTTCGTGCTCCGCGACGTGGCGTGCTTGGAGCTCTTCTTGGTGGAGCACTTCGTCTTGGATCCGTGTGCGGTTGCGGCCGCACTGCGGTTGGGCTGGACGGCGAATCCGAACGCGACGATCGACAGGATCGCGGCAAGACGGAACAGCGTGGGGAACGATGACAGCGGCACGGGGACGACCTCCTGAGGGTCTCGACACCTTTTTGGTCGTCAGCTCGCAGAGCGAACTCAAGGTGGGAAGACCGAAGGGCCGGGCGTTCGTCACGCGGGAAATCCGCATCCAGGTCCGCAACAGGCGGTCGGGTGCTGCGATGAGCGGTCGTCAGGAACCGGCCGGCGGAGCCTCGCTCCGACGACCAGAGCTGCGCCGAGATCCGGCGCACTGGACGAATGTCCGGGAGATAAAGTTACGTTCCGGCGGGCCGGAAGGCCGCGACGGTGCTGGCCCACGGCCCGGACGCCGCGTAGCCGAACGTGATCGCCGAGGGCCCGGCGGCTGCCGTGGTCCCGAATGCGTCGCCCATGCTCGCGCCCGGAGCGGTGTCGAGCAGGTGCGCCGAGGAGCCCGTCACGTTCGCGATTCCGCCCGCGCCGTTGACCGTCGCTCCGACGAGCAACTGCCCGGGGGCGGTGGCGTTGACCGGGACCGACGACGACGAGCCCGAGGACGAGCCGAATGCCGACGTGACGAGCGGCGAGATCGGGTCCATGCCGGAGAACTCGGCCACCGCGATCCAGCGGTTGCCGACGGCGGCGCTGAACGTCGCCGTGACGGTCGCCGTGCCGCCGATCGCGTTCCGGGCGTAGAACAGCTGCACGCGGCGGCTGCCCGCGTACGGCACCGGCGATCCGATCGGCGTGTAGGTGTTGCCGCGCGTGTCGGTGACCGCCGCGGTCGAGGACTGGTCGCCCCACGCCACGGCGACGACGACGAGGTCGCCGGTCGTCAGCGCGCCGGCCGGCGTCACCCCGATCGTCGTGGCGCTGCCCGAGGAGAACTGCGCGCGGTTCTGCACGCTGGACCACGACGCGATCGTGATGCTCCTGGTGGTGGTGGCGGTGCCGCCGCGGTTGTCGGTGACGCGCAGGCCGATGGTGGAGGTGCCGGCGGTCGCGAACGTGCGGTCTGCGCGGGTGCCGGTGCCGTCGTCGTACTGGCCGTCGCCGTTGAGGTCCCATGCGCGGGAGGTGATCGTGCCGTCGCTGTCGGTGGAGGTGTCGGTGAACGTGACCGTGTCACCGGCGACCGGTGTGGCCTTGCTCTGCGAGAACGACGCGGTCGGCAGGACGTTCGCCGCGATGACGGTGACGCTCGCGGTGGTGGTGGCGGTGCCGCCGCGGTTGTCGGTGACGCGCAGGCCGACGGTGGAGGTGCCGGCGGTGGCGAAGGTGCGGTTGGCGCTGGCGCCGGTGCCGTCGTCGTACTGGCCGTCGCCGTTGAGGTCCCAGGCGCGCGCGGTGATGGTGCCGTCGCTGTCGGTCGAGGTGTCGGTGAACGTGACGCTGTCACCGGCGACGGGGGCGGCGTTGCTCTGCGTGAACGACGCGGTCGGCAGGACGTTCGCCGCGATGACGGTGACGCTCGCGGTGGTGGTGGCCGTGCCGCCGCGGTTGTCGGTGACGCGCAGGCCGACGGTGAACGTGCCGGCGCTGGCGAAGGTGCGGTCCGCGCCCGCGCCGGTGCCGTCGTCGTACTGGCCGTCGCCGTTGAGATCCCATGCGCGGGAGGCGATCGTGCCGTCGCTGTCGGTGGAGGTGTCGGTGAACGTGACCGTGTCACCAGCGACGGGGGCGGCGTTGCTCTGCGTGAACGACGCGGTCGGCAGGACGTTCGCCGCGATGACCGTGACGGTCGCGGTCGTCGTCGTCGCGGCGCCGCCGTTGTCGGTGACCTTGAGACCGACGGTGTACGACCCGGCGATCGCGAAGAGGCGGGCGGCTGTCGCGCCGGTGCCATCGTCGTACTGGCCGTCGTCGTCGAGGTCCCACGCGCGCAGCGCGATGCTGCCGTCCGGGTCCGTGGAGGTGTCCGTGAACGTCACGGTGTCGCCGGCGGAGGGCGCGGCGTCGTCGGCCTCGAAGCTCGCCTGCGGCGCGATGTTGCCGGAGGCGTAGACGGCGAAGATCATCTCGGCGACGCTCACCGCTCCGTCGTCGTCGGTGACACGCAGCCGCACGGTGTTGATCGACGGCTCGTCGAATGCGCGGGCGGCGGTCTGGCCGTTGCCGTCGTCGTACGCGCCGTCGCCGTCGAGATCCCACGCGCGGGCGGCGACCGTGCCGTCGCTGTCGGTGGACGTGTCGGTGAACACCACCGTCTCGCCGACGCGCGGAACCCGCAGGTCGCGCCTGATCGACGCGGCGGGCGCCACGTTGCCCTGGAGCACGTTGATCGTGACGGTCTCGACGTCGGTGGCGCCGCTGTTGTCGGTGACGCGCAGGTGGACGTCGTGCGGGCCGGCGGTGACGAAGACCGTCGACTCCACCGCGTTGTTCCCGTCGAACGACCCGTCGTCGAAGGCGCCGTCGTCGTCGAGGTCCCAGTCGCGCGACACGATGGTTCCGTCGCTGTCGGTGGACGTGTCCGTGAACACGACCGGCTCACCCGTCGAGGGGCTCGCGGGGCTGTGCGTGAACGACGCGGCCGGGAGCACGTTCGGCACGGGATCGACGGCGAAGTTCATCGTGCTCGTCGTGATCGCGCCGCTGTTGTCGGTGACCGACAGGCGCACGGTGTGCATGCCCGCCGTGGGGAACGTCCGGGTCGCGGTCGCCCCGGTCCCGTCGTCGAAGGCGCCGTCGTCGTCGAGGTCCCAGGCGCGCGAGGCGATCGTGCCGTCGCTGTCGGTCGACGTGTCGGTGAACGTGACGGACTGGCCCGCGACCGGGACGAGCGGCGTTCGGGTGAAGCTCGCGGTCGGCGCGGCGTTCATGTGCACGCGGAAGGCGGCGGAGGCCACGGCCCACGAGCCGCTGGCGTTGAAGCGGAAGCGCAGCGTCGACGGACCCGCCGCGGAGGTGGCGTCCATCGCGTGCCCGGTGCTGCCGCCGGCGCCGGTGTCCAGGAGGGAGGGCGAGGCGCCGAGGACGCCGGCGACGCCGCCCGCGCCGTTCTGCGTGATCCCGACGACGAGCTGCCCCGCGGCGGATGCGGCGACGGGAGCGCCGCCGCTCGTGCCGTTGCCGGAGGCGGTCGCCGTGGCCACGAGGGGCGTCGCGGTGTCCAGGCCGGCGTACTCGCTGATGCCCATAAAGCGGCCGTCGACCGCTGACGAGAACGTGACGGTGACGGTGGTGGCTCCGCCGGTCACGCCCTTGGCGTAGAACAGCTGAACGCTGCGGCTGCCGGCGTAACGCGCCGCCGGGCCCGCGGGCGCGTACGTGTTGCCGCGCGTGTCCGTCACGGTCGGCGTCGACGTCTGGTCGGCCCAGCCGACGGCCACGACCACGAGGCTGCCGGAGGTCAGCGGGCTCGTCGGCGCGAGCGCCATCGTCGTCGAAGTCGCCGACGAGAAGAGCCCGCGGTGCTGCAGCGTCGACCACTGGCCCGGCGCGGCCGAGACGGCGACCGTCACGGTCTTCGTCGCCGTCGCTCCGTCATCGTCGGTGACCCGGAGGCCGACGGTGTACGAGCCGGCGAGCGTGAACGTGCGGTCCGCGGTGGCGCCGGTGCCGTCGTCGTACTGGCCGTCGCCGTTGAGGTCCCACGCGCGGGAGGCGATCGTGCCGTCGCTGTCGGTGGAGGTGTCGGTGAACGTGACCGTGTCACCGGCGAGGGGGGCGGCCTTGTTCTGCGTGAACGAGGCGGCGGGCGGGACGTTCCCGGCGGAGACCGCGAAGGTCATCGCGCGTGTCGCCGTCGCGCCCTTGTCGTCCGTGACCCGCAGGCTGACGGTGGAGCTCCCTGCCGGCGCGAACGTGCCGGCGGCGGTGGCGCCGGTCCCGTCGTCGTAGACGCCGTCGTCGTCGAGATCCCACGCGCGGGCGGCGATGGTCCCGTCGATGTCCGTGGACGTGTCGGTGAACGTCACCGTCTGCCCGGCGACCGGCGCCGCGACGTCCCGCGTGAAGTTCGCGGTCGGCGGGAAGTTCGCCGGGCGCGGCTGAAGCTGATCGGTGACGAGGTTCCGCGTGAGCGTCTGGATGCGCTCGTCCTCGCCGTGGCCGGTGGTGTCGTATCCGGGCAGGACGAACGAGTCGAGCTTCCAGCTCCAGTTCAGTGTGCCGGCGGAGAAGACCTTCGCGCCCGACGGGGCCGTGTACCGCACCGCATGTGCGGTCTCGGTGAGCGAGCCGCCGTCGTACTGGAGCAGCGGGGTGACGGTCCCGGGGACGGCACAGCTCGGATCGATCGAGTCCCATTCGTAGCCGACGATCGTGGGGATGCTCGAGCCGGCCGTCAGGCCGGTGCCGGTGAGCCACGAGTCGCCGAGGCTGGACGGGACGGCGGAGTACGCGCGATACCCGGCGGCGTCGCCGCTCGACAGCGCTCCGCCCTGGTACTGGACACCGAGGAGCTGGCACTCGGGCCGCGGCGGGATCAGCACCCGGAACTGGATCGTCTTCAGGCGCTGGTCCGGCTCGGGGTCCGCCGAGCGGTCCTTGTAGGCGACGATCGTGCGCCCGCCGTCCGCGTGCCGGACCTGCCAGTAGCCGGTGTTGGCACCGAAGAAGGCGAGGTTCACCCCGGCGTCGCGGGCGTTCTCGAACGCGTCGCGCATGGTCTTCGACCAGTACTCGTCGTGGCCGGCGGAGGCGACCATGCGGTATCCGAGCAGCCCGGTCGGGTCCTGGTCGGTGTCCGTGTCGGCCTGGTAGGCGACGTCGAAGCCCTCGCGCTCGAGGAAGCGGGCGAGCGGCACGTCGTAGTGGTACAGGCCCTGCGTCTCGCGATGGAACGGCCGGTCGTAGGACACGTGCGTGGCGCGCAGGCTGTCGACGCTGTTCGAGTTGTAGAGGCTCTTCCCACCCCAGCGGTTGTAGGCCTGCCAGGTGTTGGCCGACGCCTGGACGAGCATCACCTTCTCGCGCTCCGGCGGGGCCTTGACGACCAGCGGGATCGTGAAGCCGCTGCCGGTCTCAGGTCCGGAGAGCTTGCGCAGCAGCGCGATGTAGTAGCCGCTGACCCAGTCGCTGCCGACCGTGAAGGTCTCCGTGGTCGTCCAGTTCGCCTTGACCATGCCGGTCGTCGGATCCGGAACCGGATACGGCTGCGCGGTCGCGGTCTTCGACCCATTGCAGGAGGGGAGGCAGGTCATCAGCCGCCCGCCGGTTCCGCCGTACCAGCCGAGCCGATAGACCTCGACCCGGTAGGACGCGGACTCGTCGGAGCTCACCCTGAGGTTGACGGTTTCACCCGGCAGCGCCGAGATCCGGTCGGAGTAGCCCTCCAGCGACCCGGGCGTGAGCGTCGGGATGTCCCACGCGGAGCTCCCCGGCCTCGCGTTCTCGACCTGCACTGGATTGGCGGCAAGCGCCGCTGACGGCAGTGCAAGCGCCATCAGCGCAGCCAGCACTGCACCCACGATCCCCCCGGTTCGCATTGACCGAATGGTAAAGGACCGCAGGCCCTGTGAACAGTGCGCCGGACACCGGTCTGGCGCCCGTAGCGAGGTTTGCGCAGCGTTGACCGCGCCCGGCTTACGCCGGCGACCGCGCCGGAGCGAGTGCCGCGGACACCCGCGCGGCGCCGTACGCCGCCAGGACATACGCGGCACCGTCCACGAGGGCGTAGCCGCCGACGGCGCCGGACGGCGGGTTCGTCTCGGCGAGGCCGAAGAGCTCGGGCGTCCACGCCCAGACCCCGAGGGCCGATCCGATCACCTCGAGGTAGGCGACGACGAGCCCGATGGCCGCGTAGAAGCGCTTGCCGTCGGCTGGGAGCAGCACCATCCCGATGACGTACACGACGCTCAGCGCCGCGCCCACCTCGTCGTCGCGCAGGACGAGGTTCCCCAGTCCGTACAGCGCCTGCGCGCCGCCCGCGCCCCAGGCGAGCGTGCGCGTGGAGATCGCCGTCGTGTCGACGGCGCGCATCGCCGTCAGGAACACGATGCCGTGCGCGGGGATGATCCACGGCGGGATGTTCTCCAGCCGGTAGACGTACCAGCCCAGCCCGTGGCTCAGCAGCACCTCGGCGATGAAGATCATCGGCAGGAAGCAGAGGAGCATCACCTGTCGGGTTCGCGGCAGCTCGGGCAGCACGCCCAGCACGACGAGCCAGACGGGGACGGCCAGCAGCCACTGCTGCGCCTGGGTCAGGTCGAGCTGCGTGTCGATCGCGCACCCGAGCGGGATGGCGACCGCGACCGCGATGAACCAGCGATGCGGGACGCGCCAGAGCCACCGGACGGGGGACACGGCGCGGACTCTACGTCTCCTGCTTCATCAGCGTGCAGCTCTTGACCTTCTCGCCCTTCTGCGCGGCGCCGCACAGGCCCTTGCCGGCGTTCGCGTCCTTCAGCGCCGTGGTGTCCGGGTTCAGCGGCACGTTCTGCGAGCCGTCGTCGTAGCGGATGACGATCACGTCGTCCTTCTTCACGACGTAGGCGGCCGGGTCGGCGAGCCGCTTCCCGTTCGCGTAGACGCGCACCGTCCGGCCGTCGCCGTCCTTGAGCGTCCCGATCTGACCCGGGCCGAGCGTCACGCCCCAGATCTGGAAGACGTCGCCGAGGGAGCTCTGGAACGGCTTGTCGGACTCGAAGTGCAGGACGCCCGTCGCGTCGTGCGTGTGGATCGCGGAGATGACCTCGCGCTTCTCGTCGACCCCGACGTTCTTGGGCACCGGCACGAGCAGCCCGTCCTCGTAGATGCGCAGCAGCGCGTGCCGGTGGAACTTCTCCTTGCCGGTCGGCGGGAGGCCGAGAAGCCGGATGCGCTGCGGGAGCTTCGCGTACTCCGGTGCGAACGGCGGAGCCACCGCCCGCACGCCGGGCCCGGTCACGACCGTCCCCTCGGGGGTGGCCGCCGTGGTCGGGTCGTCGGAGCTGCAGGCGCCGAGCGCCAGGGCGCCGAGGGCGGCGAGCGTCAGGACGAGCGCAGGCAGCGCTCGGGCGGGATGCGGGCGGGACACGCCCGTCAGGCTAGAACGCCGTCCCCCCGGCACGCGGCGATACCATGGCCCGCGCTCCACGGGGGAGTGAGTTAACGGCTATGCGCGCGGTCTCCAAAACCGTGAATCCGGGTTCGAATCCCGGCTCCCCCGCTCAGGCCGGCGGCGTGATCATGAGCATCGTGTGCTCGACGACCTCGTCGAGCGACCAGGCGCCTTCGTCGATGCGCGCCGCGAGGAAGAGGACGGGCGCGCCCCACGCGACGAGCAGCTGACGGATCGTGAGATCCCGCCGCAGCACGCCGCGGTCGTAGGCCGCCTGGAAGAGCCGGAAGGTCGTGAGGGTCATCTCCTCGCGGCGGACCTGGGTCTCGTGGGAGTACGCGGGCGCCCAGGCGAACGCCTTCCAGTCGAGATTGACGGCGTACACGCGGCGCGTGAGCCGCTCGATCTCGTCGAGCAGGTCCCCGGCCTCGACGTCCGCTTCGAGGATGACCGCCTCGGCGTCGTCGAGGTAGGCCTCGTAGAGGCTCGAGACGAGCGCCTCGCGCGTCGCGAAGTGGCGGTAGAGCGTCGCGCGATGCACGCCCGCCCGTGTGGCGATGACGTCGAGCCCCGCTGTCGGGTTCTCCGCGAAGACCTCGCGCGCCGCGGCGAGGATCGCGTCCATGCTCCGCATCGCATCGGCGCGCGGCGCACGGCGGTCCTCTGGTCCGCGCGTCACGACAGCGGCTCTAGGCCGCGACCTCTTCGCGGTCGGGCTGGGGGAGCAGCGCGTACTCGGACGGGTCCAGCTCCGCTGCCTTGGCGAAGTATTCGCGCATGTAGCCGGGCCAGTTCGTGACGATCCGGCCGTGCTCGTCGCGGTACCAGGAGTCGCACTCCAGCCACGCCGTGCCGGCGAAGCGCGCCTGAACCTCACGGTCGCTCGCGGCCTCGACCTCGCGGCGCACCTCGATCGCCGCGGCGCCCTGGTCGCGGACGAGCTGCAGCGCCTGGCGGATGTAGCCGGACTGGGCTTCCTCATAGGCGATGATCGAGCCGCCCGAGGTGTTCGTGTTCGGGCCGTACATGAAGAACAGGGACGGGAAGTCCGGGGCCGCGATCCCCATGTGCGCGTGGGCGCCGTCGGCCCAGACCTCGCGCAGCGATGTCCCGCCGGCGCCGGTGATCTCCATCGGGAACATGAACGCCGAGGTCTTGAAGCCCGTGCCGTAGATGATGCAGTCGATGTCCCGGTGCGTCCCGTCGGCGGTGACGACGCCCGTTGCGTCGATCGCCGTGATGCGGTCGGTCACGAGCTCGGCGTTCGGCTGCTGGATCGCCGGGAGGAAGTAGGACGTGAAGAGGATCCGCTTGCAGCCGAACGTGTAGTCGGGCCACATGCGCCGGCGCAGGTCCGGGTCCTTGATCTGGTGGCGCATGAAGAGCGTCGACGCCAGGTGCCCGAGCCGGCCGATGGTCCGCGGATGGCGGATCAGCAGCGTGACCGACTCCGTGTAGTTGAAGATGTAGCGTCGCCGCAGCGCCTGCAGGCCGGGGATGCGCTCGAACAGGAACTTGGCGAAGCCCGGGTAGGGGCGGTTGCGGCGCGGCAGGTACCAGTTGCCCGTGCGCTGGAAGACGGAGACGCGCGCCGCCTCGTCGACGACCGTCGGCACGAGCTGCGCGGCGCTGGCGCCCGTCCCGATCACGGCGACGCGCTTGCCGTGCAGGTCGTAGTCGTGGTCCCACTGGGCGGAGTGGAAGCTGTGGCCCTCGAAGGTCTCGAGCCCGGGGATGCTCGGCCACGAGGGCTGGTGGAGCTGGCCGGTCGCGACGATCACGGCGTTCGCGGTCCACGTGCGCCCGTCGGCGGCGCTGACGGTCCAGCGGCGCGCGTCGTCGTCCCAGGTGCACGCGCTGACCTCCACGCCCGTCTGGACGAGGCGGTCGACGCCGTAGTCGCGGGCGACGCCCTCGAGGTAGTCGAGAATCTCATCCTGCGGCGAGCAGAGACGCGACCAGTCGCGGCGCTGCGCGTAGGAGAACGAGTACAGGTGGCTCGGCACGTCGCATGCGCAGCCCGGGTACGTGTTCTGGCGCCACGTCCCGCCGACGCCCGCGTCGCGCTCGAGGATCGTGATGTCGCGAAACCCGTGGGACTGCAGCTCGATCGCCGCTGCGATTCCCCCGATCCCGGCGCCGACGATGACGATTCCCAGATCAGGTGCCTCGCTCATGCGCCGCACGCTAACGCGTGTGTAGGGTCCGCCGCGTCGTGCCCGCAGCCAGCCAGATCTTCCAGCCGGACCTGCTCGCGGGGCGCGTGGTGCTCGTGACCGGCGGCGGGACGAACCTCGGTCTGCACGCTGCGAAGGAGCTGCACCGCGTCGGCGCGACGGTCGTCATCGCGGGCCGCCGGACGGAGGTCCTGGAGGCCGCGCGGCCGCTCGTCGGTGAGCGATGCACCCTCGCGAGCGGGGACATCCGCGAGCCGGAGGGGGCGCAGGCGATCGTCGCGCGCGCCGTCACCGATCACGGCCGGCTCGACGCGCTCGTGAACAACGCCGGCGGGCAGTACTTCGTCCCCGCGCAGGACATCGCCGCGAAGGGCTGGCGCGCCGTGTGGCGGCTCAACGTCGAGGGCACGAGCACGATGACGCAGGCGGCCGTGGACGGCGGCTTCGGAGCGGGAGGGGGAACGGTCGTGAACGTCACCGTCAGCCCGCACCGCGGCTATCCGGGGATGGCCCACACCGGCGCGGCCCGTGCCGCGGTCGAGGAGCTGACGCGCGAGTGGGCGGCGCAGTGGGCGAGCCGTGACATCGCCGTCGTCGCCGCCGCGATCGGCCGGTTCGACACCGAGTCGCTGCGCAAGTACCCGGAGATCATCTGGAAGGGCGCCGCCGCGACGGTCCCGCTCCAGCGACTGGGGACGATGGACGAGTACGCGTGGCTCGTCACGATGCTCTGCTCGCCGCTCGGCCGCGACCTGAGCGGCTCGGTGGTCACGCTCGACGGCGCGCTGGACGACTGGGAGGGCCCGTGGCCGCGCGAGACGATGATCGACGAGCGGGGCGTGGTCCCGACGGAGGAGCGCCGCGGGGACTGACCGGCGTCGCAGTACGATTCGTCCTCTGGCGGGCGTGGTGTAAGGGCTGCACAAGAGCCTTCCAAGCTCTTAGTACCGGTTCGAATCCGGTCGTCCGCTTGAGGATCTCTCGCACGAGCCGACTAGACTGGCCGTGCACCACGGGGAGTGGCGCAGTCTGGTAGCGCACCCGGCTGGGGGCCGGGCGGTCGCAGGTTCAAATCCTGTCTCCCCGATCATCAGCATCATTCGTGTCGGGCTCAGCCCGTCGGTGTAGGTTCGGCGCTGCGACGGACCAATGCCGACCGGGGGGCGACGATGACCGAGAGTTCCTGGCAGGAGTCGAAGCGGCGTATCGAGGTGCTTGGCCGCTCGATGGCGTACGTCGATCAGGGCGAGGGTCCGCCGATCGTCCTGCTTCACGGCAATCCGACCTCGTCGTTCCTGTGGCGCAGCGTCATCGCCGAGCTGACCGGGGTCGGTCGCTGCGTGGCCCCGGATCTGATCGGTATGGGTGACTCGGACAAGCTGCCCGCCGACGACATCGGGCGGTACACGTTCGTCAGTCACCGCGAGTTCGTCGACGCGTTCATGGACGAGGTCGTCGGGACCGAGGAGCGGGTGGTCCTCGTGGTTCACGATTGGGGCAGCGCGCTCGGGTTCGACTGGGCGCGTCGTCATCCCGACAGGGTTCGGGGCATCGCGTACATGGAGGCGATCGTCGCTCCCGTCCCGGGCTGGGATGTGTGGCCCGAGCAGGCGCGCGACATCTTCCAAGGCTTCCGCTCCCCCGCGGGCGAGGAGATGATCCTCGATCAGAACCTGTTCATCGAAGGCGTTCTCCCGATGTCGATCTTGCGCACGCTGAGCGACGAGGAGATGGCGGAGTACCGCCGGCCGTTCACGCAGCCCGGCGATGACCGTCTGCCGACGCTCGTCTGGCCACGCCAGATTCCGATCGCCGGGGAGCCGGCGGATGTTCACGAGATCGTCCAGGGCTATGCCGCGTGGCTCGCGCAGGCCGAGGGCATCCCGAAGCTGTTCGTCAATGCTGAACCCGGCGCGATCCTGACCGGTCCCGCTTGCGACTTCTGCCGCGCCTGGCCC
Source organism: uncultured Actinomycetes bacterium (assembly GCA_963823375.1). Taxonomy (GTDB): domain Bacteria; phylum Actinomycetota; class Thermoleophilia; order Solirubrobacterales; family Solirubrobacteraceae; genus F1-60-MAGs163. The sequence continues at coordinate 424,976 of CAWGLQ010000009.1, read as the reverse complement.
GACCAGACCGAGATCACCGTCCCGGGCATCCACTACATCCAAGAGGACTCTGGGTCGGAGATCGGCCGCGCGATCGCGGACTGGCTGCCTGCCTGACGGGCTTCGGCGCTACGCAGCGCCTATGTCACGGTGATCGACGAGCCGTTCGAGGGGTGCGCTTCCCGCATCTCGGGCCTACGGCACCCGCCGCCGGGGGACCGTGCGCCCCCATGGCGCCCCCGTTGTGTGAGAACCTTCGCCCCTGTGAGTGACGAGATTCGCTCATTTCTGGATCATCTTCCGCAGGCCACGTTCCTGCCCAAGCCCGACGGGTTCGTGACGATCCTGCGTGGCTATATCCCGGACGACCGCGTGGATGAGGTCGATGCGTTCGTGATCGCTGCGGGCGGCGCGATCGAGGAGGCGCCCTCCCATTACGAGCCGAGCATGAGCGCCGACCCGCGGAGCGTCGAGATCGTCGCGGGGGAGCCGTACTACGCCGTACCCGCGACCGCGCTGCGGGCACCTGGGCGTCCTCCCGCCGACTGGCGTACATCGAACGACGGCCACCCGGACGCGCGGATCGCCCGACGGGTCAGCCGGCCAGCCGGTCGTCCTCCTCGATCGCGCGGGCGATGTCGACGCGCGAGCTCGCGTCCAGCTTGCGGAACATGTTGCGGATGTGCGTCTCGACGGTCTTCTTGCTGAGGAAGAGCTCGGCGGCGATCTCACCGTTCGTCCTGCGGTCGACGATCAGCCGCCCGATCTCGAGCTCGCGCTCGGTCAGGGACGCGACTCCGGTCTGACTGAGGTCGCCGGGTCGTGAGCGCCGGTGGACGGTCCGTCCCTGCTGGCGCAGCTCCTGCAGCGCCGCATCGCGGTAGCGGACCGCGCCGCAGCGATCGAGGTCGCCGGCCGCCTGCTCCAGCTGCTCGATCGCCCGGTCGCGCTCACCCAGCGACGCGAGCGCGCGGCCCGCGACGGTTCGGGACAGGGCCGCCTCGACCGGTGCGCCGACCGCGTCGGCGAGGTCGGCGGATTCGAGCGCGTACGCGGCTGCGGTGGCGGCGTCGCCGGCGTCCAGTGCGATGGCGGCCGCGGCGCGCCTGGCCATCGCGGTCGGCAGCCGCAATCCGGTCGCCGCGGCGCTGGACTCGGCGCCGGCGGCCGCGGTCTGCGCCTCCGTGCGGCGACCGAGCGCCAGCCAGCAGCGCGTCATCAGCTCGAGGAGGTACGTCCGCCACACGTCGGGGATGAACGCGAAGTCCTCGCCGACCGTTCCGGTGAGCGCCTTCGAGGCACGGTCGTGCTCGCCCGCGTCGAGCAGCGCGACGGCGAGGATCGACGCGGACCGCGACGCGATCACCTGCTGTCCCGCGGCGCGAGCGAGGTCGAGGCTCTCCTGCGCGGCGGCGATCGCGACCTTGTTCTCGCCGGCGGGGACCGCGACGAACGCCCGGCAGAAGAGGGCCCAGGCCAGTGCCTGCGGATTGCCGGTCGGCCGCGCGGCCTCGGTGGCCGTCTCGAGCAGGTCGGCGGCGTCGCGCAGCCGGCCGGCCATGCACCACGCGACGCCCAGCGTCGCGTAGATGCCGGGGAACAGCTGACCCTGCCCCGTGGCCCGCCCGACGGCCAGTGCGCGCTCGGCGTGCACGGCGGCGTCGGCGAACCGGTCGAGGTAGATCTCCGCTCCGGCGAGGTCGACGAGGGCGTCGAGGCGGCCGGCGAGCTGGTCGTCCGAGAGGGAGTCGATCAGCTCGGCCGCTTCTGTTCGCACGGCCTCGCCGCGCTCTGCACCGCCGCCCCAGGCCCAGGCCCTCGCCAGCGTCGCCAGCGCGGCGCTCAGCAATGCCGGGTCGCCGAGCTCCCTGGCCGCGGCGACGGCACGATCCGCCCACTCCTGACCGGATGCGTAGTCGAGGCGATAGAGCGCGTCGGCGGCGAGTTCGAGCATCAGCGAGACCGCCTCCGGACCCGCGGCGTCCGGCAGGCTGTCCAGGGCGCTCGCCAGACGCGCGTGAGCCTCGTCGTGGAGCCCGAGCAGGTGCTCGACGCGCGCACAGGTCGCCGTGACCTTGATCCGCACCGCCGTCGCCTCCGGCGGAGCGATCGCGAGGCTCTCGAGCAGCGCGCTGTGCGCGTCGGCGAAGCGGCCGGTCGCAGCCAGGGCCGTCGCGTCGGCGAGCAGCAGGTCGACGCGCTGGTCTGCGGGCGCCGTGTCGGGGAGCAGCCGCAGCGCGCCGGAGAACCATCGTGCCGCGGTTGCAGGCGCGCGCTGAGCGGACTGGCGTCCGGCCTCGGTGAGCGTCACCACGGCGTCCTCGTCTCCGACCTTGGCCGAGCTCTCGACGTGGTGCGCGCGCACGCCCGCATCCGCTCCGCGCTCGGCGAGTGCCAGCGCCGTCCGCTCGTGTGCGCCGATCCGCCAGCCGCCGCGCGTGGCCTCGTAGACGGCACGCCGGACGATCGGATGGCGGAAGCGAAAGCGCCGCGGGACGGTGGTCAGACGGACGAGATCGCGATCGAGCAGCTCGTCGATCGCCTCCATGGTCTCCTGCTCGGTGACCCCGGACGCAGCTGCGGCCAGCTCCGGCTCGAACGGGTCGCCGGCGACCGACGCGCCGTCCAGCACCTGCCGGCCGTTCTCGGACAGCTGCGCGAGCTCCTCGGTCAGCGCGGCCGCGACCAATGGCGGCACCTGCACGCCGGACACCGACACGTCCCCGGCCGAGGGCACGCCCGTCCCTTCCGGAGCGCGGGCGAGCTGCTCGAGGTAGAACGGGTTGCCGCCGGACTCGTGGAACAGCGTCTCGGTCAGCGGAGTCGGATGCTCCTGGCCGAGCAGCGCGGCGGACTCCTCGCTCGTGAGCGGGTCGAGCTCGATGCGCGTGAGCGTGCCGTCCCGCAGCGCGCGATCCAGCGCACCGGTCAGCCGCGGCGGGCCCTGGTTGGGACGCATGCCCAGGACGATCAGCACGGCCGCCGCGGGCGGCCGATGCAGCAGACTCGCGAGCAGGTCCACGGATGCGGGATCCGCCCAATGGACGTCGTCGAGGATGAGGACCATCGGCTTGGTCGCCGCCAGTCGCTCGAGCAGTTCGCGCACGGCGCGGTTCGTCCGGTAGCGCTCGTCCTGCAGCCCGACGACCTCGCCGCGGCCGAGTCCGGTGAGCGACGGGAAGACGTGGGCGAGTTCCGCGCGGACGTCCGCGTCGAGGTTGGCGAGCCGCCGCGGCTCGACGCTCTCGACGTACTCATCCAGTGCGTCGACGAACACCCAGAAGGCGAGATCGCGCTCGAGGTCGGCACCCGACCCGCTCAGAACGATGTGCCCGCGGGCGTCGGCGCGGGCGGCCAGTTCGCCCAGGAGCCGGGTCTTGCCCATGCCGGCGGCTCCGACGACCTCGACGGCGCCTGAGCGGCCGCCGACCAGCTCGTCGAGTGCGTCTTCAAGCTGCTGGAGTTCGGGACCGCGCCCGACGAAGTGGTTGGCGAGCACGGCGATCGAAGGCCTCGACGCGACTATACGCACGCACGCTCGGGACTCTCAGGGCGGTGCCCTGATGTCGGGTGTCGGGTCCGGCGGCAGGCTCATCCCATGAGCATCTTCGACCGTCTTCTCATCGCCACCGCGCTCGTCGCCGGACTGTGGTGGGCGCTCGCGCGCCTGCGTCGTCCGGATGACCTTCAGCGCCTGTCCTTCATCGCGTTTGCGCTTGCGTTGATCACCTTCGTCCTCGAGGGCCCCCACTGGCAGCTGGTCCCGTGGCAGGTTGTGGGCGTCGCGGTCGGGGCCGCGGCGACGCTGCGGCGAGCGCGGCCAGGTCGCTCGCGCCGCCGGCACCGTGTCATCGGGCGCGTCGCGCTGGGACTCGCCGGCGCGGCCGGCGCCCTCGCGGTGCTGACGGCGGTCGTTCCGTCGTTGCCCGAGCCGTCCGGGCCGCACCGGGTCGGCAGCCAGATCTTCCGCTGGACGGACACGGCGAGGCCCGAGACGCTGACGGCCGATCCGTCAGACCGCCGGCAGGTCGTCGCGCAGGCGTGGTACCCCGCGGACACGGCGACGGATCGCGCGGTGCCGTACTTCGAGGCCCAGCGCAGGCTGCCGCGCTCGATCGCCGGAATGCCCTCGTTCATGTTCGCCGCCTTCGGCGACGTTGCGACCCATGCGACGTTCGGTCCCCGGGTCAGCGCCGCCAAGCCGGCCTGGCCGGTGCTGGTGTTCTCGCCGGGCCTGTCGGTCCCGCGCGAGTTCTACACGGCGCTGTGCGCCGAACTCGCCAGCCGCGGCTACGTGGTCATCGCCCTGAGCACGCCGTACGAGTCGGCGCCGACCGTGCTGGCCGGCGGGCGGGTCGTCGGTCAGACCGTTCACCCCGACGTCAAGGGTCCCGCGCCGCATCCGGAGCTGGAGCGCCTCATCGACGTGCGCGCGGCCGACAGCAGCTTCGTCGTCGACCGGCTTGCGTCGCTCGGGCGCAGCGAACCGCAATCGCCGCTGGCCGGCCACCTCGACCTGCGGCACGTGGGCGTCGTCGGTCACTCCCTGGGCGGCGCGACCGCGGTTCAGGCCATGGCCTCCGACCCGCGGTTCAAGGTAGCCGTCAATCTCGACGGGAAGCTCTTCGGGACCCAGCCTGACGCGCGGCTCAAGCACCCGCTGCTGTGGATCCAGTCGGGTGACGCTCAGACCGAGGAGTACATGAGCGGCCGCAACAGGCTTCTCGCCGGACTCCGCGATGGGGGACGCCTCGTGACCATTCGCGGCGCCGTCCACATGGGGTTCAGCGACAGCCCGTCCTACTGGACGGCAGCCGGCCGCAGCCTGCTCGGCGGCACGTCCGGGGCCGGCTCGATCTCGGCAGCGAACATGACCGCGATGACCGGCGACACGATCTCGGCATTCGTGGGTCCGAGCCTCGGCGCGACACCGGCACCGGACATCGACCGGGTGCTCGCCCGGCACTCGACCATCCGCGCAGAGCGTCGCATCGCCGCGAAGGGAGCATGATGAGCGACCACCGGTCAGACGCCTCGACCCCTGATCACACCCTGCGCGTCGCGGCGGTGCAGCTCGAGGTCGTCCTCGCCGACGTTCCCGCCAACCTCGCGGCGTGCGAGTCCCTGGCGCGCGAGGCGGCGCGGGCGGGCGCCGAGGTGATCGCCCTGCCCGAGCTCTTCACCACGGGTGCCGCCTTCGTCCCGCAGCTCGCCGACGCCGCGCTCGCGCCCGGCGGCCCCGCGACCGACATGCTCTCGCGGGTCGCCCGCGAGGAGGGCGTCCTCATCGGCGGGTCGTTCCTCTGCCGTGACAGCGACGGGGAGGTCCGCAACGCGTACCAGCTCGCCGGACCCGGCGGGGTGCTCGGACGGCACGACAAGGACCTGCCGACGATGTGGGAGAACGCGCTCTACGTCGGCGGGGAGGACGACGGGGTGATCGACGCGGGCGACGTGACCGTCGGCGCAGCGGTGTGCTGGGAGTTCATGCGCAGCGCGACCGCGCGGAGACTGCGCGGCCGGGTCGACCTCGTGATCGGCGGGTCGAACTGGTGGAGCATCCCGCCGTGGACGCCGGCCGCCTACACCCGCCGGGCCGAAAACGCGAATGCCGCGACTGCGGCGCGGGCGCCGGCCGTGTTCGGGCGCTACGTCGGCGCACCGGTCATCCACGCGGCGATCACGGGCGCCTTCTCCTGTCCGATGCCCGAGCTGCCGAGCGTCGCCTACCGCGGCCGGTTCGAGGGCGGGGCGCAGATCGCCGACGCGGACGGCCGGGTCCTGGCGCGCCGCGAAGGCGAGGAGGGCTCGGGATTCGTGATCGCCGACATCCGTGCACGACGCACGCCACCACGCGAACCGGTGCCCGACCGGTTCTGGCTGCACCGGCGCGGCGCGATCGCGGGAGTCACGTGGAACACCCAGCGCCTGCACGGGCGCCGCTGGTACCGACGCAACGTGCGCGGGCGTCCGCCGCTGACCCTCGACGCGTGATGCCGCGCTTCCTGCTCCAGCACCGCCATCGGCCGGAGGAGTGCGGGGCGGCGTTCGCCTCGTTCAACGGTCACGACAGTCCGCTGCGCCATCGGGCCACGCTGTCGTCCTGCCGGTTCGGCGGACACGCGATCTGGTGGGACGTCGAGGCCGACTCGGAGGCGGCGGCCCTCGAACTGCTGCCGTTCTACGTCGCTCAGCGAACGACGGTCGCGGCCGTCGCCCCGCTCGAGATCCCCTGATTCCGAGGGCTCCCCTGGATCTCAGGGTGGTGCCCTGATGTCGCAGTGGGGCGCGGCGACGAGGCTGAAGCCATGCAGAGCCTCGATCACCTCACCACCGGTGCCCACGCACCAGACGGGAGCAACGAAGCCATGACGACGAGCACCCACACACCCGCGGAGAAGCACGCAGGACCCAGCATGCGCACGCTCAAGCAGCTGCTGCTGGTGCTGTGCGTCGCACAGCTCATGGTCATCCTCGACATCTCGGCCGTCAACGTGGCGCTGCCCGACATGGCCGCGGGTCTGGGCATCGCAGGCGGCGACCTGGGCTGGACCATCACCAGCTACTCGCTCATCTTCGGCAGCCTGCTGCTGCTCGGCGGCCGCGCCGCCGATCTGCTCGGCCGGCGCCGCATGTTCCTCCTGGGGCTCGGTGTGTTCGTCGTGGCCTCCGTCGGCGCCGCGGCAGCGGGAAGCGCCACCGCCTTCTTCGCGGCACGCGCGGCCCAGGGCCTCGGCGCGGCGATGCTCTCGCCCGCCGCTCTGTCGATCCTCATGAACACGTTCAAGGGTGGTCACGCACGCGGTCACGCACTCGCCGCGTGGGGCGCCGTCGGCGGCGCGGGCGCCGCCATCGGCGTCCTGATCGGCGGCGCGCTGACCGAGGTGGTCGGCTGGCAGGCGATCTTCCTGATCAACGTCCCGATCGGCCTCGCCGTCGCCGTCGCCGCTCGCAAGCTCATTCCGGCGGACGCGTCCGCTCCGCGCTGGAGCGGCCTCGACCTTCCCGGCGCCGCGCTCGCGACGGCGAGCCTCGGCGCGCTGGTGTTCGCGCTCTCACAGGCGGCGGAAGCCGGCTGGTCGTCGACGCAGACCCTCGCCGTCGGCGGCGCAGGTCTCGCCGGACTGCTGTGCTTCGTGATCGTCGAGCTGCGGACGACGGACCCGCTGGTTCGCATCGGCCGCCTGGCCGACCGCGGCGTCGGCGGCGGATTCGCCCTGATGCTCGCCGCCTCCACGGCGCTCTTCGGCACGTTCCTGCTCGCGTCGCTGTACCTGCAGAACGTGCTGGGGACGGGCCCGCTGGAGACGGGGCTCGGCTTCCTGCCGCTCGCCGTCGCCCTCGCGTTCGGCGTCCATGCCGGCAGTCACGTCCTAGGCCACGCCGGCGTCCGCGTTCCGATGGCGGCCGGCTTCACGGTCGCCGCGCTCGGACTGCTGCTGCTGTCCGGAGCCGACACGAACGGCGGCTACGTCAGCGACGTGCTCCCGGGAATGCTCGTGGCAGGGCTCGGGCTCGGCATCGTCCTGGTCTGCGTCTCGGTCTCCGTCATGACCGGTGCCGAGGACCACGAGACCGGGATGCTCTCCGGGCTCAACACGACCGGCCATGAGATCGGCGGCTCGATCGGCATCGCCGTCCTGGCAACGATCGCAGCCGGCGCGAGCGTCGGCGACGGATCCGCCGCGCTCGCCGGCGGCATCAGCGACGCCTTCGTGGCCGCGTCGGGCATCGCCGTCGTCTCCGGCGTCGTCGCCCTGATCGTCCTGCCGGCCGCGGCGACGTTCCTCCCCAAGTTCCGGCTCGCACCGCCGGTCGCCGTCCACTAGGTGCACCCATGACCATCGACCGCAATCACAAGGGAATTCGCATGTCGGAGCATCGAGACGTCGTCATCATCGGCGCGGGCCAGGCCGGACTGGCGATCGGGTACCACCTCGCTCGCCAGGGTCGTGACTTCACGATCCTCGACGCGGCATCGCAGCTCGGCTCGGCCTGGCGTTCGCGCTGGGACTCGCTGAAGCTCTTCACTCCGGCGCGCCACGACGGGCTGCCCGGGCGCGACTTCCCCGGCCCGCCCGGCAGCTACCCGACCCGCGACGAGGTCGTCGACTACCTGACCGCGTACGCCCGCGACTTCGACCTGCCGGTCGAGCTCGACAGCCCGGTGCGCGCCGTCCGGCAGACACAGGACGGGTACCTCGTCGAACTCGACGACCGCACCATCGACACCGCACAGGTCGTCGTCGCGACGGGCCCGTTCCAGACACCCCGCATGCCCGCGAAGCTCGCGGACGCCCTGGACCCGCGCGTCGTCCAGATGCACAGCAGTCACTACCGCCGGCCGCAGCAGATCCCGACCGGCCGGGTGCTGGTCGTCGGCGGGGGGAACACCGGCTTCCAGATCGCCGAGGAGCTGGCGGCCGATCACTCCCACGAGGTCCATCTCTCCGTCGGATCGCGTCAGACACCGCTTCCGCGACGGGTCTTCGGCCGCGAGCTGTTCAGCGTGCTGGACGGGACCGGCCTGATGGCGAGGACGATCACGTCGCGCCTCGGGCGGCGACTCAGGGAACGCGACACGCTCGTGGGCTCCAGCCCCAGGCGGGCCAGGCGGCAGGGCATCCACATGCAGACCCGCACGGTGACGTCATCCGGGCGCGAGGTCGGCTTCGAGGACGGGAGCAGCCTCACCGTCGACGCTGTGGTCTGGGCGACCGGCTTCGACCGTGACCACTCCTGGGTCGATGCCCCGGTGTTCGACAAGGACGGCCGCGTCGTTCAGGAGCGCGGGGTCACCGCAGCTCCCGGCCTGTACTTCCTCGGGCTGCCGTGGATGCACACACGTGGCTCGGCGCTGCTCGGCTGGGTCAAGCACGACGCCGAGCACGTCGCGGGGCGGATCGCCGCGCCGGCGCGCGACTCGCGCGTCCGGCGCGCCGACGCCGTCCCGGTGGCGTCATGACGGCCGCGTCCGTCAGCCCCGCGAACCCCACCCGGATGTCGCTGCGCGCCCCGGTCCTCTGGGGAGTCGCGGTCGGCATCGCCCAGGCGGCGACGCCGCTTGCGCTCTGGTGGCTGGACGCCGCCACGACCTACGCGATCGGGCTCGCGGTGATCGCCGCGATCTACGTCGGGTTCGCCGTCGCGGACGGACGACCGAGGGTCATCGCCGTCGAGACCGGCATGGCGTCATTCTTCATCGTCATCGCGATCGCGGCCGTGACCGACTCACCATGGCTCCTGGTCGCCGGTATGGCCGGCCACGGACTGAAGGACCTCTGGCAGCACCGCACTCACTTTGTCTCGAACACCCGCTGGTGGCCACCCTTCTGCATGACGATCGACTGGGTCGTCGCGGCGATCATCGCCGTTGAGATCAGCGCCGGCATGACCTTCCACTAACCCAAAAGGACGACGAATGCGAACGCCCACACCCAGCACCCGACCCTCCCTGCTGCTCACCTCCGGCGTGACCGAGCTGGCCGCCGGCGCGCTGACCGGGTGGGTCTACACCTTCGCCAAGACGCAGCCCGAGCGTGCGAAGGAGGTCGGGATCGTCAGCACCGCCCGCATCCGCCAATGGCACCTGGACCTGGCCATGCTCGGCACCGCCACCGTCGCGCTGGCGGTCGCCGTTCCGGACGCTCCGCGCCCGGTCGCCGCCGCCCTCGGCGCCGGCGCGTGGGCGAACGCCATGTTCTTCCTGCCGCTCGCGTTCAAGCCCGACCTCGACAAGCATCCCGTGTTCCTGGCGGGCGTCGTCACGTCGTTCGTGGCCACGAGCGTCGGCTTCAGCGGCATGGCGGCCACCGTGTTCGCCAGGCGGCGGCGCAGGCGCTGACGGGCGGGCCGGCGTTCGGTGTCAGTCCGCCGCGCCGCGGGCGCGCCCGTAGCGCTCGAAGATCACTCGCGACTCGAACGTCCTGGTCTCGATCAGGTCCAGCGGGACGTCGTCGGTGACCGGCGGCAGGAACGGCGTGCCGCCGCCGACGACGACCGGGAAGCGGAACATGCGCAGCTCGTCGACGAGGCCGAGCTCGATCGCCTCCGCGGCCAGGCCGGCGCCGCCGATCGCGACGTCCTTGTCGGTCGCGTCGAGCGCCGCGGCGACCTCCTCGGCCACGCGACGCCTCGGCGAGCCGGGCGTTGCCCTCGACGCCGTCGAGCGTGCGGCTGAAGACGACCTTCGGGAGCGCGCACCACACATCGGCGAACGCGGTCCGGAGCTCGTCGTCGCGCATCGACGGATCCGTCTCCCACACCAGCATCGTCTCGTAGAGCCGCGGCCGAGCAGATAACCGCCGAGCTCGCCCCACCTGCTCGAGATGGAAGCGGAACAGCTCGTCGCCGGGGGGCGACCAGTCGAACCCGCCCTCGCGGTCATTGATGAAGCCGTCCACCGAGACGCTCATCGAGAAGATCAGCATGGCTGCAAGCTTGCCACGACTGCCGTCGGCGACTCAGGTTCGCGTGACCCGTTCCAGCAGCCGGCCGAGGAATGGCGCGTTCCCCGACCGCCAGACATGCCGGTCCTCGAAGGGCCACGCGTACACCGGGTTGCCGTCGCGGACGAGCTCGAGCACAGCCGGTTCGTCGAGCTCCTCGGCGGACCAGTCGTAGAGGAGCTGCAGCCGCGGGACGATCACCGCGTAGTCGAGCATGCGCCCGAGCCGCTGCTCGTCGGCGATGTAGCGCTCGACGTCGCCGGCGAGCGGATAGCGATCCGGGAGCACGCGCCGGAGCGAGAGGAACGCTCCCGCCATGCCCAGGCGCGGGTCGCCGACCACGCGGCCGACCGGGGCGCAGCGTCCCAGCGCCAGCCGCGGCGCGGCGTTCAGCGCGTGCGCGAACAGGACGCGGACCAGTGCGACGTTCATGAAGAAGCGCTCCGGCGGGCTCTCGGCGTCGGCCAGGTCGCGGTGCTCCAGGTACGCGCCGACGATGCTCGCGTTGTGGGCCCGGTACCAGTTGCGCCCGGTCGGCCTGGCGCCGAACTCCAGCCAGAGGCCGACGGCCCGGGACGACGGCTCGCCGGACAGCCCGCCGAGGAGCGCCACCGTCTCGCACCCGTCGCGCAGCAGGCGCTCGTTGACGGCGCGCCACCAGACGCTGCCGGGTGGTGAGGCGTCGAGCGGATCGAGCACGCCGCGGCGCGTCTGCCAGCGGATGAACGACAGGGCGGCGCGACGGAACGGCAGGTGTCGCGGCGCGCGGCCCGATGGCCCGCGGAACACGCGTGCCATCAGCGCGAGCCGGGCCGCGGGATCGTCGCGCGCGGCGGCGACCTGCGCCTCGGCCACCGTGAGCGCGGGTGCGGGATCGCTCATCGCCGGGTAGTCATACCGCACCGATCCAGCACTCCGGGATCCAGAGTGTGGAGAGGCCTTGCGGCGCGCGCGGGACGTTGGTTAGGGTCGATCGGAGCAGAGCGATCTGACGGGCCGACGACTGAGGAGGACGCGGTGCGCATCGTGCTGAAGGGGTCTCTGAACCGGCGTCTGACGGCGGGGGTGACGATCGCTGCGGCCGGTGTGCTGGCGGTGCCGGCGCTCGCGCTCGCGCACCTCGAGCGCCCGTCCTACTGGCCCGACCCGGCGCCCGACACGACCGTCACCCCGGCTGCCGGTGGCGCGATTCCGAACGCCCGCTCGCTGGAGTCGGCGGTCACGGGAGCGGGGCCCGGCAGCGTCCTCGTCGTCTGCAAGGGCTACAAGGGCAGGCAGTCCCTCGCCCTGCTCAACGCGTCCGTCGATCAGGCGAGGAAGAAGGGGTACAAGCTGCGTCCGAGCCAGCCGACGATCCGCCTCTCGCACTTCGAGGCCGCGAAGCTGCGGCTCATCAACGTCGTCCTCGCGCACCGGTGCGCCTACAACTCCGTCCAGGACGCGGTGTTCGCGGCGGGGAACAACGACCGCATCGTGATCATGCCGGGCCTCTACGAGGAGCCGAAGTCGCGGGCCAAGCCGGAGAACGACCCGACGTGCGATCCGAGCCTGCTGCAGGAGGACGCCAGCGGCGATCTCACGCCGAGCTACCGCTACCAGGTGACGTGCCCCAACGACCAGAACCTGATCTATGTCCAGGGACGCGCGCTCACGGGTGACCCGCCGGCGACGCCGCTCTCCAACCGGCAGGGCATCCCTGAATCGGAACTCGGACCGTGCGTGCGCTGCAACCTCCAGATCGAGGGCAGCGGGCCGAAGCCGGAGGACGTGATCCTCGACGCGGGCACCGACTACCAGGGCAGCGGGCCGCGGGCGAAGCCCGGCGGCTACGCCAAGGACGTCGTGCTGAAGGTGGACCGTGCCGACGGGTTCGTCGGGCGCAACTTCCTCATGCGCGGTGCGGAGGAGCACGGCTTCTACAACGAGGAGGTCGACGGCGTCCTGCTCGACCGCACGAAGTTCTTCTGGAACCGCGACTACGGCCACCTGAGCTTCACCTCCGATCACAACCGCGTGCAGAACTGCGAGGGGTTCGGCGCGGGCGACGCCGTCATCTATCCGGGCGCCTCGCCGGAGACCGGCTCGCAGGCGACCGACTTCTACCCCGACGCGCCGCGCGTGAACACGGAGATCGTGGATTGCGACATGCACGGGTCGGCGCTCGGCTACTCGGGCTCGATGGGCAACGCCGTGCGCATCACCCGCAACCACATCTACGGCAACATGACCGGGATCTCGAGCGACACCGTGTCGGCGGCCGGTCATCCAGGTTTCCCGGCCGACAGCTCGCAGATCGACAACAACCTCATCTACTCCAACAACCTCAACCTGTACGTCCCCGATCCGCCCGTCGACCCGCTCGTCGCCGTGCCGATCGGGACCGGGATCCTGTACGCGGGCATGAACGACGCCCGGGTCTACGACAACTGGATCTTCGACAACTGGCGTGACGGGGCGATGCTGTTCTCGGTGCCCGACCAGGCCGTGAGCGGCGGCGGGGCCGAAGGAGACATCTTCCCCGGCATCTCGTGTCCGTTCGCGCCTGCGAGCGGTGTCTCCACGTCGTGCGGCAACCAGTTCTTCCGCAACAACGTGGGCAGGGCGCCGAACGGCTTCCGGTTCCCGGACGCGGTCGGTGATTTCGGCAACGCGCACGCGCCCGACAACGCCAAGCCGCAGAAGCCCAACGGCAACGACTTCTGGTGGGGCGAGTTCTTCGCCGACGTCACGGTCGGGAACTGCTGGTTCGACAACACCGGAGTCGACAAGACGGCGAGCAGCGTGACCGGTCCCGGCGAGGCGGGCCGGCTCCCGGGCATGCCTCCGCAGGTCCTCCCGTCCGACTGCGCGACGAGCGTCGGCAACGACGACCTCGCGAAGCTCCAGTACGTGATCGAGTGCGGCAACGGGCCGGACACCGACACGGGGCCGGCCGACTGCGACTGGTGGACGCCGCCGGCGCAGCCGGGCAGCGCGGCCGCCGCGAGCGCGGCGGTGGAGCGGGCCGGAGCCGCGGCGGCATTCAAGGACTCGCCCGAGGCGGAGGCGCTGCGCGAACGGGTCGCCGGGCTGAGTCCGTGATGGGTGCCGGAGCACGTGCCGGGGTCACGCTGCTGTTTGCGGCGATGACCCTGGCCGGCTGCGGTGGATCCGACGAGAGCGGCAGCGGTGCGACGACGACGGCGCGGCCGATCGCGTCGCAGGGGGTCGGCATCGTCCGCGCGGGGTCGACGGCCCAATTCGCGGACTGCAGCGACTGGCGCGGTGGGACACCGCGCCAACGCCGCATCACGATCCAGAGCATCCGCGGGCAGCTGACGCCGCAGCGGTCGACGACCGCGGCGTCGCCGCTGCCCGACGATGCCGCCTACCGGATCTTCGAGAAGACGTGCTCCTCGGGGGTCGCCGACAGCCTGCGGCTCTACAAGCTCTACGCGCGCGCGCAGGCGTTCGCGCGGCTCACCGCCGCGGGCGACGACACCTGAGCCCCGTAAAGACTGCTGGCCGTGGCGCATCGGCGGTGGTCGCGTCACCACCACCGGGTAGCGATGCCGAGCGACCTCTGCCAAGGCGCTCACGCGCTGCGGGTGAACTCCGCCCGCTCTTTCGAAGCGGTGAGGATCCGTGTCGGAAAGACGCGCGCGCTGAAGTGCCGCGTGGCGACCAACCGGCTGGTCACTGTCAGCGGGTTGACGATCGGCAAGGGGGTGAGCGTTTCGGTGACGCTCACCCTTTCCCCCGGGTCCGTTCATCGGATACCATCTGGCACGTAGCCGCTCCATGTGAGCGTGCTCCCAGGGTCCGGCGGTCAGGAGAGGAATGCGCGCGACCATGACGTTCGCCGCGAGTGACCTCGTGGCGAGAACGGACCGGCACGACGAGAGCCTGCTCGATGAGGTGGCCGCGATCGTCTGTCAGGCGCTCGGGATTCTCTGCGCGATCGGGCTGCTCGCAGACGACCGCGAGACGCTGCACCCGATCGGCTTGCATCACATAGACGCGGCCGTTCAGCGCGGGATGGAGGCCACCGGCGCGCTCGCGTGGCCCGCCGCCGCCGGCGTCACCGCGCGTGTCCTGCGGACGGGGCGGCTGGAGATCCTCTCTCCCGAGCAGGCTGCTCTCGAGCCGCGGCCATCCGGATGGGAGCTCGCCTTCCCCGCGTCGGACGCGAGCGTCAGCGCGCTCATCGCTCCGATGCGCGTCTCGGGGCGCCCCACCGGCGTCATGCTCGTCGTGCGCGAAGCCGACGCGCCGCTGCTGAGCGACCGTGACGCGCAGGACGTCCAGCAGGTCGCCGACCATGTCGGGCTCGTCGCGGAGGCTCGGCACCTGGACGAGGAGATTCAGCGCCTGCAGGCTCCGTACCGGCCCGCGTTCCCCGAGCCGCGGTTCGCCAACCTGACCGCCCGTGAGGTCGAGATCCTCGGCATGATCGGCGAGGGGCTCACGAATCGCGACATCGCAGAACGGCTGTATCTGAGCATCCGCACCGTGGAATGGCACCGCGGCCGGCTGACCGCCAAGCTCGGCGTGACGTCCCGCTCCGAGCTGATCGCGCTCGGGCGGACGTTCAGCGGCTGACGTAGCCCGGTCCGTAGTAGCTACGGGAGTTCGCCCAACCAAGGTCTGATTGGTCTCCGCGGCGGGAACATCCGAGCCTGGATGACAAACACAACGCTGGCCGGCGGGGGAATGTACGACCCGGCGGCGTTCCAGACATCCGGTGCGGCGCTCGCGTTCGTCGGGAGCGTGCTGGAGTCGTCAACTGAGAATTCGCTGATCGCGGCCGATCTGGGCGGCCGGATCATGCTGTGGAACCACGGTGCCGGCCACCTCTACGGGTACACGGCCGACGAGGCGCTCGGCAAGTCGATGGACCTGCTTCACACGCCGGAGGACATCGAGGCCGGGATGCCCGGCCGGATCAGGGCCGCGGCGCTTCGTGACGGCATGTGGTCGGGGCGCCTCGAGCGCCTGCGCAAGGACGGCACGCGCTTCACCGCCGGTGTCAACCTGACGCCACGAGCCGGGACCGACGGCAGCGCGTGCGGGTTCGTCCTGGTCTCCAGCGATGTCACGGTGCAGGCCCGGATCAGCCGCGAGCTCGAGGGCGGCCAGGGATATGCCCGCTCGATCATCGAGTCCGCGCCCGACGCGATGGTCATCGTCGATCCCGACGGGCTGATGCAGCTGGTCAACGCGGAGACGGAGCGCCTGTTCGGCCACACGCGCGAGGAGCTCGTCGGGAACCCCGTCGAGATGCTGATCCCCGGGCGGTTCCACGAGCAGCATCCCGGACATCGCGGGAGCTTCTTCGCGGCGCCGCGGGCCCGCCCGATGGGCGCCGGCCTCGACCTCTGGGGCGTGCGCAAGGACGGCACGGAGTTCCCGGTCGAGGTGAGCCTGAGCCCGCTCGAGACGGCGGCCGGAAAGGTCTCGATGGCCGCCATCCGCGATGTGACCGAGGCCCGGCACGTGCAGCGCGAGCTGCGCGTGGCCAACCTGCGCCTGGAGAAGGCCAGCCGCGCCAAGGACCGGTTCCTGGCGAGCATGAGCCACGAGCTGCGCACGCCGCTCAACGCGATCCTCGGCTTCACCGGGACGCTGCTCATGGAGCTGCCGGGCCCGCTGAACGACGAGCAGGACAAGCAGCTGCGCATCGTCCAGACGAGCGGCCGGCATCTGCTCTCGCTCATCAATGACCTGCTGGACCTCGCCCGGATCGAGTCCGGGAAGCTCGAGATCTCGCCGGTCGAGATCGACTGCCGCGACCTGCTGGGCGAGGTGGCGCTCGGGTTGCGTCCGCTGGCCAACGCGAAGCGGGTCGCCATCAAGATCGAGGCGCCGCCCGACGTGACCGTGGTGAGTGATCGCCGTGCGCTCAGCCAGATCCTGATCAACCTCACCAACAACGCGATCAAGTTCACCGAGCAGGGCTGCGTGCGCCTCGTGCTGGACCAGGACCACGATCCGGAGGGCGTCCGCACCCGGTTCACGGTCATCGACACGGGAATCGGGATCAAGCCGGAGGATCAGGAGATGCTGTTCACGGCGTTCGAGCAGATCGGCGGCCCGGCAGCGCACGAGTACGAGGGCACGGGCCTGGGCCTGCACATCTGCCAGACGCTGGCGCCACTGCTCGGCGGCACGATCTCGTTCCGCAGCGAGTTCGGCGAGGGCAGCGCGTTCACCCTGGAGCTGTACGCGGTGGAGGCATGAGTGCCCGCGTCCTCGTGATCGAGGACAACGAGGAGAACCTGACGCTCGTGGAGTACCTGCTGCGCGCCCACGGGTTCGACACGCTGCTCGCGCGCAACGGGGCCGACGGCCTGAAGCTCGCGACAGCCTCCAAGCCGGACCTCATCCTGCTCGACGTGCGGATGCCGTTCATGGACGGCTACGAGGTCGCGCGTGCGATCCGGGCCGACCGCGCCCTCGACCCGGTCCCGATCGTCGCGGTGACCGCGTCGGCGATGGTGGGCGACCGCGAGCGCATCGCGCAGGCGGGATTCGATCACTACGTGCAGAAGCCGATCGAACCCGAGCGGTTCATCGCGGAGGTCGAGCGCTGTCTGGCCGCCGGCTCGAGCGTCAACCGAAGCAGAGCGTCGTGACCCGCGTCCTCGTCGTCGACGATCGCCCCAACGACCGCGAACTGGTGGTGACGGTGCTCGGTTACGCGGGCTACGACGTCGAGGCCGCCGGAAGCGGGGCAGAAGGGCTCCAGGTCGCCCGCGAGCGACGACCCGACCTCGTGATCTCCGACGTGCTGATGCCGGAGATGGACGGCTACGAGTTCGTCCAGGTCCTGCGCGGGCAGCCCGAGACCTCCGCGCTGCCCGTGATCTTCTGCACGGCCACCCACTCGTCGGACGAGATCCACGCGCTGGCCGAGGCGTGCGGCGTGGTTCACACCATCGTCAAGCCCTGCGAGCCCGAGCAGATCATCGCGACCGTGCGCGCGGCGCTGGACTCGCCGCTCAGCCCGTCGCCTCCGCTCCGGCCCGAGGACTTCCGCGCGCACCTGCGCGTCCTCAACGGCAAGCTCGTGAAGAAGGTCTCCGAGCTGGAGCAGTCGGAGCAGCACGGCACCGAGCTGCTGAAACTCCTCGAGACGCTCGAGGCGACGACGCCCGTGGGGATCGGGCTCGTGGATCACGAGGGTCGGATCATCCGCCTGAACCCGACGCTCGCCGCCATCCATGGAACCCATCCCGAGGCGCAGGTCGGCCGCACCGTCGCGGAACTCGTCCCCGGCCTGTGGCCGCAGATCGAGCCGGCGATCGCCACGGTGGAGGCGACCGGCGAGATGGTCGTCAACGTCGAGATCGAAGGCGAGGCTCCGTCGCAGCCGGGCGGCCGCTGCTGGCTGTCGAGCTTCTACCCGGTGTACGTCGACCAGGCGGCGATCGGCATCGGCATCGTCGTGGTCGACGTCACCGAGCGCCGGCGCGCCGACGGCCTGCGCGCGGCCGTCATGGACAACATGGCCGAGGGTGTCTTCGTGTGCGACGCCGAGGGCGCGGTCGTCTACGTGAATGCCGCGGCCACGGAGATGACCGGATGGGAGCCGGACGACCTGCTCGGCGCGACGCTCGACCCCATAGTGCATCCGCCGAGGCCGGACGGAGCGTCGTCGGGCGACGGCGCGTGCGATCTCGCGTCGGTCCGCGCCGACGGCGAGACGGTGCGGCAGAGTGACGGCGAGTTCACGCGCCGGGACGGGACGCGGTTCCCGGTCGCCTTCTCGGGCTCGCCGCTGCGCACCGGTCACGCGATCACGGGCACGGTCGTCGTCTTCCGCGACGTCACCGAGGAGCGCTCAGAGCAGCTGCGGGTCCAGCGCGAGCTCGACGCGCTGACGTGGGTGGGGCGCATCCGCGACGCGTTCCTTGACGACCGCTTCGTGCTCTACTCGCAGCCGATCGTCCGGCTGCGCGGCGGGGCCGACGGGGAGGAACTCCTGATCCGCATGCGCAGCGCGGCCGGCGACCTCATCCTTCCCGGTGAGTTCCTCCCGGTCGCCGAGAAGTACGGGCTGATCGAGGAGATCGACCGGTGGGTGATCGAGCAGGCCACGCGCCTGGCGGCGGCCGGCCGCAGGGTCTGCGTGAACCTGTCGGCGCGCTCCGTCGGGGACGTCGGCCTGCTGAACCTCATCGGCATGCAGTTCAGGGCGGCCGGAGTGGACCCCTCGCTCGTGACGTTCGAGATCACGGAGACCGCGCTGATGGAGAACCTCGAGGCGGGCGAGCGATTCGCGCGCGGACTGGCGGACATGGGCGCCGGTGTGGCACTCGACGACTTCGGGACGGGGTTCGGCAGCTTCACGTACCTCAAGCGCCTGCCGTTGACGTACCTGAAGATCGACCTGGACTTCGTGCGCGATCTGCGCACCAATCCCGCCAACCAGCACCTCGTGAAGGCGATCGTCGGCCTGGCGCATGACTTCGGCTACGAGACCATCGCGGAGGGCGTCGAGGACGAGGAGACGCTGTCGATGCTCGGCGACTTCGGCGTCGACCTCGCCCAGGGCTATCACCTCGGCAGGCCCGCGCCGATCGACGCCATCGTCTGATCGTCCAGTTTCGGGCCCGTAGGTAGCTTGTCCCGATTCGCCGTGCTCGGAGCGCACTTACGGTTGTGCGAGTCGGAGCCGACGTGCACCGGGATGGTGACGCGTCCGCTCCGGGGGAGACTCAGTGCCGGCCATCAGCGACACCGACCCGGACACCAGCGCCGTCATCGGCCCGCGCCGCGGGTTCGCACCGTTGCCGCGGTGGCTGCTCGGTGCCGAAGACGCCCAGCGGCGACCGCGCGCCTGCAGCGAGCAGGCCGAGCCGGACGCGCGCGGCTTCAAGGCGCTCGTGCACCTGATGGAGACGACCTACCCGGCGGCGCTGGGACTGCTCGACGGTGACTTTCGGATGGTCCATCTCAACGGGGTGCTCGCAGCGCTGCACGGCAATCCGCGGGAGGATCAGATCGGCCGGTCGCTGACGGAGCTCGTTCCCGAGCTCGCGGCGGCGATCGAGGGGGCGTTCCGCGTGATGGTCGAGACGCGGGTTCCCGCGCCGAGCATCGCAGTGGAGGGCGCAGCGCCGTCGGCGCCGGACGACCGCCGCTGCTGGGTCGTGACCATGCATCCGGTTGAAACCGACGCGGCGGGCCTGCCGGTCGCGATCGGTCTGATGGTCGTCGACGTCACCGAGCAGCGCCGCAGGGACGCGCTGCGGTCAGCTGTTCTCGACAACATGGTCGAGGGCGTCGTGGTGTGCGAGCTGGATCGAACGATCACGTTCGTGAACCCCGCGGCGGCCGCGACCCTCGGCTGGACGGTCGACGATCTCTGCGGCCAGTCACTGGACGTCGTCGTTCCCTGTGAGCGCTCGCATTGCCAGAGGGTCTGCCATCCGGAGGGCGAGGACGGCGACGGACCGGGCAAGCCTCAGGCCGACACGCTCTTCACGCGCAGGGACGGGTCCGCTCTCCCGGTCATGTACTCCGCCGCACCGTTGCCCGCCCGCGGTCAGGTCACCGGCTGCGTGACCGTCTTCCGCGACGTCACCGAGGAGAAGGCCGCGGACCTCCGCGTGCAACGGGAGCTCGAGGCTCTCAGCTGGCTGGGGCGCATCCGGGACGCCCTCACCGATGACCGCTTCGTCCTCTACGCGCAGCCCATCGTCGCGCTTGACGGCGGGACCGGCGGCGAGGAGCTGCTGATCCGAATGCGCCTGCCTTCCGGTGAGATCGTCCTGCCCGACAGGTTCTTGCCGGTCGCCGAGCGCTTCGGCCTCATCGTCGAGATCGATCGCTGGGTGATCGCCCAGGCCGTCCGACTGGCCCGCCCGGGTCGCGACATCGGCGTGAATCTCTCAGCCCGGTCGGTCAGCGACCCGACCCTGCTGCCGTTCGTCGGTGCGCAGCTCGAGGCGGCGGGCACCGACCCGGCGAACGTCTTCTTCGAGATCACCGAGACCGCGCTGATGGAGAACCTCGATGCCGGGCAGCGACTCGTCGAGGGGCTCGCGGCGCTGGGGTCCGGCGTCGCCCTCGACGACTTCGGGACCGGTTTCGGGAGCTTCACGTATCTCAAGCGGCTCCCACTGCGTCTCCTCAAAATCGATTCGGAGTTCGTGAGCGAGCTCGTGGACGAGCCGGTCAACCGGCATCTCGTCAAGGCGACCGTCGGCCTTGCGCGGGACTTCGGCTACAAGACGGTCGCCGAGGGCATCGAGGACGCCGAGACGCTCGCCATCGTCCGCGAGCTGGGCGTCGACTGGGCCCAGGGCTACTTCCTCGGGTGCCCCGCGCCGGTGAAGCCGTAGGCCCTACACCGCGCGCGGGACCTTCCCGGTCAGATGGAGCATCACGCGCATGCACCTGTGGCCGGGATCGGACGTCGCGCCGAACATGTTCGGGCAGCCGCCCGGGATCACGGCCATCCCGTGCTCCGTGCAGAAGTCCACGGCCGCCGGCGAACTGCTGCCGGTGCCGATGCCGCGATGGAGCCAGACGCGCGGGACGCCGGCCTCGTGCGCCTCGGCGACGACCCGCTCGGCGACGTCCGGCGTCGTGACGACGACGATGCCGTCGAGCGTCGCCGGCACGTCGGCGACCCGGGCGTAACAGGCGTCGCCCTCCACCTCGTCGGCGTTCGGATTGACGGCGTAGACCTCGTGACCGGTGTCGCGCAGGCGCCGGTAGATGAGGTTCGCAGGCTGCTTCCCGTCGCGGGAGACCCCGGCCACCGCGATGCGGTGCTGGGCCAGGAACTCGTCGGCTGCGGCACGAAGCGTGGTCATGTCCCCAAGGTGCCGGACGGCGGGCGGGGGCGCGTCCGTGCGGACCACGGATCTCAGGATGTGCAGGGCCCGGTGGAGACGGTTGCGCCGCGGCCGGCGACCGTCCGCTCGAGCACCCGCTCGACGACGCTGTTCGGCACGCCGTAGCCGCCCGGCGTCCCGCTGTTGCGCGAGGAGGCGAACACCGTCGTCAGGACGTTGCCATTGGCACTGACGACCGGTCCGCCCGAGTTGCCCGGGCGCAGCAGGCCGCGAATGGGGGTCATCTGCCGCTGCACGGGGCCCTGGCCGTAGGCGTCCTGCGAGAGGACGCTGCGCGTCGCGCCGATGCTCGCGGCGCGCGCGTCGAACGGCCCGTTGCGGGGGTATCCGAGGATCGCCCCGCGCGTGCCCGGCTGCGGGTCCTCGACCATGCGCAGTACGGGGCCGGCGAGCCCCGGAACGGCGAGGACGGCGATGTCCTGCGTGGGGTCGAAGGCGAGCGCCCGGGCCGCGAGTGTGACGTCGTCGGAGGCGCGGCGGACGATCAGGTCGCCCTCGGTGCCGGCGACCACGTGGGCGTTCGTGACCACGACGTTCGGCGCGGCGATCCAGCCCGACCCCTCGACGCCGAGCCCGCACGCGGAGCCGAGGATCCGCACGACGCCGCCGGCCGCCGCCCGGACGCCCGGCTCGCGCAGGACCGCCCGGTCCGGGCGCGTGAGGCCGGCCGTCGAGGGCCCCTCGATCGACGGCAGCGGGTCGAACCGCGCGAGCGCGCGCAGCACCGGTCCCGACGGCGGCAGCGTGTCGTTGAGCGCCTGGAGGATCTCCGACCGCTGGACCTCCGCCCGGAGGTTGCGCATGCCCGGGGTCTGTAGTGCCACGGCGCCGGCGATCCAGATCAGCGCGAGCGCGACCGCGCCGCCGAGGAACGCGCCGAGCAGTGCGTCGGCGGCCGCGAGCGGCGTGGCACGGATCCCGCGACCGGCGCGCAGGCCGATCGTCTCCATCAGGACGGCGAGCGTGCCGCCGATGATCACCGCGCCGCCGAGCGCGAACAGCGGGGACCACGGAGAGGTCTCGCCACCGGGCAGGATCATCGGTCCCAGCCGCGCGCCGGCCCACGCGCCGCCGAGGAAGCCGACGAGCGCGAGCGACCCCGCGAGGAACCCCCGCAGCGCGCCGTGCATCGCGGCGGCGACCGCGACCACGAGGATGAGCCAATCCAGCGCGGTCATTGCGACTGAGGGTAGACCGCAGAGCGGGCGGGCAGCGTAGGGTGCGCCGGGTGGACGGGGGGCGCCTGACGACTGCCGAGGCCGCCGCGGCGATGGCCGGGCAGGAGGCCCTGCGGGCGTTTCGCACCGACATCGGCGCGGTGCGCAACAAGCTCGGGCGCAGCCACGACGTGGTCACCGAGACCGACGAGCGCGTGGAGCGCCTCGTCGCCGCGAACCTGCTCGAGGCGCATCCCGGCGACGGCCTGATCGGCGAGGAGGGACGAGCGACCGCGCGTCCGAGAGCGGCGTGACCTGGACCGTCGACCCCGTCGACGGGACCTGGAACTTCGCCGCCGGCATCCCGCACTGGTGTGTCGTCGTCGCGTGCGCCGACGAGCACGGCCCGCTCGCCGGGGCGATCTGCGATCCCGTTCGCGGGGAGCTGTGGGGCGCCGTGCGCGGGGGAGGGGAGCTGCGCCTGAACGGGGAGCCCGCCGCGCCCCGGCCCGCGCGGGAGATCGCGGACTCGACCTGGGCGGCGGCGCTCGGCCGCGCATTCCGCGAGCCGCGCTGGCAGGGACTCATGGGACGTATCGGACCGATCCGCGTCATGGGGAGTCTGGCCCTCGATCTCGCGTGGACGGCTGCGGGGCGCCTGGACGCGTTCGCGTACACGTGCGATCGCAAGCCCTGGGACGTCTGGGCCGGCGAGGTGATGGCGGTCGAGCGGGGCCTCGACGTCCGCGAGGAACCGGACGCCCGGCTGCTCGCCGTCATGCCGCAGGGCTGGTGGGACGCGCTCGGGCTCGACGCCGTCTGACCGGGAATTCGTGGCGCGCGGCCGCGAGTTCTGGGAGCCTGCGCGCATGACCACCGAATCCGCCCTTCCCGCGCCGTCGACGGCCGGCGCGAGCCCCGCCGTCATCCGCAGCGTCGGCAAGTGCATCGTGCTGCTGATCGTGAGCTTCGGGCTCTGGGCGTTCGCCTGGATCTACCACACGGCGGACGAGGTCTCGCCGGCCGCCGGCGAGCAGGCATCGCCGCCGCTGCGCATGGTCGGGTTCCTCATCCCGCTGGTGAACATCTTCGTGCTGTTCCTGTCGTGGCGGGACATCGACAACTTCCTCAAGAAGCACGGCGCGAAGGACTTCCACGTCGTCCTCTTCCTGCTGCTGACGATCTTCATCCCGTTCGCCGCGATCTTCACCTACATCATCGTCCAGAACCGGCTCAACCAGGGCTGGGAGGTCGCGACCGGCGGTCAGGCGACCGAGGCGCCGATGCAGCCGATCGACTGGATCTTCCTGCTCGCCGGCTGGGTCGTCCTGGGCCTGGTGATCATCTTCGCGTTCATCGGGAGCTGACGCGCCCCGATGTCGGCCTTCCGGGCGATCTCGCTGTTCGACGCGGAGACGACGGAGTCCGTCGAGGGACTGCACTGGCTGCCCGTGCGCCGAGCGCTGGACGTCGGCGCGTTCGGGGTCAACGCCTTCCGGGCCGAGCGGGCCGGCGACCCGGTCATCGAGGAGCACGAGGAGTCGCCGGGGCAGGAGGAGCTCTACGTCGTCCTCCGCGGTCGCGCGACGTTCACGATCGACGGCGAGGACTGCGACGCTCCCGCCGGCGCGGCGGTCTTCGTCGACGACCCGGCGGTGAACCGCAGCGCGGTCGCGGCCGAGGACGCGACCGTGGTGCTCGCCGTCGGCGGCTGGCGTGACCGTCCCTATCACCCGCTTCCGTGGGAGCCGATCTACCTCGCCGTGCCCCAGATGCGCAGTGGCGACTGGCCGGGCGCCGCCGCGACCATCGAGCGCGAGGCCGGCGACCAGCGCGGCAGCGCGCCCGTGCGCTATCGCCTCGCGTGCGTGTACGCGCGCGCGGGCGAGAGCGCCCGAGCGATGGACGAGCTGCTCGAGGCCGTCGAGATCAGACCCGCGTTGCGCGAACGCGCACAGACCGAGCCTGCACTCGAGCCGCTGCGCGGCGACGCGCGCTGGCCTGCCTGACGCCTCGCGCCCGTCAGGTCGCCGGCGGGCGCTCGATCTCGAGCAGCTCGTCGCTGAAGTGCAGCTCGTGATCGACCTGCAGCGTCGTGTGGGTGATCGCGAATCGCTCCTGGAGCATGGCCTGGAGCTGGCGGCGGCGGGCGTGGCAGTCGTCGCCGGGCGCGACCTGGACGTGCGCGGCGAGGGCGGGGAAGCCGGAGGTGACCTCCCAGACGTGGAGGTCGTGGACCTCGACGACGCCCGCTGACCCCGCCATCGCCTCCCCGATCGCCCTGGGGTCCAGGCCCTTGGGTGCGCCTTCGAGCAGGATCCGGCCCGAGTCGCGGACGAGGCCCCATCCGCCGTAGAGCATCAGCAGGGAGACGGCGAGGGCGGCGATGCCGTCGGCCTGTCCCCAGCCGGTGAGCACGATCACCAGGCCGGCGACGGCCGCGGCGATCGAGGACAGCATGTCGAAGAGGTTGTGCAGGAACGCTCCGTGCACGTTCAGGCTCTCGCGGCTGGCCTTGCCGATCGCCCACGCGGCGGCGCCGTTGACGGCGGCGCCGAGCAGGCCCGTCCAAAGGACGAACGCACCCTCGACGTCGGGCGGGTCGGCGATCCGCGAGATCGACTCGATGCCGATGACGCCGGCGAGGACGAGCAGCAGGACGCCGTTGATCTGGGCGCTGAGCACCTCGCTGCGCTTGAGGCCGAACGTGAACGCCCCCTTCGGCGGGCGCTGCGCGAGCCGGATCGCGACGATGGCCAGGCCGATCGCGCCGGCGTCGGTGAGCATGTGCGCGGCGTCGGAGATCAGCGCCAGCGAGTTCGCGACGACGCCGACGACGACCTCGACGACCATGAAGCCGAGGTTGATAAGCAGCGCGACGATCAGCCAGCGGGTGTCGCTGTCGGCGCTCACGCCGTGCGCGTGACCGGGGGAATGGTCGTCGTGGCTGTGGGTGTGGCTGTTCATGGGCCGACGGTCACAGCAACATATCAATGAGTGTTAGGATAAACTCATGGCTGCCGATCGCTGCGACCTGCTGTGCCTGGATCTTCCCAAGGCTGAGCGCATCCGCGGAGCGCTGCCCACGGTGGACGCGCTGACGGCGACGGCCGACCTGATGAAGGCACTGAGCGACCCGACGCGGGTGCAGGTCGCCGCCGCGTTGGCGCAGACCGACGAGCTCTGCGTCTGTGATCTGGCGTGGATCACCGGGCGTGCCGAGAACCTCGTCTCGCATCACCTGCGCACGCTCAAGGCCGCCGGGCTCGCGACCTCGCGCCGCGAGGGGAAGATGGCCCTCTACGCGCTCACACCGTCCGGGCGCGCGCTCCTGGCGATGACCGAGCAGGTCGGCGTGTGAGCACCGCGCCTGTGCCGGTCGCCCAAGGGCCGCGCACCGCCGGTCCCGACCGCGCGAGGGTCGAGCACCTCGCCCGCCGGGCCCGGATCCTGTCGTGGCTGTCGCTGGTGTGGATGACGATCGAGGGTGCCGTCGCGCTCGCCGCGGGCATCGCGGCGGGGTCGGTGGCGCTGGTCGGCTTCGGGCTGGACTCTGCGATCGAGGGATTCGCGTCCGTCGTGATCGTCTGGCGGTTCACCGGGCACCGCATCCATTCGCAGGCGGCGGAGGTCCGGGCGCAGAAGCTCGTCGCGATCCAGTTCTTCATCCTCGCCCCGTACGTGGCGGTCGAGTCGGTGCGCGCGCTGGTGACCGGCGACCGGGCCGAGGAGTCGCTCGTCGGCATCCTCCTCGCGCTGAGCTCCGTGATCCTGATGCCGGCGCTCGGCATCGCCAAGCAGCGCATCGCCGACGAGCTCGGGTCCGCGGCGACCAAGGGCGAGGGCCGGCAGAACATGCTCTGCGCCTACCTGGCCGGCGCGCTGCTCGTCGGCCTGCTCGGCAACGCGCTGCTCGGCGCCTGGTGGCTCGACCCGCTCGTCGGCCTGCTGATCGCGGCGGTCGCGGTGAAGGAGGGACGCGAGGCGTGGCGCGGGGAGGGCTGCTGCGTGAGCGCGCCCCCGCGGCCGGGCGCTCAGCCGAGCTGCCGAGCGCCCGATGCGGATGAGAGGACTCGAACCTCCACGTCCAAAAAGGACACAGGCACCTGAAGCCTGCGTGTCTACCAATTCCACCACATCCGCTGGCAGGGACGGCAACTGTAGCGAGTCCATCACGTCTTCAGACCCACGTGTTCCACGAGCGCGGCGACGCTCGCTCGCCGGTAGACACGGATGTGCCGGTCGTAGCGCCGGCATTCGACGCCGACTGCCGAGCACGTGTGCTCGAACAGGTCGAGGATGTCCTTCGACCGGTTGGCGAAGTCGTAGCTCAGGTAGCGGTAGCGCCCGGTCTTGTTCACGAAGACGCAGCCGTCTGACCGGATGCAGCCGCGCAGGAAGGACCATGGCGCCTCGTCCAGAGTCGCGAGCTGCCACGGCTCCAGTCGTATGGCCCGCTCGTGTTTGCGCCCGGGCCCGTGCTGCGGGAAGAGGCATGGCAGGTGGCCGTGGTCGACCGAGACGATCTGGGTCGCGCCTTGGTCCCGCTGAGCACGCCCACACCGATTCGCCGGGAACATCCCGGTGAGCAGCGCCTCCGTGTCCGCGACGATGATCGGGTACCGGGCGTCCAGCGACACGCGGAGACGGTGCGAACGTCCGACGCGCAGGATGTGGCCGTCTCCGAGATAGAGGCCGAGCGCTTCGGCGTAGTCGACGGCATCTGCTCGGATGGGGCGCGAGCGTCGCCAGCAGCGAGGGCAGACGTCTGACAGCGCTGTCGGCGACGTCCCGAGGCGCCAGTCTCGGACCGTGGACCGGGGCAGGCCCAACTCGGCGGCGACGGTGGAGTCCGACGCCCCCTCCAGGCGGAGCGTTCGTGCGCGTTCACGGACTTCAGCGGGGTGAGACACGAACACAGGTTCGCACCGCGCCCGGCGAACGACACATACCGCCGGCAGCACGGCCGCTGCTATCTTGGTCGCCCCCGAGCCGCCATCGTCTAGGGGACTAGGACGCCGCCCTCTCACGGCGGAAACCGGGGTTCGAATCCCCGTGGCGGTACTCAGAGGAGCCCCAGGAATGGGGCCTCAGCCCGGCTTCTTGACCGCTTCGGCGGCCCGCTTGGCTTCCGACGACGAGGGCGCGCCGAACTATGAGGTACTTGCGCGGGTGACTTCCATTCTGAGCAGCAGTACCGTTGGCGCATGTCTCGTCTTCGTCACGTACTGGGGTTCTTCCTCGTGATGGTGGGAGTGGCGCTCCCGGCGAGCATCGCGGAGGCCAAGACCACAGCCAAGGTCGTTCCCGCGATCGTCGTGTTCGGCCACGGTCAGAACCCCGACAAGGTCGGCAACTGCAGTGCGGTCGTGTTCGTGCAGTGGGTCGATGTTCCGAACACGGTGAGCGCGAGGGCGTTCTACACGTTCAACGGCAAGAACTACAACAAGGCCGCTGGCCCGCCGTTCCAGGACACCTTCTCCTTGGTCATCGACTACGTGGCTCCGGTCGGCGCGCATCGAATTCAGGTTGGCGCGGGCTGGGCTGCGGGCCCCAAGCCCAACGACTGCTCGGCCACATCTGAGAAGCAGAAGACGCTCTTCGGCACCACGGCCACCGTCGAGGTCGTGATCGACGTCGAGAAGGCGAAGTGCGACAAGGCGAATGAGCGCGTCGCAAAGACCCAGAAGAAGATCGCGGATCTCACCCGCGCGATCAAGAAGGCCAAGCGGCACAACGAGGCGGCCAAGGTCCGACGACTCTTCAACGAGCGGAGCGCCTACACACGGCGGCTCCCAGGCCACAAGAAGAAGGCGCGCGAGGCCTGCGCGGTGATGGCGTCGAGCGCGACGCACTGATCACACACTCCGACCCCAGGACTGGGGCTTTTCTCGTTCCGTGGAGGCGCCGGGCCGGCTACTGCGCGCTGTGGAAGTCGCCCCTGCAGCCGCCCCACACGCCCACGCCCGCGGCCTTTGCGGCGTCGCCGGCAGCCCGGTAGGCGGCGAGGCGAGTGAACGGCTGCGCGTACACGTACACGGCCGCGTGGCCCGCCCGCACCATCGCCCGGCCCAGATCGCGCCCACCGGCCTCGACGTAGGCCAGCGAGCGGCCGAAGCGGTCGGTCGCACCCTGCGACGGGTCGCCGACGAGCGTGGCAGCGCGACCGACCAGGCGACCACGTCGGCGCTGCATCGCCATCTTGACCATGGCTGCCGTCGCAGCGCGGCCGCCGCACTCGACGCGTACGCCGGGCTTCGTCGTCTCCGGCGTGTCGATGCCGATGAGCCGGACGGTTCGCCGACGCCCGTCGGGCAGCCTGACCTTCAGCGTGTCGCCGTCGGTCACGCGTTCGATTCGAACGGGCGTCCGCATGGGCTCGGGCGCGGCGGCCGGCTCAGGGGTCGGCGTCGGTGCCGGGGCGGGCGGCGGAGACACCACCGGCAACGGAGCGGGGTTCGTGCCCGGAGGCGCTTTGCTGCACGGGCACGGCAGTGCCTCGCAGTAGACGCCGTCGCCGTCGCCGTCGTGCGTGTTCCCCGCGAACTGCGCGGCGGCCTGGTTCGAGAAGTCGGCACACGTCACCGCAAACGCCGACGACGGTGCGGCGAGCACGGCGACGAGTGTGACAGCCGAGAGCAGGAATAGACGAAACACCGCGCGCACTTTCCCACATACGACGGCGGGAATTAACGCTGATGTCGCGTCTGGTTGCTTACAGTGAGCGAATCGTTCCGCGATCGACGTTGTCGGCCGGTCCTCGATGCCGCCGAAGCACGGCCGCGCTAGTCGATCGGGCGCTTGAGCAGGACCACCGGCCATGCGACCAGGTCGCCCTGCTTGAGCGTCAGACCGACCGCCTCCCACCCCTGCGCGCCGAGCTCGTTGAGCCGGTCCGGGGTCAGGTCCTCCGACTTCTTCTTGAGCTTCCGCGCGTCGTCCAGCGGCACGACCAGGTATTCGAAGTTCTGCATGGGCCGAGCTTGCCGACCCGCGGTCGGTCCGTCATCCGTACCCCACCACGCGTCGCCATCATGAAGATCGCGACGCTGCCGCCCCCGAAGTCGTGCGTGAGCCGCCGGCGGTTCCCGATCCGCCTGCGCGGCGTGAAAGCGGCGAAGATCGTCCGTGCGCAGATCAAGCTCAACGGCAGGCAGGTCCGCAACGTGGTCGGGAAGGCGCTCGGCCTGCCGATCGACCTGCGCGGGCTGCCGAAGGGCAGGTTCACCGTCGAAATCGTCACCACCGACAGCGCCGGCGCGAAGCTCGTCGGACGCCGGACGTACCGCACGTGCGTGCCCAGGCGCCGCTGAGGTTCTAGAACAGCTTGCGCAGGACGCGCGTCACGAGGACGTAGATGCTGTAGCTCAGAGCGTTCATGGCCTTGCGTGGGATATCGGCCGATCTGCCGCCGGGCACGACCCCCGAAGGGCTAGAACGGGACGATCGCGCCGGTACTGAACGTGCCCGTGACGGCGGCGCCGGACAGCGCCAGCAGGGCCGTGGACGGCGTCAGCGTCGCCACCGCGGTGTTGCCCGAGCTGAGGCGCAGCAGCGACCCGCCCGTCGCGGTGGCGTTGCTCGTCAGCGTGATGGTGATCCGCCGGCTCGTCCTGCTCCACGCGATCGTCGCGCTGTACGTCAGCACCGTGCCGCTCGTGCTGGTCATGTTCGTGCGGCCGAAGTCGATGCTGCCGACCGCGAAGGTCGTGCACCCGGACATGGCCGTCACCTCGAGGGTGTTGTGCCCGCCCGCCGGGGTGAAGATGCGCACGGTGCCGGTCGTGCTCGCCGAGCCGCTCGTCGCCGACCAGGCCGAGCAGACGGAGCGTGGCTGCAGCTCGCGGCTGTAGGTCATCGTCACGGTGTCGTTCCTGTCCGGCTGGCGCGAGGTGCTGCCGTTGGTGAAGGCCAGCGCGGACGGGGAGGCGCCGAGCGCGCTGACGGTGACGGCGCGCGTCGCGCTCGAGCCGGCTGCGCCCACGGCGTAGACGGTGTGCGCGCCGCTCGTCGTGCCCGCGGGAACGGTGACGGAGCTCGTGGCCGCGCCGCTCGCGTTCGCGGTGGCGGTGCCGATGCTCGTGCCCGTCGCGGAATCGAGCCGGAAGGTGATCGCCTCGGCGGGGCGGAACGCGGCGACGGTCGCCGTCGTCGTCGCCGGGAGCGTGGCGAACGTCGTCGAGGTGAGCGCGAGTGATGAGGCGGGCAGGCTGACGGTGAGGGTCGCCGTCGCGCTGAGCCCGTCCGCGGCGATCGCGTGGATCGTGTGCGCGCCCGTGCTCGTCGAGGACGGGATCGTCACCGTTGCCGTCGCGGCGCCCGCCGCGGAGGTGGTGGTCGTGGCGGGGCTCGTCGCGAGCACGGTGCCGCTCGGCGAGTCCAGGCGGAACGTCACGGTCTCCGAGGCGGTGAAGCCGCTGAGCGTCGCCGTCGTGGTGGCGGGCAGCGCCGAGACGCTGGAAGGGCTGAGGCTGAGCGCCGCGGCCCCGATGGTCATGCTGCTCGAGGTGTCGCCGGCGGGGCCGGCCCACGCGCCGAGGATCACGCGGACGGCGTAGCGCCACGACCCCGTCGGGACGTCGGTGTCGGTGCAGGAGGTCTCGTTGACATCGGCGCACACCGTCGTCGCGGCGCCGCCGGCGGCCGGCGTGCGGACGACGCGGTAGCTCGACCCGTCGGGGGCGTCCGTCGCCGCGTCCCACGACACGTCGACGCTGCGCGCGCTCGCGACGGCCGACGGCTGCGAGCCGGCCGGCAGGTGCTGCGCGCCTGCCGCGCCGACCCCGGCGATGTCCGGTGCACGCCAGGCGGCGTTCGCCGCGCCGGCCTGCAGGGCGAGCGCGGCGGCGGCGATGAGGATCGCGACGATGAGCAGGCGGCGGACGGTCATCGCGCGACGCGCACCTTGACCTTCACCTTGACGACGACGACACGGCAGACCTTGCGGCGGCGCACCTTGCCGCGCACGCGGACCTTGCGCGTCCGGCAGACCTTCTTGCGGCGCTTGACGGTGACGGTCTTCCACTTCGCGCTCGGCGTGACCGTCGCCGGCGGAACGGCCGGCGCGGTCGTCGTGCCGGGCGTTTCGGGCGTGGGCGCGACGAGCGAGCCCTCGCCGCGTCCGGTCGCGGCGAAGCGCAGTGCGAAGACGGCGCCCTGACAGGCGTCGGGAGCGTCGGCGGCGAGCCGGACGGGAAGGCGGCCGGCGGCGGAGGCGCCGGCCGGGACGGTGACCGGGGAGGTGAGATCGCCGACGGTCAGGGCCCTGGCGGGGCAGGCGCCTGACGGCGCGGTCACCGACGTCGTGACTGCGGCGACGACGATCGGCTTCACGTTCGGGTTGGCGATCGTGATCGCGAGGGTCCGAGCGGCTCCGGGGGTGAGGCCCTCGACCGTGCCGCTCAGCGTGAGCGGCGAACCGTGCTCCTCGTCGCCGCCGGCGGTGCCGGACGCGGCGATGGCCATCCCGCTGCCGGCGGTGATGACCGCGACGGTGACGAGGGCCGTGCTGAGCCTGCGATGGGAGGGCATGAGAGCCGTTTTCTCTCGGGGGGAAAGAGACGAAGGTGGTGAGGAGGGGTGCGCCGGACGGCCTGCTGACCGTCCGGCGCCCCGTCCCGGTTCGGGACCGAGCCCGATCCGTGTGGTCCTGCTGCGGCCTAGGCGGCGTCGCTGAGCGCGGTGACCTTGACCGGCACGGTGAAGGTCGCGCCCTGGCAGGCGTCGTCGGACGAGTTGTCCATGGCGACGCTGTCGGCGAGCGTGATCGACTCGGTCGCGCCGGCGGCGATCTGCGTGCCGACACCCGACTGGTCGGTGTACGTGACGCCGGTGGTCTTGGTGCAGACGTCGTCGCTGGAGGTGATGGTGCCGTCGCCCGCGATCGTCGTGACCTTGACGGGGTACGGGTTGTTGTTCTTGACGTCGACCATCAGGTCGCCCTTGGCGCCCGGGAACAGCTGGGCGGTGGGCTTGCCGGCGGTGACGACGAGGCCCTTCTGGGTGTCGGCCTTGGCGGCGCCGTTGCCGGTGCCGGACGACAGCCACGCGGCGCTGGCGAACGCGCCGGTCACCGCGACGGCCACGACGGCCACGGCGACGAGGATCTTCCTTGAACGAGACTTGAGCATGGGGACTTGGCCCTCCTGGTCGTTGGTGGGGCCTCATGCCCCGATGCAAGGAAGGTGACGGGCGCGCGTCTGGGTTCCCTGGGGCGCTCGTCTGCGCTTGGTCAAGAAGCGCTCAAGGCTGCAGCCGCAGGCGCCGGATGCCGATGCCCGAGGCGTGGAGCGCCCCGAGTCCCGCACCCTCGCGATCGCCGCGGCGATCATCCTGCCGCTCGCGGTCTGGGGCTGGCATCTGCGCTCGGAGCGGCTGCACGTCGAGCAGCGGGCGGGGGCCGCCGCGTCGCAGGTCGCCGGGCGCCCCGTCGAGGTCCACTGCCCGGGACAGCTCCGGCGCCGGCTGGCGACCGAGATCCACGACGGCGAGGTGCAGTTCTCAGGTGGCGTGCCCGCGGACGAGACGAAGCTGACCGGGCGCATCTGCGACGGGCTCGCTCGTCTCCTCGACGACGGCCCGGCGCTCGACCTCGCGTGCCTGCAGCTCGACGGGTGCTCCAAGGACGACACGTCCGTCGCGTACGGGGTCGCGGTCCTCACGCACGAGGCGGTCCACATGCGCGGCGTGATGGACGAGGCGGCCACGGAGTGCGAGGCGGTCAAGCGCTCGGCCGGCGTGGCGCAGGCGCTCGGCGCGACGCCGCAGGCGGCGGCGTACATCGCCGACTGGCAGTTCTCGGTCGCCGACGACCAGCTGCCGGAGAACTACCGCACGACCGCCGACTGCCGTGTCGCAGGGCCTTAGTGCGGGCTCTGAATCCTTATCCGATCTTTCGCCCGGCGCGCGCGCTCTACACGGGCGGGCCTCCGGGCCCGCCCGTCGTCGTTCCTCAGGCCGTCGTCGGCTGCTCCTCGTCCCCGCGCTCGTCGAGCTTGGCGACCACGGACTGCGTGGCGGCGTCGCGCTCCTGGCGCGCATCGAGCAGTGGGCTGAGGACGCCGCGCAGCATCGACATCGCGATCCAGCGCCGGGGCACGATGATCTGCGCCTTGCGCCGCTCGATCCCGTCGACGACGGCGGCCGCGGCCTGCGGCGGCGTCAGTCGCTTGCGCAGGGGAGCCGGCAACGTGCCGAGCATCTCCGTCGTCAGCGGGTCCTCGTCGATCGCACGGTGGACCATCTCCGTGTCGATGAAGCCGAAGTACGCGACGCTCGCGCTCGCCCCGTGGCGCACGAGCTCGACCCGCAGCGCGCGCCCGAGCTGCTCGACGGCGGCCTTGCTCATCGCGTAGGGGATCGCGCCGATCCCGTTCACGAACGCGTAGACGGAGGCCACGACGACCACGTGCCCCCGGCGCCGGACGATCTCGGGGAGCGCCGCCTGGACCGTCTCGACGACGCCGTGCGTGTTCACGTCGAACACGCGGTCGAAGCTCTCGGGCGACATCGCGCGCAGCGTCGCCGCACGCGAGGCGAGCCCCGCGTTCGCCATCACGACGTCGAGCCCGCCGAACCGCTCGACCGTCGTCGCGACCGCCCGCTGCATGGCGGCCCGGTCGGTGACGTCGGCGGCGATCCCCAGCGCACGGTCACCGATCTGGCTCGCCGCGTTGCGTGCCGCGTCCTCGTCGAGGTCCACCACGACGACCGACGCGCCGCGGCGTGCGAGCAGCTCGGCGGTCGCGAACCCGATCCCGCGCGCGCCGCCCGTGACGAGCGCGACCTTGCCCTGCAGGACGTACGGAGTCGAAGTCATGGGCGGATGCTCGCATGTCCCGGCTCGGCGGCGAGTCGAGGCGAGCAGGCGCGCGGCCCGCTGTAGGTTCTGCCGATGGAACCGACCTACGTCGCCTCGGCGACCTCCAAGGGCGGTCGGCTGGGGCATGTGCGCTCCGCCGACGGCTTCATCGACCTCGAGGTGAACATCCCGGAGGAGCTCGGCGGCCCGGGCTCCGCCACGAACCCCGAGCAGCTGTTCGCGGCCGGCTACGCGGCGTGCTTTCTCAGCGCGCTCGGGCTGCTCGCCGCCAAGCGGGAGATCGACACGACCGAGGCGACCGTCACCGCCAACATCGGCCTGGGACCCACGGAGAAGGGCTTCGTGGAGATCTGCGCCGAGCTCGTCGTGCGGATGCCCGGGGTCGAGCGCGAGATGGCCGAGAAGCTCGTCTCGCGGGCACATGACGTCTGCCCGTACTCACGGGCGACGCGCGGGAACATCGAGTGTGAGATCCGCGTCGAGGACGCGTAGTCCCTGAACGACGAACGCCCGCCGGCCGGACGCGACGGGGGGAGTCGCAAGAAGTCCAGGCCGAACGGGCGTCGTGGGCGATCGGAAAGATCGACACGGGACATCCATGTTCCGCTGGGTGGGTGTTCTCCGCCGGATGGCGGAGTCCTTCAGCGGAACCGTCCGGGCTCCCACAAAGGCTCGTCCCCTGCGTTCGCTCCGCGGCTGAGGATGAACAGCAGGTCCGACAGCCGGTTGAGGTAGCGGATCGTCTCCGGATTGGCGCCGTCGACGAGGAGTGCGCGGCGCTCGGCGCGGCGGCAGACCGTGCGGCACACGTGGAGGTGCGCGGCGGCGGTGGTGCCGCCCGGCAGGACGAACGACTTGAGCGGCGTGAGCGTCGCGTTGACCTCGTCGCAGCGCTGCTCGAGCCACGTCACCTGCTCGGGCAGGACGCGCAGGCGCTCGCGCTCGCCGGGCTCGGTCGCGTCGGGGACGGAGAGGTCGGCGCCGACGTCGAAGAGGTCGTTCTGGACGTGGCGCAGCCAGCCGGCGTACGCCTCGGGCAGGCCGTCGACGGTCAGCGTCACGCCGATCTGGGCGTTCAGCTCGTCGACCGTGCCGTACGCCTCGATGCGCGGATCGGTCTTCGCGACGCGGCTCATGTCGCCCAGGTGCGTCTGGCCGTCGTCGCCGAGTCGCGTGTAGATCCGGGTGAGGTTCACGGTCACGATCCGAGCGTACCGGCGCCGGGGTATGCTTGGCGCGTTCAAGGTCGGTGGTGAAGGGAAGTCCGGTGTGAATCCGGCGCGGACCCGCCACTGTGACCGGGCAGACAGCCCCCCGCATGCGAGAGCAGCCACTGACGCCGAGGCGTTGGGAAGGCGCGGGAAGGGTGCCCGGGAGCCAGGAGACCTGCCTCCGGCCGCCAAGCACATACGCCCTCGTGGAAAGGGGTGGCCCATGGCCCGTCGTACCCGTTCTCTCATCACAGGTGCAGCCCTGCTCGCACTTGCCCTGCCGTCCGTCGCCGGAGCGGCCGAGCCATCGGTGACCGTCCGCGTGGAGGGAACGAGCGACACGCTGCTCGCCCGCACCGCGGTGCCGCTCACGGGCGCGCCCGTCGTGCGTGACGGGAACAGCTGCTCGGGCGACAGCGCCGCCGCGGCGCTCGACCGCGCGACCGGCGGCGCCTGGGGCGGGACGTGGAACGCCGGCTACTCCGACTGGGAACTGCTCCAGGTCAAGGGCGAGAGCCACAGCTTCGCCGCCGCCGCGTACTGGGGCTTCTTCCTCGACGAGGCCGTCGCGAACCTCGGCATCTGCGGGCAGAAGCTCCAGGACGGGGACCGTCTCCTGTTCGCGCCCGCGCCGTCGAACTTCGACCCGATCGGCGTGCTGACGCTCGATGGGGTTCCGGCGACGGTCGCGCCCGGCACGCCGTTCACGGTGACGGTGAAGCGCACCGCCACCGGCTACGGCCCGCCGCCGGACTACCTGCCGGTCGTGGAGACGCTGCCGATCGCGGGCGCGGCCGTCGCGCTCCCGGGCGGTGGGACGGCGACGACCGGCGCCGACGGGACCGCGGCGATCACGCTCGGCTCCGGCGGCCCCGCGACGCTCCGCGCGGTGAAGGACGGCGAGGTGCGCTCGGCCGCCGAGCCGGTCTGCGTCACCGCGGGATCCGACGGCCTCTGCGGGTCGGTGACACCCACGCCCGGTTCGGGCACGCGCGCCGCGATGGACGCGAGCCCGGCGGTCGCGCTGATCAGCAGCCTGCGCGAGGGCGCGCGCTTCACCCGCCGCAGCGCCCCGCGCACGCTCTCGGGGACGGTGCGGACGGACGCGTCCGGGCTCAAGGACGTCCTCCTGCGCCTGACCCGCCGCTCCGGTGCACGCTGTCAGGCCTACGACGGGGCGCGCGAGCGCTGGGTCCGCGCGCCGCGCTGCGGGACCGAGGGCGGCCGCTTCTTCTCCGTCGGCTCGCGCGCGTCCTGGTCCTATCTGATGCCGGGCGCGCTCACCGCGGGCCGGTACGTGCTGGACATCCGGACCGTCGACGGCGCCGGCAACGTCAGCCGGGGCGCCGACCGCTCGACCGACCCCGCGCGCCCGCGTACGCGCGTGGTCTTCACGGTCCGCTGACCGGGATGCCCCGCCCGCGCCCGATCGCGCTGCTCGCGACCACCGCCGCCATCGCGGCGGCGGTCGCCGTGGGCGGCTGCGCGAACGCGACGTCGGGGAACGACCCGGTCAAGCTGACCGTCACGCAGGACTTCGGCGCGAGGGTCGTGGTCGAGCGCACGACCGACGACGTGCCCTCGTCGGAGACGGCGATGCGGCTGGTCCAGCGCAACGCGGACGTCCGCACGCGCTACGGCGGCGGGTTCGTGCAGTGCGTGAACAAGCTCTGCGGCGGCGGCGACTCCGGGCGCCGCGAGGACTGGTTCTACTTCGTCAACGGCATCGAGGCGCCGAAGGGCGCGGCCGCGACGCGCGCGCGGCCCGGCGATCACATCTGGTGGGACCGGCGGGCGTGGGATGCCGCCGACCGCGTCCCGGCCGTCGTCGGCTCGTTCCCCGAGCCGTTCCTGCACGGGCCCGGCGAGAAGCGCCTGCCCGTGCGCGTCGAGTGCCTGCGCCCGCAGGACGACGTCTGCCGCGACGCGCAGCAGGCGCTCGTGGACTTCGGCATCTCCGCCTCCAAGACGACGCTGCGCAGCTCGATCGCGCAGAACACGCTGCGCGTCGTGGTCGGCACGTGGACCGTCCTGCGCGAGGACGGCGGGCTCCGGGCGCTGGAGGACGGGCCCGCGGCCAGCGGCGTCTACGCGGAGCCCCGCGCCGATGGGCGCAGCATCGCCCTGCTCGACCCGCGCGGGAAGATCGTCCGCACGCTGCGCGCCGGAGGCGGCCTCGTGGCGGCGACGCGCGTCGGCGAGGACGAGCCGGTCTGGGCGCTCACCGGCACGGACGCCGCCGGCGTGGAGGCTGCCGTCGGCGCGTTCGCGCAGCGCACGCTGAAGAACCGCTACGCCGTCGCCGTGCAGGGGACCTCGGCGGCCGCGCTCCCGATTCAGGGCGGCGCCGGCTGATGTACCGCCGCAGGGCCAGCCCGCTGCATGCGGCCCGCGCCGGCGTCAGCGCCTTCTACGGGCTGGCGCTCGTGGCGCTCGCCCTGGTCTCCACGCACCCGCTCCTGCTCGGCGCGGTCGCCGTCGCGGCGATCGGCGCGGGCATCCTGGCGGGCGTCGGCGCGGATCTCGCGCGCGCCGCGCGCTTCGCGGTGCCGCTCGCGGTGCTGCTCGCGGTGGTCAACGGGCTCGTCGTCCGTGAGGGTCTGACGGTCGTGCTCCAGCTCGGCGAGGTGCCGCCGTTCGGCTTCGTCGACGTGACGCTCGAGGCGCTCGTCGCCGGTCTCCTGATCGGGGCGCGCGTCGTCGTGGTCGTGCTCGCCTTCGCGCTGCTCGTCGCGACGGTGGACCCGGACGCCGTCCTGCGGGGTCTGCGGCGTCACTCGTTCCGCTCGGCCCTGACGGCGGTCCTCGCGACGCGGATGGTCCCGGTGCTCACGCGCGACGCGCAGCGGATGGACCTGGCGCTGCGCTCGCGACCGGGCGTCGACCGCGCCCGCACGGCGGAGCGCGTCGCGGTCGTCCGGGCCGTGACGTCGGGGGCGCTCGACCGCGCCGTCGACGTCGCCGCGACCCTCGAGCTGCGCGGCTACACGACCCGCCGCCGGGCCGCCCGCGGCGAGCCGGTGCCGTGGTCGCGCCACGACGTCTCGGTGCTGGCGGCCGCGCTGGCGCTCTCCGCGCTCGCGCTGTGGACGGCGATCGCGGGCATCGCGGCCGTGGATCCCTATCCGCGGCTCACCGTCACCACGACCGCGGCGACGCTCGTCCTCGCGGCGGCGGTCGTGATCGTCGCGTGGCTCCCGTTCGCGAGCCGCCGGGGGGTGGGCGCGCCTTGAGCACCCTGCTCGTCGACCGTCTCACGTACACGTACCCGGGCGGCGACGCTCCCGCGCTGCGCGACGTGTCGCTCACCGTCGACCCGGGCGAATTCGTCGTGCTCGCCGGGCTCTCGGCGTCCGGGAAGTCGACGCTCGTGCGCGCCGCCTGCGGCCTGGTCCCGCATCACCACGGCGGGGAGATCTCCGGCAGCGTCGTCGTCGGCGGCCTCGACACGCGCGAGCACGGTCCCGGCGACCTGGCGGTCGTCTCGGGAACGCTGCTGCAGGATCCCGAGACGCAGATCGTCATGGGCACCGTGCGGGCGGAGCTGGCGTTCGGACTGGAGAACCGCGGGCTGGCGGCGGCCGCCGTCGCGCGTGGGGTGGAGGAGGCGGCGCTCGCGCTCGGCATCGCCGACCTGCTCGACCGGTCCACGCACGAGCTGTCCGGCGGCGAGCTGCAGCGCGTCGCGCTCGGCGCTGCGCTCGCCGGGCGACCGCCGCTCGTCCTGCTCGACGAGCCGACCTCGCAGCTCGACCCCGTCGCCGGCGACGAGCTGATCTGGCTGCTGCGGCGCCTCAACGAGGAACAGGGGACCGCGGTCGTCCTCGCCGAGCATCGCCTCGAGCGCTGCCTGTCGCACGCCGATCGGGTCGTGGTGCTGCGAGACGGTGAAGTCGCATGCGACGCGCCCCCGCGCGCGATGCTCGAGTGGGCGGCCGAGCACGAGCCCGCGCTGCTCACGCCGTCGGCGCGACTGCTGACGCGCGCCGGGCTGCGGCCTGCACCGTCCGGCGTGAAGGAGGCACGGGCGACCCTGCGTGCGCACGGCCTGCTGCCCGACCCCGCGGCGGCGGCCCTGGCGGCGAGCCGAGCGCCGCAGCCCGAGGTCGAGCGGCGGCGGCTCGCGCTTCCGCGCCGCCGCCGGGAGACGGGACCCGCGCCCGCCGTTCGCGCCCAGGGCCTGTGGCACGAGCTGGACGGCGGCCGCGCGATCCTGCGCGCCGTCGACCTCACGATCGCGCCGGGCGAGCGCGTCGCCCTGATGGGCCGCAACGGCGCGGGCAAGTCCACGCTGCTGCGGCACCTGGCGGGCCTTCAGGAGCCCACGCGCGGGACCGTGCGCGCGGCGGGGCGCGTCGCGCTCCTGCTGCAGAACCCCGGCGACTACCTGCTGCACGAGCGCGTCGACGAGGAGGCCCCCGCCGCGGCGCTCGAGCGCATGGGACTCGGAGACCTGGGTGCCCGGCACCCGCGCGACCTCTCCGGCGGCGAGCGTCAGCGACTCGCGCTCGCGATCGTCCTCGGGGACGGGCCGCCGCCCGCCGCGCTGCTGCTCGACGAGCCGACCCGTGGCATGGACCGCGCCGCGAAGGGTGCGCTCGTGAGCCGGCTGCGCCAGCTCGCCGGCGCGGGCGTCGCCGTGCTCGTCGCCACGCATGACGCCGAGTTCGCCGCCGGGCTCGCCGAGCGCGTCGTCCTGCTCGCGGACGGCCGGCCGATCGCCGACGCCCCGGCGGGCGAGGTGCTCGCCGGCGGCTGGCACTTCGCGACCGAGACCGCGCGCGTGCTCGCCGAGGACGCGCCCGCCGCGGGCATCCTCACCCCGGAGGATGGCGGAGACCTGCTGCGCGCCCGCATGACGATCGAGGTGGCGCCCTGATGACGTGGGAGCTCGCCGCGCTGCTCGTGCTCAGCGCCACGCTCGTGGTCGGGTTCACCTGGTACGAGCGCACGCAGCCGACCTCGCGGATGCTCGCCCTCGTCGCCACGCTGGCCGCGCTGGCCGCGCTGGGCCGGATCGCGTTCGCGCCGATCCCGAACGTCAAGCCGACGACGGACATCGTCCTGATCGCCGGATTCGCGCTCGGCGCCGCGCCCGGCTTCGTCGTCGGGGCCGTCGCCGCGCTGGCGTCGAACCTCGTGTTCGGCCAGGGCCCGTGGACCCCGTGGCAGATGGTCGCCTGGGGCCTGTGCGGCGTCCTCGGCGCGGTGCTCGGGCGGATGACCGGCCGTCACATCGGACGCGTCCCGCTGGCGCTCGCCTGCGGCGGGGCAGGACTGTTCTTCGGCGCGATCATGGACGCGTCCGTGTGGGTCACCTACGGCGCCGGCCAGCAGACGCTCGCCCAGTACGCGGCGATCGCCGCGACGTCGTTCCCGTTCAACCTCGCCCACGCGATCGGGAACGTCGCCTTCTGCCTCGCGTTCGGCCCCGTGCTCGTGCGCGCGCTGATGCGCTACCGCGACCGGCTCGACGTGCGCTGGACCGACGCGGCGCCGGTCCCGGTCTCGGCCACCGCCGCGCTCCCGCCGCTCGCGCTGCTGCTCGCGGTCGTGGTCGCCGCGACCGCGCTGACGCCGCCCGCGACCGCGCAGGCCGCCTCGCGCCGGGCCGCGGCCGCCGGGTGGCTCGTGCGCGCGCAGAACCCCGACGGCGGGTGGGGCGCCGCTCCGGGCGCGCGGACCAGCGCCGTGCACACCGCGTGGTCGGTCATCGGTCTCGCCGCCGCCGGATACGACCCGCTGAAGGTCCGCCGGCGCGGCCGCACCCCGCTGCGCGTCCTGCGGATCACCGCGACCCGCTCACGCGCGATCGCCGACGTGCAGCGCAGCGCGCTCGCGCTTGCGGCGGCCGGGATGTCTCCGCGCACGGGCGGGGTGAACGTCCGGCTGCGCCGCGCCCAGCGGCGCGACGGCTCGTTCGGCCGCCTCGTGAACCTCACCTCCTACGGGATCCTCGCCCTGCGGGCCCAGGGCGTCTCATCGCGGGCGCGCAGCGTGCGGCGCGCCGCGGGGTGGATCGCGCGGCGCCAGAACCGCGACGGCGGGTTCAGCTTCTCGGGCGCCGGCCCGAGCGGCACCGACGACACCGCGGGTGCGCTGATGGCGCTTGCATCCGTGCGGGGCCGGGGCGACCTGCGGGTCCGGCGCGCGGCCGCATGGCTCGCACGCGGGCAGAACCTGGACGGCGGCTACGCCCTCCAGCCGCCCGGGCGCTCGAACGCGCAGTCCGCGGCGCTCGCCGTCCAGGGCCTCGCCGCCGCCGGCCGCAACCCGGACCGCCAGCGCCGGTCCGGCGCACGCTCGCCGATCGCGTTCCTCGGCACGCTCCAGGTGCCCGGCGGACTCGTCCGCTACAGCCGCAGCAGCGCTCAGACACCCGTGTGGGTGACTGCCCAGGCGCTGGCGGCCTTCGCCAAGCGGCCGCTGCCGGTGGTGCTGCGGCGGCGGTAGGGGTGGCAGAGCGTCCCTGGTTCCAGGGGGTGGTGGTGACGCGGAGATCGTGTCGGTCCGCGCCTGCGGCGCGGCCCGTCCTGCCAGGGGGCCGTTCCCTGGCACGTCCCGTCCTGCCAGGGGGCCGTTCCGTTAGGGTCCGCGCCCGATGCGACTCGCCGTCCCGAAGGAGACCGCGCCGAGCGAGCGCCGCGTCGCCCTCGTCCCTGATGTCGTGCGCAAGCTCA
Organism: uncultured Actinomycetes bacterium; assembly: GCA_963823375.1. Classification (GTDB taxonomy): domain Bacteria; phylum Actinomycetota; class Thermoleophilia; order Solirubrobacterales; family Solirubrobacteraceae; genus F1-60-MAGs163. The sequence goes on along the minus strand of CAWGLQ010000009.1, from coordinate 382,833 downwards.
AGGCGCGCGGAATCGAGGTCGTGGTCGAGCGTGGTGCAGGCGAAGGCGCCCAGATTCCCGACGCCGCCTTTGAGGAGGCCGGCGCCACCATGGCCGACCGCGACGCCGTCTGGAGCGCCGACGGGGTCGTGACGATCGCGCCGCCGGATCCGGCGGATGTCGCCCGGATGCACGAGGGGGCGCTGCTCATCGGCTTCCTGCAGCCGCTCACGAGCGGTGCGACCGCCCGGGCCGTCCGCGACGCCAAGGTCACCGCGCTCGCGATGGAGGCCATCCCGCGGATCTCGCGCGCCCAGGCGATGGACGCGCTGTCCAGCCAGGCGAGCATCGCGGGCTACGAGGCGGTCCTGATCGCCGCGCGCGAGCTGCCCCGCTACTTCCCGAACCTGACGACGGCCGCCGGCGCGATCCCGCCGGCGCTCGTCCTGGTCCTCGGCGCGGGCGTCGCGGGCCTGCAGGCGCTCGCGACCGCCAGGCGCCTCGGCGCGCGCACGACCGGCTACGACGTCCGCCCCGAGGTCGCCGAGCAGGTCCAGTCGCTCGGCGCGCAGTTCCTGGACCTCGGCATCGAGGCGGCCGGTGAGGGCGGCTACGCCCGCGAGCTCACCGAGGAGGAGCGCGCCGCGCAGCAGCAGGCGCTCACCGACGCGATCAAGAAGTTCGACGTCGTCATCACCACCGCGCTCGTGCCCGGGCGCCCCGCGCCGAAGCTCGTCACCGCCGAGGCGGTCGAGGGCATGAAGCCCGGCAGCGTCGTCGTCGACCTCGCCGGTGAGACGGGCGGCAACTGCGAGCTGACCGAGCCCGGCCAGACGGTCGTCAAGCACGACGTCACGATCTGCTCGCCGCTGGACCTCCCGTCCGACCTGCCGCAGCACGCCAGCCAGCTCTTCGCCCGCAACGTCCAGGAGCTGCTCGGCCTGATCGTCGCCGACGGCGAGGACGGCGCGGCTGCATCCCTGACCCTCGACTTCGAGGACGAGGTCGTCGCCGGCGCGTGCATCGCGCGCGACGGCGAGATCGTCCACGCCGGTGCCAAGGCCGCGGCCGAGGCGGGCTAGGAGACACCCATGTTCGTCACGAATCTCGCCATCCTCGTCGTCTCCGGGTTCCTCGGATACGCCGTCATCTCCAAGGTCCCCAACACGCTGCACACGCCGCTCATGTCGGGCACGAACGCCATCCACGGCATCGTGATCCTCGGCGGCATCATCGTGCTCGGGACGGGCGAGGACCTCGGCGTCTTCACCCAGTTCATCCTCGTCATCGCAGTCGCGTTCGGCGCGATCAACGTGATCGGCGGCTTCCTCGTCACCGACCGGATGCTCGAGATGTTCAAGACGAAGCCTGCGCCCAAGAAGGACGGGGAGGAGGCCAAGTGAGCACCACGCTGGCCACCGCGTTCTACCGCGAGCTCGACTTCGTCAACATCCTGTACATCGTCGCGTTCAGCCTGTTCATCTACGGGCTGATGGGCCTCACGGGCCCGCGCACCGCCGTCCGCGGCAACCGCATCGCCGCCGTCGGCATGGCGATCGCCGTCGGCGCGACGTTCCTGCTGCCCGGCATGGGCAACAACTGGGGCCTGATCATCCTCGGCCTCGTCATCGGCACCGCCGTCGGCATCCCGTCGGCGCGCCAGGTGAAGATGACCGCGATCCCGCAGATGGTCGCGCTCTTCAACGGCGTCGGCGGCGGCGCGGTCGCGCTGATCGCCTGGGCGGAGTTCATCGAGTCCAATGGCTTCGACCACTACGACCTGACGTTCGTCATCCCGTCGCTGTTCGCGGCGATCGTCGGCTCGATCAGCTTCTGGGGCTCGCTCGTCGCGTTCGGCAAGCTCCAGGAGATCCTGCCGGGGCATCCGATCGGCCTGAAGGGCATCGGCCAGCAGGTGCTCAACGGCGGCCTGCTGCTCATCGCCGTCGGGTGCGCGGTGGCCATCGCGGCCGGCGGCACCGCCGACATCCTCATGATCGCGCTGCTCGTCTCCGCCGCGATCCTCGGGCTCTTCGTCGTGCTCCCGATCGGCGGGGCGGACATGCCCGTCGTCATCTCGCTCCTGAACGCCTTCACCGGCCTGTCGGCCGCGGCCACCGGCCTCGCGCTCGACAACACGGCGCTGATCGTCGCGGGCATGATCGTCGGCGCGTCCGGCACGATCCTCACGCGGCTCATGGCCGAGGCGATGAACCGCTCGATCCCGTCCATCATCGCCGGCGGGTTCGGCGGCGGCGGGGCGATCGCGGGCGCGTCCGGCGCGGGGGAGCACGCGGGCACCGTGCGCTCCACGAGCGCCGCCGACGCGGCGATCCAGATGGCCTACGCCTCGCAGGTCGTGATCGTCCCCGGCTACGGCATGGCCGTCGCCCAGGCGCAGCACGCGGTCCGCGAGATGGCATCGGAGCTGGAGAAGCGCGGCGTCGAGGTCAAGTACGCGATCCATCCGGTCGCCGGCCGCATGCCGGGCCACATGAACGTGCTGCTGGCCGAGGCCGACGTGCCGTACGACCAGCTCAAGGAGATGGACGAGATCAACCCGGAGTTCAGCCGCACCGACGTCGCCCTCGTGATCGGGGCCAACGACGTCACCAACCCCGCGGCGCACACGAATCCCGACTCGCCGATCTACGGCATGCCGATCCTCAACGTCAACGAGGCGAGCTCCGTCATCGTGCTCAAGCGCTCGATGAACCCCGGATTCGCCGGCATCGAGAACGAGCTCTACTTCGAGCCGATGACCTCGATGCTGTTCGGCGACGCCAAGGGCTCGGTCTCCGAAATCACGCAAGAGCTCGCTGCGCTGTAGGTACGGCCCCCTGGCAGGACAGGCCGGCGGAGCCGGCCTGATGGCCTTCTCAGTTGGTGGACCGCGAACCCCGCGAGCCGTATCTTGCAGGCACGATGGCGTTGCCGCTTCCCATCGTCGTCCTGCTGCTGGTCGTCCAGGTCGGAGCTCTCGTCATGGGCTTCACCGGGCCGCCCGGCTCCCGCGTGCGGCCGGCCCTGACGATCCTGCTGCTCGGCACCGGCCTCGTCCTGCTCCCGCTCGGGCTGGGCGCGGTCGCGATCGGGGAGCCGCGGACGGGCACGCTGATGGTCTGGATCGGCGTCCTGCTCTTCGCCTGCGCCGCCCGGCTGCTGCGTGCGCCGGAGCACCGTCCGGACGACGAGGAGGACGAGGGAGGCGGAGGTGGACCGGGCGGTCCGCAGCCGCCGCCGGACGCGCCCGGCGGGCCCGGCCTGGACTGGGACGCGTTCGACCGCGAGCGCGAGGGCTGGGGACGCCCGCGCACGCCGGCGGGCACGCACTGAGCGACGGCGGCCGCGCAGGGTAGCCTCCCGCGCGCATGATCTCCCGCGAGCAGGCGCTGGCCGCACTGGCAGCCGAGGAATTCGACGTCGTCGTGATCGGCGGCGGCATCACGGGCGCCGGCGTCGCGCTGGACGCCGCGAGCCGCGGGTATGCCGTCGCGCTGGTCGAGCAGGCCGACTTCGCGTCCGGGACGTCGAGCCGGTCCTCCAAGCTCGTCCACGGTGGCCTGCGCTACCTGCAGAACTTCGACCTGGGACTCGTGCGCGAGGCCCTGCTCGAGCGCCAGCTGATGGTGCGGCTCGCCCCGCATCTCGTCCGGCCGCTTCCGCTCGTCGTCCCCGCGTTCGACGGAGCCCGGCCCGACCGGCTGGTCGGCATGGGCCTGAACCTCTACGACGTCATGGCCGTCGACAAGCTGCGCGGCCGCCGCCGGCGCCGCGACGAGGACGCGGAGCCCGACGAGTTCCGCGAGTGGGCGCCGGAGCGCCACCGCGTGATCCCGGGCGAGGAGGTCGTGGAGCGCCTGCCCGCGCTCGCCGCCCGCAACCCGACCTCGGGCTATCTCTTCTACGACTGCCAGACCGACGACTCGCGGCTCGTCCTGACCGTGCTGGCCGAGGCCGAGCGCTTCGGGGCCGTGTGCGCGAACCGCCTGACGGTGACGCGCCTGGTGGAGGAGGCCGGACGGGCGGCCGGCGTGCACGTGCGTGACGGCGAGACCGGCGAGGAGTTCGACGTGCGCGCCGCCAACGTCGTGAACGCGACCGGCGTGTGGGCCGACCGCATCCGGCCCGAGGAGCTGCACGACGAGGCCGAGGTGCCGCGCATCGCGCCGAGCCGCGGCACCCACATCACCGTCTCCCACGAACGGCTCCCGCTGATCGACGGCGCGATCGTCCCCGCCGGGGAGGGACGGTCGATCTTCGCGCTGCCGTGGCTCGGCTCGACCCTCATCGGCACGACCGACAACGACTACGGCGAGGGCGACCTGGACCACATCCGGCCCGCCGAGTCGGACGTGGACTACCTGCTCGCGGCGACGAACTCGTTCTTCGGCACCGAGCTGGCGGCCGCCGATCTGAGCGGCGCGTTCGCGGGCGTGCGGCCGCTGATCTCCACGGGCGACCCGAAGAAGTCCGTCGACATCTCGCGCAAGGCCGAGCTCTACGAGACGAGCAGCGGCATGGTGACGATCACCGGCGGCAAGCTCACGACCTGGCGGCGCATGGCGAAGATGGCCGTCGACCGCCTCGTGGAGCGCGAGGCGCGGGAGGCGCCGTGCCGCACGCACGAGATCCCGCTCGGCCAGGCCGTCGACGCCGACGAGCTGCCGCGGGTGGAGGGCGTCCCGCCCGAGGCCTACGAGCGGCTCGCCGGTCGCTACGGGCACACGGCTCACGACGTGCTCGCGATCGCCGCCGAGCGCGGCGAGCTCGCCCAGCCGATCCTCGGCGCGGCCCCCGGGCCGGCCGACCTGCTGGCCGAGACCGTGTACGCCGCGCGGACCGAGCAGGCCCGCTCGGTGGGGGACGCGCTCCTGCGCCGCACGCGGTTGGGGCTGCAGGCCGCGCAGGAGGTCAGCGACCCCGGGTCGGAGGTCGCGCTGCGCGTCGCGCGGGCGATGGCGCAGGAGCTGGGCTGGGACGCCGAGCGGACCGAGCGCGAGGCACGGGCGTTCTTCGAAGAGGCGGCCGCAGAGGGAATCGTCGCGCACGACTCCACGGCCGCCTACCCTGTCGGGTAGTGGTCACAGCGGCATGGACGACGCTCCGCCGCGGCATCGCCGCGGCCTGCGCCCTCGCAGCGCTTGCGCCCGTCGCTCCGGCGATGGCGCAGCGGACGCCTGGCGCCTTCTATCCGGGACAGCCGGTGGACGGCCCGTCCCCGGATGTGCGCGCTCTCGGCGGCATCGATCTCGCCCGTGACGGCAGCGGCGCCCTGGCGTACGTCCGGCGCGACGGGGGAGAGGATCACGTCTTCGTCTCGGTCATGGGCGCGGGTGTCCCGCAGCCGCCGCTGCGCCTGGACGCCGGGCAGCCGGCGCTGATCGGGCGCCCGGCGATCGCGGCCGGCGACGGCGGGCGCCTCGCCGTCGTGTACGCCAACGCGGCCGGCGTGTGGGCGGTCGTGCGCTCCGCCGGCGACCAGCCCTTCACACCGCCCCAGCAACTCGGCAGCCCCGGCGGCACGGCGCCCGCCGTCGACATGGCCGGTACGGGCGTCGGGTACGCCGTCTGGGCGGAGAACGGCGACGTGCGCGCCGCCGCCCTCGCCCGCCGGCAGAGCGCCTTCGCCGGATACGCCACCCCGCTCGACGCCGATCCGGCCCGCGACGCCGGCACCGGCGCGACGCTGCGCCCGGCGGTCGGCACGTCCTCCGACGGCATCGGCATCGCCGTCTGGGGCGAGCGCGAGAGTTCCGGCAGGACCCGCGTCGTGGCGCGGCGCCTGGTGCGCGGCGCTCCGTCCACGGTGACCGCGGACGCGACGCTCCCGAGCGTCGACGGGCGCGCGGCCGGGTCGGCCGACACGCCCGACATCGGCGTCGAGGACGACTCGTCCTACGCCTGGGTCGTCTTCCGCCAGTCCGTGGACGACGGGGTGGGCGGCACGGTCGTGCGCGCGATCGCCCGGCGGCTTCGCGGCTCCGCGTTCGACGATCCGGCCGCGATCGACGGCGCGCCGGCGAGCGGCTCGGTGGGCGCTCCGCGGGTCGGCGTCAACGGGCGCGGCGCCGGCATCGCGGTCGTCGAGGCGCCGGGCGGCGCCACCCTCGCGTCGGTCATCCGTGACGACGTCGTGACCCCGGCCGGCGTGCTGGGTCTCGCGGGCGGCATCCCGGCGGTCCCGGACTCCGGATTCGGCGAGAACGCGGACGGCGTGGCCGCGTGGGCGACCGCACCGGGGATCGCCGCGCCGCCGACCGCCAATGCGCGGCTGCTCGAGGACGACCCGGGCCTGCCGGTCGCGCCGCCGTTCAGCGGCGCCGTGACGCTCTCCGATCCCGCCTTCGGGCCGGTCGACCCCGAGGCCGGCTTCGACGTGTCCACCGACCGTGTCGGCGACACCGTCATCGCGTACGTGCAGGGCTCCGAGGCCACCGGCCGGCGCATCGCGGTCGGCGTGTACGACCGTGGCCCCGGCGCGCCCGTGGGCACCACGACCACGAACTGGCGCCGGCCGAGCCTGCCGGACTTCGCCTGGTCGCCGTCGCTCGACCTCTGGAACAGCCTCACCTACCAGGTCCTCGTGGACGGTCAGCCGATCGGCACCACGCAGGGGACGAGGTTCACGGCGACCGCGCCGATCCTCGACGGGCTGCACCGCTGGCAGGTCGTCGCGACGGACGTGCGCGGGCAGAGCGCCCGGTCGGCGACCCGCAACCTGCGCATCGACAGCACGCCGCCGCGCCTGCTGCTGAAGGTGACCGGCACGCGGGTGACGGGTCGCAAGCTCCTGTTCGCCGTCCGCGCCCTGGACCTGCGCTCGCCCGCGGGCTCGGGCATCAAGCGCGTGCGCATCGACTTCCGTGACAAGACGCCCGCGCTGCAGCGCACCGTCGAGCGGCCGAGCTTCGGCCACGTGTTCCGCCGCCCCGGGACGTACTTCGTCCGCGTCAGCGCCACCGACGGCGCCGGGAACGCCACCGTCGTCACCCGCAAGATCGTCGTGAAGAAGCCCAAGAAGAAGGGCGCGAAGGGCAAGAAGAAGACGCAGCGCAAGCCCGCGGCGAAGAAGCCTTCGTCGACGTCCGGCGGCATCCCCACCGCGACCTGACGCCGGACGCCGGGCAGCGTCCGGCGCTCGCGTACGATCACGGCGATGCGCACCGCGCTCCAGCAGCTCGGCCCCGTCGGGGGTCCCTCCGGCGCGGCGGCGCTCGCCGAGCGCATGGGCCTCTGGGACGACCCGGGCCGCGGGACGCGCCCGCGAGTGGTCGCGGCGATGATCGGCGCCGCGGACGGCCGCGCGACCGTGAGCGGCCGGGCGGGAGGGCTCGGCAGTCCTGCCGATCGCTCCGTCCTGCGTGAGCTGCGCACGGCGGCCGACGCGTTGCTCGTCGGCTCGGCGACCCTCATCACCGAGGGCTATGCGACGGTGCTCGACCCGCCGCAGCAGGAGGCGCGCGTCGCGCGCGGCCTGCCGGCGACGCCGCTGATGACCACCGTCTCCCGCGGCCTGGACTCGCGCCTCTTCGAGATCCCGCTGTTCGCGGAGGAGGGTCAGCGGGTGCTCGTCTGCACCGAGGCGCCCGGTGACCCGCCGCCTCTGCGCGCGGACGTGCGGGTCGCGCGGATGGATCCCGGCATGCTCACGGCGGCGGCGTGCCTGCACCGCCTGCACGACGAGGGCGTGCGCGTCGTCGTCAGCGAGGGCGGTCCGACACTGCTGCACGAGCTCTTCGCCGAGGGCCTCGTGGACGACCTGGTGCTGACGATCGCCCCGGCGCTCGTCGCCGGCGAGGGCCGCACGGTCGTGAACGGGCCCGTCTTCGACCCGCCGCTCGCGCTGGAGCTGCGCGAGGTGCTGCGCGGGGAGGACCACCTGTTCGTGCACTACGTCCCGGCCGCCTCCGGGTCATGAGTGCGCTCCCGCCGCTCGTCGTACGCGGGCGCACCATCGTCGTCGAGTCCGGCGGCCCGCTCGTCATGGGCATCGTCAACGCCGGGCCCGACTCGTTCTCCGACAGCGTGCGGCTCGACACGCTCGACCGTCAGGTCGAGCACGCGCTGACGCTCGTCGCCGCGGGCGCCGACATCATCGACGTCGGGGGGGAGTCCGGCGTGACGTACACGGACGTCACGCCCGCGGAGGTGGAGGCGAGCCGGGTCGTCCCGCTCGTCGAGCGGCTCGTCGAGGCGGGCGTGATGGTGTCCGTCGACACCTGGAAGCCCGAGGTCGCCCAGGCGGTGGCCGATGCGGGCGCCGCGATCATCAACGACGTCAGCGGGCTGGCGGACCCGCGGCTCGCGGACGTCGCGGCGGCGTCCGGCGCCGCGCTGGTCGTCATGCACACGCGCGCACGGCCCAAGGAGGAGCACTTCGCGGACTACGGGGGCGCCGTCGTCGACGACGTCGAGACCTTCCTGCGCGAGCGGCTCGAGCTCGCGACGGCCCGCGGGGTCGCAGCCGAGCAACTGCTGGTCGATCCCGGCCCCGACTTCGCCAAGACGCCGGCCGAGAGCGCCGAGGTCCTGCGCGCCCTTCCGCGCCTGCACGCGCTCGGTCGGCCGATCCTCCTGCCCGTCTCGCGCAAGTACGTGATCGGCGCCATCACCGGCCGTCCGCCGGGCGAGCGCCTGGCGGGAACGCTCGCTGCGCTGCTGCACGGGGTGGCCGCCGGCGCGGCGATCGTGCGCGTCCACGACGTCGCCGCCGCCGTCGACGCGATCGCGGTGTGGCGAGTGCTCGAGGGACACGACCCGGTCCCCGAGATCGACGGTGACGACGACGCGCTGAAGTGGATCCGCGCCGCCGACGGCGCCGGATAGCGCGCTGCGCGCACGCCGCGCGAGGCGCTACCGTCTGCGGCGCACGGGTCGACCTGCCGCTGTCCCAACGCGCCAGGACGCCGACCGACTCACCCATCCCAAGGAGACCCCATGTCCGTCCTCTCTCGCGACGCGCTGCAGGACAGCCCGCTCGCCGACCTTCACGAGATCGCCTCCGCGCTCGGCATCGATGGCTACCGCCGCCTGCGCAAGGACGACCTCGTCGACACCATCCTCGAGCGCCAGGGCGGCGACGCCGGCAACGGCGACTCCGGCTCGGACGACGAGCCCGCCGCGGAGCGCCCCGCGCGCTCGCGCAGCCGCCGCGGCGGCCGCGGACGCGGCACGCGCCGCGACGCCGAGGAGACCACCGACGACGCCGAGCCTGACGCCGAAGCCGCGGACGCTGACGCCGAGCCGGCTGAGGAACGCCCCGCACGCTCGCGCAGCCGCCGCCGCAGCACCGCCGACGACGGCGAGGCACCCGCCCGCTCGCGCGGTCGCAGCCGCTCCGGTGACCGCGACCGTGACGACGAGGACGCCGAGGGCGCCGTCGTCGAGGGCGCGGTCGAGATCCTGGCCAACGGCTCGGGCTTCATCCGCGTCGGCGAGGGGGAGAACGACGGCGACGTCTACGTCTCCGCCGCGCAGGTCCGCCGCTGCGACCTCGTCAGCGGAGACCGCATCGCCGGCCCCGTGCGCCGCCCGCGCCGCTCCGAGCGGTTCGCGTCACTCGTGCGCGTCGAGACCATCAACGGCACTCCCGCCGAGGAGGTCTCGGCCGGCACCCCGTACGACGACCTGCCCGCCGTCTTCCCGACCGAGGTCGTCGCGTTCACGGCCAAGGACCCGACGCTCAAGGAGATCAGCGACATCGCGCCGTTCGGCCGCGGCTCCCGCGTGACCGTCCTTGGCGGTCCCGGGTCCGGTCGGACGACGACGCTGCGCATGCTCGCGATCGAGCTCGCCGCGCTCGAAGGCGTCGAGCTGCACATCGTGCTCGCGGGCGTCCGTCCCGAGGAGCTCCCGGAGTGGGCGGCAGCCGAGCTGCCGCTCGCCGCGTCCACGACGCTCGCCGCCAGCGGCGAGACGCAGGCGCAGTCGATCGAGCACGTCGTCGACGCCGCCAAGCGCGCCGTCGCGCGCGGCGGTCACGCGGCCGTCGTCATCGACGCGCTCGACAACGTCCCGCCGCACGTCGCGCGCCGCGTCCTCGCGGCCGCACGCAACGTGCCGGACGGCGGCTCGCTCACGATCGTCGCCGCAGCCCGCGGGCCCGTCGGCGGCGAGACGACCATCATCGGCCTCGACAACGCCGCAGTCGCGACCGAGCGCCGGCCGGTCGTCGCCGCTCAGGCGAGCGGGACGCTCCGCGTCGAGGTGCTCGTCGGCGCCCGCAAGGCGACGACGATCGCGAAGAACCGGGCGAAGGCGCTCGCTTCTGAGTAGAGGCCCGGCGTCCTGGCGGGACGGTGAGAACCATCAGACCGTGCCTTCGGCACGGTCTGTCCTGCCAGGGGGCCGTACCTAAGCAGCGCTGCGCGGGATGTACGCCACCCGGCCCCACGAGGGCTCGGGTGCCAGCTCGACGGGCTCGTCGCCGCGGTCGGGCTGCACGTAGCTGAAGGTCTGGCGCTGGTCGTCGAAGCGGACGTCCAGCTCGCCTTCCTTCACCCGCTGGTCCAGCCACGCGGACCGGAAGACGAGCCGGCGCAGCCAGTGCACGAGCGAGCGGTCGGCGGGGCCGACGAGCTCGGGCCAGCAGTCGTTGACGTGCTCTCCCAGGGCGGAGGCGGGCTCCTGGATCTCGCCGTTGACGGCGAGGTTCACGAGGTCCTCCAGCTCATGCTCCTCGAGCGTGCCGCCGACGAAGCCGAGCTTGCGTGAGGCCTGCTCGCAGCGTTCGCTGAAGTCACGTTCGTTGAACGTGAACCGGAGTTCTCCGTATTCGAGAACGAAGTCCTCGCCGGAGTCGTAGTTGCCGCGTACGGAAGCGTCCATGAGTTCCCAGAAAGCAGTCGGCTCCGGCGGCCACCAGCGGCACACCCGAGCCCGTCGGGATCCTACGGCCGTTCCCTCCCCGGCCCACAGGGCTGAACGAGATGTTGCACGGAAACCCGCTGTTTGCGGGATTCCGGCGGGGTCGGTCAGGCCTCTGCGACGCGGGTGCGGGTGACCGACAGTTCGGGGGTGTGCGTGATCGTCTGCAGGACGACGCAGTAGCGCTCGGTGAGCTTCATCAGCGTGTCGAGCTGCTCCTCATCGGCGGTGGTGTCCAGGTCGAAGCGCAACCGGATCGCCATGAACCCGACCGGCGCGTCGCGGTCGACGGCGAGCGTCCCGCTGAAGTCCAGGTCGCCCTCGGCCGTCACCGTCCCGGACGCGAGAGGGATCTCCAGCGACGTGGCGACGGACCGCATCGTCACGCCCGCGCAGGCGGCCAGCGCCTCGAGCAGCATGTCGCCGGAGCACAGCTGCGTCCCGTCGCCGCCGGTCGCCGGGTGGAGGCCCGCCTCCGCGATCGCGCGGCCCGTCCGCACCGAGCACGAGACCCCGCTCCCGAGCTCGCCCGTCGCCGAGAGCGTGATCCGGGCCGCGGCCGGGTCGTCCCGGTAGCGCTCCTTCAAGGGACGCTGGCGCTCCTGCAGTTCCGCGCGGTCCATGGCGCCAACCCTACGCCGGATAGGGTCCGCGCATGGCTTATGACCTGTCCGGAAAAGTCGTGGCGATCACGGGCGCGTCGTCCGGCATCGGGGAGGCGACGGCGCTGCTGTGCGCCGCGTCCGGCGCGGCCGTCGCGCTCGGCGCGCGGCGGTCCGACCGGATCGAGGCGCTGGCCGAGCGCATCGAGGCGGAGGGGGGAGCGGCGGCCGCGATCACGGTCGACGTCGCGGCGGAGGACCAGGCGCGCGGGTTCGTCGAGCAGGCCAAGCACCGGCTGGGCCGCATCGACGCGCTCGTCAACAACGCCGGCGTGATGCTCCTCGGGCCGGTGGAAGGCGCGGACACCGAGAACTGGCGGCGGATGATCGACGTGAACGTGCTCGGGCTCCTCTACTGCACGCACGCGGCGCTGCCGCTCATGCGCGAGCAGGGCGGCGGCCACATCGTCAACGTCAGCTCGGTCGCCGGTCGCCGGGCCTCGCTCGGCGCGGGCGTCTACAACCTCACGAAGTGGGGCGTGACCGGCTTCAGCGAGGCGCTGCGCCAGGAGGCCCTCCACGCGAACATCCGCGTGACGATCATCGAGCCGGGCTTCGTCGAGACCGAGCTCCTCAGCCACAACGAGTCGTACGTCATCGACGCCGCGGAGAAGATCAAGGAGAAGACGGGGGACGTGCTGCGCAGCGAGGACATCGCCGACGCGATCGTCCACGCGCTCGCCGCGCCACCGCACGTGAGCATCAACGAGGTGCTCGTGCGGCCGACGGGCCAGCAGACCTAGCCGCCCGCGGCGGGCGGCGGGTGCGCGGTGCGGTCCCACCAGAGGAACGCGCCGATCAGCATCGCCAGGGTGCAGACGAGGCCCAGCCACGCGGCGGACCCCACCTGCACGATGTCGGTCGGCTCCGGCGGGCTGACGACGTGGATCAGCACGAGGCCCGTCCCCAGGGCGCCCGTGACGATCGCCCCGAGCGCGGGACGCAGGCCGCGCAGCACGCCCGTGAGCGTCGCCACCGGAAGCGCGATGCCCGCGGCGATCACGGCGAGCAGCAGCAGGTCGGACGGGATGCCCCACGGCTCCCAGGCGTTCGCGCTCGTGGCGAAGTCGTTCTGGTCCACGAAGCGCTGAACGACCGCGCGGCCGCCCTCGATCTTCGCGATGTCGACCGTGTACCAGGTGAGGAACGACACGAGGAACAGGCCGGCCGCGGCGGCCAGCACGATGAGCGGGCCGGTCTGCGGACGCTGGCGCACGGCGCGGATCGTAGTCGGGGTGAGCGCCGGAGCGCCGCGCCGGGGGGACGACGGTGCCGCTGTTCCCTACGGAACACATGACCAACCGTGACCGACCCACCCTGCTCCTGGTCGAGGACGACGCCGCCACGCGCGGGTTCCTCGGCGACAACCTCCATGCCGACGGCTACGACGTCGTCACCGCCGAGACCGCCCACGACGGCCTGCGTCTCCTCGGCACCGCCTTCCCGGACGTCGCGATCGTGGACACCGGCCTGCCGGACGCGTCCGGGCTGGACCTCGTCGCGCACGCTCGCGCGGCCGACGGCGTCGCGACCCGCATCGACCCGGGCGTACCGATCCTCGTGCTGCTCTCGCGCGACGGCGAGCTCGAGCGCGTGCGCGCGCTGGAGCGCGGCGCCGACGACGTGCTCGCCAAGCCGCTGAGCTACCGCGAGCTCTGCTGCCGGCTGGACGCCCTGCTGCGGCGCAGCGAGCGCCGGACGCGGTCCGGCCGGATGCGCGTCGGCGACCTGGAGATCGACGCCGCCTCGCGCGCCGTGCATCTGCGCGGCGAGACGCTGGACCTGAGCGCGAAGGAGTTCGCGCTGCTGCGCACGCTCGCCGCCGACCCGACGCGCGTCTTCTCCAAGGCCGAGCTCCTGCGGGCGATCTGGGGCCAGCGCAGCGTCGGATCCACGAGGACGCTGGACTCGCACGCCTGCCGGCTGCGGCGCAAGCTCGGCGTCGGCGGGGAGCGGTTCGTCGTCAACGTGTGGGGCGTGGGGTACCGGCTCGTGGACGTCCCGGCGCCGGCCGTCGCCCTCGCCGCCGCTGCATGACGCGGGCGCGCCGCGCGCTGCTCCTCGGCGGCCTGGCCGTCGTGCTGGGGTCGCTCGCGGCCGCCGACATGACGGGGCGCGAGGCGGCGCTGCGCCGCGCGCTCGGCCCGGCGGTGCCGGTGCTCGTCGCACGCGCGGACATCCCGGTCGGCGCGCCGATCCGTGCAGCGTGCGCTCGCGGTGCGGCGAACGCCCGAGCGCTACGCCCCTGCGGCGGCGTTCCGGGACCCCGCCGAGGTGGTCGGGGCGCGGGCGGGGGTGCCGATCACCGCCGGGACCGATCTGCAGCCCGTCCTGCTGGCCGGCGCGGGGCAGGCCGGCGGGCCGGCGCCCGCCCGCGCGGGGGAGCGCGTCGCCCGGATCGTCGCCGTCGGCGCCGCGCGTGAGCTCGCGCCCGGGACGCTCACGGACGTCCTGATCACCCGCGACGGGCCCGGCGGCGCCGCCCGCACGCGCCTGGCGCTGCGGGGCGCAGAGGTGCTGAGCTCCGCCCCCGCACCGCGCGCCGGCGAGGGCGATCAGTCCGCGCTCCCGCGGGTCGCGCTGGCGCTGCGGGTGACGCTCGCGCAGGCGATCGCGCTCGTCGAGGCGCAGAACGGCGCGCGCGAGCTGCGCGCCCTGCCGCGGCCCGGATCATCCGCCCTGCGTTGAGTTCTTCCGGCGGGACTCAAGAAATGGCGACGGCGGCCGATATGCCGAGCGATGCCCGGTTTCCCCAACGTCCGCACCCGGCGCGCCCCGATCACCGCGCTGGCCTTCGCCCTGGCCCTCGTTCCGGCCGGGGCCGCGCATGCGGCAAGCGCCCCCGTGATCACCAAGGTCTCGCCGATGAAGGTCGAGATCGGTCAGACGCTGACCATCAAGGGGCGCGGGTTCCGCGCCGGGGCATTCAAGAACACCGTCGCCTTCAAGCGCAGCCGCAAGCCGGCCGTCTTCGTCAAGGTCCCGACCGCGACCAAGACGCAGCTGACGTTCCCGGTCCCCGAGAAGCTGCTGCCGTTCCTCCAGGACGCGAAGGGCAAGGCCGTCACGCGGCAGTTCCGCCTGCGCGTGCTCGCCAAGCGCTTCGGCAAGGCCTTCACCTCGGCCAAGCTCTCGCCGCGCGTCGGCCCGCCCGGCAGCAACGGCGGCCCGCCCGCCCCCGGCGCGACGCCGGCCTGCAAGGCGGTCGTGACCTCGGAGACGACCGACACCGACAAGGACGGCATGTCCGACGCGCTCGAGACGCGCGTGAAGACCGATCCCTGCGCGCTCGACAGCGACGGCGACGGCGTCTCCGACGCGTTCGAGTACGAGTCCGCGCTCGACCTCAACTCCCGCGCGCTGCCCTACCCGGGCAAGCGCCAGTGGCCGAACCCGCTCGACGGCAGCGACCCCGGCTTCGACTTCGACCAGGACGGCCTGCAGATGGCCGACGAGTACGCCCAGTGGATGTACTCCACCGGCGGGCGCCTCCCGCTCACGTACTCCGACGGCGACCAGGACACGAACGTCAACGGCAACGACACCCCCGTCACGCCCGAGACGGCCGCCCTGGACATCAACGCCAACGGCGTGGTGACCGACGACGAGAAGGACGTCGACGGCGACGCGATCGGCAACTGGGACGAGACCAACGGCCGCATGCAGCCTCTCTGGTGGGCCGGCGCCTACCCCAGCGAGGTCCAGTACGTCGGCGGCGAGGGCGCGTCCCCGCTCTTCGACACCTCCCCGGTCGATCCCGACAGCGACGGCGACGGTCAGCCCGACGGCGCCGACGACCAGGACCACGACGGCTGGACGAACGTGGACGAGATCAGCCGCCTGCGCGACTTCGGGTCCGGCACCTACTACTGGGTCCACCCGTACAACCCGTGCCTCCCGGACTACCTGTCCCGCGCCTGCACGCTGCACCCGCCCTTCTCGAGCCCGTGGGCCCCGTTCGGCCTCGGCGCGCTCGGCCCCTCGCCGCTCCACGTGCAGGTCGTCGCACCCACCCCCTAGACACAGTCTTCTCAGGGACGCGATCCCCCCAAGGATCTTCACCGGCCGCCCTCTGGGCGGCCGGGCGTTCTTCCGGGGTGGTTTTCGCAGAGCCGGCGCCTAGGGGGCACATGGATGCGGCTCGGCGCGCAGAGCAGTTCGACGCGGTCGCCGACGCCCTGCGCGGGCGGCTGCTCGACGAGGCGCAGGCGGGCGCACTCGATCCGGCGTCCGACGTCGCGGCGCGCGTGCGGGCGCTCGTCGACGCGGAGGCCGCCGCACTGCCGGTGGGGGAGCGCGAGGCGCTCGTCGCGCGCATCGCCGAGCGCTCGCTCGGCCTGGGCCCGCTCGAGCCGCTGCTGCGCGACCCGGCGGTCGACGAGATCCTCGTCAGCGGCACCCGGCCGGTCTGGGTCGAGCGCGCCGGGCGCCTGGAGCCGACGACGGCGGCGTTCGCGAGCGAGGCGGACCTGCGTCACGCGATCGAGCGGCTGCTGTCGCCGGCGGGGCGCCGCGCGGACGAGGCCGAGCCGCTCTGCGACGCACGGCTCCCGGACGGCTCGCGCGTCAACGTCGTGCTGCCCCCGCTCGCCGTCGACGGCCCGGCGCTGACGATCCGCCGCTTTCGCCCGCGCGTGCTCACGCCGGAGCGACTGGTCGCGCTCGGATCGTGGACGCCGGTGCTCCACGACCTGCTGCGCGACGCGGTCCTCGGACGGCGGAACATCCTGGTCAGCGGGGCGACGGGATCGGGCAAGACGACGACCCTCGGGGCGCTCGCCGCGTTCCTCGGGGACGACGAGCGCGTGGTCACGATCGAGGACACGGCCGAGTTGCGGCTCGCGGGCGCGCACGTCGTCCGGCTCGAGGCGCGCCCTCCCGGCCACGACGGCCGCGGCGCCGTGACGATTCGCGACCTCGTGCGCAACGCGCTGCGCATGCGCCCCGACCGGATCGTCGTGGGGGAGGTCCGCGGTCCCGAGGCGCTGGACATGCTCGCCGCGATGGCGACCGGCCACGACGGGTCGCTGTGCACCGTCCATGCGGGATCGCCGGCGGAGGCGCTGCGCCGCGTGGAGACGCTTGCGCTCATGGCCGGCGTCGGCCTGCCCCACGCGGCCGTGCGGGCGCACGTCGCCGATGCGCTCGATCTCGTCGTGCACCAGGCGCGCGGCGCCGACGGCGTGCGGCGCGTGACCTCCGTGGCGCAGGTGGTCCGGGTGGCGGGGACGCCCGCGACGCGCGAGGTCTACGCGCTGCGCGACGGACGCCCGGTCGTCCGGCCCGGCGGGGAACGGGGATGACGGCGCTGCTCGGCGCGGCCGCGGGCGCGCTCGGGGTCCTCGCGTTCTTCGAAGCGCTCGCGGCGATCGACGGCGCTCGCGCGCTCCAGGTGATCGAGCGCCTGCTCGCGATGCCGCGCAGCGCCGGCCGGGACGGGCGCCCGCCCGGGCCGGCGGACCGCCGCCGGCTCGCGCTCACGGCGGCCGTCGTGCTCTGCGCCACGGGCTGGCTGCTCGCCGGCTGGGGCGGCGCCGTCCTCTGCGCGGTGGCGGGCCCACCCGCCGCGCTGGGGCTTGTGGCCGCCCGCCGGCGCCGGTGGCGCGCCGCCGTGGCCGCGGAGGCCGGGCCCGCGGCTCGCGCGCTCTCCGCGGCCCTCGGCTCCGGGAACGGCCTCGGCCGGTCGCTGAAGCTCGCGGCCCGCGACGGCGCGCTCGGACGCCGTGGCCGCGACCTGCTCGCGCCGGCGGTGGCGGCGATCGAGCTCGGCGCCCCGACGGACGTGGCGCTCCAGGCGCTGGCGCGGCGGGCTGGGCCGGGCCCCTGGCCGGCGCTCGTCGCCGCGCTGCTCGTCCAGCGCGAGACCGGTGGGGATCTGGCGCGGCTGCTCGACGCGCTCGCCGACGACCTGGAGACCGCGGCGCACACGGCGGCGGACGCCCGCGCCGCAAGCTCCCAGGCACGGCTGACCGCGCGGATCGTGGTCGGGCTCCCGCTCCTCGGCGCAGCTGGCGTCGAGGCGGCGGCACCCGGCACCGTCGTGGCCGTGCTCGGGGATCCCGTGGCGCGGATGCTCGTCCTGGCCGCGGCGGCGCTGGAGCTCCTGGCGCTCGCGGCGGTCATGCGGATCGCGCGGGTGGGGGAGGGGTGAGCGGCGCCGTCGCGCTCGCGGCGCTGGCCGCCGGTTGCGCCGGGGTGGCCGCGGTCGACCTCGCGGTGCTCGTGCGCGCACGGCTCGCGACGCGGCCACGGGGCTCCCGGCCGGGCGCGGGCCTGACGCCCGCGAGCGTGCTCCCGCGCATCGTGCGGCGCCTGGGCGCTCCGGGCCCGCCCGGGGACCTCGCGGCGCGCATGGCCGCCGCGGACGTTCCCGCGTGGCTGACGCCGCGGGAGATGATGGCCATGAAGACCGCCCTTGCGGTGGCGGGCGCCGGACTGGCGCTCGTCGGCGGTCCTGCGCTTCCGGGCCGCCTCGGGGTGCTGGCGCTCGCGGCCGGTCCCGCCTGCGGCTTCGCCGCGCCGGACCTGCTGCTCGTGCGCCGCGCGCGGCGGCGCGCACGCGCGGCTCGGGCGGAGGCGGCCGACCTGCTGGACCGCGTGCGCCTGGTCGCCGACGCGGGGCTGCCGCCGGCGGCCGCGCTCGCGCGCGCTGCGCGCGACGGCTCCGGGCCGCTGGCCGCCGAGCTGCGGGCGCTCACGGCGGGTGCCGGCCTCGGAGCATCACGCGAGGAGGGCCTGCAGCGCCTGACCGAGCGGCTCCCGGTCCCCGAGGTCCACGCGCTGGCGGCGGCCGTCCGCCGAACGGAGCGTCACGGCACGCCATTGGGGCCGGCGGTCGCGGCGCTCGCCGCGGACGCCCGCGCGGGCCGCTCCCGGCGCGTGCGCGACCGCGCGCAGCGCGCGGCACCGAAGATCCAGCTCGTGGTCGCGCTGCTGCTCGTGCCGGCGGTCATGCTGCTCGTCGCAGCGGGCATGCTCGCCGGGCTGCGCTGACCGGCGAGTGTCGGTCAGGCGGGTCGCGCGACGTAGTGCAGATCGATCGAGACGTCCCCCGCGTCCCCGGGCTCGAGCACCCGTCCGGTCGCGTCGCGGCACTCGAGCACGTCGTACCCGCAGGCGGCGAGCTGGTCCTCCTGCTCGTCACGGCCGATGTAGTAGTGCAGCGCCATGTAGTCGTGCGAGATGTCGTTGAGGATCGCGTAGCCGGCCTCCCGCCGTTCGAGCCGTGCGAGGCGCCGGCTGTGGTAGAGCGCCCGGGGGAGGCGGACGACGTCCATCCCGAGCTTCGCCGGGTTCCCGTAGCGCAGGTCGGTCGGGCGCCGCTGCGTGTCCGCAGCCGCCAGGTTGTGGCTCGAGAAGACGAGCAGCCCGCCCCGCTTCAGGCGCGTGGCGATGTCGCGCAGCACGGCCAGCCGAGTCTCATCGTCGAACACGTCGAGCACGTTGAACCAGCCCGCGACCACGTCGCACGAGCCGGGCTCGAAGGCCGACAGGTCCCGCACGTCGCCGACCTCGACGTGCACCGTCGGACAGGCCGTACGGCAACGCGCCACCATCGGGAGCGAGATGTCGATGGCGTGCACGTCGCCCGACACCTTTGCGAGGTGACCGGTCACCCGGCCGGCACCGCAGCCGAGTTCGAGAACCCTGCCGGAGAAGTCCGCGCGATACGCGTCGAGGATCTCCTCCTCAGGAGGACGCAGGTCGGTGCGCGCGTACTTGCGCGAGAGGTCGCGTCGCGTCCACAGACGCTCGTTCACCTCCACCGACGTCGTCGCGCTCCCCGACCGGTGCGACATACCGACACACCCCCCCGGGTGTCCTGTGGACCGGTTGTCGCACGCTAGCCCGAGTGGGTCCTCCGGTGCAAGGCCCACTTCCACCCACCCGTAGACACAACGGGCGGACGGACAACCGGCTGGACTGCACGATCGGCGCCGGATCGGCGATCTGCAGCGCGTCCTGCGCCGGCTGCGCGAATGCGTCCCACCGCTCGAACCGGCGGTTTTGCAGGGAGTTCGTGGCCGATCGATGCCCGTTTCGAGGCATTTGGGGGCCATGGTGGGAAAAAATGTGCAGCCGGGGTTGTGTTGTGGGAGGAAGTGGGATAGCTTGCCGCCACGCGGACCGGGGTGGAGGGGTTCCTCCCACTCCTCCACCCCGGCCCGCAGTCTCTTCTTCTCCGCCGGGCAGCCGGCTCCCACCATGGCCTTCCGCGGCACCTTCGACCACACGCTCGACGCGAAGAACCGCCTCACTGTTCCGTCGACGTTCCGGGCCAAGCTCGCCGACGGCGTCGTCATCGCGAAGGGCATCGAGGGCTGCGCGCAGATCTGGCAGCCGGAGCGCTACGAGGCGTTCGTCGAGGGCGCGCTGGCGAACATCAACCCGATGACCGAGCAGGCGCGCAAGCTCGAGCGCTTCTTCGGCGCCGGCTCGTTCGAGACCGAGCTCGACTCGGCCGGGCGCATCATGATCCCCGCGAAGATCATGCAGCACGCGGGCCTGCGCAAGGACGTCGTCGTGATCGGGGCGCGCCGCTGCCTGGAGCTCTGGGACCGCGACGCCTGGAGCCCGATCGACGACGAGCTGTCCGTCGAGGTCCACGCCCTCACCGAAGCCCTCGGGCAGGCATAACGTGCTGCTGATGGCGACCGAGCACGTTCCCGTCCTCGCCGCCGAGCTGCTGGACCTCACCGACCCGCAGCCCGGGGACGTCGCCGTCGACTGCACGTTCGGCGCCGGCGGCCACGCCGCGCTGGTCGCCGAGCGCCTGGGCCCCGACGGGCTGCTGATCGCCATCGACCGTGACCCGTACGCGGCCGAGCGCTTCGAGGACTTCGCGTCCGACGCGCCCTGCCGCACCCGCTTCATCGGCGAGTCGTTCGCCACGGCGCTCGAGACCCTGCACGACGAGGGACAGCAGGCCGACGTCGTCTACCTGGACCTCGGGATCTCCTCGATGCAGATCGACGTCGCCGAGCGCGGCTTCTCCTACGTCGCCGAGGCCCCGCTCGACATGCGGATGGACCCGCGGCAGGAGCTCAGCGCCGCCGACGTCATCGCCACGTGGGACGCGCGCCGCCTCGCGCGTGCGCTGCGCGAGTACGGGGAGGAGCGCTACGCCGGCCCGATCGCCCGCGCCATCGTCCGCGAGCGCGAGCGGCGCCCGATCGAGACGACCACCGACCTCGTGGACGTCGTCACCGGGGCGATCCCCGCGCCCGCGCGCTTCGCCGGCGGCCATCCCGCCAAGCGGACCTTCCAGGCGATCCGGATCGTCGTCAACGACGAGCTGCAGGAGATCGACGACGCGCTGCCGCTGGCCTGGGACATCCTCCGTGAGAACGGGCGGTTTGCAGGGATTTCCTTCCAGTCCCTGGAAGACCGGCGCGTGAAGCGCTTCCTGGCCGACCTCGCACAGGGCTGCATCTGCCCGCCGGGAATGCCGGTCTGCCGCTGCGGGCGCACGCCGCTCGCCGAGCTGCTGCCGCGGGGCGGGGTCGTCCCGACGGAGCGCGAGGCCACCGAGAACCCGCGCGCGCGGTCCGCGCGCATGCGCGTCGCGCGCAAGATCGCCAGCGAAGGAGTCCCGGCATGACGCCACCGCCGCCCGCAGCCACCGCCGCTCCGCGCGTCGGAGGATCTCGACGCCTCGCCGGCCGCTCCGGCTCGCGCATCCCCCGGCGCGTCTCCGGCCCGGCTCGGCCGCGCTCGCTGCGCGCCGCCGCCGGCGGGCTCGCCCTGCCGCGGCCGATCGACCTCCACATCCCGAGGCCCTCGGCGCGCGCCGCGGGCGACGCGCTCGCCCGCGCACGCGGCGTGTTCCGCGGACGCGGCCTCATCGTCCTCCTCGCGGGCATGCTGCTCGGACTCGTCTTCCTCCAGGTCTCGCTGCTGAAGCTCAACACCCAGATCACGCAGAACGTGGAGCGCGCCCAGGCCCTGGAGCGCGACAACGCCTCCAAGCGCACGGTCATCTCCCAGCTCGACGCCGGCCGGCGCATCCAGGACGTCGCCGGGCAGCTCGGCATGGTCATGCCCGGCGCCGGATCGGTCTGCTACCTCGACGCCGGCCGCACCGGCTCGTGCTCGGGCGGCGACCCGGCGGCGGCCGCGAGCGCCGTGGATCCCGTCGCCGAGACCGCGCCCGTGACCGAGGCCGCCCTCGCGACGCCCGAGGCCGAGGCGGCTCCCACGCAGGAGACCCCCGCAGCCGAGCCCGAGGCGGCCGCCCCCGTCGCGCAGGAGACGGCGCCCGCGGTCCAGGAGACCGCCCCGGCAGCTCAGGAACAGGCACCGACCACCGAGACCGCGCCCGTCGCACAGGCGCCCACCGAGCAGACGACCGCCGCCGGCGGGATCGCCGCGGGAGGCACGCCCTAACCATGCCGCGGGTCGAGCGACGCGTCGGGCTCCTGTTCGCAGGCTTCCTCGTCATGCTCGCCATCGCCGCCGGACGCGCCGGCTACATGTCCGTCGTCAAGGGTTCCGGGCTCGCCTCCGCGGCGTCCTCCCAGCAGGTCGCGGAGCAGAAGGTGCCGGCTCGCCGCGGTGCGATCGTCGACCGGCTCGGCGCGCCGCTCGCGACATCGGAGCCCGCCGACGACATCTCGGCGACCCCGTACCTGATCAAGGATCCCGTCAAGACGGCCGGGCGCCTCGCGCCGATCCTCGGCATGGAGGAGAACGCGCTCGCCAAGCAGCTCGCACGGCGTGACACGGGCTTCGTCTACCTCGCTCGCAGGCTCCCGGCGTCGACCGCCGACCGCGTCAAGGAGCTCGACATCGAGGGCATCGACCTGACGCCGGGATCGCTGCGCAGCTACCCGCGCGGCATGCTCGCCGCGCAGGTCATCGGCGCGGTGGGTGTCGACGGCGCCGGCCTGTTCGGCCTGGAGTACTCGCGTGACCGCCTGCTGCGCGGCCGCGACGGCCTCCAGCGCACGGTCTTCGACGGCGGCCGCCAGGCGGTGAAGGTCCAGGACGTGAAGCGCACGCGCGCCGGGCGCCGCATCAAGCTCACGCTCGACGCCGAGGTGCAGTCGCGCACCGAGGAGATCCTCAAGGGCGTGGGGGAGACCTACCAGCCCAAGCGCGCCACGGCGATCGTCATGGACCCGCGCACCGGCTCGCTGCTCGCCGTCGCCAACTGGCCGCGGGTCGACGCCAACGCTCCGGCCAAGTCCCCGTCGTGGGCCCTGCAGAACCAGGCCGTCGGGCTCACCTACGAGCCGGGCTCGACCTTCAAGGCGTTCACGGTCGCCGCCGCGCTGGAGGACGGCGAGGTCACGCCGAGCACGTCCTTCAACCTGCCGCCGCAGATCCAGGTCGCCGACCGGGTGATCGGCGAGTCGCACGGCCGCGGCTGGGTCACGCTCGACACGTCCGGCATCCTCGCGCAGTCGAGCAACGTCGGCGCGATCAAGATCGGCCAGAAGCTGGGCGGCAAGCGCTTCGACCAGTGGGTGCGCAAGTTCGGGTTCGGGAGCCGGACCGGGGTGGACCTGCCCGGCGAGGAGCGCGGCCTCGTCCTGAAGTACGAGGACTACTCGGGCTCCTCGATGGGCAACCTGCCGATCGGCCAGGGCGAGCTCGTCACGCCGATGCAGATGATGTCCGCGTATGCCGCGATCGCCAACGGTGGCGTCCTGCGGCGCCCGCGCATCGTGCAGGCCCTCGACGGCCGGCCGGTCCCGATCTCCCGCGGCAAGCGCGTCATCTCGTCGGGGACCGCCCACGAGGTCCGCAAGATGCTCGAGGGCGTCCTGGCGCCGGGCGGCACCGCGAGCGAGGTCAAGATCCCGGGCTACCAGCTCGCCGGCAAGACGGGCACGTCGAACAAGATCGACCCGGCGAGCGGCGAGTACTCCGAAGAGAAGTACGTCGCCTCGTTCGTCGGCATGGCGCCCGCCGACAATCCGCGGCTGCTCGTCTCGGTGATCGTGGACGAGCCCAAGGGCGCGATCTACGGCGGCGAGGTCGCGGCACCCGCGTTCGGCAAGATCGCGTCGTTCGCCCTTCCGTACCTGCGGATCCCCCCGTCGTAGGCCACGAGTACCCTCCGCGGTCGATGCTGCTGCGGGACCTCTTCGGCGACGGCGCTCTCGCAGCGGCTCCGCCGCCGGTCGAGGTGACGGGGCTCGCGTACGACGCGCGCGCCGTGCAGCCGGGCGCCCTGTTCTTCTGCGTGCCCGGCTTCACCGCCGACGGGCACGACTTCGCGCCCGACGCGATCGCTCGCGGCGCTGCGGCGCTCGTCGTCCAGCGGCCGCTCGGGCTCGGCGTGCCGGAGGTGCTCGTCCCCGACGTGCGCGCGGCGATGGCGCCGGTCGCGGCGCGCTTCCACGGCGACCCGACCGGCCGCCTGGCGATGGTCGGGATCACCGGCACGAACGGGAAGACCACCACCGCGTTCCTGACGCGCTCGCTGCTCGAGGCCACGGGGACTCGGGCCGGCCTGCTGGGAACCGTCGAGCAGGTCGTCGGCGGCGCAGTGGTCCCGGCCGTGCGCACGACCCCCGAGGCGATCGACCTGCAGGCGATGTTCGCCCAGATGGTCGAGGGCGGCGACGCCGCGTGCGTCATGGAGGTCTCCTCGCACGCCCTCGAGCTGCGGCGCGCCGACGCGATCCACTGGGACGTCGCGGTCTTCACGAACCTCACGCAGGACCACCTCGACTTCCACCCGACGATGGAGGACTACTTCGAGGCCAAGCACCGCCTGTTCGCCGCGTCTCCGCGCGTGCGCGTGGTGAACGTCGACGACCCGTACGGCGCGCGCCTGGCGCAGGAGTTCCCGGACGCCGTCACGGTCGGCATCGACAGCGAGGACGCCGCGCTGCGGGCCACGGGGCTGCGCACCGGCCTACGCGGGTCCCGCTTCGACGCCGCGGGGCGTCAGTGGCAGACGACGCTGCCCGGGCGCTTCAACGTGCTGAACGCGCTCTGCGCGATCGCCAGCGCCCGCGCGCTCGGGGTCGACGACGACGCGATCGAGGCCGCACTCCCGTCCGCAGCGCGGGCACCCGGGCGCTTCGAGCCGGTGGACGCGGGCCAGGACTTCGCCGTCCTCGTCGACTACGCGCACACGCCGGACTCGCTGGAGAACGTGCTCACCGCCGCTCGCTCGCTCGCGCGCGGGCACGTCATCGCCGTCTTCGGCTGCGGCGGCGATCGCGATCGCGGCAAGCGCCCCCAGATGGGCGCGATCGGCGCGCGGCTGGCCGACGTCGCGATCGTCACGTCCGACAACCCGCGGTCGGAGGACCCCGGCGAGATCATCGAGGCGATCGTGGCCGGCGTCGAGCCGGGCACCGCCGGCCGCGTCGAGGCCATCGAGGACCGCCGCGAGGCCATCGAGAACGCCATCAGGCGCGCGGGCGCCGGCGACGTCGTCGTGATCGCCGGGAAGGGCCACGAGCAGGGGCAGGAGTTCGCCGGTGGTCGCAAGATGCCGTTCGACGACGTCACCGTGGCGCGCGAGGCGCTGAGTGCCGCGGGCGGTCGCGATGCGTGAGTGGGACGCGGCGCGGGTCGCACAGGAAGCAGGCGCGCGCCTGCTCGCGCCCGGGGCGAATACGGGCGGGCCGGGACGTGCCGTCATCGACTCGCGCGCAGCCGGGCCCGGCGACCTGTTCGCCGGCCTTCCCGGTGAGCATCACGACGGCGGCGCGTTTGCGGCGCAGTCGCTGGCGGCCGGGGCGTGGGGCGTCCTCGCGCGCCCCGAGCACCTCAAAGGCCTGGAGGACACCCCGGGCGTTCTCATCGCGTCCGACGATCCGCTCGCTGCGCTGCAGCGGCTGGCGACTGCCTGGCGGCGCGCGCTCGGCGCGCAGGTCGTCGGGATCACCGGGTCGACGGGCAAGACGTCCACGAAGGACCTGCTGCGCGGCATGCTCGAGCCGCACCGGCGCGTCGTCGCCACCGAGCAGAACCTCAACACCGAGATCGGGCTGCCGCTCACCATCCTCGGGGCGCCCGCCGGAACGCAGGCGCTCGTGCTGGAGATGGCGATGCGCGGAGCCGGCCAGATCGCCGAGCTCGTCGCGATCGCCGAGCCGGACGTCGGCGTCGTCGTGAACGTCGGGCCCGTGCACCTGGAGCTGCTCGGCTCGATCGACGCCGTGGCGGCCACGAAGGCCGAGCTCATCCGCGACCTCCCGGCGCACGGGACCGCGGTCGTGCCGGCCGGGGAGGCACTGCTCGAGCCCCACTTGCGGAGCGACATCCGGGTCGTCACCTTCGGCGCCGGCGGTGACGTCGACGCGCTGCCCGAAGGGCTGACGGTGCCGTTCGACTCTGCGCACATGCGCCTCAACGCGCTGGCCGCGCTCGCCGCGGCGCGCGCGATCGGGGTGGAGCCGGCGGGCGCCGTGCGGGTCGCGCTCTCGCGCCTGCGCGGCGAGCGGATCACGTTGCCGGGCGGCGTGGTCGTCATCAACGACTGCTACA
Source organism: uncultured Actinomycetes bacterium (assembly GCA_963823375.1). Lineage (GTDB taxonomy): Bacteria > Actinomycetota > Thermoleophilia > Solirubrobacterales > Solirubrobacteraceae > F1-60-MAGs163. Next base: position 356,869 of record CAWGLQ010000009.1, on the reverse strand, counting down.
ACGCGAACCCCATGTCGATGCGGGCCGCCCTCGACGACCTCGCCGAGACGGCCCAAGGGCGGCGCGTCGCGGTGCTGGGCGACATGCTCGAGCTGGGCCCCGACGAGCGCCGGTTCCACGCCGAGCTCGGCGTGAACGCCCGCGAGGCGGGGGTAGGCCTCCTCGTCACCGTCGGCGACCTCGCCGCAGGCGCGGGGCCCGCGTACGGTGGCGACGTGCACGCCGTCGCCACCGCGGACGACGCGGCCGACGCTGCTGCCCGGGCTGCTCGAGCCCGGGGACACCGTCCTCGTCAAGGGCTCGCGCGGCGTCGGCCTGGAGGTCGTCGCGCTGGCCCTCGAGGCACGGGAGGCCTGACATGGGCGAGGTGCTCATCGGCGGGACGGCCGCGCTGCTGCTCTGCGTCTTCCTCTCGCCGAACTTCATCGCGTTCATGCACGACCGTCAGTTCGGCCAGCACATCCGCGAGGAGGGGCCGGCCGGTCACCACGCGAAGGCCGGCACGCCGACGATGGGGGGCGTCGTGATCCTGCTCGCGATCTCGGTCCCGTTCCTCATCCTCACGAACTGGGACTGGCGGGCGGTCGGGGTGTTCGGCGTGATGATCGCCTGCGGCGCGCTCGGCTTCGCGGACGACTACGTCAAGATCGTCAAACGCCGGTCGCTCGGCCTGCGCGGGCGCACGAAGCTCATCCTCACGGTCGTGATCTCGCTCGCGCTGTGGTGGGTCGCGACCGAGCAGGCGGGCATCACGACGTCGGTCCGGCTGCGGTTCGTCGACGCGAGCGTCGACCTCGGCTTCGCGTTCCCGATCCTCATCTATCTCGTGATCGCGGGCAGCGCCAACGCGGTGAACCTCACCGACGGCCTCGACGGTCTTGCGGCGGGGTGCGCCGGGATCGTGATGCTCGCCTACGTCGGCATCACCTACATCACGGCCGGCGCGAGCGACCTGGCGCTGCTGAGCGCGTGCGTCGTCGGCGGCTGCATCGGCTTCCTGTGGTTCAACGCGTTCCCCGCGACGATCTTCATGGGAGACACCGGCTCGCTGGCGCTCGGCGGGGCGGTCGGCGCGATCGCCGTCATGACGAACACCGAGATCCTGCTGCTGCTGCTCGGCGGGATCTTCGTCATCGAGGCGCTCAGCGTGATGATCCAGGTCTTCGCCTTCCGCACGTTCCGCAAACGGGTCTTCCTGATGGCGCCGATCCACCACCACTTCGAGATGCGCGGGTGGTCGGAGACGAAGATCATCCTGCGCTTCTGGATCATTGCGATCGTGTGTGCGGCGATTGGTTTCACCTTGTATCGGGCGTCGATTCGGTAGCTCGGACGCTCGGTGGTCGGGGCCGGGGACGACCCGGATTCGGTCCCGCCCGCCCGGGCTACCCGTTCCCTCCTCGACCGGATCGTCCCCGGCCCCACGGCCCGGGCGTGTGGGATCGGGCGTCGGGTGAGGGGACGCTCGCCCAGGCGGGTGGGGCGTCGCCCGACGCTCGCTTTGCATGGCTTGCGAGCGCGGGGGCTACGGTCTTGTCGACCCGGCCGGTGGGGCCACGGGGTAGGGTCGGACGCATGCCCTCAGTCCTCATCACGGGTGCCGCGCGCGGCATCGGACGCGCAGCCGCGCTGCGTCTGGCGACGATCGGCTGGGACGTCCATGCCGGCGTGCGGACCGAGGTCGACGGCGCGGGTCTGGCCGCCGCGGCGCCGCCAGGTCGGATCTCGCCGGTGCTGCTCGACGTGACCGACGGCGCGCAGCTCGCCGCGCTCGATGACGCGCTCGGCGAGCATCTGGACGCCGTGGTCAACAACGCCGGCGTCGCCCTCTCGGCGCCGGTCGAGGCGGTCGGTCTGGATGACCTGCGCCGGCAGCTCGAGGTGAACGTCGTCGGGCCCGTCGCCGTGACGCAGGCGGTGCTCCCGCGGCTGCGCGCGTCGCGCGGGCGCGTCATCTTCGTCTCCTCTGTCAGCGGCCGCGTGTCGTCGCCGCTGCTCGGCCCGTACGCCGCGTCGAAGTACGCCCTCGAGGCGCTGGCGGACTCCCTGCGCATCGAACTGCGCCCGTGGGACGTGAAGGTGTCGCTGATCGAGCCGGGGTCGGTGGACACCGACATCTGGCGCAACGCGCTGGAGACCGCCGACGAGGCGGAGGCGCAGCTCAGCGACGCGCACCGCGCGCTCTACGGCGGCCACATCGCCGGGATGCGGGGGACCATCAAGCGGATCCAGAAGCAGACCGCGCCGGTCGAGAAGGTCGTCGACGCGATCGAGAAGGCGCTGACGTCTCCGAAGCCGCGCGCCCGCTACGTCGTCGGGACTGACGCGCGGGTCCAGCTTGTGCTCAACACGGCTCTGCCGACACCCGCCATGGACGCGGCGGTCGCCAAGCTGACGGGGACTCCCGGATCCCCGTAAAGCCCGCCGGGGCGTAAGACGTCCACAGCCGCCACGCCCGCCTGGGACGAGAAGCGACAACAAGGCCTTTCGCGACCGGGCCGAAGCAGTTGCGTGCTCTGCCGACGTCGTGAGACGGTGCCGCTCATGAAACTTGACCATTACCGTGCCGGCAGCGGCCCTCCGCTCGTCCTGCTGCACGGGATCTGGGAGGGCTGGCACAGCTGGTCGCCGGTGCTCGACCGACTCTCCGCTGAACGGGACGTGCTCGCGCTCACGCTTCCCGACCACCTCGGATCGCCGCCGCTCCCCGCCGGGACCACACCGTCGATCGAGGCCTGGGTGGACGCCGTCGAAGCGGAGCTGGACGCCGCGGGGTTCGAGCGCCCCGACATCGTCGGGAACTCACTCGGCGGCTGGATGGCGCTCGAGCTCGCCAAGCGCGGGCGAGCGCGGACCGTCGTCGGCGTGGCGCCGGCCGGCATGTTCACGCGCGACGAATGGCAGGCCTTCGTGAAGCAGTCCCGCAGCGCCCACCGCATGGTCCGGATGGTCAGGCCGCTCGCCCTGCGGCTGGTGCGCACCGATCGGGGGAAGCGCATCCTGATGGCCGACAACTGCGTCGACCCGACCCGGATTCCGGCGGTGGAGGCGCAGCGCCTGCTCTCCGGGTTCGCCTTCTGCGACGTCCCCGGACAGCTCGCCGCGTTCACCGGCCCCGACGGATCGGTCGCGCGGATCGAAGGGCTCGAGCGGGTGAGCTGCCCGGTGCTCATCCTTCACCCGTCAGGCGACGGGATCTTCTCGCGCGAACATGCCGAGCGATTCCTCCCCGAGCTGCCGAACGCCGAGCTGCGCGAGCTGCCCGATTGCGGACACACGGCGATGTTCGACCACCCGGACCTGGTGGCCACCGAGATCCTGCAGTTCACCTCGGCGATGGCCTGAGCGGTCCGCCTCTGGCAACGCGGACGGTCCCACAGACCTGTCCAGGCGGTGTACGGTTTGACGCCCGTTGGCAGCGAGAACGGAGCAACGGAATGCCGTACCGCCGGATGATCCTCACCGTCACGCTTGCCGCCTCGGTGCTCGCACTGTCCGCGACGTCTGCATCCGCCACCACCCGGTTCGCAGCGCCCTTTCGACTGATCATCGGAGGCCCACCGGCCGGGTGCACCGACCCGGCGAAGCCGTGCTCACTCCCGGGCGCGCTCGCGGCCGCCGTCAGCGGCGACGACGTCTCGCTGGAGCCCGGCGACTATCGAGCGCCGGTGTTCGTTCCGTTCCTGTCCTTCGAGCCGTTCGCCGACACGCTGGAGATCGCGTCCGGGGTGACCGTGCACGGCGACTCGATGACGGATCTCCCGGTCATCCACAGCCGTGTCAACAGCCAGGCCGAGGCGAGCGTCAACCTCGCGAGCGGGGCCAAGCTGCGCGACGTCGTGATCGAAGGAACGGCGGCGGACGCGACGCCGATCGCCTACTCGCTGTCGCTCAGCTCGGGCGCGCTTGCCGAGCGCGTGAAGGTGCGCACGACGGCGGCCGCCAACGCACTGCTGATCGCCTGCTCGATCAGCGGCGGGGCGATCCGCGACAGCCTGTGCCTGGGAACCGGGGCTGCCACCGGCGGCACGGTCGTCGGCGTCAGCGCGTCCGTGACGACCTCGACGTTCTCGCTCAACAACGTCACCGCCATCACGACGGTCCCCAACAGCGACGCGATCAGGACCGGCACCTCCAGCGGCACCACGACGCTGACCGTCTCGAACGTCATCGCCCGCGGCACCAAGTCCGACCTGTTCGTGCGCGCCGGCGTCACCGGGGGCAATGCGACGATGAACGTCGACCACAGCAACTGGGTGACGCAGTCGGTCAGTGCTGTGGCCGGGGGGACCGCAAAGCTCGTCCACACCGGCCCGAACCAGAACGGCGCGACGGCCGCTGAGCCGCTGTTCGTCGATGCTCCGAACGGCGACTACCGCGAAGCGCCCGGATCGCCGACGATCGACGCCGGGGTGATCGACCCGACGGCCAACGGGCTGCTCGCCTTCGGCGGCGCCGATCGCGTCATCGGCAAGACGACGGACATCGGGGCCTTCGAGTTCGACCCGGCGTCGATTCCGCCGCCCGCTCCCCCCACCGGTGGCGGAGCACCGCCGGCGCCGGTCGTCAGCGGCGCGTCGTCCGGCCCTCCGGCCGACCGCACCGCGCCGCGGCTGACCGGGCTCGCGCTCGCCCGCTCGTTCACGCGGGCGCAGGGCACGAAGCTCCGCTTCACCCTCTCCGAGGCCGCGAAAGTGACGCTCACGTTCAGCCAGCCGAAGACGGGCCGGCGCGTCGGCCGTTCGTGTCGCAAGACGACCCGGAGCAACCGGCGGCGGCCTCCGTGCACGATCGCGAACGTGCGCGGCAGGCTCGTCCTGAACGGCGATCAGGGCGCGAACGCGATCGCTTTCAAGGGCCGCCTTGCCGCCCGCAGGCAGCTTGGCGCCGGGCGCTACAAGCTCACCGCGGTCGCAGTCGATCCGGCAGGAAACCGGAGCGCGGCGAGCACGAGGCGGTTCGCGATCTCGGCTCGTACCGCCGCGAGATCCTGAAGTCCGAAGCAGGCTGCGGGCGCGTCTACGCCTCGACGGCGAAGACGCGCCACGGCCCGGGCACGCCTTTGAGGTCGTGTTCGCCGCGGTCGACGAGGGTCTGCCCGGAGCCGATGCTGAGGTCGCGGACGGTGCTGCTGATGAGGACCTCGCCGGGTCCGGCGAGGCTGCTGATGCGCGCGCCGATATGGACCGCCAGGCCGCCGACGTCGTCGTCGGGGAACAGTTCGCACTCGCCGGTGTGCAGTCCCGCGCGGATCTCGAGGTCGATGTCGCCGACGCGGTCGCGGATCGCGGTCGCGCTGCTGATCGCGCGGCTCGGACCGTCGAACACGGCCAGCGCGCCGTCGCCGAGTGACTTGACGAACCGACCGCGGTGGCGCTCGACCTCCTCGCGCACGAGCGTGTCGTGGCGCTCCAGCAGTGACCGCCACGCGCCGTCGCCGAGCGCAGCGGCGCGTTCGGTCGAGCCGACGATGTCGGTGAACAGCACCGTCGCGAGCACGCGGTCGCTGACGACCGGTCGCCGGGCGCCGGTCAGGAACTGCTGGATCTCATCGGCGACGGCATCCTCCCGTCCGCCCCAGAGCATGTGGTCCCCGGGGACCTGCACGTACGACGCGCCCGGGATGTGCTCGGCGACGTAGCGTGAGTGCCGCTCATCGAGATACACGTCGTCCTCCTGCCGCACCACCAGGGTCGGGCACTGCACGCTCGGCAGGACCTCGCGCACGTCCGTCTCGCCGATCAGCGCCAGCGACGCCGCGGCAGCCGCGGGGCTCATCGCAAGACGCTGGAGGCGTGCCATGACGCTTCGCTGCCGCGGGTCGTCGCCGCCGATCCCGAGCGCGATCGGATTCTCGGGTGAGTCGCTGCCCCACGTGTCGACGATCGCCTGAACCATCGCGGCGCGCTGCTCGAGGCTCGGCGCCCATTCGTATCCCGGGCCGGCGACCAACCGGGCCTGCGGGGAGATCAGGACGAGCGCACGAACAAGGTCCGGATGCGAGGCCGCGTAGAGCGCGGTCAGCGTGCAGCCCTCGAGCCATGAGGTCAGGACCGGCTCCTTGCAGCCGGCGGCATCGATCACCGCCTGCACGTCGTCGATCTGCTCCTCCAGCGGCGTCGCTCCTGCGATGCCGTCGGACATGCCGCTGCCGCGCCTGTCGAACAGGATCAGCCGCGAGAACGCGGCGATCCGTTCGTGGAACCGCGCGAACGACGGCAGCTCCCAGTACATCTCGATGTTCGACAGGTAGGTCGGGACCAGCACGACGTCGAGCGGACCGTCGCCGACCACCTGGTAGGCGATCTGCAGGTCACCGTTGCGTGCGTATCGCGTCTGCGGAATGTCCACGGGACGACACTACCCGCGGCTTCGACACCTGTGAGCACGGCCGCTCCCGCCGGCTCGCGCGCCTCAGCAGGGCCGCACGGGCAGGAAGGCGTGCCGGGTGATGCCGACGCCCGGAGCGACGAACAGTTGCTCGGTTGACCGCTCGGCGCCGGGCTGGAAGGGTCCCATCGATGGATGAGTCGCCCGCGATTCTGGCCGGCGCTCGCGGCGGACACCCCCAGCGGCGACGATGGACTCGATCGTCCAGGACGCATACGGCGCCGCACCGGAGCAGGTGCTCCGCCTGGAGCAGGTCGGCAAGCCGGCGATCGGGGACGGCGACGTGCTGGTGCGCGTCCACGCGGCCAGCGTGGACCGGGGCACCTGGCACGTGATGGCCGGCGTGCCCTACCCGATGCGCGTCGCGGGGTTCGGCCTGCGGAGGCCGAAGCTCGGCAACCCGGGCCGCAGCCTCGCGGGCACGGTCGACGCCGTCGGCGCCCGCGTGAGCGGTCTGAAGCCGGGCGACGAGGTGTACGGCATCGGCGACGCCTCCTTCGCCGAGTACGCGAGCGCGCGGGCCGGCAAGCTCGCCGTCAAGCCGTCGAATCTCTCCTTCGATCAAGCAGCGGCGGTGCCCGTCTCGGGGCTTGCCGCCTTCCAGGCCGTTCGTGACCACGGGCACGTGCAAGCCGGGCAGCACGTGCTGATCGTCGGCGCATCCGGCGGGGTGGGCAGCTTCGCCGTGCAGATCGCCAAGTCGTTCGGCTGCAACGTCACCGCGGTCTGCAGCACCGCCAAGATGGAGACCGTCCGCGCCCTCGGCGCCGACCGGGTCCTCGACTACACCCGCGAGGATTTCGCGGACGGCGAGGAGCGCTACGACGTGATTCTCGACACCGGCGGCAACCGCCGGCTGAGCGATCTCCGGCGCGCCCTCACTCCCAAGGGCAGGCTGGTCATCGTCGGAGGCGAGACCGACGGCCGCTGGCTCGGCGGCACCGACCGCCAGATCCGCGCTCAGCTGCTCTCCCCGTTCGTCAGCCAGAAGCTGGGCACGTTCATCGCCTCGGAGAACACCGAAGACCTGAACGCCCTCCGAGATCTCATCGAGTCCGGCGCCGTCGCGCCCGCCATCGACCGCACCTATCCGCTCGGCGACACCGCGGCCGCGATCCGCCGCCTGCTCGACGGACAGGCGCAGGGCAAGATCGTCATCACCATCTGAACGAACGACTCGCTGCACGACGCCGGGTGATGAGCTTTCGGGCCGCCCGCCGTCACACACACCATGAGCTCCATGACCGATGACCTCCGGCCGCTCGACGAGCAGGCATTCGGCGCCCGCGTCGAGCCGCATCGCCGCGAGTTGCACGTCCACTGCTACCGCCTGCTCGGGTCGTTCGAGGAGGCCGAGGACCTCGTCCAGGAGGCGTTCCTGCGCGCGTGGCGCCGGCGCGAGACGTACGAGGGCCGCGCGTCGGTTCGCGCGTGGCTCTACCGGATCGCGACGAACGCGTGCCTCGACGCGCTCGACAAGCGCCCGCGGCAGCCGAGCGCGAGCGGCGAGGTCGCGTGGCTGCAGCCCTATCCCGACGAGCTCCTCGAGCAGCTGCCCGACCGGCGCGAGGGTCCGGAGGACGTGGCGCTCGCCAACGAGACCATCGAACTGGCGTTCATCGCCGCGATGCAGCACCTCGCGCCGCTGCCACGAGCCGTGCTCGTGCTGCGCGACGTCCTCGGCTGCTCGGCGAAGGAGACCGCGCGGCTGCTCGAGACGACGGAGGCGTCGGTGAACTCGGCTCTGCAGCGCGCGCGGGGTGGGATGCGGGAGAGCCTTCCCGAAGACCGCGAGGCGTGGCAGTACGCCCCCGAGCCGACCGCCGCCGAGCGTGAGCTGCTCGCCCGCTACGTCGAGTGCAGCGAGCGCAGCCGACGTCGAGGGCCTGGCCGCGCTCCTGCACGAGGACGTCCGCTTCTCGATGCCGCCGACGCCCGGTGTCTGGGCCGGCCGGAGCACGGTCGTGCAGGGCTGGGTCGACGGCGGGTTCGGATCCGACGCGTTCGGCAGCATGCGCTGCGTCGTCACCCGCGCCAACGGACAGCCGGCGGTCGCGGGCTACGTGCGCAAGCCGGGCGACGCCGCGTTCCAGTCGATGGCGATCGACGTCCTGCGCGTGCGGGACGGGGTCGTCACCGAGATCGTCACCTTCGGCAGCGCGGTGTTCGAGCGCTTCGACCTGCCGGCAGCGCTCAGCGCGACGGCCGGTCCGAGATGAACGCTCCCGCCCCGATCACCGTCACGCCCGTCTTCGTCGCCGACCTGCTCGCCGAGAACGAGCGGATGCCGGTCTACGTGCACGTCATCGAGCATCCCGACGCGCGCGTGCTGGTCGACACCGGGATGACGGAGCTGCATCCGGCGGCTGCCGACCTCGATCCCCGCCTGCGGCCACTCAGCACGCAGGACTTCGATCTCGCCGGCATCGACATCGTCGTCAACACGCACCTGCACTTCGACCACTGCGGCGGCAACCACCTCTTCGCCGGCAGGCCGATCTACGTCCAGCGCCGCGAGCTCGACGACGCGCGCAGCAAGGACGACTACACCATTCGCGAGTGGGTCGAGGCACCCGGGGCGCGGTACGTGCCGGTCGACGGCGAGCTCGAGCTGCTTCCCGGCCTCCGGCTCATCCCGGCGCCCGGCCACACAGACGGCATGCAGGTGGTCGTCGTGGAGACCGGCGAGCGTCCGGTGGTCGTCGGCGGCGACGTCGCGGTGTGGTTCGGCGAGCTCGACGAGCCGCAGACCGAAGGTCAGCTGCGGGTCCGTGCGCTCGACCCCGAGCTGGTGTGGCTCGCGCACGAGCACGAGCCGTGGCGACCGCCGCGCACGCGTGACCCGTGAACCGCGGACCTAACGCCCGGAGGGGTCCAGGACGTTCACCTGGCGCACCACTCGCCCGCCATGCACGTCGGTCGTCTGAACGATCACGTAGTCGAGTGTCTTGCTCGTGTCGCGCGAGCGATGCTGCAGCCGCGCCCGGCGCACGAAGCGGCCACGGGACGTCTCCTCGAGTGAGAGGTTCTCGATCGTGTTGTCGTCGTAGCGGGCGAACACGTCGCGCCAGAACCGGAACACGGCCGCTCGACCTCGGAGCGGCGGACCGTCCGCGAGGGGTGGTGGCGGCGCGTACTCCACGTCGTCGTCGAACAGCGCGAACACCACATCGAGATCACCACGGTTGAAGGCGTCGCGGGCGCGATCGAACGCGGACTGCAGGACGCGCCGGCGCAGCGGCTCGGGCAGGACGCCGACAGCTCGTGCACCGAGTGTCGCCAACCAGGGGGCACCGACTTCCAGACGGTCAGCGAGTGGGCGATCGTGGGCGGTCACGGCCGCGGCATCCTAGCCGCGGGGCGCGGAGACGCCGTCGGCGCCGGGCGGCGGCCGATGACAGGATTGCGCCATGCCCTTCACTCGCAGGAATCTCAAGGCCGATCTGGACGACGTCGGGGCAGAACTTCGACGGCGCGCCGGACCTGGAGTTCCGCATGGCGACCGATGCGCTCGAGCTCGAGCAGTCCGGCCTGAGCTACCAGCGCGTCCCGCCCGGCTATCGCTTTCCCTACGGCCACACGCACGCGAGGCAGGAGGAGGTGTACGTGGTCGTGCGCGGGAGCGGGCGGATGAAGCTCGACGACGAGGTCATCGACCTCGAGGAATGGGACGCGGTGCGCGTCCCGCCGGGTATGTGGCGAGGCTACGAGGCCGGGCCGGAGGGCCTCGAGATCCTCGTCGTAGGCGCGCCCAGCCTCGGTGCGGACCGGCGCGAAGACGTCGAGGGAAAACGCGACTGGTGGGCTGACTAGCCGGTCCTGCTGTGGGAAGCTCCGTGTGTGACGCAGCAGGGCTTCATTGCGGCGGAGCGTCGGTTGTTCGACCAGTACGGGATCGTCGCGAAAGGCGGGCCTCTCAGACTGGACGAGCCGCCCCTGTCGGTCGGGGTTCGCGAGTGCGGCACGGGGGATCCGATCGTCTTCATCCACGGCAGCGGGATGTCCGGCGGCACCTGGGCGCCGGTGCTCGCACACCTGAGCGATCGCAGGTGCATCGCGATCGACCTGCCGGGGTTCGGGCTCAGCGACCCGTTCTCGTACACCGGCCGCCCGCTCCGTGACCATGCGGCCGCGCAGCTGACGTCGGTCCTCGACGCGCTCGGCCTGGACCGCGTGCCGCTGGTCGGCACCTCGCTCGGCGCGATGTGGGCACTGTGCTTCGCGCTCGAGGCACCCGCGCGTGTCAGCGCCGTGGTGGCGATCGGCATGCCCGCCGTCGCCCTTCCCGGCGTTCGGGCGGATCCGTTCTTCCGGCTGCTGACGATCCCCGGTGTCGGCCGGCTCGCGGCGCGGCTCGTTCCCCCGCCGAAGTCCGTCAAGGCGACGCGCAGGGGCATGAAGGGCGTCGTCGGGCAGGCCGCGCTGGACAGGACGCCGGATGCGTTCTTCGAGCTCGTCTCCGAAGGCATGCGCGTGCCGGGCTGGCGTGAGGCGATGTGGACGCATCTCAACGTGGCCATGAGCTTCGGGCGCGCAAGGCCCGAGCAGGTGCTCTCCGACGCGGACCTGCGCTCGATCCAGCCGCCGGTGCTGTTCATCTGGGGCGACGAGGACCGGTACGGCGACCCGGACATCGGCCGGCGGGCTGCAGCGGTCATGCCGGATGCCAGGGTCGAGGTCGTGCCCGGCAACCACGCGCCGTTCCTGGACGATCCCGAGCGCTGCGCTGCGCTGATCAGGCAGACGACTGCGTAGCCGGAACCTGGGCTCAGGCGGCCGCAGGCGCTGCGTCGCCCGCGCCGCCGTGCTTGCGGAACGTCACGACGAGCAGGGCGATGATCGTGATCATCGCGCCGTAGGCGAACGGGGCGGCGGCCAGACCGGCGGCAAGGCCTTCTGCGTGGTCGCCGCGGCCCCCGCCGATGAACGTCGAGAAGTCCCAGAGCCCGTGGAGGACCATGCAGACGACCAGCAGGCCGCTGATCCGCCGGATGAGGTAGAAGCCGCTGCCGAGCACGAAGGCCAGGACGATCTGCCTCACGGTCACACCGACGGCCTGTCCCGTGAAGATGTTCAGGCCGTGGAGGAGCCCGAACGCCGCGGAGGAGAAGAACCAGGCGCCGACCTCGCTGTAGCGCGCCCGCGCGCCGAGCAGCACGTACCCGCGGAAGATGATCTCCTCGGCGAAGCCCACCATCAGCGTGCCGACGAGGATGAGGAGGACGAGGCCGACCGGGAACTCGTCCCACGGCGCGACGATCAGCGTGACGAGGATCGTCCCGCAGACGAACGCCGGCACGAGCCAGCGCCACCCCGGGTGCATGATCCGGTTGTCCTCGTGGAACAGCTGATGCCACCAGCCCCAGCGCGCGGTCAGGGCGAGGGTGACGATGATGCCGAGCCCGACCGGGATCACGACGAATCCCAGGACGTTCGATGTCGACTGGCTGATGTCGTCGTAGTCGACGCCGGACACGATCCCGGCCACCAGGAACACGACCGCGTAGAGGACGGCGACGGCGATGCCTCGTCCCAGCGTGATCGGCACGCGCGTCGTGCTGGGATTCTGCGTCTGTGCGGGGCTCACAGGGCGCGGACGGTGTCACACCGTGGTGAGCGGCTGCGCGCCGGGTGGCGCCGGGCGCGATTACGATCGTCGCCGTGGCCGCGGCGACCCTCGCCTTCTTCTCCGTCAACCCGTTCACGGACTCCTCGGAGCCCGGGCGGGACGCGGCGTTCCTCGTCCTGCTGGCCTTCCTCGTCTCGTTCCTCTTCATCCGCACGAGCGCGCGGATGATCAGGGCGCAGGTCTCGTGGTGGCCGGGGAACGTGGAGACGAGCTCCGGCCTGCACCTGCACCACCTCGTCTGGGGCATCTCGCTGATGACGATCGCGGGCTTCATGGCGTTCGCGCTGGCGCCGCCGTCGGACCCCTGGTACCAGATCGCGGCGATCGCGTTCGGCATCGGCGCGGGCCTGACGTTCGACGAGTTCGCGCTCTGGGTGCGCCTCGAGGACGTCTACTGGAGCCAGCAGGGCCGGGTGTCGCTCGACGCCGTCGTGCTGGTCAGCGCGTTCATGCTGCTCGTCGTCCTGGGGACGAAGCCTTTCGGGCTCGAGGGCGGGGAGTCACCGGGCGTGGCGTTCGTGGCCGTCATCGTCGTGTTCGTCCTCTGCCTCATCACGTTCATGAAGGGCCGCATCGGGCTCGGCGTGCTGTCGGTGTTCATCCCGATCTGCGGCATCTGGGGCGCGGCCCGGCTCGGGAAGCCGGAGTCTCCATGGGGCCGGCGTCGTTACACGGGCGCCAAGCTCGACAGAGCACACGAGCGGTTCCCGCCCGACTCGCGCGGGCACCGCATGCGCGACTCGTTCTTCAACGCGATCGGCGGACGTCCCAGCGAGCCGGACCCGCCGCCCGCGGGCGGCGAGAGCTAGCCCGGCGCGCCGCTCGTCTTCAGCAGGTCGCGGATCTCCTCGAGCAGGACGGCTTCGTCACTGCGCCCGTCCTCGGGCTTCTCGATCCCCCGCGCGCGCTGGACGGCGTCGATCGGCTTGACGACGAAGAAGAACACCGCCGCCGCGATCGAGACGAACGCGAGCAGCGCGTTCAGGAACGACCCGTAGCGGAACACGGAATCGTTGATCGTGAACGTGAGGTCGGAGAAGTCGGGCTTGCCGACGATCGCCGCGATGATCGGCGTGACGAGGTTGGCGACGAACGACGTGACGAGCGCCCCGAACGCCGCGCCGATGACGACCGCGACGGCCAGTTCGACGATGTTGCCGCGCATCAGGAACGAGCGGAACTCCTTCAGCATGGGATCTCCTCAGCTCGGGTTCTCGACGGAGGCTATTCGCGGGGCATCGCGGCTTCGCGCCGACTAGGGTCGCGGCATGTCCGAGCTCATCACCTACGCCCTCGACGACGGTGTCGCGACCATCACGATGGACGACGGAAAGGTCAACGCGCTGTCGTCGGCCATGGCCGCGGCGGTCGTCGGAGGACTGGACCGGGCCGCCGCCGACGGCGCCGCCGTCGTCCTGACCGGGCGCGCAACGACCCTCTGCGCGGGCTTCGACCTGCGCACGCCGGCCGAGGGCTGGCCGCAGATGCTCGTCGACGGAGCGCAGCTCGCCGAGCGGATGCTGTCGTTCCCGCATCCGGTGGTCATCGCCTGCAACGGCAACGCCGTGGCGATGGGGGCGTTCCTGCTGCTGGCGGGCGACCTGCGGATCGGCGTCGCGGGCGAGTTCGCGATCGGGCTCAACGAGGTCGCGATCGGGCTGACGATGCCGTGGTTCGGGATCGCGCTCGCACGCCATCGCCTCACGCGGCCGGCGTTCGATCGCTGCACCGTGACCGGCGTGCTCCTTCCACCGGACGAGGCGCTCGCCGCCGGCTTCCTTGACCGGCTCGTCGCTCCAGAGGACCTCGCGGACGCCGCCGCGTCGGCGGCGCGCGGCCTCTGCGGCGTCGATCAGGCCGCGCACGCGGCGACGAAGCTGCGGGTGCGCGAGGAGGTCCTCGCAGGGGTCCGCGACGGCATCACGCGCATCCAGACGGCGGACCGAACCGAGTGGTGACGGTGTGACGCCGCATCGCCCGCCGCTCCCGCCCGGCCCGTGGCTCGTCGTCGGGCTCGCGCGCTCCGGCGCCGCGGCGGCGCGGGCGCTCTGGGCGCGCGGCGAGCCGGTCATCTGCGTCGACGCGGGCGACCCCGAGGAGGCCGCGGCGCTGCGCGCGGAGGGCATGGAGGTCTGGACCGGGATCGAGGGCCTGCGCGAGCTGGATCGCGCCCGCGCCGTCGTGAAGAGCCCCGGCGTGCCCCCGTCGGCTGCGGTGATCGCCGAGGCGGTGGCGAAGGGCGTGCCCGTCTGCGGCGAGCTCGAGCTCGGCTGGCGACTCCTGGATCGCCCGTTCGTCGCCGTCACCGGCACGAACGGCAAGACGACGACCGTCGAGCTGCTCGGCGAGATCTGGCGCGCGGCGGGGCGCGCCGTCGCCCTGGCGGGGAACGTCGGGACACCCGTCACGGCACTCGCGGACGACGATCTCGATCCGGGCGCGACCGTGATCTGCGAGGCGAGCTCCTACCAGCTGCACGACGCGGTCGCGTTCGCCCCCGAGGTGGGCGTGATCCTCAACATCACGCCCGACCATCTCCCGTGGCACGGGACCGACGCGGCCTACCGCGCCGCGAAGCTGCGGCTGTTCGAGCACCAGGGCCCGGGCGACCTGGCGGTCGGGTCGCGCGCCCTGCTGGCGGCCGCCGGCGGCGAGGCCCGGCGCGTCGTCGTCGGCCGCGATCCGGCCGACGACCTCGCGATCCGCGACGGGTTCCTGTGGTGGCAGGGCGAGCGGCTGATGCCGCTGGAGGACCTGCGCCTGCGCGGGGTGCACAACGCGTGGAACGCGGCCGCGGCGGGCGCGGTCGCGCTCGCATCCGGCATCGCCGCCGAGCCGCTGCTCGACGTGCTGCGCTCGTTCGCGGGCGTCGAGCACCGCCTGGAGGACGTGCGCACGCTCGACGGCGTGACGTGGGTGAACGACTCGAAGTCCACGAACGTCATGTCCACGACCGTCGCGCTCGACGCGATCACCGCGCCCGTCCACCTGATCCTCGGCGGCCAGGCGAAGGAGCAGGACTTCACGACGCTGCGCGGCGCCGTCTGCGCCCGCGCCGCCGCCGTGTACCTCATCGGCGAGGACGCCCAGCGGATCGCGGACGACCTCGACGGGACCGTGCCGCTGTACGCGAGCGGCGATCTGGAGCGCGCCGTGCAGGCCGCGCGCGGCGCCGCCCGTGCCGGGGAGGTCGTGCTCCTGTCGCCCGCCTGCGCGAGCTTCGACCAGTTCGCCGACTTCGAGGCCCGCGGCCGTGCGTTCAAGATGCTCGTCGCCGACCTGTAGGCCGAGCGCACCGGATCGCTGCGTTTTGCGCGAGGCGCGATCGGGCACACCGTGCGGTCGACATGGACCACTGGAACCTGCGAACGGTCGACGTGCAGGCACGTCGACCGGCCATCCTGGCGACGTCGGACGAGGGCCGCGCCGTCATGATCGCGCTGGGCGCCGGCGAGTCGCTCGACGAGCACGAGGTCCACGAGCGCGCATGGCTGTTCGTCATCGACGGTCGCGTCGAGGTCGAGGCCGCCCGGGGGAGAGCGACGCAGCGCCGGACCGGGCGAGCTCTTCACGTTCGCTCCGAGCGAACCGCACGCCGTCCGCGCGACCTCCGGCGCGCGCCTGCTGCTGCTGTTGACGCCCTGGCCGGGCGACGGGCACCCCGGCGCGCAGACGCTGGACGCGAAGGCCTCCGCTCCCCGGCGCGCCGCAGAGCACGCGGCTCGGTCCGGACAGGCGTAAGCGGCTCGACAGCGGGAAGGACTCCGGCGCCATGCGCCGAAACGAGGTCCGATGGCTCGCGTTGCCGCCCGCGCCAGCACCCCCGCCCCTGCGGCGGCACGTTCCCGTGCCCTGAGCGGCCGCAAGATCGAGGAGGACGTCCTCCTCACCGCCGTCCTGTGCCTCGTCGCCTTCGGCGCGGTGATGGTCTACAGCGCCTCGTCGGCCACGACGGTCGTCAAGGGCGGCGGCGACGGCACCGGCTTCCTCATCAAGTACCTCGCCTACGGCGCCGTCGGCTTCGTGGCCCTGCGCATCGCCGCCCGCTGGCCGCTGCAGAAGGTGCTGGCGATGACCGGGCCGTTCCTGGCGCTGGCATTCGGCCTCCTCGTCCTGGTCGAGGTCCCCGGCATGGGCGTCACCGTCAACGGCGCGACGCGCTGGCTCGGCGCCGGCCCGCTGACCTTCCAGCCGTCCGAGGTCGCGAAGCTCGCCATGATCCTCTACGCCGCGCGCTTCCTCGGTGAGCGCCCGCAGGCGCTGCGCTCGCCGAAGGACCTGCTCCCGCTCGGCCTCGTCGCCGGGACTGCGGTCCTGCTCGTCGCCACGCAGCCCGACCTCGGGACCGCGCTCGTCGTCTCCTTCACGATGGCCGCGATGATGATCGCCGCCGGCGTGCCGATGCGCTGGCTGGCGGGCTTCGCGGGCGCGGGCGCGGTGCTCGTGATGCTCTACGCGATGACGGCGCCCTACCGGCGTGCGCGCCTCACGTCGTTCCTGGATCCGTGGAACCACGCGGGCGACGCCGGCTTCCAGGCGGTGCAGGGCCAGATCGCGATCGGATCCGGCGGGCTGTTCGGGCGCGGCCTGGGGGAGTCGGTCCAGAAGATCTTCTACCTGCCGGAGGCTCACACCGACTTCATCCTCGCGATCATCGGCGAGGAGGTCGGGCTCGCCGGGATCACGGGCCTGATCGTCCTCTACGGGGCGTTCGCCTGGGCCGGACTGCGGATCGCGCAGCAGGCGAAGGGCCGCTACGCGGCGCTGCTCGCCGCCGGCGTCACGTCGCTGGTGCTCTGCCAGGCGATCCTGAATCTCTGGACGGTGCTCGGGATCGCCCCGCTGACGGGCGTCCCGCTGCCGTTCATCTCCTACGGGTCGACGAACCTCGTCGTCCTGCTCGTCGCCTGCGGGCTGCTCGTGAACGTCGCCCGCGGCGGCTCCGTGCACCTGCGGGCCATCAACGGGGGCCGCGATGCGCCACGATCCACCGCCGATGGAGCCGCAGACGTTCGTGATCGCAGCGGGAGGGACGGCCGGGCACGTGGTGCCGGCCCTGGCGATCGCCGACGCGCTGCGGGCTGACGCGCCCGTCCCGCCGCGGATCGTCTTCATCGGGGGCGAGCGCGCCGAGCGTGACCTCGTCCCGGCCGCGGGCTACGAACTGCGGACCATCACCGTCGAGGGCCTGAGCCGGGCGAACCCGCTGAAGGCCGCGCGCGCCGCCGCCAAGGCCGCGGGGGCGGTGCGGGCCGCGGGCGCCATCCTCCGCGAGCTGCAGCCGGCCGCCGTGCTGGGCGGCGGCGGGTACGTCGCCGGCCCGGTCGGCCTCGCGGCGCTGCGGCGGCGCATCCCGCTCGTCCTCACCGAGGCGGACAGCCACCTGGGCCTGACCAACCGGCTGCTCGCGCGCCGCGCGCGCCGGGTCTGCCTCGCATTCCCGATCGAGGGCCGCACCGGGGAGCCCTACCGGGTGACGGGCCGGCCGGTCCCGCCGCCGGCGAGCGACCGGCACGCCGCACGTGCGCGCTTCGCGCTGGAGGACGGGGACACGGTCGTGCTCGTGTTCGGCGGCTCGCTCGGAGCACGATCGGTCAACGACGCCGCGGTGGGGGCGTGGGGAACGGCGGACCCGGGCTTCCGCGTCCTGCATGCCGCGGGGGAACGCGACCTGGACGCGCTGCGTACGCGTCTCGGTGACCCGCCCCCCGCGTGGTACGACCTGCGCGGCTTCCTCTCCGGCTTCGGCGAGGCGCTGCTGGCATGCGACCTCGTCGTCGCGCGGTCCGGCGGATCGATCTTCGAGGTGGCGGCGGCCGGACGTCCCGCGATCCTCGTGCCCTACCCGCACGCCGCCGGCGACCATCAGGCGGAGAACGCGCGCTGGATGGAGCGGGCGGGCGCGGCCGTCGTCGTGGGCGACGAGGACGTGACGGCCGACCGCCTGGCGAGCGAGGTCGCCGGACTCCTCGGCGACAAGGAGCGCCTTTCGGCGATGGCAGCGGCGTCGGCGGGGCTCGCCCGCCCGGACGCCGCGCGCGAGATCGCGGGCGAGCTGCTGCGGCTCGCGCGACCCGACGCAGCGCCCCGCTAGCGTCCCGCGTGATGCCCGATTCCCGTCCCTGGACCGGCCGGCGCCTGCACCTCGTCGGCATCGGCGGCGCCGGCATGAGCGGCTACGCCACGGTCGCCGCCGCGCTGGGCGCCACGGTCAGCGGCTCCGATCGGGCGGACTCGCCGGTGCTCGCGCGGCTGCGCGAGCAGGGCATCGACGCGCAGGCGGGCCACGACGCCGCCCGGCTGCCCGCCGGTGAGGAGGTGGACGTCGTCGTCTCCAGCGCGATCGGGGCCGACAACCCCGAGATCGCTCGCCGCGCACGAGCGCGGCCTGCGCGTCATGCCGCGCGCCGACCTGCTGCACGAGCTGAGCGCGCTGCGCCGGACGATCGCGATCGCCGGTGCCCACGGCAAGACCACGACGACGAGCATGACCGCGCACGTGCTGCTGGGCTGCGGGATGGACCCCGGGTACCTGATCGGCGGCGAGCTGCGCACGACGGGGCGCAACGCGGCGTGGGGGACGGGGGAGTGGCTCGTCGTCGAGGCCGACGAGTCGGACCGCTCGATGCTCTCGCTCGTCGTCGAGGTCGCCGTCGTGACGAACGTCGAGCTGGACCACCACGCGACCTACGGCTCGCTCGCGCGAGGTGCGCGAGGTCTTCCGCGAGTTCCTCGACGGGCCCCGCGCATGCCGTGATCCTGGACCGGCCCGAACTGCTCGCGCTGCGCCCGGCGGGGGAGACGGTCGCCTACGACGCGCACGACCTGCGGCTGGACGACGGCCGGGTCGCGGATGACGTGGCGCGGACACGAGGTCCGCGTCGCGATTCCCGGCGAGCACAACGCCCGCAACGCCGTCGCCGCGCTCGAGGCCGCGCGACTGGCGGGGGCGCCGGAGGCGCAGGCGGCGGCGGCGATCGCCACCTTCGCGGGCGCCGGCCGGCGCTTCGAGCGCCTGGGGGCGACGGCGTCGGGCGCGCTCGTCGTCGACGACTACGCCCACCACCCGACCGAGGTCGCCGCGACGATCGCGGCGGCCCGCACGCTCCAGCCGCGACGGCTCGTCGCGGTCTTCCAGCCGCACCTGTTCTCGCGCACGCAGCATCTCGCCGCCGCGTTCGGCCGAGCGCTGGCGGCCGCCGACCTCGCGTGCCTCGTCGACGTCTACCCGGCGCGCGAGCGGGCCGAGGACTTCCCCGGCGTCAGCGGCCTGACGGTCGCCGAGGCCGTCGCCGACGCGGCCCCGGGCCGCGAGGTGCTGTGGCTGCCGACGTTCGACGCGGCCGAGCGGGTGCTCGCCGCGCGCCTGCGCGACGGCGACCTGTGCCTCGATCCTGGGCGCCGGCGACGTGCGCGCGCTCGGCGAGCGCCTCGTCGCCGGCTGACGTGCGGCAGGAGCGCCGCTGCGCGCGTCGAAGGATCAGCGGATGCCCGCTCGCATCGCGCTCCCGCAGCCCCGTGCCGCCAGGCTGCCGCGCCCGCCAGGGATCCCCCTGCGCCTGGCCGCCGGCATCGTGCTGCTCGCCGTCGCCCTGATCGGCGGGTGGATGTGGCTGCGCGACTCCTCGCTCGTCCGCGTCGACGAGGTGCGCGTGACCGGCGCGAGCGGCTTCGGCAGCGCCGCGGTGCGCTCCGCGCTCGACGCCGCCGCGCGCGACATGACCACGCTGAACGTCGACGAGGACGCGCTGCTCTCGGCCGTCGCGCGCTATCCGCTCGTCCGCGACGTCGAGGCGACGCCGCATCCGCCGCACCGGCTCGACGTCCGCGTCATCGAGCGCGTGCCGATCGGCGTGATCCGCACCGGCGGCACCCCGACCGTCGTCGCCGACGACGGAACCTTCCTGCGCGGCGTCCCGGCCGTCGTCGCTGCCCGAGATCAGCGCCCGCGTCCCGCCCGGCGGCAGCCGCGTCCGCGATCGCAAGACCGCCGCGAAGGTCGCCATCCTCGCGACGGCCCCGGCGAAGCTCCGCAGCCGGATCGTGCGCGTCACGCTCGGCCGCTACGGCCTGCAGGCGCGCCTGCGCGAGGGGCTCGTGCTGCGCTTCGGCGACGGGCAGCGCCTCGAGGCCAAGTGGCTCGCGGCCCGAGCGGTCATGCGCGACCCCGGCGCCGCAGCGGCGACCTACATCGACCTGCGGATCCCGGCGCGCCCGGCGGCGGGCGGCCTCACCGAGGCCCAGGGCGGTGCGCCCGCCTCGCTGACGGCTGTGGCCGCAGCCGACGCCGCGGCCGTGGCGGCCGGCATGCCCGCCAGCGCCGCGGGCGTCCGCCGCCGCCGACGCCGGCGCCGCACAGGCCCCGGTCGTGACCCCGACACCCGCTCCCGCTGCAACCGACCCTGCCGCGACGACCGTTCCCTGACCTCACCCTCGACCAACGATCAACGGTTCTCGTGACCGAAACCCTCATCTCAGCATCGAGGGTTGCGCTGGCGCAACGGATCTTGCGGCGGTAGCCTTGCGTTGACACGACCGAATGCCGATGCGTACGGTGATTCGGCTTCTGGGACCCGGCACCCGCCGAAAGTCTCGACACTACCTCGAAGGTTGGACGGAACCCTCATGATGGAGAGCAGCGGCACCTACCTCGCCGTGATCAAGGTCGTCGGCGTCGGCGGCGGCGGCACCAACGCGGTCAACCGGATGGTCGACGCAGGCCTTCGCGGCGTCGAGTTCATCGCCGCGAACACCGACGCCCAGGCGCTGCAGATGTGCGACGCCGACATCAAGCTCAACATCGGGCACGAGCTGACCAAGGGCCTCGGCGCGGGCGCCAATCCCGAGATCGGCTTCGGCGCCGCAGCCGAGTCGCGCGACGACATCAAGGAGGCGCTCAAGGGCGCCGACATGGTCTTCGTCACGGCCGGCGAGGGCGGCGGCACCGGCACCGGCGCCGCACCCGTCATCGCGGAGATCGCCAAGAACGAGATCGGCGCGCTCACCGTCGGCGTCGTCACGCGGCCGTTCGAGTTCGAGGGCAGCCAGCGCAGCCGCTCGGCCGAGGAGGGCATCCAGCGCCTGCGCGACGTCGTGGACACGCTCATCGTGATCCCGAACGAGCGCCTCCTCTCCACCGTCGAGCGCCGCACCACGATCCTCGAGGCGTTCCGCGAGGCCGACAACGTCCTGCGCCAGGGCGTCCAGGGCATCACCGACCTGATCACGATCCCCGGGCTCATCAACCTCGACTTCGCGGACGTGCGGACGATCATGAGCGACGCCGGCTCGGCCCTCATGGGCGTCGGCAGCTCCAGCGGCGAGAGCCGCGCGACGGACGCGGCGAAGGCCGCGATCGAGAGCCCGCTGCTCGAGGACGCCATCGACGGCGCCACCGGCATCCTGCTCAACATCACCGGCGGCAAGGAGCTCGGCCTGTTCGAGGTCAACGACGCGGCGGAGATCATCCACAACGCCGCCGACTCGAACGCCAACATCATCTTCGGCGCCGTCATCGACGAGGCGATGGGCGACGAGGTCCGCGTCACGGTCATCGGCACCGGCTTCGACCACAAGGGCGGCCGCGGCCGCGCCGCGCGCGACGAGACCCGCCGCCGCGCCGAGCGGACGACCGGCGGTCGCTCGCCGCGCGTGGACAAGACGTCGGACCTCGAGATCGGCGACGACGATCTCGACATTCCTGCGTTCCTCAAGTAGCTGTCGCGGATCTCGGGGCGCCTGAGGCCACCCGCCTTCGGGGGGCGGTGGCTTTCGCCACAGCACCCCCTCGGCGTTCGGCCTCATGCATCCCCGATCTCTCGCTCCCCCGGTGGGACTTCAAAGGACTTGGGTCCAGACCTTTGATGTAGCTGTCCGCTACCGTGATTGCGCATGGCTGACCTGCGTCGCACGCCGCTGTACGACCGCCATGTCGCCGCCGGGGCGAAGCTCGTGGACTTCGCCGGGTGGGAGATGCCGGTGCAGTACGCGGGCATCCGCGAGGAGCATCTCGCGGTCCGCGAGCGGGCCGGCGTGTTCGACGTCTCGCACATGGGTGAGATCGAGACGAGCGGGCCGCAGGCGGCCGAACTGCTGCAGCGCCTGCTCTCGAACGACGTCGCGAAGCTCGCGGTCGGCGGGGCGCAGTACAGCGTCCTGTGCCGCGAGGACGGCGGCGTGCTCGACGACCTCTTCACCTACCGCCTCGCGCCCGACCACTACCTGACGGTCACGAACGCCTCCAACCACGAGAAGGACCTCGCCTGGTTCCGCACGCCACGCGGAGGGCCTGGACGTCGTCGTCGAGGACAAGCTCGACGGCTGGGCGATGCTCGCCGTCCAGGGGCCCAGTGCGCGCGAGCTCGTCCAGGCGATCGCCGACTCGCCGCTTCCCGCGCGCTTCACCGTCGCGACGCGCATCGTCGCGGGGCACACCGCGCTCGTCTGCGGCACCGGCTACACCGGCGAGGACGGCGTGGAGATCCTCTGCGCGCCCGAGGCCGCCGGCGCGGTCTGGGACGCCGTCGTCGCCCGCGGCGCGGTGCCCGCCGGCCTGGCCGCGCGCGACACGCTGCGCCTGGAGGTCTGTTACCACCTCTACGGGAACGACCTGATGGAGTCCCGCGGGCCGATCGAGGCGGGCCTCGGCTGGTGCTGCAAGGAGGACACGGGGTTCATCGGGTCCGAGGCGGTCGCCGCCGTGCGTGCCGCGGGCCCCGAGGAGAAGCTCGTCGCCTTCACGCTCACCGGCCCGGGGATCGCCCGGCAGGGCAACGCCGATCGTCGGCGGCGGCGAGGTCACGAGCGGGACGCTGTCCCCGAGCCTCGACGTCGGCATCGGCATGGCGTACGTCCCGGCCGCGCGCGCGACGCCCGGCGAGGCGCTCGAGATCGACGTCCGCGGCAAGCTGCGGCCCGCGGTCGTCGCCGAGCGGCCGCTCTACCGCGGGAGCGCCGCGTAGGATCGCGCCGACGGCGCGAATCCCAAGGAGACACGATGGCCGACGCGAGCTACCCGCAGGACCTGCTCTACCACCCCGAACACGACTGGGTGCGGATCGACGACGGGGACGAGACCCTCGCCACGTTCGGCATCACCTGGTACGCCCAGGACGCCCTCGGCGAGGTCGTGTTCTTCGACCCGCCGGCGGTGGGAACCGCCGTGGTCGCGGGCGAGTCGTACACCGAGGTCGAGTCCGTGAAGGCCGTCAGCGACGTGATCGCGCCGCTGTCGGGCGAGATCGTCGAGGTCAACGAGGACCTCGGGGACGAGCCGGAGGCGATCAACGGCGACCCCTACGGCGCCGGATGGATGGTCAAGGTCCGCCTGTCGGACGTAACCGAGAAGGACGACCTGCTGGACGCCGCCGCCTACGAGGGCACGCTGGGCTGACCCCGACCGAAGGATGTTGTGAGCCGCTACACCGCCGTCACCGAGTCCGACCTGGAGCAGATGCTCGCCGCGATCGGCGCGCGCAGCGTGGACGAGCTCTTCGACCAGATCCCCGACGGCGTGCGGCTGCGCCGCGAGCTCGACCTGCCGGCCGGGATGAGCGAGCAGGACGTCTACGCGCACCTGCTGGACCTGGCCCGCCGCAACACGTCGGCCGAGGACGAGCTGACCTTCCTCGGCGCCGGGATGTACGACCACTACGTGCCCGCGGTGATCGACATGCTGCTCGGCCGCTCGGAGTTCCTGACGCCGTACACGCCCTACCAGCCGGAGATCAGCCAGGGCGGGCTGCAGGTGATGTTCGAGTACCAGACGGCGATCAGCGAGCTGACCGGCCTGCCCGTCTCCAACGCGTCCGTCTACGAGGGCCCGAGCGCCGTCGGCGCCGCCGCCTACCTCGCGAAGCTCGCGAACGGCAAGCGGCGGATCGTCGTCTCGCGCGGCGTGCACCCGCACAGCCGCGAGACGCTGCGCACGCTCGCGCACGGCTACGGCATGGAGGTCGTCGAGGTCCCGCTCTCCGGCGGCGCGACCGACGCCGGCGGCATGGGCCGCCGCGATCGACGACGACACCTCCTGCGTGATCTTCCAGCAGCCGAACTTCCTCGGCGCGGTCGAGGACGCTTCGGCGCTCGCCGGCGCGGCGAAGAATTCCCCGGCCGTCGTCGTCGGCTCCTACGACCCGATCCCGCTCGGGATCCTCGCCGCGCCCGGCGAGTGCGGGGTGGACGTCGCCGTCGGCGAGGGCCAGACGCTCGGCAACCGCCTGGACTTCGGCGGGCCGTCGTTCGGCTTCTTCGCCGCGACCGAGGCCTACCTGCGCCGCATGCCCGGCCGCATCGCCGGCGAGACGACGGACGTCGACGGGCGCCGCGGCTTCGTCCTGACGCTGCAGACGCGCGAGCAGCACATCCGCCGCGAGAAGGCCACGTCGAACATCTGCACCTCGCAGGCGCTGAACGCGCTCGCGGGCGTCGTCTACCTGACGTGGCTCGGCCGCGACGGGCTCGTCGAGCTCGCCGAGCTGCTGCTGCAGCGCACCGCCTACGCGCGTGAGCGGCTGGCAGCGGTCGACGGCGTCGCGCTGCTGCACGAGCAGCCGGTCGTGCGCGAGTTCGCCGTGACGCTCGACGTCGCGGACACCGCCGCCGTGCGCCGCGTGATCGCGCGCTGCCAGGACGCCGGGGTGAACCCCGGGTACGCGCTCGGGCGCGACTACGAGGAGCTGCCGACGGGCCTGCTCGTCGCGATCACCGAGCAGCGCACGGCCGCGGACATCGACCGGCTCGCGGAGGTGCTGGGTGAGGCGCTCGCCGCCGAACGCGCCGATGCGCCGATGCGCGAGGAGGTCAGCGCCTGATGCCCCTGCGCGCGACCCCGCCGATGCAGAGCGACGAGACGCTCACGATCTTCCAGAAGGGCGCGCACGGCCGCCGCGCGTTCCTGTGCCCCGACGCCGGGGTGCCGGAGCGCGACCGGCTCGAGCTGCTCCCGCAGGCGCTGCGGCGCAGCGAGCCGGCGCGGCTGCCCGAGGTCTCCGAGCCCGAGCTCGTGCGCCACTACGTGCGCCTGAGCCGCCGCAACTTCGACCTGGACTCCGGCTTCTACCCGCTCGGCTCGTGCACGATGAAGCACAACCCGCGCCTGCACGAGCGCGTCGCCTCGCTGCCCGGCCACGCGCGCCTGCACCCGCTGCAGGACCCGCGCCGCGCGCAGGGCGCGCTGGAGCTCATGTGGAACCTCGAGCGCGCGCTCGGCGAGGTCGCCGGTCTGCCGCACGTCTCGCTGCAGCCGAGCGCCGGCTCGCACGGCGAGCTCGCCGGCGTGCTGCTGACGCGCGCCTACCACGAGGCCCGCGGCGAGCACCGCACGAAGGTCCTGACGCCCGACACCGCGCACGGCACGAACCCGGCGACCGTCACGATGGCCGGCTACGAGGTCGTGAAGGTCGGGACGAACGCCGACGGCGGCGTCGACATCGACGACCTGCGCGACGAAGGTCGACGACCAGGTCGCCTGCCTGATGCTCACGAACCCCAACACGCTCGGGGTCTTCGACGCGAACATCGAGGAGATCGCCGCGCTCGTGCACAGCGTCGGCGCGACGCTCTACTACGACGGCGCGAACCTCAACGCGGTCATGGGCAAGTCGCGCCCCGGCGACATGGGCTTCGACATCGTCCACTACAACCTGCACAAGTCCTTCACCCAGCCGCACGGCGGCGGCGGCCCGGGCTCCGGCCCGATCGCGGTGAGCGACCGCATCGAGCCGTTCCTGCCCAAGCCCGTCATCACGCGGACCGACACGCCGGACGGGCCGCTGTTCGACCTCGACGAGGACCGGCCGCAGTCGATCGGGAAACTCCGCGGTTTCCAGGGCAATTACGGCGTCTTCGTGCGCTCGTACGCCTACATCCGCTCGCTCGGCGCGGAGGGTCTGCGCGACGCGAGCGAGACCGCCGTCCTCAACGCCAACTACCTGCTGGCGCGCCTGCGCGACCTCTGCGGCGATGACCTGCCGCTCGCGTTCGGCGAGCGCTGCATGCACGAGTTCGTCCTGTCGGCCACGCCGCTGAAGAAGGAGACGGGCGTGCAGCACGCTCGACCTCGCCAAGCGGCTGCTCGACCACGGCTACCACCCGCCGACGGTCTACTTCCCGCTGCTCGTCGACGAGGCGCTCCTGATCGAGCCGACCGAGACGGAGACGAAGGAGACGCTCGACGGCTTCGCCGAGGCGCTCGCCGCGATCGTGCGCGAGGCCAAGGAGGACCCGACGCGGGCGCAGAACGCCCCGTACTCGACGCCGGTCCGCCGGCTCGACGAGGCCGCGGCGGCCAAGCGCCCGGTCATCCGCCAGGCGCTCTAGGCGCGCCGATGCTCAACCCCGTGTCGTGGACCGGGCCCTTCGGGGTCTGGGGCGCGCGCGGGGAAGAGATCGCGCGCCGGCTCGCGTGCGACGACCACGTCGAGGACTCCGACCAGGTGCTCCTGCGCGCGGTCGACGTGGCCGCGCCGCCGGACGTCCTCTTCCGCTGGGTCTGCCAGTTGCGCGTGGCGCCGTACAGCTACGACTGGCTCGACAACCGCGGCCACCGCAGCCCGCGCACGCTCACGCCGGGCGTCGAGGCCCTGGAGGCCGGGCAACGGTGGATGACGATCTTCCGCCTGGTCGAGTTCGAGCCCGGCCGCTCGGTCACCCTCGTCCACGACGGGCCGGTGTTCGGGCGGGTCGCGGTCACCTACGACGTGGCGCCGGGGCCCGGCGGCGGGAGCCGCCTGCTCGCACGACTCGTCGTGCGCTACCGCCGCGGCCCGCGCGGCGTGCTGGCCTCCGCCGTCCTGCCCGCCGGAGACCTCGTGATGATGCGCCGCCAGCTGCTCACGCTCAAGGCCTGCGCGGAAGGTCGTCGGGCCTGATCGCGGCTGGGAGACTGTCTCCATGCGCCGCGTCAACATCGCCGATCCGCCGTTCACCTACGACGACGCCGATCCCGACGGGTTCCGCGCGGGAATGCTGCGGTTCGGGCCGCAGCTCGGCGCGGAGCAGACCGGGGCCAGCGTCTACGTGCTGCCGCCCGGTCAGGCCCTCTGTCCGTATCACTACGAGCACGGGGAGGAGGAGTGGGTGCTGGTCCTCGACGGCACGCCGTCGGTCCGCGTCCCAGAGGGCACCGAGGTGCTCGAGCCGATGGACGTCGTCTTCTTTCCGCGCGGCCCGGAGGGCGCCCATCAGCTGCGCAACGACTCCGAGGAGCCGGCGCGGGTCCTCATGTGGTCCACGGTCGTCTACCCGACGGTGTCGGTGTACCCGGACAGCGGCAAGGTCGGCGTCTGGACGGCCGGGAAGGTCGACGACGTGATCGTCGAGCGCTCGAGCCACGTCGACTACTTCCGCGGCGAGGCGCCGGATCACTAGCCTGCCCACCCGCATGCGCATCTTCAGCGGGATCCAGCCCACGGGCCGCAAGCACCTGGGCAACTACATCGGCGCGATCCGCCAGTACGTCGAGGGCCAGGAGCGGGCCGCCGCGGCCGGCGACGAGAGCCTCTACTGCATCGTCGACCTGCACGCGATCACCGTCGGCTACGAGCCCGCCGAGCTGCGCGACCGCGTCTACGACACGCTCGCGACGCTCATCGCCGCCGGCCTGGATCCCGAGCAGAGCATCCTGTTCCGCCAGGGCGACGTGCAGGAGCACGCCGAGCTCTGCTGGCTGCTGTCGTCCGTGACGGCGCTCGGCGAGCTCAACCGGATGCACCAGTTCCGCGACAAGTCGGTCGCGCAGCGCGAGCTCGTCTCGGCCGGCCTGCTCTTCTACCCGGTGCTGCAGGCCGCGGACGTGCTCGCCTACCGCGCGGGCGAGGTGCCCGTCGGGGAGGACCAGCGCGAGCACCTCGAGCTCATGCGCGACATCGCCAAGCGCTTCAACGCGCGGTTCGCCGGAGAGGACGAGGAGATCCTCGTCGTGCCCGAGCACCGGATCCCGCAGGTCGGCGCGCGGATCATGGACTTCCAGGACCCGACGCGGAAGATGTCGACGACGGGCGGGAGCGTGGAGGGGACGGTCTACGTCCTCGACGAGCCGAAGGCGATCGAGAAGAAGATCAAGCGCGCGGTCACCGACTCCGAGGACCCGCCGGTCATCCGCCGCGGCGAGGACAAGGCGGGCGTCACGAACCTCGTGGACGTCCTCGCGGCGTGCACGGCACGCTCGCCCGAGCAGGTCGTCGCCGACCTCGCGGGCGCGCGGGGCTACGGCGACCTGAAGTCCGCGGTCGCCGACGCCGTCGTCGCGGAGCTCACGCCGGTCCGCGAGCGCTACGCGGAGCTGCGTCCCGACGAGGCGCGGCTCGAGGCGATCCTCGCGGCGGGCGCCGACCGCGCCCGCGCGATCGCGCGGGACACCCTCGCGGACGTGCGCGCCGCGATGGGCGTCGGGCCCGTCGGCTGACGGGCGGGCGGCGATGCCGCGCCGGCTGCTCCTGCTCGTCGGCGTCATCGTCCTCGTCGACACGATGCTCTACGCGGCGCTCGCGCCGCTGCTGCCCGCGCTCGAGGACGAGTTCCTGCTCTCGAAGTCCGAGGCGGGCATCCTCGTCGCGGCCTATCCGGTGGGCACGCTTGCTCGGCGCGCTCCCGGGCGGCTGGCTCGCGGCGCGCAACGGCCCGCGGGCGACGGTGATCGCCGGCCTGCTCACGATGACCGCGGCGGGCGCGGTGTTCGCGGTCGCCCGCAGCGCCGCGATCCTCGATCTGGCCCGCTTCGCTCAGGGCATCGGCGGCGCGCTGACGTGGACGGCCGGGCTGGCCTGGCTCGGGCATGGCGGTCCCGCGCGAGCGCCGCGGCGAGGCGATCGGCGTGGCGATCGGCGCTGCGGTGTTCGGGGCGCAGTTCGGTCCGGTCGTCGGTGTCGCGGCCGAGACGCTGGGCCGGGCGCCCGCGTTCCTCGGGGTGGCGACGCTCGGCCTGGTGCTGGCCGCCGCCGCGCGCCGCGAGCCGCGACCGGTCGCGGCCGGCGACGTCTCCCGGCCCGCGCGGGCACTGCTGCGTGACCGGGCGTTCATGGCCGCGGCGTGGCTGACGTTCGCCCCGTCGCTGGCGTTCGGCGTCGAGGAGGTGCTCGTCCCGCTGCGGCTGGACGACCTCGGCGCCAGCGCGCTGGGGATCGGTGCCGTCTTCCTCGTCGCGGCGCTGACCGAGGCCGTGACCAGCCCGCTCGCCGGGCGGTTCGCCGACCGCCGCGGGACGCTGCCGATCGTCAGGACCGCGACGCTCGCCGGCGCCGTCCTCATCGCGCTCTTCTGGGTGCCCGAGCAGACGCTCGTCCTGGCGCTGATCGTCGTCGCGTTCGCCGTCGTCGCCGGGATGCTCATGACCCCGGCGGGCAAGCTCGTCTCGCTGCGCGTCGGAGGCCGTGGGCGTCGACCAGGCGTGGGCGTTCGCGTTCAACAACATCGGCTGGTCTGCGGGGGTCGGGCTCGGCGCCGCGGCCGGCGGAGCGCTGGGGCAGGTCGTCGGCGACTGGCTGCCGTACTGCCTCTGCGGGGCGCTCCTGCTGGCGTACGGGCCTGGCCGCGCTGCGACTGCCGATGACCGACCGGACCCCGCGGTAGCGTGCCCGCCGTGATCGTCGCCGAGCTGGAGCTCGACCTCGAGGTCTTCACGGGTCCGTTCGACCTGCTGCTGACGCTCGTCCTGCGCGAGGAGGTCGACCTGCTCGAGGTGGAGCTGGCCGACGTCGTCGTCTCGTACCTCGACGTCCTCGAGGCACGCGGCGAGCTCGACCTCGAGGTCGCGACCGAGTTCCTCGTCCTGATCGCCGCGCTGCTGGAGCTCAAGTCGCGGCTGATGCTCCCGCGGGCCGACGAGGAGCTGCTGGACGACCTGGACGCCGGCGAGGCGGCCGACGAGCTGCTGGCCCGGATGCTCGACGCGCGCCGCTACCGGCGCGCCGCGGAGCACCTCGCCGAGCAGCTCGACGACGAGCGCGGGCACCGGTTCCGCCTCGCGCCGCCGCCGCAGTTCCTGCGCAAGGTGACGTACGAGGCGAGCGGCCAGGCCTACGACGCCGGCGCAGCTCGGCGCGGCGATCGGCGGGATGCTCCGCACGCCGCCGCCGCTCGACCTGGGACACCTCGCGCGACCGCGCGTCAGCGTGTCCGAGCGCCTCACGCACCTGCGGCGGCTGCTGCGCAGCGGCGTCGTCTCGTTCGACGAGGCGGTCGCGGGCGCGGACCGGATGACCGTCGCCGTCACGCTCTTCGCGCTGCTGGAGCTCTACAAGCAGGGCGAGGCCCGCTGGGAGCAGGACGAGCCGTTCGGGCCGATCGCGATCCGCCCGTCCACGCGCGACACCGCCCACGTCCATGGCGCGGACCCCGACTGGCCCGCCCACGTCCACCCGCTGCACGCCGCCGGAGGCGCCGCATGACCCCGCTCGCCCGCACCGTCGAGGCGCTCCTGTTCCTCAGTCCCGAGCCCGTGCCCGCCGCGGCGCTGGCGGAGGCCGCCGACTGCCCGCCGGAGGAGCTCGCCGCCGCGCTCGCAGGAGCTCGCCGAGCAGTACGCGCCCGGCGAGCGCGGCCTCGTCCTGCGTGAGCTCGCGGGCGGCTGGACGCTCGCCACCGCGCCCGAGCAGGAGGAGGCGGCACGCCGCCTGCTCGCGCGCCCGCGCACCCCGCCGCTGACGCCCGCGCAGGCCGAGACGCTCGCGATCGTCGCCTACCTGCAGCCCGTCTCGCGTCCCGAGATCACGCGCATCCGCGGCGTCGCCGCCGACTCGGCGTCCGGAACGCTGCTGGAGCGCGGGCTGATCGAGGAGTCCGGCCGCTCGCAGTTCGGCGCCGTCCTCTACCGCACGACGCCGCTCTTCCTCAAGCTCTTCGGCCTCAACGCGCTCGCCGACCTGCCCGGATCCGACGCAGTGGGATCCGTCGCCGGAGGAGGAGAACGAGCTGCGCGACCGCCTGCTGCGGGCGGGCGACATGCGCTCGGGCCGCCAGGGCGCGCCGGAGCAGCCGGGGCTGGGCGACGAGAGCCCGAGCAGGACGCCGAGCCGGTCGCATGACCGAGCCCGTGCGCTCGGTCCTGTACGACGTGCAGGCCGAGCAGGGCGCGGTCTTCGAGGACTACGACGGCTGGATCTGGACGCTGAACCTGGGCGACAGCCTCGGCGAGTACGCCGCGCTGCGCGACGACGTCGTCATGTGGGACGTCTACGGCCTCGTGAAGTGGGACGTGCGCGGCTCCGACGCGGTCGCCGCCGTCCAGCGCGTGTTCACGAACGCGATCGGCGCGCTCGAGCCGGGGCAGGTGCGCTACGGCGCGATCGTCGACGAGGCGGGCGCGCTCGTGGACGACGGGACGGTCTTCCGCCACGAGGGTGACCACCTGTGGGTGATGACGAACGGGACGACGTTCGCGAGCCACCTCGCGACGGTGACCGAGGGCATGGACGTCACCGTCGAGAACCGCCTGCACGCGATGCCGCTGATCTCGGTGCAGGGCCCGCGCTCACGCGAGGTGCTGCAGGGGCTGACCGACCTCGACCTCGCGGCGCTGCCGTACTTCCGCTTCGCGACCGAGCCGGCCGACGTCGCCGGGATCCCGGCGTACGTCCTGCACACGGGCTTCTCCGGTGAGCTGGGCTTCGAGCTGATCCCGACCGAGCGTGAGGACGCCCCGGCGCTCTGGACCGCGCTCGGCGAGGCCGGCGTGCGGCCGGTCGGCTTCGAGGCCGTCGAGATCGCCCGCGTCGAGGCGGGCCTGATCATCCACGAGCAGGACTACCTGCCCGGCGAGCAGACGCCGTACGACGTCGGGCTCGGCGCGCTCGTGAAGCTCGACGACGCCGACGGCCTGCTCGCTCGCGATTCGCTGCGCGCCATCGCCGGCGACCCGCCGAACCGCTTCGTCACCCTGCGCCTGAGCGGCGACGACCTGCCCGAGCTGGGGGCCGACGTCCTGTCTGACGGGGAGGTCGTCGGCTGCCTGACGAGCCCCGTCGAGAGCCCGCGCCACGGCCTGATCGGCCTCGCGCGCGTGCGCAGCGACGTCGCGCAGGACGGTGCGAGCGTCGAGATCGCGGTCGGTGAGGCGACGGTCAGCGCCGTCGTCAGCCACGCCTCGGCGCACGACCCGGAGAAGCTCCGGGTCCGGTCCTAGCCCGCCAGCGCCTTCGCCGCGAGCTGCCCGCAGGCGGCGTCGATGTCCTGGCCGCGCGTGAGGCGCACGGTGGCGTTGAACCCGGCCTTCGCGAGCACGTCGCGGAAGGCGTTGGTCGCCTCGCGTGAGGATCCGCCGTAGATCGACCCCGTCGGGTTGTAGGGGATGAGGTTGATCTTGTACTTCTTGCGATCGAGCAGCTTCGTGAGCGCGAGCGCCTGCTCGTGGCGGTCGTTGACGCCGGCGAGCATCACGTACTCGATGAACACCATGCGCCGGCGGCGCTCGTACCAGCGGTCGCAGGCCGCCAGGACGTCCGCGAGCGGGTAGCGGTCGTTCACCGGCATGATCTCCGACCGCAGGCTCTCCTCCGGCGCGTGCAGCGAGAGCGCGAGGCGGATCGGCATGTCGCTCGCGGTGAGCGCGTCGATGCCCGGGATCCAGCCGACGGTCGAGATCGCCGTGCGGCGGTTCGTGATCCCCAGGTCCGGCAGCAGCCGGCAGGCGTCGAGCACGTTGTCGAGGTTCATCATCGGCTCGCCCATGCCCATGAAGACGCAGTGGTCGACCTGCGACATGCGGCGGAAGTGCAGCGCCTGGTCGAGGATCTCCCAGGCCGTCAGGTTGCGCCCGAACTTCATCGTGCCCGTCGCGCAGAACGTGCACGTCAGCGGGCAGCCCGACTGCGAGGACACGCACAGCGAGTGCCGGCCGTCGCGGTAGCGCATGAGCACCGCCTCGACCGGGCGCCCGTCCGCCGTCGAGAAGAGCGCCTTGACGGTGCCGTCGAGCGCGGTCGCCTGGTTCTCCAGCGTCAGCGTCGAGAACGGCACGTCCGCGGCGAGCCGGTCGCGCAGCCCGGCCGGCAGGTCGGTCATGTCGTCCCAGCCGCGAACGCCGCGTGCCTGCCACGCCCACGCCTGGCGTGCCCGGTAGTCGGGCTGGCCGGCATCGCCGAGCGTGGTCTTGAGGAGGTCGAGGTCCATCGCGATCGACCACCTATGGTGACAGCGTGCGCCTGGCCAAACACCTCGCCCACGCGGGCGTCGCCTCGCGCCGGGCCGCCGAGCAGCTCGTCTTCGGCGGGCGCGTCACCGTCGACGGCGAGACCGTGACCGACCCGGCGCGCGACGTCACCGGCCGCGAGCGGATCGAGGTGGACGGCGAGCGCATCGGCGGCGCCCCACAGGTGCGGGTCGTCTACCTGCTCAACAAGCCGTTCGGGGTCGTCTCGACGGCGTCGGACACGCACGGGCGGCCGACCGTCGTGGACCTCGTGCGCGCACCCGGCTCACGCCGCCTGTACCCGGTCGGGCGCCTGGACGCCGACAGCACGGGCCTGATCCTGCTCACCGACGACGGCGATCTCGCGCACCGGCTCACGCACCCGAGCTTCGAGGTGCCCAAGACCTACCGCGTGACCGTCGGCGGCCCCGCCCTGCGCGACGGCGCGCTGCGGCGCCTGCGCGAGGGGATCGAGCTGGAGGACGGGATGACGCTCCCGGCGGAGGTGCGGCGGATCCACAGCCACGAGCTGGAGATCACGCTGCGCGAGGGCCGCAAGCGCCAGGTGCGGCGGATGTGCGACGCCGTCGGCCATTCGGTGCGCGAGCTGCGCCGCGTCACCTTCGGCCCGCTCCCGCTGGGACGGCTGCGCGAGGGGCAGTCGCGGCGGCTCACCCCGGCCGAGGTCGACGCCCTGCGCGCAGCCGCCGACGAGCGCCGGGTGGCATGATGGCGCCCGCCATGCGCCTGTACGCCCTGCGCGGAGCCATCACGACGGACGCCAACGACCGCGAGCAGATCCTCGACGCGACCGAGGAGCTCATGGGCGAGTTGCTCGACCGCAACATGCTCACGCCGAACGACATCGTCAACTGCATCTTCACGATGACCGACGACCTCAACGCCGAGTTCCCGGCCGTCGCCGCGCGCAACATGGGGTTCGAGCGCGTGCCGCTCCTGTGCGTGCGCGAGATCAACGTCCCCGGGTCGATGGAGCGCGTCATCCGCGTGCTCGTCCAGTACCACGCCCCCGAGGGCCACGAGGCCCGTCACGTCTATCTGCGGGAGGCGCGCGCCCTGCGCGCCGACCTGGAATCCGCCCAGTAGGAGGTCGCCGTGTCCGAGAATCCCGTCATCAGCGAGGTCGTGGAGGGCGACGGCTGGACGGCCGGCCACCTGGACGCGCTGGGGGAGGGCTGGGGCTTTCGCAAGGTCCGCGTCCCGCTCGGCGTGACGTCGATGGGCGTCAACGCGCTCGTGCTGCCGCCGCGCTACCAGGCCGGCTTCCACTACCACGACGAGCAGGAGGAGATCTACTTCGTCCACGCGGGCGACGTGGAGCTCGAGTTCGGCGACGGGTCGGTCGCCCACCTGGCACCGGGCGGCATCGCGCGGGTCGACGCGACGACGGTGCGCCGGCTGCGCAACCTCGGTGACGAGGACGCCGTGATCTTCGTCGTCGGCGGCAAGGGCGGCTACGTCGGCCGCGACGCGCACCTGCCCGAGGGCGAGGAGCGCGCGGGCGGTCCGATCGGCGCCTGACACAATCAGCGGCGTGACGATCGAGTACTCCGCGCGCCTGCGGCGCATCCCGTCCTATCCCGCCGCCTCGGCCTACGCGCTGCCCGAGGACGTCGCGCACCTGGCCTCCAACGAGTCGCCGGACCCGCCGCTGCCGGCGGTCGCCGAGGCGATCGACCGGGTGCTGAGCGGGCTCAACCGCTACCCGGACCCGACCAACGCCGGGCTGCGAGGCGCGCTGTCGGATCGCTACGGCGTGCCCGCCGAGCGGATCGCGATCGGCAACGGCTCGTGCGACGTGCTGCTCGCGCTCGGCGAGGCGCTGCTGGAGCCCGGGGCGGAGCTGGTCTACGCGTGGCCCTCGTTCTCCGTCTACCCGCACCTGGAGGCGGCGTCCGGCGCGACCGCGATCCGCGTCCCGCTGAACGATCGCGACGAGCACGACCTCGACGCGATGCTGACCGAGATCACGGCCGCCACGCGCCTGGTGATCGTCTGCAACCCGAACAACCCGACCAGCACCGCCGTGCCCGCCGCGGCGATCGCCGACTTCGTCGCGCGGGTCCCGGACCACGTCTGCGTCCTGCTCGACGAGGCCTACTGCGAGTTCAACACGCTCGACGACCCGGACACGACGCTGCCGCTGCTGGCCCGCCACCCGAACCTCATCCTGCTGCGGACCTTCAGCAAGGTCTACGGCCTCGCCGGCCTGCGCGTGGGCTTCGCGCTCTGCGGCTCGTCCGAGCCGGTCGCGGCCGTGAACCTCGTCCGCCAGCCGTTCTTCTGCAGCGCCCCCGCGCAGGCCGCGGCGATCGAGGCCCTGCGCCACCAGGACGCGGTCGCCGAGCGGGTCGAGCGCGCGGTGATGGCGCGCGTCGAGGTCGCGGACGGGCTCGACCGCCTCGGGATCGGCGTCGCCGAGTCGCAGGCGAACTTCTGCTGGCTCACGCTTCCGGCCGAGCCGGGCGAGGATCCGGCGGCGCTCGAGCGGCACGTCGTCGGCTTCCTGCGCGAGCGCGGCGTGCTCGTGCGGGCCGGCACCGCGCTCGGCCGCGAGGGGTGCCTGCGGGTCACGTACGGCAGGCCGGACGAGAACGCACGCTTCCTCGCGGGGATCGCCGATGCGATCGCGGCGGTCCGCTCGTCCGTGTGACGATCCTGCGACCACACGTTCGCGCTCGCCGCAGCCGTGTGGTTCAATGCCTGCGCAGATGAGCCGCCAGGCCCACAGCGCCACGACGTATCCCACCAGCGCCGCGCTGTCCGGCTTCGGCTTCGCCTATCGCTCCGCCTGGCGATTTAGCTAGGCGCTCGGCCGGTCCGTCGCGGACCGCCGCACAAGGGCCTTCGGGCCGGGCGCCGTATCACCAGGGGCTGCTGATCACGCGCGCCCCGTCCGGAATCCCGGACGTATCCCTATCGGAGATCGAGTAGCGAGAAGGACTGAGCGAAGGAATGTTGATCGTCATGAAGCCCCAGGCAACCGAGGATGAGATCCAGGCGGTGATCGACCGGATCGAGTCGGTCGGCGGCACCGCCCACCCCAGTCGCGGCGAGGAGGTGACCCTCATCGGCGCGATCGGCGACACGGACACCGAGGTCCGCGTCAGCGCCCTCGAGCTGGACGGCCAGCCCGGCGTGTCGAAGGTCGTCCCGATCCTCAAGCCGTACAAGCTGGCGAGCAAGGAGCAGCACCGCGAGGCGTCGATCTTCGACATCGGCGGCGCGAAGATCGGCGGCGACCACTTCGCCCTGATCGCCGGGCCGTGCACCGTCGAGTCGCGCGAGCAGCTGCTGGAGACGGCGGACGTCGTCAAGGCGGCCGGCGCGAACATGCTGCGCGGCGGCGCCTACAAGCCCCGCACCTCGCCGTACTCCTTCCAGGGACTGGGCGAGGAGGGCCTGCGACTCCTGGCCGAGGCCAAGGAGATCAGCGGCCTGCCGATCGTCACCGAGCTGATGGACGCCCGCGACCTGGAGCCGGTGCTCGAGGTGGCCGACGTGATCCAGGTCGGCGCGCGGAACATGCAGAACTACGGGCTGCTCAGCGAGCTGGGCCGGGCCGGTCGCCCCGTCCTGCTCAAGCGCGGGCTCTCGAGCACGCTCGAGGAGCTCGTCATGGCGGCGGAGTACATCCTCAAGGAGGGGAACGAGGCCGTCATGCTGTGCGAGCGCGGGATCCGCACCTTCGAGTCGGCCTACCGCTTCACGCTCGACCTGATGGCCGTGCCGGTGCTCAAGCAGATGACGCACCTGCCGATCGTCGTCGACCCCAGCCACGCCGCCGGGCGCCGCGACCTCGTCGAGTCGCTGTCGCTCGCGGCCGCTGCCGCCGGGGCGGACGGCATCATCGTCGAGGTGCATCCCAACCCCGAAGAGGCGATCTGCGACGGGCCGCAGGCGCTGCGCGCCGCGGAGTTCGCGGGCTACGCCCAGAAGGTCGAGCAGGTCGCCCAGATCGCCGGCAAGCTGCCGTTCCTGCAGGCGCAGGCGTCGGCTGCGTGAGCCGTTGAACCTCGCGGTCGTCGGCACCGGGCTCATCGGCGGGTCGGTCGGCAT
The DNA here is from genome assembly GCA_963823375.1 of uncultured Actinomycetes bacterium. Taxonomy (GTDB): domain Bacteria; phylum Actinomycetota; class Thermoleophilia; order Solirubrobacterales; family Solirubrobacteraceae; genus F1-60-MAGs163. The sequence goes on along the minus strand of CAWGLQ010000009.1, from coordinate 319,646 downwards.
GGCCGCCCGCCGGAGGCTCGGCGCCCACGTCCGCGGGACGGGGCGCCGGGCGCCGCTGGGCGTGGAGCTCGGGGCGCTCGACGTCGCCTGCGCGACGGTCGAGGAGGCGCTCGAGGGCGCCGACGTCGCGGTCGTCTGCGCGCCGGTCGACGTGCTGCCGCAGCTGACCGGGGAGATCCTCGCCGCCGCGCCCGCGGGCTGCGCCGTCACGGACGTCGGCTCGACGAAGCAGGCGGTCGTCGAGGCGGCGGGCGCCGACGAGCGGTTCGTCGGCGGGCACCCGCTCGCCGGCGCCGAGGTCGCGGGGGTGGACCATGCGCGCGAGGACCTCTTCGACGACGCCACCTGGTACCTGACCCCGCACTCGGCGACCAGCGGGCTGCTGCTCGAGCGCGTGCACCGGCTCGTCACCGGGATCGGCGCGCGCCCGCTCGTGGTGGACCCCGCCGACCACGACCGCACGATGGCGGCCGTCTCGCACCTGCCGCACGTCCTCGCCAACGTCCTCGTCGCGCAGGCGGCCGGCGCCCTCGGCGGCGAGCGGATGCCCGCGACGGGCCCGAGCTTCCGCGACGCGACGCGCGTTGCGGGCGCCAATCCCGGCATCTGGACCGGGATCTACCGCTCCAATCGCGACGCGCTGCTCGATCAGGTCGACGGCGCCATCGCGCACCTGCAGGAGGTTCGCGCCATGCTCGCGGCCGACGACGCCGCCGCGCTGCAGGCCTGGCAGGCGACGGCGGCCGAGCAGCGGCGGACCCTGCTGGAGGCGGGCCTCGCGGGCGGGCCGGTCCGCGAGCTGCGCGCCGCCGTCCCCAATCGTCCCGGCGTCATCGCCGACATCGCGCTCACGCTCGGCCGCGCGGGGATCAACATCACCGACATGTCGCTGACCCCCTCACCCGACAACACGCGCGGCAGCATCGCCCTGTGGGTGGCCGCGGAGCACGCCGCGCGGGCCGCCGAGGTGCTCGCCGAGCTCGGGGTGGAGCTCGCATGAGCCGCGTTCGCGTCGACCCGAGCGGGCCGCTGAAGGGCTCGCTCGTCCCGCCGCCCGACAAGTCGATCTCGCACCGGATGGCGCTGCTCGGCGCGATGTCCGACACGCCGGTCCGGATCTCCAACTACCTCGAGGCCGAGGACACGCTCGCGACGCTGCGGGCGGTCGAGGCGCTCGGCGCGCTCGTCGAGCGGCGCCCGGACGAGATCGTCGTCCGCGGCACCGGGCCTGCGCCAGGCGCGCGAGCCCGACGGCGTGATCGACGTCGGCAACGCCGGGACGCTGATGCGGCTGCTGCCCGGCTGGCTTGCGGCGCAGGAGGGGCGCGCGTTCACGATCGACGGCGACGCCTCGATCCGCCGGCGCCCGGTCGACCGGATCGCCGCGCCGCTGCGCGCTGATGGGCGCCGACATCGCCGCGACCGACGAGCGGTTCCCGCCGTTCACGGTGACGGGCCGGCGTCTGCGGGGCATCCGCTACGAGCTGCCGGTCGCGAGCGCGCAGGTGAAGTCGTGCGTCCTGCTCGCCGGGCTGCTGGCCGAGGGCGTGACGACCGTCGTCGAGCCGCAGGCCAGCCGCGACCACACCGAGCGCCTGCTGGCCGCCGCCGGCGCGCCGCTCACGCGCGAGGGGAACGCCGTCACGGTCTCCAGCCTCGACGAGCTCACGCTGCCCGAGGCGCTGACGGTGCCCGCCGACCCCTCGTCCGCGGCGTTCGCCATCGCCGCGGGCATCCTCGTGCGCGGCTCGCGGCTCGTCATCCAGGGCTGCGGCGTCAACCACACGCGCACCGGCTTCATCACGATCGCCCAGCGGATGGGCGCGATCGTGATCGGCGACCTCGAGGAGGCGCCCGCCGACGGCGCGGTGCCCGCGGGCGAGCCGACGAGCGACCTGGACGTCGCCTCGGGACCGCTGGTCGGGACCGTCGTCGAGCCGCACGAGGTGCCGCTCGCGATCGACGAGCTCCCGCTCGTCGGACTGCTCGGCTGCTTCGCCGAGGGCGAGACCGTCGTCACCGGCGCGCAGGAGCTGCGCGTCAAGGAGTCCGACCGGATCGCCGGCGTCGTCGAGGCGCTGAACGACCTCGGCGGGGACGCGGAGGCGACCGAGGACGGGTTCGTCGTCCGCGGGACGTACGGGCTGCGCGGCGGCACGGTGGACTCGCGCGGCGACCACCGCATGGCGATGCTCGGCGCGGTCGCCGGTCTGGCCTCCACCGACGGCGTCACCGTCGAGGGGATGGACGCCGCGGCCGTCTCCTATCCTCGCTTCCTGGAAGACCTCGCGACGCTCCGTTAAGGCGTCCGTAAGGCGGGGACGGCACCGTAGGACCTGCAGAGGCATGGCAGACCGCGAACCACAGAGCCGAGCGAGCGCTCCCGAGCGCCCCATCGCCGAGCGCCCGCCCGGCGGCCGCGGCGAGGAGCCGCCGCCCTGGCCGCGCGTCGAGCCGTCGACCGACGGCCGTGGCAAGCCGCCGGAGAAGAAGCCGATGCTGCCGCGGCAGGGCCGCCGCATGCTGGTCACGATCTTCCTCGCGCTGCTCGCGGTCAACGTCATCTTCGCGTTCGTCACCGGCCGTCCCGAGCGCGCCACGCAGGTGCCCTACAGCCCGTTCTTCCTCCAGCAGGTCGAGCAGGGCAACGTCAAGGAGATCTCCTCGCAGGAGGAGACGATCGAGGGCACGCTGAAGGCGAAGACGCCCTACAAGGCGGAGGGGGCGAAGGAGAGCAAGGACGTCGACCACTTCAAGACCCAGGTCCCGACGTTCGTCAACACCGACCAGCTGACGAAGGACCTGCAGAGCAGCGGCGTCGTGCTGAACGCCGAGCCGCCGGACACCGGGCGCAACCCGCTCCTGACCTTCCTGCTGGCCTTCGGCCCGACGATCCTCATCATCGGCGGCCTGATCTGGCTGATGCGCCGCGCGTCCAGCATGGGCGGCGCGGGCGGGCTCGGGGCGTTCACGCGCTCGCGCGCCCGGCTCGCGGAGCCCGGGCAGACGCGCGTCACGTTCGCCGACGTCGCGGGCATCGACGAGGCCGAGGACGAGCTCACGGAGATCGTCGACTTCCTCAAGCGGCCGGAGCGCTACGCGCGCCTCGGCGCGCGGATCCCGCGCGGCGTGCTGCTCTACGGCGCGCCCGGCACCGGCAAGACGCTGCTGGCGCGCGCGGTCGCGGGCGAGGCGAACGTCCCGTTCTTCAGCTCGTCGGCATCCGAGTTCGTCGAGGCGATCGTGGGCGTCGGCGCGTCCCGCGTGCGCGACATGTTCAAGCAGGCCAAGGAGGCCGGCCCGGCGATCATCTTCATCGACGAGCTCGACGCGATCGGCCGCGCGCGCTCGGCGGCCGCGGGCATCAGCGGCGGCAACGACGAGCGCGAGCAGACGCTGAACCAGATCCTCACCGAGATGGACGGCTTCGAGGGCGACTCGGGCGTCATCGTGATCGCCGCGACGAACCGCCCGGACGCGCTCGACCCCGCGCTGCTGCGCCCCGGGCGCTTCGACCGGCGGATCGCCGTCCAGACGCCGGACCGCGTCGGCCGCGAGGCGATCCTGCGCATCCACTCGCGCGGCATGCCGGTCGACGAGTCGGTCGACCTCAGCCGGATCGCCGCATCGACGCCGGGGATGACGGGCGCCGACCTCGCGCTGCTCGTCAACGAGGCGGCGCTCTTCGCCGCGCGGCGCGATCACGAGACGATCGTGCAGTCCGACATCACCGACGCGATCGAGAAGATCGTCCTCGGCGCCGAGCGCCAGGTCGTGATGTCGCGCGCCGACCGCGAGCGCACCGCCTACCACGAGGCCGGGCACGCGCTCGTCGGGATGCTCACGCCGGGCGCCGATCCCGTCCGCAAGGTCTCGATCATCCCGCGCGGACAGGCGCTCGGCGTCACGCTCTCCACGCCGGAGGCCGACAAGTACGGCTACGAGCGCGCCGAGCTCATCGGCCGCATCCGCGTGATGCTCGGCGGGCGGGCGGCCGAGAAGGTCGTCTACGGCGAGACCACGACGGGCGCGGAGTCGGACATCCAGCAGCTCACGCGCATCGCCCGCAGCATGGTCGGGCGCTGGGGGATGAGCGACGCGATCGGCGCGGTCGCCGTCGCGCCCGCCGACGGCGCCGGTCCGCTGCTGCCCGGCGTCTCGGAGACCTCCGAGCACACCCAGCGCGTGGTGGACGAGGAGGTCCGGCGCATCATCGACGAGGCCGAGCGCGAGACGATCGAGCTGCTGGAGCGCGAACGCTCGCGGCTGGAGTCGCTCGCCCAGGCGCTGCTCGAGCGCGAGACGCTGGACCAGGACGAGGCGTACGCAGCGGCCGGCGTCGAGCCGGTCATGCCCGCAGACGCCGGTCGCCTGAGCCGCCGGGGTCAGGCAGCGGCGCCGGGCGCGGCCTCGAGCTCGTCGATCATGCTCGCCGGGCCCGTGACGACGAGATCGTCGTCGTCCCCGGCGTCGTCGACCGGCGGCGGGATTCTCACGCGCGATCCGGAAGCCCACCATCAGGGCGGTCGTGACGATCGTCGGGACGATGCCGGCGACGATCAGCGTCGTGCTCGGGCCGAGCGCCGCGGCCACGGGGCCGGTGAGCGCGAACGAGACCGGCGCCAGCCCGATCGACACGAACCACACGACGCTCATGACCCGGGCGCGCAGCTCGCGGGGGACGCGGGTCTGCTCGAGCGCCGACCAGATCACGAGACCCGTCGTGATCAGCACGCCGTGGAGCACCCCGAGGACCATGAGCTGCCAGGCCGAGGTCGCCAGGCCGTACCCCAGCAGCGGCAGCGAGCAGACCGACCACACGGAGGCCAGCACGAGCATGAAGCGCTTCGGCAGGCCGCGCTGGCTCACGAGCACCGCGGCCAGCACCGACCCCACGCCGTCGGCCGCGAGGATCAGGCCGAACGTGCCGGCGCCGCCGCCGAGATCGTTGCGCACGATGTACGGGAGCAGGACCTGGACGGGTCCCCAGTAGAAGAGCGTGAACAGCCCGGCGGCGATGAGCGTCACCCAGATCCACCGCTGCGAGCGCACGTACGACATGCCCTCGCGCACCTCGTCGAAGGCGCTCGCGCTGGTCGTGCCGTGGCCGCGGGATGCCGTGCGGATGAGGGCGATCATGAGCGCCGAGAAGACGAACGTCCCGGCGTCGATGAGGAACGCCGTCGCCGGGCCGGCCGTCGCGACGATGAGGCCGCCGATCGCCGGGCCGACGAACAGCCGGCACGCCTGCCGGGTGGACTCCGTGAGCGCGTTCGCCTCGACGACGGCGTCGCTCCCCTCGGCTCCGACGAGGTCGGGCGTGATCGCGCTGAGGGCCGGTCCGAAGAACGCCTCGCCCGCCGCGTAGAACAGCACGAGCACCACGAGATGCCAGATCTCCAGTGCGCCGACCAGGGACAGGATGCCGATCGCCACGAGCGCCACCGCGCGCAGGAGGTCGGCGCCGATCATCACGCGGCGGCGGTCGAAGCGGTCGCTCACGACGCCGCCGGTCAGGAGGAACAGCGCGAGCCCCACCGACCACGCGAGGCCCGACGAGCGCGAGCGCCGACGGCGTGTTCGACAGGTCGTAGACCTGCCAGGCGACGGCGACGAGGTACAGGCCGTCGCCGATGAGCGACACGACGAGCCCCGCGGTCAGGAACGCGAAGTCCCGCTGGCGCAGCGGCCGGAAGATCTTCACGACGCTCTAGCCTCCTGCGGCATGCTCGTCGCCATCGACGGCCCGGCGGGGGCCGGCAAGTCCACGGTCGCCCGCGCCGTCGCCGACGCGCTCGGCTTCACGTACCTCGACACGGGGGCGATGTACCGGTGCGTGGCGCTCGCACGTCTGCGTGACCCCGCGGCGGATCCGGCGGCGCTCGTGATCGACGTCGGGGAGACGGTCACCCTGGACGGGGAGGACGTCACCGAGGCGATCCGGGCTCCCGACGTCACGGAGAACGCGTCGCGGGTCGCAGCCGACCCCGCCGTCCGTGCGGCGATGGTGGCGCGCCAGCGCGCGCTGATCGCCGGCGGCGACTGGGTCGCCGAGGGCCGGGACATCGGCACGGTCGTCGCTCCGGACGCCGAACTGAAGGTCTTCCTGGACGCCGATCCGCGGGAGCGTGCGCGCCGCAGGGCGCTGCAGGCGGGGCGCGACGTCGCCGAGGTCCTGGCCGAGCAGGAGGAACGGGACGCGCGCGACCGAGGACGTGAAACGTCCCCGCTGGACTGCGCACCCGACGCCATACACCTCGACACGACCGGGCTGACCCTACCCGAGGTGGTGGACCAGATCGTCCGGTTGACGACGGCGGGTCGCGAGTCGGAGGGGATTCGGTGAGCCGCCCCAAGGTGGCCGTCGTCGGCTACCCGAATGTCGGTAAATCGAGCCTCGTCAACCGCCTCAGCGGGGGCCGGGAGGCGGTCGTCCACGAGCGCGCGGGCATCACCCGCGACCGCAAGGACCTGCCGTGCGAGTGGAACGGGCGCACCTTCACGCTCATCGACACCGGCGGCATGGACGCACTGGACACCGACCCGATCTCCGGGTCGATCCGCGAGCAGGCGCAGACGGCGCTCGGCGAGGCCGCCGTCGCCGTGTTCGTCGTCGACGCGCGCGGGGGCCTGCGCCCCGGAGACGAGGAGCTCGCGGACATGATGCGCCGCGTCAGCATCCCCGTGGTCGTCGTCGCCAACAAGGTCGACCGCGCGCAGGACGACCACCTCGCCGCCGAGTTCCACGGGCTCGGGCTCGGCGAGCCGATGCCCGTGTCCGCCGCCCAGGGCCTGGGCACCGGCGACCTGCTCGACCGGATCGTCGAGCTGCTGCCGCCCGCGGACGAGGAGGGCGACGAGGACGACGACGACACGATCCGCCTCGCGATCATCGGGCGCCCGAACGTCGGCAAGTCGACGTTCGTCAACCGCGTCCTCGGGGAGGAGCGCGTGATCGTCAGCGACGTCGCCGGGACGACCCGCGACGCGATCGACCTGCCGGTCGAGGTCGACGGGCGCCGACTGATCCTCGTCGACACCGCCGGCATCCGCCGCCAGGCCAAGGTCACCGACAACGTCGAGTACTACACCGTGCTGCGCTCCCAGCGCGCCGTCGAGCGGGCCGACGTGGCGCTCGTGATCTGCGACGCCCGCGACGGCGTCACCTCGCAGGACCTGCGGATCGCCGAGCTGGCGATGAAGGAGGGCTGCGCGACGCTGCTCGCGCTGAACAAGTGGGACCTCGCGCCGATGAGCGAGGACGACCTGGACCACGAGCGCGCGAAGGTCAACAACAAGCTGCGGCTGCGCCCGAAGGTCATGACGATCAGCGCGGAGGGCGGGCGCAACGTGACCCGCGTCCTCGCGGAGGCGATCACGCTCGGCGACCGCCGCCGCGAGCGGATCCCGACGCCCGGGCTCAACCGCTTCCTCGCCGAGGCCATCGACGCCCGCCAGCCGCCGTCCAAGCAGGGCCACCGGCTCAAGCTCCTCTACCTCGCGCAGATCGAGACGCGCCCGCCGCGCTTCGCGCTCCAGGTCAACAACCGCAACAAGATGACCCGCGACTACGCGTACTACCTGGAGAACCGCCTGCGTGCCCGCTACGGCCTCGACGGCGTGCCGGTGATCATCGACGTGCGCGAGCGCAAGGACCGGCGCAGCGAGCGGTGAGGACACCGCGGGGCAGGTCGTGCCGGGGAACGATCGCCGCGGCGCTCGCGGCCATCTGCGTCCTGGGCGCGGGCTGCGGCGGCGATGAGCGCGAGCCGGCGCTGCCGACCGCGACGCTCGCGCCGATCCCCGCCGACGCGCTCGTCGTCCTGCACCTCTCCACGGACGCCGGCCGCGGCCCCGTGCGCGTCGGCGGCAGGATCGCGCGGCGACTGCCCTCGTGGACCGGGCTCCAGCGCGACCTGCTGCGCCGCGCCTCCGCGCCGGGCTGCGGACTGGACCTGAAGAAGCGCCCCGGCGACGAGCTGACGTTCGCCCTGCTGCCGGCGGCCGGCGGGACGTCCACACCGCTGCTGATCACCGACGCGCCGGCCAAGGGCGTCGGCGACGTGCCCGGGCCGTGCGGCTCGCTCGTCGTCCGCCGCATCGGCGACCTGGTCGCCGTCGGCGAGCCCAGCAGCGTGCTCGCCGCCGCCGACGTCGTCGGCGGCCAGCGGACCGCGCTCGTCGCGACGCCCACCTACAGGCGCGCCGTCGCGGGCCTGCCCTCTGCGCGGGTTCTCGACGCCTACGCGTCCGCCCGCGGCACCCGCGACCTCCTCGCCCCGCTCGGAGGGCTCTACGGCACGCTGGCGGGTCTCGTCGACACCCCCGGGCTGCGTGGCGCCGCCGGGGCGCTCGTCCCGCGCGACGACGGCGCGAGCTTCGTCATCCGGCGGATCGCCGACAGCGACGCGCGGATCCCCGTCTTCCGTCCGACGCTGCAGGACGCCGCCCCTGAGGACACGCTGACCTACGTGGCCTCCGCGGACCTCGGGCCCGCACTCGAGCGGTTCCTGTTGCTCGCCGAACCCGGAGCCGGGAACGCGCCCGCGCCCGCCGTCGACCGCTTCACCGCGCTCAGCCGCCTGGGACGCGAGTCCGCCACCGTCGTCGCCCCCGGCCGCGAAGGGCTCGTCACGACCCTGCTCGCCCGTGTCGCGCAGCCGGCGCGGGTGCGTGCCGCGATGACCGCGATCGAACCCGACCTCGCCACCCTCGTCGGCGCCACCGGTGCCGCGGCGTGGGCCGACGCGGCACCCGGCGGCCTGCGCGCCCGCACCCTGGCCGACGCTCCGGGCCGCTCGCTGTCCTGGGCGGTCGACGGGAAGACCCTCATCCTCTCCACGTCCCTCGACGGGATCAGCACGATCACGGGGGACGGTCCGCGCCTGGGCGACGCCCGCGGCTTCGACGCCGTCACCGGAAACCCCCGAAATCCGATCACGTCGCTAGTCTTTCTCGATCCCAACCAGCTCCTGCGCCTGGGCGCGGACACCGGCATCGCGCCGGCCGGCGCCCTCGAAGGCAGTCGCAGAGACCTCGCGAAGGTCCGTGCGATCGGAGTGACCACCACCGGCACGAGCCGCGAGTCCACCGTCGACCTCTCCCTCTGGATCCCATGAGCCAAGACAATTCGTTCCTGTTCACGTCCGAGTCGGTGACCGAGGGTCACCCCGACAAGGTCGCCGACCAGATCTCCGACGGCGTCCTCGACGCCGTCCTCAAGGACGACCCCTACGGGCGCGTCGCCTGCGAGACGCTCGTCAACACCGGCCTCGTGGTCGTGTCCGGCGAGATCTCCACCTCGACCTACGTCGACGTCCAGGAGATCGCCCGCGAGACGATCCGCGGCATCGGCTACATCGACGCCGACCTCGGCTTCTCCGCCGACTCGTGCGCCGTCCTCAACGCCATCGACAAGCAGTCCGCCGACATCGCGCAGGGCGTCGACCAGGCCTACGAGGCGCGCACCGACCCCAACGACGACGACCAGCTCGACGTGGCCGGCGCCGGCGACCAGGGCATGATGTTCGGCTACGCCAGCAACGAGACGCCGGAGCTCATGCCGCTCCCGATCTCGCTCGCGCACCGCCTCGCCAAGCGCCTCAGCGACGTGCGCAAGGACGGCAGCCTGAACTACCTGCGCCCCGACGGCAAGACCCAGGTCTCCGTCCGCTACGTCGACGGCCGGCCCGTCGGCATCGAGCAGCTGCTCATCTCCAGCCAGCACGCCGAAGGCGCCGAGGGCGCGATCAAGGACGACCTCTGGGAGCACGTCGTCGAGCCGATCCTGCCCAAGGGCCTGTACGACGAGGCCGAGCTGCGCCGCGTCTTCCTCGTCAACCCCACCGGCCGCTTCGTCATCGGCGGACCCGTCGGCGACGCAGGCCTCACCGGCCGCAAGATCATCGTCGACACCTACGGCGGCATGGCGCGCCACGGCGGCGGCGCCTTCTCCGGCAAGGATCCGTCAAAGGTCGACCGGTCCGCCGCGTACGCCACCCGCTGGGTCGCCAAGAACATCGTCGCCGCGGGTCTCGCCGACCGTGCCGAGGTGCAGGTGGCCTACGCCATCGGCGTCGCGCACCCCGTGTCCGTCATGGTCGAGACCTTCGGCACCGAGAAGATCGGCCGCGGGAAGATCCAGGAGCTCGTCGGGGAGCACTTCGACCTGCGGCCCGGCGCGTTCCGTGAAGAGCTCCAGCTCCATCGGCCGATCTATCAGAAGACGGCCGCATACGGCCACTTCGGCCGTGATGACCACGACTTCACCTGGGAGCGGACGGACAAGGCCGCGGCGCTCGCCGACGCCGCCGGCCTGGCCGCCCCCGCGATCGCCTAGGCGGCCTGCGGGACCCGGGGCGCCGAGCGCCCCGGGCCGCCGGTCACTGCGAGGCCAGCTCGCCGGTCGCGGCCCGGCTCCTGGCGTCCGACGGGGCGGAGTCGCCGCGCATGCGCGCGTCCCCGTCACGGTTCAGGGCGGCGCCGAGGTAGGCGATGTAGATCCAGAGCCCCAGGACGGCGGCTCCGAGGACGAACAGCATGGCGTCTCCTCCTTGTCGATCGGTCAGAGGGATGCTTCGCCCTCTGCCGCATGCCCGCAATGGGGGACGGCATGCATCTCCGGGGGGAAGCGACACCCATGCCCGAATCCGCGCTGCGGACGTCAGGGCGCGACGAGACCGCGGCGGATCGCGTAGCGGGTGAGGTCCACGCGATCGCGCATCCCGAGTTTGTCGAGGATGTTCGCGCGGTGGCGGTCGACCGTCTTGCGGCTGATCACCAGCAGCTCGGCGATCTCCTCGCTGGTGTGGCCCTCGGCGACGAGCTTCACGACCTCGAGCTCGCGCGGCGTCAGGACGTCGAGCGTGCCGGGGGACGTGCGCGACCGCGCGACGTAGTCGCGCGCCAGCGTCGCCACCGCACCCGAGGGCAGGTGTGTCTCGCCGCGCATCGCCGCACGGCAGGCGCTCACGAGCTCCTGGTCGGCCGCGGTCTTCAGCACGTAGCCCGAGGCGCCCGCCTTCAGCGCCTCGAAGACGAACTGCTCGTTCTCGTGCATCGAGAGGATCAGCACGCGCACGTCAGGGCGCCGGCGCGCCAGCGCCTCGGCGGCCTGCAGCCCCGTCATCCGCGGCATCGCGACGTCGAGCACCGCGAGGTCCACGTCGTCGGCGATCGCGCGCTCAAGCGCCTGCGCGCCGTCGTCGACCTCGGCGACGACGGTGAAGTCCGGTTCCGCGTCGAGCAGCACGCGCAGCCCGCGGCGGACGATCGGATGATCGTCGGCGAGCAGGACGCGGATCGCGGCGTCCCGCGTCACAGGGCGGACCCGTGCGGCGGGAGGCGCAGCCGCACCTCGGTTCCCTGCGGCGAGGCCGCGCGCACCGTGAGTTCGCCGCGCACGAGCAGCGCCCGCTCCCGCATCCCCATGATCCCCGCGCCCGACGTGCCGGCCACGCCGCCCGGTCCCACGCCGTCGTCACGCACCCGCAGCTCGACGGCGCCGCCTGCGCGGGCCAGCTCGACGTCGGCACGCGTCGCCCCGGCGTGCAGCACGACGTTGGCGAGCGCCTCCTGGGCGATCCGATAGACGACGAGCTCCTCCTCGGGCGTCAGGGCGATCGACGGGTCGAGCCGGTGCTCGACGATGAGCGGCCCGTCGTGTGAGCACGACCGGGCCAGGGTGACGAGCGCGCTCTGCAGGCCGAGGTCGTCCAGCGCCTCCGGCCGCAGCCCGCGGGCGATCGTGCGCACCTCGCCGGCGCTGTGCCGCGTCGTCTCACGCAGGTGCTGGAGGCGGGGCCGCAGGGCGGGCGGCGCCTCGCGCACCAGCGACTCGATCTCGAGCATGACGCCGGCGAGCGTCTGGCCGATCTCGTCGTGGAGCTCGCGGGCGATCCGGCGCCGCTCCTCCTCCTGCGCCGCCACTGCGCGGCGCGCGCTCCCGCGACGCTCGGTCTCCAGGCGAGCGAGCATCTCGTTGAACGCCTCGGCGAGCACGGCGACCTCGCCGTCCGCCTCGTCGAGCGAGATGCGGCGGCCGGGGGTGAGCGGGTCGATGTCGCGCATCGTCTCGGTCAGCTCGCGGAGCGGGGCGAGCGTCCGCCGCAGCAGCAGGAAGGACACGATCAGCATCCCCGCGAGCCCGGCGAGCAGGACGATGATCTCGTTGCGCTTGGTCGGGACCGAGACGCTCACCGGGGCGAGGATGAGCAGTCCGACGGCCACGGCCGCGACGAGCGCATACGCCGCGAACACGCGCCACAGCAGGGGCATCGGTCGCCGGCGGCTGCCGGCGGGGATCCGCGTCCGGATGAGCGGCGCCTCGGACACAGGCCGATCGTGCCACACCTCGGGGCGTGCGTCAGCCGGCGGCGGGCACCTGCTGGGTGATGCAGTGCGGGCCGCCACCGCCGTAGGCGATGACGTTCGCCGGCACGCCGATGGCGTCGCGGTCGGGGAAGGCGGCGCCGACGATCGCGAGCGCCTCCTCGTCGCTGGGGTGGAGGCCGAGTGGGACGATGACGACGCCGTTGGCGATGTAGATGTTGAGGTAGGGCACGGAGAGCTCGGCGCCGTTGACCTCGGTGGCCGAGAACGCCGGGAGCTCGATGATCTCGAGCGTGCGTCCGCGGGCGTCGTGGGCGCCGCGGAGGACCTCGAGATTCGCCTGCATCCGCTCGTGGTCGGGGTGCTCGGGGTCGGGTGCGGTCTGCACGAGGACGACGCCGGGACGCACGTACGTCGCCACGCCGTCGACGTGTCCGTCGGTGTCCTGGTCGTCGGCCTGGCCGTACGGCAGCCAGATGATGGTCTCGACGCCCAGGCGCGTCCGCAGCTCGGCCTCGATCTGCTCGCGGGACATCCCCGGGTTGCGATTGGGATGCAGCAGGCACTGCTCGGTCGTGATCAGCGTGCCCTCGCCGTCGACCGTGAGCGCGCCGCCCTCGAGCACCATCTCCGAGTGCTCCCGCGGGATGCCGAGGTGCTCGAGGATCGGCCGCGCGACCGCGGCGTCGCGGTCGAACGGGAGGTACTTGCCACCCCACGAGTTGAACGTGAAATGGATGCCGATGCGCTCACCGGACTCGCCGAGCACGACGATCGGCCCGCTGTCGCGCAGCCACGAGTCGTCGATCGGTGCCTCCAGCACCTCGACACCGCGCGTGAGGCGCCGGCGCGCCGTCCTCGCCAGCTCGGGCGTCACGACCATGACGACCGGTTCGTACGCCGCGATGGTGTTCGCGACGCCCGCGTACTCGGCCTGGGCGGCCTCCCACGTCGCTCCCCACAGGCTGCGCCGCGTCGGCCAGGCCATGAGGGTCGCCGTGTGCGGCTCCCACTCGGCCGGCATGCGGCGCACGCCGGCCACGCCTACAGGCCGCCGGGGATCTCGCCACCGCGCTGGCGGGACTCCGCGGCGAGGCGCTGTGCCCGGTCCACCGCGGCCGCGACGCCGGTCGGGTCGTTGACGCCCTCGAACGTGAAATCGGAGTCGTCGGTGCCGGCGGTGTCGAAGTCGACGGCGCCGACGCGCAGCATCCGGTCGATCGGGCGCTGGCGCGTGTTGACGTTCTGCACGCGGTCGATGCGGGTCTGCTGCACGCGCCGCGAGATGATGCCGCGCTGGATGCGCAGCCGCTGGTCGGTGATCGTGAAGCGCACGAAGACGCGCCGGACGAAACCGACGAGCACCGCGATCCCGACGCACGCCAGGAACGTGACGATCCCCCAGAACGCGCCGGCGGCGAACCACAGGATCGCGCCGAGGATCAGGCCGGCGACGGCTCCCTGGAGGTAGAGGGCCATCACGGAGCGCCAGCTCGGGCGCCCGTCGTAGATGACCGATTCGCCGGGATGCAGTTCGAGTGCCATCGGCCGGAGGCTACCGCCGGGGCGGGACCTACCCTCGACGGCGTGCCGGGTGTCGCGCGGGTCGAGCCGATCACGACGGCTCGCGTCCTGCGCGGGCCGTTCGACTACGTGCGCCCGGAGGGCGTGGGCGTCGGATCCGTGCTCGTCGTCCCCTTCGGTCGTCGCGACGTCCTGGGCGTCGTCACGGCGGTCGCGGAGACGTCCGAGCACGAGGTGGTCGCTCCGCGCCGTGTGCTCGAGGCCTCGCTGCCCGCGGACCTCGTCGCGCTCGCCCCGTGGATCGCGTCCGAGTACTGCTCGACGCCGGCCCGCGCCCTGTCGCTGATGCTGCCCCCCAAGGGCGTCCGCGCCCGCACGTCCCTGTACGCGAGCCGCGCCCGGACACCGGACGACGGTGAGCGGCTCACGGACGGCCAGTCCGCGCTGCTGGACTCGCTGCCGCGCTTCACCGGCTCCGACACGGCCGCGCTGCGCCGCCTGGAGGGCCGCGGCCTCGTGACGATCGAGCCGCGCGTCGTGCGGCGGGCCCCGGAGCACACCGCGGTGGGCGCCCGCGCCGGCGCGCAGCCGCCGGCGCTGACGGCCGACCAGCGGACCGTGCTCGACGAGATCGCGCGGGCCGAGCCGGGGGAGCGGCTGCTGCTGCACGGCGTCACCGGCTCCGGGAAGACGGAGGTCTACCTGCACGCCGCGGAGCGCACCCTCGCGGCGGGCCGGACGGTCATGGTGCTGGTGCCGGAGATCGCGCTGACGCCGCAGATCGTCGCCCGCTTCCAGGCGCGCTTCGGCGACACCGTCGCGGTGCTGCACTCCGCGATGGCCCCGGGCGAGCGCTACGACGAGTGGATCCGGCTGCGCCGCGGCGAGGCGCGCATCTGCGTCGGCCCGCGCTCGGCCGTGTTCGCGCCGATGCAGGACCTGGGCCTGATCGTCGTCGACGAGGAGCACGACGCGTCCTACAAGCACGAGGGCGACCCGCGCTACGACGCCCGGCACGTGGCCGAGCGCCGCGCCGCCGACCACGGCGCCGTGCTCGTCGCCGGGAGCGCGACGCCGCGGGCCGAGTCGTGGGAGCGCCTGCGGCGGATCTCGCTGCCCCGGCGCGTGGACGGCGCGCCGATGCCGGCCGTCGAGATCATCGACCTGCGCGGCGTGCGCGGGGCCCTGCACCCGGCCGCCCATGAGGCGCTGGTGGATGCGCGCAAGGCGATCGTCCTGCTCAACCGCCGCGGCTGGTCGAACTTCCTGACGTGCACCACCTGCGGGCGCGCATGGGAGTGCCCGGACTGCGACGTGACCCTCGTGCTCCATCGCGCCGGCGGGGCGCTCGCCTGCCACCACTGCGGGCATCGCGAGCCGGTCCCGGAGAGCTGCCCGGACTGCGGCTCGACGTCGATCGCCCGGCACGGCACGGGCACGGAGCGGCTGGGGGAGGAGCTGCCGGGGCGCGTCTTCCGGCTCGACGGCGACGCCGGCCGCTCGGGCGGCGCGGCGGCGGTGCTCGCCGCGTTCGAGCGCGCCGACCGCGGCATCCTCCTCGGCACGCAGATGGTCGCCAAGGGACACGACTTCCCCGACGTCGAGCTCGGCGTCGTCGTGGACGCCGACCAGACGCTGCGCTTCCCGGACTTCCGCGCGGAGGAGCGCACCTTCGCGCTCGTCGCGCAGCTGGCCGGGCGCGCCGGCCGCGGGTCCGCCGAGGGGCGGGTGCTCGTCCAGACGCTCGTCCCGGACGCGGAGCCGATCGTGCGCGCGGCCCGCCACGACGCGCCGGGCTTCCTCGCCGGCGAGCTGGAGCGGCGCCGGCTGCTGCGCTACCCGCCGTTCTCGACGCTCGTGCGCATCGTGTGCGCGGCCGCCGAGGCCGGGGCGCCGGACGCGGCGGCCGCCGAGGTCCGCGGACGGCTCGACGCGGAGCTGCCCGCCGACGTGGCGAGCGTCCTGGGCCCCGCGCCGCTGTTCCGGCTGCGCGCCAAGCACCGCAGCCAGGTGGTCGTGAAGGCGGCCGACCGCGCCCGCGCCGTCGCCGCGATCGGGGCGGCGGTCGACGCCCTGGCGGCCGCGCGCGAGCACCGCGGCGTCGCCTTCAGCGTGGACGTCGACCCGCAATAGACTGGGGCGCTCGATGGCCGAGCACGAGCACCCCCACGACGCAGACGTCCTCGAGGCCGACGACGGTGCCCACGAGGAGCCGCCGGCACTCGATCCGGAGGTCCTGGCACGGCGCGAGGCCGCGCTCGCCCAGGTCGTCCAGTTCGGCGACCCCGTGCTGAAGTCCAAGGCGCTGCCGATCACGACCTTCGACGACGCCCTGAAGGCGGAGATCGAGCGTATGGGCGAGCTGATGGACGACTCGCTGGGCATCGGGCTCGCGGCGACCCAGGTCGGGCGCCTGCGGCGGCTGCTCGTCTACCGGGTCGAGGGCGAGGGGCCGATCCAGGCGCTCGTCAACCCCGAGCTGCAGTGGGCCTCCAAGGAGGAGGAGGTGTTCGAGGAGGGCTGCCTGAGCCTGCGCGGCGTCGCCGTCGACGTCGAGCGCCCGATCCACGTGCGGGTGGCCGCACTGGACCCCGACGGGGAGCCGCTCCTGATCGAGGCCTCCGGGCTCGAGGCGCGCGTCATCCAGCACGAGATGGACCACCTCGACGGCGTGCTCATCATCGACCGGGCGCCCCGCGACCAGCGGCGCGAGGCGATGCGCATCCTGCGCGAGCGCGACGAAGCCGCGGCGTAGCGTCCGTGGCGCGCACGGTCTACCTGGGAACCAGCGAGTACGCGGCGGCGGTCCTGCGGCTCCTGGCGGGCACAGCGCACCGCCCGCAGCTCGTCGTCACCCGGCCGGACCGTCCCGCGGGCCGCGGACGCCGGCTCACGCCGCCGCCGGTCGCGACGCTCGCGGCCGAGCTCGACCTGCCGCTGCTCCAGCCGGAGGACGTCAACGGGCCGGACGCGACTCGCGCAGATCGCGGCGGCGACGCCGGACGCCGTCATCGTCTGCGCCTTCGGTGCGCTGATCCGCGAGCCGCTGCTCTCGGACCACGAGATCCTCAACGTCCATCCGTCGCTGCTCCCGCGCTGGCGCGGAGCGGCGCCGATCGAACGGGCGATCATGGCCGGCGACGCCGAGACCGGGGTCTCGATCATGAAGCTCACGGCCGGGCTCGACAGCGGCCCGGTCTGCCTGCAGCAGAGCGAAGCGATCCTCCCGGAGGACACGTTCGGCAGCCTCGCCGGCCGCCTCGAGGGACTGGGGGCGATGCTGCTCGTGCGCGCGCTCGACGAGCGCCCGCCGTTCGCCGAGCAGGACGAGTCGCTCGTGACCTACGCCGAGAAGCTCACCGGCGCCGATCGCACGCTCGATCCGGCCGCCACGGCGAGCGAGCGCGAGCGGGTCGTCCGCGCCCTCAGCCCGCACATCGGCGCGCGCATCGCGCTCGACGACGGGACGTTCCTCGGCGTGCTGCGCGCGCACGCGGAGGCGGGCGCGCTCGTCCTCGACGAGGTGCAGCCGCCCGGCGGGCGCCCGATGGCGTTCGCCGACTGGGCGCGCGGGCGGCCCGAGCAGGCCGCCGCGCTCGGTCTCGGCGGCGCGGGCGCATGAGCGTCAGCCCGGCCCGCAGGGCGGCGCACACCGTCGTGGTGCGCACGCTGGAGAGCGGCGCCTACGCCGATCGCGCACTGCACAGCGCCTCCCAGGGCCTGGCTCCGCGCGACAGGGCGCTGGCCAAGCGCCTGGCGTTCGGCGCCGTGCAGCGGCGCGGGACCCTGGACTGGATCTGCGACCGCTATGCCAAGGGCCGTCTCGACGTTCCCGTCCGCGCCGCGCTCCACCTCGGCCTGGAGCAGCTGCTGTTCCTCGACGGGATCGCCGCCCACGCGGCGATCGACGAATCGGTCGAGCTGGCGAAGCCGAGTCCCGGGCACCGGCTCGTCAACGCGGTGCTGCGGCGCGTCCAGCGCGAGGGCGTCGAGTTCCCCGCCGACGACACTGCGGCGGGCGCCGCGATCCGTCACGCCCATCCGCAGTGGCTGACCGAGCTGTGGTGGGACTGGCTCGGACGCCGACCGCACGCGCGCGCTCCTGCGGGCCGACAACGAGCCCGCCGAGCTGGCGCTGCGGGTCAACCCGCTCGCCGGCGAGGTCGATCTCTCGGACATCCCGGGCACGCGCGAGGGGGAGACGATCGTCGTCGACGGCCCGTTCGACCTGTTCGCCCATCCCGCCTATGCGGCCGGCGCGATCACGCCGCAGTCCCGGGCCGCGCAGCGCGTCGGCCGGTTCACCGATCCGCGCCCCGGCGAGCGCGTGCTCGACCTGTGCGCGGCACCGGGCGGCAAGACGACGCATCTCGCCGCGCTCATGGGCGGCGAGGGGGAGGTCGTCGCGGTCGAGCGCCACGAGGGCCGGGCGGCGGCGCTGGAGCGCACCTGCGAGCGCACGCACGCGGCCGGCATGGTCCGCGTGGTGACCGCGGACGCGCGCACGTTCCGCGACGAGGACCGTTTCGATCGCGTCCTGCTGGACCCGCCCTGCAGCGGCCTCGGCACGCTGCAGGCCCATCCGGATCTGCGCTGGCGCGTGCAGCCGGACGACCTTCCGCGGCTCGCGGACGAGCAGGACGCGCTGCTCGAGGCCGCGCGCGCGAACCTGCGCCCCGGGGGCTCGCTCGTCTACGCGGTCTGCACGCTCAACCCGGGCGAGGAACGCCTGCAGAGCGCCGACTTCTGGCGCACGCTCCCGTCGGAGGACCGGACCGACGGGTTCTATAGTGCCCGCGATGGGGGACGCTGAGATCGAGGTCGGGCTGCGCTGCCCCTCGTGCCGCGAGCCCTGGCTGCGCCCGTCGTCGGTTCCGGGCCGCTATCGCTGCGTGAACTGCCTGCACCGGTTCGAGCTGCGCTCGGTGTGCCCCGGCTGCGGGGAGCACCAGACGATCGTGCGCATGGCGAGCACCGCGACGACCGAGTGCGGTCACTGCGGGTCGTCGATGCTCGTGGAGGTGTGAGGTACGGCCCCGCAGCGCGATGGTACGGCCCGGCAGGACGCGGCCGAAGGCCGCGAAGGTCCTCACGCACCCTCACACCGCCCGCGCCCCAAACCGCCGCCACACCCGGCAGAATCCACCGCGATGCCGCCGATCGAGGTCGCCCCGTCCATCCTCGCCGCCGACCATGGGCGCCTGCGTGAGCAGGTGGAGCTCGTTCGCGAAGCGGGCGCGCGCGTCATCCACGTCGACGTCATGGACGGCCATTTCGTGCCGCCGCTCGCGCTCGGGCCGGGGGTCGTCGCGGCGCTCCGCGACCTCGACGTCCATCTCGACGTGCACCTCATGGTCGATCGCCCGGAGCGCACGCAGATCGCCGCGTTCGCACAGGCCGGGGCGGACACGATCACCGTGCACGCCGAGGCGACGCCGCACGTCGACTACGCGCTCTCGGCGATTCGCGACGCCGGGTGTCGCGCGGGCCTGGCGGTCACGCCCTCGACGCCGCTCGACGTCTTCCGCGAGGTCACGGTCGATCTGGCGCTGGTGATGTCCGTCAACCCGGGGTGGGGCGGACAGGCCTTCATCCCCGCGGCCCTGGAGAAGATCGCGCGCCTGCGCGAGCTGCTGGGGCCGGACGTGTCGATCGAGGTCGACGGCGGCATCGACGAGGAGACCGCCGCGCCGGCGGCGGCCGCGGGCGCGAACCTGCTCGTCGCGGGGACCGCGATCTTCGGGACCGACGACCCGGCGGCCGCCTTCTCGCGGATCACGGCGACCGTCGGCGCGCTGCGCGCCTGACGGGCCGTGTTCCGGCGTCGCAGTCGCGAGCCGGACCGCGCCGAGGGCAGCCTCGATGCGGTGTTCGCCAAGCGCGTCGAGGCCGAGCTTCACGGCACGATCCTGCCGTTCTGGCTCGAGCACGCGCCGGATCCTGCGGGCGGATTCCACGGCGCCGTCACCAACGACCTCGACGTGGTCGCGGGGGCTCCGCGGTCGTCCGTGCTGTGCGGGCGCATCCTCTGGGCGTTCTCTGCGGTGACCCGGCGCTACGGCGAGCCCGTCCACCGCGCGCTCGCGGACCGCGCCCGGGACGAGCTCCTCGGCCGCCTCTGGGATGACGAGCACGATGCCGTCCACTGGCTCGTCGCCGACGACGGGACGCCGGCGACCGACCGCCTGTACGCCTACGCGCAGGCGTTCGCGATCTACGGGCTCGCCGAGCACCACCGCGCCACCGGCGATGAGCTGAGCCTCGACCGTGCCCGAACGCTCTTCCGGACGGTCGAGACGCGCTTCACCGACCCCGCGACCGGTGCCATCAGGGACGTGCTCGGGAGGGGGTGGAGCGTCCTCCCGGACGCCCGCCTCGACGGTCGCCGGCTGCCCGCCGCGACCGGTCTCAACACGCTCGTCCACGTCGCCGAGGCCTACGCGGGACTTCAGCGCGCCGCGCCCGACCCGGCGGTCCGCGCCCGGCTCCAGGACCTGGTCCGGCATCTGGCGTTCGACGGGACGGACCCCGAGACGGGCCATCTCGTCGCCGGCTTCGAGGCGGACTGGTCGCCCGCCGACCGCCACGTCACGCCCGGGCACGACATCGAGGTCGCCTGGCTGCTGCCCGACTTCGCGCTCGTCGCCGGCGACCCCACGCTCGTCGCGAGCGCGAGGACGGCCGGGCTGCGGCTCGCCGCCACGACGCTGCGCGACGGCCTCGGACCGGAGGGGCTCGTGCGCGACGAGGGCGGAGCGTGGCCGTCGTGGGCCCAGGCAGAGGGGCTCATCGGGTTCACCGACGCGTTCACGGCGACGCGCGACCCCGCGTACGCGTCGGCGGCGCTGCGGATCTGGGACGCGCTCGAGCAGCGTTTCGCCGACCGCCGCAACGGGGAGTGGTTCAAGCAACTCGATCCCGCGATGCGCCCGGACCCCTCGGTGCCGAAGTCCGGTCCGTGGTCGTGCCCCTACCACGGGGTGCGGGCGTGCCTGGAGGTCCTGGACCGTGTCGCGAGCCTGACCGCCGACCCCATTCCATAGTCTGCGCCCTCATGGCCATCGTTTCCGCCGCCAACGTCACCCGCGTCTTCGGGGAGGGTGAGGCCGAGGTCCGCGCGCTCGACGACGTCACCGTCGACTTCCCGCAGGGCCGCCTCACCGCGATCATGGGCCCCTCGGGTTCCGGCAAGTCCACCCTGATGCACGTGCTGGCGGGCCTGGATCAGCCGACGAGCGGGACCGTCACCCTCGACGGCGTCGAGATCAGCGCGCTCGAGGACAAGGCGCTGACCCAGCTGCGCCGCGAGAAGGTCGGGTTCATCTTCCAGTCCTTCAACCTCCTACCGGTCCTCACCGCGAGGGAGAACATCGAGCTCCCGCTGTCCATCGCCGGGGCCTCGCCCGACGGCGACTGGGTCGAGACGATCATCGACACGGTCGCGATCCGCGATCGGCTCACGCATCGCCCGAGCGAGCTCTCCGGCGGTCAGCAGCAGCGCGTGGCGGTCGCCCGCGCGCTCGCCACGCGCCCCGCGGTCGTCTTCGCCGACGAGCCCACCGGCAACCTGGACTCGAAGTCCGGTCACGACGTGCTCGAGCTCCTGCGCCGGTCCGTGGACGACTTCGGGCAGACGATCGTCATGGTGACCCACGACGCAAACGCCGCCTCCGTCGCCGATCGCCTCCTGCTGCTGCAGGACGGCCGGATCGTGCACGACGGCGAGGCGGGGACCGCCGACGACGTCTACGAGCTGATGAAGAGCCTCGGAGGCTGACCGGATGCGTCGTGTCCTGATCCGCGGACTGGCCGCCCGCAGGCTGCGCCTGGCGCTGACGCTGCTCGCGGTCGCCCTCGGCGTGTCGCTGATCACCGCGACGTACGTCTTCACGGACACGATCAACACGAGCTTCGACAAGATCTTCCAGGAGACCAACAAGGGCACCGACGCGGCGATCACGCCGAAGAAGTTCATCGACACGACCGAGGAGGGAGGGACTGCGCCGACCGTTCCGGCGTCGGTGCTGAAACAGGTCCGCGCGAACCCGGACGTCCTCGTCGCCCAGGGGTCCGTCTTCGACACGGCGACCGTCCTGGGCAAGGACGGCGAGCGCATCGGCGCGGGCGGGGCACCGAACTTCATCGCCTCCAAGGCGGAGTACCCGCGCTTCGAGGCGTCCAAGATCACCGACGGCAGATTCCCGCGGAACGCCGACGAGGCGGCACTCGACCTCGGGACGTCGAAGAAGGAGGGGTTCGAGGTCGGCGACCGCATCACCGTGCAGGGCGCCGCGCCGCGCAAGGACTACGTCATCGTCGGGCTCTACCAACTCGGGGGCGTCGATTCCTTCGGCGGTGCCACGGTCGTCGAGCTGATCCTCCCCGAGGCGCTGCGGATGCTCGGCAAGCCCGGGTTCGACTCGATCAGCGCCGCCGCGCGTGACGGCGTCACCCCGGAGCAGCTCGTCGCATCGCTGCGACCCGAGCTCCCGGCCGCCAAGTACAACGTCCGCACGGGCGCCGAGGAGGCGCGCACCCAGTCGCAGGAGATCTCCGACAACCTCGGCTTCCTGAAGACCTTCCTGCTGATCTTCGGCTTCGTGTCGCTGCTCGTCGGCGCGTTCATCATCTTCAACTCGTTCTCGATCACGGTCGCGCAGCGCACGCGCGAGCTGGGCCTCCTGCGAGCCATGGGCGCCTCGCGCCGCCAGGTGCTGACGAGCGTCCTGACCGAGGGGGTGCTGCTGGGCCTCGTCGGATCCCTGCTCGGTCTGCTGCTGGGCTTCGCGCTCGCCCCCGGCATCAAGGCGCTCTTCGTCGCGGTCGGCGTCGACCTTCCGGCGAACGGGCTCGTCATCGAGCCGCGGACGATCATCGTGCCGCTGCTCGTCGGTACGCTGGTGGCGGCCCTGTCGAGCCTTGCGCCGGCGATCCGCGCCACGCGGGTCTCGCCGATGGCGGCGCTGCGCGAGGCCGAGGCGCCGACCGTCGGCCACGTCAATCGCCGCCTGACCGTCGTCGCCGGCGTGCTGCTCGCCGCCGGCGTCGTGCTCGTCGCGCTCGGCCTGTTCGCCGGCGGCTCGACGAACGCCACGCTGCTGAAGCTCGGCGCGGGGACCATTCTCACGTTCGTCGGCGTCGCGCTGCTGAGCCCGTACCTCGTGGGACCGATGTCGTCGGCGATCGGCTGGCCGATCGAGCGGCTGGCGGGCTTCCCGGGACGGCTCGCGCGCGAGAACGCGATGCGCCAGCCGGGACGGACCGCCGCCACCGCCGCCGCGCTCATGGTCGGCGTCGCGCTCGTGACGTTCGCGTCGGTGTTCGCCGCGGGCGTCGCCGCGACGATCGACGGCGCGGTCAAGGACAACTTCAAGGGCGACTTCTTCGTCAGCAACGTCGACGGCTTCTCTCCGTTCTCCGCCCAGGTCCTGAAGGGTGTCGAGCAGCTCGACGGGGTCGACAAGGTCAGCGCGATCCGCTTCTCCAAGGCGCGTGTGAAGGGCGTCTCGGGTGAGACGGGCGTGTCGGGCATCGACCCGGCGACCCTGCCGGAGCTCTACAAGCTGAACGTCGAGAAGGGGCCGCAGGACGCGGTGTCACAGCTCGGGACGACCGGCGGCGCGATCGTCAAGAAGAACTTCGCCGAGAACGAGGGCCTGAAGGTCGGGGAGACGCTGACGCTCACCACCCCGACCCGCACGAAGCTCGAGCTGCCGATCACCGGCATCGTCAAGGACGACGGCGGCCTGATCGCCGATGTCACGGTCCCGCTACCGCTGCTGGAGCGCTCGTTCGACGAGCGCAAGGACGCCTTCGGGCTGGTCGGCGCGGACCCGGGGGCGGACGAGAAGGCCGTGCAGGACCGCATCGACGACCTCTTCGAGGCGAAGTTCCCCGAGGGCAAGGTGCAGACCGCGCAGGAGTTCATCGACTCGCAGACGGCGCAGGTCAACCAGTTGCTGGGCCTGATCTACGCCCTGCTCTCACTCGCGGTGATCATCTCGCTGTTCGGGATCGTCAACACGCTCGTGCTGTCGATCAGCGAGCGCACGCGGGAGATCGGCATGCTCCGCGCGGTCGGCGCCTCACGCCGGCAGGTGCGCCGGATCGTGCGCTGGGAGGCCGTCATCACGGCGCTCATCGGCGGCATCCTCGGCTGCATCGTCGGCCTCGGTCTCGCCGTGCTGTTCATCCAGCCGCTCGAGGGCTTCCGCGTCGCGATCCCGTTCGGGCAGATCATCGTCCTGATCCTGCTCGCAGGCATCGCCGGCGTGCTCGCCGCCGTCTGGCCGGCACGCCGCGCCGCGAAGCTCGACCCGCTGAAGGCCCTGGCGTACGAGTAGCCGCGGCCCGTCAGGGCGCCGCGGCGTCGCGCCGGTACAGCAGGAACAGCAGCAGGCACAGCAGCGCGGACGCGCCCGCGTAGCCGACCTCGGCGCGCAGCAGCACGTCGTCCACGACCGGCAGCGCCACCCAGATGACGTAGAGCGCTGCGCAGATCAGCCAGAGCACGCAGGCGGCGGACGCCTGCCCGCGAGCGAGCGCTGCCTGGTTCAGCGTGCCGGCCATCAGATGGAGGCCCATGCCGACCGCGACGACCGCGAGGCCGAACCTGCCGAAGTCCGTGTCGTCGCCGAAGACGACGTGCATGACCCACGGGCCGATCAGCAGCAGCCCGAGCGCCACCGCGGCCGCGAACGCGGCGATCGCGGCGACCGTGACGCGGATGGCGCGCGAGAACTCGTCGGCGCCCTCCGTGGCCTCCAGGCCCGCGAGATGGGGGAGCAGCGACGTCTGGACGGCCTGGAAGAGCTGGAGCGGCGCCCGCGTGATGAGCAGCGCGTTGAAGACGGCGCCCGCGACGGCCGCGCTCGCGACCGCGTCGGCGACGATCACGCCGGCGTTCAGCAGCGTCTGCTCGCCGAGCTGGATGCCGGCGACCGCGAACGCGAACCCGGCGCCCGCGCGCATCGTCATCGCCGGATCGGGCTCCGGCGCCTGCGCGTCAAGGCGCCGATGCCGCGCAAGCCCCCACGGGATGACGAGCAGCGACGCGATCGGCGCGGCCAGGATGCCGAGCGCCACCGCGGTCTGCCCGCTGGCGATGCCCACCGCCACCGCGACCGGGAAGCAGAAGCGCGACACGGCCTCGAACAGCACGAGCCCGCCGTAGAGGCCGAACCACTGGTGGCCCGCGAAGTAGCCGCGCGCGAAGTAGCTCGCCGCGTACGCGAGCGCCGCGCCGACGAAGATCCAGTAGAGCGACGCCGACCCGCCGAACAGGTCCTCCAGCTGCGGGCGCAGCGCCAGGGCGACCGCGAGGAAGACGACCGCGAACCCGCCCTGGATGCTGAGCGGGACGCGCAGCGGGTGGCCACTGTGCAGCCCGCGTGCGCGGCGGTCGGCGATCGAGCGCGAGAGCAGCTGCTCGACCGGCCGGTAGATCACCGAGATGACGACGAAGAGAACCGACCACAGCAGCGCGATCGAGCCGTAGAGCTCGGCGCTCAGGACGTGGGAGGAGACCGCGAAGTACGCGAACGAGAAGAGCCCGGTCGCCGCGATGCCGACCGAGAGGATCCGGGCGCCGCGCGCGTACGAGGCATCCGGGTGGGCGGCCGCCTCGCGTTCGGCGGCCGCGGCCCCCGAGTCGGTGAATTTCAGCGGGAGCGTCGGTCACGGCGCGGGCGGGCCGGCCTTCCGGTTAGGCGCCGACGCGCACGAGACACATCGTCCACGGGAACGGCCGGCGCAGCTCCACGACCTCGCCGTACTGGGACAGCAGGCGCTTGAACGCCCCGCTGGACCAGTGGTTCACGTGGCCCGGCGTGTTGCCCATCGTCTTCCAGTAGGCGCCGCGCGCGACGTTCGTGGCGCGCCAGAGCGGCTCGCGGGGGACCGACACGAGGATCCACTGCTTGGCGCAGCGCTGCATCTCGCAGAGCGTGTCCTCGGGGTCCGGGACGTGCTCGAGCACCTCGATCGCGGTCGCCATGTCGAACTCGTCGTCGGCGAACGGCATGTTCTCGGCCTTCAGGACGCGGTACTCGAGATTCTCGCGGGTGCGCGTCTTCCACTGCTCGTGGAGCAGCGGGTCGTCGAGATCGATGCCGACGATGCGGCCGTCGCCCAGGCGCTCGGCCCAGTCGTAGGTGAGGACGCCCTCGCCGCAGCCGACGTCGAGGATCGAGGTCGGCGCCGCCAGGCCCCAGAGCTCGTCGAGATTGCGGTGGAACTCCGTCATGAGACGGCGGACGACGGGGTTGGACGACCCGTACTTGTCGTACGTGTTGCCGGTGACGGTGCCCTCGGGGTCCACCGTGACGTTGGTGCTCACAGCCGGATGGCCTCCTGCTCCTGGGTGGACTGGCGTTGCTCCTCGGGCGTCGGCGCGCTGCGCGCGCCGGTGGTCGGGGCCCGGCCGGTCGTGCCTGCGCCCGGCTCGTAGTGGGACGGCGGGACGTCGAGCTGCAGCTCGATCCGGCGGATCTTCTCGAACACCCGCTGGGTCATGATCCGCTGGCCGGCGAGGAGATCGCCGATGACGCCGAGGGCGGCCATCACGACGGCCGCGTTGAAGAGGACCGCGCCGAAGATCAGGGACTGCACGTGGCCGGCGCCGTCGCCCTGCAGCCAGGCGATCAGGAAGCGCAGCCACGGCACGGCCGCGAGCACGATCAGGATGCCGGCGAGGGTCGTGAACACGCGCATCGGCTCGTACTGCGCGTAGATGCGGAAGATCGAGACGCTGTTGCGGCGCACGTACGCCCACATCGACGGGAACAGCCGCGACTCGCGCGTCTTCTCGTTCGTCGCGATCGGGACCGCCTCGATGGCGACGAGCAGCTTCCCGGCCTGGATGATCGTCTCGAGCGTGTAGGTGAACTTCGAGACGACGGCCATCTGGATGGCCGCCTCGCGGTTGTAGGCGCGGAAGCCGGAGGTCGTGTCGGGCACGGCCGTCCCGGACGCCTGGCGCACGACCCACGAGCCGAGGTGCTGCAGCCGCACCTTCAGGCGCGAGAAGTGGGGGATCGTCTCGACCTGACGGTCACCGACGACCATGTCGGCGTTCCCGGCGACGATCGGCGCGACGAGCTTGGGGATGTCCCCGCCGAAGTACTGGTTGTCGGCGTCGGTGTTGACGATGACGTCGGCGCCGAGCTTCAGGCACGCGTCGAGGCCCGCCTGGAACCCCGCGGCGAGGCCCTTGTTGTTCGTCAGCCGGACGATGTGATCGACGCCGTTCTCGATCGCGACCTCGATCGTGCGATCCGTCGAGCCGTCATCGATCACGAGCCATTCGACCGTCGAAAAGCCCTGCACCTCGCGCGGAAGGTCCGCAAGCGTGGCGGGCAGGGTCGCCTCCTCGTTGAGGCATGGGATCTGGATGATGAGCTTCATGCGCGCGAATCAGAGTACGCGGCCCGGTGGCGGCTGGTTACGGCACGCGGTCAAGCGCAGGTGGTGCCGTACACTCGCGCGCTCAGTATGCCTGACGAACGGGCGGCACGTCCGAACACCGGCCCGCCCGTTCCCTTCGCGCGGATCCGCGCCTGGAACTGGCCGGCGCTGCTTCTCGGCGCCCTCATCCTGGCGACGATCGCGGGCACCCTCGTCTACCCGACGTACTCCAACTACGACTCGACGTACTCGCTGATCTGGGGCCGTGAGCTGCTCCACGGCGACCTGCCCTCGTTCGACGCCTACCGCGCGCCGACGCAGCATCCGCTCGCGGTCGTCTTCGGGGCGATCATGGCGCTGTTCGGCTACTGGGGCGACCGCCTGCTGGTCTTCGCCACGCTCGCGAGCTTCGTCGTGCTCGTCGCCGGGCTGTACCGCCTCGGCCGCACGACGTTCACGACGCTCGTCGGCGTCATCGTCGGCGTGATCATCTGCACGCGCTTCGACTTCCCGTTCCTGGCCGCGCGCGGGTACGTCGACATCCCGTATCTCGCGCTGATCATCTGGGCGGCCGTCCTGGAGGCCGCCAGCCCGCGGCGCGGCCGCGCCGTCCTGGTGCTGCTGCTGCTCGCGGGCCTGCTGCGCCCCGAGGCGTGGGTCCTGAGCGGGGTCTACTGGCTGTGGCTGTTCCCCAAGGCGACCTGGCGCGAGCGCATCGAGGACGCGCTGCTGGTCGCCGCCGCTCCGCTGATCTGGGCCGGGACGGACTTCATCGTCACCGGCGACCCGGCGTTCTCGCAGAACCACACGAGCGGCCTCGCGGAGGAACTCGGGCGCAACAAGGGCCTCGGCGAGGTGCCCACCGCCATGGTGAGCTTCCTCAAGGCGCTCGTGAAGCTCCCCGTCGCCGTGGCCGGGCTGATCGGGCTGGGGCTCGCCGCCTGGCTGGCCCCGACCCGTGTGCGCGTCCCGCTCGCGGTGCTGCTCGTCGGCCTGGGCACGTTCGTGCTCGTCGGCGCCGCCGGCCTGTCGGTCATCAACCGCTACCTCCTCGTCCCGTCGCTCATGGTGATGCTGTTCGCCGCGGTGGCCGTCGGCGGCTGGACGATGCTCGAGCACGGCCGCGCCCGGACCGCCTGGACGGTGCTCGCCGCGCTCGGCGTCGCGTTCGCGCTCGTCTGGACCCTCCTGCGCGTCGACCTCGCGCGGCTGGGGAACGAGCTCACGCTGCGCGGCGACGCGCGCGTCGGGCTCAAGGCGCTGCTCGACAAGCCACAGGTCCGGGCGGCCGCCCGCTGCGGCCCCGTGCTCGTGCCGAACCACCGCATGATCCCCGACGTGCGCTGGATCATGGACCTGCCCGAGGATCAGGTCGTCGCGCGCAGCGACAAGGAGGCCGCGGCGCAGGTCCGGACCGGCGTGGCGATCCTGCCCGCGCGCCGCTCGATCCTGCTGCGCAACGGGCTTGATCCGGTCGACGACAGCCCGCAGGACACGGCGAACGTCCTCCCCCCGAAGGGCTACCTGCGCATCGCCGGGACGCCGTTCTACGCGGCATACGCGCGCTGCGGCTGACCCGGGAGAACCGGCGTCGCGTCGTATCCTCAGTGGCGGTGACCGCGAACGCCGACGACCTCCAGCTGCTTGACAGAGCGATCGAGCTCGGTCGCCGCGGGCTGGGCAGGGTGAGCCCGAACCCCCTCGTCGGCGCCGTCATCGCCCGTGACGGCGAGGTCCTCGGCGAGGGCTGGCACGACGAGTACGGCGGCCTGCACGCCGAGACCGCGGCGATCGCCGCATCCGGCGGCGCGGACCTCCACGGGGCGACGCTCTACGTCTCGCTCGAGCCGTGCTGCCACCAGGGTCGTCAGCCCGCCTGCACCGACGCGATCCTGCAGGCCGGCATCTCCCGCGTCGTCGTCGCCAGCGACGACCCGACCGAGAAGGCCAGCGGGCGCGGCCTCGGCATCCTGCGCGACGAGGGCGTCGACGTCTCCGTGGCCGACGGCGACCAGGCGCTGCGCGCGCGGCTCGAGAACCAGGCGTTCCGCAAGCACGCCCGCACCGGGCGCCCCTGGGTGCTCTTCAAGTCCGCGATGAGCCTCGACGGCAAGGTCGCCACGCGCGACGGCGACTCGCAGTGGATCTCGGGCGAGGAGAGCCGGGAGCTCGCCCACCGCTGGCGCGCCGAGGTGGACGCCGTCGTCGTCGGCATCGGGACCGCGCTCACCGACGACCCGCGGCTCACCGCACGCCTGCCGGACGTCGAGCGCCAGCCCCGGCGCGTCGTGTTCGACTCCACCGCGCGCCTGCCCGTCGACTCCCAGCTCGTCCGCGACGCCTCCGAGATCCCGCTCACCGTCATCGTCTCGCGCGCCGCCCGGCGCTCGGCGACCGAGACGCTCGAGATGGCGGGCGCCGAAGTCATCACCGCGACCGGCGAGAACGAGCCCGCGCGGATCGCGGACGCGCTCGACCAGCTCGGCGACCTCGACCTCCCCGTCACCGCGCTCATGCTCGAGGGCGGGCCGCACCTCGCGGGCGCGTTCTTCGACGCCGGCGAGATCGACGAGGCCCGGCTGTTCGTCGCCCCGCTCCTGCTCGGCGGCCGCAGCGCCCGCGACCCGCTCGAAGGCGAAGGCGTCGCGAAGATCTCCGACGCGATGCGGGCGATCTCGCTCGAAGCGGAGCCCTCCGGGGACGACATCCTGCTCACCGCGCGACTGCGAGTCTGGTGACCATGTTCACGGGACTCGTCGAAGACCGGGGCGCCATCGCCGGCATCGAGACGACGGGGGAGGGCGCGCGGCTGCGCGTCACGACCCGTCTGGCCGCGGACGTCGCCGAAGGCGACTCCGTCGCGGTCAACGGCGTCTGCCTCACTGCCACCGCGATCCAGGACGGCAGCTTCGCCGCCGACGCCATGCACGAGACGCTGCGGCGCTCCTCGCTCGGCGCGCTGCAGATCGGCTCGCCCGTGAACCTCGAGCTCGCGCTGCGAGCCGACGCCCGGCTCGGCGGCCACATCATGCAGGGACACGTCGACGGCACCGGCACCGTCGCCGCGGTCGGCGACGACGGCTTCGCCCGCGTCATCACCGTCGCGGCCGCACCCGAGCTGCTGCGCTACGTCGTCGAGAAGGGCTCCATCGCCGTCGACGGCGTGTCGCTGACCGTCTCCCGCGTCGACGCCGACGGCTTCGACGTGTCACTCATTCCCGAAACGCTCGAGCGCACGACGCTCGGCGAGGCAGCGCCCGGACGGACCGTCAACCTGGAGGTCGACATCGTGGCCAAATACGTCGAGAAGCTCGTCGCGCCGACCGCGGAGGGCTCACGATGACCGTGCCCGCCCGCGAGGAGGTCCGCTTCGCGACCATCGAGGAGGCACTCGAGGACATCGCCGCCGGGAAGATGGTCGTCGTCGTCGACGACGAGGACCGCGAGAACGAGGGCGACCTCGTGATGGCGGCCGAGCACGTCACGCCCGACGCGATCAACTTCATGGCGATGCACGCGCGCGGCTGGATCTGCCTCGCGCTGACGCCCGAGCGCTGCGACGAGCTCGACCTCGAGCTCATGACCGCCAAGAACGACACACCCTTCGAGACCCCGTTCACCGTCACCATCGAGGCACGCGAGGGCGTCACCACCGGCATCAGCGCCTCCGACCGCGCCCACACCATCAAGACCGCCGTCGACCCGGCGAACGGCCAGGACTCGATCGTCAAGGGCGGCCACGTCAACCCGCTCAAGGCCAAGCCCGGCGGCGTGCTCGAGCGCACCGGCCACACGGAGGCCAGCGTCGACCTCGCGCGCCTCGCCGGCTGCGTGCCCGCCGGGGTCATCTGCGAGGTCATGAACGAGGACGGGTCGATGGCCCGCGTCGGCGACCTCACCGCCTACTGCCACAAGCACGGGCTGCGGATGATCACGATCGCCGACCTCATCGCCTACCGGCGCAAGCACGACAAGCTCGTCGAGCGCGTCGTCGCGACGAAGATGCCGACCGCGTTCGGCGAGTTCACCGTCGTCGGCTACCGGTCGCTCGTCGACGAGAAGCACCACGTCGCGATGGTCAAGGGCGACGTCGCCGGCAAGCAGGACGTCCTCGTCCGCGTGCACTCGGAATGCCTCACCGGCGACGTCTTCCACTCGCTGCGCTGCGACTGCGGCGAGCAGCTCGAAGCCGCGCTGGCGCAGATCGAGATCGCCGGGGAGGGCGTGCTGCTCTACCTCAGCCAGGAGGGCCGCGGGATCGGCCTGCTCAACAAGCTCAAGGCCTACAAGCTGCAGGAGGAGGGCTACGACACCGTCGAAGCCAACCTCAAGCTCGGCCTGCCCGCCGACCTGCGCGACTACGGCATCGGCGCCCAGATCCTCGTGGACCTCGGGCTCACCTCGATCCGCATCCTCACGAACAACCCCAAGAAGATCCGCGGGCTCGAGGGCTACGGCCTCTCCGTCACCGCGCAGATCCCGATCGAGCACCCGCCGAACGAGCACAACGAGGCGTACATGCGCACCAAGCGCGAGCGCATGGGGCACATCCTCCACCACCAGGGGCTCAACCTCGACGAGGAGATGCTCCACGCCGAACGCGAGCAGGACCGGCGCGGAGACGACGCCTCGTGAGCGCCCCCCGCACCGCCATCGTCGTCGGCCGCTTCTACGCCGACCTCGCCGACCGGCTCGTCGCCGGCGCCCAGGCGGCGCTCGCCGACGCCGGCGCGCCCGCCGCCGACGTGTATGACGTCCCCGGCGCCTTCGAGCTGCCCATGGCCGCAAAGCTCTGCGCCGAGAGCGGACGCTACGACGCGGTCATCTGCCTCGGCGCGGTCATCCGCGGCGAGACCGACCACTACGACTACGTCTGCGCCGAAGCGGCGCGCGGGATCCAGGACGTGCAGCTGCGCACCGGCGTCCCCACCGCGTTCGGCGTCCTGACCGTCGACAGCATGGAGCAGGCGCTCGCCCGCTCCGGTGGCGACACCCGCGACTCCGGCCGCCACGCCGCCGACGCCGTGCTCGCGCTGCTCGCCGTGCGGGATCGCCTGTCCACCGGCTGAGAGGCGTACGATCCCCGTATGGGAGGCGAACAGGCCGCATTCCTCCTCATCGGGGTCTCGCACGTGATCGCGGTCGTCGCCCTGCTCTGGATGCTCTTCTCCGTCGGCGACCGCCCGCTCGGGCTCGGCTTCTGGTTCGGGGACGACGCCGGTGACGAGCCTCCGGCGCCCCCGGAGCCCGTCGCACCCGGCGGCGCAGCGCTCCCGCTCCCCGGCGCGGACGCCAGCGACGTGCGCCTGCGCGGTCCCGGGCGCCTCGCCGACGCCTACCCGCGGCCCGCGCGGCGCCCCGACCACGCACCCGAGCCCGCACGCACCCCCGAGCGCACCTGACGGCCACGCCGAACAGGCGCCGCTACACTGCTTCGCCTTATGGCAAAGGTGTGTCACAGCTGCGGCAAGGGACCGGCGTTCGGAAACAGCCGCAGCCACTCGATGGTCGCGACCCGGCGACGCTTCAACCCGAACCTCCAGAAGGTCCGGATCCTCGAGGCCGGCGCGCCCAAGCGGGCATACGTCTGCACCCGCTGCCTCAAGGCCGGCAAAGTAACCAAAGCCGCCTGAGTGCGATGGGCGCCTCGCGGCGCCTGAGGCCACGCTGAGGCGGTGCGATGGCCGTCCGGCCTATCGCCCCGCACATCGCGGCCTCATGCATCCGCGAATCACCCATCGGGTTCCGGGTGACGATCTCCTCCGGCGCTGACGGTTTCCGCACTTCTGCCTTCCGCCTCGCCCACTAGCCTCACCTCCGTGGCTGAGCCCTCTCCAAGCCTTGTTCGCTTCCGGGCCGCCCTTGAGGGCGCGCTGGTGCATCTGGAGGCGCGGCGGCAGGAGATCAATGATCTGAACGTGTTCCCGGTCGCCGATGGCGATACGGGGG
Organism: uncultured Actinomycetes bacterium; assembly: GCA_963823375.1. Lineage (GTDB taxonomy): Bacteria > Actinomycetota > Thermoleophilia > Solirubrobacterales > Solirubrobacteraceae > F1-60-MAGs163. Next base: position 286,439 of record CAWGLQ010000009.1, on the reverse strand, counting down.
ACAACATGGTCCTGACGCTGCAGGCGTGCCTGGCGGAGGTGGACCGGCTCGCGGAGGCGAGTGGTGATCGTCCGCTCGATGAGATCGGGCGGGTGGAGATCGTCGACTCGGTGGCGCGTGCGGCGCTGCTCGGGGCGCGCGGCAACAGCGGCGTGATCCTCTCGCAGCTCATCCGCGGCGCCGCGGAGGAGCTGATCTCGCGGCCGGGTGAGCTGATCGACCCGGCGCTCGTGGGCGCGGCGATGGCGCGGGGCGCCCAGCGCGCGTACGCGTCCGTCCGCAAGCCCGCCGAGGGCACGATCCTCACGGTGATGCGGGACATGGCGGCCTCGGTCGCCAGCGAGATCGCCCACGGCGACTGGCGCCTGCCGGCCGACGCCGCTCCGGAGGAGCAGGACCGGCGGATCGCGGAGGTGCTCGCGCGCGCCGTCGTGGCGGGCGAGGAGTCCGTGCGCCGCGGGCCGGACCTGCTGCCCGCCCTCAAGGAGGCGGGCGTCGTGGACGCGGGCGGCTACGGCGTCGTCATCGTCTTCGCCGGCTGCGTCGCCGCCCTGCGCGGGGACGAGGCGCCGCAGGTCGAGCACCACCACGCGCCAGCCCGGGTCACGCACCCCGAGCACGAGTCCTCGACGTTCCGCTACTGCACGAACTTCGCGGTCACCGCTGCCAACGGGACCGAGCTGGAGGAGCCCCCGGCCTACATCGCGGGCCTGGAGGCGATCGGCGACTCCGTGCTCGTCGTCGGCGACCACGTGACGCTGCGCGTGCACGTCCACACCGACGACCCGCATGCGGTCACCGCGATCTTCGACGGCCTCGGCGAGGTGTCCCGCCTGGACGTGGCGGACATGCACACGCAGGTCGCCGACCGCGACCGTCGCCTCTCAGGCCCGCCCGTCGCCCACGGGCAGCACTGCGGCGCGCTCGCGATCGTCTCGGGTCCCGGCCTGGCGGCGATGTACCACTCGCTGGGCTGCGACACGCTCGACGGCGGCGCCACGATGAACCCTTCGACGTACGACATCCTGGCGGGGATCCACACGGTCGCCGCGGAGGAGGTCGTCGTGCTCGTCAACAGCGGCAACATCCTCATGGCGGCCCAGGCGGCGGCCGAGATCTCCGACAAGACGGTGGCGATCGTGGCCTCCGGCGAGCAGCAGGCGGGGCTCGTCGCCGCCGTGGCGCTGCTCACCGACCGCTCGGCGGCCGCGAACGCCGCGGCGATGGAGGAGACGCTCGCCGAGCTGCGCACCGGCCAGGTCGCGCCCGCCGCGCGCGCCGACGCGCAGGGACGCTTCGCGGTCGGCGACGCGGTCGGCTACGTCGGCGACGAGCTCGTCGCCTGGGGCGATCCGCAGCAGACGCTGAGCGCGGTCCTGGATCACCTCGCCGTCGAGGCCGAGCTCGTCACGGTCATCCGCGGCGAGGGCGCGCCCCTCGCCGATGACGCGATCGCCCAGCTGGCGCCCGCGGGCGTCGCGCTCGAGCTGCACGAGGGCGGCCAGCCGAGCCGCTGGTGGCTGCTGTCCGCCGAGTGACGGACGATGCCGTGGTGCGGGACACACCGCCACCCGCCTTCGCCGAGACCGCCGCGCCGGAAGCGGCGGCCCTGCTCGCCGCCCCGTGGCGCGGCCCGCGCGCCACGGCGCTGAGCGCGCCGCTGCAGCTCCCCGGCGCCGGCGAGAAGCAGCGCGAGGCCGCCGCCGCGCTGGGCCTGGCGACCGTCGGCGACCTGCTGGCCCATCTTCCGCGCGACACGCGCGAGTCGCGCACCGTCGCCGAGCTCGCGAAGGGCGAGCAGGCGACCGTGACCGTCGAGGTCCGGTCGATCACCTCGCGTCCCGTGCGTCGCCGCGGCATGCGGCCGATCGTCGAGGCGGTCGTCGCCGACGAGTCGGGCTCGATGAAGGCGGCGTTCTTCAACCAGCCCTGGCTCGTCTCCAAGTACCCGGCCGGGACGCGGCTCGTCCTCCACGGCACCTTCGACGCCCGCAACCGGTTCCGCGTCACCTCGCACGCCCCGACGACCGAGGGCGTGGGCGGCGCCGGCGACGTCGCGCACTACCCGGCCACCGAGGGGCTGTCGTCCACGCAGATCCTCGCGCTGGTCGGTGAGCACCTGCCGCTCGCGCGCGCGGCGACCGAGCCGCTCCCGGGTCGGCTGCGCGCCCGGCACCGGCTGCCGGACCGGCCCGCGGCGCTGCTCGCGGCGCACGGCGGGGATGCGGAGGGTGGACGCCGGCGGCTGGCCTTCGACGAGCTGCTGCTCGTCCAGCTCGACCTGCTGCGCCGCCGCGCCCATCGCCGCGAGGAGGTCCGCGCGGCCGCGCTGGAGCTGCCGTTCGAGGCGGGGGAGCAGGCCGCGGAGTGGGGCGGGGCCGGGATCACGCGCCGCTGGCTCGACACCCTGCTGCCGTTCGAGCCGACGGGCGACCAGCAGCGCGCGATCGACGTCGTCATCGGCGACCTCGCGCTCGAGCACCCGATGCAGCGGCTCCTGATGGGCGAGGTCGGCTCGGGCAAGACCGTCGTCGCGCTCGCGGCGATGCTGCGCGCCGTGGAGCACGGACGCCAGGCCGCGCTGATGGCGCCGACAGAGACGCTCGCCGAACAGCATTTCGCCACGCTCCAGGCGCTCATGCCCGGGGAGGCGGTGCCCGCCGCACTGCTCACCGGATCCACGCCCGCCGCCCGCCGCGCCGACACGCTCGGCAAGCTCGCGAGCGGCGAGCTGGGCCTCGTCGTCGGCACGCACGCGCTGATCGAGGACGACGTGCGGTTCGCCTCGCTCGCCGTCGTCGTCGTGGACGAGCAGCACCGCTTCGGCGTGCGCCAGCGCTCCCGCCTGGACGCCAAGGCCGAGCCGGGACTCGTCCCGCACGTGCTGCACATGACGGCGACGCCGATCCCGCGCACGCTCGCGCTGCTGGGCTACGGCGACCTCGACGTCACCGAGCTGCGCGAGCTCCCGAAGGGCCGCCAGCCGATCGACACGCACGTCGCGAGCGGCGAGCGCGAGCGCTCGCGCGCCTACGAGCGCATCCGCGAGGAGCTGCGCGCCGGCCGCCAGGCGTACGTCGTCTGCCCGCTCGTCAGCGAGTCCGAGGCCCTCCAGGCGCGCGCGGCCACCGCGGAGTACGAGCGCCTGGCGCAGACCGAGCTCGAGGGCTTCCGCGTCGCGCTCCTTCACGGCCAGATGCGCCCGGCGGAGAAGGCGGCCGCGATGCGCGCGTTCGCGGCCGGCGACGCCGACGTCCTCGTCGCGACCACGGTGATCGAGGTCGGCGTGGACGTCCCCAACGCGACGGTCATGCTCGTCGAGGACGCCGAGCGCTACGGCATCTCCCAGCTGCACCAGCTGCGCGGGCGGGTCGGGCGCGGGGAGCACCGCTCGCTGTGCCTGCTGTTCGGCCCCAAGGAGTCCGAACGGCTGAAGGCCCTCGCCGAGCACACCGACGGCTTTCGCCTCGCCGAGATCGACCTGCGACTGCGGGGGGAGGGGGAGCTGACCGGCACGCGCCAGTCCGGGGCGCCCGCCTTCCGCTACGCCCGCCTCCCGGAGGACGCCGAGCTGCTCGAGCGCGCCCGGGCGAGCGCGCGGGAGATCATCGACGTCGATCCCGCGCTCGCCGCCCCCGAGCACGTCCCGCTCATGGACGCGCTGCTCGACACGCGCGGCGCGATCGAGCGCGTCGCGATCCCCGCGTGAGCGATGCGGGTCGTCGCGGGGCGCTTCGGGGGGCGGCGGATCGCCACGGTGCAGGGCGACGCGACGCGTCCCACCACCGACCGCGTCCGCGAGGCGCTCTTCTCGATCCTCGGCCCGCTCGACGGGGCGCGCGTGCTCGACCTGTTCGCAGGCTCCGGCGCGCTCGCGATCGAGGCGCTCTCGCGCGGCGCCGCACACGCCACGCTCGTGGAGAAGGACGGCTGGGCGGCGCAGGTCATCGCGCGCAATCTCGAGACGCTCGGGCTGGCGCCCGACGAGGCCGAGCTGCTGCGGATGCCGGCCGAGCGCGCACTGCGCACCGCACGCGAGCGCGGCGACGCCTACGATCTCGTCTTCCTTGACCCTCCATACCGGCAGGCGCCGGCGCTGGGGGAGCGGCTCGCGGCCGATCTGACCGCCGTGCTCGCCCCGGCAGCACGCGTCGTGACCGAGAGCGACCGCCGCGCTCCGCTCGACCTGCCGCTGCCCACCACCGACGAGCGCCGCTACGGCGACACGCTGATCCGCATCCACGCCATCCCATGACTCCCTCCAATCGCGTCGCCGTCTGTCCCGGGTCCTACGACCCGATCACCCGCGGGCACATCGACGTCATCGAGCGCACCGCCGAGATGTACGACGAGGTCGTCGTCGCGGTCGTGAACCTCTCGGTCCGCAAGTCGAAGACGCTGTTCGGCGTCGAGGAGCGCCTCGCGTTCATCCAGGACGCCACCGCGCACCTGCCGAACGTGCGTCCGGAGCCGTTCGACACCCTGGTCGTGGACTTCGCCCAGAAGATCGGGGCCAAGGCGATCGTCAAGGGCCTGCGCGCGATCTCGGACTTCGAGTACGAGTTCGAGATGAACCAGCTCAACCGCCTGCAGGCCCCGGACATCGAGTCGCTCTACCTGATGGCCAGCCCGCAGTACAGTTTTCTGAGCAGCAGCGGGATCAAGGAGCTCGCGATGTTCGGCGGCAACATCGACGAGCACGTCACTCCGCTGGTCGCGCGCCGCTTGAAGGAAGAACTCGCCCGCTAGCGAAAGCCACCCGTGCTATGGACGTCCTGGTCCTCATCGACAAACTCGACGATCTCATCCACAACGCGAAGCCCGTTCCGCTGACGGATCAGGTGCGCGTGGACAAGGAGGAGATCTACGACATCCTGGACCAGATGCGCGCGACGATCCCCGAGGAGATCAAGCAGGCGCGCTGGATCGTCAAGGAGCGCCAGGAGATGCTGGCCGAGGCCAAGCGCGAGGCCGAGCGCATCATCAAGGAGGCGCGCGAGAAGCAGGAGCAGCTGATCGCGCAGGAAGAGGTCACCCGGCAGGCCGAGCGCGGCGCCGAGGACATCATCGAGGACGCACGCGGACGCGAGCGCGAGATCCGGCTCGGCGCGGAGGACTACGCCGACGAGATCCTCGGCACCCTCGAGGTCAACCTCTCGAAGTTCATCGCCGCGGTGCAGCGCGGGCGCGACCGGCTCGCCGGCCGCCACGAGGACGAGCCGGCCGAGACCGGCTCCGAGCGCTGAGCGCAGCTCCGTAGTTCCCGCGGACGGTTCGTCGCCCGGGCCGCGTAGCCTCGGATGGGATGACGACCGCCGAGCATGACGGACGCCGAGAGGCCGCTGAGGCCGTAGCCGCGACACAGGGCGCGCTCGTCCACCTGGAAGGCGTCAGCCGCCGGTACCAGGTGGGTGCGGGCATCGTCACCGCGCTCGAGGACGTCACGCTCGACATCGGGCGCGGCGAGTTCATCGTCGTCCTCGGGCCGTCCGGCAGCGGCAAGACGACGCTGCTGAACCTCATCGGGGCACTCGACACCGTCACGGAGGGCCGGATCGCCATCGCCGGGCGCGACATCACCGCGGCCTCGCGCCGCGACCTGTTCGCATTCCGTCGTCACACGGTGTCGTTCATCTTCCAGACGTTCAACCTGTTCCCCGAGCTCAGCGCGCTGGAGAACGTGGAGTTCGGCGCCGACGTCGCAGGCCGCGGCGACCGTGTCGCGGTTGCGACGGAGACGCTGCGGCGCGTCGGGCTCGAGGACCGGGTGGCCCACTTCCCGCACGAGCTCTCCGGCGGGGAGCAGCAGCGGGTGGCGATCGCGCGCGCACTGGCGACGGGCAACCCGATCCTGCTGGCGGACGAGCCGACGGGTGAGCTGGACTTCCACACCGGGGTGCAGATCCTGCAACTCCTGCACGACCAGACGCACGAGCTCGGGACGTCGGTGCTGGTCGTGACCCACAATCGCGAGATCGCACGCGTGGCCGACCGGGTCATCGAGCTGTCGAGCGGCCGCGTCGTCTCGGACGGGCCGCCGCCGGGCGGCCGGGCGGACATCGCCGAGCTGCACTGGTAGCGCAGATGGACCGCAACCTCTGGCTGCGATGGTCCTGGCGCGATCTGCGGCGGCGGCCCGTCCAGGTCGTCGCGATCGCACTCGTCATCGCGATCGGGACCGGACTGGCGACCGGACTGGCGAGCATGCAGGAGTGGCGCACGCTGTCCAACGACGCGAGCTTCGCCCGCCTGGCCTACCACGACGCGCGCGTCTCGCTGGCCGAGGGCGGCTTCGAGCGCCAGGGTCGCCTGGCGCGGGCTGCCGGGCAGGCGCCGGACGCGGTCGCCACCCGTGAGCGGCTCGTACTGCCCACCCAGGTCGATGCGTCGACGGGAGGGCGAGCGGTCCTGGTTCCGGGCATGCTCGTGGGTCAGCAGATCGACGCCGCCCCCGTCGTCGACGGCCTCGCCGCGGCGCGCGGGCGCGTGCTCACGGGCGCCGACGACGGCCTCGCGGCCGGCATGCTCGAGAGCCGGTTCGCCGACGCGCAGAAGCTCCCGGCGTCCGGCGTGGTCACGCTCGCCGGCGGTGCGCGCGTGCGCTACGTGGGCTGGGCGTTCCAGCCGCAGTTCTTCTTCGGCGGCGGCGCCGGCACCGCCGACCTGGGTACGGGAGCCGCGGACTTCGCCGTGCTCTTCACGTCGCTGCGGACCGCGCAGCGGATCTCCGGCCACGCGGACGACGTGAACGAGGTCGTGGTGCGCGGGAAGCCGGGCGTGAGCGAGGCGCAGCTCGTGGCGCAGCTGCGCCACGCGTTCGAGGCATCGCTGCCCGGCGTGGGCGTGACCGTGACCCCCGGGGCGGACGAGCAGTCCTACCGGCTGCTCTACAAGGACGCCGAGGGCGACCAGAAGATCTACATCGTCCTCTCGGCGCTCGTGCTCCTCGGCGCCGCGCTCGCGGCCTACAACCTGATCAGCCGGACGGTCGAGGCGGAGCGGCGCGAGATCGGCATCGGGATGGCCCTCGGCGTCCCCCCGGCGCGGCTTGCGCTGCGCCCGATCCTCATGGGCGCGCAGATCGCGGTGCTCGGGGCGCTGCTCGGCGTCGGGATCGGGTTCCTCCTGACGGTGGTCTTCGGCTCGTTGCTCGAGTCGGTGCTGCCGCTACCGGTCTACGACACGCCGTTCCTCGCCGGTCGCTTTCTCGTCGGTGCCGCGATCGGCATCGCGCTGCCGATGCTCGGCGTGCTGCTGCCCGTCCGGCGCGCTGTGCGCATGCAGCCGATCGAGGCCATCCGCGTCGGCTTCCGCGCGGCGGGCGGTGGCGGGCTGGCTCCGCTCCTCGCGCGCGTCCCCATCCCGGGCGGGAGTCTCGTCCAGATGCCGCTGCGCAATCTCGTCCGGGCGCCGCGCCGGACGATCGTCTCGGTGATGGGCATCGGGCTGATCGTGGCCCTCGTCGTCACGTTCGGCGGGCTGATCGACTCATTCCTCGCCCCGCTGGACCGGGCGCGGGCGGAATCGCAGCGGGTCGCACCCGATCGCCTGCTCGTGAGCCTCGGCGGCTACGAGCGCGTCGGCGGGCGCGCGGTGCGCGACATCGTCCGGCTGCCGGAGACCGGGAGCGCGCGGGCGCAGAACCAGCTCGCCGTGGAGCTCGAGTCCGGCGGCGAGCGCATCGACGGGGTGCTGACGACCTTCGACCCCGCGGCCGCCGGCTGGACGCCGAGCACCCCGGAGGGCACCTTCTCGGCGATCAGCACAGGCATCACACTCGCGCCCCAGGCCGCCAAGGATCTCGGTGTCGACGTCGGCGACACCGTCGTCGTCCGCCATCCGCTCCTGGAGCGCGACGGCTCGGTGCGTGCGGTGCGCTCGCGGGTGCGGGTCGACGCGCTGCACGGAGGCACGCTGCGCCCGCTCGCGTACGGTGCGTCCGCCGCCTGGGATCCGCGGACCGGGCTGCGCGGCCTGACGAACCAGGTCGAGGTGATCCCGGCTTCCGACGTGTCGCGGGACGAGGCGATCCGCGCGATCTTCGCCGTCCCGGGCGTCGCATCCGTCCAGGCGGCCAGCGCGCCCTACGAAGCGCTCGACGAGTACGTCGACCGGTTCCTCGGCGTGATCTACGCGACCGAGGCGTTCATCCTGCTGCTCGCCCTGCTCGTCGCGTTCAACTCGGCCGCGATCAGCGCCGACGAGCGCCGCCGTGAGCACGCGACGATGTTCGCCTACGGCGTCCCGCCGCGGACGGTGGTGCGGCAGGGCATCGCCGAGAGCGGCCTGATGGGTGTCCTCGCCAGCATCGTCGGCGTGCTCGTCGGCCTGGTCCTCGTCGGCTGGATGGTGTTCTCGATCGTTCCCGAGACCGTGCCCGACCTCGAGGTGTGGGTCGTCCTGAGCCCGCAGACACTGCTGATCGCCGCGGGCGTGGGGATCCTCGCGTGCGCACTCGCGCCGCTGTTCACCGCGCGCCGGCTGCGTCGCATGGACATCGCCTCGACGCTGCGCGTCATGGAGTAGCGGCCGCTGCTAGAACAGCTCGCCGGCGGGCGCGTCGTCGAGCACCGCCGGTGCATCCTCGTCGACCGCTCCGGCGGCCGCCAGCAGGGCGCGGATCTCGTCGAGGTGGCCGCGGACGGCCTTCTCGATGCCGTCGAGTGCGCTCCCCGCGGCGTCGATCCCCGTCCGTGCGGCGGTGAGGTTCGCCCGGACCTTGCGGGCGTCCTTGAGCGACTGCAGCGCCTTGTCGGCCTGCTGGCCGATCGCTGCGCCGTCGAGCTGCTCGCCGGACTCCTCGCGCGCCAGCAGGACGCGGGCGCGGGCCAGCATGTACGCGACCTCGAGCGTCAGGCTCGACTCGTCGCCGGCATTCCAGGTGACGATGAGCTTGTCGCCGTGGAACTCCGTCAGCGCGCGCATCCCCGCGGGGATCTCGCCCTCACTCGGGACGACGAGGACGGCGAAGTCCGCGTTGCGCGCCTCGAGCGCGCCGTCCAGCTCCTTGATCGCAGCCGGCTGGGAGAGCTTGCGGTCCTTGGCCTCGAAGGCGATCCGCCCCAGCGACGGGCCCTCGCAGAGCCCGATGTCCACGACGACGTCGCCCTTCTTGCTGCGGCCCGCGTCGCTGCGGTCTCCGACCGCGTCGGCGGCGTCCCCGCGCGGCGCGGCGATGGCTGCCAGCGCGTCGGCGACCTGCTCCTCGTAGGTGCGACCCTTGGCCGTTCCGCGCTCGGCCTCCTCGGCGACCGCCTCGTCCTTCTCCTGCTCGGCCTTCAGCGCGGCGACCTCCGCCTTCAGGGCGTCGATCGTCTGGTTCATCGTGATCAGGTGCTGCTGCTGGAGCTCCGATGCGCCCTTGATCGCGCGGACCGCCGACTGCTGGAACTGCGCGAGCGGGTTGCTCTCGTCCGCGGCGGTGAACTGCTTGCCGAGCGCCTCGCGATGGGAGACGAGCAGCTCGTTGACCAGCGCCTTCACCTGATGCTGGACCGCGGCGCTCGACTCGTCGCCGAAGTGCTTCTCCAGGAGACGGGGGACCACGCCGCCCTCCGCGCCGAACGCCGTCTCGACGCTCTTCGTCAGCTCGACGCTCACGAGCTGCGCGCGCTCGGCGAACTGCTGCTCGACCTCGCGAGCCTGGCGCTCGAACTCCGCCTTGACGAAGTCCGTGTTCGCGGCGGTCTGCTCGCGGTCCAGGACACGGGCGCCGATCTCGATCGCCTGCACGACGAGCGGCGCGATCTGCTCGCCGGCCTCCTCGCGCTCGCGCGCAAGGCGGACCACCGTCTCGTCGACGACGGTCAGGGCATCGACGCGCAGGCGGTCGCCGGCGAGGATGACGTGGTCGGGATGAAGAGGGCGAGCGGCTTCCATGGGCTTGAGGTCGCACGGTACGCCCGTGATCTGACAGATCGCAGGAATGCGTGCAAACGCGGGCATCCCGCACGTGCCGCGCCGGAGTAGGCTCGGCGGTGATGCTCGACCGCCTGACCACACCGCTCTTCGTCGCCCGCACGTTCGCCGGCGCCGGCCTCATTCATCCCGAGCGCCCCGACCGTCTCGTCCGCGCGCTGGGCAAGCTCAAGGACTGGGGCCCGACGGTCGCCGGCGGCTACCAGGCCGCCGCCGCGCGCAGGCCCGACGCCGTCGGGATCGTGGACGAGCGCGGGACGCTCACGTTCCGTGAGATCGACGAGCGCTCGAACCGGCTCGCGCGTGCGCTGCAGGCGGAGGGCATCGGCCCCGGCGACGGCGTCGCGATCCTCGCGCGCAACCACCGCTGGTTCATCGACATCTCGGTCGCGCTCGCCAAGCTCGGCAGCCGCGCGCTGTACCTCAACACGATGTTCGCGGCGCCCCAGATCACGGACGTCTGCGAGCGCGAGGAGCCGGTCGCGATCGTCCACGACGAGGAGTTCGCCGCGTTCGTCGCCGGCGCCGCCGTGGGCCGCAGGCGCTTCGTCGCCTGGCACGACGGCCCGGACCCGGACGGCGCCCTGACGCTGGACCAGCTCGCCGCGGGTCATCCTGCGGGCGCGCTCGAGCCACCGGACGAGCCCAGCCGGGTCATCATCCTCACGAGCGGCACCACGGGGACCCCGAAGGGCGCCCAGCGCAAGCAGCCCGATTCGCTCACTCCGGTGGCCTCGCTGTTCGACGCGATCCCGCTGAGGGCGCGCGAGACGACGATGATCGCCGCGCCGATGTTCCACTCGTGGGGCATGGCGCACTTCCTGCTCTCGCTCACCCTCGGCTCGACGCTCGTCGTGCGGCGCCGGTTCGACCCCGAGGACACGCTGGCGGCCGTGGCCCACCATCGCGCCACGGCGCTCGCCGTCGTGCCGGTGATGCTCCAGCGCATCATGGAGCTGCCCGACGAGGTCGTCGCGAAGCTACGACACCTCGGCGCTGCGCGTCATCGCCGTGAGCGGCAGCGCGCTGCCCGGCGAGCTCGCGACCAAGGTCATGGACCGCTTCGGAGACGTCGTCTACAACCTCTACGGGTCCACCGAGGTCGCGTGGGCGACGATCGCCGGCCCGGCCGACCTGCGCGCCGCGCCCGGGTGCGCCGGACGCCCGCCGCGCGGGACCGTCGTGCGGCTGTACGACGACGCCGGATCGCCGATCGAGGCGACGGACGTGACGGGACGCATCTTCGTCGGCAACGAGATGGCCTTCGAGGGCTACACGGGCGGTGGCGGCAAGGACGTCATCGACGGGCTCATGTCGACCGGCGACGTCGGGCACTTCGACGCGGGCGGGCGGCTCTTCATCGACGGCCGTGACGACGAGATGATCGTGAGCGGCGGCGAGAACGTCTTCCCCCGCGAGGTCGAGGACCTGCTCGCCGACCACCCGTGCGTCGTCGAGGCGGCCGTCGTCGGCGTGGCGGACGACGACTGGGGTGAGCGCCTGCGCGCGTACGTCGTGGTGCTCGAGGGCATGGAGCCGACCGAGGGCGACCTCAAGGGCTACGTCAAGGAGAACCTCGCCGGCTACAAGGTGCCGCGCGAGATCCGTCTTCCTCGACGAGCTCCCGCGCAACGCCACCGGCAAGGTGCTCAAGCGCGCGCTCGAGCGCGACTGAGCGCTACGGCCGCCACTTGATCGAGCAGCCGACGGGCTTCGTCTCCGGCATGCCCACCGGCCGGCCCGCGAGCACGTCGTCGAGCGCCCCGCGCAGCCAGTCCGCGTCCTGGCGCTCGTCCTCCCAGTCGCTGTCGGGCGCGCCGCGGTAGGCGACGCGGCCCTCGCCGTCGACGACGAACACGTCGGGCGTCGTCTGCGCGCCGTACGCCTCGGCGACGTCCTGCGTCTCGTCGTGGAGGTAGGGCATCGGCCAGCTCGTCGGGCTCGGCCTCGACCCGGGCGACCATCGCGTCGAACCCGTCGCGCGGGTAGCGATCGGCGTCGTTGCTGTTGACGTTCAGGACGACGACGCCGTGCTCGGCGTAGTCCCGCGCGACCGCGGCGATCCGCTCGTGCCAGGCGAGCGCGTACGGGCAGTGGTTGCAGGTGAAGACGACGACGGTCGCCGGCGGGTTGGTCTCCGCGGCGACGCCGTGATGCGTGCCGTCGGTCGCGGGCAGGTCGAACGTCGGCGCGTGGGCGCCGATGCGCAGGGTCATCGGGCGGCTCCTTCGGAGGGGGACATCGCGCTGCGCAGGGCGTCGCGCAGGTCATCGGGGTCGGGGACGGGGGAGACGCGCCCGTCACGGCGGTGGTAGACGCGGCAGGCCAGCTGGACCGGCTCGTCGTCGGAGGGGACGACGTCGGCACCGTCGATGCGGATCGTGGGGGACCCCGTGAAGCGCTCGCGCTCGGCGTCCGCGTCGTCGCGGATCTCGGTCACCGTGACGGTGTCCGGATCCAGGCCGGCGTCGGTCATCGCGGCCCGCAGGTCGGCGAGCGCGCGCGGGTGCGACGGGCAGCCGTCCCAGAAGAGCAGCTCGACCTGGGGAACCATGCACCTCACGGTACGAGGACCGCGGCGCCTTCGATCGTGCCGGCGCGGATGGCGTCGAGCGCGTCCTCCGCGCGCTCGAGCGGCGAACGTCGTCACCGTGGTCCGCACCGGCACCTGCGGCGCCAGGTCGAGGAACTCGCGGGCGTCCTCGCGGGTGAGGTTCGCCACCGAGCGGATCTGGCGCTCCTCCCAGAGATCCGCGTACGGGAAGGACGGGATGTCGCTCATGTGGATGCCCGCGCAGACCACGACCCCGCCGCGGTCGCAGGCACGCAGCGCGGCGGGAACGAGCTCGCCGGCAGGGGCGAAGATGATCGCCGCGTCGAGCGGCTCCCGGCCGGGAGCGAGCGCATCGCCCGCGGACGCGCAGCCCAGCTCGCAGCGCGAACGCCTGCGAGGCGGCGTCGTCGGCCCGCGTGAAGGCGTGGACGGTCCGGCCCTGGTGCATCGCCACCTGGGCGACGATGTGCGCGGCGGCGCCGAAGCCGTAGAGGCCCAGCCGCCGGGCGTCGCCGGTCATCCGCAGCGCCCGGTGGCCGATCAGCCCGGCGCAGAGCAGCGGTGCGACCTCGAGGTCGCCGTAGCCCTCGGGCAGCGGGAAGCAGTAGCGCTCGTCGGCGACGGTGAGCTCCGCGAAGCCGCCGTGGATGTCCAGGCCCGTGAACCGCGCGGACGTGCACAGGTTCTCCCGGCCCGCTCGTGCAGAACGGGCACGTGCCGTCCGTCCAGCCCAGCCAGGGGACCCCGACGCGCGTGCCGGGCGCGATCGTCGTGCCCGCCCCGCCGCGCTCCACGATGCCCACGATCTGATGTCCCGGGACGATCGGCCGCGTGTCCGTCGTGACCTCCCCGTCGCGCACGTGGACGTCGGTCCGGCAGACCCCGCAGGCGCGGACGCGCAGGAGCAGCTCACCGTCGCCGGGAACGGGATCGGGGAGCTCCGCCGCCCGCAGCGGCGTACCCGGCTCGTCGAGGACCATCGCGCGCACGCCGCGGGTTCTACTCTGAAGTGCGCGATGCCCGCCAGAGCAGACACCTTCGACCTCGCCCGTCTGAACCTGCGCTCCGGCGAGGGGAAGCGCATCGACCTGGAGGTCGAGCTCGGGAGCTTCCGCTACGGCGAGGAGGGGTACGTCGCCGAGCCGGCGGTCGTGCCCGTGCGGCTCGACATCTCGCGGATGACCGGCGACGGCTGGGCGCTGCGCCTGCGCTTCGACGCGGCGCTGCGCGGCCCGTGCATGCGCTGCCTGGAGGAGGCGGCGCCGGCGATCGCGGTCGACGCGCGCGAGGTGCACCAGCCCGGCGGGGGCGAGGACCTCGAGAGCCCGTACGTCGAGGGCGAGGAGCTCGATCTGCGGCAGTGGGCGCACGACGCGCTCGCGCTCGCGCTCCCGGTGCAGGTGCTGTGCCGGCCCGACTGCGCAGGGCTGTGCCCGACCTGCGGGGCGGACCTGAACACGGACCCCGGACACACCCACGGCCCGCAGATCGACCCGCGCTGGGCGAAGCTGGGGGAGCTGGAGCTGACATCGCCCTCGAAAGGGCCGGCGGCGCGAAGCGACGCCGGAGACGATCTCGGGCGCGGCGCCGCGAGCCCTAGAGATAGGCCCCGCTCGGCAGAAACGGCGCAAGCGGCCCGAGCGTCCCCTTCACGCACACGGGGCCGTCGGGCGAGAGCGGCAGCCGGGCGTCGAGCGCGACGCGGATCGCCCACTGCTGCGCCGCGGTCATGAAGAGCACGAGCGCGGTCATCCCGGGCGGCGCGCTGACGAGCGCCGCCCACAGCGCGAGCGCCGCGGCCTCCTCGTCCCGCGCGACGACCAGCTGCACGTAGCCCTCGCGAACGCACACGGCCGCCCGGTCCTCGAAGACGAGCAGGCGCGAGCCGCTCTCCAGGAACTGTGCGACGTCCCGGCCATAGCCGGCGCCGCGCACCGCGCGCCCGAGGTCGTCGACGAGCGGCAGCCCGGCGGATCCGGCGTCCTCGACCGCAGCGACGGCGTCGGGCGCGCGCCGCAGGTCCGGCCACGCCCATCGCGGCGACCGCGGGCAGCAGGTCGAAGCCCGCGTCGGCGTAGACCCGCATGGCCGCCGGCTTCTCGCTCGAGAGGATGATCCAGCCCTCGGCGCCGCGGTCCTCGCCGTAGGCGAGCGAGCGGCGCAGCAGCTCGCGGCCGACACCCTTGCCCTGGAGGTCCTCGTCGACGGCGAACAGCGAGAAGCCCCACAGGCGCTCGCGCACGATCCCGAGCGCCACGCCCGCGACCTCGCCGCCGCGCTCGGCGACCCAGGCGCCGCCGGGGTCGGTGCTCCGCGGATGCTCGATGCGGGCGATCGAGCGGGCGCGCTGCACCTCGGGCGAGACGTTCGGATCGTCGTCGAACAGCACGCGGCTGCAGAGGTCGTAGACGGCGGGCGCCTCGCCCTCCGCCATGGGCCGGATCACGACGTCGGGCGGGAGCACGGCGCCAGTCAAGCACGCCGGGCCGTCGGCTCGGGCGCGGATCCCGCTACCCTGTCCTGCCTCATGGCCGTCCCCAAGCAGCGACAGTCGCACTCCCGCACGACGAAGCGCCGTTCGACGCACAAGCTCAGCGCGCCGACGTACAACTCGTGCCCGCAGTGCCACACCCCGCGTCTCCCGCATCGCGTCTGCCCGACGTGCGGGACGTACGCCGGCCGTGAGGTCGTCGCGCCCAGCGCGCACGACCACCACGATCACGACCACTAGCCGAGCCGTGACCCCGGCGGTCACGGTCGCGGTCGACGCAGGAGGGGCGGACCTCGGTCCGGCCGAGGTCGCCGCGGGCGCCGCCATCGCCGCGCGCGCAGGGCGTGCGCGTCGTGCTGTTCGGCGCCGGCCGCGGAGATCGGCGACGGTCGCCGACGGGCGTCGAGGTCGTCGACGCGCCGGTCTCGATCGCCAAGGCCGCCGATCCCGCGCGCGCGGTGCGCGCGCACGCCGGAGTCCTCGATCGTCCAGGCCGCCGCGCGCCGTCGCCGCCGGCGACGCCGACGCGCTCGTCAGCGGCGGCTCGACCGGCGCCGCGCTCGCCGCCGGCGCTGTTCGAGATCAAGCGCGACCGCGGCATCTACCGGCCGGCGCTCGCGATGCCCGTCCCGGTCCCGGGCACCCGATCACGCTCGTCGACGTCGGCGCCAACGCCGAGGTCCGCCCGGAGCACCTCGTCCAGTTCGCCTTCATGGGCGCGGCGCTCGCGCAGGTCGTGCTCGGCGTCGAGCGCCCGCGCGTCGGCGCTGCTCTCCAACGGCGAGGAGCCGACGAAGGGCACGCCGCTCGTCGTCGCGGCGCACGCCGCGCTGGCCGAGCGCGCCGCGGCCGCGCCCGGCGCGCTGACGTTCGTCGGCAACGTCGAGGGGACGCGACCTCACGACGGGCGTCGCCGACGTCATCGTCACCGACGGCTTCACCGGCAACGTCGTCGCTGAAGACGATGGAGGGCGTCTCGCAGGTCCTGCTCGGCGCCGTCCGCGACGCGGCGACGTCGAGCCCGCGGGCGAAGGCCGGCGGCGCTGCTGCTGCGCCCGGCGCTGCGCGGGCTGCGCGACGAGATCGATCCCGAGGGCCCGGGCGGCGCCTACCTGCTCGGGCTGCGGCGCCTGGGCGTCGTGCCGCACGGGCGCGTTCACGCGCTACGGCTTCTCGCAGGCGATCCTGCTCGCCGCGCGCGGCGTCGCGGGGGACGTCGTCGGGCCGCACGCACGCGGCGCTGGACGCCGCCGGGGCGCTGCGGCGCGGGCGTCCGAGGCGGGGCGGCGTCCGATCCCGCGTCTAGCGTGTCCGCGTCATGACCCGCGACGAGGTCCTTCAGCGCATCCGTGAGCACCTGGCCGACGAGCTCGAGCTCGAGCCGTCGGCGATCCTCGAGGAGTCGCGCTTCAAGGAGGACCTCGAGGCGGACTCGCTCGACCTCTACACGCTCGTCCAGGAACTCGAGGACACCTACGGGGTCTCGATGTCCGACGAGCAGGCGGCGAAGATCCTCACCGTCGGTCAGGCGGTCGACTTCGTCCTCGCCCACGCCTCCCGCACCACCTGAGCCCTGAAGCTCCTCAGCGACCTGCTCGACGAGCTGCCGGAGGATCTCTACCGGCAGGTCTTCACGCACGCCTCGTGGAGCGACCGGCGCGCGGACTCCTACGCGCGGCTGGCCTTCCTCGGCGACAGCGTCCTCGGGCTGGCGATGACCGCGCACCTCTACCCGCGGCTCGAGGCCGAGCGCTACGGCGCGGGGCGGCTGACGAAGATCCGCGCGCAGACGGTCTCCGGGCCCTCGTGCCGGGACGTCGCCGAGCGCCTCGGGGTTCCGGACCGGCTGCGCGCCGCGGCGCCGCGAGGCCATGACGGTGCCCGAGACGGTGATGACCGAGCGCGTGCTGGCCTCGGTGATCGAGGCGGTGATCGGCGCCTGCTTCCTGCACGCCGGCTACGAGCGCACGGCGGCGGCGGTGGTCGAGGCGTTCGCGCCGGAGATCGAGCATGCGCTGGAGCACCCGGTG
Source organism: uncultured Actinomycetes bacterium (assembly GCA_963823375.1). Taxonomy (GTDB): domain Bacteria; phylum Actinomycetota; class Thermoleophilia; order Solirubrobacterales; family Solirubrobacteraceae; genus F1-60-MAGs163. The sequence continues at coordinate 269,446 of CAWGLQ010000009.1, read as the reverse complement.
GACTTCAAGTCGACGTTCCAGGAGCGCCTCGCGCAGCGCGGCGAGGTCGTCGTCTACGAGGTGTCGGAGGAGCTCGGGCCGCCGCACGACCGCACCTTCGAGGTGCGCGCGATCGTGGACGGCCGGATCGTCGGGCACGGGTACGGGCGGTCGAAGAAGGCCGCCGAGCAGGAGGCCGCGCGGCTCGCGCTGGACGACGTCGAGGCCGTCGAGGAGGACGCCTGACATGCATCTGAAGTCGATCACCCTCAAGGGGTTCAAGTCCTTCCCCGACCGCACGACGCTGCAGTTCGCGCCCGGCGTGTCGGTCATCGTCGGGCCGAACGGCTCGGGCAAGTCGAACGTCACCGACGCCGTGCTGTGGTGCATGGGCGAGCAGTCGCCGCTCGCCGTCCGCGGCCAGTCGATGCAGGACGTGATCTTCTCCGGCGGGCACGGCGTGCAGGCGCGCTCCTCCGCCGAGGTCGAGCTGATCCTCGACAACGCCGACGGGCGCGATCGACCTGCCGATGGGCGAGATCTCGATCAGCCGCCGGCTGGACCGCAGCGGCGAGGGCGAGTACCGCCTCAACGGCGCGAAGTGCCGCCTCGTCGACGTGCTCGAGGTGCTGTCCGACACCGGCCTCGGCAAGGAGATGCACTCCGTCGTCAGCCAGGGCCGCGTCGAGTCGATCGTCACCTCCAAGCCGAAGGACCGCCGCCTGCTGATCGAGGAGGCCGCCGGGCTCGGCAAGCACCGCAAGCGCCGCCGCCGCGCCCAGCTGAAGCTCGACCGCACGCAGGAGAACCTCGACCGCGCGCTCGACGTCGAGCGCGAGGCGCGCTCGCGCCTGCGGCCGCTCAAGCGCCAGGCCGAGGCGGCCGAGCTGCACGAGCGCCTCGAGCGCCAGACGCTCGAGGCGCGCTGGGAGCTGGCGCGGGACGACGTGCGCGCCCGCCGCGCCGACGCTCGCCGCCGCGCAGGAGGCGGCGATCGCGGCCCGCGACCGCCCGCGCCGAGGCGGACGCCGAGCTCGCGCAGGTCGCCGCCCGCCGCGAGCGCGCCGAGCAGGCGCTGGCCGAGCGCACCGAGCGCCGCGAGGCGATCGCGCGCCGCGCCGAGCGCGCCCGCACCGCCGCGGACCGCATCGAGGTGCGGCTGGAGCGCACCGCCGAGACGATCGAGACCGTCGCCGAGCGCCTGGCGCACCGCACGCGCCGGCTCGACGTGCTGCGAGGCCCAGGCCGAGGCCGACGCGCCCGACGACGGCGGGCAACGCGCGGATCGAGGCCCTCGAGGCCGAGCTCGACGCGCCTCGACGCCGAGCGCGCGCGAGGAGCTCGAGCGCGAGCTCGCGGGCCTGGAGGCCGAGCGGGCCGCCGCCGCGCGCGCAGGCCGCCGAGCTCGGCGAGCGGGTCGCCGCCGCGGCCGCGGCGCTCGCGCGAGGCCGACGCGGGCGCCGAGGTCGCGCGCGGCGCGCTGCGCGCCGCGCGAGCGCTCCGCCGAGGAGCGCCGCCGCGAGGCCGCCCGCGTCGGCGCCGAGCTCGCCGCCGTCAACCAGTTCCTGCGCTCGCACGCCGGCGGCGCCGAGCGGTGAGCGCGCGCTCGCGGACGACCTCGAGGTCGAGCCCGGGCTACGAGCTCGCCGTCGCCGCGGCGCTCGGCGGGCGCCTGCGCGCCGCGATCGTCGCCGACCGCGCGACCGGCGAGGCGCTGCTCGAGCGCCTGGGCGCCGACGGCGGCGCGACGCTCGTCGCCGGCACGGCGCCCGGGCGCCGCGCGACGCGGCGCCCGCCGGCGCCCGGCGCCCGGCCGCTGGCCGACCTCGTGCGCGGCCCCGACGCGACCGCCGCGCTCGCGCGCCGCGCTGCTCGCCGGCGCCTGGGTCGTCGACGACCTCGGCGGCGCGTGCCCGAGGACTTCGCCGGCGTCGCCGTCACGCAGGGCGGCCGCGCCTGGGTCGGCGCGCACGCGCGAGCTGCGCCAGGCGCCGCAGGGCGGCGGCGAGCGCGTGCTCGCCGAGCGCAACCGGCGCGACGCGCTCGTCGCGGAGACCGAGCTGACGGCGCAGCGCCGAGCGCGCCGCGCTGGGCGCCGTCGAGGCCGCGGCGCAGGCCGTCGCGGCCGCCGAGGCCACGCGCGAGACGTCCGAGCGCGAGCGGCGCGAGGCCGACCGCGCGCTCGCCGCGCGCCGCAGGAGGCCGAGCGGCGCGCCGGGTGGCTCATCGACGAGCGCCGCGCCGCGCCCGACGAGGGGTCGTCGGCCGTGCGCCGCGCCCAGGTCGAGGGCGAGCTCGCCGCCGAGCGGCGCGTCGCCGAGCGCGCCGCGCGCGAGCGCGAGGAGCGCGCCGCCGCGATCGAGCGCCTGCGGCGTCTCCGTCGCGCGCGACACCGCGCTCGCGCCGGCCGCCGAGCGGCTCGCCGAGGTCGCTGCGCGGACGCGCTGGAGGCCGTCACCGCGCGCGTCGCGACGATCGAGGAGGAGCTGCTCGCCGATCGCCGCGAGGGCGAGGGCGTCGCCGCCGAGCTGCGCGCGTGCGCGCGGCCTGGAGGCGGAGATCCAGCAGCGCCTGCGCGCGTGCGGCGACGCGGTCACGACCGCCGAGGTGCGGGCGCAGCAGGCGCGCGACCAGGAGGCCGAGGCGTCGCGCCGAGCTGCGGCAGGTCGCCGAGCGGCTGGGGCTGGAGGCCGAGCCCGCGGAGGACGCCCTGGACGCCGAGGCCGCCGCGGCGCTGCGCGAGCGCATCGACCGGCTGCAGCGCCGCCGCGAGCAGCTCGGGCCGGTCAACCCGCTCGCGAAGGACGAGTACGAGGAGGCGCTCGCGCACGTCGAGGAGCTCGAGGCGCAGCGCACCGACCTCGAGACCGCGCTGCGCGAGCTGCGCTCGCTGATCCGCGAGACCGACCGCCAGATCCGCGAGACCTTCGAGGAGACGTTCGCGGCGGCCGCCAAGAACTTCGAGGAGCTCGCCGCCCACTGCTTCCCCGGCGGCCGCGGGCGGCTGCGGCTCGTGCGCGAGGACAGCGGGCCGAAGGCCGTGCTCGGCGGCGCCGACCCGGCCGACGAGGGCGCGCAGCTCGCGGCGGCCGAGGCCGAGGCGGAGGCCGAGGTCGAGAAGGAGCTCGGCGAGCCGGAGGACGACCTCGGGCGTCGAGATCGAGATCACGCCCGCCGGCAAGTCGATGAAGCGCCTGACGCTCCTGTCGGGCGGCGAGAAGTCGATGACCGCGATCGCCTTCCTGTTCGCGGTCTTCCTCGCCAAGCCGTGCCCGTTCTACATCCTCGACGAGGTCGAGGCCGCGCTCGACGACCTCAACATCGGCCGCTTCCTGGAGCTGCTGCGCACCTACCGCGACCGCGCGCAGTTCATCGTCGTCACCCACCAGAAGCGCACGATGGAGGCCGCCGACATGCTCTACGGCGTCTCGATGGGCGGCGACGGCGTCTCGAAGGTCGTCTCCCGGCGCCTGCCGCAGGAGGTCGTCGCCGAGGCGTCGACGCGCCGCGGCCTGAGGCGCGGCCCGATGCGCCCGGAGGACGCGCTCGCGCGGCTTCCGGTCCCCGCTGCGCCGCCTGGCCTACCGCGCGGCGCACCGGATGCTGCGGGTCTGGTGGGTCGTCCGCCGCCCGCGACACGCGCGGCGTGAAGTGCCTGCTGCGCCACGAGGGCCGGGTGCTCTTCATCCGGCACACCTACGGCGACCGGCGCGTGTGGGAGCTGCCCGGCGGCGGCGTCGCGCGGCGGCGAGACGCCCGACGCAGGCGGTCGTCCGCGAGGCGCGCGAGGAGCTCGGGGTGGCGCTCGCCTGGCGGCCCGTCGCCGTCATCGAGATCCGCGACCACAAGCTGAACGAGCTGCACGTGTACGCCGCCGACGCGCGCTCGGCCGCGGTCACGATCGACGCCGGCGAGATCGCCGAGGCCCGCTGGGCGGCGCCGGACGCCCCGCCGCGGCCGCTGTCGGTGTCGACGGCGGCGATCCTGGAGCTCTGACACACACGACGGCGAGGTGACGGCCTAGGCTGCGCACATGCCGTCGATCCTCCGCCGCTCCCGCCTGCCGCTCGTCGCCCTGCTCGCCGCGCTGCTCACCGCCGCGGCCGGCCCCGCCCACGCCGCGCCGCAGGTCGACGGCGTCTTCGACCTCCCGGGCGTCGCGACGAACAGCCAGCTCACGGTCGGCCCCGACGGCGAACGTCTGGGTCGCGCTCGAGCAGGCCGTCGGCCGCGTCAGCCCCTCGGGGTCGGTGACCGTCCTGCAGGCCGGCGACCTGGGCGGCACGATCGGCTTCCTCACCGGCGGGATCACGTCGGCCGACGGGTTCATCTGGGTCAGCCAGACGCCCGGCGCCGGCAAGGAGGCCCTGGTGAAGATCCCGCCCGGCGAATCCGGCGGCCGCCGCCGGCGTCCCGGGCACCGGCATCGCCGCGGGCAGCACGGCCGTCACCACGGGACCGGACGGGAACGTCTGGGTCGCGACCGCCGGGCAGATCACGAAGGTCCCGCCGGGCAACCCGGCGGGCGCGACCTCCTACCCGGTCACCGGGCTCGACGCCGAAGGCGATGACCGCATCCGGCGACGGCACGCTGTGGGTGACGGACACCGGCAACGGCGGGCGGCTGCTGAACGTCACGACGGCGGGCGCGGTCACGCCGTACGCGGTCGGCGGCGCAGCCGCAGTTCCTCGCGGCGCTCGCCGGGCGGGCAGGTCGTCTTCGGCAATCCCAACAACGCCCCGCAGCAGATCGCGCGCCTCCTGCCGGGCGGCCTGCCGCTCCCGATCGACCGGCCGAGCGGCAGCGACCCGTTCGGCGTGGCGTACGGCGCGGACGGCGCGTTCTGGGTCGCCGAGTTCGCCGGGAACCGGCTGGCGCGCGTGACCCCCGACGGCACCCTCACGACGCTCGGCGGCATGCCCGTCGTCGCCGGCCAGGGCCCGCGGCAGCTCACGGCCGTGGGCACCACGCTCTGGGTCACGCTCGACAAGCCGGGGGACAGTGCGCTCTCGAAGATCGCGCGGGTGGTCGGCGTCGACCCGCCGGCGCCGGTCCCGCCGACCCCGACCGCCGGGTCCGAGCCTGCCCGCGGGCGGCGACGTCACGGCCCCCGTCGTCGCGCTCGCGCTCTCCCGCACGCGGTTCCGCCCGGCCGCCGGGTCGACCGCGCTCAGCGCCGCCACGCGCCGGACGGCGGCCGGCACGACGCTCTCGGTCCGGCTGTCGGAGCGCGCGGCGGTCCGCCTGCCGGTCGCGCGCGCGCTCGCCGGGTCGCCGCGTCGGCGGTCGCTGCGTGACGCCGACGGCGCGCAACCGTCGGGCGTCGGCGCGCTGCACGCGCTGGACGACGGTCCGCACCCTCACGCGGACGCTCCCCGCCGGGACCACGAAGCTCGGCGTTCACCGCCCGCTTCGCGCGGCGCGCCCTGCCGGCCGGGGCCTACCGGATCTCGGCGACCGCGACCGACGCGGCGAACCTGCGCGGCAGCGCGGCGCCGGTGCGCTTCACGATCGTGCGCCGCTGACCGGCCTACAGCGCCTTCTCGCCCCAGAACGACGCGGCCGGGTTGCGTTGTAGTCGGGGATCTCGCGGTAGCCGGCCGACAGGTAGAGCGCCCGCGCGTGCGGCTGGCGCGGCCCGGTGTCCAGGCGCACGCGCGTCGTATCCCGAGGTCGCGCGCGGCGTCCTCGAGCGCGGCGAGCAGCGCGCGCGCGACGCCGCGTGAGCGGCCGGCCGGCGCGACGTACATGCGCTTGATCTCCGCCACGCCGTCGTCCAGGCGCTTCACGGCGCCCACGCAGACCGGCTCCTCGCCGATCCGGCCGACGAGGCAGACGCCGCCGGGCGGGCCGAAGTCCGCGGGCGTCGCGCTCGGCATCCCGGGCCGGTCGATCCGGCCGTAGAACGCCTCGAGCTCCGCGACCATCGCCTCGATCAGGTCGCGGGCCGGCGGCGCGTCCGCCTCGCATGGGGCGGAACTCGCGAGGCTCGGGCGGTCTCGGCGGGCTCGGTCACCCCGCTATCGTCGCGCATCCCATGGCGCGCGACTGGTCCGACGTCTTCCTCCTCGACCGCCCGTGCCGCGCCGCGGAGCCGGTCGCCGACGCGGGCCCCGAGCCCGAGACCCGGCGGCGCGGGATGTTCGCCCGCCTGCGCGAGAACCTCGGCAAGACCCGCGCCGCGCTGGCCGCCGAGGTCCAGGCGACGCTCTTCGACACGCTCGACGACGAGACCTGGGAGCGCCTGGAGGAGGCGCTGATCATGGCCGACGTCGGCGCGCGCACGACCGCGGAGGTCGTCGAGCGCCTCGAGCACGAGGCGACGAGCGGCGCCGTCGAGGGCGGCGCCCGCGCTGCAGGCGCGCCTGATCGAGCTGCTCGCCGAGCAGGCGCGCGCCGAGGACGGCGGGCGCATCGACCTGCGCCACGCGCCGACGGTGATCATGGTCGCCGGCGTCAACGGCACCGGCAAGACGACGACGATCGGCAAGCTCGCCTGGCACCTCACGCAGGACCAGGGGCTGCGCGTCGTGCTCGGCGCCGCCGACACGTTCCGCGCCGCCGCCGTCGAGCAGCTCGAGGAGTGGGCGCGCCGCGCCGGCTGCGAGATCGTCCGCGGCGAGGCCGACGCCGATCCCGGCGCGGTCGCCTTCGAGGCGATCCGCCGCGGGCGCGAGCACGGGCGCCGACGTCGTGATCGTCGACACCGCCGGGCGCCTGCACACGCAGGACGACCTGATGGCCGAGCTGACCAAGGTGCGCCGCGTCATCGCCAAGCAGCTCGACGGCGCCCCGCACGAGACGCTCCTGACCGTCGACGCGACCACCGGCCAGAACGGCCTGCGCCAGGCGCAGCTCTTCTCGCGAGGCGACGCCCGTGACGGGCATCGTCCTCACGAAGCTCGACGGGACCGCCAAGGGCGGCATCGCGCTGGCGATCGCGCGCGACCTCGGGATCCCGGTGAAGCTCATCGGCGTCGGCGAGCAGCTCGAGGACCTGCGGCCGTTCGACGCCGACGAGTACGCGCACGCGCTGCTCGAGCTCCTGAGCACCGACGTCCGGCCACCCGCCCGGCGTCCGCCCGACCCCGCGATACGCTGCGCACGAGATGGATCCCTGGGTCATCTGGCTGATCGCCGCCGTCGTGCTCGCCGCCGGCGAGATCGCGACGACCAGCTTCTTCCTCGGGCCGTTCGCGATCGGCGCGTTCGCGGCCGCGGCCGTGGCGCTCGTCGGCGGCGGGGACATCGCCGCCTGGGTCGTGTTCGCGGTCGCCACGATCGCGGCGTTCGCGATCGTGCGCCCGGTCGCCCGCCGTCACCTGCGCCAGCCGCCGAGCGTGCGGACCGGCACCGCGGCGCTGATCGGGCGCACCGCCCAGGTGGTCGAGCGCGTGTCCAACGACGACGACCGGGGCACCATCAAGCTGGAGGGCGAGGTGTGGACCGCGCGGGCCTTCGACGACGATCACGTCTTCGAGCCGGGCCAGCGCGTCGCCGTCGTCGAGATCAGGGGCGCGACCGCGCTCGTCACCGAGGACTAGGGACGACAATGGCCGAACTCATCGTGCTGGCCGTGCTCGTCGTCTTCGCGCTGTTCGTGGCGGCGAAGACGATCCGGATCATCCCGCAGGCGAACGCGGGCGTCGTCGAGCGGCTGGGCCGCTACCAGCGCACGCTCGGCCCGGGCCTGGCGATCGTGATCCCGTTCGTCGACCGCGTGCGCCCGCTGATCGACCTGCGCGAGCAGGTCGTGACGCTTCCCGCCGCAGCCGGTGATCACCGCAGGACAACGTCTCGGTGCAGATCGACACGGTCATCTACTTCACGATCACCGACCCGCGGGCCGCCTCCTACGAGATCGCCAACCCGCTGCAGGGCATCGAGCAGCTCACGGTGACGACGCTGCGCAACATCGTCGGCTCGCTGACGCTCGAGGAGGCGCTCACCGGCCGCGAGCGCGTCAACACCGAGCTGCGCGTCGTGCTCGACGAGCGCACGGGCAAGTGGGGCATCCGCGTCAACGGCGTCGAGCTGAAGTCGATCGACCCGCCCGCATCGATCCAGGAGGCGATGGAGAAGCAGATGCGCGCCGAGCGCGACCGCCGCGCCACGATCCTCACCGCCGAGGGCGTCAAGCAGTCGCAGATCCTCACCGCCGAGGGCGAGAAGCACGTCGTCGGTCCTGCGCGCCGAGGGCGCGCGGGCGTCGGCGATCCTGCGCGCCGAGGGCGAGGCGAAGGCGATCGAGACGGTCTTCGCCGCGATCCACGAGGGCAAGCCCGACCAGGCGCTGCTCAGCTACCAGTACCTGCAGATGCTGCCGCAGATCGCCCAGGGCGACGCCAACAAGGTCTGGGTCATCCCGAGCGAGGTCACGCAGGCGCTGGGGAACATCGGCGGCGTCGTGCAGCGGCTCGGCGGGACGCCGGCTGCCCGGGCCGGACGAGCCGGCCGCCTGAGTCGCCGCCGGGCGCCCGGCTGTCAGACTGGTCGCCGTGTTCGACTCGCTCTCCGAGAAGCTCCAGGCGACGCTCTCCGATCTGCGCTCCCACGGGACGCTGACCGAGGAGGACGTCGACCGCGCGATGCGCGAGATCCGCCTCGCGCTGCTCGAGGCGGACGTCAACTTCAAGGTCGTCAAGACGTTCACGGCGACGGTGAAGGAGCGCTGCCTGGGCGCCGACGTGATCGGCGGGCTCAACCCGGGCCAGCAGGTCGTGAAGATCGTCGACGAGGAGCTCGCCGCGCTGATGGGCGGCGCGTCGGCCGGCATCAGCTTCTCGCCGCGCCCGCCGACGGTCATCCTGCTCGCCGGCCTGCAGGGCTCGGGCAAGACGACGGCCGCCGCGAAGCTCGCGCGCCACCTCAAGGAGGAGCACGGCTCCTCGGTCGCGCTCGCCGCGTGCGACGTCTACCGCCCGGCGGCGATCGAGCAGCTCGTGACGATGGGCGAGCGGGCGGGCGCGAGCGTCTACGAGCGCGGGCGCCGACGAGGATCCGGTCAAGATCGCCGCGTGGGCGCTCGACGAGGCCAAGCGCGCCGGCAAGGACGTGCTGATCGTCGACACCGCGGGCCGGCTGCACGTCGACGCCGACCTGATGGACGAGCTCGTGCGGATCCGCAAGGCCACCAAGCCGATGCAGGTCCTGCTCGTCGTCGACGCGATGACCGGCCAGGACGCCGTCAACGTCGCCGAGCAGTTCGCCGAGGCCGTCGCGTTCGACGGCGTCGTGATGACGAAGCTCGACGGCGACGCCCGCGGCGGCGCCGCGCTCTCGGTCAAGGCGATCACCGGCAAGCCGATCCTGTTCGCCGAGCACCGGCGAGAAGATCGACCAGTTCGAGCGCTTCCACCCGGACCGCATGGCCCAGCGGATCCTCGGGATGGGCGACGTCCTCAGCCTGATCGAGAAGACGCAGAAGCAGTTCGACGAGGACGAGGCCGCCGAGCTCGAGCGCAAGCTGCGCCGCAACGAGTTCACGCTCGAGGACTTCCTCGAGCAGCTCCAGCAGGTGCGCCAGATGGGGCCGCTGCAGTCGCTGCTGGGGATGATGCCGGGCTTCGCCGGTCAGCAGCTCAAGGGCATGAAGGTCGACGAGAAGGAGCTCGACCGCGTCGAGGCGATCATCCGCTCGATGACGCCCGAGGAGCGCCGCCGGCCCGGAGCTCATCAAGGGCTCGCGGCGCCTGCGCATCGCCCGCGGCTCGGGCACGAGCGTCCAGCAGGTCAATCAGCTCGTCAAGCAGTTCGATCAGATGCGCAAGCTCATGCGCCAGATCGGCCGCGGCAAGATGCCCGACATCGGCGCGCTCATGCGTCAGGCGCGCTGACGGCGACCCCGCTACCCTCAGGGACCGAGTTTTCGAGCGTTTCGAGAGGAATCCGTGGCTGTACGACTGAGGCTCACCCGCGTGGGTGGCAAGAAGAACCCGATCTGGCGCGTCGTCGCCACCGATCAGCGCTCCCCGCGCGACGGGCGGTTCATCGAGGTCATCGGGCACTACAACGCCCAGACGAGCCCCTCGACGATCAGCCTCGACGAGGAGCAAGGTCCGCTCGTGGATCGCCAAGGGCGCGCAGCCGACGGACCAGGTGCGCAAGCTCATGAAGATCCAGGGCATCAGCGTCTGACGCAGCAGGCGATGCGCGAGCTGCTCGAAGATCTCGCGCGCGCGCTGGTCACGGACCCCGAGGCCGTCGAGGTCGAGGAGTTCGAGGAGGACGACGGCACCGTCGTGCTCGAGCTCTCGGTCGGCGAGGACGACTACGGCAAGATCATCGGCCGCGGCGGACGCACCGCGAACGCGCTGCGCACAGTGATCAAGGCCGCGGCGGTCCAGGAGAACCGCCGCGTGCTCATCGACATCGTCGACTGACCGTGGCCCGCGAGCGGGCCGACTGGCTTCCGGCAGGACGTATCGGCAGGCCGCACGGGCTCGACGGCAGCTTCCACGTGACGCGCCCGCGCCCGGGCCTGCTGACACTCGGCGGGCGCGTCCAGGTCGGCGGGTCGCGAGAGCGAGATCGCCCGGCGCGCCGGCACCGACGAGCGCCCGATCGTGCGCGTCGCGGGCGTGGAGCGCCGCGAGGACGTGGAGGCGCTGCGCGGCGCCGAGCTGCTCTGCCCGCGGGCCGAGGCGCGCGTCGCTGGGCGAGGACGAGTGGTGGGCCGAGGACCTCGAGGGCTGCCGGGTCGTGGACGGCGAGCGCGCCGGTCGGCGTGGTGCGGCGCCTCGTCGGCCTGCCCTCGTGCGAGGTGCTCGAGGTCGAGCGTCAGGCGGGCGCCGATCTGCTGGTTCCGATGGTGCGCGACGCCATCCGCAGCGTGGACGTCGCGGGCGGGCGTCATCGACGTGAACGTCGCCTTCCTCGGCGAGCAGGCAGGATGAGGGCGTGCAGCTCGACGTCGTCACGCTCTTCCCCCAGTGGTTCGACTGGTTCAGCGAGCAGCGGCACGTCGCCAACGCGCTCGCGGCCGGCAACGAGCTGCGGGCGCTCGACCTGCGCGAGCACACGCCGCTCAGCGGCGGGCAGGTGGACGACACGCCGTTCGGCGGCGGGGCCGGGATGGTCCTGCGCGTGGACGTCATGGACCAGGCGCTGCGCGGCGTTCTACGGCGCCGACCCGGTGGACCTGCGCGCGCGAGCGGCGGGTGATCGCGCTGACGCCGGGCGGGCGGATCCTCGACGAGGCGCTCGTGAACGAGCTGGCGGCCGAGCCGGCGGTGACGCTGCTGTGCGGTCGCTACGAGGGCTTCGACGAGCGGATCGTGCAGCACTTCTGCAGCGACGCGGTGTCGATCGGCCGCTACGTGCTGGCCGGGCGGCGAGCTCGCCGCGATGGTGGTGCTGCGACGCCGTGCTGCGCAAGCTGCCCGGGCGCGCTCGGACACGCGGACTCCGCGGCCGAGGAGTCGTTCAGCGCGGCGCTCGGCGGTGATCCCGAGTACCCGCACTACACGCGCCCGGCCGAGTACCGCGGCTGGAGCGTCCCCGACGTGCTGCTCTCCGGTCACCACGAGGAGATCCGCCGCTGGCGGCGGGCGCGCAGCCGCGAGCGCGGCGCCACCGGGAGCGGCTGAGGCCCCGAGCCGGCACCGCGTCCGGGGGTGAACCGGCGGTGAACGCGGCTCCGCTATCCTGATCCGTCGCGCGGCGTGCCTCCCGGCCCCGTCCTCACGGGACGTGGCCACTAGACCTCGGCCCCGTCCCCGCGCGCATCCTTTTGCCATGAGCACCGTCATCGACAACCTCGAGCGCGCCCAGCTGCGCCGGGTCCCCAACTTCGCCCCCGGCGACCGCGTGAAGGTCCACTTCCAGGTCATCGAGGGCACGCGCCGCCGCACCCAGGTGTTCGAGGGCGTCGTCATCAAGCGCCAGGGCCATGGTGCTCGCGAGACGTTCACCGTCCGCAAGCAGTCCTTCGGCGTCGGCGTCGAGCGCACGTTCCCGGTCCACTCGCCGAAGATCGAGAAGATCGAGGTCGCAGCCCGCGGTGACGTGCGGCGCGCCAAGCTCTACTACCTGCGCGATCGCGTCGGCAAGCGCGCCCGGGTGCGCGAGCGCCGCTACGTCGGACCCGAGGTCGAGATCGAGCCGGGTCTGCTGCACGACGAGGCTCCCGTCGAGGACGTCGCGCCGGAGGAGGCGGACGTCGAGGCCGTCGAGTCCGACGCGCCCGAGGCGGAGGCGACCGAGGTCGCCGAGGCCTCCGAGGCCGTCGAGGAGGCTCCCGTCGAGGCGGAGGCCGCTGCCGACGAGCCCGAGGCGCCCGCCGAGGAGCCGCAGGCCGAGGCCGCGGAGGCCGAGGCTGAGGGCGACAAGCCCGCCGCAGACGATCAGGCGTGAGCAAGCGCGACAGCGCTGAGGCCAAGTCCGCGGGGAGCTCGCTGCTCGAGCTCGTCGTGATCGTCGCCGTCGCGCTGGGCATGGCGCTCGCGATCCAGGCGTTCCTCGTCAAGCCGTACCGCATCCCGAGCGAGTCGATGGTCCCGACGCTCACCGTCGGCCAGCGCGTGCTCGTCAACCGCATCGGCACGCGCTTCGGCGATCCGTCGGTCGGGGACATCCTCGTGTTCCACCCGCCCGTCGGCGCGGAGTCGGCGACCGGCGATCAGTGCGGCGAGCAGCCCAAGCCGGGCGCGGCCTGCGACACGCCGACGCCCCAGCGCGCGGACGTGAACTTCATCAAGCGCGTCGTCGGCGGCCCCGGGGACACGATCGCCGTCCGCGACGGCCGTGTGATCCGCAACGGCAAGCCGACCGAAGGAGCCGTTCATCAGCGACACGTGCGTCGACGACGCCGGCGCCGGCTGCAACTTCCGCAACCCGATCACCGATTCCGCCCGGCCACTACTTCATGATGGGCGACAATCGTGGCGAGTCGGACGACAGCAGATTCTGGGGCCCCGTCCCCGAGCTCCTGGATCATCGGAGAGGCCTTCGCCACCTACTGGCCTCCCGACCGCATCGGTCTCCTCTGAGCCTGCGGCGGTGACGCCGTCCCCGGCTGCTGCGCGCGCGACGCCCGCACGCCGCAAGACCAAGCGCCACACGTCGGGCCGGCGCCTGTTCGCGTTCGATCGCGGGCTCGGCGTGCGCTACGTCGCCGGCGCCGACGAGGCCGGCCGCGGATGTCTCGCCGGGCCGCTCGTGGGGGCGGCCGTCCTGTTCGACCTGGAGCGCATCGGCGTCGCCGAGGTCCGCGCGCTCGCGGCGCTCAACGACTCCAAGCAGCACGACGAGGCGACGCGCGAGGCGCTCTACCCGATCGTGCTGCGGACGGCCGCGCGCGCGGCGATCGTCTCGCGCTGCGTGCGCGGGATCGACAGCCGCGGGCTGCACCGCACGAACCTCGCCGCGCTCAGCGACGCGCTCAAGCGGGTCGCGCGGCCCGGCTGCCTCTGCCTCGTCGACGGGTTCGCGGTCCCGGACGTCGGACTACGAGCAGCGCCCGATCATCGACGGTGACGCGACGAGCGCTGCGATCGCCGCCGCGTCGATCCTGGCCAAGGTCACGCGCGACCGCTTCATGCGCCGGGCCGACGAGCTGCACCCGGGGTGGGAGTTCGGTGCGCACGTCGGCTACTCGACGCCCGAGCACCGCGCCGCGATCCTGCGCCAGGGCGTCTCGCCGCTGCACCGGATGTCGTTCCAGTCGACGGCCTACCAGCAGCTCGCGCTCTGACATCAGAACGCCGCCTCGAGATGGTCGAGGCGCACCAGGCCGCCGCGCGCGTCCATGACGACGCCGACGGCGTCGAAGCGAATCGCCGCGGCGGTGGGCCGGTCGCTCTGGTCGTGGAGGTAGGCGCGAGCCATGCGGCGGACCTGCCGGCGCTTGCGGTCATCGAGCGCGTCCCACACGGCCGCCGGGCCGCTGCGCGCGCCGTGACTTGACCTCGACGAAGACCAGGGCGTCCTCGTCGAGCATCACGAGGTCGATCTCGCCGAAGCGCGTGCGGTGGTTGGCCTCCACGAGGTCGTACCCCAGACGCCGCAGGTGGTCGAGGGCGTGCTGCTCGCCCTGGCGGCCGAGCGTCTGACGGGGATCGGTGGACACCGGCCGGACCGTACGAACGACGGTGTGACGGCGCACCGGCCTCTCTGTGCCGGAACCGCGCCGGTCCCGTCGCGCCTTCGCGGCGTTCCCGGGCGCCTCCACAAAGGCGTGTGCAGACGTGCGCAGAACCGGCACATTCCGGGTCCCACACGCGCAGATCGCTGACCTAGCGTGGCGGCCATGTTCGCTCGCGTCATGACGTTCACCCTGGAGGGACTCGATCCGTGCCCCGTCGTCGTCGAAGCCGACCTGCGTGCCGGTCTGCCGGCCTTCACCATCGTCGGCCTCGCGGACCGCTCCGTCAGCGAGGCGCGCGAGCGTGTGCGCGCCGCGATCCAGAACAGTGGCCTGGAGTTCCCGATGCGCCGCGTGACGGTGAACCTGGCTCCGGCGCACCTGCGCAAGGCGGGGCCTGGTTTCGACCTGGCGATCGCGTGCGCGATCCTCGCCGCGAGCGGCCAGCTGCCGGCGGGCCTGCTCGACGGCGTCGCCGTCGTCGGCGAGCTCTCGCTGACCGGCGAGGTGCGCCCGTGTCGCGGCGTGCTCGCCGCGGCGCTCGGCGCGCGCGAGGCCGGGATGCGCGGCGTGCTGGTCGCCGTTGACCGAGTCCGGGAGGCGCAGGTCGTCGAGGATCTCGACGTCCGCGGGACGGCCGGCCTCGCGGGCCTGCGGGCGGTGCTCGAGGCGGCGCCGGCCGGGCGGGACGAGGCTGACGGAAGCGGCGCTGCCGCAACCGCATCCGGACGCGCCGGATCTCGCGGACGTCCGCGGTCAGGCAGGCGCGATCGCGGCGCTCACGGTCGCCGCGGCCGGTGGGCACAACCTCCTGCTCGTCGGTCCGCCCGGGACGGGGAAGACGATGCTCGCGCGGCGAATGCCGTCGATCCTCCCGCCGCTCGCCCCCGACGAGGCGCTCGAGGTGACGCGGATCCACAGCGTCGCCGGCCTGCGCACCGACGAGGGCATCGCGCACGTCCGGCCGTTCCGGGCACCGCACCACACGATCTCGGCAGCCGGCCTGATCGGCGGCGGACCCGGTCCGTCGCCGGGCGAGGCGACGCTTGGCCCACGGCGGCGTGCTCTTCCTCGACGAGCTCGCCGAGTTCGATCGCCGCGCGCTCGAGGCGCTGCGCCAGCCGCTGGAGGACGGCCACGTGGCGATCGTGCGGCAGAACCGGGTGGCGCGCTACCCGACGCGTTGCGCGCTGGTCGCCGCGACGAATCCGTGCCCGTGCGGGCGCGGCGGCACGGCGTGTCGCTGCGGCGAGGCCGATCTGATGCGCCACGCGCGCCGGCTCTCCGGGCCGCTGCTCGACCGGATCGATCTCGTCGTCGGCGTCGAGCGGCCGAGCACGACCGACCTGGGCGGCGCCGCCGTGACGACCTCCGACGAGGTCCGCGCCGAGGTCATCGCGGCTCGGCGGCTGCAGTCCGACCGCGGCGTGCGCTGCAACGCCGATCTGCGCGGCGCCCGGCTGCGAGCCGCGGCCGCTCCCACGCCCGAAGCGCGCCGCCTCCTCGATCGCGTCTACGACGCCGGGACGCTCTCCGCACGCGGGCGCGAGCGAGCGCTGCGCGTCGCGCGCACCGTCGCGGACCTCGACGGCGCCGAGCGGGTCGACCGCTGAGCATCTGCGCGTTGCGCTCGCCTACCGGCGTCAGGACGAGGCGCTGGCGCGGACCGCGGCATGACGGCGCCGACGCTCATGGACGTCTGCGACGCCTGCGCCAGACGGTCCTGGCTCGTCGGACGGCTCGCCGGTCACCTCGAGAAGCGGCGCGGGGAGCGTGAGGTCATCCGCGAGGTGCTCGCGCTCCCGGACGACCAGCTCATCGTGGCGCTCGGCGGCCTGCTCGCCGGCGGGATCGCCGCCGAGTACGCGGCGGTCGGCGCCGACGACCTGCGCGCCCGCTGGACCGCAGGCGGCAGCCATGCGATCTGCCGGCACAGCCCGCGCTACCCGGCCCGGCTGCACGACCTGTCCGACGGCCCGGCGGTGCTGCACGTCCGCGGCGAGCTCGCGCGCGTCGAGGCGCTGCTGGCGGCGCCCGCCGTCGCGATCGTCGGCGCGCGCAAGGCGTCCGAGGACGGCCGCGAGCTCGCGCGGTCCCTGGGGCGCGGGCTGTCGGCCGCGGGCGTGACCGTCGTCAGCGGCATGGCGCTCGGGATCGACGCCGCCGCGCACGAGGGCGCGATCGACGCCGGCGCCAACTCGATCGCGGTGCTGGCGTGCGGGCCGGAGATCGCCTACCCGCGCAGCCGCGCGAGCGCTGCACCGCTCGCTGATCGGCGCGGGCGGGCGTGGTCTCGGAGCTCCCGCCCGGCACGACGCCGTTCAAGTGGGCGTTCCCGGCCCGCAACCGGATGATCGCCGCGCTCGCCGGTCTCGTCGATCATCGTCGAGGCGGCCGAGCGGTCCGGGTCGCTCATCACCGCCGAGATCGCGATCGGACTCGGGCGCGACGTCGGCGCGGTGCCGGGCTCGCCGCTGAGCTGGCGCTGCTCCGGGACGAACCAGCTGCTGCGCGAGGGGGCGACGTCGTCCGCGACGCGGTGGACGCGCTCGACGGCCTCGTCGCCTGCGGCCGTCGGACCGGCGCCCGGCGCCGGCCGCGGCGGCGCGCCGCGCCGCCGTGCCGCCGGGGCTGCCCGACCGGCTGCGGAACCTCCTCGAGGCGATCGAGCGCGGGGAGGACGGCGTGGACCAGCATGCCGGCACGGCCGCCGACGCCCGGGCCGTCCTCGGCGACCTCACCGAACTCGAGCTGCTCGGGCTCGTCCGGCGGCGGCCCGGCGGGCGCTACGCGCGGGTGACGCGATGAGGACGACGGCCGCGACCTATCCTGGGCGCCCGATGCCGGCCGCGCGCGCCATCCCCGTCTGCCTCACGATCGCCGGCTCGGACTCCGGCGGCGGCGCCGGGATCCAGGCCGACCTCAAGGCGTTCGCCCGCGCCGGCGTGCACGGGACGACCGCGATCACGGCGATCACCGCGCAGAACACCGTCGCCGTCACGCGCGTCGAGCCGGTCAGCCCCGGAGATGATCGTCGCGCAGGTGCGGGCCGTCGTCGACGACCTCGGCGTCGACGCCGTGAAGATCGGGATGCTCGGGTCGGCGCGAGAGCGCCGCCGCCGTCGCGCGCGCGCTCGACCTGCTGCGAGCCCGGGACGCCCGTCGTCGTCGATCCGGTGATGGTCGCCGAGTCCGGCGGGCGCCTGCTCGACGCCGGACGCCGAGGGCGCGCTGCGCGAGCTCATCCTCCCGCGCGCGACCGTCGTGACCCCGAACGTCCCCGAGGCCCGCGTGCTCGCGGGGCTCGGCGCGGACGCCGCGCCCGAGGAGCTCGTGCGCGCCGTCCACGCGCTCGGGCCCGCCGGTCGTCGTCCTCACCGGCGGGCACCGCGACGAGGCGACCGACCTCCTGTTCGACGGCGAGCGGCTCACCGCGATCCCCGGCGAGCGGCACCCGGACGGCGCCGCGCACGGCTCGGGTGCACGCACGCCGCGACGCTCGCGGCGCAGCTCGCGCTCGGGCGCTCGCCGCTCGAGGCGGCGCGCATCGCGCGCGAGGTCGCCGGGGAGGCCGTCCGCGACGGGCTCCGCGGGCTCGGCGCGGGCGCCGGCCCGGTCAACGTGCTCGGGCTGACGCGCGCCCCGCTGACGCCGCGCCGCGCGCGGCCCGGGTCCCAGCCCGCCTGCCATACTGGACCGGTCATGAGGTTTCTGCGCATGAAGCCCGGGCACGGCGAGATCCTGCTCGCCGAGGGCGATGTCGCCCGGCCCGACGAGGAGGAGCTGCTCGTCGAGGAGTTCCGGCGTCAGCTCGACCTCGGACTGTGGGCCGCCGTGCCCGTCGCGACCGCCGAAGGGCGTCGCGAGGCGCGCATGGTGCGCGACTTCTCCGACATCCCGCGTGACGCCGACCGCGTCATCTTCTTCCCGCGCGCAGCCGGCGGGGCCTGAGCGGGACGGGCCGGAGGCCGTGCGGTCGTGATCCTCGCCTTCGCCGCCACCGCGATCGTCATCGTCGCGCTCATGTGGGAGGTCGGGCTGGCCGACCCTCGCCGAGAAGCTCGCCGCACGCACCGCGCCCGCCGCGCGCGCGTCCCGGCGCCCGACTTCGACCCCGGACGCGAGCGCCGCGCCGAGCAGCGCGCCCGCCAGCTCCTGCGCTCGTGCGTCAACGACGAGGAGTGGGAGATGTACCGCGACCTCGGGCTCATCCGCGTCTGGGGAACGCTCGCCGGCGGGCCCGGCCGCGGCGGGAGCATCGCGACCGAGGCCGGCGCGCCGTACGCCTACATCCTCTACCCGCACAAGCCGATCGTCGCCTACCTGCCGCAGACCCGCGAGCTGCTCAGCGAGTACTGCGTGGACTTCCCGGACGAGACGCGGCCGTACGGCAGCCCGCACCTGCCGGACTCCGACGACGTGCTCGCCAAGTGGATGGCGCTCACCGGCGACGAGCGCGGGCTGATCGAGGCCGCGAACATGCACCTCGCCGGTCGCCAGGTCGATCCCAAGCGCGTGCGCCGCGACCTCTGGCGCCTGCAGGAGTGGGAGCGGCAGCGGATGAAGCGCATCGCGCGCGCGTCCGACGACGCGCCGCGGCCCGACGGCACCATCCAGGCCCCGTAGCCGCCCGCTAGTGTCCGCTCCCCGTGAGCGAGACACTGAGCCACCTCAAGCACAAGAGCGCCGCCCTCACCGACGGGCCCGAGCGCGCCGCCGCCCGCGCCTACCTCAAGGGCATCGGCTACGACGACGAGGCGCTCGCCAAGCCGATCATCGGCGTCGCCTCGACCTGGATCGAGACGATGCCGTGCAACTTCCACCTGCGCGCGCTCGCCGCGAAGGTCAAGGAGGGCGTCCGCGCCGCCGGCGGGACGCCGATGGAGCTCAACACGATCGCGATCTCCGACGGGATCACGATGGGCACGAGCGGCATGAAGACCTCGCTCGTCAGCCGCGAGGTCATCGCCGACTCGATCGAGCTCGTCAGCCGCGGCCACCTCTTCGACGGCGTCATCGCGCTCTCCGGGTGCGACAAGACGATCCCCGGCACCGTCATGGCGCTCGCGCGGCTCGACGTGCCCGCGCGTGATGCTCTACGGCGGCTCGATCCCGCCCGGGCGCTTCCGCGGGAAGGACGTCACGATCCAGCAGGTCTTCGAGGCGGTCGGCGCGCACGCCGCGGGCAAGATGAGCGACGAGGACCTGCACGAGCTCGAGGGCGTCGCGAGCCCGGGCGCCGGCGCCTGCGGCGGCCAGTTCACCGCCAACACCATGGCGATGGCGTTCGAGATCCTCGGGATCTCGCCGATGGGCTCCTCGATGGTCCCGGCGCAGCACAAGAGCAAGGCCCAGGTCGCCTTCGAGGCCGGCGAGCTCGTCATGGACGTGCTCAAGCGCGGCCTGAAGCCGAGCGACATCATCACCAAGGACTCGCTCGAGAACGCCATCGCGGGCGTCGCGATGAGCGGCGGCTCGACGAACGCCGTCCTGCACCTGCTCGCCCTCGCCCGCGAGGCCGGGGTCGACCTCGACCATCGACGACTTCGACCGCATCAGCGAGCGCACGCCGCTGCTCTGCGACCTGCAGCCCGGCGGCACGTACGTCGCCGTCGACCTCTTCGAGGCCGGCGGCGTCCCGCTCGTCGTCCAGCGCCTGCGCGACGCCGGCCTGCTGCACGAGGACGCCATCACCGTCGACGGCAAGACGCTCGGCGAGCACGCGGCCGAGGCGACCGAGACCGCCGGCCAGCCGGTCGTGCGCCCGCTCGACGACCCGATCAAGCCCAGCGGCGGCCTCGCGATCCTGCGCGGCAACCTCGCGCCCGACGGCTGCGTCGTGAAGCTCGTCGGCCACGAGCGCCGCTACCACCAGGGGCCCGGCGCGCGTCTTCGAGGGCGAGGAGGCCGCGATGGACGCCGTCACCCACGGCGGCATCAGCGCCGGCGACGTCGTGATCATCCGCAACGAGGGCCCGGCCGGCGGGCCCGGCATGCGCGAGATGCTCGCCGTCACCGCCGCGATCAACGGCGCCGGGATCGGCGAGGAGGTCGCGCTGCTCACCGACGGGCGCTTCTCCGGCGCCACGCACGGCTTCATGGCCGGGCACGTCGCCCCCGAGGCCTACCGCGGCGGCCCGATCGCCGCCGTGCAGGACGGCGACCTCGTCACGATCGACGTCGACAACCGCACGCTCGACGTCGCGCTCACCGACGAGGAGATCGCCGAGCGCGTGGCGGCCTACCGCCCGCCGCCGAACCCCGACCGCACCGGCGTCCTGGGCAAGTACGCCGCGCTCGTCGGCAGCGCGTCGCAGGGCGCCGTCACGCTCGCCGACGGCTGAGCACCGCCGCCCGCGTGCGCATCGCGATCGACATCGACTCGACGCTGCACCACTACTGGGACCAGTTCTCCGGCGTCGTGCTGCGCCGGTTCGGGATCGAGCTGCCCGTACGAGGGGCAGACGACGCTGGGCGATCTCCCGGCTGCGAGCCCGAGCAGGTGCACGAGGCGGTCATGGAGACCCACGGGCCCGAGCTCGTCGCCGCCGCGCGAGCCCTACCCGGGCGCGGTGGAGACCGTCAACGCCTGGCACGCGGACGGGCACTTCATCCACATCACGAGCCACCGCGCCACCACGGCGCACGACGACACCGATCGCGTGGCTGGACGCGGTCGGCCTGCGCTACGACGAGCTCTACTGCTCGTACGACAAGATCAGCCGCTGCCGCGAGATCGCGATCGACCTGCTCGTCGACGACAGCCCCGTGAACCTCGAGCGGGCGCTCGACGCGGGCATCCGCGGCGCGACGATCGTGCACCCGTGGAACGCCGAGGTCGTCGCCGAGCGCGACATCGTCGGCGCCGAGGACTGGGCCGGCCTCGCCGCGGCGCTCGCGCCGGTCCTGACGCGCCCCGCCTGACCCGCGCGGACCGCGGCTTGCAAGCCTCGCACCGCGGCCGGATCGTCGCCTATCCTGAACGGTCGACCCTGACGATCACGGTCGCCCGGACCCGACTCGCCGCGTGCGCCGAGCCCCAGTCATAGCCCTCGCCGTCGTCGCCACGCTCGTGGTCGCCCTCGTCGGCGGTGCGTGGGCCTACGACCGCAGCCGCCAGGACACCGATCGCGAGCGGCGTGAAGGTCGCCGGGGTCGACGTCGGCGGGCTCACCGAGGAGCAGGCCAAGCGCGCGGCTCGAGCGCCGGCTCCTCGACCCGCTGCAGGAGCCCGTCGTGATCGAGCGCGGCACGCGCTCCTGGCGCCTGACGGCGAAGGAGGCGCGGATCGCCGCGGACGTGCAGGGCAGCGTCGACGCCGCGCATGGAGCGCGGACGCGACGGCAGCTTCCTCACGCGCACCTGGCGCGAGGCTGACCGGCGGCGACGGTCGCCGCGAACGTCGAGCCGAAGCTGACCTACAACGACAAGCGCGGTCGTCCGGCTGCTCGACCGCGTGCGCCGGACGGTCGACAAGCCCGCCAAGGACGCGAGCGTCGACGTTCACCGGCAGCAGCGTCGCGCCGGTCGCCTCGAGCAACGGCCGCAGGCTCAAGGCGCGCCGCGCTGCACCGCGAGATCCGCGCCGCGATCGTCCAGCCGGGCGCCGACCGCACCTTCGTCGCGCGCGACCCGGCCGGTGAAGCCGAAGGTCACGACCGCCGAGCTCGGCCGCAAGTACCCGACGCTCATCACCGTCAACCGCGGCGGCTTCCGGCTCACGCTCTTCAAGAACCTGCGAGCCGCGTCAAGACCTACCCGATCGCCGTCGGCGCAGATCGGCCTCGAGACGCCCGCCGGGCTCTACACGATCCAGAACAAGCAGGTCAACCCGACCTGGAACGTGCCGGACAGCGACTGGGCCGGCGACCTCGCCGGCAAGTCGATCCCGCCGGGGCCCGACAACCCGCTCAAGGCGCGCTGGATGGGCATCTACGACGGCGCCGGCATCCACGGCACGAGCGACATCGGCTCGCTCGGCTCCGCCGCATCGCACGGCTGCGTGCGCATGGCCGTCCCCGACGTCGTCGACCTGTACGACCGGGTCGCCGTCGGGACGCCGGTCTACATCGCCTGAGACGGACCCGGCCGGCACCGGCCGGGCACGCAGCCGACCGGCGGTCGCGGCGCGACGCCGACGCCGTGCAGCTGCGGCGCGTCCGCTCCGCAGCTCCTCCACCGGATCTCCTCCCAGCCGCGCTCCAGGAGCAGGGCATGGTGGTCTCCGTGTCGAAGGGTCAGCGTGCCGATGAAGATGCCCTTCTCCCGCCGCCGCATCACCGCGTACCAGAGGGTCGTCGCGTCGTCCGAGTGCCCTGATCCGGTGCCACGGGCGCGGCGGATCGCCGTCCGGCTCGCGAGATGCCCGGCCTCGATCAGCCGCTTGCGCGTGGCGACCTGACCCGTGGACGTGTCGATGAAGAAGAGCGCCATCGCGGCCGAGGATAGGGAGCCGGCGATCACGCCGGCCTGGTCGCAGGCGCTGCGGCCTGCTCGACGCCGACCTGCTGCGCCGCGGGGCCGCCGAGCGCACCCGCCGCGCCTACGCGACCGACCTGCGCCAGTTCGCCGTGTGGGCGAGCGCCGCCCGGATCACGCCCGCAGGACGCCGGGCCGCGCGAGCTGCGCCGCTACGCCGCCACGCTGTCCGAGCGCCGCGTCGCGCCGAGCACCGTCGCGCGCAAGCTCGCGGCGCTGCGCGCGCTGTTCCGCGCGCTGCGCGAGCACGGCGTCGTCACGCAGAACCCGGCCGAGCTCGTCGCCTCGCCGCGGCGCCCGCGGCACCTGCCGCGCGTGCTGCGCCCCGACGAGCTCGCCGCGCTGCTGGACCGCATCCCGGCCGAGCACGCCGCTGGAGCTGCGCGACCGCGCGCTGCTCGAGGTCGCCTACGGCTGCGGGCTGCGCGCCGAGGAGCTCGTGCGGCTCGACACGACGTCGATCCACTTCGACGCCGAGGAGCTGCGCGTCGAGGGCAAGGGCGGCAAGACCCGCATCGTCCCGGCGGGCGAGCCCGCGCTGCAGGCGCTCGCGCGCTACCTCGAGCGCGGCCGGCGGGCGCTGCGCGGCCGACCCGGGCGAGGCCGCGCTGTTCCTCTCGAAGTCCGGCCGCCGGCTCTCGACCTCCGACGTGCGGCGGCGCCTGGCGGTCTGGGCGCGCGCCGCGGCGCTGCAGGGCGGCGTCTCCCCGCACGCGCTGCGCCACTCGTTCGCGACCCACCTGCTGGACGGCGGCGCGGATCTGCGCGCGATCCAGGAACTGCTCGGGCACAGCAGCATCTCGACGACCCAGATCTACACTCGGGTAGAGTCGGCGCGCCTGCTCAGCGCCTACCGGCGCAGTCATCCGCGGGCGTAGCGACGGGAGATATGGAAGCGAACGTCAAGGCAATCGAGCTCCGCGACCTCTGGCGCCGTTACAAGACGGACGATGACCAGCGGGCGCGGGAGCGACTCGTCGTCGCCTACTCGCCGCTCGTGAAGTACGTCGCCGGCCGCATGGCGTCCGGGCTGCCCTCGCACGTCGAGGAGGCCGACCTCATCTCCTACGGGCTCGTCGGGCTGATCAACGCGATCGAGCGGTTCGAGCCCGAGCGCGAGATCAAGTTCGAGACGTACGCGATCACCCGCATCAAGGGCGCGATCATCGACGAGCTGCGCTCGCTGGACTGGGTCCCGCGCTCGGTGCGCGCCCGCGCCCGCGAGATCGAGCGCGCCCACCAGAAGCTCGAGCACAAGCTGCACCGCGCGCCGACCGACGAGGAGATGGCCGACGAGCTCGAGCATGGACGTCCAGGCCTTCCAGGACGCGATCCTGCAGATCTCGAACTCGTCGATCGCCGCGCTCGACGAGCTGTGGACGGTCAGCGACTCCAGCGGCGACTCGGTCTCGCTGCTCGACACGATCGCCGACGACAGCGCGCCCGACCCGGCGGCGGCGCTGGACCAGAGCGACCTGCGCGACCGCGTCGCCGACGCGATCTCGCGGCTGCCCGAGCGCGAGAAGCTCGTGATCGCGCTCTACTACTACGAGAACCTGACCCTGCGCGAGATCGGCGAGGTCCTCGGCGTCACCGAGTCGCGCGTCTCGCAGCTGCACACGAAGGCCGTGCTGCGCCTGCGCTCGGGCCTCAGCGAAGCGGACTAGACGCCGCGACCGCGTGCATGCGGGGAAACCCGCACACACGGGCCCGTCGCGGCGATAGGGTCGGCGTTCGGCACCCGACGGGAAGGAGCGCAGGCATGCACCAGGCGGACCGCATTCGGAACGTCGCCCTCGTCGGCCACCGCGGTAGTGGCAAGACGTCCCTCCACGAGGCCCTGCTGTTCGAGGCGGGCGCGGTGAACCGGCTCGGGTCGGTCACGGACGGCTCGACCGTCTCGGACTCCGACCCCGACGAGCAGGCGCGGCAGATGTCGATCAGCGCGAACCTCAACTCGTTCGACTGGGACGAGCGCAAGATCAACCTGATCGACACGCCCGGCGAGCCCGAGCTTCGTCGCCGACGCGCTCGGCGCGATGCGCGTGTGCGAGTCGGCGGTCTTCGTCATCAACGCCGTGATGGGCGTCGAGGTCAGCACCTCGCGGCTGTGGCAGCGCGCCGACGAGCTCGACCTCGCGCGCCTGGTCTTCGTGAACATGCTCGACCGCGAGCGCGCCGACTTCTTCCGCACGCTCGAGCAGCTGAAGGCCGCCTTCGGCCCGCACGTCGTCGCGACCGAGATCCCGATCGGCGTCCGAGCACGACGTGCGCGGCGCTGATCGACCTCGTCGACATGAAGGCCTACGAGTACGCGGACGCGAGCCGCGACAACTGCCGCGAGATCCCGATCCCCGACGAGCTCGTCGCGGTCGCCGAGGAGTACCGCGAGAAGCTCATGGACGAGGTCGCCGAGGTCTCCGACGCGCTCATGGAGCGCTACCTCGAGGG
Source organism: uncultured Actinomycetes bacterium (assembly GCA_963823375.1). Classification (GTDB taxonomy): domain Bacteria; phylum Actinomycetota; class Thermoleophilia; order Solirubrobacterales; family Solirubrobacteraceae; genus F1-60-MAGs163. The sequence continues at coordinate 244,454 of CAWGLQ010000009.1, read as the reverse complement.
CGAGGAGATCTCCCACGAGGAGATCGTCGCCGCGCTCAAGGACGGCACGAACCACGGCGGCATCTTCCCCGTCACCTGCGGCGTCGCGACGCGCAACCTGGGCACCAACCGGCTGCTCGACGCGATCGAGGAGGACCTGCCCTCGCCGGTCAAGCACGGCGGCGCTCGAGCTGCCCGAGATCACGCTGGAGCCCGACCCCGAGGCGCCGCTGTTCGCCTACGTCTTCAAGACGAAGGCCGACCCGTTCGCCGGGCGGATCAACTTCTTCCGCGTCTACCAGGGCACGATGCGGCCCGACGGCCACGTCCTCAACACGCGCGCGCACGCCAAGGAGCGGATCGGGCTCGCTGCTGCAGTTCCCGCGGCAAGGAGAGCACCGGCGCCGACGGCGTTCGGCCCGGGCGACATCGGCGCGGTCGCCAAGCTCAAGGAGACGCGCGCGGGCGACTGGCTCGCCGACCGCGACGAGCCGATCCAGATGCCGGCGGTCGAGCTGCCGCAGCCGGTGATGGCGTTCGCGATGGAGCCGAAGACCAAGGGCGACGAGGACAAGGTCTTCACCGCGCTGCGCCGCCTGCAGGAGGAGGACCCGACGATCGACCTGCACCGCGACCAGCAGACGGGCGAGCAGATCGTCGCCGGCCTGTCGCAGGTCCACGTCGAGGTGATCGTCGACCGGCTGCGCTCGCGCTTCGGCGCCGAGGTGACGCTGAAGCCGCCGCGCGTCCCCTACCAGGAGACGATCCGCGGCGAGGCGAAGGCCCACGGGCGCCACAAGAAGCAGAGCGGCGGCCGCGGGCAGTTCGGCGACTGCCACATCATCCTCGAGCCGCTTCGCACGGCGGCGACTTCGAGTTCGTCAACGAGATCAAGGGCGGCGTCATCCCGACGAGCTTCATCCCCGCGGTCGAGAAGGGCGTCCACGAGGCGCTGCAGCACGGGCCCGGTCGCCGGCTTCCCGGTGAAGGGCGCGCGGGTGCGGCTCGTCGACGGCTCCTACCACTCGGTCGACTCCTCGGAGATGGCGTTCAAGATGGCCGGCTCGATCGCGATGCGCGAGGCGCTCGAGCAACGCCAGCCCGGCGCTGCTGGAGCCGATCATGCTCGTCACGCTGTCGGTCCCGGAGGAGAGCGTCGGCGACGTCGTCGGCGACCTGAGCTCCCGGCGCGGGCATCCGCTCGGCATGGAGCCCGTCGGCGGCGCGACCGAGATCAAGGCCGAGGTGCCGATGGCGGAGATGCTCACGTACGCGCCCGACCTGCGGTCGATCACCGGTGGGCGGGGCGACTACACGATGGAGTTCCAGCGCTACGAGGAGGTCCCGGCGAACCTCGCGCAGAAGGTCGTCGCCAGCGCGCAGGAGGCGGTATCGGCCTGAGCGGTACCCTCGCCCGTCGTGGCACCACGCCAGATCTCCACGATGCACGAGCCGGTGCAGTGCGCCGTCTGCCAGCGCACGATCCTGCGCGGCGAGACGCCGGACGTCTTCCTCCACGGGGGACGGCGCGCGGTCGTCTGCGAGCTGTGCGCGCCGCGCGCCGTGCACGAGGGCTGGATCCGCGAGGGCGCGGACGCCGCGCCGGGCCGGGTGACGCGCGGCTGGTCGCGCGGCTCGGGCCGCTCGCTGTTCGACCGGCTGCGCGCGCGCCGGCCGGGGGAGGCCGAGCTGCTCGTCCCGCACGAGGCCGAGGGCCTGCTCGAGGCGATGGAGGAGCCCGAGTACGAGCTCGAGCCCGAGCCCGCGGTCGCACGTCCAGCCGCGGATCGGCCGACGGGCTGCCCGAGGATCCGCCGATGTATCGCGAGGACCGCTTCGTCCACGCGATCCCGACGAACGCGGACATGAAGGTCGTCCGCGCGATCGACCTCTTCAACGCGAGCCCGCACTGCCGGACGATCTCCGGCGTGGCGCGCACGCTCGGCGCGCCGCTCGTGACGCGTGCGCCCGTCGGCGACCGAGGGCAGCATCGTCACGATCGTCGATCGCGTGGGAGCTCTCGTGGTACCGCTACGAGATCGACCTCGCCGACGAGGCCGCGCGGCGTGCGGTCGACCGGCCAGGGAGCCGAGCTCGACGAGCTCGACGAGCCCGACCGCGCGCCGAACGCGATCGCCGACGAGTTCGGCGCGCTGCATGCGGCTGTCCAGCCGGAGCGATCGAGATGACCGATGCTCGACTCGGCTGGTAGCATCCTCGCGTGATCTACAGCGTCGTGCCCGAGGAGCTCGGGCCGGAGATCTACGAGCAGCTGAAGGCCTACTACGCGGACGACCCCGAGGTCACGGTGATCGTCGACCGGCGCCGCTCCGGCCGCCCGTCCGGCGGCCCGCCGACGGCCGACGAGTCCGAGTGCCGCGGCCGGCGCCGGCGCCGCGCCACGGGTGACCACCCGCCGCTGTTCCTCGCCGGCGGCGACGACGGTCCCGCCGCCGCGTAGATGAAGCTCGTCGTCCACGTGGACGGCGGCTCGCGCGGCAACCCCGGTCCCGCCGCCGCCGGCGCCGTCCTCAGCACGCCCGACGGCGACGTCGTCGACGAGGCCAGCGAGCTGCTCGGCATCGTCTCCAACAACGTCGCCGAGTACCGCGGCGCTGCTGCTCGGCGTGCGGCGCGCGCGCGAGCTCGGCGCGACCGAGGTCGAGGTCGTCAACGACTCCGAGCTGATCGCCAAGCAGGTCAACGGGCAGTACAAGGTCAAGCACCCCGACATGAAGCCGCTGCACGCCGAGGCGCTCGCGGCGCTGGGGGAGCTCGACCGCTGGACGGTGCGGACCGTCCGCCGCGAGCAGAACGCGCACGCCGACGCGCTCGTGAACGCCGCGCTCGACGCGGCCCGCTGACGCAGCCTGGCGCTGCGGCGCTCCTCCGGGGCAACCGGCGCCGCCGCGGGCGCGTAGGGACGGGCATCACCGTTCCCGAGAAGGAGTCCCGATGAAGAAGCGCCTGATGTTCCTGATCCTGTGCCTGTCCGCGGTCGCGCTCGTCGCCGCCGGGTGCGGGGACGACGAGACCGAGACCGACGTCGGACGCGCCGGCGACGACCGCCACGCAGGGGCCGCCACCGGCGACATCGTCGCGACCGCTCAGGGCGCGACGATCTCTCGACACTCGTCGCCGCCGTCACCGCCGGCGACCTCGTCGAGACGCTCCAGGGCGAGGGCCCGTTCACCGTGTTCGCGCCGACGAACGAGGCGTTCGCCGACATCCAGAGCACCGTCGACACGCTGCTCGAGCCGGAGAACAAGGACGATCTGAAGAACGTCCTGACCTACCACGTCGTGCCCGGGCACCTACAACGCGGCCGACCTGAGGACGGCCAGGAGCTGACGACCGTGCAGGGCGAGAAGCTGACCGTCTCGATCGACGGCGACACCGTGAAGGTGGGCGACGCGACCGTCGACGCAGGCCGACGTCAACGACGTCCAACGGCGTCGTGCACGTGATCGACACCGTGCTCGTCCCGCCGGCGAGCTGATCGCGGCGCGGCTCCACGACTCCGGGGCGGAGTCACGGGACTCCGCCCCGCCGAGCCACTGGACCGGATAACGGACGCTACCAACCCATTGCGACATCAGTCGCTCGGCGGCGGGCTGTAGGTTCGGTCCCAGCATGTCCGTCGTCCTCTGGCACATCGAGCTCTCCCACTACAACGAGAAGGTGCGGTGGGCGCTCGACTACAAGGGCATCCCGCACGAGCGGCGGGTGCCGATGCCCGGGCTGCACGGCGTCCGCGCCGCGATCCTGACCCGCGGGGCGCAGCGGCGCCTGCCCGGTGCTGCGAGCTCGACGGCCGCACGATCGGCGACTCGACGGCGATCATCGCCGCGCTCGAGGAGTACCGGCCGGACCCGGCGCTGTACCCCGAGGATCCGGATGACCGCGCGCGGGCCCTCGCGCTGGAGGACCGGTTCGACGAGGAACTGGCTCCGGCCGTGCGCCGCCTCATGTGGTTCCACACCCTGCCGGACCCCGATGCGACGGCGGCCGCGCTCTTCACCGAGCCGAGCCCGGTGCGCGAGCGGCTGCTCCGCGTGACGGCCCCGGTCGCGCGGCGCATGGTGAGCCTGGACTACGGGATCGACGCCGAGAGCGCCGAGGTCGGCGCACGACACGATCCTGGAGATGATGGACCTCGTCGAGGCGCAGGTCGGACCGTCCGGGTACCTCGTCGGGCGACCGCTTCAGCGTCGCGGACCTCGCCGGCGCCGCGCTGTTCACGCCGCTCATCTGCCCGCCCGAGCGGCCGTACGCGCCGGCGATCGATCGCCGCCGGAGCTCGCTGCCGCTTCGCGAGGAGCTGACGGCACGGCCCGGCGGGCAGTGGGTGCACGGACATGTACGCCCGGCACCGCGGAGCCTGGGTGCCGGCTGCATGAGCGACGCGTCGATGACCGCCGAGGCCGGCGACGCGCTGAGCGAGCACCGCCGGCACGGCGCGCACCAGCAGCCGACCGGGCACGACCGGCTGATCTCGATCGTCGAGGCGGTGATGTTGTCGCTCGTGGCGCTCGTCGCCGCCTGGTCGGGGTACTGCGCAGCCGCGTGGGACACCCGCTCCTCGGACCTGCTGACGCAGTCGCTCGAGCTCCAGGTGGCCGGACAGGCGGCGTCCCAGGAGGGGCTTCAGATCCGGACGTTCGACGCGGTCGCCTTCGACGCGGCCTTCGACGCGTACGTCGCGGGGGACCGGCCGGCCTTCCGGCTCGCCGTGCGGCGCCTCAGGCCCGAGTACCGGTCGGCGTTCAACGCGTGGCTCGCGACGAAGCCCGCGACGAACGAGGACGCGCCCGCCGACCCGTCGAAGCTGCCGCAGTACCGGATCCCCGAGGAGGCGCGGGGCCGCGTGCTGACCGCCAAGGCCAAGGTCTCGTTCCGGCAGGCCGTCGACGGCCGGGGACAACTCCGACAAGTACGTGCGCCTCACCGTGATCCTCGCGACGGTGCTGTTCCTCGTCGGGATCAGCGGGCACTTCCCGGTGCGGGCCGCGCGCTACGCGCTGATCGGCATCGGGACGGTGCTGATCCTCTACAGCGTGGTCGAGTTGCTGGGCCTGCCCGGGCCGCCTGCCTGATTTCCGCGCGCCGTTCGCGGTTCATCCCCGATCGTGGGGAGACCGGTGTGGGTAGTTCCTACCCGTCCGCCGGTGGCGGTATTGACACCACCGCGTGCATGACCCGTAGGTTCGTCGTCATCCAGCGGTTGTGCAGAGGTCGTGGTGCGCGTGAGACGGTCTGGGCAGCGGCAGGTGACGGCGCGAGGCTCCCGTCGGGTTCACACATATGGGGGATCGCCCCCACGTCGAACCCCGCATTGTGAGAGGAGTGACGCATGAATAGCGTCAGCCTCTCTCAGGGACACGGGGCCTCGGCAGCGCAGGTGCGCGCCGGGGCTCCCACTATTTCGGTGGACGCCCGCGCCGCGAGACCGCCGGCTGTCACGATGTCGGCGTGGGAGTGCGACTTCCGGAAGATGGCTGGTCCAGAACGTGAACGCGAGCTGGGCGATGATCGCCGACCTCGTGACGGGCCTTGCCGCCGCGACGACTGCGACGAGTTCCGCGGCGCGATGCTCGGCGTGCGCGCGCGCCGGGCGTGTCGCGGCACGTCGGCGACGCTCGACGAGTTCGACGGCGCGCGGACCGTCGCTCCTCTGCGCGTCCACCGAGCCGGCGCTCGAGGCGCCGGATGCCGTGGAGGAGCGCCTGCGCTGGAACGAGCGACTTCCCGACCCTGCTCGACGGCGTCCGGTGGCGAGCGCGCCGCCGATCGCGATCTCCGACGTCGTCGATCGCGAGGAGTTCCACGCGAGCAGGCTCTACGCCGCGTACTACGCGCGACGCTCGGGATCGAGGACGAGCTCGTCATCGAGTTCCCGGGGCGTCGCGGCCCGGCGACGCTGCGCGCTCGCGCCCGGACACCTGGGGGTTCGAACGCGCCGCGAGGACGCACTCGCGCGGAGATCCAGCGCGTCCTGACGGTGATGTGCGGGCGTCCGGCGGGAGCGCGAGACGGTGCAGGTCGGCGGCCCCGGTCGCGCGGCTGCTCGCCGACGAGTCCGGGCCGGTTCGTGCTCGTCAGCGACCGCGCGGGCAACCTCATCGACGTCGACGGCGACGCCGTCGCAGCTCGACGGAGCCGCTCGCGGCGACGATCTCGGTCGGCGGTCGTCGCTCGCCGCACGCCGACGCCGGCGACGGTCGCGCCGGGCGAGCCGATGATCGAGCTGTCCGTGCCGGCGGCCAGCGGCCGGCCGACTGACGGTCCAGGTGCTCGCCGGCCGCGACGGCAGTCGCGCTGCTCCCCGTGCTCGTCCAGCGTCCGCGCGCCGGCGTGACGCCGGAGGACCTGCGCCGGCACGGGCTGACGGCGCGGCAGGCCGAGGTCATGAGCCTGATCCTCGACGGGTGCGACCAACGGCGCCGTCGCGCACGAGCTCGGCATCAGCGAGCGGACGGTCGAGAAGCACGTGCTACGGGGCGTACGCCCGCCTCGGCGCGCGCACCCGGACCGAGGCGCTGATCGCGCTTCTGGGCTGAAGCCCTACCTCCGCTTGGGTGAAACCCCACGGTGGGTGTTCACCTAAGCGGATGTGCGCATTGCCGGTAAACGGCACACCGCCGTACGTTTGCGGATGGCAGGGGGGAAAGGTCCATCCATCAAGGAGGAGTTGCGTGTCCCTTAAGCGACACGTCCTTCAGGTCGTGGCGCTCGTCACGGCCGTTGCTCTGGTCTTCGGCGCGTTCGCGGGTTCCGCGGGCGCGAAGAAGATGACCAAGGGGCAGAAGGCAAAGGTCCGCAAGCAGTTGCGGAAGCAGGTCAAGAAGAACCCGGGCGCGGTCAAGAGGAAGTCCTTCCTCCGCGCGCAGCGCTTGTCAACTTCAAGCTTCCGGTCACCATTCGTCTGCGCAACCCGTGCACGACGCGAACGGTCAGAACCCGACGGCCGATCCGCGGTCGCCGGGCGGCGCGCTGCTGACGACGCAGAACTGCCCGACGCAGGGCACGGCGCTGAACCAGCGCACGATCCCGTCGGCGAACGTCAACCTCGGTCCGTCGCTCGGTACGCGTTCGGTCGCCATCGGTGGCGCGCTGGCCGCCGTCGTCGAGTTCCAGGACACCTACGACGGTGGCGCCCTGGGCAACGTCAACCTGAAGATCCTCCCGGGCAACAAGACGCTGACGACCTCGTCGGTGCCGCTGCTCTGGAACAAGGACATCACCGGACGCCGGCACGCGTTCCGACGCGAACTTCGCGAAGTCGGTCCTGCGTGCCGGGCGCCGCCGCTCGCGGCGACTCCCGCTGCACGGCCGCTTCGGCCGACGGCGACTGCAGCAGGGCTGCGGCGACTGGAACGCCACCGTCGGCGGCGCTCCGGGCGCACCGGCACGGCATCGTACGCGGCCGCAGCACGCTCGGTGCGCCGGTCGGCTACAAGGCGCTGTTCTACGACGTCGCCGGCCGAACCTCGCGGTTTCGGCACGTGCAACGGTGCTGGCGTCCCGGGCTACACGGTGTACACACGCTGGTGGCTCGCCGAACGGCGTGTTCCTGCCGGTCTACGCCGGCGTCGACAACCCGGACGAACATCCAGGCTGGTGGCGTGATCGGGGACAACGACTGGATCGGTACGAACCCGAACCCGTTCCCGACTGGTTCGCTCCGGCCACTCGGGCACCGGGCTCCGACGACGTACGGCGGTCGACTACGGCAACGCGGCGGACACCGTGCTGCGCACCAACGCTCTGTCCCTGGGCATCGCCCCGGGCGGCGTGTCGGTCAACATGAGCACCGGTACCGCGACGACTCCGGGTGGTCTGACGACCGCTCAGGGCTCGCAGGACGTCACGCTCGGCTACTCCGGTGGCCAGGCGAACCTGTTCGGGAACATCCCGGGCAAGAACGTCGGCATCGACGTGACCGTGAACCTCGCGACGAAGATCAACTCGATCGTGCGGATCATGGACCAGGATGTGTTCAAGCAGCCCGTCGCTCATCGAGGGCGAGGAGTACCCGGCCGGCATCTTCAACTGCCGTCAGATCGTCACGGGCGCTGTGCAGAACTACATCCCGGGTGTCCGTCTGACGGGCTCCCTGCGTATCGCTCCGGCGATCACCAAGGACGGCAAGGTCCGCATCGCCAAGGCGACGGTGTCCGTCCGACGTCAACAACCCCGACCGCGTTGCGCTCTCCGCCTGCCTGTTCCCGGCGAAGCCGTACAACGCGTACACCCCGGGTCGACCGACGATGCGTCGGCCGCCAACGATTCCGACGCTGGCGCAGGTTCCGGCTGGCGGCGCGGTCGTTCTACGGCACCGGTCACCGCCGCTGGCGATCCCGGCCTGCCAGGCGAACACGCAGCCTGCCGGTCTACGTCTGCGCGGCGCTACCCGAACCTCGCAGAGGGCGATCGCCCCGAGCACGGTTCCGTGCGGTACCGACAGGTGCGCGACACCGACGGCCCGGGCTCGCGGACATCATCCGCCAGTCCGGCCTGACCGGCACGGTCAGCGGTCTGCCGACCCCGACCGACCCGGCCTACGCCGGCGTCACGTACAACGGGTCGACCAGGCCAGCGTCGCGGGTGACATCACCGTCAACCCGCTCGACGTTGACGTGCTGCTCGGCGACCAGCCGACGGGCACCTGAGTCAGTGACTCATAGCTGACCCCCTCGGGGATCAGCACACGGCCAAGCGGGCCCCGGCAGGACACAGTCCAGCCGGGGCCCGCCGCCGTTGCTGGGACGGTCGCCTCAGGCGTCCTCGCGCCACTCGTGCAGGACCTCGCGCACGGCCTCGCGGATGGCCTCGAGCTCCTCGGGGCTCGGCTGCGCCGGGATCCGCCCCTGCTCGACGCCGATCACGTAGCCGACGCGCAGCAGCAGCGCCTCGCGGATCCACTGGCTCATCGGCTGGCCCTCCTGCTCGGCGATGGCCTTGATGATCTGGTGCGTGCGGGGCGCGAACCGCAGAGTGATGGCCACGCGCTCGGGACGCTTCCGTGCAGTCACCGCGCGGATCCTATCCGCGGCCTCGCTCGGCAGCGCGGCCCGGAACGCGAAAGCCCCGCCGGAGCGGGGCTTTCGTGAAAGCGGCTGAAGGGACTCGAACCCTCGACCTTCTGCATGGCAAGCAGACGCTCTAGCCAACTGAGCTACAGCCGCATCGCGGCCGCGAGTATAGCCCGCCCGCGCGGCCTACGGATTCACCGTGATCTCGGCGATCGGCGTCGCCGTCTCGTGCGACTCGACCTCGAAGCGTCCCTCGATGTCGGCGGTGAAACGGAAGCGGGCCGGGCTGCCGGGCGCGACCTCCTGCTCGAGGTCGAAGCCGTGGACGTGGACCTCGTCCGCCGTGTCGGAGGTGACGGTCAGGCGGATGATCGTCGCCCTTGTCGACCTCGATCTTCTTGGCGCCGCCGACCGGCGCGCCGCCCTTCAGGGCGATCCTGGTGACCGAGGGCACGGGGACGCCGGTCGTGGCCGTCGGCTCGGTGGTGGTCGTGGTGGTCGCCGGCGTCGTGGCCGCGGGCGTGGTGGTGACGGCGTCGTCGTCGACGCGGTCTCCTCGTCGTCGCCGGGACGCAGGACGAGGAAGGCGCCCCCGGCGATCACGAGGGCCGCGAGGACGAGGACGACGGTGCGGGTGGTGCTCGACATGTGGATGCTCCTGAGAGGGCGTACGGGACGTGCCCGGAGGGCCGGCGGCGCACGCGCGCAGCCGCGGCCCGGGCGGCCGCGACGAAGGCGCGCTCAGGCGTGCGCCGAGTGCAGGGGCGGCGGCCGGACGGCCAGGCCGCGCGCGAGCAGGAGGCCTCCGCGCACGCCGATCCGGCGCGCCGCGCGCGGCGTGCGCACGTTCACGGCCCGGGCGGGGGCGATCGCCGGACGGCGGGCACGGCGCAGTCGTGCGATCCGCGCCTCGCCGGGGTAGCGCCGCACCAGCAGCGGCGCGAGCAGCGCGAGGATCGGCAGCAGCGCGGCGGCGCCCGTGGCGCTGCCGCCGGTCGCGACCAGCGACCACGCGACGGCGAGCGCGGCGAGGAGCAGCAGCGGGAGCGACGGTCGGGCCTGCATCGAGCGCGAAGCCTACGTGAGCGCCGTCAGCGCGAGCGACGCCGGCGCCGCGCACGAACGCGCGCCAGCGCTCATGGCCGGCGCGGCGCGCCCGCATCGTCCACCGACGGCGCGACGCGGCGGTCGGCCGGCAGGAGCGGCGCGAGGTCGGCGACCGACGCCGAGCAGCCCGGCGCCCACCGCGGCGAGCCCGGCGACGCCGGCGACCGTCGCGTCCGCGCCCGCGGCCTCGACCGGTGCGCCGATCGCGTCGGCCTGGAGCTGCAGCAGCAGCGGCTCGTTCGTGAGCCCGCCGTCCACGCGCAGCGCGTCGACGGGGACGGTGTCGCGCACCGCCTCGACGATGTCGGCGACGCGCCAGGCGATGCCCTCGAGCGCGGCGCGCGCGAGATGCGCGCGCGTCGTCCCGCCGTCGATGCCCGCCAGCACGGCGCGCGCGCCCGGCTCCCACCAGGGCGCCCCGAGTCCGGCGGGCGCCGGGAGGATGCGGGCGCCGCGTGCGTCCGGGACCGTCCGCGCGAGCTCGCCGAGCGCCTGCGGGGACTCCGCGACGCCGAGCTGCGCGCAGAGCCAGTCGAGCATCGCGCCGGCGGCGAAGACGCCGCCGTCGAGCGCGTAGGTGTCGGTGCCCGCCGACCCGCCAGGCGACCGTCGGCAGCAGCCCGGACGGCGCATCGGGAACCGCCTCGCCCGCGTGTGCGAGGACGAAGACGCCGGTGCCGTACGTGGCCTTGACCTGGCCGGGCGCGACGCAGGCCGAGCCGGCGAGCGCCGCCTGCTGGTCACAGGCGCGCGCGGTGAGCGGCAGATCGACCGGCCAGCGGTCGTGCCGCAGGGTGCCGAGCGCTCCGACGCTGTCGCCGACCCGCGGGAGGGCCGCCTCGGGCACGCCGAACAGCTCGAGCAGCCGCGGGTCCCAGCCGGCTGTCCCCGGCCGGTGCAGCTGCGTGCGCGACGCCGTCGAGGCGTCCGTCTCGAATCCCGCGCCGAGCCGGTCCGAGAGGAACGCGTCGACGGTTCCGAGGCGCAGGGACCCGCGGTCGCGCGCGTCGCGCACGGCCGGGTCGTGGCGCAGGAGCCACGCGAGCTTGCCCGCCGAGAAGTACGGGTCGAGCGGCAGCCCGCTGCGGTCGCGGATCTCCTGCTCGTCGGCGCGCAGCTCCTCGAGGATCGCTCTCGCCGCGCTTGTCCTGCCACACGATCACCGGCGAGAGCGGCGCGCCCGTCACGGCGTCCCACGCGAGGACCGACTCGCCCTCGTGGTCCAGCCCGCAGGCGACGACCTCGCCAGGGGCATCGGCGAGCAGCTCGGCGACGAGGTCGACGACCGCGCCGAGGATCTCGAGCGGGTCCTTCTCGACCCAGCCGGCCTGCGGGTGGCGCACGCCCACCACGCGCCGCACGCTGCGCACGGGCCGCAGCTCGCGTGTCGAACAGCGCCGCCTTCACCGCGGTCGTGCCCTCGTCGATCCCGAGGATCAGCGGCCCGCTCACGGGCGCCGTCCAGCCTCGAAGCGCGCGGTGCGCGTCCACCATGGACCGTCGAGCCCCAGGCCAGGCGGCGGTGGACCGGCCTGCAGCGGGGCCTCCGCGCCGAGCGGCACGCCGGCCTGGGCGGCCAGCGAGCACACCCGCTCGGCGATCCCGAGCGCCGCCGTCAGGCCGGTCGACCGGATCGCCGCCGCGTGGATGAGGCCCGGGAGGGACGGGAGAGGGGCCGATCACGTAGTTGCACCCGCGGCCGGCCGGCCGCAGCCCCGCGTACCGGGCGACGGGCTCGGCGCCGTCCAGCTCCGGCATCCGCTCCGCGAGCTTCGCGCGCACCTGCGCCTCGCCCTCGGGCCGCACGCTCCAGTCGTCCTTGTCGTCCTGGTCGTGCGCGGTCGGGCCGACCGCCAGGCGGCCGTCGAGCGTCGGGAAGATGAGCACGCCCTTGGTCGTCGGCGAGGGGACGGGGAGGTGGATGTGGTCGAGCGGGCCCGTCCGGCGGGTCGAAGACGAGGAACTCGCCCTTGCGCGGGTAGATCGCGAACGTCTCGTCGCCGGCCAGGCGAGCGACCTCGTCGGCGCGCAGGCCGGCGGCGTTGACGACGGCGGTCGCAGCTGAGGTCGCCGCCGCCGGCCTCGACCACCAGCGATCCGCCGTCCGCTCGCAGGCCGGTGACGGGCGCGTCGACGCGCACGTCGGCGCCCGCCGCGATCGCCGCGCCCGCCAGCGCGAGCGTCAGCGCGACCGGGTCGGTCACGCTCTCGCCGGGGATCACGAGGCGCCCGTCGGGCCCGCGCACCACGTCCACGCCGTTGGCGCGCGCCCCGCGCTCCAGGTCGTCCACGACGGCCCGCTCGTCCGCCGTCGCGGGCTCGATGACCGCGCCGCAGCGCAGGACGGGCACGCCGAGCGTCTCCAGCACCGGATCGCGGATCGCCGCCGCGCGCAGGATCAGCTCCGTCTCGAGCTCGCCGGGCTTGGAGTCGAAGCCGGTGTGCAGGACACCCGAGTTCGTCCCGGTCGCCTGGAGCGCGAGACCGGGGCGCGCCTCGAGCAGCACGACGGCCGCGCCGCGCCGCGCGAGCGCGAGCGCCGCCGCGACGCCCACCACGCCGCCGCCGGCGACCACGACATCGACGCGCTCGGTTGCCATGACGGCCGAGGCTACCGCGGGTAGGGTCGGCCGATGGGCGAGACGACGATCACGATCGAGGAGCACATCGCGGCGCCGCCGGAGCAGGTCTGGGCGACGCTCACCGACACCCGCCGCTACGCGGAGTGGGTGGTGAACACGCTGGAGGTGACCTACTCCGACAGCGACACGGCCGACGAAGGCGTGCGGTACGAGGAGCGCAATCGCATCGCGGGGCCGCTCACCGGGTCTTCACACTGGGTCGTCGAGTCGGTCGGCCCGGGTCGCAGCACGGTGCACACGGGCGACGGGATCTGGCTTGCGGGAGCGATGCGGCTGGCCATGAGCGTCGAGCCGGACGGCGAGGGGACGCGCTACCTGCACGTCTTCGCCTATGAGCCCGGCCTCGGCCCGCTCGGACCGGTCGTCGACCTCGGGCTCCGCCCGTCGATCTCCCGCGACATGCACAACTCGGTGAAGCGGCTGAAGGAGCTGTGCGAGCGCGAGGCGGGTTCCTGAGGGACGCCCGAGCCCAGCAAGGCGACGACCGGAATCGAACCGGTGTACACGGCTTTGCAGGCCGCTGCGTAGCCACTCCGCCACGTCGCCGAGGGCGTCGAGGGTATCGCCCGCGGGCATAGGATCGCGGCTGCACCCTCCAACGACCCCGAAGGAGCACCATGACCGCGAAGGCCGACTTCACCCCGGAGGACTGGGCGACGATCGTCCGCGCCCCGCTGATCGCCGGGATGGCGATCTCGCTCGCCGACCCGGGTGGCCCGATCGAGCTCACGAAGGAGTCGGTCGCGGCGATGAAGTCCATCCTGGACCCCGTCGGGGGCGACCAGCCCGAGCTCGTCGCAGCCGTACGCGAGGACTTCGCGGCCCTCGCGAAGGCGCACCAGAACCCGGCGGCCGGCTTCAAGCCCAAGAACCCGCAGGAGCTGCTGGACGAGCTCACGCGCGTGAACGGTCTGGTCGCCGGCAAGGCGACGCCGGAGGAGGCCGCCGGATTCAGCGAACTGCTGAAGACCGCTGCCCGGCGTGCCGCCGACGCCGCGAAGGAGGGGGGCTTCATGGGATTCCGTGCCGAGCGGGTCAGCGCCGGGGAGCAGCGGATGCTCGAGCAGATCGACGCCGCGCTGGAGGCGCCCGCAGCCTGAGCCCCGCCGCCCGCCGGACCCGTGGCCGCTTGCTAGGATCCTCGCTTCCCAGGGGCGATTAGCTCAGCTGGGAGAGCGCCTGCTCGACAAGCAGGAGGTCACTGGTTCGAGCCCAGTATCGCCCACTCGCGAAGCCCCCGTGACGACGGGGGTTTCGTGGCTTCTGGGGCTGGTGGTGGTACCACGGGAGTACCAATCCTGTCCCCCAGCACCCCCTTATTGGCTCGTGATGGGACCCGCTCCGTAGGAGTTCCCTGCGGTGTGCGCGTGTTCGGCGGGTCGTGTTGCGCGCTTGCTCCTGCTTTGCATGGAAAGCGAGAGTTTCGGTCGCCTCGGTTTGACGAAGTCGCAGTCCACGTGGGAGTGTCGCCCGATGTCTGAGACCGTGGTCATCGACGAGCGGTTCCATGGACCCCCTGGGAGCGCCAACGGTGGCTACGCATGTGCGATGGCCGCGCGGTGGATCGAGGGTCCGGCCGAGGTCACGTTGCGTGTTCCGCCGCCGCTCGGGCGTGAACTGACGGTCGAACATGCGGACGGGCGCGTGTCGCTGCTGGACGGGGAGACGCTGGTGGCGGAGGCGCGCCCGGCGACTGTGCACGTTGAGGTGCCCTCTCAGGTGTCGTTCGCGGACGCGCAGAGCGCCGCGGGGCGCTATCCGTGGCGTGACGAGCACCCCTACCCGACCTGCTTCGTCTGCGGGCCGCAGCGCGAGGCGGGCGACGGCCTGTGCATCTTCCCCGGGCCAGTTGAAGGCCACGCGCTGTACGCGGCGCCCTGGACCCCGGACCGCTCGCTTGCCGACGACTCCGGGCAGGTGCGCGACGAGTTCGTCTGGGGTGCGCTTGACTGCCCGAGCGGCATCGTCACCAACCTCCTTGATGACGTCGGCCTCCTCCTCCTGGGGCGCCTTGCGGCAGACCTGAGGCATCCCGTGATGGCGCAGGAGCCGCACGTCGTCCAGGCCTGGGTCGTCTCCCGCGAGGGACGCAAGCTGAACACCGCCAGCGCGATTCTCACCGCCGCGGGTGAAGTCCGTGCCGTTGCGCGAGCCGTGTGGATCGAGGTGTCCCCGGCGGACTGACGCGCCGCGTGCCTCGCACTGTCGCTTCGGACGAAGATCGACAGCGCCGCTCTGCATGGGAAGCAGGCGTCGGGCCGGCGACGGCGCAGAGCGACAGTTGGACGCGGCGGGCGGTTGCGGGTGGACCGCGTTGGCTGGTTAGGTGTGCCGATGACGTCTCCGGACCCCGACGAGCTTCCGCCGGCGCGGTATGCGCAGGCCGGGGAGGTGAGCATCGCCTACCAGGTGATCGGAGCCGGGCCGGATGTTGTGCTCGTGTCCGGAATGCTCAACAACATCGAGGCGAGCTGGCAGGACCCGGGGTTCGCCGACGCCTACCGGCGGATCGCGTCGTTCGCCCGCCTGATCTCGTTCGACAAGCGCGGTACGGGCATGTCCGATCGTCCTGCGGCCGGCCCGTCGGTGAACCTGAATGACCACATGGATGATGTCCGCGCCGTCATGGATGCCGCGGGTTCTGAGCGCGCGGTGCTGCTGGGGCAGGCGGACGGGGTCCCGGCTGCGACGGTGTTCGCGGCGACGTTCCCCGAGCGGGTCAGCGGCCTGGTCGTGTACGGCGCGTCTGCACGGATGCTCCCTGATGACGGGTATACCGCGGGTGTGCCGGCGGAGATGTGGGAGCCGGTGCTGGACACGTTCGAGGCGCGGTGGGGGAATCCGGATGAGCCTGCGGCGATCGAGCTGATCACGCCGTCCAGAGTGGGCGATGCACTGTGGAAGTCGATCGTGGCGCGGATGCAGCGGGTCACCCTGTCCCCGAGAGCGGCGCGGGCGTACATGGGCGAGGTGATGCGGCTCGACATCCGGGAGGTGCTGCCCGCCGTTCGCGTCCCAACGCTCGTCGTGCAGCGCGCGGGCGACCTTTTGTATCCGGCTGCTCAGGCGCGCTGGTTTGCCGACCATGTGGACGGCGCTCGATACGTCGAGATTCCCGGCAGCGACCACTTCAGCATCGAGGGCACCGTCGACGAGCTTGAAGAGTTCACGACCGGGCACCGGGGTCGCGGCGACGTGGCCAGCGCCCTAGTGACCATCCTCTTCACCGACATCGTGGACTCGACCAGCACCGCTGCAGCCGTGGGAGATCGAACTTGGCGCGCGCTTCTCGACCGGCATGACGCCATGGTCCGCCGGCAGCTTGGGAGATACGGAGGCCAAGAAATCAAACACACCGGTGACGGGTTCTTGGCGACGTTCGACGGTCCGCTGAGAGGCATCGAGGCCGCTCGGGCGATCCGCGATGGCTCCAGGGCCCTTGACGTGGAGATCCGGGCTGGACTGCACACAGGAGTCGTAGAGCTGCGCGGTGCGGACATCTCCGGAACAGCGGTCAACATCGCTGCGCGCGTTCAAGGGTGCGCTGATCCATCGGAGGTGCTCGTCTCCCGAACGCTGGCCGATCTCCTCACGGGCTCGAGCATCGAGTTCAGGGACCGGGGCTCGCATGAGCTCAAGGGCGTGACGGGAGCGTGGCAGCTCTACGCCATCGCATGATCAGCGTGCCCGCGATGAGCCGCTTCCGCTTCGGACGAAAAGCAGGAGCGGGCATGAGGTGGGCACTTGGCGGGTGTCAGGTCGATGGCTCGTCGGGTGGGGGAAGTCCGACCGTGGCGAGTTGCTGGTTGGCGTAGCGGTGGTCGCCGGTGACCTCGTGGCCGAGCCACGCCGGCGGGGTGTAGGCGTGTGCCCGTTCCGCGGAGGCGAACTCGACCTCGGCGGTCTTGAGCCCCTCGAGCGCGCCGCCGTAGACATCGACCTCGACGATGAGTCCATCGGCTGGAACGCGGTAGCGCTGCTTGTCGATCGTCGCGCTCTCGCTCATGTTCCAGAGCCGCTCGAACGAGCGACCATCGATCTCGAACTCGTCCTCTCGCCGAACCAGCCCAACGCCGTGCTTGACGGCCAGCAGCAAGGCGTGGCCCTTGCGCCGAAGTCGCACCTCAAGCCCGTCGGCGCCGATCACGAGGTAGCGCTGCTTGATCGATACGCAGGGGTGGCGCTCGAGGTCGGGCGGCAGTGCGTCAAGGAGGAACTTGCGCTCAACCTCTGTCCCCATGACTACATGCTCCTCTCTTGCACAAGCAGCGGGCCACCGCGCCCTCCTGGCAGAGCCAAGCTGGAGGCGAGATCCGTGCGAGGAACCGTTGACGAGCCTGAGCGCAGCGGCTACTACTGCCGTATGGGAATCTGGGCACGCTTTCGAGAGCGGTTGCGCGCGCCGCAGGAGCCCTCGCCTGTGACACATGACGATGACCGTCTCCCGACGTCGTCGATGATCCCAGGGGCAGCCGCGGGCGGGGTGTGGGGTCCGCGACACCCTGACCCATCGGTGGAGTCTGCGGAGGAGGCCCACGACGGATCGCCGACGGGTGAAGACTTCCTGGACCCGCAGGTGAAGTGAGCAGCGCCGCTCGGCACGGGCGTCCCGCCCCTGATCCCCCCGGGGCAGGACGCCGCTTGTGTGCCAAGCGGTGCCAGCGCGGGCCCGCAGTCTGAGGAGAGGTGAGCGGACGACAAGGCGCTGGCCGTCCCATCGTCACAACTGTGGACCGGTCCAGTGTTGCCGAGCAGTGAGCGCGGCGTTGCGAACCGGTGATCGCGGCGTTCCTGTCTCGCTCGACAGGAGCGTCGGTCGGCGGGACGACCACCACAGACTGTTCACATACCGATGACACGTGTGCGGGAGCCTTCGAGTGGTGTCGTCCGTGATCACCCGTTCGGGCCTTCCAACGATCAGGATCCAAGTTCGCGACCATGAGTACGCGCCCTGGCGAGACGTGGAGGTCAAGGCGCAGTACACCTGCGACGGGCTCGGCTTCTTGCGATTCGAGACCAGCGACGGCAAGCACCTGAAGGCCGTCCATCGCCGGGACGCGCGACAGCAGAACCCGGACTGGTCGCGCGGCTCGCTGCGCAGGCGCTGGGTCCGACTCCCGGGCTGACGTCGTTGATCCGCCGGGCCGGTTCTCGACGCGACCCATGGGTCAGATGCCCGGCCGGGCGAACTCCGTAGGGGAGTAACGCGTTGTTGACATTCTGGCGCCGGGAGGCGTTGAGGATGGCGTGATGATCAAGTCGATTCCCGCCGCCGCAGCCACCGTTCTCGTGCTCGCGCTGCCAGCCGCCTCGTTCGCCGCGCCACTGAATCTCAATCCGATCGGGCGCGCGAGCGTCGGCGGCGCCGAGATCTCGGCATTCGATCCGTCCACTTCCCGCGCGTTCGTGACGGACGCCCCGAACAACAGGCTGCACATGGTCGACCTTTCGACGCCCTCTGCGCCGGTGCAGACCCGGACCATCGACCTCTCGCCCTACGGCGCCGGCCCGAACAGCGTCGCCTACAGCCCGGCATTCGGCGGGCTCATCGCGGTCGCGGTCGAGGCGAGCCCGAAGACAGACCCGGGATCGGTTGTCCTGTTCGACCGCAACGGCGACGTCCGAGCGAAGGTCATTCCGACCGGCGCGCTTCCCGACATGCTCACCTTCACACCTGGCGGGCACACGCTGCTGGTCGCCAACGAGGGCGAGCCGAACGACCTCTACACCACCGATCCGGAGGGTTCGGTCACCGTCATCGACTTCAAGCGCGGACTGGGGAACCCGACCGTGCGCACCGCGTCGTTCACCGGCGTACCGCTCGAGGGGCCGGTGCGGATCTTCGGGTACGGCAACCCGACGTCCGCGCAGGACCTCGAGCCGGAGTACATCGCGACCGACGGCAAGACCGCGTGGGTCACGCTGCAGGAGAACAACGCGCTTGGTCTGCTGGATGTGGAACGCGCGAGGTTCACCAAGGTGACCGGCCTCGGATTCAAGGACGAGGGGCTCTCCGGCAACGGCATCGACGCGAGCGATCGCGACAACGGCACCGGCTCGACGCTTCCCGCTACGGCGGGTGGTCTGGCGGACCGGATCTTCCCGCGGCCCGGGGTCAAGGGCATGTACCAGCCTGATGCGGTCGCGGCGTTCCAGGCGGGCTCGCAGACGCTGCTTGTCACCGCCAACGAGGGTGACGCGCGCGTCTACCCGCCGGCGAACATCCCGAACGGGCCGGCCGAGGGCTCGGTCTTCAGCGAGGAGATCCGCGTCGGCTCGATCGGCGCGCCGTTCACCTTCGACGCGCCGCTCGCGGGAAACACCGGGGCCGCCGCGCTCGGCCGCCTCACCGTCACCAAGCCCTCCACCGTCGGCGTTCCCGGCCTGGCGCAGACCAGCGGCGGCCTCAGCAGCGTCTACACCTTCGGCGCGCGGTCGCTATCGGTCTGGAACACCACGGGCGGCCTCGTCGCGGATACGGGCGATCAGCTCGAGCGCCTGATGTACTCGGGCAACGGCACTTGGTTCGCAGGGGACCGCGGCAACTTCAACAAGTCCAACACGGCCGCCTCGCTGCTCGATGACCGCTCCGACAACAAGGGCCCCGAGCCGGAGGGCGTCGCCGTGGGCCGCGTCGGTGAGACCACCTACGCGTTCCTCGGCAGCGAGCGCGCAGGGTCGCTGTTCGCGTACGACCTGTCGAACCCCGCGGCGCCGCTGTTCAGCGGGTACGCCAACACTCGCATCGACGACCTCGGACCCGAGGGGGTCGCCTTCGTGAAGGCCTCCGACAGCCCGAGCGGCAACGCGCTCGTCCTTGTCGCGAACGAGATCTCGGGAACCCTGAACGTCCTCGAGGTGACGCCGGGGAACTGAGAGCGGCAACGGACCGCGGGCCGGCGACCAGGGCCGGCCCGAGGTGTCACCCGCGCGGGCACCCCGCCGCACCACAGCAGGCCTCGGCCAGGGCAGCGGCATCACGACCAGCCAGCTCCTGGTTCGGACGAAAAGCAGGAGCAATGCGAGGTAGCAGTTGAGGTAGCAATCTGAGCGAATCTCAGATCACTCGAACGCATCCGGAAGCAGCACCGGTGCCACGCCGAATGCTGCGGGCGCTTGCTAGGTGAGTTCGAGCCCAGTATCGCCCACTCGAAACCCCGCGACGGCGGGGTTTCGTTCGTT
Source organism: uncultured Actinomycetes bacterium (assembly GCA_963823375.1). Classification (GTDB taxonomy): domain Bacteria; phylum Actinomycetota; class Thermoleophilia; order Solirubrobacterales; family Solirubrobacteraceae; genus F1-60-MAGs163. The sequence goes on along the minus strand of CAWGLQ010000009.1, from coordinate 224,509 downwards.
CCGGGGGCAGCCGGTTCCGCAGTCAGCGGTTCGAGCGCTCGAGGAGCTCATGCTCGTCGAGGAGATCGGTGGGGGCGAGGATGAAGACCTCGCACATGATGTCCGGGTCCTGCTGGTTGCCGCTCATGAACCCGATCACGGGCCGGCCCGTGGCTTCGCGGATCACCGCCTCGAAACGCGAGCGCATGAGATCCTGAAAGTCCATCCGCTGCTGGATGACGGAGGACCCGCGTCCGCCCTCGAACAGGGTCTGCTCCACGCGCGAGAAGCCGCCCCGCAGGAGGCAGACGACAAGATCGTCCTCGTAATACGACTTCACCCGGGTCGGGCCGTGGCCGTAGAACTCCTTCAGCAGCGCGACCATCCCGACCGAGATGGCGGTGAGGACGTCACCGTGCGCGACGGGAGCATCCGCGGGTTTCGATGAAGTCATGTACGGACGGTGAGACGGGTCGGCTGGTGAACGGTTCAATCCTAGATGAGCAGCCGCTTGCGGGAAAGGCGTCGGCGTCAGCGCATGAAAGTGACGACGGGACGGCCGGCCGACCTTAGGAGGAGTCGGGGTGGCCGGCCGGCTGTCCGCGTCGTGATCGGTCCAACAGTGGCGACGGTCGCTGGGGGGGAAAGATGCGAGCCGTCGCCGGCGACATCCGTGGCGCACTGCGAGAGGGCGCGGGACTCGTGAGAGCCGCCCGCCGCCTCGCGGTACGTCACTGATGCGTCGGGGCCCTGCTGGTGAGACATCGCTGACCTCCGGGGTGGTGTGAACCCTCGAAAGTCAATTCGTGCTGCCCGCCCTCACTGGGCCGACCTCAACGGGGATGCCCTCCACCATGGAGAGTAGCCCTTCGTGTCAGATGCAACAAGTCGGTGCGCTGCGGGAGAACCCGGTCCGGCGGACGGCATCGCCCTCCGATGCACGTCACATGGATCCCACGGTCCACATCGATGCCACCTGCGGCCGCACAACGCGGCGATCGCTCGCCGGGGACGATCTCGCGAAGCTGGCGCTGGTGGCGAGGTCCACGGACACCCTGGTCCTCATCACCGACGCGCGCGGGCGGACCGAATGGGTGAACCAGGCCTTCATCAGGCGCACCGGGTACGGGTTGGCCGACATGGTCGGGCGCAAGCCGGGCGACGTGCTGCAGGGCCCGGACACCGACCGCGAGACGGTGCAGCGGATCGGCGACCAGCTTCGCGAGGGGCTCTCCTTCGAGACCGAGATCCTCAACTACACGAGGAGCGGTGAGCCGTACTGGGTCCGGATCCACATCACGCCCGTCCGCGACGCGCACGGCGTCGTGGAGCGTTTCGTCTCGATCCAGACGGACTCCACGGAGCTGCACCGCACCCGGGACGAGCTCGAGGTCGCGATGGGCCTCGCCGAGGCTGCCAGCGAGGCCAAGACGCAGTTCCTCGCGACGGTCAGTCACGAGATGCGCACGCCGCTGAACGCGATCATCGGTTCGGCGGAGCTTGCGCTGACCGAGGACGACGTCTCGCCCGTGCTCCACGAGCACCTGGCCCGGATCACGCGCGGCGCCGAGGTTCTGCTGGACCTCATCACCGACGTGCTCGACGTCGCGAAGATCGAGGCGGGGGAGATCGACGTCGAGCAGGCGCCGCTCGACGTCCGCGCGTGCGTGCGGGACGCGGTCGAGCCGCTCAGGCAGCGCGCTGAGGCCAAGGGCCTGACGCTCGACCTCATCCTCGACCCGGCGCTTCCCGATGCCGTCGTCGGTGACGCCGGGCTCCTGCGTCAGATCGTCACGAACCTCGCCGAGAACGCCGTGAAGTTCACCGACGCGGGCCGGGTCTGCGTCGAGGCGTCGGTCGCCGAGGCCGTGCCCGCGCAGTCGGCGGAGTTCGAGATCCTCGTCGCGGACACCGGGATCGGGATCCCGCCGGACGCCCAGGCCCGGATCTTCGAGCGGTTCGTGCAGGCCGACGGGTCTACGACGCGGCGCGCCGGCGGGGTCGGTCTGGGACTCAGCATCGTGCGCTCGCTCGTCGACGCGCTCGGCGGGACGGTCGCGCTGGCCAGCCGTCCGGGGGAGGGCACGGCGTTCCGTGTGCGGCTCCCGATGATTCCCGTCACCGAGCCGGGTCCGGATCCGCAGGACGCCGCGGGACCCGCGCTCGACGGACCCGCGCTCGCCCGCGCAGGCACGACGCGCGTGCTCGTCGCCGAGGACAACGACATCAACTTCGCTGTGCTGGAGGCCTATCTCACGCGCGCCGGGTACCCGGTGGAGCGCGCCGTCGACGGCGAGGCGGCCGTCGCAGCCGCGCCCGGCTGCGACCTGGTGCTCATGGACGTCGAGATGCCGGGGATGGACGGCCTGATGGCGACCAGTCGCATCCGTGCGGACGAACGCGGCCGTGGCGCGCCTGCGGTCCCCGTGCTCGCGCTCACCGCCCACGCACTCGACGAATACCGCGACCGCTGTCTGGCCGCAGGCTGCACCGGCTACCTCGCCAAGCCGGTGCGCATGGTCGCGCTGCTCGACGCGATCGACGATGCGCTCGCGGGCGCCGGGGTTTCCGCCGTACGTAATTCCTGCGGATGAGCACCTGACCGGCCGGTCGTAGCCTCGAAGGAGATGACCGCTCACGAGCCCCCACCCACCGTTCTCATCGCAGGCGGCGGCGTCGCCGCGCTCGAGGCGCTGCTCGCGCTGCGCGCAGCCGCCGGCGAGTTCCCCCACGTCAAGCTGCTGGCGCCCGACACCGACTTCGTTCTGCGGGCCAGCGCGGTGCTGGAGCCCTTCGCCCGCGGGCACGCGCGCCGGATCCCGCTGCGGGCGATCGTGGACAGCCAGAGCGCGGAGCTCGTCCCCGACCTCCTGGCCGAAGTCGATCCCGGCCGTCGCGTCGTCACGACCGCCGGGGGCAGCGAGATCTCCTACGACGAGCTGCTGATCGCGCTCGGCGCCCGCGGCGAGGACGCCTTCCCGGGCGCGGTGACGTTCGGCGGACCACAGGATCGGGACGCACTCGTCGCCGTTCTCGCGGAGGCCGAGCGCGGCGACATCGGCAGCATCGTGTTCGTCGTCCCGTCGGGGGCGACCTGGCCGCTGCCGCTGTACGAGCTCGCGCTGCTCACGCGCGCACACCTCCGCGACGCCGGCGGCCCGCCGGTGGCGATCTCGATCGTGACCCCCGAGGAGCGGCCGCTGGAGGTGTTCGGCAGGGGCGCCTCCGACGACCTCGAGGCGCGCCTGGAGTCCGAGGACATCGCACTGCACACGCTGTCCCGTGCGCGCGGCCACGCCGATGGCGTGCTCTCGCTCGAGGGCGGAGGACGCGTGACCGCCGACCGTGCCGTGGGCCTCCCGCGCCTGAACGGCCCCGGCATCGCCGGCCTGCCCGGCGACGACCTCGGGTTCATCCCCGCGGACGACCACGCGCGCGTGCGCGGCATCGAGCACGTGTACGCGGCCGGCGACTGCACGACCTTCCCGCTCAAGCAGGGCGGCCTGGCCGCGCAGCAGGCGGACGCGGCAGCGCAGTCGATCGCCGCGGCCATCGGCGCAGCAGGGGACGCACAGCCGTTCACGCCGGTGCTCCGCGGACTGCTCGTCACCGACGGTGAGCCCAGCTACTTCCGTGCCTATCCCGGGGCCGAGCGCGAGCCGACGAGCGTCGCGATCGACGCGCCGCGTCCCGGCCGCCGCGCAGGCGTTCCCGCGGACGCCGCAGGTCACCGCCCGCTGTGGTGGCCGCCCACGAAGGTCGCGGGGCCGTATCTCGGAGCGTGGCTCGCGCGGCCGCACGAGCCCGGAGGCGAGCCCGTGCAGATCGAGGACCGCGAGGTCGAGGCGCCGGGCGACGCCGAGGCGGCGGCCGAGGAGCGCGAGGCCGCCATGGACCTCGCGCTGGCGATGGCCGACGGCGAGGCGCGGTACGGCGACTGGAAGGCCGCGCTGCGCGCGCTGGACGCCGCCGAGGCGCTCGCGGGCGCGCTGCCCGCCGAGTACGCCCAGCGGCGTGATCTCTGGCTCGCCGAACTGCACGGCGAGCCGACGCCGCGCTTCCGCGGAAGCTGAGCGCTCAGGTCGCGAGACCGGCGCGCAGGACCCCGCCCATCTCGGCGACCGCGTCGCGAGCGGAGGACGCGGCGCCGAGCGCGTTGACGAACCCGTGGATCAGTCCGGCGTGACGACGCTCGGTGACGGCGACGCCCGCTTCGCGCATCGCCGCGGCGTACGCCTCGCCCTCGTCGCGCAGCGGATCGAACCCGGCGGTGACGACGTGCGCCGGCGGGAGTCCCGTGAGGTCCGGGGCGAGCAGCGGGGACGCCGCGGGCTCCAGCGACGACGTCGCCTCGCCGGCACCGAAGTAGTGGCCGCGGTACCAGGTCATGGTCGCGGCGGTGAGGAAGAACCCATCGCCGAACATCGCGTACGACGCGGTGTCCTGGCTGCTGTTGTCGGTCACGGGGTAGATCAGCAGCTGGAAGGCGGGCGCCGGGCCGCCTTCGCGGACGGCGCGCTGCGCGCAGGCGGCGGAGATGTTGCCGCCGGCGCTGTCGCCGCCGACGGCGATGCGCAAAGGATCGACGCCGAAGCGCTCCGGGTTCGCGTGAACGTCGGTGAACGCCGCGTATGCGTCGTCCGCCGCTGCGGGGTAGGGATGCTCCGGCGCGAGGCGGTAGTCCACGGACAGCACGCGCACGCCCGCGGTCCGCGCGAGCATGCGGCACGGCGCATCGTGGCTGTCGCGGTCGCCGACGACCCAGCCGCCGCCGTGGAAGTAGATGAGGACGGGTGAGGCGTCATCGCCGAGGCACTCGTGCGGGACGAACAGCCGCGCCGGCAGCGTGCCGGCCGCACCCTGCACCGTCGTCTCGCGCACCTCGGCGAGCGACAGCGGCAGCCCTGCGACGGACTTCGCGGACCGCCGGATCGCCGCTCGCCCCTCCAGCGGCGTGCGCTGCTCGAGCGGCGGTTCGCGCTCGACTTCCAGGAGCCGCAGCAGCACCTGGGCCTCGAGGTCGAGGGTCTGACCGTCCCGCACCACGGGCGCTCCGCCGATGAGCCGCAGGACCCGCGGCGGGAGGCCGAGGGTCGCGCGGGCGGCGAGCGCCTGGGCGCGGTCGGGAACGGAGGTCGGGTAGGCGGACATCGCCGCGGCACGATGCCAGATCGAAACGCGGTGCGGCAGGGGAAGCACTCGGCGCATCGAACCCTGGCGCGACGTCCCCGCTTGCGCATAGGGTTGGCGCGGCGGTAGCGGACCCAGCCCGGCGGCATGCCGGGGCAACGAGCTCGGGAGGACCGGATGGCGACATCGAGGGGCACCGGCGCGCGCCGGACGGCAGCCAAGAAGACGGCTGCGCGGAAGCCTGCTGCGAAGAAGACCACGGCACGCAAGCCGGCGGCCAAGAAGACGGCCGCTGCCAAGAAGACGACGGCGGCGCGCAAGCCCGCGGCGAACAAGACCACGGCGCGCAAGCCCGCGGCGAAGAAGACGACCGCGCGCAAGCCCGCGGCGAAGAAGACGACCGCGCGCAAGCCCGCGGCGAAGAAGACGACCGCGCGCAAGCCCGCGGCGAAGAAGACGACCGCGCGCAAGCCCGCGGCGAAGAAGACGACCGCGCGCAAGCCCGCGGCGAAGAAGACGACCGCGCGCAAGCCCGCGGCGAAGAAGACGACCGCGCGCAAGCCCGCGGCGAAGAAGACGACCGCGCGCAAGCCCGCGGCGAAGAAGACGACCGCACGGAAGCCCGCTGCCAAGAAGACGGCGGCACGCAAGCCGGCGGCGCGCAAGCCCGCCGCGCGCAAGCGGTAGCGGGACGACAGCGGGCCCGGAAGCGCTCCGGGCCCGCGCAGCCGCTAGGCCAGGCCGCCCTCGGCCTGCGCCTCGGCGAGCAGCGGGGACTCGGCGGCGGTCGGCGTGTCCGGCGCGACGTCCTGTCCGAGGAACTCGATCAGCGCCCGGTTGAAGCTCCGCGGCCGCTCGAACATCGGGACGTGCCCGGTGTCGTGGAGGACCAGCAGCGCCGAGTGCGCGATGCGGTCGGCGAACTCGTGCGCATCACCGATCGGGACCAGGACGTCCTTGTCGCCCTGCACGACGAGCGTCGGGCAGGCGATCTCGCTGAGCTGGGCGATGAAATCGTGGGCGATGATCGCCTCGAGCGCGGGCATGAACGCCGGGGCGCCGAGGCTGCCGAGCTGCTCGGCGACGAGATCGCGGGAGATCAGCGTCGGGTGTCGCACGACGGCGCCGAGACCGATCTGGATGAAGCCGGGGCGGCGCATCATCCGCAGCGCCTTCTGCGGATCGCTCGGCGCGGCGCCGCCGATCGCCCCCGTGACGAGCGTGCGGCCGATGCGCTCACTCAGCCAATTGCGGCCGAGCGTGGACGAGATGCCGGCGGCGTCGACGAGCACGAGCCGCTCGGCGCGGTCGGGGTGGCTGATCGCCGCCTCCGCCGCGGTGAAGCCGCCCATCGAGTTGCCGATCAGCGCCGCGGCGCCGATGCCCAGGGCGTCGGCGAGGTCGTCGACCGTGCGCGCGAAGCCGGAGATCGAGATCTCGTCGGCGGGCATCTGCGAGCGACCGAAGCCGGGGAGGTCGAGCGCGATCGCGCGGTAGCCGGCGTCGGCCAGCGCGGGCAGCGTCTCGAGCCAATTCTGCCAGCAGCCGCCGAGGCCGTGAATGCAGATCGCGGTCCGGTCACCCGAGCCGAGGTCGACGTAGTTCACCGACCGCCCGCGGATGTCGAGCTGGTGCGTGTGCGCGGGCCAGTCGACCTCACGCCAGCTCGGCTCGGCGGGAACGCCGTAGTCGGCGTCGGCCCGCCGGGCGGCCCGGCGCCGCGCCGGAGCGGAGGGCGACGGCCACACGGCGCGCATGGGTCCGCCACGGTAGAGCCGCTGGTCGGTCGTCTTCGCCATGCTGGGACGGTACCTCAGGACGGCGGCGCGGTCGCCCGCGAGAGGTAGATTGCGAGGGTGCTGACACAGGCCGAGGCCGCCCGCAGGCTCGCCGCCCGGGGACCCTCGCGGCCCCCGGCGTCCAGTCGTTCGGCGTCGAGCATCGTCCGCGCCAACGTCCTGACGCTGTTCAACGCGATTCTTGCGGTCGCCGGCGCCGCGATCCTGCTCGTCGGCGACCCGCGCGACGCACTCTTCCTCGGGATCCTCGTCGCGAACACCGCGATCGGCATCACGCAGGAGCTGCGCGCCAAGCGCGAGCTCGACCGGCTCGCCGCGCTGGTCGCACCGACCGCGACCGTGGTCCGCGACGACGTCGCGCGCGAGGTGCCGGTCGGCGAGGTCGTCGTGGATGACTTGATCCGCGCCGGTGCGGGGGACCAGATCGTCGCCGACGGCGTCGTGGAGCCGGGTGAGCACGCCGCGATCGACGAGTCGATCCTCAGCGGCGAGTCGGCGTCCGTCGAGCGCGGACCGGGAGACGAGGTGCGGTCGGGGTCGTTCGTCGTCGAAGGCTCCCTCGCGTACGTCGCGAGCGCCGTGGGGGCGGACAGCTACGCCGAGCGGATCGCGGACGTCGCGCGTACGTTCCGCCACCCGCGCTCACCGCTGGAGCTCGGGCTCAACCGCCTGCTCACGGTGCTCGTCATCTCGATGGTGCCGCTCGGCCTCGTCCTCGCCGTCGCGCTGCTCGCGCGTGAGTCCGACAGCCTCCAGGAGACGGTGTCCACGGCCGTCGCGGCGCTCGTGATCCTCGTCCCCGAGGGGCTGATGCTGCTCGCGAGCCTGACGGCCGCCGCGGCCGCGGTGAAGATGGCCCGCCGCGGCGCGCTCGTCCAGCAGCTCAACGGCGTCGAGTCGCTCGCGTCGGTCGACGCGATGTGCCTCGACAAGACGGGCACGCTCACGCGCCCGGACCTGCGCGTGGAACGCGTCGTCCCGATGCCCGGGGTGGACGAGGACGAGCTGCGCGCGGACATCGCCGCGCTCGCCGCCGCGACGCGCGACCGCAACCGCACGATGGACGCCTTGCACCAGGCGTTCCCGGCTTCGCCGCCCGTGACCGTCGCCGAGGTCCCGTTCTCCTCGCGCCGACGCTGGAGCGCCATCGAGCGGGCCGACGGGGGGACGCTGCTGCTCGGCGCTCCCGAGCTCTTCGGCCTCGGTCCGCTCGAGGACGAGGTCCGCGAGTCGACGCGCTCCGGGCGGCGCGTGGTCGCCGTCGCCGCCGGCGCACCGGGGCTGCAGGCGCCCGCCGCGGACGGGCCGCCGCCGGCCGCGCAGGTCCGTGGCGTCGCGGTGCTCGCCGAGCAGTTGCGCGACGACGCGCGCGAGACCGTGGGGTATCTCCGCGAGCAGGGGGTCGACCTGCTGATCCTGTCGGGTGACGCGCCGGCCACCGCCGGCGCGATCGCGCGCGATGCCGGCGTGGACGGCGACGTGCGCGCCATCGACGGCCGGGACCTGCCGCAGGACGCGGACGCGCTCGACGAGGTGCTCGCCGGGACGTCGGTGATCGGGCGCATCTCGCCCGAGGACAAGCGGCGCGTCGTCGAGTCGCTGGTCGCCCGCGGGCGGTACGTCGCGATGGTCGGCGACGGCGTGAACGACGTCCCGGCGCTCAAGGCCGCCCGGCTCGCCGTGGCCCAGGGCACCGGCACGCAGATGGCCCGGGGCGTCGCCGACGTCGTCCTGGTGCAGGGCGACTTCTCCGCGGTCCCGCCGATGGTCGGCGAGGGTCGCACGATCCTGCGCAACGTCCAGCGCGTCGCGCGCCTGTTCGTGACGAAGTCGGTCTTCGCCGCCGTGATGATCATCGCGTTCGCCGTGGTCGGCTTCGACTATCCGTTCCTGCCGCGGCAGCTGAGCCTCGCGGCGACGCTGACGATCGGCGTTCCCGCGTTCTTCCTGGCGCTGGCGCCGAGCAGCGGTCCGTGGCGCCCGGATGGGCTCGTGCGCGAGATCGCGCGGTTCGCGGTCCCCGCCGGGCTGACGCTCGCGCTCGGGGTCCTCGTCTCCTATCTCCTCGCGATCCACGCCTTCGGCGAGGACACCGCCGACGCGCGGACGGTCGCCACGACGACGCTCGTCGCTGTCGGCCTCGGCTTCGTGGTCGCGCTGGAGGGCGGCCCGCGCCGCATGCTGGCGCTGGTGCTCGCGGCGTCGATGGGCGCTGACCTACGTCCTCGTGCTGGCGCTCGCGTGGTCGCGCGAGTTCTTCGCCCTCACGGGGCCCACCGCGGACATGCTGGTCGCCGCGGGGGCGGGGACGGTGATCGCGCTCGGCGTGTTCCTGCCGCTGTGGCGGCGCGTCGCCGAGCGCGAGTCAGCCGCGGATCAGCGGCCGCAGACCGGCCACGGCGCCGCGCCCGAGCGGGCGTAGAGCATCGCGGCGCGGCGGTACTGCTCCTCGCTGGAGGCCGCGGCCGGATCGCCGCTGCCGCCGACGGACGCCCAGGTGCCGGCGTCGAACTGGAACAGGCCGCGGTAGGCGCCGTTGGAGCTGACCGCGGCGGGGTTGCCGCCCGACTCGCACTGGGCGATCGCGGTGAGCGCGGCGGGGATCGGAACGTCGGGGGCGCCGCCGGTGCGGCGCAGGTCGCTGACGCTCACGCGCAGGCGGCGCTCGTGCCGGCGCAGCTGCGGCGTCGACCAGCGGGCGAAGGTCCGGCGCCCGGTGGCGGGAGCATCGCCCAGGCGCGCGCGGGTGCGCGAGAGCCGGGCGACGTCGGCGACCGCGTCACCGTGCTCGAGCCGGGCCTCGACGAGCCGGGTCGCGCGGTCGGCCGCGTGGACGGCCGCGAGATCCGGGGCGGCGCCGGGCGCGGGGGCGGCGGGCGCGGCGGACACGGGGCCGGTCGCGGCGAGTGCCACGGTGGCGGGCAGGGCGAGGGCCAGGGCGCCGGTCAGTGCCGGCAGGATCTGTCGGGTGCGCATGGGCTGGAGTCCTTTCCTCGGGGGCAGGCGTGCGAAGGCGCACGGGGACGCCCTTCGGGGTGACGGCTCGACCGCGGATCGGTGGGTCCCGGGACCAGTGGGCCCGGGTCGTCCACGGCCCATGCGCATCGCAAGACGCGCACCGGAGCCTGGTACGGGTACTGGAACCCTGTCGGATGCAGGGGGTTTCTTCAGTGTGACCTACGTCACAGAGCCGGACGGACCGCAGAACGTCCCGCAATCGGCGTCATACACGGGCATGAGGGACGTTCGGCGCGGGCGCCTCGCGTAGCATCGCCCGCGATGAACGTCACCCTGCCCGACGGCACGCAGCTCGACCTTCCCGATGGCGCCACCGGCGCCGACGCGGCCGCCGCGATCGGCCCCGGGCTCGCCCGCGCGGCGCTCGCCGTCAGGGTCGACGGCGAGGTGCGCGACCTCGCGCGGCCGCTCGACGACGGCGCCGCGCTGGAGATCGTCACGGCCAAGAGCGGGCAGGACGCGCTCGACCTCATCCGCCACGACGCGGCGCACGTCCTCGCGACCGCGGTCATGGAGCTCTACCCGGGCGTGAAGATCTCGATCGGCCCGCCGATCGAGCACGGCTTCTACTACGACTTCGACTTCCCGGACGGCGTCACGGTCACCGAGGCGGACTTCCCGGCGATCGAGGAGAAGATGCGCGAGCACATCGCCGCGGGGGAGGGCTTCGATCGCAGCGAGATCAGCGTCGCCGAGGCGCTCGAGCGCTTCCGCGGCGAGGAGCAGGACTACAAGGTCGAGCTGATCGAGGACCTCGTCGAAGCGCAGGGGATCGACACCGTGTCGCTCTACCGCAACGGCCCGTTCACCGACCTGTGCCGCGGACCGCACGCCCCGAGCACCGCCACCGTCGGCGCGATCAAGCTGCAGTCCGTCGCCGGCGCCTACTGGCGCGGCGACGCGACCCGGCCGATGCTCACGCGCATCTACGGCACCGCGTTCTTCTCCAAGAAGGAGCTGGCCGCGGAGCTCGAGCGCCTCGAGCAGGCGCGGGCGCGCGACCACCGCAAGCTCGGCCGCGAGCTCGGGCTGCATCACCTTCTCCGACGTCTCGCCGGGCTCGGCGTTCTGGCTGCCGAAGGGCACCGCGATCTGGAACGAGCTCGTCGCGCTGTCGCGCGAGATGGGCGCGGTGCGCGGGTTCACCGAGGTCAAGACGCCGCAGCTCTACGACAGCGAGCTGTGGAAGACCTCGGGCCACTGGGGCAAGTACCGCGAGAACATGTTCGTCACCGAGACCGAGGGTCACGAGTTCGGCCTGAAGCCGATGAACTGCCCCGGTCACGCGCACCTCTTCAAGAGCCAGCACTGGAGCTACCGCGACCTGCCGGTGCGCTACTCCGAGCCGGGGCTGCTGCACCGCAACGAGCTGAGCGGCACGCTGCACGGCCTGCTGCGCGTGCGGCACTTCGTCCAGGACGACGCCCACATCTTCTGCACCGAGGACCAGATCGAGGAGGAGGTCCGGCGCTGCCTGGAGTTCGCGTTCGCGACCTTCGCGATCTTCGGCTTCGAGATCGAGCTCGAGCTCTCGACGCGTCCCGAGCAGCGGATCGGCACCGACGAGATGTGGGACCGCGCCGAGGCCGCGCTCGAGGGCGTGCTCAAGGCCGACGGGCTCGACTACAAGCTCAACGAGGGCGACGGCGCGTTCTACGGGCCGAAGATCGACCTCCACACCACCGACTCGATCGGCCGCTCCTGGCAGCTCGGCACCGTGCAGCTCGACTACTCGATGCCCGAGCGCTTCGGGCTGGAGTACGTCGGGGCGGACAACGCCGAGCACCGGCCGGTGATGATCCACACCGCGCGGATGGGCTCGTTCGAGCGCTTCATCGGGATCCTCATCGAGCACTACGCCGGCGAGTTCCCGGTCTGGCTGGCGCCGGTCCAGGCGATGGTCCTGCCGATCTCCGACCGCCACCACGGGGCGGCGCACGGCGTCGTCGCGGAGCTGCGGCAGCGCGGCCTGCGGGCGGACGTCGACGACCGCTCGGAGTCGATCGGGCGCCGGATCCGCGACGCGGAGCTGCAGAAGATCCCGTACATGCTCGTCATCGGGGATCGCGAGGCCGAGGAGTCGACGGTCGCCGTCCGCCGCCACCACGAGGGCGACATCGGCACCTTCACGGTCGCGCGCTTCGCGGAGCATGTGCGCCACGAGAGCGACGTCCGGCGCGACGAGCCCTTGACGGGCTGAAAACGCGGCTATACTGCCCCGCGTTGACCTTGATGTCCGCCCACACGCGCGCTTGACGCGCTCGCGCAACAGCTAGTGCCGGTTCCTCGCAGATTCGACCGGCGCCCGCCCGAACGGGACACCACCCGGATCAACGAACGCATCCGGGTTCCCGAGGTTCGGGTCATCGGCGACGACGGCACGCAGATCGGCGTGATGAAGACCGAGGACGCGCTGCGCTACGCGCAGGAGCGGGATCTCGACCTCGTCGAGGTCGCGCCCGAGTCCAAGCCGCCGGTGTGCCGCGTGCTCGACTACTCGAAGTACAAGTACGAGCAGGCCCAGAAGCAGAAGGCCGCGCGCAAGCACCAGAAGCAGATCGTCATCCGCGAGATCAAGTTCCGGCCGAAGATCGCCGAGCACGACTACGCGACGAAGAAGGGCCACGTCGAGCGCTTCCTCAAGCACAAGGACAAGGTCAAGATCACGATCATGTTCCGCGGGCGCGAGCAGTCGCACCCCGAGCGCGGCACGATGATCCTCGACCGTCTCGCCGGTGAGCTCGAGGAGCTCGCGGTGATCGAGCAGCGGCCGAACCTCGAGGGCCGCAACATGACGATGGTCCTCGGCCCCTCGAAGTCCGTCCTCAAGGGCGACTTCGACAAGGACGGCCCCGGGCCCGACGCGGAAGCCGGCGAGGACGCCCCGGTCGCGGAGGACGTCCCGGTCGTCGAGGACGCCGCTGTCGCCGAAGCCGCGCCGGTCGCTGAGGACGCCCCGGCCGTCGAGGACGCACCGGAGGCCGCCGCAGAGCCCGAGCCGGAGCCGGAGCCCGAGGCTCCCGCCGGCGACGCGCCGCCGGCCGACGAACCCGCCGCGACGCCCTAGACCTTCACGCGCACACGATCGGTCCGGCATGCCCAGCGACGATCGAGAGGCGGAAGATGGCGAGCGGCACCCCTGAGGACCCGTGGGTCCTCAAGACCCCGTCCCTGCAGTCCGAGTACACGGCCCATCGCGCCCCGGACGCCGATCCGCCGGCGCTCGTCGCGCAGGTCGGCAAGACCGAGGTCCGGTACCGCCTGCAGTGCATCGAGGACCTGCACGCGTGGCTGACCGAGCAGGGCGACTGGGTCGCGCTCGGCAACGCCGACGAGCAGAAGGACGCCAAGGAGGGGACCGTCGAGGCGTGGGCGCGCTCTCCCGACAATCCCGTCGGCGGGTTCTACGGGCTCAAGAAGGGGCTGCGCGGGCGCTTCGCGAACTACGTGCCGCCGGTGCTCGAGGAGCTCGGGCTGGCCGAGGTCGAGCACAACGCCCGCGGCAACCGCATGCGGGCGCGCTGAGCGATCAGGCGTCGTCCCCGAGACTCGCCTCGGGGACGACGAGCAGCGGGCGCCGCACATGGTGCAGCAGCCCGCTCGTCGTACTGCCCAGGAGGAACCGGCGGACGGCCCCGCTCCCGCGAGCGCCGACGACGATCGCGGCGGCGCCGGCCTGCTCGGCGACGTCGGCGAGCTGGTGCCAGGGCGCGCTGTCCGGGCGAACGACGGCCGACATCGGGGCGTCGACGGTCCGCGGCTCCGCCTGCAGTCCGGCGGCCGCCGCCAGCTCGACGCCCTCGGCGGCCAGCGCGAGGTGACCGACGTGCGTGACGATCGCGCGACGCCCGGGGAACAGCGCTCCGGCCCGGCGGACGGCGTGCTCGGACAGCGGTGACCCGTCGAACCCGATGACCAGGGGCGCATCCGGCTCGGCGTCCTGCGCCCCATCGGGAACGACGACGACGGGGCGGTCGGCGAGCCGCACGACGCCATCGGCGACGCGGCCCAGCGGATCCGCACCGCCCTTGCCCCGCGCTCCGAGAACGATGACCTCGGCGTCGAGCTCGCCCGCGAGAGCCACGAGCTCGAACCAGATCGCCCTGATGGCTCTGCCGGGTCATCGCGGTGGCGGTCCAGCCGGCCGCCGTCGGCGCGCCCGGCGCCGGTCTGCGCGACGGCGACCGCCGAGGTCTCGCCGATCTCCTGCAGCCGGGCGGCGATGTCGTCGACCGTCGCGCCCTCCCGCTCGCGGAGGATCTCCCGCAGCAGGTCGTCGCTCGGTGGCGGCGCGTGCCAGACGTGCACGACCGTCGCCTGAAGGTGCGGCAGCAGCGCCGCACCCGTCGCGATCGCCTCGTCAGCCTCCGTCGAGCCGTCGTATCCGACCAGTGCCGTCGTCGCAGTCATGCGGCGACGATATCCGCGGCGGCGCCGCGCCGGTCACGCGGACCCGAAGACCTCCGCGAACCCCTCGCGCCACGTCGGCCGCGCGGGGGCCCAGCCCGAGCTCGGCTCGCGCCTTGGCGTTGCTCGCCCCGCGCATGCCGACCGCCCCGAGGGCCATCGGCCCGGCGACGAGCTTCGCGAGCCAGAGCGGCACGTGTCGCGGCGCGCGGGCGCCGAGGATCTGCGCGAGCCCCGGGACCCACTCGCGCTGCGGCGCGGGCTCGTCGTCGGTGATGTTGTAGACGCCCGGTGCGCCGTGGTCGAGCGCGAGGACGGTCGCGGCCGCCGCGTCGTCGACGTGGACGAACGAGAAGCGGCCGTCGCCCGGAGGCGACGATCGGCAGGCGGCGGCGGCGCACGTCCTCGGCCATCGAGCCGCCGGGAGCGAGCTGCCCGGCTCCGTAGAAGAAGCCGTAGCGCAGGACGACGCCCTCGATGCCCGGGCGTGTTCAGCGTCGCGTCCTCGAGGACGCGCATCGCCTCGACCGCCTCGCGGGTGCTCGCGGGCGGGTCGCGGAAGAGCGGCGCGGACTCGTCGAGGACCCACGGGCCCTCGGGCTCGAGCATGAACGACACGCTCTGCGAGATCACGCGCCGCGCGCCGGCCTCGGCGGCGGCCCGCGCGACGACGGGGTAGGCCGTGCGCCGCAGCTCGTTCGTCGCCGCGAGGTCGGCGGCGTAGTGCCGCGGGCGGATCGTCGCGGGCAGCGCCGTGAGCTGGTTGACGACGACCTCCGGGCGCGCGCCGACGATCGCGGCGCGCAGCGCCTCGGCGTCGAGCGCGTCCGCGACGACGGGCCGCGCGCCCGCGGCCGCGCAGCGCCGCGGCGCGCGCGTCCGAGCGGGCCAGCGCGACGACCTCGTGCCCGCGCGTCGAGCAGGCGCGGCAGGAGCGGCGTGCCGATCGCGCCCGAGGCGCCGGCGAGGAAGACCCTCATGCCCGCTCCTCCCGGCGTGCGCCGCGACGAGCAGCCACGCGGTCACGGCGACGACGGCCGCCAGCAGCACGACGGTCCCCCAGCCCTTCCAGCCGGGATCGGCGAGATCCGCGTCGAACGCGTGGTTCACGGCGTGCAGCGTGCCCTGGAGCACCGCGAAGGCGAGGATCGGGACGCGCCACGACGCGATCCGCGCGGCGGCGACGAGCGTCACGCCGAGCGTCGCCGACCAGGTGGCGACGTCGCGGACGAGGTGCTCGTTGACGGCGCCGAACCCGCCGACCTCGTCGAGGAAGCCCGCGGGATCGACGACCATGGCGAGCGCGGTGAGCAGGGAGAGGGCGCCGAGCGCGGCGCATCCGCCGGCGATGACGCGCTCGCGCGCCGATGCCGGCCGTGAGACGACGGTGGACGTGGTCATGGCGCCACGGTACGGTCTGAGTGGTCACGTGGGAAGAACCACTTACGACACTGACGACGGGACCACTTCGCCGCGAGGGCCGGAGCTCCTCATCGACCTCGCGGGCGCTGCCGGCGCCACGCGCGGGATGCGGGTGGAGAGCGCGCTGCGCGAGGCGGTGACGGGCGGCCGGCTCGCACCCGGCGCACGGATGCCGTCGACCCGCGCGCTCGCCCGCGACCTCGCCGTCTCCCGCCGGCTCGTCGTCGAGGCCTACGCGCAGCTGACCGCCGAAGGACTGCTCGAGACGCGCCGGGGCTCCGGCACGTTCGTGAGCCCCGCAGCCGTGACCGAGACGCCGCCCGCGCACGGAGGCGACGGCTCGCTCCCGGACCAGGCGCGACCGCCGTACGACTTCTTCCCCGGCGCGCCGGACCTGAGCAGCTTCCCGCGCGCGGCATGGCTGCGCGCCGCCCGCGACGTCCTGCGCGAGGTCCCGGACGCGGCGCTCCACTACCCCGACCCCGCCGGCACGGCCGAGCTGCGCACGGCGCTCGCGCGCCACCTCGCGCGTGCCCGGGGCGCCCAGGCGCGGGCCGACCGGATCGTCGTGGTCACCGGTGCGCGCCAGGGGCTCGCCGTGCTCGGCCGCGCGCTGCGCGCGCTCGGGCACGAGGAGATCGCGGTCGAGCGGCCGACCCTGCCGCTGCACGTCGACGTCCTTCGCGCGGGCGGGCTGGACGTGCGCGGCGTCCCGGTCGGCGCCGGCGGGCTCGACGTCGGCGCGCTGGCCGCCACCGGAGCCGACGCGGTGCTCGCGACGCCCGCGCATCAGATGCCGCTCGGCGTCGCCCTGGCCCCGGCGGCACGCGGCGCGCTGCTCGACTGGGCCGCGCAGACCGAGCGGCGGCTCATCATCGAGGACGACTACGACGCCGAGTTCCGCTACGACCGCCGGCCGCTCGGAGCGCTCCAGGGCCGCGCTCCCGAGCACGTCGCCTACCTCGGGTCGGCGAGCAAGACCCTCGCCCCGGGTCTGCGGCTCGGCTGGCTCCTGCTGCCGGCAGCGCTCGTCGAGCCCGTCCGCCGGCAGAAGCTGCTCGACGACGGCGGCAGCGGGGTGCTGGACCAGCTGACGCTTGCGCGGCTCATGGACACGGATGTCTACGACCGTCACCTGCGCGTGGCGCGCCGCCGCAACCGCCGCCGGCGCGATGCGCTCGAGGCCGCGCTCGCCGAGCACGTCCCCGGAGCGCGGCTCGAGGGCATGGCCGCGGGACTGCACGCGATCGCGCGGCTCCCGCACCGGGTCACCGCCGCGTCCCTGACGGCGAACGCCTATGCGCGGGGCGTCGGCGTCGGCGGGCTGCCGGACGCCGACGGGACGACCGACGCGCTGGTGCTGGGCTACGCCGGCCTCAGCGAGCCCGCCATCGCCGAGGGGGTGCGGCGACTGGCCGCGGCGCTGGCCGAGACGGCATGAACCCGCTCGCCCGCGGGTGCTCGCGGGACTTTCCTATACTTCTCCGCTCGCCATGCCGAAGATGAAGACCCATTCCGGCGCCAAGAAGCGCTTCAAGCTGACAGCCAAGGGCAAGGTCCGTGGCCGTCACGCGTACTCGAGCCACATCCTCGAGAAGAAGTCGCCGAAGCGCAAGCGCGGTTTCCGCAAGCCGGTGGAGATCTCCGACCACGATGCCCCGCGCATCAAGAAGATGCTGGGAGCAGGCAAGTGACCCGCGTCAAGCGCAGCGTCCACGCGAAGAAGAAGCGCCGGGCGACGCTCGAGCGCGCCAAGGGCTTCCGCGGGAACGGCAGCACGCATTACAAGCGTGCCAAGGAATTGACCATGAAGGCCGATTCCTACGCCTACCGGGATCGGCGCAACCGCAAGCGCGACTTCCGCCGCCTGTGGATCACGCGCATCAACGCCGCGGCGCGCCTGAACGGCATGTCGTACGGCACGTTCATGCACGGCATGAAGCTCGCCGGCCTCGAGCTGGACCGCAAGGTGCTGGCCGACATCGCCGTGCGCGATCCCGAGACGTTCTCCCGATTTGCCGACGCCGCCCGTGAGGCGTCGGCCGCTGCCGCCTAGCCGCAGCCGACACCACTGCTTCACCGGGCGCCGCTTCCCTCGAGGACGGCGCCCTTTCTCGTTCCAGGACCGATGATCGACAGCCCCAACAACCGCCACCTCAAGGATCTGCGCAAGCTGCGGACCGCGCACGGCCGCGCGAAGTCCGGCACCGCCGCGCCGGTTCGTCGCCGAGGGCGAGGATCTCGTCGATGCCGCGCAGGCGGCGGGCTGGACGGCGCTGGAGCGCTACGTCGCCGCCGGGAGCGGGCTGGAGGGGACGGAGGTCGAGCCCGAGCTCCTGGCCGGCGCGAGCAGCCTCGGCAGCGGCACGCGGATCCTCGCCGTGTACGAGGAGCGCTGGGGCGAGCCCGCCGGGCCGCGCTGCGTCTACCTCGACGGCGTCCGGGACCCGGGCAACGTCGGGACGATCGTGCGCGCCGCGCAGGCGTTCGGGGCGGGCAGCGTCGTGCTGGGCCCCGGCAGCGCAGACCCGTTCGGCCCCAAGGCCGTCCGCGCCAGCATGGGCTCGGTCTTCCACGTGCCGGTCGCGCGCGCCGATGGCCCCGTCGGGCTGCCCGGGCCGCTCGTGGGGCTCGACGCGCGCGGCGGAGGCGACGCTCGCCGACGTCGCGGCGACGGTCGGCGACGCGGTGACGATCGTGATCGGCGGCGAGCGCGGCCGGCGTCACGGACGCCGTCCTGCGCGGCCTGCGATCACGTCGCGCACATCCCGATCGCCACGGAGTCGCTGAACGCGGCGATGGCCGCCACCGTCGCCCTCTACGAAATCTCTAGGGTCAGGCCCGCATGATCGAGCGCATCAACGCCATCCGGGCCGAGGCCGAGGCGGCCGTCGGCGCCGCCGTCACGACCGCCGAGCTCGAGGAGCTGCGGGTGCGGTTCCTCGGCCGCAAGGCCGAGCTCCCGAACCTGCTGCGCGGCGTCGCCGACCTCGAGCCGCAGGAGCGCGGGCAGGTCGGCAAGGCGGCCAACCAGACGCGGCAG
Organism: uncultured Actinomycetes bacterium; assembly: GCA_963823375.1. Classification (GTDB taxonomy): domain Bacteria; phylum Actinomycetota; class Thermoleophilia; order Solirubrobacterales; family Solirubrobacteraceae; genus F1-60-MAGs163. Next base: position 205,711 of record CAWGLQ010000009.1, on the reverse strand, counting down.
GCGCTCGAGGGGCTGATCGCCGCACGCGGCGCCGAGCTCGAGGCCGCCGAGCTGCGCGAGCGGCTCGCCGGCGATCGCGCCGACGTCACGCTGCCCGGGGACCCGCCGGCGCCGGTCGGCCACCTGCACCTGCTGACCGCCACGCGGCGCGAGATCGAGGACGTCTTCTGCGGCCTGGGCTTCGAGGTCTACGAGGGTCCGGAGGTCGAGCTCGTCCACTACAACTTCGACGCGCTCAACCACGACCCGGCGCACCCCGCGCGGGCGGTCACCGACACCTTCTACGTCCCGCGGCCCGACGGCCCGGCGCCGACGCCCGGCGAGGAGGTCGTGCTGCGCACGCACACCTCGCCGATGCAGGTGCGGATGATGGAGCGCCACCCGCCGCCGATCGCCCACATCTACCCGGGCCGGGTCTTCCGCCGCGACAGCGACGCGACGCACACGCCGCAGTTCCACCAGATCGAGGGCCTGGCGATCGACGTCGACATCACGCTCGCCGACCTGAAGGGCACGCTGCTCGCGTTCGCCCGCGCGATCTTCGGCGAGGAGCGCGACGTGCGGCTGCGCCCGCACTTCTTCCCGTTCACCGAGCCGAGCGTCGAGGTCGACGTCTCCTGCTTCCAGTGCGCCGGCACCGGCGTCCTCGGCCACTCGGCCCACCCACCCGGCGCCCGCTGCAACCTCTGCAAGGGCACCGGCTGGCTCGAGATCCTCGGCTCGGGGATGGTCGACCCGAACGTCCTGGCGTACGTCGCCGAGCACGGCTACGACCCCGAGCAGGTCCAGGGCTTCGCCTTCGGGATGGGCATCGAGCGCATCGCGATGCTCAAGCACGGCGTGCCGGACCTGCGGCTCTTCTACGACAACGACGTCCGCTTCCTGCGGCAGTTCGGGTGAGGTGACGGGATGCGCCTGCCGCTGACCTGGCTGCACGAGTACACGACGCCGGACCTGTCGGTCCGCGACCTCGCGACGCGCCTGGCGATGACCGGGACGGAGGTCGACCGCGTCCACCTCCACGGCGTCCCGGACGTCGCGAACTTCGTCGTCGGGCACGTGCTGAGCGCCGAGCAGCACCCGGACGCCGACCGCCTGAAGGTCTGCATGGTGGACGTCGGCGACGGCGAGCCCCAGCAGATCGTCTGCGGCGCGCCGAACGTCGCCGCGGGGCAGACCGTCGGGGTCGCGCGGCCCGGCGCCGTCATGCCCGACGGCACGAAGCTGAAGAAGGCCAAGCTGCGGGGCGTCGTCTCGCACGGGATGATCCTGGCCGAGGACGAGGTGCAGGCCGGAGCCGGCCACGCGGGCACGATGGTGCTCGCGAACGGCATCGAGCCGGGCACGCCGCTCGCCGACGTCCTGGCGATCCGCGACGACGTGCTCGAGCTGGAGATCACGCCGAACCGGCCCGACTGCCTCGGCGTCTACGGCGTCGCGCGCGAGGTCCACGCCGTCACGGGCGCGCCGCTCGCCCCGCCGCCGTGGGAGGCCGACCCCGGCGCCGCGGACCTCGGCGCCGCGCCGGCCGGCATCACCGTCACCGTCGCCGACCCGGACCTGTGCCCGCGCTTCACCGGCCGGGTCTTCGAGGACGTCACGATCGGGCCCTCGCCGCTGTGGCTGAAGGCGCGCCTCATGGCCGCCGGCCAGCGGCCGATCAGCAACGTCGTCGACATCACGAACTACGTGATGCTGCTGACCGGGCATCCGCTGCACGCGTTCGACCTCGACCGCGTCGCCGGCGGGCGGCTCAACGTCCGCTGGGCGACCGAGGGCGAGCAGGTCACGACGCTCGACGGCCAGACGCGCACGCTCGACCCGCGGATGGGCGTCATCGAGGACGCCGACGGCCCGACGTCGATCGCGGGCGTGATGGGCGGCGAGCGCAGCGAGGTGCACGACGCCACGACCCGCGTCCTGATGGAGGTGGCGACCTGGAACGGGCCGTGCATCAACTACGCCTCGTGGAAGCTCGGCCTGCGCAGCGAGGCGTCGGCGCGCTTCGAGAAGGGCCTGCCGCCGGAGGGCTGCATGGAGGCCCAGGCCGTCGCGACCGCGCTGATGATCGAGCTCACGGGTGCGCGGCTCGTCCCGGGCACGCTCGACGTCGGGTCGCCCGGTGAGCCCGAGCCGATCGTCCCGCTGCGCGACGCGCGGGTCGCCGGCCTGCTCGGTGCGGAGGTCCCGCGGGAGCGCAGCGCCGAGATCCTGACCGCGCTCGGCTTCAGCGTGAGCGCGGTCGACGGACGGGCTCAGCGTCGGCGTCCCGCACTGGCGGCGCGGCGACGTCACCCGCGAGGCGGACCTCATCGAGGAGGTCGCCCGCATCGACGCGCTCGAGCAGCTGCCCGCGACGATCCAGGAGAACCGCACCGGGCTGCCCGGGCGGCTGACCCACGCCCAGCGCCTGCGCCGCCGCGCCGAGGACGCGCTCGTCGGGCGGGGGCTGCTGGAGGTCGTCGGCTGGTCGTTCACCGACCCCGGCCTCCCGGACCGGCTGCTCGCGCCGGAGGGCGACCACCTGCGCGACCTCGTCGTGCTGGACAACCCGATGTCGGCCGAGCAGTCCGTGCTGCGGCCGACGGTCATCGGATCGCTGCTCGACATCGCGCAGCACAACCTCGCGCGCGGCCAGGAGGATCTCGCGATCTTCGAGTCGGGCACCGTCTACCGGCGCGGCGCGGGGCCGCTCGCCGACGAGCACCACGCGCTCGGGGCGCTCCTCGTCGGCCGGCGCGCGCGAGGAGGGCTGGCGCGACGGCGGCTCGCCCCCGGCGGACGTCTACGCGGCCCGCGCGCTCGTCGCGGCGGTCCTCTGCGCGCTGAAGGTGGACTGGCGCGCGGTGCAGGCGCAGCGGCCCTACCTGCATCCCGGCCGCGCCGGCGAGATCGTCGCCGGCGACGTCGTGCTCGGCGTGTTCGGCGAGGTGCATCCGACCGTGCTCGCGACGTGGGAGATCGACGCGCCCGCCGCGTTCCTGGCGATCGACGTCGGCAAGGCCGTCGCGGCCGCGCCGGACGTCGTGACGTACACCGACATGACGACGTTCCCGGAGCTGCGCCAGGACCTCGCGGTGATCGTCGCCGACGACGTCACCGCCGACCGGGTCCTCGACGTGGTGCGCGCCGCCGGCGCGCCGCTGATCGCCGAGGCCGGCGTCTTCGACGTCTACCGCGGCGAGCAGGTCGGGGAGGGCCGCGTGTCGCTCGCGCTGCACCTCGCGTTCCGCGCCGCCGACCGCACGCTCTCCGACGAGGACGTCGCGCCGCTGCGCGAGCAGATCGTCGCCGCGCTGCAGTCCGAGGTGGGCGGTGAGCTCCGTGGCTGACCCGCGGGTCCTCATCGCCGGTGCCTCCGGCTTCGCCGGGGCGATCGCCGCGCGCCTCGTCGACCGCCATCCGCACTTCGCGCTCGGGCCGCTGACGTCGCGCTCGGACGCGGGGCGCTCGCTCGACGAGCTGTACCCGCATCACCGCGTGAGCGCGACGCTCGAGGAGTTCGACCTGGACCGCCACGGCGACGTCGAGGCCGCGATCGTCGCCTACCCGCACGGCGCCGCCGCGCCCGTCGTCGCCGCGCTGCGCGGGCGCGGCGTGCGCGTCGTCGACCTCAGCGCCGACTTCCGGCTGCGCGACCGCAGCGTGTACGAGGCGTGGTACGTCCCGCACACCGAGCCGACGCTGCTGCCGGACGCGGTCTACGGCCTGACCGAGCTGCACCGCGAGGCGATCGCGGACGCGGGTCTCGTCGCCAACCCCGGCTGCTTCCCGACCGCGACGCTGCTCGCGCTCGCGCCGCTCGGCGCGCGCGGGCCTCATCGCCGACGTCGTCGTCGACGCGAAGACCGGCGTGAGCGGCGCCGGGCGCGCGGCGACCGAGATCACGCACTTCGTCTCCGTCGCCGAGAACGTCAAGCCGTACAAGGTCGGCGCCCACCGCCACACGCCGGAGATCGACCAGGAGCTCGCGGTGCTCGGCGCGCCGGTCGCCACGACCTTCGTCCCGCACCTCGTCCCGCTCGACGAGGGCGAGCTCGTCAGCTGCTACGTCACGCCGACCGCGGCCGGTCACGCAGGAGGAGCTCGACGCGCTGCTCGACGAGGCCTACGCCGACGAGCCGTTCGTGCACGTCGTCGACCCAGCCGCCGGGCGTGCGCGACGTGCGCGAGACGAACCACTGCCACGTCCACGGGCGGGTCGACCCGCGCACCGGCAAGGTCATCGTGTTCGCCGCGATCGACAACCTCTGGAAGGGCACGAGCTCCCAGGCGATCCAGAACCTGAACCTCATGTTCGGCCGGCCGGAGACGGAGGGGCTGGACTGATGGCCGCGCGCGAGCCCTTCACCTCGCGCTGGGTGCCGCTGCCGGAGCACTGCCGGCTGCTCGAGGACGCCGACGTGCTGCCGGACGGCTTCCGGGCCGCCGGGGTCGCCGCGGGCATCAAGCCGTCCGGCGGCACCGACGTCGGGCCTGCTGGTCTGCGACGCGCCGGACGCCGTCGAGCGCGGCGCGCTTCACGCGCTCCGGGACGGCCGCCGCGCCCGTGCTGCTGACGCGCGAGCGCTGCCGCCTGGACGCGATCCGCGCGATCGCCGTCAACAGCGGCAACGCGAACGCCGCGACCGGCTCGATGGGCCTGCAGGACGCGGCCAAGATGCAGGGCGCCGGGGCGATGGCGGCCGGCGTCTCCGAGGACCAGGTCGCGATCTGCTCGACCGGCGTGATCGGCGTGCCGCTCGACGCGCGCGCCGTCGTCAAGGGCCTCGCCGCGGCGCGGGCGGAGCTGCGCCCCGACGGCGCCGGCGACCTGCAGCGGGCGATCATGACGACCGACCTGTTCGAGAAGCGCGCGGCGCTCGCCGTCGACCTGCCCGGCGGCACCGTCCGGCTGACGGCGCAGTGCAAGGGCGCCGGGATGATCCAGCCGAGCTTCGCGACGATGCTCTGCTTCGTGCAGACGGACGCCGTGCTCAGCGCCGAGACGGCCGACCTGCTGCTGTCGGTCTGCGTCCAGCGCAGCTTCGACCGCATCTCCGTCGACGGCCAGCTCTCGACGAACGACACCGCGATCCTCCAGGCGAGCGGCGCCTCCGGCGTCGTCGTCGAGCCGGAGTCCGACGGCGAGCGCGCGTTCGGCGAGGCGCTCGACGCGCTGCTGCGCGAGCTGGCGCTCGCGATCGTCCGCGACGGCGAGGGCAGCGAGCGCATCGGCCGGGTCGTCGTGCGCGGCGGGCACGCCGCGAGCGTCGAGCGCACCGCGCGCGCGATCGCCAACTCCCCGCTCGTGAAGACCGCGCTGCACGGCGGCGACCCGAACTGGGGGCGCATCGTGCAGGCCGCGGGCATGGCGGTCGTCGACGCCGCGCCGCTGACCATCGACGTCGCGATCGAGGGCGTGCAGGTCTGCGTCGCCGGTCAGGCGGTCCGCCACGACGCCGAGCGACCTCGCCGAGCGCGTGCGCGGCCCCGAGGTCGAGTACGTCGTCGGGCTCCCCGGCGACGGCGTCGAGACCGAGGTCTTCTTCAGCGACCTCGGGCACGAGTACATCCGGATCAACGCCGAATACACGACGTGAGGACATGACCCCGCTCCAGCCGCACGGTGACATCGCGACGCTCCTCGAGGCGCTCCCGTACATCCGCGAGTTCCACGGCCGCACGATCGTCGTCAAGTACGGCGGCGCCGCGATGGAGGACCCGTCGCTGCGCGAGGAGTTCGCGCGCGACATCGTGCTCCTGAAGTACGTCGGGCATGAACCCGGTCGTCGTGCACGGCGGCGGCCCGGAGATCACGTCCTACATGGAGCGCCTCGGCCTGCCCGTCGAGTTCCGCGGCGGGCTGCGCGTCACGAGCGCCGAGGCGATCGACGTCGTGAAGATGGTCCTCGTCGGCAAGGTCAACGCCGACATCGTCACGCGCATCGGCCGTCACGGCCAGGCGGCGGTCGGGCTGAGCGGCGAGGACGGCGACATGCTGCGCGTCTCGCGCCGCACCGCGCCGGACGGCAGCGACGTCGGCTTCGTCGGGAAGATCGAGCGGGTCGACGTGGACGTCATCAACCACGTCGCGCAGGACTACATCCCCGTGATCGCGTCGATCGGCTGCGACCGCGACGGGCAGAGCCACAACGTCAACGCCGACGAGGTCGCGGGCGCCGTCGCGCGCGCGCTCGGCGCCTACAAGGTGCTGTTCCTCACCGACGTCGAGGGCTGGCTGCGCGACCCGGCCGACGACGACGTCGCTCGTCAGCGAGGCGACCGCCGACGAGGTGCAGGAGGCGCTGGAGGGCATCTCCGGCGGCATGCGCCCCAAGCTCGCCGGCTGCGTCGAGGCGATCCACGGCGGCGTCAGCAGCGCGCACATCGTCGACGGCCGCGTCCCGCACTCGATCCTGCTCGAGCTGTTCACGGACGCCGGCTTCGGCACGAAGATCCGGCCCGCGCGATGAGCCTCGAGCACCTCCAGGAGCTCGACGCGGCGCACGTGATCGGCACGTACGCGCGGCTGCCGGTCGAGATCGTCCGCGGCGAGGGCACGCGCGTCTGGGACGACCGCGGCCGCGAGTACCTGGACCTGCTCTGCGGGATCAGCGTCACGAACCTCGGTCACTGCCACCCGGCGGTCGTCGCGGCGGTGCGCGAGCAGGCGGGCACGCTCATCCACGCCTCGAACCTCTTCTTCACCGAGCCCGGACTGCGGCTGGCCGAGCGCCTGAGCGGCGCGTCGCTCGGCGGCCGCGTCTTCTTCTGCAACTCCGGCGCCGAGGCCAACGAGGCGGCGCTGAAGCTCGCGCGCGCGCGCGAAGGCCGGCGGCGAGATCGTCAGCGTCGTCGGCGGCTTCCACGGCCGCACCTTCGGCGCGCTGTCGGCGACCGCCGCAGGAGAGCAAGCAGGCGCCGTTCGCGCCGCTCGTCCCGGGCTTCCGCGCCGTCGCGCCGACCGCCGAGGCGATCGCCGGCGCGGTGCACGACGGCACGGCCGCGGTGCTCATCGAGCCGATCCAGGGCGAGGGCGGCGTGCACCCGATCGCCGCCCGAGGTCCTGCAGGCCGCGCGCGAGGCCTGCGACGCGTCACGGCGCGGCGCTGATCTTCGACGAGGTCCAGACCGGCATGGGCCGCACCGGCACGCTCTGGGCCTACGAGCAGACTCGGCGTCGTCCCGGACGCGATGACGACCGCCAAGGCGCTCGGCGGCGGCCTGCCGATCGGCGCGCTGATCACCGGGCCGCGGCTCGCCGACGACGCTCCAGCCCGGCGACCACGGCTCGACGTTCGCCGGCGGGCCGCTCGTCGCGCGCGCGGCGCTCGCCGCGCTCGAGGTCACCGACGACCCGGCGCTGCTCGCGCGCGTCGCGCGAGGTCGGTGAGCGGATGCGCGCCGCGATCGCCGAGCTTCCCGGCGTCGCCGTCGCGCGCGGGCGCGGCCTGATGATCGGCTTCGACCTGCGAGCACGGCGGCGCGCCCGAGCTCGTCCTGCGGGCGCTCGGCGAGGAGCGGCTGATCATGAACGCCACCGGCCCGGAGACCGTCCGCCTGCTGCCGCCGCTGACGATCAGCGACGCCGAGGTCGACGAGGCGCTCGCGCGCCTCGCGCGCCTGCTCGCCTGACGATCGGCGGCATCCCGGGCGTCGCTCGAGCGGCATCCAGATGCCCCGATCCGCGGACGGTCGTCCGGGCAGGCTGTCGCGCGCGCGTGTCGAACTCGGCAGACTCGGAGCCGCATGTCCGCCAATCTCGTTCAGCTCGCCGCCGCGCATCGGGCGCCCGGCGCGCCCACGGTCGTCGAGCTGCTCAGCGCCGCGGTGCGTGAGCGCGGCGCGCTCGACCGACGACGACATCCGCGCGGCCGCCGCCGCCACCGGGCCTGCCGGAGGCGACCGTCCACGGCGTCGCGACCTTCTACGACGACCTGCTCGCCCCGCGCGGGCGCGCGGCACGTGCGCGTCTGCACCGGCACCGCGTGCTTCGCGGCGACCGGCGGCGGCGCACGAGGCGGCGATCGCCGACGGGCCTGGGCGTCGGCCTCGGCGAGCGCGCCGCCGACGGCTCGGTCTCGCTCGCGCGAGACCGTCTGCCTGGGCTTCTGCCACAGCGCGCCGGCCGTCCGCGACGGCGACGTCGTCGACGGCGGCGCGGGCGTCGTCGAGCGCGTGCTCGCCGGCGACGACCGCGGCAGGCGCCGGAGCCGCCGGCGCGCAGCCTGCTCGACGAGCCCGTGCTGACGGCCGCCGGCGACTGGTCCGGGCTGCGCCGCGCGCTCGCGGAGCTCACGCCCGAGGAGCTGCTCGGACGAGGTCGACGCGGCCGACCTGCGCGGCCGCGGCGGCGCCTGGTTCCCCGCCGGCCGCAAGTGGGCGTTCGCCCGCGCGCGCCGAGCGCCGGACAGCGCTACGTCGTCGCCAACGGCGACGAGGGCGATCCCGGGCTCGTACATCGACAAGCACCTGATGGAGCGCAGCCCCGCGCTCGCTGCTCGAGGGCATGGCGCTCGCGGGCTACGCGATCGGCGCGACGCGAGGGCTTCGTCCTCGTGCGCTCGGAGTACCCGCGCTCGACGCCCGGCGCTGGAGGCGGCGATCGCGCAGGCGCGCGCCGACGGCCTGCTCGGCGACGGACATCCTCGGCAGCGGCTTCGCCTTCGACGTGCACGTCGTCGACGGCGCCGGCTCGTACGTCGTCGGCGAGGAGACGGCGCTGCTCGCCTGCCTGCACGGGCCTGCGCGGCACCGTCTCGGCGCGGCCGCCGTTCCCGGCCGAGCGCGGCCTCCACGGCCGCCCGACCGTCGTCAACAACATCGAGACGCTCGCGAACGTCCCCGTTCATCGCCGCGCGCGGCGCCGAGGCCTACCGCGACCTCAGCCCGGCAGCCCGAACGCCGGGCACCAAGCTCGTCTGCTTCAACGAGCGCTTCGCGCGGCCCGGCGTCGTACGAGGTGCCGTTCGGGATGCCGGTCGCGCGAGCTCTGCGAGGACGTCGCCGGCGGCCTCGTGGACGGGCGCGCGATCAAGGCGGTGCAGATCGGCGGCCCGCTCGGCGGGATCCTGCCCGGCGTCCCTGCTCGACACGCCGTTCGACTTCGCGCCGCTCGCCGAGCCGACGGCTGCATGGTCGGCCACGGCGCGATCCTCGCCTTCGACGACCGACCGACATGCGCGCGCTCGCCGCGCCACCTGCTCGCGTTCGGCGCGCACGAGAGCTGCGGCACGTGCTTCCCGTGCCGGATCGGCCTCGCAGCGCGCGCACGAGGATGTTCGCCGCCGAGCGCCGCCGTCGATCGCGCGCGGCTCGAGGCGCTGCTGGAGACGCTCGAGGTCGCGAGCCTCTGCGCGCACGGCGGCGGGATGCCGGCGCCGATCCGCAGCCTCCTCACGCACTTCCCGGACGAGCTGGGGCTGCGCTGATGCGCGTCACGATCGACGGCGCGCAGGTCGAGGTCGCAGCCCGGCGACGACCGTGCTCGACGCGGCGCGCGCCGGCCGGCGCGGACGTCCCGACGCTCTGCTTCGACGAGCGCCTGGCGCCGTTCGGCGCCTGCCGCGTCTGCCTGGTCGGGCGTCGCGGGGCCGGACGGGCGCCGACGTCGTCGCCTCGTGCACGACGCCCTGCCGCGAGGGCATGGTCGTCGCACGACGCGCGACCCGCGCGCCCGCCGCGTCGTCGGCGCGCGTCGTCGAGCTCGTCCTCTCCGAGCTGCCGGCGCCGCCGGCGCCGCACACCGAGCTCGCCGCCGTCGCGCGCGACCTCGGCGTCGGCGAGCCGCGCTGGAGCGGGCGCGGTCCACGAGCGCGACGCCGACACGCGCCATCCCTACCTCGCCTTCCAGCACGAGCTCTGCATCTCGCTGCGGGCGCTGCGTGCGCGCGTGCGACGAGGTCCAGGGCGCGTTCGCGCTGACGGCGACCGGCCGCGGCTTCGACGCCAACGTCACCGCCGGGCATCGACGCCGGGTTCCGCGACTCCGCCTGCGTCTCCTGCGGCGCCTGCGCCGACACCTGTCCGACCGACGCGATCACCGAGCTGTCGCTGCTGGCGATCGCGGACGCGAGCGAGGATGATGGGGAGCGCGCCCCATGACCGACGAGCGCTTCGACAGCTCCGTGACCACGACCTGCGGCTACTGCGGCGTCGGCTGCCGCCTGGAGGCGCACGCCCGCGCGGGCCGCGTCGTCTCGATCAGCCCCGGCGGCCGACGGCCCCGCCAACCGCGGGCACACGTGCCTCAAGGGCCGCTTCGCCCACCAGTTCTCGCGCTCGCGCGAGCGCCTGAGCACGCCCGCTGATCCGCGAGGACGGCGGCTTCCGCGCCGCGAGCTGGGAGGAGGCGCTGGCGCGGATCGCGAGCGAGCTGGGCCGGATCCGGGCCGCGCACGGCGCCGACGCGATCGCCGGCCTCGCGTCCTCGCGGGCGACGAACGAGGACTGCTGGGCGATGCAGCGGCTGATGCGCGCGGCGATCGGCACGAACAACATCGACAACTGCTCGCGCGTCTGTCACTCGCCGACCTCGTTCGCGCTGCGCAGTGCGCTCGGCTACTCCGGCGCGACCGGCTCGTTCGACGACATCGAGGCGGCGAGGCGCGCGATCATCATCGGCGCCAACCCGACCGAGGGCCATCCGGTCGTCGGCGCGCGCATCAAGCAGGCGGCGCTGCGCGGCCTGCGGCTCGTCACGATCGACCCGCGCCGGATCGAGCTGGCCGACCACGCGCGAGGTGCACCTCGCGCCGCGCCCGGGGACGAACGCGGCCGTCGTGCTCGGGCTCGCCCACGTCGCCCACCGCGACGGACTCGCCGACCGCGCGTTCATCGACGCGCGGACCGAGGGGTTCGCGGCGTTCGAGGAGCTGCTCGCGCTCTACGACCCGGCGTCCGTCGAGGAGATCAGCGGCGTGCCCGCGGCGGACCTCGAGCGCGCCGCGCACGTCTACGCCGAGGCGCGAGAGCGCCTCGTCCTCTGGGGCCTGGGCGTCACCGAGCACAAGTACGGCTCCGAGGTCGTCCAGCTGATCTGCAGCCTCGCGCTGATGACCGGCAAGGTCGGGCGGCCCGGCGTCGGCGCTGCTGCCGCTGCGCGGCCAGAACAACGTCCAGGGCTCGTCCGACATGGGCGCGCTGCCGGACACGTACTCCGGCTACCGGCGGGTGGACGACGAGGAGGTCGCGCGGCCCTTCGAGGCGGCGCTGGGGCGTCGACGCTGCCGCGCGGGCCGGGCCTGAAGATCCCCGAGATGTTCGACGCCGCCGTCGCGGGCGACCTGAAGGCGATGTACATCTTCGGCGAGGACGTCGCGCAGACCGACCCGAACACGACCCACGTCGTCCACGCGCTGGAGTCGCTCGAGTTCCTCGTCTGCCAGGACATCTTCGAGACCGAGACGACGGCTACGCCGACGTCGTGCTGCCCGCCTCCTCGTTCCTGGAGAAGACGGGCACGTTCACGAACGCCGAGCGGCGCATCCAGCTCGTCGAGCGCGGCGATCGACCCGCCCGGGCGACGCGCGCACCGACTTCGACATCCTGCGCGCGGTCTCCGCGGCGCTCGGCCACGACATGGGCCTCGCGGCGCCCGAGGACGCGATGGCGGAGATCGCGGCGCTCACCCCGGAGTTCACGCGGGCGTCACCTACGAGCGCCTCGGCCGGCGCGGGCCTGCAGTGGCCGGTCGCGGCCGACGGCACCGACGCGCCGATCCTCTACGAGCGCGAGTTCCACCGCGACGGCGGGCGCGCCCACATCGCCGCGCTGCCCTACAAGGAGCCGGGCGACGCGGCGGACGACGGACTTCCCGCTCGTCCTCGTGACCGGGCGGCGCCTGGAGCACTACAACGCGGGCACGATGACGCGCCGCACCGGGAACCTCGAGCTCATGGACCGCGACTGGCTCGAGATCCATCCCGACGACGCCGCGCGCCTGTGGATCGCCGACGGCGGACGTGGTCTCCGTCCGCAGCCGCGTGGGCCGGATCGAGATCGCGGCGCGCGTCACCGAGCGCATCGAGCCGGGCCACGTCTTCACCGCCTTCCACTTCCCGGAGGTCCGCACGAACCTGCTGATCGGCTCCTCCGCCGACGTCAACACGTCCTGCCCGGAGTACAAGGTCGTCGCGGTCGACGTGCGGCCGGTCACCGAGGAGCCGGCGCACACGCCGGCGCTCGCCGCGACCTGATGGGCGAGCCCGACATCGCGCGGATGGTCGTGCGCGTCGCGCGCGACGACGGGGAGCGACGAGGTCGCGGTCGAGGAGCCGCTGGAGATCCGCGTCGACGGCGAGCCGCTCGCGGTCACGATGCGCACGCCCGGGCACGACGAGGAGCTGGCGCTCGGGTTCCTGTACGGCGAGGGGCTGATCGACCGCGTCCGCCCGGCCGGTCCTGACCGCGGACCTCGCGAACAACGTCGTCGAGGTCGACCGGGCCGCTGCTGCGCGACCCCGGCGACGCGGCGCTTCTACACGTCGTCCTCGTGCGGCGTCTGCGGCAAGGGCGCGCTGGAGGAGATCGCGGTCCACGCGCCGCGCGCTGCCGGCCGGGCCCGTGGTCGCCGCGCGACGCTGCTCGCGCGGCTCCCCGAGCGCGCTGCGCCAGCCCGCCTTCGACGCGCACCGGCGGCCTGCACGCCACCGGGCCTCTTCGACGCCGCGGGCGACCTGCTGATCGTGCGCGAGGACGTCGGGCCGCCACAACGCGATGGACAAGGTCGATCGGCCGCGCCCTGCTCGACGGCCTGCTCCCGCTGAGCGGGCGGATCCTGTGCGTGAGCGGGCGCCTCGTCGTTCGAGCTCGTCCAGAAGGCCGCGGTCGCGGGCGCGCCCGATCCTCGTCGGCGTCGGCGCGCCGTCCTCGCTCGCGATCGAGCTGGCGCGCGGACCGCGGGATGACGCTCGGCGGCTTCGCCCGCGCCGGCGCCGTGAACGTGTACGCGGGCGCCGAGCGCGTCGCCTGAACGGGCCGGGCCGCGAGCGGGCGACCGGTAGCGTTCGCCCATCGCCGTCCCCGCCGCCCTCGGTCCGCCGGACCACCGCCGCAAGCGCCTCGCGCTCGCGGCGGCGATCATGGGGTCGTTCGTCGCGGGTCTGGACGCGACGGTCGTGAACGTCGCGCTGCCCGGCGATCCAGGACGACCTCGGCGGCGGGCTCGCCGGGCAGCAGTGGGTCGCGAACGCCTACCTGCTGACGCTCGGCTCGCTGATCCTCATCGGCGGCTCGCTCGGCGACATCTTCGGCGAGCGGCGGGTCTTCTCGCTCGGGCGTCGCGGGCTTCGGCGTCGCGTCGGTCGCTGTGCGCGCTGGCGCCGACGATCGAGGTGCTCGTCGCGCGCCGGGCGCTGCAGGGCATCTTCGGCGCGCTGCTCACGCCGAGCGCCCTCGCGGTGATCGTCGCCACCTTCCCGCCGGCCGAGCGCGGGGCGGCGATCGGCTCGTGGACCGCGTGGTCGGGCATCGCGATGGTCGTCGGCCCGTTCGTCGGCGGCTGGCTCGTCGACAGCGCCTCGTGGCGCTGGATCTTCCTCGATCAACGTCCCGTTCGTGCTCGTGACGCTCGTGCTCGTGCGCGTCGCGGTGCCCGCCCGGGCGCCCGCGCGACCGCGGCGCGGCGATCGGTGGACTGGCTCGGCGCGGCGCTCTGCGCCGTCGGCCTCGCCGGTCCGGTCTACGCGCTGATCCGGCAGCCCGACGTCGGCTGGGGCTCGCCGCAGGTGCTCGTGCCGCTCGTCGGCGGCGTCGACGGTGTTCGCCGCTGTTCCTCCTGCGCGAGGCGCGGACCGCGGAGCCGATGCTGCCGCTCGGCCTGTTCCGGCGGCGCAACTTCGCCGCCGGCAACGTCGAGACGTTCTCGATGTACGGCGGCCTCGGCGTCGTGTTCTTCCTGCTCGTCCTCTACCTCCAGCAGGTGGCGGGGTACGACGCGCTGCAGGCCGGGACTGGCGACGCTGCCGTCGACCGTCGTCATGTTCGCTCCTGTCCCAGCGCTTCGGCGCGCCTCGCCGATCGCCACGGGCCGCGCCTCTTCATGGGCGTCGGGCCGCTCGTCGCCGCGTGCGGCCTGGCGTGGCTGGCGCGCATGCCGGCCGATGTCACCTACCTCGTCGACGTGCTTCCCGGCGCTCGTCGTGTTCTCGCTCGGGCTCGCCGCGACGGTCGCGCCGCTGACCGCGGCCGTGCTCGCCGACGCCGACGAGGAGAACGCGGGCATCGCCTCGGGCGTCAACAACGCGATCGCGCGCGTGGCGTCGCTCATGGCGATCGCCGCCGTCGGCGCCGTCGTCGCCTCGGCGTTCACGAGCAGCATCGACGCGTCGCTGGCCGGCGTGCCGCTGACGCCGGAGGCGCAGAGCGCCGTCGCGCGCGCACAGGCCCAGACCTTCTCGCAGGCCGACACCGCCGGCCTGCCGCCGCGCGAGGCCGCGGTCGTCGCGCGTGCCGTCCAGGACGCCTCCGTGCATGCGTTCGACGTCGGGATGTGGATCTCCGCCGTGCTCGTCGGCGCTCGGCGGCCTGCTCGGCCTGGCCTTCATCGTCAATCCCGTCCGCGTCGTGCGCGCCGAGGGCTGCTCCGGCGGTCAGATCGCGGGCGTCCCGGAGGACCTGGCGCAGGCGCCGCACACGGAGGAGCCGGTCCCGGCCTGAGTCTTCCTAGACTCTCCGGCCACATGACCGACGCCGCCGACGCCCGACACACCCGCACCGCCAGCTACCTCGCCGAGCCCGGCGAGGTCAACAAGGTCCTCCTGCTCTACTCGGGCGGCCTGGACACGAGCGTCATGCTCAAGTGGATCCAGGACGAGTACGACGCGGAGGTCGTCGCCCTCACGATCAACCTCGGCCAGCCCGGCGAGGACTACGACGTCGTGAAGGGCAAGGCGCTGCGACCTCGGCGCCGTCGCCGCCGAGGTCATCGACGCGCGCGAGGAGTTCGCCCGCGACTTCATCGCCCCCGCGATCAAGGCGAACGCCGTCTACGGCCTCGGCTACCCGCTCTTCACCGCCCTCGGCCGCCCGCTGATCGCCAAGCTCGCGGTCGACTACGCGCGCAAGCACGGCTGCGACACCGTCGCCCACGGCTGCACCGGCAAGGGCAACGACCAGGTCCGCATCGAGGCGACGGTCGCGACGCTGGCGCCGGAGCTGAAGGTCATCGCGCCCGTCCGCGGGTGGCAGATGGGCCGCGAGGAGGAGATCGCCTACGCGCGCGAGCACGGGATCCCGATCAAGGGCGGCGCCGAGACGACGCCGTATTCGATCGACGACAACCTCTGGGGCCGCTCCTCGGAGGGCAAGTGGATCGAGGACCTCGAGCACGCGCCCGAGGACGACGTCTTCCAGCTCGTCACGCGCCCGGAGCTGGCGCCCGGACGAGGCGCAGGTCGTGACGGTCACGTTCGAGCACGGCATTCCCGTCGCGCTCGACGGCGAGCGGCTGGGCCTCGTCGAGCTGCTCGAGCGCGCCGCGGACATCGGCTGCCGCCACGGCGTCGGCATCGTCGACCACATCGAGGACCGCATCGTCGGCCTGAAGGTCCGCGACATCTACGAGGTGCCGGCCGCCGCGATCATCCTCACCGCGCACGCGGAGCTCGAGCGGCTCGTGGGGACGATCCACCAGAACCAGTACAAGGGCGACCTCGACCGGCAGTGGGGCTACCTCGTCTACGCCGGCCTGTGGTGGGAGCCGCTGCGCGAGAACCTCGACGCCTTCATGGACTCCGTCAACGAGCGCGTGACGGGGACGATCGGCCTCAAGCTCTTCAAGGGCTCGGTGCGCGCCGTGACGCGCGAGAGCCCGAACGCCGTCTACGACGCGTCGCTCGCGACGTTCGAGACGAGCGGCGGCCTGTTCAGCCAGCAGGCCTCGCCCGGGTTCATCGAGCTGTGGTCGCTGCAGTCGCGGATGGCGCACCGGCTGCGGGCATCCCAGCAGGACTGACGCGCGATATCGTCACGGCATGCCCGGCGCGAAGACCTACCAGGCCATCGGCTACGCCACCTACCACGGCGGCCGGTTCTACGGCAAGAAGAAGCGCATGGAGCTGGAGCACGCACGCAAGAAGCGCCAGGACCAGACACGCGCGGGCGTTGCGGTGGCCGCCGTCGTGCTCGTGGCGGTCGTGGCCCTCGCCGCGCGCCGCGCCTCCAGCGTGCCCACCGTCTGACGCGCGGGAGCCGCCGGGGGGCGCGCTAGCGTTCGCCGATGATGGTCGCCGCCGCCGATCAGCCGGACCGTGAGCCCGACAAGGGCACCGACCCGTCGGTGCTCGCCGAGCGCCGTGCGCGGCGCGCCGAACTCGCCGAGGGCGAGCTGCGGGCCCGCCTCGTCGAGGCCGAGCAGCGCGTCGCCCAGCTGGAGCACGGCGCGCACGAGTCCGCGCGCCTGCGCGAGCGGCTCGCGGCGCGCGCCGAGCGCGACGGGCGCATGGCGGCCCTCGTCGCCGACGCGGCCGCCACCCTGCGCGCCGCGCGCGAGGCGCTGGACCGCGAAATCGCCGCGCGCGGCGTGGCCGAGTCCGCGCTGCACGCCGAGCGCGCCGCCCGCGAGGCGGCCGAGCAGGCCGTCGTGGCCGAGCGCGCCGCCCGGGACGCGGCGACGAGCGCGCTGACCGCCGAGCGGGCGCGCGTCGCGCCCGTCCCCGCGAGCATCCCGCTGCCGGAGCCGCCGCCGGCCCCCGCGTCGCCGGCGGCCGCGTCACCGCCGCCCGCGGCGGCGCCGGAGCCCGAGCCGGGGGCGCCGGACAACGAGCAGCTGATCGCCGGCCTCGCGCTCGCGGCCGAGCGCCTGCGCGCCCAGGCGCCGGTCGCCGGCGAGGAGGCCGTGGCCGAGCCGCAGGCATCCCCGGCCGAGCCCGCGGCGCCGGCGCCCGCGATCCCCGCGCCGGCCGGCCGAGCCCGCTCCGCCGGAGCCCTGGGCGCCGCGTCCCGGAGGGCTCGTCGAGCGCCTCGGGCGCATCCTCACCAAGCGCCTCTGAGCGCGCAGCGAAGGTCCGCAAGGAGCGGGAACGACGGTCGCGGCACGTCCGCCCGGCGCCGTAACCTCCGGCGCCCGTGACCGCCCCGTCCTGCGCCCATCTCCACGTCCACAGCGAGTACTCGCTGCTGGACGGGGCCTGCAACATCGACGCCCTGGCCGAGCGCGCCGCGTCGTTCGGGCAGCCGGCGCTCGCGCTGACCGACCACGGCGTCATGAACGGCGCGGTCGAGCTCTACCAGGCCGCGAAGAAGCACGGGATCAAGCCGATCGTCGGCTGCGAGATCTACTTCGTCGACGACCACACCGAGCGCGGGCGCGCCGAGCGCAACCACCTGACGCTGATGGCGTCGTCGAACGCCGGCTACCGCAACCTCGTCAAGCTCTGCTCGACCGGCTTCCTCGACGGCCTCAGCCGCGGCAAGCCGACGGTCGACATGGGGCAGCTGGAGGCGCACGCGGAGGGCCTGATCGTCCTCACCGGGTGCCTGGCGGCGCGGTTCACCTCGCGGCTCGCCGAGGGGCGGGACGACGAGGCCCGCGCCCACGCCGACGACCTCCTGAACGCGGTCGGGCACGAGAACGTCTACTTCGAGGTCCAGAAGAACGGGATCCCCGAGCAGGACCGCGCCAACGAGGGCATCGTCCGCATCGCCCGCGAGGTCGGCCGGCCGATCGTCGGCACCGGCGACGTGCACTACCTGCGCAAGGAGGATCACGCCCACCACACGGCGCTCCTGTGCGTGCAGACGAAGAGCACGCTCGCGGCGCCGAAGATGACCTTCGCGACGAACGAGTTCTACCTGCGCTCCAACGAGGAGATGGCGCAGGCGTTCGCCGAATGGCCCGAGGCGCTGGCGTCGACGGTCGAGATCGCCGAGCGCTGCGACGTCGAGATCGAGCTCGGCAAGCAGCTGATCCCGCGCTTCCTGCCCGAGGGCGAGGACGAGCGGGCCTACCTGCGCGACCGTGTGATGGAGGGCCTGCGCGAGCGCTACGGCGATCCGCCGCCCGCCGCCGCGGTCGAGCGCATGGAGATGGAGCTCGGGGTCATCGACCGGATGGGCTTCAACGCCTACTTCCTGATCGTCTGGGACTTCGTGACGTGGGCCAAGCGCAACGGCATCGCCGTCGGGCCGGGCCGCGGATCGGCCGCCGGCTCGATCGTCTCGTTCTGCCTGCGGATCACCGACGTGGACCCGCTGCGCTACGACCTGCTGTTCGAGCGCTTCCTGAACCCCGAGCGCGTGTCGATGCCGGACATCGACATCGACTTCTCCGTCCGCGGCCGCGACGAGGTCATGCGCTACGTGACCGAGAAGTACGGGCGCGACTCGGTCGCGCAGATCGTCACCTTCGGCAAGATGTTCCCGCGCGCCGCCACGCGCGACGCCGCGCGCGTGCTCGGGCACGACTACGGCGCCGGCGACCGGCTCGCGAAGCTCATCCCGGACCCGATCATGGGGCGCTCGCCGAGCTTCGACGACTGCCTCAAGGACGGCGAGCCGCTGCGCGCCGCCTACGACAGCGACCCGACGGCCCGGCAGATCGTCGACGTGGCGCGCGGGCTGGAGGGGATCGTCCGCAACTCGTCGATCCACGCGGCGGCGGTCGTCATCGCCGACCGGCCGCTGACCGAGATCGTCCCGGTCCAGCTCGCCGACGCGAACACGACCGACGAGAACGGCGACCGCGTCTACAAGGTCGTCACGCAGTACTCGATGAAGCCCGTCGAGCAGCTCGGCCTGCTGAAGATGGACTTCCTGGGCCTGCGCAACCTCGACGTCATCGAGGACGCGCTCGACATCATCGAGCGGTCGACCGGCACGCGCCCGGACATGACGACGCTGCCGCTCGACGATCCCGCGACGTACGAGATGCTCGGCCGCGGCGACTCGGTCGGCGTGTTCCAGTTCGAGTCCGAGGGCATGCAGGAGGCCCTGAAGAAGGTCCGCCCGACGGAGTTCGACGACCTCGTCGCGCTCGTCGCGCTGTACCGCCCGGGCGCGATGGACCAGATCCCCACGTACGCGCGCGGCAAGCGCGATCCCGGAGTCGGTCTCGATCCCCGACGAGCGGCTCGAGCCGATCATCGGGCCGACGTACGGGGTGATCCTCTACCAGGAGCAGGCGATGCAGATCGCCACCGCGGTGGCGGGGTTCAGCGGGGCCAAGGCCGACGACCTGCGCAAGGCGATCGGCAAGAAGAACCGCGACGCGATGGCCAAGCTCGAGCCCGAGTTCCGCCAGGGCTGCGCGGCGTCCGGCGTCGACCGGAACGTCGTCGACTGGATCTGGGCGACGAACCAGAAGTCCGCCGACTACAGCTTCAACAAGTCCCACGCCGCCTGTTACGCGCTGATCGCCTACCGCACCGCCTGGCTGCGGGCGACCTACCCGGCCGAGTACATGGCGGCGCTGATCTCCTCGGTGATGGACACGAAGGACAAGGTCCCGTTCTTCGCCGCCCGCTGCGAGGACATGGGCATCGACATCCTGCCGCCGGACGTCAACCTGTCCGACCACGAGTTCGTCGTGGTCGACGGGAACATCCGCTTCGGCCTCGACGCCGTGAAGGGCGTCGGGTTCCAGGCCGTGGAGTCGATCAAGGCCGCGCGCGAGCAGGACGGCCCGTTCGAGTCGCTGTGGGACTTCTGCGAGCGCGTCGACGCGCGCCTGGTCAACAAGCGCGCGATCGAGGCGCTCATCAAGTGCGGGGCCTTCGGCTCGACGGGCGCCACGCGCAAGGGGATGCTGTCGGTCCTCGAGCAGGCGCAGTCGGCGGGCCAGCAGTCACAGCTCGACGCGCAGATCGGCCAGGGGTCGATCTTCGACATGGCGGACCTCGGCGGCGGGCCCGAGCAGCCCGCGACGGCCTTCCGGCCGGCGCACCCGCCGATCCCGCTCGAGGAGTTCGACCAGCGCGAGCTGCTCGCGGTCGAGAAGGAGGCCATCGGCCTGTTCGTCTCGCTGCACCCGCTCAAGGAGGTGCGCGAGGCGCTGCGCGAGGCGGTCGACGGCTCGCTGGCGGAGCTGCCGCAGCGCAAGGACGGCGAGTGGGTGACCGCCGGCGGCATCGTCACGCAGGCGAAGAAGATCCGCACGAAGACCGGCGACCCAGATGATGTTCGCCACGCTCGACGACCTCGAGGGCGAGATCGAGCTGATCGCCTTCGAGAAGACGATCGCCGAGTGCGAGGGCGCGCTCGCCGTCGACGAGATCGTGCTCGTGCGCGGGCGCATCGACCACAAGGACAAGGACAAGACCTGCATCGTCGTCCAGAGCGTCGAGCGCTTCGACCCGACGCCCGAGCAGGTCGAGGCCGCGCGCGAGAAGGCCGCGCAGCGCGCCGCAGGGCCCGCAGACGCTGCACCTGCACCTCGACGCCGTCGCCGCGAGCGTCCCCGCGACGATCATCGAGGACCTCAAGCACGTGCTCGGCAACCACACGGGGGAGAGCGAGGTGGTGCTCGACGTGACCACCACCGGCGGCGCGCGGACGCTGCGCTTCGGCGAGGAATTCCGCGTCAGCCCGACCCCGTCGCTGCGCGCGGAACTCGAGCACATCCTCGGGCCGGCGACGCTCCGGACCTCGCTGGCCTGACGCCCGCGGCGCGCCCGAAAAAGCTGGCCGGCGAGTCAGTTGCGTCAGGCAACCGTCGCGGCGATGACGTGCTAGCGTCCGCCGTGGTTCCCCGCCCTACCGCTGGACCGGGGGCGGGGAACCGCTGTTCCCCGCTCGGCGCGTTCAGGCGGCCCGGGCCGCGAGTCCCTCGTCGCGCAGCCGCACGCACAGCGCGAGCTCCGCGGCCGTCGCCCCGCTGCGGTCCGGCCCCGGCGTCTCCAGCACGCACGGGAGCGTCCGCGAAGCGCGGCTCGCTGAGGAACACGCGGCACCCGTCGAGGCCGATCTCGCCCTCGCCGATGTTCGCGTGGCGGTCGCGATTGGAGCCCGAGCGGCGTCTCGCTGTCGTTGAGGTGCAGCGAGCCGATGCGCCCGGGCCCGACCTTCGCCTCGAGGTCGTCGAGCGCCGCGGACAGCGCCTCGGGCGGTGCGGATCTCGATCCCGGAGGCGAGCATGTGGCAGGAGTCCAGGCAGATGCCGACCCGCGGGTCGCCGCCGGCGGCGTCGAGCAGCGCGGCCAGCTCGTCGAACGAGCGGCCGAGCGTGCCGCCGGCGCCCGCCGTGTTCTCCAGGTGCAGCGCGCAGCCCTCGCTCTCCGCGAGCGCCTCGGCGATCACGGCGCCCGCGCGCTCGATCGCGGGGGCGACCTCGCCGGTCTTCGCCGACCCGGGGTGCAGGACGACCGCGTGCGCGCCGAGCGCGGCGCCGGCCCGCAGCGACGCGATGAGCGACGTCAGCGTCTTCGCGCGGATGTCCGGATCCTCGCTCGCGGCGTTCAGCAGGTAGACCGCGTGGATCAGCAGCGCGTCCACGGGCCCCGCGTCCATCGCCTCGTGAAAGGCCTGCACCTGGTCGTCGGCGTAGATCGTCGGCTTCCAGGCCCGCGGGTTCTGGTTGAAGATCTGGATGCTGCGCGCGCCGAGCGCCTCGCCGCGCTCGACGGCCTTCGCGGGGCCGCCCGCGGGGGAGACGTGGGCGCCGATCAGCATCGGCGGCGGAGGAGGGCGGGGACGGTCATGTCCCTACATTCCTACCGTCATGCGCGTCCGCTTCGCTCCCAGCCCCACCGGCCAGCTCCACATCGGAGGCGCGCGCACCGCGCTCTACAACTGGCTCGCGGCCCGCGGGAGCGGCGGCAGGTTCGTCCTGCGGATCGAGGACACCGACCGCGAGCGGTCGACCCCCGAGAACGTCGCGCACATCCTCGAGGCGCTGCGCTGGCTGGAGCTCGACTGGGACGAGGGGCCCGATCAGCCAGGCCGACGCGCAGGAGCGCCACCGGCAGGTCGTCGAGCGCCTGCTCGAGGAGGACAAGGCCTACCGCACGACCGCCACCGGCGACGACGTCAAGGCCTGGAAGGCCGAGCACGGCGCCGGGCGCGGGTACCGCGGCACGCCGCAGGCCGACGGCGCGGTGCGGCTGCGCGTCCCCGACGAGGGCGCGACCGTCGTCCACGACCTGATCCGCGGCGACACCGTCTTCCAGCACGAGCACCTCGACGACCCCGTGATCGCCCGCGCCGACGGCAGCCCGCTCTACAACCTCGCCGTCGCGATCGACGACCACGACGCCGAGATCACGCACGTGATCCGCGGCGAGGACCACATCTCCAACACGCCCAAGCAGCTCCTCGTCCTCGAGGCGATCGGCGCGCCGAAGCCCGTCTTCGCCCACCTGCCGCTGCTGCACGGCCCCGACGGCAAGAAGCTCAGCAAGCGCCACGGCGCGGCGTCCGTGCAGGACCTGCGCGACGCCGGCTACCTGCCCGAGGCGGTCCGCAACTACCTCGCGCTGCTCGGCTGGGGCGACGCGGACGACGAGACGCTGATCGCCACCGACGAGCTCGTGCGGCGCTTCGACGTCGCGGCGCGTGTCGAAGAACCCGGCCCAGTTCGACGAGCAGAAGCTGCGCTGGATGAACGGCCGCTACCTGCGCGAGCTCGGGCCCGCCGAGCTGACCGCCGCGCATCGAGGCGTTCACCGGGCCGCGACGGCCTGGGCGACGGCGGTCGCGATCAGCGAGGAGAAGATCCAGACGCTCGCCGACTTCTGGCCGCTCGCGGGCTTCATCTTCGACGGGCCGGCCGACGACGCGGCCGCGCGCGAGAAGTGGCTCGGCGAGGACGGCCTGGCGGCGCTCGCCGACGCGCGCGCCGCGCTGGCGCTGCTGCCGGCCGGAGGACTGGTCGGTCGACGCGATCGACGCCGGCGCTGCGCGGCGTCGTGGAGACGCGCGGCTGCAAGCCGCGCGACGTCTTCCAGCCGGTGCGCGTCGCGCTCGCCGGCACGACGGTCTCGCCGGGGATCTTCGAGACGCTCGAGGTGCTCGGCCGGCCCGAGGCGCTGGACCGGCTCGACACGGCGCTCGCCGCGGCCTGACGAGGCGCGGCGCGTGCGGCCGGTCTTCCTGATCGGCGGCGGACGCGACCCGGACGGCGTCGCCGCGAGCCATCGCCCGTTCGTGGAGGCCGCCGGCGGCGGCGCGATCGTCTGCCTGGCGGCCGACGACGGCGACGGGGTCGACGGCGCCCGCTGGTCGGCGGGGCTGCGCAGCGCCGGGGCGCGGACACGTGGAGGTCGTCGCGCTCGCGCCCGGGCGCCCGGTGCGCGCCGCCGACGATGTCGCAGGCCGCGGGCATCTACGTCGCCGGGCGGCGCACGCCGCTGTACCGCGAGCTGCTGGTGGACGGCGCGGGTGACTGGCTGCCCGCGGGCGTGCCGTACGCGGGCTTCTCCGCCGGGCGCCGCGGTCGCGGCGACGTCCGCGATCGTCGGCGGCTGGCGGATCGGCGACCTGGCGGTGTGCTCCCCCGATGCCGCCGAGGACCTCGACCAGGTCGAGCCGCGTCCGGGCCTCGGGCTCACGCCGTTCGCCGTCGACGTCCACGCGACGTCGTGGGGCACGCTGACGCGGCTCGTGCACGCCGTCTCCCGCGGTCTGGTGGCCGGCGGCTGGGCGGTCGACGAGCACACGTGCCTGGCGGTCACGCGGAGGCGACGTCGTCGTGCACGGAACCGGGTGCGCGTACCGCGTCGAGCCTCATGCCGAGCGGCGTCTCGCGTGCTGCCCGTCGCCCGTGCATCCGGCTGCGCGCCCGGCGTCCGCTGCAACGGCGCCGCTCAAACTCTCGTCCAGTCCTGCCGATAGGGGTCGTGAGTCGCAGTCCCGCGGCTCGCGCACCACCTCCCCGAACGGAATCTCACCCATGGCACAGGCCGCAAACGCCCCCACACTGCGCGCCGCAGACCCGCCCGCCGATGCCGCGCGCCGGCACAACGAAGGCCACGGTCGCCGCCTGACGGCCGCGTTCGAGGCGCTCGAGAACTTCCCGGCCCTCGCGGAGTCCCGCGACCGCGTCCTGCGGATCGTGGGCGAGGAGCGCACTGAACATGAGCGAGATGGTCGCCGCCGTCGAGGGCGACGTCGCGCTCGTCATCGCCGTCCTGCGCGTCGCCAACCAGATCGAGGGGCGCACCCGCGGCCGGGTCGAGTCGATCGTCCAGGCCACCGAGGTCATGTCGCCCGAGGCCGTGCAGTCCGTCGCCGCCCGCGCGCGGACCTTCGACTTCTTCGAGCGCTCCACCGTCTGGGAGGCCGCGCCCGAGCGCTTCCGCCTGCACGGCGTCGCCACGCAGCGCGCCGCCGAGCGCCTGGCCGCCGAGGCCGGCTACGAGGATCGCGACCGCCTGATGGTCACCGCGCTCCTGCACGACATCGGCAAGCTCGTCCTCATGCACGCCTACCCGGGCTACCCGCAGCAGGTGCACCAGGGCGCTCGCACGCCCGAGGAGCGCATCCACCGCGAGCGCCGCGAGCTCGGCGTGGACCACGCCCTCGTCGGCGGCGTCCTCGCGCGTCGCTGGGGCCTGCCGAAGTCCGTCGCCTCCGTCATCGAGCGCCACCACGCCGAGGACGCCAGCGACGAGACCGCCTTCGTCCGCCTCGCGGACATGCTCGCCCACTACGCCCAGGGCGGCGCCGTGTCGCCCGACCGAGATGCTGCGCTGCGCCCGCGCGATCGGCCTCGGCCCGGAGGAGCTGCGCAGCGTCATGTACGACCTGCCGTTCCCGTCGACCGGCCGCGTGCGCCAGGTCGACCCGTGCCCGCTCAGCGGCCGCGAGGTCGAGGTCCTCAAGCGCCTCGCCGAGGGCAAGGTCTACAAGCAGATCGCCCACGAGCTCGAGCTCTCCACGAGCACCGTCCGCACCCACCTCCACAACATCTACGGCAAGCTCGGCGCCGTCGACCGCGCGCAGGCGGTGCTCATCGCCACTGAGCGCGGCTGGTTGTAAGGGGTACGGCCCCCTGGCAGGACAGCCCGTGCCGCAGGCACGGGCTGATCGTTCTCCACGCGCCGCCACCACGCATAAGATCGGGATCCCATGATCTCGATCACCACCAAGTCTCCCTACGCGCTGCAGGCGCTCACGGAGCTGGGGCAGGCCGGTGACGGCCCGGTCCCGATCGGCGAGCTGGCGAGGCGGCGTGACATCCCCACGCAGTTCCTGGAGCAGTTGTTCGCGACGCTGCGCCGGGCGGGGATGCTGAAGAGCCAGCGTGGCGTGAAGGGCGGCTACTCGTTCGCCCGCGAGCCCGGCTCGATCACCGTGCTCGAGGTCGTCGAGCTGCTGGACGGGCCGCTGGGCCGCGGCAGCATCGGCGTGTTCGCCGAGGCCGCGCAGGCCGCCCGCGCCGTGCTCGAGCAGACGACGATCCAGGACGTGATCGACCGCGAGCGCTCGGACGCCGGCCAGGCGATGTACTACATCTAGACGGCGTGCAGGCCGTGCCGCCGCGACGCGGCCGGCCGGAAGATGACGACGTGCACGTCGTCGCCGACGTCGACGGGCGCGTCCCGGACATAGGCGTGGCGGTTGCCGTCGGCGCCGAGGACGGTCGTGTCGGCGGCGCCAGCCGGGATGTCATGAATCTGGCCGCTGCACTGGCCACCGATGAGGACGATCCGCTCCACCTGTCAAGTCAGGCAGGTCCCCGCCGCGTTGTCATCAGGGCTCCGGCGAGTTTCTCCGGCGGACTACGGTGCCTGCGGTAGCGTCTCGCGCCATGACCCGGATCCATCGCGTGGTGCTGCCGACCTTCCTCATCGTCCTGCTCGCCGCACCCGCCGCCCAGGCGACGCTCCCGAAGTTCTCCGACAAGACGATCGTCGTCGGCAAGAGCATCGGCGGCGTGAAGCTCGGCATGGGGGCCGCGGCCGCGAAGAAGGCCTGGGGTGGAGCGAAGGGCTGCGCCCTGTTCGGAACGGCGTCGTGCATCTACCGGCCCGCCGGCGAGACGCAGTCCAGCGCTGGCGAGGGCTCGTTCGGTTTCCCGGGCGGGAAGGTCACGAGCGTCTACATCGCCGCCCCGATCGGCGCGAAGGGGCCCGTGTACAAGGCGCCGCTGAGCACACCCAAGACCGACAAGGGGATCGGGATCGGCTCGAAGCTCGCCGCGGCGAAGAAGGCCTACCCCAAGGCGAAGCTCAGCGGCACGTACCTGACGGTCGCGGGGAAGGGCGGGGTCACGACGACATTTCAGTTCTACGGCGACGACAAGCGCTGCATGCGCGTCTCGGTCGATCGCGCGTCGTAGCCGGACCTGCGACCAGGGGTTGCATCCTGGGCAACAGGTGTGAGAAGTTCTTCAGGTCTGATTGGGGGGACGGGCTGAGCGGCCGCTGAACGGGGGAGCAGCCGCCCAGCCACCGAAAGGTCCGGCGGGCTTCTACCGAGGCCCGCCGGTGGTTTACACGCTCTCGTGCGAACACCGGGCGCGCCGACACCTCGAGGTGATGGCACGTGTCCGCACACTCCATGCGCTGCTCCTGGGGGTGGCCGCCGTCGTCGTCATCGCGCCGCCGGCCTCCGCCGCCGACGAGGAGTCCGAGGCGCCGGCGCCGACGCGTGCGCCCGGCGACATCCTCACGCCGCTGCTCATGGAGACGGGCCGCCGGCCCGACCTCTCGCCCCGCTCCGGCTGGTTCTCGTTCTACGTGGGCGGCGCGGCGACGATCACGCACCGCCTCAGCCATCGGGGCCGGCAGCTCGGCGTCCGCACCGTGACGTGCGCGCAGGGGCGTGTCTGGCGCGTGCGGATCGACTTCGACGGCGCAGCACGGCGTCGGATGAAGCGGCTGCTCGCCTCGCCGCGCACGGACGTCCTCGTCTGGGAGATGACGCTGACCGATGCGTACGGCAACGTCGCGCGCCGCGTCGTCGACATCCCCGTCTGAGCACCCGGGCACGCCGTCGCAGACCGCTGGACGGATGTGCGAGTGCACGCCGCTCGGCTCCATCCCACACGCCGACCCGCCGATGGCTCCGTGTGCTCCGACGCCCGTCGTCCCTGCTGCTCGTCGCGCTCCTCGCGTTCCTCGTTCCCGTGTCCGCCGCGCCGGCGGCCGACGGCCGGGCCGTCGCGAAGCAGCGATCGACCGCTGCGCACAAGGCGGCGGTTCGCAAGCAGCTGCGCCGGGAGCTCCGGCGCCGGCCGTCGGCGCTGCGCCGCCGCTCGTTCCTGCGGCGTGCCGCGCTCGTGAACTTCAAGCTGCCGGTCACGATCCGGCTGCGCAACTCGTGCATGAACGAGAACGGGATGAACCCCGCGCCCGGAGGCGGGCAGACGTGCCTCACGCAGGGAACGGCTCTCAACCAGCGCACGATGCCGACGGCCGTCGTGAACCTCGGCCCGTCGCTCGGATCCCGTGAGGTCGTGATCTCCGGGGCGCTCGCCGCCGTGGTCGAGTTCCAGGACACCTACGACGGCGGGTCGCTGGGCAACGTGAACATCAAGCTGCTGCCCGGCGACAAGACGCTGCAGACGTCCTCGGTCCCGCTGCTGTGGAACGAGGAGATCGCCGATCCGGCGACGCGCTCGGACGCCAACTGGCTCGCGTCGCTCGCACGTCCGGGCGGTGAGCTCGCTGCGCTGCAGTCCTACGCCGACGGGCCTGCGGGAGACCAGGGCTGCGGCGACTGGACGACGAGCGCCGGCGAAGGCGGGACGTCGGCGGCCGCGCCGGCCGGCGCGGGCTACAAGGCGCTGTTCCACGGGGTCCCCTACGACTTCGGCGCCGGGACCGGGAGCGGCCTTCCCGGATACCCGGTCGTCACTGCCGGCGGCGCGCCGAGC
The DNA here is from genome assembly GCA_963823375.1 of uncultured Actinomycetes bacterium. Taxonomy (GTDB): domain Bacteria; phylum Actinomycetota; class Thermoleophilia; order Solirubrobacterales; family Solirubrobacteraceae; genus F1-60-MAGs163. Next base: position 177,975 of record CAWGLQ010000009.1, on the reverse strand, counting down.
GGCGTGTTCCTCCCGCTCCGCCCCGGCGTCGACGCGCCCTCGCGCATCCAGGCCGGGGGGATCACCGGCAACAACGACTGGATCGGGCCGAACACCTCGCCGTTCCCCGCCGGGTCGGTGCCCGGCGGCATGACGTCGGGCGCGGCGAGCACCGTCCTGCGCACGACCGCCCTGAGCCTCGGCATCGCGCCCGGCGGCGTCTCGGTCAACATGAGCACCGGGACGGCGACGACGCCGGGAGGCCTCACGACCGCGCAGGGATCGCAGGACACGACGCTCGGGTATTCCGGCGGCCAGGCGAACCTGTTCGGCAACATCCCGGGCAAGAACACCGCGATCGACGTGACGGTCAACCTGATGACGAAGATCAACGCGATCGCACGGATCGTCGACCAGGACGTCTTCCGGCAGCCGGGGCTCGTCGAGGGCGAGAACCTGCCCGCCGCGTACTTCCAGTGCCGTCAGGTGGTCACCGGCGCGGTGCAGAACTACATCCCGGGCGTGCGCCTCACCGGCGACCTGCGGATCGCGCCGGCGATCATGAAGGACGGCCGCGTGCGGATCGCCAAGGCGACCGTCCAGTCCGACATCAACAGCCCGGATCGCGTCGCACTGAGCGCCTGCCTCTTCCCGGCGAAGCCGTACAACGCCTACGCGCCGGGCTTCAGCGACACCGCGGCCGCTCCCGCTCCGACGGCCGCCCAGGTCACGAGCGGCGGGGCGGCGCAGGCCGTCACGGGCGGCGTCCTGGCCACGAACGGGAACACGAGCCTGCCGTTCCTGGACGCCGAGCGCTACCCCAACCTCGCGGAGGGCAACGGCCCGTCGTCGGTTCCGTGCGGGTCGGACAACGCCGGTGAGCTGGCCGACGTCATCCGCGGAAGCGGCCTCGTCGGCACGCTCGGCGGTCTGCCGACCCCGACCGACCCGGCCTACGGCGGCGTCAGCTACCGGGGCGACCAGGCGAGCGTCGCGGGCGACCTCACGGTCAATCCGCTCGACGTCGACGTCCTGCTGGGCGACGAGCCCATCGGCACCTGATCTGTGCGCGCCAGCCGCTCCGTGCCGCGCTTCACACAAGCGCTCCTCGGCACGCCATACGTTCCACCCATGACCTCCACCGCGACAGATTCCAGCCGGACGCAGATCACCGTCGCGACGCCGCTCGCCTGCGGCGCCCGCCGTCGCCCGCCGCTCGGCACCGCCCCCGCATCGACGTCGCATCGCGACCTGCGGGACCGGCTGCTGCGCTGCAACGGCTAGACCGCGTCCGCCCGCTGCGCGACCATCCCGCCCATGGGAACGCGTCTCGTCTTCGCCGACGGAGAGTGGCTCGCCAGCGATCTCGACCTCGGTGAGGTCGAGCGCCTGATGGCCGAGGACCGGATGATCGCCGCCGATCGCAAGGGCAAGCGCATCGTCGTGAATCCCGCGCACGTGGTGTACGCCGAGGAGTGGGACCGCCCGCCGGCGACGGCCTGACGACTGCGGACGACCACGGTTGCGGCCGCGGCCCCGTCTGCGCGACGGTGTCGCACATGAGCACCACCGATCTCACGTTCGCGGTCGTCGCGGCCTATGACGAGGTCGATCGCGCCCGCGAGGACTTCGCCGCCGTCGAGGACCTCGCCGCCGCGCACGAGCTGCATCTCGACGACGCTGCGCTGCTGCGGCACGCGGCGGGCCGCGTCGACGTGGAGCGCCACGACGCTCGCTCGACCTCGCGCGGGGCGGAGGGCGGCATCGTCGTCGGTGCCCTCGTCGGCCTCCTGTTCCCGCCCGCCCTCGCAGGGATGCTCGTCGGGGCCGCCGCGGGTGGCGGCCTCGGCGCCACGATCGGGCACCTGTGGCACGGGTTCTCGCGTCAGGAGCTGACCGATCTCGGCGGCGTGATCGAGGAGGGCGAGGCCGCGATCGTCGCGATCGGCTCCGAGGCCTTCGCCGGGGAGGTCGAACAGGCGCTCGGCGGCGCCACGAGGATCGTGCGGGAGAGCGTCGACGTCGACCGCGGGCTGCTGCGGGCCGCCGCGGTCGGACGCGACTGACCCTGCCCCACCGGTCGTCGGACGGGTGCTCTAGTCTCGGCGGGGCCCAATGGCCTCAATCCCGATCAACATTGCCGAACTGGTCGGCGGCACGCCGATGGTCCAGCTCACCCGGCTCCTGGGGCCCGACGCGAACGGCGTCGAGCTGTTCGGGAAGATCGAGGCGCTCAACCCGGGCGGGTCGGTGAAGGACCGGATCGGGGTCGCGATGATCGAGGCCGCCGAGCGCGAGGGCCTGATCGAGCCCGGCCGCACGACGATCGTCGAGGCGACATCGGGCAACACGGGGATCGCGCTCGCCTTCGTCTGCGCGGCCCGCGGGTACGACCTGCGGATCTTCCTGCCGCAGGGCATGAGCCGCGAGCGCGAGGCGCTGCTGCGGATGTACGGCGCGACCGTCGAGGTGGTCGAGTCGCTCGGCGGTATGAACGAGGCCGTCGATGCCGCCCGCGCGCTGGCATCCGAGCCCGACCACTTCCTGCCCGACCAGTTCTCGAACCCCGCCAACCCGGAGGCGCACCGGACGGGCACCGGCCCGGAGATCATCGCCGCGATGGACGGCCGGGTCGACGTCCTCGTCGCCGGCGTCGGCACGGGCGGGACGATCACCGGGGCGGGGGAGGCGATCAAGGCGCACAACCCGAAGGCCCTGATCGTCGCCGTGGAGCCGCAGTCGAGCGCCGTGCTCTCCGGCCGCTCGCCCGGCCCGCACCGGATCCAGGGCATCGGCGCCGGGTTCGTGCCGGCGGTGCTCAACCGCGAGATCCTCGACGAGGTCATCCCGGTTCCCGACGAGGCGGCGATCGAGACCGCCCGGCTGGCGGCCTCCCGCGAGGGCGTGCTCGCCGGGCTCTCGTGCGGCGCCGCGCTGTGGGGTGCGATGCAGGTCGCCGCGCGTCCCGAATCGCGCGACAAGCGCATCGCCTGCGTCCTGCCGGACTCGGGCGAGCGCTACATCTCCGCGCCGTTCTTCGCCCCGCAGGGGTAGCCGCGGGGCCGGCCCGGCGGCCTGGGTACGATTCGCCGCGTGCTCGGCATCGGAACTCTCCGCCGCGTCGCCGGCGAGCTGCGCCGCGACGTGCGCGCCGCGCACGAGCGCGATCCCGCTGCGCGCGGCGTCTCGTCGCTGGAGATCCTCACCTCATGGCCGGGCGTGCATGCATTGCTCTCGCACCGCGTGGCGCACGCGCTCCAGGAGAACGGCCTCCCGGTCGTCCCGCGCTCCATCGCCTACGTGAGCCGCGCGCTCACCGGCATCGAGATCCACCCGGCCGCGCAGATCGGTGACGGGCTGTTCATCGACCACGGAACCGGCGTCGTCGTCGGCGAGACGGCGGTGATCGGTAATGACGTCACGCTCTACCAGGGCGTGACCCTCGGCGGGACCGGCTTCGCCACCGGCAAGCGCCACCCGACGATCGAGGACAACGTGACGATCGGCTCCGGCGCCAAGCTGCTGGGCCCGATCACGATCGGGCACGGGGCGAAGGTCGGCGCGAACAGCGTCGTGATCAACGACGTGCCGGAGAACAGCACGGTCGTCGGCAACCCCGGGCACGTCGTGAAGGTCGATGGGCGCAGGGCCGAGGGCCCGGACGCCGACTGGATCCACCTGCCCGACCCGGTCGCGGACGCCATCCGCGAGCTCTCGGCGCGGCTGCGCGAGCTGGAGGAGCGCGTCGCCGAGCTCGGCGGCGAGGAGCCGCCCGCCCGGGTGCGTCCGCTCCGCTCGGTCAAGGGCCGCAACCCCGCGGGGGGCTGACCGGTGGCTCGGCGCTGGTCGGACCTGAGCGCGCAGCAGCAGCGCGGCGTCGCCGCCGCGACGGTCGTGCAGCTCGCGCTGTTCCTCGCCGCGATCGTCAGCGTGCGCCGAACGCCCGCGGAACGGATCCGCGGCAGCCGCACGGCGTGGACGCTCGCCTGCTTCGTGAACTGGATCGGCCCGCTCGCGTGGTTTGCGGTCGGCCGCCGTCCCGCTCCCGGCGATCAGTAGGCGACGCAGCGGCAGCGGTGCCGCGGCCGCGCTTTGATCTCCGGATCCTGGCCGTGGGTCCAGAGGCGCACGTCGATGTCGCGCGGCGCGAGCCCCGTGCGCTGGGAGAGCAGCTCGCACGCGTGAACCGCACACGCGCGGATCTCGCGCTCCTGCGGACCGGGGCGCAGCGGTCTGCCGGCGTCGATGTGGGCCCCGAGGCCCTCCGCGTACACGAGCACGCCGGCGCAGCGCAGGACGTGCGGGACCAGGTTGTCGGCGAAGATCGTGAGGCGGTCCAGGTCCGCGAACTCGGCGACGCCGGCGAGCGCGAGGTTCGACGGGGCGATCTGCGCGCGCTTCCAGAAGCCGCGGTCGTCGTAGAGCGCCATCCCGGTCGCCAGCGTGCGGGCCATCGCCGCAGCCGAGCCGCGGGACTCGGCGACGAGATCGAGCGCTCCGCGAGCACCGAGGAAGCGGCCGAGATCTCGCAGCGCCTGGGCGTAGAGCGCCATCAGCTCGTGATCACGCGGCTGGCCGAGCGTGTCGGCGATCTCCTCGGTGCGCATCGCCCGCAGCTCCGCGGTCGTCCAGGGGCCGGCCGCCCGGAAGCGGTCGGCGAGCGACCACGCGACCGTGAAGTACCCGGAAACCGGCTTCCCCTGGTGGTCGACGCGCTTGCGCAGCGTCGGGAACCAGCCGGAGCCGAAGTTGATCGTGTCGAGCGTCAGGAAGTACGCCGCGACGTCCTGGGGCGAGGCGTCCAGCAGGTGGCGCTCGTCGTCCGCCGCCGGCGCCGGCCCGGGGTCGAGCGCCGCGAGCGCGTCCAGATCGATCATGACCGAACGGGCCTGCGCGGCGATCCGCCCGCAGGACTCGCGCACCTCGTCGGGCAGGCTGGGCGCCATCGCGCGAGCCTACCGCCGCCGCCGCTCGCGGCCGTACCCTGAAGGGTTCATGCCGGACGCCGCAGCCGACGAGCGCATCGCCCATCTCCTCGAGGGGCTCAATGAGCCCCAGCAGGCGGCCGTCACCCATCCCGAGGGTCCGCTGCTGGTCCTCGCGGGCGCCGGATCGGGCAAGACGCGCGTCCTCACGCACCGGCTCGCGTGGCTGATCCAGACCGGTCGCGCGCGGCCCGGCGAGATCCTCGCGATCACGTTCACGAACAAGGCCGCGCAGGAGATGCGCGAACGCGTCGAGCTGCTCCTGGGGCACTCGACCCGGGCGATGTGGGTGATGACGTTCCACAGCGCGTGCGCGCGGATCCTGCGCGCCGAGGCGCCGCGGCTGGGCTACACGCGGCAGTACACGATCTACGATCAGTCCGACAGTCGCCGGCTCGTCAAGCAGTGCCTCGACGAGCTCGGGCTCGATCCCAAGCGCTTCACGCCCGCGGCCGTGCAGCACCAGATCTCGGCGGCCAAGAACCAGCTGCGTGACGCCGCCGGCTACCGCGAGCTCGTCGGTGGGTACTTCGAGCAGACCGTCGCGGATGCCTACGAGCTGTACGAGTCCTCGCTGCACCGGATGAACGCGATGGACTTCGACGATCTGCTCGGCCGCACCGTCGACGTCCTGCGCCTGTTCCCCGAGGTCCGCGGCCGCTACCAGGCGACGTTCCGTCACGTCCTCGTCGACGAGTACCAGGACACGAACCACGCCCAGTACGTGCTGCTCCAGCTGATCGCGGGGGAGCACGGGAACCTCATGGTGGTCGGCGACGACGCCCAGTCGGTCTACTCGTTCCGCTCGGCCGACATTCGCAACATCCTCGACTTCCAGGACGACTTCGAGGAGGTCGCGACCGTCAAGCTCGAGCAGAACTACCGCTCGACGCAGACGATCCTCGACGCCGCGAACGCGCTGATCGCGCACAACCGCGACCAGATGCAGAAGACGCTCTGGACCGACCTGGGACCGGGGGACGAGATCGTCGTCCGCGAGCTCGACGACGAGCACGCCGAGGCCCGCTACGTCGCGGGGGAGATCGAGCGGCTCGTCGACGAGGGCCTGTCGCGCAGCGAGATCGCCGTCCTCTACCGCATGAACTCGCAGTCCCGCGCGCTGGAGGACACGCTCGTGCGGCGCGAGATCGGCTACCAGGTCATCGGTGGGACGAAGTTCTACGAGCGCGCCGAGGTCAAGGACGCGGTCGCCTACCTGACGCTGCTCGGCAACCCGCAGGACGCCGTGAGCTTCCAGCGCGTGGCGAACAGCCCGCGCCGCGGCATCGGGCAGACCTCGCTGTCGCGCGTGCTCACGCACGCGGCCACGATGGGCATCAGCATCTGGGACGCGGCCGCGACGCCGTCGTCCGTCCCCGGCCTGGGCACCGCCGCCGTGAAGGCGCTGACGCGCTTCATGGACACGATGGAGAGCCTGCGGGCCAAGGCCGAGCAGGGGGTGCCGATCGGCGACCTGCTCGAGGCCGTCATCCACGAGTCCGGATACGTGGACTGGCTGGAGGCCGAACGCACGATCGAGGCGCAGGGCCGCCTGGAGAACCTCGAGGAGCTCGTGAACGTCGCCCGCGAGTTCGACGCGCGGGCGCCGGAGGGCGAGGACACGCTCGACGTCTTCCTCCAGCAGACCGCGCTCGTCGCCGACGCCGACTCGCGGCAGGACGACGAAGGGCTCGTGACGCTCATGACGCTGCACAACGCCAAGGGCCTGGAGTACCCCGTGGTCTTCATGGTCGGGATGGAGGAGGGGCTCTTCCCGCACTCGCGCTCGCTGGACGAGGGCAACCTCGAGGAGGAGCGCCGGCTCTGTTACGTCGGCGTGACGCGCGCGATGCGCAACCTCACGCTGACCCACGCGCGGCGGCGCAACGTCTTCGGCTCGGCGACCTATGGGCTCCCGAGCCGGTTCCTCCAGGAGCTGCCGGCGGAGCATGTCGACCGCGAGGAGGCGCTGGGCGGCTGGGCCGGCGCGCGCGCGGCGAGCGCGAACGCGGCGGGATTCGGCCGGCCGCGGGCGCTGTCATGGGAGTCCGACGTCGCGTCCGAGACGGCCGGCGGCGCGTCGTTCCGGCTCGGCGATGACGTCGTGCATGCAGCGTTCGGCGAGGGCGTCGTGACGGGTGTGGAGCCCGGCGGGATCGTCGTGGTGCGGTTCGGCGGCGACGGGTCTGAGCGCAAGCTCATGGCGGAGTATGCGCCGATTACGAAGCGGTGACTTGACGTTAGGCGTTGTGGGTCCGCGGCCGGGGACGACCCGGCCTGCGGGGGCCGGGCTACCCGTTCCCTCCTCGACCGGATCGTCCCCGGCCGCGTGAGCTCGAGCGTTGGGCGAATCCCGCTCGTGCTCGCTTTCGGGACGGGGAGCCCGGGCGCGTGGGTAGGGTCACGGGCGTGAGTGCCACGGTCATTGACGGGAAGGCGGTTGCGGCTGATGTGCGGGCGCAGGTGGCCCGTGACGTGGCGGCGTTCCGCGAGCGGCACGGGCGGGTGCCCGGTCTCGCGACGATCCTTGTCGGCGAGGATCCCGCCAGCGCCGTGTATGTCGGTGGCAAGCAGAAGGCCTCGGCCGAGGTCGGGATCGCCGGCTTCCGGCACGACCTTCCCGCCGAGGCCTCCCGCGCACAGGTCGTCGCGCTCATCGAGGAGCTCAACGCCGACCCCGATGTCAGCGGCATCCTCTGTCAGCTCCCGGTCCCGGATCACCTCGACGGCGTCGAGCTCACCGGCCTCGTCGATCCCGGCAAGGACGTCGACGGCCTCACGCCGATCAGCGCCGGGAGGCTCGCGCTCGGCGAGCCCGGGCTGCGTCCGTGCACGCCCGAGGGCTCGATGATCCTCATCGAGCGCGCCGGTGTGACCCTCGAAGGTGCCGAGGCCGTCGTGATCGGCCGCTCCAATCTCTTCGGCAAGCCGATGGCGCAGTTGCTGCTCGGCGCCAACGCCACCGTGACCGTCTGCCACTCGCGCACCCGCGATCTGCCCGCCGTCTGCCGTCGCGCGGACGTGCTCGTCGCCGCCGTCGGCAGGCCGCAGATGGTCGGCGCCGACTGGGTCAAGCCGGGCGCGACCGTCATCGACGTCGGGATCAACCGCACGGACGACGGCCTCGTGGGCGACGTCGACTTCGACGCGGTCGCTCCGATTGCGGGCGCGATCACGCCGGTCCCCGGCGGCGTCGGCCCGATGACGATCGCCTGCCTGCTGCGCAACACCCTCAAGGCTGCGCGGATGGCGGCCGGGGAGGACGTCTGATCGTGCGGCGGCTCAGGCCGGCGGACTGGCTGCTGCTCGTGAGCGCGGTCGCGGTACCCGTCACGCTCTCGCTCACCTGGTTCACGCCCACGCGAACCGGGTGGAGCGCCCTCGGCTGGTGGCTCGTCGCGCTCATCGTCATCACTGCGGGGCTCGGCCTCCTCGTCGTCGTCCTGATCGCCGCCGGCGCGCGCGATGCGGTGAACGTGCCGCCCGCGGTCGTGCTGATGGCGCTGGCGCCCATCACGCTCCTCGCGACCTTCGTCGTCACGCTCCTGAAGCCGGGGAGCGCCACCGGGATCGAGCCGGGCGCCTGGGCCGGGATCGTCGCGCTCGGCGGGGTCAAGGCCGGTGCCTGGCTGTCCATGCGCGACGAGCGCCTCGACCAGCCCTCCCGCCAGGTCGAGCCCCCGCCCGCCCGGCCCGCGCCCCCCGCGGGCTAGCACCCATCTAGAATCGCCGCCGCATGATCGACCCGGCAGAGGTTCTCCACGTCGCGCGCCTGTCGCGCCTGAAGCTGACCGACGAGGAGACCGAGCGGATGGCCGGCGAGCTCTCCTCGATCCTCGACCACATCGCCAAGATGAGCGAGCTCGACCTGGAGGGCGTGCCGCCCACCAGTCACGTCGTGGAGGTCGAGCAGGGGCTGCGTCCCGACGTGCCCGGGCCGTGCCTGCCCCGCGAGGTCGCGCTCGCGCAGGCGCCCGCCGTGCAGGACGACGGCTTCCTGGTCCCGAGCCCGCAGGCCGGCTGATGGACGTCAGCGAGCTGCTCGGCCTGACGGCCGCCCAGGCCACCGCCGCGATCGAGCGCGGCGACCTCGACGCCGCGGAGCTGTTCGCCGCGTACCGCGGCCGCGCCGCCGACGAGGACCTCAACGCCTTCACCTGGGTCGCCGAGGACCTGCCGCAGGACCTGCACAGCGACGCGCCGCTGCGCGGGGTGCCGCTCGCGGTCAAGGACCTCTTCTGCACCGAGGGCGTCCCGAGCCAGGCGGGGTCGAAGATCCTCGAGGGCTACCTGCCGCCGTACACGGCGACGTCCGTCGCACGGCTGCAGGACGCGGGCGCATCGCTGCTGGGCAAGACGAACCAGGACGAGTTCGCGATGGGCTCCTCCAACGAGAACTCGGCCTACGGGCCCGTCCTCAACCCGTGGGATCGCACGCGCGTCCCCGGCGGTTCGTCCGGCGGCAGCGCCGCCGCCGTCGCCGCGGGCCTGGCGCCCTGGGCGCTCGGGACGGACACGGGCGGCTCGATCCGCCAGCCCGCCGCGCTCTGCGGCATCGTCGGGCTCAAGCCGACGTACGGCACGGTCAGTCGCTACGGGATGATCGCCTTCGCCTCCTCGCTGGACCAGGCCGGCCCGTTCACGCGCGACGTCACCGACGCGGCGCTGCTCTACCGGCACATGACGGGGACCGACCCGAAGGACTCCACCGCGGTCGGCCATCCGGAGGAGATCGTGCTCCCGACCGCCGAGCGCCTCGACGGCATCCGGCTGGGCATCCCGGCGGAGCTCAGCACGGGCGAGGGCGTCGAGCCCGGCGTCCTGGCCGCGTTCGAGGCGACCGTCGAGACCGCGAAGAGCCTCGGGGCGACCATCGAGACCTGCCACCTGCCGACGGCGGCGCTCGGCCTCAGCGCCTACTACGTCCTCGCGCCCGCCGAGGCCTCGTCGAACCTCTCGCGCTACGACGGCGTGCGCTACGGCAAGCGCGTCGCCGCCGACGACCTCGTGTCGATGTACACCGAGACGCGCCACGACGGCTTCGGCGACGAGGTCAAGCGCCGCATCCTGATCGGGACGTACGCGCTCTCCAGCGGCTACTACGACGCGTACTACAGCCGCGCGCAGAAGGTGCGCACGCTCATCGCGCGCGAGTTCACCGACGTCTTCGCGAACGTCGACTTCGTCATCACCCCGACGAGCCCGACGGTCGCCTTCGAGCTGGGATCCAAGACGGCCGACCCGCTCTCGATGTACCTCAACGACTTCTTCACGGTCCCGATGTCGCTCGCCGGCATCCCGGCGATCTCGATCCCGTGCGGGCTGTCCGAGGGCCTGCCGGTCGGCCTGCAGCTCGCGGGCCCCGCATTCAGCGAGAACCGCATCCTCGACGCCGCGCACGCGCTGGAGGGCGCGCTGGGCTTCGACGGGTCGCCGGCGCGCAGGGGGACGGGGGCATGACCGACGTCGTGTACGAGCCCGTCATCGGCCTGGAGATCCACGTCCAGCTGCGCACGCAGACGAAGATGTTCTGCTCCTGCCCGTTGAGCTTCGGCGAACCGCCGAACACGCGCACCTGCCCGGTCTGCCTGGGCCTGCCCGGGACGCTCCCGGTCACGAACGCGGAGGCGATCCACTACGGGCTGATGATCGGCATGGCCGTCGGCTCGGAGCTCGCGCCGCGCTCGATCTTCCACCGCAAGAACTACTTCTACCCCGACCTGCCGAAGGGGTACCAGATCAGCCAGTTCGACGAACCGCTCTGCTCCGGCGGACGGCTCGGAGACGTGCGCATCCACCGCGTGCACCTCGAGGAGGACGCCGCGAAGCTCACGCACGTCGGCGCGAGCGGCCGCATCCACGGCTCCGACGCCTCGGTCGTCGACTTCAACCGCGGCGGCACGCCGCTCGCGGAGATCGTCACCGAGCCGGACGTGCGCTCCGCCGAGCAGGCGAGCGAGTGGCTGCGGCTCCTGCGCACGACGCTGCGCCAGCTCGGCGTCAGCGACGTGAACATGGAGGAGGGGTCGCTGCGCTGCGACGCGAACATCTCGATCCGCCCGGCTGGGCGAGACGGAGCTCGGCACGAAGACCGAGCTGAAGAACATGAACTCCTTCCGCTTCATCGAGCGCGGCATCCGCGCCGAGGTCGCGCGGCAGGAGGCGCTCGTGCGCGCAGGGGAGAGCGTCGTCCAGGAGACGCTGCACTTCGACCCGCGGACCGAGGCGATCACGTCGCTGCGCAGCAAGGAGGAGGCGCACGACTACCGCTACTTCCCCGAGCCGGACCTGCCGCCCGTCCTGATCACCCGGGAGATGCTCGACCGCGCCCGCGCCGCGATGCCCGAGCTGCCGGCCGACCGCGAGCGGCGGCTGATCGACGACGTGGGGCTGAACGCCGAGAGCGCGCGGCTGCTGTCCTGGCGCGCCGAACTGGGCGACCTGTTCGAGGCGGCGCTCGCCAGCGGCGAGGCGGGCGACGCCGAGCCGCAGGTCGTCGCCAACTGGGTCAACGAGCTGCAGGCGCGCCTGGGCGACGAGGACCCCGAGTCCTCCAAGGTCACCCCGGCGGCGCTCGCGAAGCTCGCGGGCATGGTCGCGTCCAAGGCCGTCACGCAGGGCGCCGCCAAGCAGGTGCTCGACAAGCTCGTCTCGGGCGGCGGCGACCCGCAGCAGATCGTCGAGGCCGAGGGCCTCGGCGCGGTCGGCGGCGCCGACGAGCTCGCGCCCGTCGTGCGCGCGGCGCTCGAGGCCAACCCCGACGTCGCGGACAAGCTGCGCACCGGGGACATGAAGGCGATCGGCGTGATCATCGGCCACGTGATGAAGGAGACGCGCGGCCGCGCCGACGGCAAGGAGGTCACGGCGATCGTGCGCTCCGAGCTGGGCCTCGGCTGACGGCGGGCCGCGACGGCCGCTCGACACGGTGTACGGGTCGAAGGCGCGAATTCCGGACAGGCGGGCGATGGGAGAAAACCCCGCTGGGACCGAAGATTTCAGCCATGACCCGCCCCTCGCCGACGCTCTCGCGCTACCTCCTCACCGCAGCGGCGCCTCCGCGGCACCGTGACCCGAACGCGCCGAAGGTCCGGCGCTACCGCCTCGCGCGGGTGCAGCCCAGCGGCCGGCCGCAGTCGGCCGACCGGTTCGCGCACCTGCGCCGCGCCTACGACTGACCGGTCACGCCGCCGCCCCGGCGTATCCTGGGGGCATGGAAGAGAAGACCGGACCGTCGTTCGCCGTCCGCGCGCTCGCGGTCATCGTCCTGCTGCTCGCCGCGTGGTTCCTGCTGCGCATCGTGATCGGCCTCGTCACGGGGATCGCCTGGATCGTGCTGGTCGTCCTCGCCGTCGTCGCGATCGTGTGGGCCTGGCGCACGCTGTCGTCGTCCTAGGGGCCGGGCAGTGCTCTACGGCGGCGCCTACATCGTCATCGCGCTCTCCTTCGGCATCGGCGGCGGCATCGTCGGCAAGGCGAAGGGCAGCTCGTTCTGGCTCTGGTTCCTCATCTCCGGCGCCGTGCCGATCTTCGGCCTGATGGCCGCCGTCCTCTACCGCAACGAGAACGCCGAGGAGCGCCGCGCGTGCCCCGGATGCGGCAAGGTCGTCTTCCTCCACGACACGAAGTGCATGCGCTGCGGGGCCGAGCTCTACTACCCGGAGAGCGAGGACGAGATCATCCCTCCGGTGCTCACCGCGGGCCGCTGACCAACCGGATTCCGACTGGTACCATCGGGTTTCCGAGCCGCCGCGGGCGGCTCGTTCCATACCCGCGACACGACCGACCGAGGAAGGAGGGACACACCGATGCGAGCAGTCGACGCCGTCATGGAGTGCCTGAAGGCCGAGGGCGTCGAGGTCGTATTCGGGTATCCCGGAGGCGCGAACCTCCCGACCTACGACGCGTTCTACGACGCCGGCATCCACCACGTCCTCGTGCGCCACGAGGCCGGCGGCGGCCACGCGGCGGAGGGCTACGCGAAGGTCACCGGCAAGGTCGGCGTCTCGCTCGGCACGTCGGGCCCCGGCGCCACGAACCTCGTGACGGCGATCCAGGACGCGATGATGGACTCGGTCCCCGTCGTGTTCCTCACCGGCCAGGTCCGCACCGACCTGCTCGGCACCGACGGCTTCCAGGAGGCCGACGTCATCGGCATCACGATGCCGTCGGTCAAGCACTCGTTCATGATCACCGACCCGCGCGACATCCCGCGGGTGATCCACGAGGCGTTCCACATCGCCGGCACCGGCCGTCCCGGGCCCGTCCTCGTCGACATCCCGACGGACCTCTCGCGCGCCGACATCGACTACGTGCCGGTCGACGGACGTCCATCTGCCGGGCTACCAGCCGACGACCGAGGGCAACGCGAAGCAGATCCGCCAGGCCGCCAAGGCGCTGGCCGCCGCGCGCCGTCCGGTGCTCTACGTCGGCGGCGGCGTCGTCGCGGCGAACGCCGCCGCGGAGCTCGTCGCCTTCGCGCGCAGCGACCGGTTCCCGGTCACCTGCACGCTCAACGCGCTCGGCGCCTACCCGGCGCCCGACCCGCAGTGGCTGGGCATGCTCGGCATGCACGGGACGCGCACGGCGAACTACGCGATGGACGAGGCCGACCTGATCTGCGCGATCGGCGCCCGCTTCGACGACCGGATCACCGGCAAGCTCTCCGAGTTCGCGCCGCGGGCGAAGTTCATCCACATCGACATCGACCCGGCCGAGATCTCCAAGAACATCCCGGCGCACATCCCGATCGTCGGCGACGCCAAGAACGTCCTCGAGCGGCTGCTCGTCGAGTACCAGGGCCTGGACACCGATCCGGGGCGCCTGGAGGAGTGGTGGCAGCGCCTGCACCAGTGGCAGGACCAGCACCCGCTGAAGTTCGACCCCTCGCCGAGCGGCGAGATCATGCCCCAGCAGCTGATCAAGACGATCGCGAAGATCACCGAGGGCGAGGCGATCCTCTGCTCGGACGTCGGGCAGCACCAGATGTGGGCGGCGCAGTACTACGACTTCCCGGCGCCGCGCCGCTGGATCAACTCCGGCGGCCTGGGGACGATGGGCTTCGGCCTGCCCGCGGCGATCGGCGCGCAGCTCGGCGACCCCGAGCGGCTGACCGTCGTCATCAGCGGCGACGGCTCGATCCAGATGAACATCCAGGAGCTGGCGACGGTCCGCCAGGAGGGCCTCCCGATCAAGATCGTCGTGATGAACAACGGCTACCTCGGCATGGTCCGCCAGTGGCAGGAGCTGTTCTGGAACGAGCGCTACAGCCACGTCGACATGCAGACGCACGGCGGCGAGGAGGCGTTCCCCGACTTCGTGAAGCTCGCCGACGCCTACGGGATCCGCGGCGCGCGCCTCACCGAACCCGGACACGCTCGAGGAGGACCTGCGGGCGGCGTTCGAGGCCGAGGGCCCGGCGTTCATCGACGTGCAGGTCGCCCGCGAGGAGAACGTGTACCCGATGATCGCGCCCGGCGAGGCCGCGCGGAACATGGTGGGCTGAGCGATGGTCGAGACGAACGAGGTCCTGAGCCTCGACGACCTGGAGGCCGCGGGCAACATCCGGTCGGGGCGCAAGCACACGCTGTCGATCCTCACCGAGAACAAGGCCGGCGTCCTGAGCCGGATCGCCGGGCTGTTCGCGCGGCGCGGGTTCAACATCGACACGCTCACCGTCGGGCCGACGGACGACGAGGCGATCAGCCGCTTCACGCATCACGATCGACGGTGCCGAGCACCCGATCGACCAGGTCACCAAGCAGCTGCACAAGCTCGTCAACGTCATCAAGATCCGCGACCTCGAGCCGGACGACACGGTCGCGCGCGAGCTGGCGCTGTTCAAGCTCGCCGTCGACGGGACCGCGCGCGCCGAGGTCATGCAGATCTGCGAGATCTTCCGCGGCAAGGTCGTCGACGTCAGCCGCCGCTCGATCATCATCGAGGTGACCGGGCACGACGGACAAGATCGAGGCGTTCGAGCGGATGGTCCGCCCGTTCGGCCTGGTCGAGATGATGCGCACCGGCGAGATCGCGATCTCGCGCGGACGCGCCGAGACCTGATCGCCGCGCCCGTATCCTGAAGGGCATGCCCGTCGAGGTCGTCACGCCGGGGCCGTTCGCGCTGAGCTCCGCCGAGCTCGAGCGCCTGGAGGCGCGGCTGCACCGTGCGGTGCGCCGTGCGCGCCGCGGGCGCGAGGGCCGCGGTGCTCACGACGTTCACCGTCGCCGCTCGCCGCGCGACACCGACCCGACGGCGGTCGTCGTCGCCTCGCGCCGCGCGGACGAGCCGTGGTTCGTCTTCGAGCAGCCGGCGGGCGACCGCGCCGCCCTGGCGACGCTCGGATGCGTGGCCGCCCTGGAGGCGTCCGGCCCGGACCGCTTCGCGGCGGTCGCCGAGCGCTGGCGCGCGCTGCGGCGCGACGCCGCTCGCCGATCCCCCGGAGGGGCCGCGCGGGTCGGGCCCGGTCGCGGTCGGCGGGTTCGCGTTCGCGCCCGACGGCGGGGCCGCGCCGCACTGGACGGGGTTCGCGCCCGGCTCGCTCCACGTCCCCGAGGTGGCGCTCGCACGGCGCGGCGACGAGGTCCGCCTGACGCTCGCGGCGATCGTCCATCCGGACGACGACGCGCAGGCGCTCGCCGACCGGCTCGAGGCCCGCGCGGCCGAGCTGGTCCACGCGCCGCTGCCGCTGCTCGACCCGGACCCCGCGGTGACGCTCGCGCGTCGTGAGCGCGATGCCGCCCGAGCACTACGAGGCATGCGGTCGCGCGCGCCGTCGAGCGGATCCGCGCGGGCGCGCTGGACAAGGTCGTGCTCGCGCGCGAGGTGCAGGTCCACGCCGCCGCCGCGCACGACGCGGGCGCGCTGCTCGGCGTGCTGCGCGAGGCGTTCCGCGAGTGCCACGTCTTCGCGGTCGGCCGCGGCGATCACACCTTCGTCGGCGGCGAGCCCCGAGCTGCTCGTCCGGCGCGAGGGCCTGCGCACCGGCACGCTCGCGCTCGCCGGCTCGACCCGCCGCAGCGCCGACCCGGCGGTGGACGACCACCTCGGCGAGCAGCTGCTGCGCTCGGCGAAGGACCGCGAGGAGCAGGCGATCGTCGTGCGCCGCATCGTGCGCGCGCTGCAGCCGCTGAGCGTGTGGGTCACGCCGGCCGAGGAGCCGGTGCTCGCGAAGATCGCGAACATCCAGCACCTCGCGACGCCGATCCGCGCGCAGCTGCGCGAGCCGGTGAGCGTGCTCGAGCTCGCGGGCGCGCTGCATCCGACGCCCGCGGTCGGCGGCGAGCCGCTCGCGGCCGCGGCGCCGCTGATCCCCGCGCTCGAGGGCCTGGATCGCGGCTGGTACGCCGGGCCCGTCGGCTGGGTGGACGAGCACGAGGACGGCGAGTTCTGCGTCGCGCTGCGCTGCGCGCTGCTGCACCGGCGCCGTGGCGCGCTGCTACGCGGGCGTCGGCGTGGTGCGCGACAGCGACCCGGCGGCGGAGCTCGCGGAGACCGAGGTCAAGCTCCAGGCGCTGCTGCCGGTGCTCGCGAGCTGACGGGAGTCGTCCGGGATGGTCCGCGCCGCCCGCGCATGCCTGGTCGCCGCGCTGCTGCTCGTCGGCGCTCCCGGCCGCGCCGGCGGGGGCGCAGGACGCGCCGGACAGCGTGCCGCTTCGGGCCCGTCGCAGCTCGCGGCGGGCTCCGTGGCGCTCGGGACCCCGAACCGCGGGCGCCTCGCGCGGCGGCGTGCTGTTCCCGGCCGTCGTCGCCGGTCGCGTTCACCTGGGACTTCCCGCTCGGGAAGAGCCCGAGCCGCCGTGGCGGCGGTGGGGGACCGAGAAGCTCGTGAGCACCCTCGAGTGCGTGCTGGCGGTCGCCCAGTTCTCGGACCCGTTCGTCCGGCGCGTCGGCGTGGCGGACCTCTCGCGGCCGCAGGGCGGGCCGTTCGGCGCCGCGGTACGGCGGGCTCGGACACGCGTCCCACCAGAACGGGCTCGACGTCGACGTCCTCTACCCGCGCCGGACGACTGCGAGTGCGTGCCGCAGCGCGTCGCGCAGATCGACGTGCGGCGCTCGCAGCGGCTCGTCAGCGCGTTCGTGGCCGCGGGCGCGCGGTACGTGTTCGTCTCACCGGTCCTGTGGCGCCGCGGACGGCTGCGCGGGCCCGCGGCGATCGTGCGCCCGCTCATCCACCACGACGACCACCTGCACGTGCGGCTGCGGCCGTAGCGGGCGCCCGAACCGCCGAACGTCCCGCGCGCGCCCGCCGGCGGCGCTCCGGGACGCGCGAGCGCGGGCGCGGGCGCGCTCACGCCTGCTCGGCGAGCGCGGCGCCGACGGCGTCCCAGAGCGCGCGGTGGAGCGCCACGTTCTCGGCGCGGTCGGTCCGCACGTGGATGACCTGCGTGCCGTCGGACGACAGGCCGTACTCGATCGCCGCGCGCAGCCCGGCGAGATCCTCGACGGGGAGCAGGTGCAGGCCGTAGGCCTGCGCGATGCCGGCGACGTCGAGGCCGGGCGGCGTGGCGACGTGCGTCTCGAAGTGGTCGGTCTCGCCGGCGACCGGGAGGAAGTCGAAGATCCCGCCGCCGCCGTTGTCGACGAGCACGATCGTGAGCGGCACGCCGATGCGCGTCGCGGTCAGCAGCGACCCGGCGTCGTGCGCGAAGGTCACGTCGCCGGTCAGCAGCACGACCGGGCCGGGGCTCGCGGCGGCGACGCCGTAGGCCGTGGCGATCGTGCCGTCGATGCCGTTGGCGCCGCGGTTGGCGAGGACGCGCAGCGGGACCGCCCGCGCGGGCATGACGGTCTCGACGTCGCGCACCGGCATCGACGAGGCGACGACGAGCGTCGCCTCCGGCGGCAGCGCGGCGCCGAGCTCGAGCGCGATCCGCGGCTCGCTCAGCTCGTCACCGAGCGCGCCGGCGACCGCCGCCGCGGCGCGGGCGTCGGCGTCGCGCCAGGCGCCGGGCCACGCCGGGTCCGGGCGCCGCCGGCGCCTGGGCCGCGAGCGCGTCCAGCAGCGTGCGCGGGATCGGCGTCGACCGTCAGGTCGCAGACGTGCGCGGGGTCCTGCCAGGCGCCGTCGGGGTCGACGAGCACCTGCACGGCGTCGAGGCCCGCGAGCCACTCGCGCAGCGGCTTGGAGGTCGGGAGGTCGCCGACGCGCAGGACGGCGCGGGGCGCCGCGGCGCGCGCGAACGCCGGGATCGCGCAGCAGCGCGTCGTAGTGGGCGACGGCGCCCTCGCCGCAGCGCGCGCCCGAGAGCGGGTCGGCGAGCACGGGCCAGCCGGTCGCGGCGCTGAACGCCGCCGCCGCCCGGGCGACGGCGGGCAGCTCGCCGGCGGGCGTCACGGGCGCTCCATCCGCCCGGCGACGACGACGCCGCGCGGGGCGGCGGCGACCAGCGGCGCGAGCGCCCGGGCCGCCTCGGCGTCGTCGGTCGGTGCGCGGCAGATGCCCGACCCAGGGACGCCCGTCGGGTCGCCCGCCGCCGCCCGGCTCGGCGTCCGGGAGCGGGCCGTCGAGCACGAGCGGCTCGCGCAGCGGCAGGTTCAGGTGGACGGGGCCGGGCCGCGGGCCGCGGGCCGTCCACACCGCGCGGCAGGCGAGCGCCGCGGATCCAGCGCAGCGTCGCGGGCGTCGCCTCGTCCACGCCGACCTCGGTGAACATCCGCACCGCGTCGCCGTAGAGCTTCACCTGGTCGATCGTCTGCCCGGCGCCCGTCGTCGCGCAGCTCCGGCGGGCGGTCGGCGGTCAGGACGATCAGCGGCACGCGCGCCTCGCTCGCCTCGATCACCGCCGGGAGGTAGTTCGCGGCCGCCGTCCCCGACGTGCACGCGAGCACCGCGGGTCGGCCGGTCGCCTTCGCCAGCCCGAGCGCGAAGAAGCCCGCGCTGCGCTCGTCGATCTGGGAGAAGCACGGGAAGCCGCCGGTCGCGCGCGAGCGACAGCACCACCGGGGTCGAGCGCGACCCCGGCGACGTGACGGCGCCCGCGACGCCGCAGCGCGCGAGCTCGTCGCAGAGCGCGCGCAGCAGGACGTAGGTGTCGGTGGGGTCGGCCATGATGGGGGCGATGCGCGAGACGGTCGTCCTCCTGCACGGATTCGCCGGAACCGGGCGCGGGTGGGATCCCGTCGTCGCGCGACTGGACGGCGAACGCTATACGGCGCTCGCCCCGGACCTGCGCGGCCACGGCGCGCGGTCGCGGCGCACGGCCCGTCGACTTCGCGGCCGTCACCGCCGACGTCCTGGCGCTCGCGCCCGAGCGATTCGCGCTCTGCGGCTACTCGATGGGCGGCCGGGTCGCGCTGCACGTGGCGCTCGCGGCGCCCGAGCGGATCACCCGCCTCACGCTCGTCGCGACGACCGCGGGCATCGCGGACGCCGCGCGAGCGCGCGGAGCGCCGCGCGGCCGACGAGGCGCTCGCCGGCGCGATCGAGCGCGACGGCCTGTCGAGGCGTTCGCCGAGCGCTGGCTCGCGCAGCCGCTGTTCGCCGACGACCCGCCGCGCGGTGCAGGCGCTCGCCCGCGCGGACATCGCGCGCAACGACCCGGCCGGGCTGGCCGCGGCCCTGCGCGGGATCGGCACCGGGGCGATGGCGCCGCTGTGGGACCGCCTCGGGGAGCTCGCGATGCCGGTCGCTCGTCCTCGTCGGCGAGCGCGACGCGAAGTTCCGCGCGCTCGGCGAGCGCCTCGTCGCCGGCACTGCCCGGCGCGGAGCTGCGTGCTCGCGCCGGGGCGCGGCCACGCGCTGCCGCGGGCGGCGCCCGGCGACGTGGCCGCCGCGATCAGCCGCTGACGGAGGGGAGCCGGAAGACCGCCCGGGCGTTCCCGGCCAGGAAGCGCTCGCGCGCGGTCGTCGGCGAGCCCGAGCGCGTCCAGGTCGGCCAGGCAGCGCTCCGGCGTGATCATCGGGAAGTTCGACCCGAACAGCACCTTGTGCCGCGCCGCGCCCGAGCTCCTCGACCAGCGCGGCCGGGTAGCGCCTGGCGGTGTACGCCGACGTGTCGATCCAGACGTTCTCGTGCTTGCGCGCGAGCGCGAGCATCTCGTCCGTCCACGGGTAGCCGATGTGGCCGCCGACGATCGTGAGCTCCGGGAAGTCCAGCGCGACGTCGTCGATGTAGGGGATCGGGCGGCCCGTCTCCGACGTGCGCAGCGGCCCGGTGTGGCCGACCTGCGTGCAGAACGGGATGCCGAGCTCCACGCAGGCGACGTAGAGCGGGTAGTAGCGGCGGTCGTTCGGCGGCCAGCCCCACAGCCACGGGATCGCGCGCAGCGCGACGAACCCGAGCTCCTCCACGCAGCGCCGCAGCTCGCGCACCGCGCCGACCGGGTCGCGCAGGTCGACCGCCGCGGCGCCGACGAAGCGGTCGCGGCGCGGCGGCGACGCACGGCGGCGACCTCGTCGTTGGCGATCAGCGCGCCGTCCGGGCCGTGCCAGGCGGAGACGAGCGCCACGTCGACGCCGGCGGCGTCCATCGCCGCCGAGCGTCAGCTCCACGGGGAAGCTGTCCGGGATGTCGTCGCCGGTCCAGCGGCGCAGCGAGGCGAACATGTCGTGCCCCAGGAACGCGGGCGTCGGATGCTGGATCCAGGCGTCGACGATCACGCGGGCACCCTACTCGGCGGGCTTCACGCCGAGCCCGGGCGCGCGCGGGACGGCGATCGCGCCGCGGACCGGCGCCAGCGGCCCGGGGTCCAGGCCCTCGAAGCAGCTCGAGCGTCGCCAGGCCGCACGGGCACGTCGAGCCGCAGCGCGGCCGCGCAGTGCACGGCGGCGGCGATGCCGAGCGGCCCGTCGAGCGTGGAGGCGAGGTACACCTCGGCGCCGGTCGTCCGCACGAGCGACGCCTGCGCGAGCAGCGCCGAGATGCCGCCCGCGCGGGAGATCTTCAGGCACACGAGGTCGGCGGCGCCGCCGGCGAGCGCGCCGGGCTCGGCGGCGGTCTCGTCCATGGCGATCCGGACCGCGGTGCGCTCGCGCACCTGCCGCAGCGCCTCGACGCCGTGGACCGGCTCCTCGACGAACTCGAGTCCCGCGGGGGCCAGCGCCTCGATGCTGCGCACGGCGCTCTCCACGTCCCACGCGCCGTTGGCGTCCAGGCGCAGCGCGACCTCCGGGCCGACCGCCGCGCGCACGGCGGCGACCCGGCCGGCGTCGTCGCCGGTGCCGGCCTTCAGCTTGATGCAGTCGAACCCGGCGTCGACGGCGGCGGCGGCCGCGCGTCGCGGCCGTCCGCGCGGTCCTCGGCGCCGATCGTGGCGTTCACCGGGACGCGCGCCAGCGGCTCGCCGGCGAGCAGCGCCGCGACCGGCTGTCCTTCGCGGATGCCCGCGAGCGACCACAGCGCGAGGTCGACCGCCGCGAGCGCCTGGGGGAGCGGGTCGGCCTCGCGGCAGGCGTCCAGCAGCGCCGCGCCGCCCGTGATCGCGCCGCCGCGCAGCGCCGCGGCGTGCGCCTCGAGCGCCGCGCGGCAGCGGTCGAGCGGAGACGCCGTCGTAGGGCTCGAGCGGCGCGGCCTCGCCCCAGCCGACGCGGCCCTCGCGATCCTCGACGCGCAGGATCAGCAGCGTGCGCTCGGTGATGTCGCCGTCGCGCCGTGCGCAGCGGCTCGCGCAGGCGCAGCGTGATCGGCCGGACCTCGGCGCGCATCAGGACAGCAGCAGCCCGGCGGCGAGCAGCACGCAGAAGAGGAACTCCAGCTGCCCGGTGCCGGCGAGCGCCGCGTTGAGGGTCGGGCCGTCGGTGTGCGTGCGGACGGTGCGCTCCAGCCGCAGCGCGAGCGGCGCGGTCAGCCACGGCGAGGGCGAGCCACGCCGACAGCGACCCGAGCGCGAACGGGCACGAGGACCGTGACGTAGGCGGCGACGAGCATCGCGGCGTAGAGCGTGCGGGTGCGGTCGCGGCCCAGGCGGACGGCGAGCGTGCGCTTGCCGGCGCGGCGGTCGGTCTCCAGGTCGCGGACGTTGTTGACGACGAGGATCGCCGAGGCGAGCAGCCCGACCGGGACGGCGAGCACGAGCGCCTCCCACGGCAGGTCCTCGCGCTGCACGTAGTAGGACCCGCTGACGGCGACGACGCCGAAGAAGAGGAAGACGAAGACCTCGCCGAGTCCCTCGTAGCCGTACGGGCCGCGGCCCGCCGGTGTAGAGGATCGCCGGCGAGGATCGAGGCGGCGCCGATCGCCAGCAGCACCCAGCCGGCGACGGCGATGAGGTAGACGCCGCAGAGCACGGCGAGCGCGAAGCTCACGTAGGTCGCGACGAGCACCTGCCGCGGCGGGACGAGCCCGCCGGCGGTCACGCGGACCGGGCCGAGCCGGTCCTCGGTGTCGGCGCCGCGGCGCGCGTCGGAGTAGTCGTTCGAGAGGTTCGTGCCGACCTGGATGAAGAGCGCGCCGAGCATCGCGGCGGCGAAGGCGATCCAGTCCAGGCCGCCGTTCTCCACGGTCCACGCGAGCGCGGTGCCGACGAGCACCGGCGCGACGGCCGCCGGCAGCGTGCGCGGGCGCGCGGCCATGAGCCAGATGCGCAGGCTCGACCCGCGGCCCTCGGTGCTGGCGCTCGCGGCGGACATCGTCAGGGGCGCTTGGGGAACTGCGAGAAGTCCGGGCGGCGGCGCTCCTTGTAGGCCTCGCGGCCCTCGCGCGCCTCGTCGCTGCCGTAGAAGAGGAGGTTCGCGTCGTGCGCGAGCTGCTGCAGGCCGGCCATCCCGTCCTCGCTCGCGTTGAAGCTCGCCTTCAGCAGGCGCAGCGCGAAGGGGGAGAGCTCGAGCATCTCGCGGCACCAGGCGACCGTCTCGACCTCGAGGTCGGCGAGCGGCGACGACGGTGTTCACGAGCCCCATCTCGCAGCGCCTGCGCGGCGTCGTACTGGCGGCAGAGGAACCAGATCTCCTTCGCGCGCTTCTGGCCCGACCTGCGCGGCGAGCAGGCTCGCGCCGTAGCCGCCGTCGAACGAGCCGACCTTCGGGCCGGTCTGGCCGAACCGCGCGTTGTCGGCGGCGATCGAGAGGTCGCAGCAGATGTGCAGCACGTGCCCGCCGCCGACGGCGTAGCCGGCGATCATCGCCACGACGGGCTTCGGCAGCCGGCGCATCTGCACCTGGAGGTCGGTGACGTGGAAGCGGCCGACGCTCGCGCTGCTCCCGGGCTCGGTCAGGTAGCCGGTGTCGCCGCGCACGCGCTGGTCGCCGCCGGAGCAGAAGGCGAGGTCGCCCTGGCCGGTCAGGACGATCACGCCGACCTGCGGGTCCTCGCGCGCGGCCTCCAGCGCGCGGCTGAGCTCCATGACCGTCTGCGGCCGGAACGCGTTGCGCACCTCGGGCCGGTCGATCGTGATCTTCGCGATCCCGTCGCCGCTCAGCTCGTAGCGGATGTCCTCGTACGTCGCCGCCGCTGCGCCAGTCGGCGCCGGGGCGGATGCGTCGTCGCACGCGGGTCGGTTCGGCGCTCATCGCCTGGGAGGCTAGCTTTCGCGGGGTGGAGGTCGATGCCTGGCTGCCGCGCGCCGCGGCGGCGCACCCGCGCGGATCGCGCTCGGCACCCTTCAGTACGGAGCGCTGCTCGCGGCGGCCCGGCGGCCGCGCGGCGGCTGGCCGCCCGCGGGGTGCGGTGCCGGGGACGCGGTCGCGATCGTGCTGCCCGCCGGGCGAGGACTTCGCGGTCGCGCTGCACGGCTGCCTGCTGCTCGGCGCGGTCGGCCGTGCCCGATCGACCCGCGGCTGCCGGCCGCGGAGATCGCGCGGCGGCGCGCCGCGTGCGCGCTGACCGTCGACGGGCCGCTCGGCGGCGCCGAGGACCCGGCACTGCGCCGCTGCGCGCGACCCACGACCTCGACGCGCCCGCCGTCGTCGTCCACACGTCCGGGCACGAGCGCCGCCGCCCGGCCGGTCACGCTGACCTACGGCAACTGGCTGTGGAGCGCGCTCGGCTCGGCGGTGGCGCTCGGGCTCGGACCCGCGGAGCGCTGGCTGTGCTGCCTGCCGCTCGCGCACGTCGGCGGCCTCTCGATCCTCCTGCGCTCGGCGATCGACGGCGACGACCGCGATCCTCCACGAGCGCTTCGACACCGAGCGCGTCCTCGCCGCGCTGCGCGACCCGGCGGGCCCGACGCTCGTCTCGCTCGTCCCGCGACGCTGCACCCGCCTGCTCGACGCCGGGCTGCGTGAGCCGCCCGCGCTGCGCTGGGCGCTCCTCGGCGGCGCCGCGATCGCCGGCGCGCTGCTGGAGCGCGCGGCCGCGGCGGGCGTCCCGGTCGCCGCCGACCTACGGGATGACCGAGGCGTGCTCGCAGGTCCTGACGAACGGCGCGCCGCTGTTCTGCACGCGCGTGCGCGCTCGACGAGGCGGGCGAGATCCTCGTCGACGGGGCCGACCGTCTCGCCGACGGTCGGGCCGGTGCTCCACACCGGCGACCTCGGCCGCCGCGAGCCGCGGGCGCGATCACCGTCCTCGGCCGCCTGGACGACGTGATCATCAGCGGCGGCGAGAACGTCGCCCCGCGAGCGTCGAGGCGGTCCTGGAAGCGCACCCCGGCGGTCGCCGAGGCGGCGCGTGCACGGACGCGACGACGAGCGTTCGGGCAGGTCGTCGTCGCGACGGTCGTGCTGCGCGACGGCGCGTCGGCCGACGAGGACGAGCTGCTCGAGCACTGCCGCGCGCGGCTCGCGCCGTAGGAGGTCCCGAAGGCGTCGCGTTCGTCGGCGAGCTCCCGCGCACGGCGAGCGGCAAGCTGCTGCGCGCGACCTGCGCTAGTGCTCAGCACCGGCTGGCGCTCCCCGCGGACCTCCGCAGCGAGAGCCGCGAGCGCTGGGGCGAGCAGGCCCAGGCTCGCCTCGCCGCAGGAGGCGCTGCGCACGCGCGCGACTGCCCGTGTCGGCGTGGGTGATCGACGCGGTCGGCCCGCAGCCGGGCCAGTCGCTGCTCGAGCTGGCGACCGTCGCCGAATCGACGCCGGGTTCCTCGCCGCGGCGGCAGATCGCGCCGTCGGCGGCCGCCGATCTCGTCGGACGCTCGCGCCCGCGATGCGTCGAGCCGCGCGAGCGCGCGCCGAGGAGTCGCGATCGGCAACGTGCGCTTCATGCGGATGGACGCCGCACGTGATCGACCTCGCGGCCGGCAGCGTCGACGCCGTGCTCGTGCCGCTGGGGCTACATGCTGATGGCCGACCCCGAGACCGACGCCGCGAGCGCTGGGAGGCCGCGGCCAAGGGCTGGAGCGAGCGCCGCGAGCCGATGCAGCGCTCGGCGCTCCCGGTGTCCCGCGCGCTCGTCGAGCGGGCCGCGCGTCGCAGCCCGGCGACGCGGTGCTCGAGGTCGCCGCCGGGCTCGGGGACACCGGCCTGCTCGCGGCCGAGCTCGTCCAGCCGGGCGGGAGCGTCCTCATCACCGACGGGGCGGACGCGATGGTCGAGGCCGCCCGCGCGCACGCCGAGGCGCTGGGCGCGACGAACGTCGAGGTCCGCCAGATGGAGGCCGAGTGGCTCGACGTCCCGACGGCCTCGCACGACGCGATCCTCAGCCGCTGGGGCTACATGCTGCTCGCCGACCCGGAGGCCGCGCTGCGCGAGGCGCGGCGCGTGCTGCGGCCGGGCGGGCGGATCGCGCTCGCCGTGTGGGCGCCGATCGCCGAGAACCCGTGGATCGGCGTGCTGCAGCGCGAGCTGCTCGCGCGCGACCTGGCGACCGCCGCCGGCTCCCGGGACGCCGGGGATGTTCGCGCTCGCCGCGCCCGGCGCGCGTCGAGGACCTGCTGGCCGTCGCGGGCTTCGCCGACGCGGGCGTCGAGCCGGTGCGACTTCACCTTCGCCGCGGAGAGCCTCGACGCCTGGTGGGACGCAGCAGCTCGCGGTCTCGATCTCGCTCGCCGCCGCGCTCGGCACGCTGACCCCCGGCGAGCACTACGCGCTGCGCGACGCGGTCGACTCCGGGTACGCGCCGTACGTCGCCGGCGACGGCTCGGTCGCGCTCCCGGCGTGCTCGCTCGTCGCCTGGGCCGAGGCCTGAGCGGGCGAGCCGGGCGGCACCGGCCGGCGCCGCTGGCCTACCATGCCGCGCCATGTTCTACGACGACGACGCGGACCTCGCGCACCTCGACGGCAAGACCGTCGCGATCATCGGCTTCGGCTCCCAGGGCCACGCCCACGCCCAGAACCTCAAGGACTCGGGCGTCACCGTCGTCGTCGGCCTGCGCCCGGACTCCGACACGGTCCAGCAGGCGCAGGACGGCCGGTCTCGAGGTCCTGAGTCCCGCTGACGCGGCGGCCAAGGGCGACATCGTGATGATGCTCGTCCCGGACGAGCGCCACCACGACATCTACGAGGCCGACATCGCCGGACACCTCGCGGCCGGCAACATGCTCATGTTCGGCCACGGCTTCTCGATCCACTACGGCGAGATCGAGCCGCCCGCGGACGTCGACGTCGCGCTGGCCGCGCCCAAGGGCCCCGGCCACCTCGTTCGCCGCCAGTACCTCGAGGGCTCCGGCGTCCCCGGCCTCATCGCCGATCCACCAGGACGCGACCGGCAAGGCCAGCGAGCTCGCCGCTGGCGTACGCCAAGGGCATCGGCTGCACCCGCGGCGGCGTCATCGAGACAACCTTCAAGGACGAGACCGAGACCGACCTCTTCGGCGAGCAGGCCGTCCTCTGCGGCGGCGCGACCTGCGCTCGTCCAGGCGGGCTTCGAGACGCTCGTCGAGGCCGGCTACCACCCGGAGATGGCGTACTTCGAGTGCCTGCACGAGCTCAAGCTCATCGTCGACCTCATGTACGAGAAGGGCCTGGCCGGGATGCGCTACTCGATCTCCAACACCGCCGAGTACGGCGACTACACCCGCGGCCCGCGCATCATCAACGACGAACGCGCGCGGAGATGAAGCGAGATCCTCGGCGAGATCCAGGACGGCACGTTCGCCCGCGAGTGGATCGCGGAGAACCGCGCCGGCCAGGAGAACTTCAAGCGCATGCGCGAAGCGGGCGCGACGTCGCAGCTCGAGTCGACGGGCAAGGACCTCCGCTCGCACATGGACTGGATCAATGACACGGGGTTCGAGCAGGGCTAGGTACGGCCCCCGGGACCGCCAGACGGCCCCCTGGCAGGACAGGTCCGCCGCAGGCGTGACCTGATCAATCTCAAGAGCCCTGGCTGACCGCACAAGGGCTCGGGCGCCTGCGGTCCGGGGCCGGGGACGACCCGGCCTGCGGGGGCCGGGCCTACCCGTCTCCCTCCTCGACCGGATCGTCCCCGGCCCCGTCCAACGCGGCCGCCGGCCAGCCCGGCGTTCGGTGGCGGGAAACGACCGAGTGGCGGGTCAGTACCCGCACGGCGAGCGCGGCTGGCTCGCGCGTCGTTGCCGGAAACGACCAGGGATGCGCCGATTCGGACGGTCGCCGTCAGCGTGTGAGCATCAGGGCCCTGACGCCTGCGGTCCCGCGGTTCGTTGCGGCGTCGGTCGCGCCCACGGACGGTCTGCCGCGGAAGCTCTTGAGGCGCTTGCCGCGGAGGCCGAGCAGCGTCGTGCGGGTTCGGAAATGGCGGGCTTCCGGACGAGGCTGACGGTGCCGGCGCGCTTCGTCGATCGCCGTTCCGATCGCGAGCGGCGTGAACCTTGCGGCTCTTGCCGAGCCTGCCCTTCAGCGGCGACTTCACCCGCACGGCCTCGCACAGGCGCAGCGTGAGCGTGATGATCATCCGTGAGGCGGGCCTTCGTCACGCGCACCTGGGCTTCGTGCGTCGACGCCGGCGCGGGCTGGGCGGGCGGCGGGGCGCCGACCGTGACCGTCGCGTCCGGGTCGATCGTCCCGCTCGCGGCCGTGGCGTGAACCAGAAGGACGCGCCGCCCGTGCCCGCCGCGCGCGTTACGAGCGTGCCCGGCGCCGTCGACGCCGCCGATCGATCCCGGGCCCGGCGCTGACCGGGTCAGCGGGTCGCCTTGCGACGCTGCGGTCAGCGTGAGCGGGACGGCGTCTGGAGCGCCGTCGCGGCGGTGACGGACGTGCAGACGGGAAGGACCTCGCGGCGGAAGGCGTTGACCGAGCCGTTCGTGACCATAGGCGTTTGCCCCGTACCGTGAGAACGCGATGCTGTACACCCTGAGGTAGCCAGTACCGTCGAAGCACGTCCCGCTGACGCCGCTCGCGGCCTTGCCGTCCGCGGAGCACACAGACGACGCGGCACGCGGGGAGCGGGCGACGAGCCCGGTCATCGCGTCCACGCTGTAGACGGTGAGACGTACCGACCCTCCGAGCCCGTACAGCGGGTCCCCGGTCGAGCTGGCGCACCCGTCGCTCTGGCTGACGCCGGGCCGCGCCGCAGGTCGTCCCGGGTCGCCGTCCGCGCCCGTCCGTGTGATGCAGCCGGCGGCTCCCGCCCGGGAGACGTCCGGTCGCGCCCGACCGCAGCCCCACGCCGCCGGCAGCTCGGCCGACACGTAGAGCGTGCGGCCGTCGACGCCGGCGGCGCCGGTAGGCCCGGCGAGCGCGCGCCGTCGAGGCTGGCACCAGGCACGGCTCCGCCGCACCGGCCGCGTGATGCAGCCGCCGTGCCGCGCCGACGGTGAGCACCCGGCGAACGGGTCGCCGTCGAAGACCCCACGCCGTCCGGGTTGATCCGCGGCGACGGCGTCCCGGCCGTCGCGGTCTGTCAGCGCCCGGTCGTCGGACGAGCCGCCCGTCCCGGCAGGTGCCCGGGCCGTCCTCGCTGTCGCCGCGGCTGGATGTGCACCCGTCGCCCGGCAGCTGGCTCCCGCACGCCGCTCCTCGTGCTCCGTGCGAACGTCAGCACCGTCCCGCAGCGCCGAAGACGGTGACGTAGACAAGCGCTCGTCGGGGCTCAGGCGGGATGGCGTACGGTGCGTCCGCCCGGATGTCGGTGCACTGCCGGGCCCGCCCTCTCCGGCGCCGTCGACGGTAGACCGGCGGTCCCGGCGAGCTGGCCGAGGATCCCGGTGGCGGGACGCGCGAGAGACCAGGACCGGAACGGCCCGCTATCCTCGCCGGAGCCGTCGCGACTGGCGCCTGGGGTGGAACGGACCACCGGGGAGCGACGGCCGAATCACCGCCGCGCGCCTGGGCACTGCCGCCGTCGTCCTCAACCCGCGGAGTCCCATGAACGCCATCGCAGCGCCCACGATCCCCGAGAATCTCCTGCCGGCCGACGGCCGGTTCGGCTGCGGCCCGTCAAAGGTCCGCGCCGAGCAGCTCGCCGGTCTCGCCACCGAGGGCGCCGTCCTCATGGGCACCTCGCACCGCCAGAAGCCGGTGAAGGAGCTCGTCGCCCGCGTGCGCGCCGGGCTGGCGACGCTGTTCGACCTGCCCGACGGCTACGAAGTCGTCCTGGGCAACGGCGGGGCGACCGCGTTCTGGGACGCCGCGACGATCGGCCTCGTCCGCGAGCGCTCCCTGCACCTCGTCTACGGCGAGTTCTCCTCGAAGTTCGCGAAGGCCACGCACGCCGCCCCGTTCCTCCAGGACCCGGTCGTCATCGAGGCCGACCCGGGCGACGCGCCCGTCCCCGTCGCCGACCCGTCGGCCGACCTGATCGCGTGGGCGCACAACGAGACCTCGACCGGCGTCATGGTCCCGGTCCACCGGCCCGCGGACGCCGGCGACGCGCTGGTCGCGGTCGACGCCACATCCGGCGCCGGCGGCCTCCCGCTCGACCCCGCGCATGCCGACGTCTACTACTTCGCGCCGCAGAAGTGCTTCGCCTCGGACGGCGGCCTGTGGCTCGCGCTCATGAGCCCCGCCGCGCAGGAGCGGGTCGGCGAGATCGCCGGCTCGGGCCGCTGGATCCCGGACTTCCTCAATCTGCAGACGGCGCTCGACAACAGCGTCAAGGACCAGACCTACAACACGCCGGCGCTCGCGACGCTCATCCTGCTCGCCGAGCAGCTCGACTGGATGAACCGCCAGGGCGGCCTGGACTTCTGCGTCGGCCGCACGAGCGCGTCGGCCGCGTATCTCTACGGCTGGGCCGAGGCGTCGACGTACGCCACGCCGTTCGTCGCCGATCCGGCCAAGCGCTCGCTCGTCGTCGGCACGATCGACCTGGACGACGCGATCGACGCCGCCCGGGTCGCCGCGACGCTCCGCGCCAACGGCGTCGTGGACGTCGAGCCCTACCGCAAGCTCGGGCGCAACCAGCTGCGCGTGGCGATGTTCCCGGCGATCGAGCCGGCGGACGTCCAGGCGCTGACGGCGTGCGTCGACTGGGTCGTCGAGCACCAGACGGGGGGGACGCAGGCATGACGAAGGTGCTCGTGGCCGAGAACATCGGCGAGTCGGGGATCGCGCTGCTCAAGGACGCGGGGTTCGAGGTCGAGACGGGCTTCGACTGGACGCGCGAGCAGCTGCTCGAGCGCATCGGCGCCTTCGACGGGATCCTCATCCGGTCGGCGACGAAGCTCGACGCCGAGGCGCTCGCCGCCGCGACGGAGCTCAAGGCCGTGGGCCGCGCCGGCGTGGGCGTGGACAACGTCGACGTCCCCGAGGCCACCAAGCGCGGGGTCGTCGTCGCCAACGCCCCGCAGTCGAACGTCGTCACCGCGGCCGAGCACACGATGGCGCTGCTGCTGGCCCTGGCCCGCAACGTCCCGCAGGCGCACGCCGCGCTCGTCGCCGGGCGCTGGGACCGCTCGAAGTACTCCGGCACCGAGCTCATGGACAAGACGCTCGGCATCCTGGGCTTCGGCCGGATCGGGCAGCTCGTCGCCGAGCGCGCGCAGGGCTTCGGCATGAAGGTCATCGCGTACGACCCCTACGTGGGGGCCGACCGCTACCGCGAGCTGGGCGTGCAGCAGGCGTCGGGATCCGACGAGGTCTACGCCAGCGCCGACTTCATCACGATCCACCTGCCCAAGACCCCGGACACCGAGGGCTGGCTGAACGCCGAGACCTTCGCGAAGATGAAGGACGGCGTGCGCATCCTCAACGTCGCGCGCGGGCCGCTGATCGTCGACGAGGACCTGCAGGCGGCGCTCGACTCCGGCAAGGTCGGCGGCGCGGCGCTCGACGTGTTCCGCAGCGAGCCGATCACCGACCACCCGCTCTTCGCCTACCCGAACGTCGTCGTCACGCCGCACCTCGGCGCCTCGACGGCCGAGGCCACCGACCGCGCCGGCTTCCAGGCCGCCGAGCAGGTCGTCGCGGCGCTCACCGGCGGCAGCGTGACGACCGCGGTGAACGTCCCCGCCGTGGCCGCCGAGGACCTCGAGGTGCTCGGGCCGTTCGTCCCGCTCTGCCGCCGCCTGGGCCGTCTGGCCGCGACGATCGGCGAGAACGGCTCGATCGACCGCATCGAGGTCGAGTACCTCGGCCGCCTGGCCGACCGCGACTGCCGCCCGCTCACGACCGCGGTGCTGCTCGGCGTCCTGTCCGGGCACACCGAGGACGAGGTCAACGCCGTCAACGCGCCGGGCCTCGCGGCCGAGCGCGGCATCGTCGTCTCGGAGACGACGCGCACGAGCGCCCGCGACTTCACCGAGCTCGTCCGCGTCACGGTCGTCTCCGGCGGGCGCCCGTCGCGGGTCGTCGGCACGACGCTCGGTCGCCGCAACCGGCCGCACCTGCTCGAGGTCTGGGGCCGGCGCTTCAACCTCCAGCTCGAGGATCACATGGCGCTCTTCCGCTACGAGGACCGCCCGGGCATCATCGGCCTCGTCGGCACGACGTTCGGCGCGCACGGCGTCAACATCGACGCCGCCGCCGTGGGCTACGAGCCCGACGAGGATCCGGGCGAGACGAGCGGCGAGGCGGTGATGGTCGTCACCACGCACGACCGGATTCCCGACGCCGTCGTGGGCGAGATCACCGCGAGCGGCGGCTTCTCCGCCGGGCGCGCCGTGAGCCTCGAGTAGCGCCGCCCGGGGCCTCGGCCGCGAGTGCCATCGCGTCCAGTCATCGGCGCCCGCGGGCGCCACCGTGTCCAAATCACCCGCAGAGCGGCGACTCCGGTCCGCCGGTCCGGGTAATCTGCCCGCCGTCAGGTCCCGATCGAAGGGTGCGGGCGATGGGCGAGGACACGACGGCACCGGCAGCCGCGGAGGCCGGGACGACGGGCACGGCGGACATCGCGCTCCGCAACGTGACCAAGCGCTTCGGCGACATGACGGCCGTCGACGACCTGACGCTCGACATCCCGCGCGGCAGCTTCTTCGCGATGCTCGGTCCGTCGGGCTGCGGCAAGACGACGACGCTGCGGATGATCGGCGGGTTCGAGGAGCCGACGGCCGGCCGGATCGAGCTCGCGCGGCAAGGACGTCACGAACACGCCGCCGCACAAGCGCGACGTCAACACCGTCTTCCAGAGCTACGCGCTCTTCCCGCACATGACGGTCGAGAAGAACGTCGCGTTCGGCCTCGAGCGCCGCAAGGTGCCGCAAGGAGGACGTCAAGCGGCGCGTCGCCGAGGCGCTCGACCTCGTCGAGCTGGGCCCGCTCGCGCGACGCCGGCCCGACGCAGATGTCCGGCGGCCAGCAGCAGCGCGTCGCGCTCGCCCGCGCGCTCGTCAACCGCCCGCAGGCGCTGCTGCTCGACGAGCCGCTCGGCGCGCTGGACCTGCGCCTGCGCAAGCAGCTGCAGATCGAGCTCGAGCCACATCCAGCGCGAGGTCGGCATCACCTTCGTCCACGTCACGCACGATCAGGAGGAGGCCATGACGATGGCCGACACGATCGCGGTGATGAAGGACGGGCGCATCGACCAGCTCGGCTCGGCGACGGAGCTCTACGACCGCCCGCGCACCGAGTTCGTCGCGAACTTCCTCGGGTCCTCGAACCTCATCGACGCGACGGTCGCGACCCGCGCCGCGGACGTCGTGACGTTCGACACCGACGGCGGGACGGTCCGCGTGCCCGCGCAGCTCGTCAACGGCGACGCCGGCGGCGCGGTGCGCGTCGGCGTGCGCCCGGAGAAGATCTCGATCCGGCCCGTCGACGCGGACGCGCCGCAGGCCGGCCCGGGCGAGAACGTCCTCGTCGGCCACGTCACGGACGCCGCCTTCCTGGGCGTCTCCACGCAGTACATCGTGCGCACCGACGGTGGGCACGACATCCAGGTCTTCGCCCAGAACTCCGGTGCCGGCCTCGAGACGATCGGCCCCGGCCGGCGCGTCGCGGCGGTCTGGGAGCCGGAGCACACCTTCGTCGTCCCCAAGGAGGGAACACATGCCGCAGCGTCCGACTGACCCCGACCAGGAGCCGATCGGCGAGTTCCTCGACCGCCTCGTCAACGGCGCGCAGGTCTCGCGGCGCACCGTGCTCCAGCGCTTCGCCGCCGCCGGCCTCACGGCGGGCTCGGCGAGCGCCTTCCTCGCCGCCTGCGGCGGGGTCGAGGGGACCAGCGAGAACAAGAAGACGGTCGACACGTCCGAACGTCAGCCACCCGAAGACCGACCGTCGGGACGGTCACGTTCTCCAACTGGCCGCTCTACATCGACGAGAAGGTCATCCCGCCGTGGGAGAAGGACACCGGCGGGAAGCTCAAGTACCTCGAGGACTACAACGACAACGAGGAGTTCTACGCCAAGGTCCGCCAGGAGCTCGAGCAGGACAAGCCGATCGGCCGCGAGATCGTCGCGCCGACCGACTGGATGGCGGCGCGCTGGATCGATCTCGGCTACGCCGAGCCGCTCGACAAGAAGAACATCCCGAACGCCAAGAACCTCCAGCCGAGCCTCGCGAACCCGCCGTACGACAAGAACCGCGACTTCACGCTGCCGTGGCAGTCCGGCATCACGGGCATCGGCTACAACCCGAAGAAGACCGGCCGCAAGCTCACGAGCGTCAACGACCTCTTCGACCCGAAGTTCAAGGGCCGCGTCTCGATGTTCAGCGAGTGGCGCGACTCCGCCGGGCCTCGTCCTGCTGGGGATGGGCAAGAACCCGACCGACGGCCTCCAAGGACGACTACACCGAGGCGATCGCGAAGATCGGCGAGGAGAGCGACAAGGGCCAGATCCGCCGCTTCACCGGCAACGACTACACGAAGGACCTCGCGGCGGGGAACCTCTGGGCGTGCGTGGCGTGGTCGGGCGACCTCGTGCAGCTGCAGGCCGACAACCCGGACCTCGAGTTCCTCGTCCCCGAGGAGGGCGGGATGAGCTGGTCGGACAACATGCTCATGCCGGCGAACGAGTCCGCGCACGGGCTACTACGGCGCCGAGACGTTCATGAACTACGTCTACGACCCGCAGGTCGCCGCGACGATCGCCGCCTACGTCAACTACTTCTGCCCGGTCACGGGCGTGAAGGAGATCCTCGCGACGAAGAGCCCCGAGCTCGCCGAGAACCAGCTCATCTTCCCGGACGAGCAGACGCTGTCGCAGCTCAACCCCTACCCGTCGCTCGGCGCCGCGCCCGAGCGCGAGCTGACGGCGGAGATGCAGAAGGTCACCGGCGCGTGAGCACCGGCGGGGCCACGGCGGAGCCGGCGACGGGCGGCGGAGGCCTGTCGCTGCGCCGCCGCCGTGCCCTGCTCCCGGTGCTGTTCGTCGCGCCGGGCCTCATCTGGCTGACGCTCTTCTACGCGATCCCGATCGTCACCCAGCTCTGGGTGTCGCTGCAGACGGGCAACCCGGACGACGGCTTCACCCAGACGTGGAACTGGAGCGTCTACCCGGACGCCGTCTCGGAGAACATCGATCAGCTCGTGCGCTCGCTGCTCTACGCGGGCACCGCGACGGTCCTGTGCCTGATCATCGCGTTCCCGCTCGCGTACTTCATGGCGTTCAAGGCGGGGCGCTGGCGCAACCTCATGCTGCTGCTGATCATCCTGCCGTTCTTCACGAGCCTCATCGTGCGGACCGTCGCCTGGCAGACGATCCTCACCGACGACGGCTGGGTCGTCGACACGATGAAGTCGCTCGGCCTGCTCGGCGAGGACGGGCGGCTGCTCGCGACGACGGGCGCCGTGATCGCCGGCATCACCTACAACTTCCTGCCGTTCATGGCGCTGCCGCTGTACGCGTCGCTCGAGCGCATGGACCGCCGGCTCGTCGAGGCCGCGACGGATCTCTACGCGAGCCGCTGGACCGCCTTCCGCAAGGTGACGCTCCCGCTCGCCGCGCCCGGCATCTTCGCGGGCACGCTGCTCGTCTTCATCCCCGCGATCGGCGACTACATCAACGCGCAGCTGCTCGGGACGCCGAAGCAGTTCATGATCGGCAACGTCATCCAGTCGCAGTACCTGTCGGTGCGCGACTACCCGACGGCGGCCGCGCTGTCGTTCGTCGTCATGGTGATCGTCCTGATCCTGATCGCCATCGCCGCGCGGCTGCTCGGGACCAAGCGCCTGCAGGAGGCCGCGGTCGCGTGAGGACGACGGTCGACAAGATCCGCGACGTCGCGCTCGGCGTGTGGGCGGTGCTCGCGCTCATCTACCTCTTCATCCCGATCTTCGTGATCATCCTGTTCTCGTTCAACGACAACCAGGGCCGGTTCAACTTCACCTGGCAGGGCTTCACGCTCAAGCACTGGCAGGACCCGTTCAAGATCGAGCAGCTCGCAGGAGGCGTTCGTCAACTCGCTGACGGTCGCCGCCGTCACGACGCTCATCGCCGTCGCGCTGGGGACGTTCGTCGCGCTGGCGCTCGTGCGCTACCGCTGGCGCGGCCGCGGCGCGGTCGAGCGGCCTCGTGTTCCTCCCGCTCGCGACGCCCGAGGTCGTGCTCGGCGCCGCCCTGCTGGGCTGGTTCCTGACGCTGACGTTCGCCCGCGGCTTCGCGACGGTGATCATCGCCCACGTGATGTTCACGCTCGGCTACGTCGTCATCACGATCCGCGCGCGCCTGGAGGGGATGGACCTCCACATCGAGGAGGCCGCGATGGACCTCGGCGCCAGTCAGCTGACGACGATCCGCAAGATCACGCTGCCGCTGATCATGCCCGGCATCGTCGCCGCCGGCCTGCTCGCGTTCGCGATCTCGATCGACG
Source organism: uncultured Actinomycetes bacterium (assembly GCA_963823375.1). GTDB lineage: Bacteria > Actinomycetota > Thermoleophilia > Solirubrobacterales > Solirubrobacteraceae > F1-60-MAGs163. Next base: position 142,088 of record CAWGLQ010000009.1, on the reverse strand, counting down.
ACTTCGTCGTGACGAACTTCACCGCCGGCCCGTACCAGACGTTCCCGCTGTTCGTGTACGGCGCCGCCAAGCAGGGCGTGCCGCCGCAGGTGAACGTCCTGGCGACCGCGCTGCTGATCGTCGCGCTGCTCGGGATGTTCGCCGAACCTCTGGTACCAGCGGCGCGCCGCGCGCCGCGACGCGCGCGCGATGCCCGAGGGCGCAGCGCACGCAGGCCGCCTGACCCGCGGGAGTAGGGTGGCGCGATGCGCGCCGTCGTCATCCCCCGCACCGGCGGTCCCGAGGTCCTGGAGGTCCAGGAACGGCCGATCCCGTCGCCGGGCCGGGCCAGGTCCGGATCGAGGTCGCCGCCGCCGGGGTGAACTTCGCGGACACGCTCGCGCGCATCGGCCTGTACGAGGACGCGCCGCCGCTCCCCGCGGTCGTCGGCTACGAGGTCGCCGGCACCATCGCCGACGTGGGGGAGGGCGTCACCGCCTGTCGCCGTCGGCGACCGGGTGATGGCGGGCACGCAGTTCGGCGGCTACGCCGAGCAGGTCGTCGTGGCGGCGGAGGACGCGATCGCGCTGCCGGACGCGCTGAGCTTCGAGGAGGGCGCCGCGATCCCCGTCGTGCTACGCGACCGCCTGGGCGGCGCTGCTCGGCTACGGCAGCCTGCGCGAGGGCGAGCGCGTGCTGATCCACGCCGCCGCCGGCGGTGTCGGCATCGCCGCCACGCAGATCGCGCGCCGGCACGGCGCCGAGGTCTGGGGCACCGCGTCGCCCGGCAAGCACGACGCGATCCGCGACCTCGGCGTCCAGCATCCGCTCGACTACACCCGCGACCGCTGGTGGTCGGCCGTCCCGCCGCTCGACATCGTGCTCGACGCGATCGGCGGCCCGTCGTTCAAGCGCAGCATGAGCCTGCTGCGGCCCGGCGGGCGCCTCGTCGCCTACGGCGCGTCGAGCGTCAACCAGGGCGAGCGAAGAACATGCTCAAGGTCCTGCCGAAGGCGCTGCCGATGCTCCGCGGGTTCAACCTCATCGACCAGATGCAGCAGTCCAAGGCGGTGATCGGCCTGAACATGCTGAGCCTGTGGAAGGACCGCGGCACGCTCGCGCCGTGGATCGACCCGATCGGCGCGCTGATCGCGGACGGGACGGTGCGGCCGGTCGTCCACGAGGCGGTCCCGTTCGACCGGGCCGCGGACGCCCACCGGATCCTCGGCGAGCGGCGCAACGTCGGCAAGGTCGTGCTCGTCCCGTGAGCGTTGCGTCGACCCCGGATCCCGTTGCTACGCTGACGTTTCGTGTCGTTCCTGCTCGACCTCCGACTTCTCCTCCTCCCCCTTCGGGGGGAATAGCGCGTGGGCGGCCGCCTGAAGCCGCAACTCACAACCGAGGATGTCCGAGTAGCACGAGCCGCAGGGAAGGGAACGACCGATGGATGACAACCGCGTACTGATCTTCGACACGACGCTGCGAGACGGCGAGCAGTCGCCCGGCATCTCGCTGAACACGGCGGAGAAGCTCGAGATCGCCCACCAGCTCGCGCGGCTCGGCGTGGACATCATCGAGGCCGGCTTCCCGATCGCCTCGCCCGGCGACTTCGAGGCCGTCCAGGCGATCGCCCGTCAGGTCGAGGGCCCGGTGATCGCCGGCCTGGCCCGCGCGAACGCCGCCGACATCGACCGCGCCTGGGAGGCCGTGCGCGACGCTGCGCGCCCGCGCATCCACACGTTCGTCTCGACGTCGGACATCCACATCGAGTTCCAGATGCAGAACACCCGCGACGACGTGCGCGGGCTCGCGCGCGCCGCGGTCGCACAGGCGAAGGCGCTCTGCGACGACGTCGAGTTCTCGCCGATGGACGCCACCCGCGCCGACGTCGAGTTCACCGCCGAGATCTGTCAGATCGCGATCGACGAGGGCGCGACGACGGTGAACATCCCGGACACCGTCGGCTACACGATGCCCGACGAGTACACGCGCTTCCTCACCCAGCTCTACGAGTACGCCCCGGGCCTGCAGCGACGTCGTCCTCTCGACGCACTGCCACGACGACCTGGGCCTGGCGGTCGCGAACTCGTTCGCCGGCGTGCTGGCCGGGCGCGCGGCAGGTCGAGTGCGCCATCAACGGCATCGGCGAGCGCGCCGGCAACGCGTCGCTCGAGGAGATCGTGATGCTGCTGCACACGCGCGGCGACGCCGTCGGCGGCCTGCACACGGGCGTCGTGACGACCGAGCTGGCCCGCACGAGCCGCCTGGTCTCGCGGCTGACGGGCTACCTGATCCAGCCGAACAAGGCGGTCGTCGGCCGCAACGCGTTCGCGCACGAGTCGGGCATCCACCAGGACGGCGTGCTGAAGGAGCGCGCGACGTTCGAGATCATGGACGCGACCACGGTCGGCCTGGAGTCCAACCAGATCGTGCTGGGCAAGCACTCCGGTCGCCACGCGCTGCGCCAGGCGCTCGAGGAGCTCGGCTACCACGTCGACGGGCAGGCGCTGAACACCGCGTTCAAGCGCTTCAAGGAGATCGCGGACAAGAAGAAGCAGGTCACCGCGATGGACCTCGAGGCGCTCGTCACCGACGAGCTGCGCGAGGAGGCCGGGTACGCGCTGGAGTCGTTCGACGTCGAGGCCAGCTCGACGCGCCCGCCGCACGCGACCGTCGGCGTCCGCATGCCGGACGGCGTCGCTCGCGCAGGGCTCGTTCACCGGCGACGGCCCGATCGACGCCGTCTTCCACGCGATCAACGCGGCGACCGGGCGTCGACGCGCGGCTGCGCGAGTTCCGCGTGGACGCGGTCAGCGAGGGGCAGGACGCACTCGGCGACGTGAACGTCGTGCTCGAGCTCGACGGCCACAGCGCCACCGGCCAGGGCGTGTCGACGGACATCATCGAGGCGTCGGGGAAGGCCTACCTGCGGGCGCTCGCGCTCGCGGTCGCGAAGGCCACGCGCGGCGACGAGCCGCGGCCCAAGCCCGAGGTGCCGGGACCGCTTCCGTCGCCGCGCGGCGTAGTCCGGAGGTGCGATACGCGCGTACGTGATAACGTACGCGCGACCGTGACGACGTCGACGGACACCAGCGCCGCGATCACCATCGGCCCGCGCGTGAAGGCGCTGCGCGAGGCCGGTGGCCTGTCGCTGCGCGACCTCGCCGAGCGCTCGGGCGTCAGCGCGCCGATGCTCAGCCAGGTCGAGCGGGGGAGACGAGCCCGACGCTCGCGGTCGCCGCGCGCATCGCCGACGGCCTGGACCTGCGCCTCTCGCCAGCTGCTGCGCCTCGACGAGGGCGGCTCGCGTCTCGATCGTCCGCGCCGCCGAGCGCCGCGGCGGCGGCTCCCGGCGCAGCGGCCACACGCTTCGAGGTGCTCACGCCGCCGCTGCCCGGCCAGCGCGCCGAGGTCAGCCGCCACCTGCTCGACGCCGGCGCGCAGACCGGCGGCCCCGGCGACCCGCCGATGCACGAGCCCGGCAGCCGCGAGGTCGCGGTCGTCGAGGACGGCGCCGTCGTCCTGGACATCGACGGCGAGCGCCACGAGCTGCGCGCCGGCGACACCGTGACCTTCGACGCCGACCTGCCCCACCACTTCGAGAACCCGGGCCCGCACCCGGCGGCCATCCTGGCCGTCGTCAGCGCGGGCCTCCGACGGAGCTGACGATGCCTGAACCCACCACGCTGTTCGACAAGATCTGGGCCGACCACGAGGTCGCGGACGGCCTCCTCTACATCGACCTGCACCTCGTCCACGAGGTCACGAGCCCGCAGGCGTTCGACGGGCTGCGGCTCGCCGGCCGCCCGGTCCGCCGCCCGGACCGCACGGTCGCCACGGCCGACCACAACGTGCCGACCGACGGCACGCCCGTCGCCGCGCGCATCAAGGACGAGCTCAGCCGCGTGCAGGTCGAGAAGCTCGAGTCCAACTGCGCGGAGTTCGGCGTGCCCGTCTACTCGCTCGGCTCCGAGCACCAGGGCATCGTCCACGTGATCGGGCCGGAGCTCGGGCTCACGCAGCCGGGCATGACGATCGTCTGCGGCGACAGCCACACCGCCACGCACGGCGCCTTCGGCGCGCTGGCGTTCGGCATCGGCACGAGCGAGGTCGAGCACGTCCTCGCGACCCAGACGCTCGTGCAGCGAAGCCGAAGTCGATGCGGATCACCTACACGGGCGAGCTGGGCCCGGGCGTCACCGCCAAGGACCTGATCCTCGCCACGATCGGGCAGATGGGCGTCGACGGCGCCGTCGGCCACGTCGTCGAGTTCGCCGGGCCGGTCATCGAGTCGCTCTCGATGGAGGGCCGCATGACGATCTGCAACATGACGATCGAGGGCGGCGGCCGCGCGGGCATGATCGCGCCCGACCAGACCACGATCGACTTCGTCCAGGGCCGCCCCGCGGCGCCCACCGGCGCCGACTGGGACGCGCTCGTCGAGCGCTGGCGCGGCCTGCGGACCGACGACGGGCGCGACGTTCGACCGCGAGATCACGGTCGACGTCGACGCGATCAGCCCGATGGTCAGCTGGGGGACGAACCCCGGCATGGTCGTCGGCGTCGCCGACAGCGTGCCGCAGCCGCAGGGCGACGGCGACGAGCGGGCGCTCGAGTACATGGGCCTGCGAGGCCGGGACGCCGATCGAGGAGATCACGCTCGACCGCGTCTTCATCGGCTCGTGCACGAACTCGCGGATCGGCGACCTGCGCGCCGCCGCCGAGATGATCAAGGGCCGCAAGGTCGCCGACAGCGTCTACGCGATGGTCGTCCCCGGGCTCGCGCCAGGTGAAGGCCCAGGCCGAGGCCGAGGGCCTCGACAAGCTCTTCACCGAGGCCGGCTTCGACTGGCGCGGCGCCGGCTGCTCGATGTGCCTGGGGATGAACCCCGACACGCTGAAGCCCGGCGAGCGCTGCGCGTCGACCTCGAACCGCAACTTCGAGGGCCGCCAGGGCAAGGGCGGGCGCACCCACCTCGTCAGTCCCCAGATGGCCGCCGCGGCGGCGATCGAGGGACAGTTCGTCGACATCCGCGACTGGAGCTGAACCCCATGGACCCCGTGAACGTCATCACCGGCCCCGTCTCGGTCCTCGACCGCGACGACGTCGACACCGACCAGATCATCCCCAAGCAGTTCCTCAAGCGCATCGAGCGCACCGGGCTTCGGCGAGTTCCTGTTCTACGACTGGAAGCAGGAGCCGGGCTGGGACCTGCCCGGCCAACCCGATCCTCGTCGCCGGGCGCAACTTCGGCTGCGGATCCTCGCGCGAGCACGCGCCGTGGGCGCTGGAGGACTACGGCTTCAAGGCGATCATCGCGCCGTCGTTCGCCGACATCTTCTTCTCCAACAGCACGAAGATCGGCCTGCTGCCGGTCGAGCTGACCGAGGACGAGTGCCGCGCGGTCGCGGCCGCCGGCAGCGCCGAGATCGACCTCGCCGCGCAGGAGGTCCGCTACGGCGACGGGCAGGTCGCCCGGTTCGAGCTCGACCCGGAGACCAAGCACCGCCTGCTCAACGGGCCTCGACGACATCGCGATGACGCTGCAGCAGGCGGAGACGATCGACGCGTACGAGGCCGATCGTGAGCGTGTCGGGCCTGTGACCACGGCACCCTGGCAGGACGGACCGGCAGCTGATCCGATGACGTTCGTCGCTGCTCCCCGGCGACGGCATCGGCCCCGAGGTCGCGGCCGCGGCCGTCGAGGTCCTCAACGCCCTCGTCCCCGGCAGGCTCGAGTTCACCGAGCACCCCTTCGGCGGCGCGTCGATCGACGCCCACGGCACGGCCCTGACCGACGAGGTCCTCGCGGCGTGCGAGGGCAGCGACGCGGTCCTGCTCGCCGCGGTCGGCGGTCCCAAGTGGGACACCACCGACCCGGACAAGCCGCGCCCGGAGCAGGGCCTGCTCGGCCTGCGCAAGGCGCTCGGCCTGTTCGCGAACCTGCGCCCGGTCACGCGCGATCGACGCGCTGCTCGACGCGAGCCCGCTGCGGCGCGAGATCGTCGAGCGGCACCGACATGCTCGTCGTCCGTGAGCTCACCGGCGGCATCTACTTCGGCGAGAAGACGCGCGACGCGACGTCCGCCAGCGACGAGTGCCGCTACTCGGTCGAGGAGGTCGAGCGGATCGCGCGCGTCGCCTTCGGCGCCGCCAAGGCCCGCGTCACGAGCGTCGACAAGGCGAACGTGCTCGAGACCAGCCGGCTCTGGCGCGAGGTCGTGCACCGCGTCCACGCCGAGGAGTTCCCGAACATCGAGCTCGAGCACGCGCTCGTCGACTCGACCGCGATGAAGCTCATCACCGCGCCGCGGCACTTCGAGGTGATCCTCACCGAGAACATGTTCGGCGACATCCTCAGCGACGAGGCCGTCGGTGCATCACCGGGCTCGCTCGGGCTGCTGCCCAGCGCGAGCATCGGCAACCCCGACGGCCCGGGCCTGTTCGAGCCCGTCCACGGGTCGGCGCCGGACATCGCCGGCCAGGGCGTCGCCAACCCGCTCGCGATGTTCCTGTCGGCGGCGATGATGCTCCGGCACGGCCTCGGTTGGGATTCGGAGGCCGCCGCCCTAGAATCGGCCGTCAACGCGGCGCTTGCAGGCGGTCTGCGCACCCGCGACCTGGGCGGTGAGGCCACGACGGCCGAGGCGACCGGCGCGGTGCTCGCCCACCTCTAGCGCGAGATCAAGGAGCGAATCGGTGCAGCCCAGCGAGGTCATCTGGATGAACGGCGAGTTCGTGCGCTGGGAAGACGCCCAGGTGCACGTCCTCACGCACGCGCTGCACTACGGGACGTCGCGTCTTCGAGGGCGTGCGCTGCTACGACACCGAGATCGGCCCGGCCGTGTTCCGCAACCAGGATCACGTCGACCGGCTGTACCGCTCGAGCGCGCTCTACTACATGGACATCCCGTTCGAGCGCGAGCAGATCCGCCAGGCGACGCTCGAGACGATCGCCCGCAACAACCTGCGCTCCTGCTACATCCGCCCGCTCGTCTTCCGCGGCTACGGGACGATGGGCCTGTTCCCGCTCGACGCGCCGGTGGACGTCGCGATCGCGGTCTGGGAGTGGGGCGCCTACCTCGGCGAGGAGGGCAAGGAGAACGGCATCCGCGCGAAGGTCAGCTCCTGGCGGCGCATCAGCCCCGACTCGCTGATCCCGGCGGCGAAGGCCGGCGGCCAGTACCTCAACAGCGTCCTCGCGAAGATCGAGACGCACAAGGCCGGCTACGACGAGGCGATCCTGCTCGACGACCACGGCCGCGTCTGCGAGGGCTCCGGCGAGAACATCTACATCGTGCGCGACGGGGTCATCCACACGCCGCCGCAGACCGCGTCGATCCTCGACGGCATCAACCGCGCGCACCGCCATCCGGATCGCGAAGGACCTCGGCTTCGAGGTCGTCGAGCGCGACGTCTCGCGCGCCGAGCTGTACCTGGCCGACGAGATCTTCATGAGCGGCACCGCCGCGGAGCTCGTCCCCGTCCGCGAGGTCGACGACCACACGATCGGCGAGGGCCGGCCCGGTGAGGTCACCCGCGCCGTGCAGCGGGTCTTCGACGACGCGCTCCACGGCCGCGAGGAGCGCTACCGCGAGTGGCTCGACCCGGTCCCGGTCAGCTCGGCGACGACGCCGTGAGCCGCGCCGTCGAGCTCTACGACGCCACCCTGCGCGACGGCATGGGCGGCGGCGGCATGAGCCTCACCGCCGAGGAGAAGGTGCGCGTCGTGCGACGCCTGGACGACCTCGGCGTCCACCTGATCGAGGCCGGGTTCCCCGCGTCGAACCCCAAGGAGCAGGAGCTCTTCGAGCTGCTCGCGGGGGAGACGCTCGCGACCAGCGAGATCGTCGGACTTCGGCATGACGCGCCGGCGCGGCGTCGCGGCCGACGCGGACGAGGGCCTGCGGATCCTCGCCGACTGCTTCGCGCCCGTCATCACCCTCGTCGGCAAGGCGAGCGTCCTGCACGTCGAGAAGGTCGTGCGCGTCGAGCGCGAGGAGAACCTCGCGATGATCGCCGAGTCGATCGCCTTCCTCGTCGGCGCAGGGCAAGCGCGCGCTGCTCGACGCCGAGCACTTCTTCGACGGCTGGCTCGCCGACCCCGGCTACGCGCTGGACTGCGTGCGCGCAGCGGCCGACGCGGGCGCCGAGCGCGTCGTCCTGTGCGACACGAACGGCGGCTCGCTGCCCGGGCAGATCACCGCCGCGGTCACCGCCGTCCGCGAGGCGTTCCCGTCGCTGCCGCTCGGCATCCACACGCACGACGACGGCGGCTGCGCGCGTCGCCAACACGCTCGTCGCGGTCGAGGCCGGCGCCACGCAGGTGCAGGGCACGATCAACGGCATCGGCGAGCGCACCGGCAACGCGAACCTCGTGACGATCATCGCCGACCTGCAGCTCAAGATGGGCATCGAGGTGCTCGAGCCGGCGCGGCTGGCGCGGCTCACGAGCACCGCGCACTTCGTCGACGAGCTGCTCAACCGCGCGCCGGACCCGGCGCAGCCGTTCGTCGGCAAGCACGCGTTCGCCCACAAGGCCGGGCTGCACGCCGCGGGCATCCGCGCCGACGCCGCGACGTTCGAGCACACCGATCCCGCGCTCGTCGGCAACGCGCGCGAGGTGCTCGTCTCCGAGCTCTCCGGCCGCGGGACGATCGCCGAGAAGGCCGAGACGGCCGGCATCGAGGTCGACGACGAGGCCGCGACGCGGATCGTCGAGCGCGTCAAGCAGCTCGAGCACCTCGGCTACCAGTTCGAGGCGGCCGACGCGTCGTTCGAGCTGCTGATGCGCCGCGAGACGGGCGCCTACGAGCCGCTCTTCCAGCTCGAGTCCTGGCGGACGATCGTCGAGCAGCGCGCCGACGGCAAGGTCGAGTGCGAGGCGACGGTGAAGCTCTGGATCGACGGCGAGCGCTACGTGCGCACCGCCGAGGGCAACGGCCCGGTCAACGCGCTCGACAGCGCGCTGCGCGACGCGATCACCGAGATCCATCCGCACCTGGCCGACATCGAGCTCGTGAACTACAAGGTCCGCATCCTCGACGAGACGCACGGCACGGGCGCGACGACGCGCGTGCTGATCGACGCCTCCGACGGCGACGACGTCTGGGGCACGATCGGCGTCGCCGAGAACGTCATCGCGGCGTCGTGGCAGGCGCTCGTGGACTCGCTCGTGTACCCCGAGCAGCCCGGGCGCACCGGCGGCGGGAAGCCCGCGGCCCCGGCGACGAGCAGCGGCGACCAGGCGTGAGCGCGGGCCGAGGAGGTCGTCCCGCTCGCCCGGCCGGTGCTCGGCGAGGCGGAGGAGCACGCGGTCATCGAGGTGCTGCGCAGCGGGCAGCTCTCGCTCGGCCCGCGCGTCCCGGCGTTCGAGCAGGCGTTCGCCGCCCGGCTCGGCGTCGCGCACGCGAGCGCGGTCTCCAGCGGCACCGCCGGCCTGCACCTCGCGCTGCGCGCGGTCGGGCGTCACCGACGGCGACGAGGTCGTCACGTCGCCGTTCTCGTTCGTGGCCAGCGCGAACTCCGTCCTGTTCGAGCGCGCGCGGCCGGTCTTCGCGGACATCGACCCGGTCACGCTCAACCTCGACCCGCAGGCGGCGGCGGCGGCGATCACGCGAGCGCACGACGGCGCTGCTGCCCGTCCACATCTTCGGCTACCCGGCCGACCTGCCGGCGTTCGAGGCGCTCGGGCTGCCGATCGTCGAGGACGCGTGCGAGGCGCTCGGCGCCGTCCACGCCGACGGGACGCCGGTCGGCGGCCGCGGGCACCCGGCCGTCTTCGGCTTCTACGCCAACAAGCAGCTCACGACGGGCGAGGGCGGGATGGTCACGACCGGCGACGCCGCCGTGAAGGAGCGGATGGACAGCGAGCGCAACCAGGGCCGCGCCCCGGACATGGGCTGGCTCGACCACGACCGCCTCGGGTTCAACTACCGCCTCAGCGACGTCGCGTCGCGCCATCGGCGCTCGCGCAGCTCGACCGGCTCGACGACATGCTCGCGGCGCGCGCACGCGTCGCGGACGGCTACCGCGAGGCGCTCGCCGGCGTCGAGGGGCTCACGCTGCCGTGCGCGGACACCGGCGGGGACCGGCGCGGCTGGTTCGTCTTCGTCGTCCAGCTCCCGGCCGACGGCCCGGCCCGCGACGACGTCGTCGTGCGCGCTGCGCGAGCGCGGCATCCAGAGCAAGCCCTACCTGCCGGCGATCCACCTGATGAGCCTCTACCGCGAGCGCTTCGGTCACCGCGAGGGCGAGTTCCCGGTCTGCGAGGACGTCGCCGCGCGCTCGATCGCGCTCCCGTTCTTCCCCGAGATGACCGACGGCCAGGTCGACGCGCGTGGCCGCGGCGCTGCGGGAAGTCCTCGGGCGCGCCTAGACTCGCGCGGCATGTCGCGCTTCGCCGAGCCCCAGGATCCGGACTTCGCGTCCATCAACCGGTCGCTCGACGTCGATCGCCGTCTCTGGCCGTACGACGTCGCGCAGTCGCGCGCCCACGCGCGGATGCTCGCGGCGCAGGGCATCATCGAGCGACGCCGACCGTGACGCGCTGCTCGCCGGCCTCGACGCCGTCGAGGCCGAGCTGCGCGGCGGGACGTTCCCGTTCCTGGAGGACGACGAGGACATCCACATGGCGGTCGAGCGCCGCCTGACGGAGATCGCCGGGCCCGTCGGCGGCAAGCTCCACACCGCCCGCTCGCGCAACGACCAGGTCGCCACCGACGTCGCGCTGTTCGTCCGCGAGGCCGCGCGCAGGAGATGGACGAGCGCATCGCCGACCTCATGGCTGCGCTGCTGGACGCCGCCGAGGCGCACCTCGACTGGCCGCTGCCCGGATACACGCACCTGCAGCGCGCCCAGCCCGTCTACCTCGGCCATCACCTGCTGGCCTACGTCTGGATGCTCGAGCGCGACCGCAGCCGCTTCCGCGTTCGTGGGCGACCCAGGTCGCGGACCTGCCGCTCGGCGCCGGCGCGCTCGCGGGCGTGAACTTCGACACCGACCGCCGGATGGTCGCCGCCGAGCTGGGCTTCACCGGCGTCGCGCCGAACTCGCTGGACGCGGTCGCCAACCGCGACTTCGTCCTGGACTGGATCGGCGCGGCCGCGACCTGCGCGACGCATCTCTCGCGGCTCGGCGGCGAGCTCGTCCTGTGGTCGAGCGAGGAGTTCGGCTTCGTGCGGCTCTCGGACGCGTGGACGAGCGGCAGCTCGATCATGCCGCAGAAGAAGAACCCCGACGCCGCCGAGCTCCTGCGCGCGAAGGCCCCGCGCGTCGTCGGCCACCTCGTCGGCGATGTACGGCGTCCTGCACGCGCTGCCGCTGACCTACAACAAGGACATGCAGGAGGACAAGACGCACCTGTTCGACGCCGTCGACACGCTGCGCCTGTGCCTCGCGGCGTCCTCGGGGATGGTCGCGCGGAGCGACGTTCGACCGCGAGCGGATGGCGGACGCCGCGTCCGACGACCTGATCGCCGCGACGGACATCGCCGACCTGCTCGTCAAGCGCGGCGTCCCGTTCCGCGAGTGCCACGGCATCGTCGCCGGGCTCGTCCTCAAGGCCGTGACGGAGGGCCGCACGCTGTCGGACTTCTCGCCGGACGAGCTGCGCGCACATTCCGAGCACCTGGACGACGGCGTCGCCGAGGTGCTGCACGAGCTCGTCCTGGCTCGAGTCGAAGGTCAGCGAGGGCGGGACCGCGTCGGCGCGGGTCCGCGAGCAGCTCGCGCTCGCACGGCAGCTGCTGCAGGGCTGATGCCGGCGGCGCTGCCCGCCGACGTTCTACGCGCGGCCGGTCGTCGACGTCGCCCGCGACCTCGTCGGCTGCGTCGTGCGGTACGGCGACGCGACCGGGCGTGATCGTCGAGACCGAGGCCTACCACGACTCCGAGCCGGCCTGCCACGCGTTCGCGGGGCTCACGCCGCGCACCGCAGACGCTGTTCGGCGCGCCCGGGACGGCCTACGTCTACCGCTCGTACGGCGTCCACGCGCTGCTGAACGCGGTCTGCGAGGACGAGCGGACGGGCGCCGCGGTCCTGCTGCGGGCGCTCGAGCCGCTCGAGGGCGTCGACGCGATGCGCGCGCGCCGCGGGCGCGAGCCGCTGCGAGGACCTCTGCTCGGGGCCCGGCAAGCTCACGCAGGCGATCGGCGTCGGCCTGGACCGCAACGCGACGAGCCTCGTCGACGGGCCCGATCCGCATCGAGCCGGCGCCGGGCGGGCCGCCGCGCCGCGGCTCATCGTCGGCCCGCGCATCGGCATCACGCGCGCCGATGGACCTGCCGTGGCGGTTCTGCGCCGCGGGCAGCCGCTGCGTGTCGCGCCCGTGGCCGCGCGGCCTGCGCGAGACGGTCAGCCGGACGGCGGCGTGACGCCGCCGGCCTCGACGCCGCCGCCGCCGCCGTCTCCGGGGCGGGCGCGGGGGTCGGGGCGGGTTCGGGCGCAGGCGTCGGCTCGGGAGCGGGGGTGGGGGTCGGCGCCGGCTCGGCGTTCCCGCCGCCGTCGCCGTCCCGCCGTCGCCTCCGGTGCCGCCGCCGCCGGACTTCGGCTTCGCCGAGCCGCCGGTGTCGCCGCCGTCCTGCCGGCGTCGTCGCCGCCGGAGCCGCCGGTGACCGGGTCGCTCAGCTCGGTGCTCGGATCCGTCGGCGTCCGGCGCCTCCTTGCCGTCGCGCTTGGCCTGGCGCTCGGCGATGCGCTGCTTGCGGATCGCGGCCGGCCTGCACGACGAAGTCGCGCCAGATCTGCGCGGGGAAGGTGCCGCCGGCGACCGGCTCGCCGTCGAACTCGGTCTTCATCGGCGTGAGCTTGTCCGGGTAGCCGACCCAGACGGCGATCGTCAGCTCGCGCGTGAAGCCGACGAACCAGGCGTCGCCGAAGTCCTCGGTCGTGCCGGTCTTGCCGGCCGCGAAGCCGCCGTAGGCCGCGCGCTTGCCGGTGCCGCTGGAGACGACGGTCTGCATCTGCTGCGTCGTGAGCGCCGCGAGCGCGGGTGACAGCACGCGCTTGGTCTTCACGCGGTTGCGCGCGACGAGGCGGTCCGTCGCGATCGAGTGCACGTCGCGGATCCCGACCGGGCCCGTCGTCCGGCGCGCCGAGCGTGCCGTAGACGCGCTTGCCGCCGGTCGCGAACGTCTCGTAGGCGTGCGCCCAGTCGAGCACCGAGACGCCCCGCTTGAAGGCGCCGAGCGTCATCGCGGGGTTCGTGGAGACGTCCGTGCGCACGCCCATCCGCTCGATCAGCCGGGCGATCTTCTTCGTGCCGGTCGTGATGCCGGCCGCGGCGAAGACGGCGTTGTCGGAGAACGTGAGCGCCGAGCCGAGGTCGCGCGCGCCGGCGTAGGAGTCGTCGAAGTTGTTGACGATGAACTTCTCCTGGCCGCCGGTGCCGGGCACGTCGAACTCGCGCTTGCGCGACGGCCAGACCGACCCGAGCCCGTATGCCCTGCTTCATGCGCCTCGGCCAGGATGAACGGCTTGACGGTGGAGCCGGGCTGGCGCTCGCCCTGCGTGGCGAGGTTGAACGGCCGGTCGCGGTAGTTCGTGCTGTTGACGAGCGCGCGGACCTCACCGGTCTGGTTGTCGATCGCGACCATCGCCGCCGCCGGCCCGTCGGGGTTCGGCAGCGAGTTGTCGATCGCGCGCTGGGCGGCGTTCTGGAAGTCGAGGTCGAGCGTCGTGCGGACGCGCAGGCCGCCCTCGAACGCCCGCCGCGCGCCGAACTGCTCCACCAGCTGCTGGCTGACCCAGGTCGTGAAGTACGGCGCCTTCGTGTCGACGCTCGGCGGGACGATGTTGCCGGGCAGCGCCTGCTGGGTGCCGTCGTCGTACTCGGCGCGCGTGATCTTGCCCTGCTCGAGCATCTTCGCCAGCACGATGTTGCGCCGGCGCGTGGCCGCCTCCGGATGGGCGATCGGGTCGAACGCGCTCGGGTTGGCGACGACGCCGGCGAGCAGCGCGGCCTCCGCGGCGGTGAGCTCCTTGGCGCACGGCCGCGCCCTGGTCCCGCAGCCGGCGTGGTTGGGGTCGGCGCCGAAGTACACGCGCGCCGCGGACTCGATCCCGTAGGCGCCGTTGCCGAAGTAGATCGAGTTGAGGTACTGCGTGAGGATCTTGTTCTTGGACCAGCGGCGCGTGAGGTGGTAGGCCAGCGCGGACTCGCGCAGCTTCTGGAAGACGGTGCGCTCGTCCTGCGCCTCGGTCGCGTTCTTGACGAACTGCTGGGTGATCGTCGAGCCGCCCTGGCGCGACGCCGCCCTTCACGACGTCCTGGAAGAAGGCGCGCCCGATGCCGCGCAGGTCGACGCCGGCGTTCTCGTAGAACCGCTCGTCCTCGACCGAGATGATCGCGTTGCGCATGAACGGCGAGATGTCGGCGTACGGGATGAGGACGCGGTTGCGGTCGCTCGTGAGCAGCCCGAGCGGCCGGCCGAGGCGGTCCTGCAGCACCGAGTTGCGCGCGGCCTGGAACTCCTTGGCCGTCTCGAGGTTCGGCAGCTCGCGCGCGAGCGCCATCATCATCCCGAAGATCGTCGAGACGATCGCGAGCAGGACGAGCGGGATGACCGTCAGGACCAGGCGGCGCTTGCGGAGCTTGGGCCGCCCGGCCGGGGGCGGGGGCTCGAACGGGTCGGCCGGGAGCGGCTCGGCGTCCACGGGCGAGTCGGGAATGTCGGGCAGATCGTCGTCGGCCATGGCGGCGCGAAGCGCTTGGAGACGTCGGCGGAGGCCCTGCGGCGGGGGCCTTCCGGGCACGGCGGGCGCGCATGCCGGGCGACCGCTCAGGGGAGAAGAACTCTAGCATTGGGCCGGATGCCAGTCCGCCGGTTCCGATCCCTCGTCCCAGGCGGCCTTTCTGGCGCGAAACGCCGCCGAGTCGCTGCCCGACGGCGGGCTCGGCGGCCGCCTGGCCGCCGCCGCGAAGGAGGGGCGGCAGCTCCGCGTCAAGCTCGGGCTCGATCCGACCGCGCCGGACATCCACCTCGGCCACACCGTCGTCCTGCAGAAGCTGCGCGAGTTCCAGGACCTCGGTCACCGCGTCGTCCTGATCGTCGGCGACTACACGGCGCGGGTCGGCGACCCGAGCGGGCGCTCGGACACGCGCCCGGTCCTGACGGGCGAGGAGATCGAGGCCAACGCGCGCACGTACGAGCGCCAGGCCCAGCGCGTCCTGCGCGACGACGAGGAGCTGTACGAGCTGCGCTTCAACGGCGAATGGCTCGACATGCCGATGGAGGACCTCTTCCGCCTCACGCGCACGACCACGGTCGCGCAGCTGCTCGACCGCGAGGACTTCGCGACGCGGTACGCCGCCGGCGCGCCGATCTCGATCCTCGAGCTGCTCTACCCGCTGATGCAGGGCTACGACTCGGTCGCCGTGCGCTCGGACGTGGAGCTCGGCGGCACCGACCAGACCTTCAACCTGCTGCTCGGCCGCGACATGCAGCGCGCACTACGGCCAGCCGGAGCAGTGCGTGCTCACGCTGCCGATCCTGCCCGGGATCGACGGCGTCGACAAGATGTCGAAGACCAAGGGCAACCAGATCGGCATCACCGACGCCCCGGAGGAGATGTTCGGCAAGACGATGCGCCTGCCGGACGAGGCGATGGCCACGTGGCTCGAGCTGCTCGCCATCCCCGCGCCGCCGGCCGGCACGCCGCCGCGAGACGCCAAGCGCGCGCTCGCCCGCGGCATCATCGAGCGCTTCCACGGCGCCGCCGCGGCCGACGAGGCCCAGGCGGCGTTCGACCGGGTCTTCATCGCAGCACGAGATCCCCGAGGACGTCGAGGACGCGCAGGTCGCCGCGACCGACGGCATGGTCCACCTTCCCGCGGCGCTGTCGCAGGCGTTCGGCATGTCGCGCTCGGAGGCGCGCCGGCTGCTGGCGCAGGGCGGCGTCCGCGTCGCCGGCGAGCCGCTGTCGGGCGAGGAGCTCGACGTCCCGCTCGCCCGCGCTCGACGGACTCGTCGTCCAGGTCGGGACGCCGCCAGTTCCGCCGCCTGCGGGTCTCCGCGTGAGCGTCCACGCCGGCCTGCTGCGGCTGGCGACCGACGGGCACGGGGAGGTCGTCGACATCACCGAGGGCGTCCGCACGGTCGTCGAGCGCGCGGGCGTGCAGGCGGGCGTCGCCGTCGTGTTCGCCGTGGGGGCGACGGTCGCCGTGACGACCATCGAGCACGAGCCCGGCGCCGTGAGCGACCTCAAGGCCCTGCTGGAGCGCCTGATCCCGGCGGACGCCGCCTACCGGCACAACGAGCTCAACCACGACACGAACGCCCACGCCCATCTGAGCGCCGCGATCATCGGGCCCTCGGAGTCGATCCCCGTCGTCGACGGGGCGCTGGGCCTGGGCACCTGGCAGCAGGTCGTCCTGCTCGACTTCGACGATCGCCCGCGCGACCGCGTCGTCTCCGTCCACGTCCTCGACTGAGGGCGCGCGGATCCCGCCGCGGGACCCTGCTAGGATGCTCCGTCCCGGTCGGCCTGCACTGCCCAAGCGGCTCCATTGAGGAGCTCCAAGCACGGTGCTATCCTGACCGGTCCGTTCCCGGGCTCGTCCCGGGGTGGCGTCTCTCGAAGAAGGAGTCCCCTTCCCGATTGGGCGCGACGGTCTTTGAAAACTCAACAGCATGCGCACCTCTGGCCCAGTCACACCGGGCCAAGAGATGTGCGTCCAGGTTCGAAGCGCCGAAGGGCCGGCTTTGCCGGTTGGTTCGGCGCTCTGAGCAATACTCTGTCAAGACCGCGGCACCCCGTGTAACGGGTGCCGCACATTGGTCATGACGAACTCTCTGACACCGGGCAACGATCTTCGGATCGAGGTCCGGTTCACTTCATGGAGAGTTTGATCCTGGCTCAGGACGAACGCTGGCGGCGTGCCTAACACATGCAAGTGGAGCGACGAACCAGACTTCGGTCTGGGGCCAAGCCGCGAACGGGTGAGTAACACGTGGGTAACCTGCCCCGATGATCGGGACAACCCGGGGAAACCCGGGCTAATACCGAATGTGGTCTCGGTCCGTGAGGACTGTGACGAAAGGAAGCTTCGGCCTCCGCATCGGGATGGGCCCGCGGCCCATTAGCTTGTTGGTGGGGTAATGGCCTA
>CAWGLQ010000009.1:0-122500 GCA_963823375.1 uncultured Actinomycetes bacterium | reverse complement strand
TGGTTCTCTCCGAAATATATTTAGGTATAGCCTCGGATAAAATACGTTGTGGCCGTAGAGCACTGTTTGGACTAGGGGGCCTACCAGCTTACCGACTTCAGGCAAACTCCGAAGACCACCAACGCTTACTCCGGGAGTCAGTTGCTGAGGGATAAACTTCAGCGTCGAAAGGGAAACAGCCCAGACCGCCGGCTAAGGTCCCAAAGTACGTGCTAAGTGGTAAACGATGTCCGGGTGCACAGACAACCAGGAGGTTGGCTTAGAGGCAGCCATCCTTGAAAGAGTGCGTAACAGCTCACTGGTCAAGTGTCCGGGCGCGGATAATGTAACGGGGCTCAAGCACGTCACCGAAGCCGCGGGTGTGTGAGGTCTACGGACCGATCACGCGGTAGGAGAGCGTTCCCATGCGAGTGAAGCGGCGGCGTAAGCCAGCCGTGGACGCCTGGGAAGTGAGAATGCTGGCATGAGTAACGAAAGAGGGGTGAGAATCCCCTCCGCCGATTGCCCAAGGATTCCTGAGTAAAGTTCGTCTGCTCAGGGTTAGTCAGGACCTAAGGCGAGGCCGAAAGGCGTAGTCGATGGCGAACAGGTTGATATTCCTGTACCACGTCGCTTCCGTTTGACCGATGGGGGGACGAGGAAGGCTAAGGGAACCCAGGCGATGGTCGTCCTGGGGTAAGCATGTAGGGGTGGTCCTTGTCAAATGCGGGACCGCATAACCTGAGGTGCGATGCCAGCTGGCTCATGAGCCGGCGAGTCCCTGACGCCATACCTCCGAGAAAAGCCTCTAGGGAGGAAGCGCGTGCCTGTACCAAAACCGACACAGGTGGGCAAGTAGAGAATACTAAGGTGATCGAGATAACCATCGTTAAGGAACTCGGCAAAATTGCTCCGTAACTTCGGGATAAGGAGCGCCCCAGTAGGGTGAGGCCGCTTGCCGGCGGAGCCCGAGGGGGCCGCAGTGAATAGGCTGAAGCGACTGTTTACCAAAAACACAGGTCTCTGCTAAGTCGAAAGACGACGTATAGGGGCTGACGCCTGCCCGGTGCCGGAAGGTTACGTGGAGAGGTTAGGGTTCGCCCGAAGCTTCGAAGCTAAGCCCCGGTAAACGGCGGCCGTAACTATAACGGTCCTAAGGTAGCGAAATTCCTTGTCGGGTAAGTTCCGACCTGCACGAATGGCGTAACGACTTCAGCGCTGTCTCAACGATGGGCTCGGTGAAATTCCAGTCTCGGTGAAGATGCCGAGTACCCGCGGCTAGACGGAAAGACCCCGTGCACCTTTACTACACCCTGATATTGGTGTTCGATGCATTTCGTTCAGAATAGGTGGGAGGCTTTGAAGCACCGGCTGCGGCTGGTGTGGAGCCAACTTTGAGATACCACCCTTGATGTATTGGACATCTAACATCGCACCGTGAATCCGGGCGGTGAACAGTGTCAGGCGGGTAGTTTGACTGGGGCGGTCGCCTCCTAAAATGTAACGGAGGCGTGCAAAGGTTCCCTCAGCACGGTCGGAAATCGTGCGTAGAGTGCAATGGCAACAAGGGAGCTTGACTGCGAGACCGACGGGTCGAGCAGGTGCGAAAGCAGGTCATAGTGATCCGGCAGTGGCAAGTGGAAGCGCTGTCGCTCAACGGATAAAAGGTACGCCGGGGATAACAGGCTTATCGCGCCCAAGAGTCCACATCGACGGCGCGGTTTGGCACCTCGATGTCGGCTCGTCGCATCCTGGGGCTGAAGTAGGTCCCAAGGGTTGGGCTGTTCGCCCATTAAAGCGGCACGCGAGCTGGGTTCAGAACGTCGTGAGACAGTTCGGTCCCTATCTGCCGTGGGCGTTGGAGAATTGAGAGGATTTGCCCCTAGTACGAGAGGACCGGGGTGAACGTTCCTCTGGTGTAGCTGTTGTCCTGCCAAGGGCACCGCAGCTTAGCTACGAACGGATCGGATAACCGCTGAAGGCATCTAAGCGGGAAGCCGGCCTCGAGATGAATTCTCCCATCCCCTAGAGGGAGTAAGGACCCTGGTAGACCACCAGGTTGATAGGCCGGATCTGGACGCACGGCAACGTGTGAAGGAGACCGGTACTAATGGTCCGAGGGCTTGACGGTTCTTTTTTGATCCCCGTTTCTACGGTGGCTGCGTGCGGTTTTCAAGGTCCGTCGAGACGGGTCGGTCTCGACAATTTCCGGTGGCTATGGCGTGGGGGAAACACCTCTTCCCATTCCGAACAGAGCAGTTAAGCCCCACAGCGCCGATGGTACTTGGCCCTTCGGGCCTGGGAGAGTAGGTCGCCGCCGGTTTAGTTTGAAAGGGCCGTCCCTCGCGGGGCGGCCCTTTCTCGTTCCCGCGCGGGAGGCGGCGCGGTGACGGCTGTGCTGCGGCGGCTACCGGCTCGCGAGGGCCCGGCAGGGGCGCCCGTTGCGGGCGGCCGGGCGCTCTGCGGTGCCCAGCAGGCAGATCTGAGGCGCCGGGGCGGTGCGCCCCGGGCGCCGGGCGGGTCGCCGGTTCTGCAGCGGCACGCGGTGCGGATGCTCCGAAGGGCTGCGGCCCGACGCGGCGCCGGCTGAACCGGCGCCGCGCACGGCCGCGGACTCGCCGGGCTCCAGCACGACCGCCTCGAGTGTCGCGAAGGCGACGGCGGTGCGCAGTGCGCGGTGCAGGAGCGAGGGACGAGCGCTGTCTGATGACGATGAAGCGAACATGTGTTCGTCAAGCTAGGCAGCGCATCGGACGGACTGGGCGAACAGGCGTTCGCAGGCCCGAATTCGGCTTGTTCATGCGGTTTCTGCTGCAACGCTTCGTGCAGATGACCGTCGCCCCGCGTAGGATCAGCGGGGTGATTCACCTCCGGATCATCGCCCCGGCCGACCAGGCGGACGACGTACTCGATCTCCTGCGGCAGTGCACGAGCACCACGAGCATCGTGGCGTACCGAGGCGCGGCGGTGGATCCTCCGGGAGACGTGATCTCCTGCGACGTCGCCGAGGAGGACGCCAGCTACGTCGTGGCGGACCTGCGCGCGATGCGCATCCACGAGCGTGGGAGCATCGACCTCGACCGTCTCGACGCGGCGGTGTCCGTGGGCGCGCAGGAGGCGGAGCGGCGCGCCCACGGTGTGTCGGCCGACGCGGTCCTCTGGGAGAACGTCGGCGCGAAGATCGCCGACCAGGGATTCGTCAGCTGGGGCCTCGTCGCGCTGTTCGCGCTCGCGGGTGTCATCGCGAGCGTCGGCATCCTCATCGACTCGGCCCCGATCGTCGTCGGGGCGATGGCGGTGAGCCCGGACTTCGGCCCGATTGCGGCGTTCTCGGTCGGGGTCGTGCGCCGGCGCCGGGACTATGTCGTCCGCGGCTTCGGGGCCGTGACCATCGGCTTCACCGCCGCGATCCTGCTCGCGTTCGCGTCGACCCTGTTCCTGCGCTGGATCGGCGTCGCGCCGGACGAGTTCCGCCGCATCGGCAACAGCATGGCGGAGGCGATCGCGGCGCCCGACGGGTTCTCCGTCGTCGTCGCCCTCTGCGCGGGCGCAGCCGGCATGCTCTCGGTCACGCTCGGCAAGTCCGCGGCGCTCGTCGGGGTCGCGATCTCGATCACCACCATCCCGGCGGCTGCGGACATCGGCGTGTCGCTGGCGTACGACGACCGCGTCTCATTCCGCGGGTCCGCGCTCCAGCTGTTCCTGAACATCGTCAGCCTGCTCGTGGCCGCGACGCTGACCCTCATGATCCAGCGCGCGATCTACGTCCGGCGGCGCCGGCGTCACCGCCTGGCGATGGGTCTCACGCCGCTCAGCGACCCGCTCGGCGCCCGCTGGGCACGCAAGGGCGGGGACGTGTTCGGCTCCGCGCGCGACTCCGAGGACGGCCTCACACCGCCGAGCCCAGCGACGCCCACACCTCGATCTTCGTCTGAACCCGAGTGATGACCTCGCTGGTGAACCCGCTCGTCGACGCGTGGCCGCCGAGGTCCGGGGTCCGCACGCCGGCCGCGCTCGCCTCCAGCACCGCTTCGTAGATCGCCCGCGAGGCGCGCTCCAGCTCGGGCCGGCCGGGAGAGGCGTACTGCAGCACCGCGGCGCACGCGAGGATCATCGCCATCGGGTTCGCGAGGTCCTTGCCCTCGAGCGCCGGCGCGGTGCCGTGCGGCGCCTCGGCCATCGCGACGGTCGTGTGCAGGTCCTCGTCGAACGCGAGCAGCACCGATTCTGCGCCGGCGATGGACCCGAACATCGGCATGACCAGGTCGCTCAGGCAGTCGCCGTCACGGTTCAGCGCGGGCACGACGAGCGGGACGTCCGCGGCGCCCGTGATCAGGCCGGCGTAGGTCGCGTCGATGAGGACCGGCTGGTAGGGGACGTCCGGATGGCGCTCGGCGGCGGCATCCATCTCCTCCTTGAGCATGCCCTCGTACACGGGGGAGACCGTCCACTTCGGGCCGCCGTAGACCCGCCCGCCCATGCGCCGCGCCTGCCGGAACGCGTACTCGGCGACCGCGCGGCAGGTTCCGCGCGTGATCCGCTCGGTGCGGAAGGCGACCTCGTCGGCAGCGCCGGCAGCACCTTCGCGCCACTGCTCGGCCCCGTAGGCGTCCTCGACGGCCATCCGGACGATCGAGATCGGGTGATGCACGCCCGCGACCGGGGTCACGCCCGGGATCCGGCGGCCGGTGCGGATGATCACGCGCCCGCCCACGTCCTCGCGCAGGATCCGGTTGGGAGAGCCCACGTCGTCGGCGCCCTCCGGCGTCACGGTCGCGGCCTTGATGCCGAAGCCCGCCTCGCGCATCGCGGCGGCGGCTTCGCGGACGATGCCGTTCTCGCTGGCGCGCCGGGCCTCGAGCGACAGGTCGAACCGCCGCAGGTCGAGCGTCGCGCCGATGACCTGCGGTTCGATCACGCGCAGCGCCTGGTCGAGCAGTTCCTGGCCGGTCTGGTCGCCCTCCAGGACGACGACGGCGACGGGATCGGGCATGCGCGGCACGATATCCGGCCGCGCATGCCCGCCGGAATCGCCGGGTAGGCTGACGCCGATGACGGGCGAGCACTGCAGCTGGTGCGGCGAGGCGGTCCCGGCCGACGACGGCCTGCGCGCGTTCGAGCCGGAGGGCGAGCGGCGCGCGGTGTTCTGCCGCCTCGAGCACGTCGTGCCGTGGGTGATCCGGGGTGCGCACTGGGCCCCCGGCACCGTCGACCCGGGCGAGCTGCGCGACGGGCTCGAGGACCGCTGCGCCCAGTGCGGCGAGCCGCTCGGGGACACGCACGTCCTGCTGGTCCGTCACCGCGGCGAGCACCGCATCGCGGACGCGTTCTGCGGGCTCCCGCACCTGCAGGCGTGGGCGAGCGCCGGCGGGCGCTGGGCCTGACGATCAGGCCGCGGCCGGCACGAGCGTCGCGCGGCGCGCGAGACCCACGAAGATGCCGATCGCGCCGACGAGCGCGGCGGCGAGGAACGCTTCGCGCCAGCTCGCCTCGTGGATGATGAGGCCCGCCAGCGCGTTTCCGGCAGCGACGCCGCCGACGAGTGCGGTGAGCGGCCAGGTGTAGGCCTCGGTCAGCGCGCCCTGCGGGGCGACCTCGCCGACGAGCTGGCTTCCGGCGGCGATCAGCGGCGCGATCGCGATGCCGGCGATCAGCGCGAGCGGCGCCATCGCCGCGAACGAGGACGGGAACGCGAGCGGGAGCGTCACCACCGGGGTCAGCGCGAGCGTGCGCAGGTAGGCGGTGCGGACCGGGACGCGATGCCCGTAGGCGCCGTAGAGCAGGCCGCCCGCGGCGCTGCCGAGCGACCACAGCGCGATCAGCGGGCCTGCGAGCGCGCGGTCCCCGACCGACTCCCCGAACGCCGCGAACGTCACCTCGGCGGCGCCGAGGCAGAAGCCGATCGGGAGGGTCGTGAGGACCATGGTCCGCACGCCGGGGCTGCGCAGCGCGCCCAGGCGCCCGCCCGTGTCCTGCCCGTGCTGCTCGTGCGGTGCGTACGAGCGGACCGGTCCGGTTGCGGCGAATGCCGCCGTCCCGATGACGACGAGCCCGATCGCGGCCAGGAGCGCCAGCTGCGGCGACGCGTAGGCGGCCGTCAGGCCGACGAGCAGCGGGCCCAGCATGAACGCGAGCTCCACGATCACGGAGTCGAGCGCGTAGGCCGTCGTCACGAGATCCGGGGTCTCCTCCATGAGTGACGGCCACAGCGCCCGCAGCACCGATCCGACCGGCGGGATCGCGGAGCCCGCCAGGAACCCCGCGATCAGAAGCAGGCCCGTGGAGCCGCCCTGCAGCCCGATCGCCACGAGCAGGCCGAGCATGACGCCGTGGACGATCGCCAGCGGCAGCAGCACGCCGGGGGCGCCGCGGCGGTCGACGAACCGTCCCACGAACGGGGCGACCACCGACGCGCCGAGTGCGTAGGCGCCCGCGACGGCGCCGGCGATCGCATACGAGCCGGCCTCGGCACGGACGAACAGGACGATCGCCAATCCGTTGACGCCGACCGGCGCGCGGGCGACGAGGGCGGTCGTGAGCAGGCGCGCGACGTGCGGCGAGCGCAGCACCGCCGCGTACCGCAGGCGGGCGGACACGGCGCTCAGGCGGAGTCGGCGGTGGGGGAGCCGTCGAGCCCCAGCTCGCCCGACACGCCCTCGAGCGCGTCGATCACCACCGTGATGTGCTCGTCGAAGTCCACCCCGAGCAGCTCCGCACCGTGGGTGACCTCCTCGCGATTGACGGCCGCGGCGAAGCTCGGCTGCTTGAGCTTCTTCTTCACGGACTTCGGCGTCAGCCCGTGGATGCCCTGGGGGCGGACGTACGCGCACGCGAGCACGAAGCCCGAGAGCTCGTCGACGGCGTACAGCGTCTTCTCCATGTCCGAGTCGCGCGAGACGCCCATGAAGTCGGCGTGCGAGGCGATCGCGCGGACGATCACCGGGTCGACGCCGCGCTCGGTCAGCACGCGCATCGCCGTCCGCGGATGCCCGTCCTCGGCGTCCATGTCCGGATGACGCTCGTAGTCCATGTCGTGGAGCAGGCCCACGACGCCCCAGAGCTCCTCGTCGGCGCCGCCCCGACGGGCGTATGCGCGCATCGACGCCTCGACGGCCTGGCAGTGGCGACGGAGCGGCTCGGAGTCCACCCAGTCGCAGAGCAGGGACCAGGCTTCGGTCCGCGAAAGCCCTGAGGACATGGCTGTTACCCTAGCTCAGCGCCCGCGCCAGGCGGCCTCGGCGCCCCCCGCTATGGAGAAGTTCGTCATTGAGGGCGGCACGCCCCTGAGCGGTACGGTCGTGCCCGCCGGCAACAAGAACGGCGCCCTGCCGATCCTCGCCGCGTGCGTGCTCTCGACCGACGAGGTCATCGTCCGCAACGTCCCGCGGATCAACGACGTGGAGGCGATGCTCGCCGTCCTCGAGGGCCTCGGCGTCACCGTCAACCGGCTCGGCGACCACGAGATCAGCCTCTGCGCGGCGGACGTCGACCCGCACGGCGAGATCGACCGCGGCCGGGCCGAGGCGATCCGCGCATCCTTCCTGCTCGCCGGCCCGCTGCTGGCCCGTTTCGGCCGCGCCGTCATGCCTCCGCCGGGCGGCGACGTCATCGGCCGCCGGCGCCTGGACCCGCATCTCGACGGCTTCGCGGCGCTCGGAGCGAGCTTCCGTCACGAGCGGGACATCGTCATCGACGCCCCCGTCGGCGGGCTGCGCGCCGGGCAGATCTTCATGGACGAGCCGTCCGTCATGGCGACCGAGAACGTCCTCATGGCCGCCGCGCTGACCCCGGGCGAGACCGTGATCGGGAACGCGGCGTGCGAGCCGCACGTCCAGGACCTCGCGCGGATGCTCGTGAAGATGGGCGCCGACATCCGCGGCATCGGCTCGAACATCCTCACGATCACCGGCCGCAAGGAGCTCGGCGGCTGCGTCCACGACATCGGCCCCGACCACATCGAGATCGGCTCGTTCATGGCGCTCGCGGGCGTCACTGGCGGCGAGCTGCGGATCCGTGACACCGATCCGGACGACCTGCGGATGATCCGCCTGGTGTTCGCCAAGCTCGGGCTGCAGAGCGAGCTCGACGGCGCCGACGTGCTCGTGCCCGGCGGCCAGAAGCTCGTGGCCGCGCGCGACGTCGGCGAGTACAAGGCCAAGGTCCAGGACGGTCCCTGGCCCGCGTTCCCGGCCGACCTGACGTCGATCGCGGTCGCGCTGGCGACGCAGGTCGAGGGCTCGGTGCTCATCCACGAGTGGATGTTCGAGAACCGCATGATCTTCACCGACAAGCTCGTGCTGATGGGCGCCGACATCACGATGTGCGATCCGCACCGCGCGATCGTCAGCGGGCCCTCGCGGCTGCGCGGCGAGCGCGTCGAGTCGCCCGACATCCGCGCCGGGATGGCGATGCTGATCGCCACGCTCTGCGCCGACGGCCGCAGCGAGATCGGGAACATCCGCCAGATCGACCGCGGCTACGAGCGGATCGACGAGCGCCTCCGGGAGCTCGGCGGGCGGATCGAGCGGGTCGCAAGCGACCCCGAGCCCGTCCACGCGTAAGCTCGGCCTGATCCCGGACCCGACGGCCGACCTCTCGTGACCCTGCGCATTCCCAGCGGCACCCGTGACGTGCTCCCCGAGGAGATGCGCGCGCTGCGCCGCATCACCGGCGCGCTGCTCGAGACCTTCGACCGCTTCGGCTACGGCGAGATCTCCACCCCCGCGGTGGAGTACGAGGAGACGCTGCGGCTCGCGCACCTCGGCCTGAAGCCCTCCTACCGGGTCGTCGACGACCACGGCGCCCTGCTCGCGCTGCGCGCCGACATGACCGTGCCGATCGCGCGGGTCGTCGCGACGCGCTACGCCGACTCCGAGCCGCCGCTGCGCTTCTGTTACGCCGCGCACGCCTACCGCGCCGTCCGTCCCCACCAGGGGCAGATGCGGGAGTTCCTGCAGTCCGGCATCGAGCTCGTCGGTGCGCCGGGACCCGCGGGGACGGCGGAGGTCCTGACGGTGCTCGTGCGCGCGCTCGAGGCCACCGGGCTGCGTGACTTCAGCGTCGGCGTCGGCGACGCGATGCTCTACCCGATGCTGCTCGACAGCTACGGCGTCGCCGACGAGGCACGCGAGCAGCTGCTGCACGAGCTGGGAACCCGCGATCTCGTCGGGATCGACCGCGTGGTCGCCGGGCTGGGGCTCGGCGCCGACGCTGCGCAGACCCTCGCGCGGATCCCGCGGATGCGCGGCGGGCCCGACGTGCTCGACGCGCCGCCCGGCCCCGTCCGCGACGCGCTCGACGGGCTGCGCGCCGTCGTCGCCGGCCTCGAGCCGGACGTCGCGGAGCGGATCATCATCGACCTCGGCCGCTTCCCGCGGCTGGGCTACTACACCGGGACGATGTTCGAGGTGTACGACCCGCAGCTGGGCGAGCCGATCGGCGGCGGCGGCCGCTACGACGACCTCCTGGGCCGTTTCGGGCGCCCGCTCCCGGCCGTCGGCTTCGCGCTCGGCGTCGACCGGCTGCACGCCGCGCTCGCCGGTGAGGAGCGGGGGGAGACGAGCCGGTGAACCGCTTCGGCCTGACCATCGCCGTTCCGCGCGGCGCGCTGCTCGGCGACACGCTCGACGCGCTCGAGCGCATCGGCATCGACACCGCGGAGGTGCGCGCCAACGACCGCAAGCTCCTGTTCGAGGACGTCGGCATCGTGACGATGCGCCCCTCGGACGTCGCGACGTACGTCGAGGCGGGGGCCGCCGACATCGGGATCACCGGCAAGGACGTGCTCATGGAGCAGCACGAGCGCCAGGTGTTCGAGCTGCTGGACC
Organism: uncultured Actinomycetes bacterium; assembly: GCA_963823375.1. GTDB lineage: Bacteria > Actinomycetota > Thermoleophilia > Solirubrobacterales > Solirubrobacteraceae > F1-60-MAGs163. The sequence continues at coordinate 112,694 of CAWGLQ010000009.1, read as the reverse complement.
TCGGGTTCGGACCGTGCCGCATGATCGTCGCCTCGCCGGCCGGGCCCGACAAGGCCGCCGCGGCGCTGCGCCGGCTGGGCGTCATGCGCGTCGCCACCAAGTACCCGCACATCGCGGCGGAGTACTTCGAGCGCACCGGCCGGCAGGCGGAGATCGTCGAGGTCAAGGGCTCGGTCGAACTCGCGCCGCTCACGGGGCTCGCCGAGGCGATCGTCGACCTCACGGCCACCGGGACGACCCTGCGCGAGAACGGGCTCGAGATCCGCGAGGAGATCGCGACGTCGACGGCGCGGCTCATCGCCAACCGGGTCGCGCACCGCGTGAAGGCCGACAGCGTGGACGCATTCGTCGAGGCGCTGCGTGGCGGCTAGCGCCCGGATGCGCCTGGACGACCCGCTGGCGGCCGGCGAGGTCGCCGGTGCCGTCCGCGCGCTCGTCCCGCCCGCCGCCGCGATCACCGCGGACGTGGCGGCCATCGTCACCGCCGTGCGCGATCAGGGCGACGCGGCGCTCGCGGATTTCGCACTCCGGCTGGACGGGGTCGAGGGCGACCTGCGGGTCACCGAGGCCGAGCTGGACGCGGCGCTCGCCGAACTCGACGGCGGCGTGCGGGCCGCGCTCGAGCTGGCGATCGCGAACGTCGGCGCGGTCGCGCGCGCCGGTCTGGGCGTCGACGTCGACGTGCCGCTGCCGCAGGGGCAGGTCGTCCGGCTGCGGGAGCTGCCCGTGCGGCGCGCGGCCGTCTACGTGCCCGGCGGGCGCGCCCCCTATCCGAGCAGCGTCGTCATGGGCGCGATCACCGCGCAGGCGGCCGGCGTCGACGAGGTCGTCGTCTGCGCGCCCGGCGCGCATCCCGTCATCCTCGCCGCATGCGCGCTCTGCGGCGTGCGCGAGGTCTACCGCGTGGGCGGGGCGCACGCGATCTCCGCCCTGGCGCACGGCACCGCGACGATCGCCCGCGCGGACGTCATCGTCGGGCCCGGCAACACCTGGGTCCAGGAGGCCAAGCGGCTCGTCTCGGGGACGGTGGGCATCGACGGCTTCGCCGGTCCCAGCGACGTCCTCGTCATCGCCTCCGAGGGCGCCGACGCGGCGCTCGTGTCGATCGACCTGCTCGCCCAGGCCGAGCACGGTGAGGGCTCGCTCGCCGTCGCCGTGAGCGAGGACGCCGCGCTGCTCGAGGACATCGGGACCCGGCTCGCGGAGGCCGGCGACACGGGCGCGGCGCTCGCGCTCGTGGGGGTGCCGGACACCGCGACGGCGCTCGCGTTCGCCGAGGCGTTCGCGCCCGAGCACCTGGAGCTCCAGGGGCCCGCCGCCGAGGCGCTCGCGCCGGACGTGCGCTCGGCCGGCTGCCTGTTCGTCGGTTCGGCCGGCGCCACGGCGTTCGGCGACTACGTCGCCGGCTCCAACCACACGCTTCCGACCGGCGGCGCCGCGCGCTTCGCCTCCGGGCTCAACGTGCGCCACTTCCGCCGGCGCATGAGCGAGGTCCGGATCGGCGACGCCGCGGGCGCCCTGGCGGCCCCCGGCGCGGCGATCGCCCGGGCCGAGGGATTCGACCTGCACGCAGCATCCATGGAGGTACGGGAGAATGGGCGCCCATGACCCGCCGCGCTGACATCGACCGGGAGACCGCCGAGACCCGGATCCACCTCGAGCTCGGGCTCGACGGGACCGGCGCCGGCGAGCGCCGGACCGGCGTGGGCTTCCTCGACCACATGCTCGACCTGCTCGCGCGGCACGGCCGCCTGGACCTCGTCGTCGAGGTCAGCGGCGACCTGCACACGGGCGCCCACCACACGGTCGAGGACACCGGGCTCGCACTCGGCCGCGCGCTGGACCAGGCGCTCGGCGACCGTTCGGGGATCACCCGCTACGGGCATGCGGTCGTCCCGATGGACGAGGCACGCGCGCTCTGCGCGATCGACATCTCCGGCCGGCCGCTGCTCGTGTTCGATGCCGACCTGCCTCCGGGCGGGACCGGCGGGATGGACCACGAGCTGGTGGACGAGTTCTTCCGCGCCGTCGCGAGCACCGCGCGGCTGACGCTCCACCTCGACGTGCAGCGCGGCACGAATGCCCACCACATGATCGAGGCGCTCTTCAAGGCCTTCGCCCGCGCGCTGCGCCAGGCGGTCGCGATCGACCCCGACGAGCACGGCGTGCCGTCCACGAAGGGGACGCTCACCGACTGATGACGGCCGCCGGCGCGACGATCGGGATCGTGGACTACGGCGCGGGCAACCGCCGGTCGGTCGAGAAGGCCGTCGAGCGGGTCGGTGCGCGCGCCGTGCTGACGGCCGATCACGACGCGCTGCGCGCCGCCGACGGCCTGATCCTGCCCGGCGTCGGCGCCTTCCCGACGGGCATGGAGCTGCTGCGCGCCGGGGGGTTCGACGAGCTCCTGCACGAGCGCGCGGCCGCCGACGTGCCGATCTTCGGCGCGTGCCTGGGCATGCAGCTCCTGTTCGACGCCTCGAGCGAGCACGACGGCGCGCAGGGCCTCGGGCTGATCCCCGGGACGGTCCGCCACCTCTCCGCGCCCGGACTCAAGCTGCCGCACATCGGCTGGGCCGACGTGCGCTGGACCGGGTCCTCGGCGCTGCTCGACGGGCTGCCGGACCCGGCCGTCTTCTACCACGTGCACTCGTACGTCCCGCACCCGGACGACGAGGCCGACGTGCTCGGCGTCAGCGAGTACGGCACGCCGTTCGCGAGCGTCGTCGCTCGTGGATCGGTCTTCGGCGCGCAGTTCCATCCGGAGAAGTCCTCCGTCCACGGGCTGCGCATGCTCGCCAACTTCGCCGCCCTCTCCGCACGGACGCCCGCATGATCCTCTATCCCGCCATCGACATCCTCGACGGCCAGGCCGTGCGCCTGGTCCAGGGGGATTTCGACGACCGCACCGTGTACCGCGACTCGCCGCTGGAGGCCGCCCGCGCCTGGGTCGAGGCCGGCGCCAACTTCCTGCATGTCGTCGATCTCGACGGCGCGAAGAGCGGCGCGCCCGCGAACCTCGACCACGTCGCGGCGATCACGTCCGAGCTCGCCGTGCCGGTCCAGTTCGGCGGCGGCCTGCGGTCGCTGGCGTCGGTGCGCGCGGCGCTCGACGCGGGCGTCGAGCGAGTCATCCTCGGTACGGCCGCGCTGCGCGACGTCGACCTCCTGGACGACTGCCTCGGCGCGTTCCGTGAGCGCGTCATCGTCAGCATCGACGCGCGCGGCGGGCGGGTGTCGGTCTCCGGCTGGCAGGAGAGCACCGGGCTGCCCGCCGAGGACGTCATCGAGTCGCTGCAGCACCGCGGCGTGCGCTCGTTCGTCTACTCCAACGTGGACCGCGACGGCATGCTCGGCGGGATCGACACCGACGAGGTCGTGCGGATCGCCGAGGTCGTGCGCGGGCGCTTCATCTACTCCGGCGGCGTCGGCACGCTCGACGACCTGCGCGCGCTCGCGGCGCTGCGGCAGGTCAACCTCGGCGGCGTCATCGTCGGCAAGGCGCTGTACGAGGGCCGGTTCACCGTGGCCGAGGGCCAGGCCGCCCTCAAGGGCCGCTGAGCGCCCTACCCTCGACGCCGTGCACATGAAGCGCGTCATCCCGTGCCTGGACGTCGACGACGGCCGCGTCGTCAAGGGGACGAACTTCGTCGACATCCGCGACGCGGGCGACCCGGTCGAGCTCGCCGTCCGCTACGACGCCGAGGGGGCCGACGAGCTCGTCTTCCTCGACATCACCGCCACCCACGAGCGGCGCGACACGGTCGCCAAGCTCGCGCGGCGCACCGCCGACGACGTCTTCATCCCGTTCACGATCGGCGGCGGGATCCGGTCGGTCGCCGACGCGCAGGCGGTCCTGGACGCCGGAGCCGACAAGGTGAGCGTCAACTCCGCCGCGCTCGCGCGGCCGGAGCTGCTCGACGAGCTGAGCGCGCGCTTCGGCGCGCAGTGCGTCGTCCTCGCGGTCGACGCCAAGGCGCGTGACGCCTCGGATCCCGAGGCGGGCTGGGAGGCGTACGTCGCCGGCGGGCGCACCCCGACCGGCCGCGACGCGGTCGCCTGGTGCCAGGAGGCCGTCGAGCGCGGAGCGGGGGAGATCCTGCTGACGAGCATGGACCGGGACGGCACGAGCGACGGCTACGACCTGCCGCTCACGACCGCCGTCGCGCAGGCCGTCGCCGTCCCCGTCATCGCATCCGGCGGCGCCGGGACGCTCGATCACCTGGTGGACGCGCTGCGCGCCGGGGCCGACGCGGTGCTCTGCGCGTCGATCTTCCACTACGGGCAGTTCACCGTCGGCGAGGCCAAGGCGCATCTGGCGGCCGCAGGAATCGCCGTGCGCCCGGCGCCCGCCTGAGTCAGGGCGTCCCGCCGGCGGTCGCCGCCGCCAGACGCTCGCGGTCGCGCTTGGGCGGCAGGATCTTCGGCCGGTCGCCCGGATAGGTCTTCACCGGGCCGGTGCCGGACACCAGGTCGTAGGCGAAGAGGCTCGTCTGCCCGTTGAGGAAGAGGTAGCGCCCGTCGCTGATGACCGGGTTGAACTTGCCCTTCGCGACCGACCACACGCGGCGCCCGGTCGCGGCGCCCAGGGCGGTCGTGTGCCCGTTGAGCGTCGAGTAGAAGACGAGGTCGCCGATCATCTGGATCCCGCCGGAGATCCGGCCCTCGGCCCGATGGGACCAGCGGACATCGCCGGTGCGCGCGTTGAGCGCGTACAGCGTGCCGTCGTAGGACCCCACGTAGACGGTGGGCCCAAGCCCGGGAACGCTCGTGACCGCCGCCGATGAGTAGATGTAGTTGCCGGTCGACTTGCGCCATGCGAGCTTGCCGTCGGCGGTCGAGAAGGAGTACATGCTGCCGTTCGTGTTGCCGACGTAGACGCGGCCGAAGGCCACCGACGGCGTCGCGTAGAAGTGCCCGCCGCCGAGGCCGAACGCCCCGCCGCCGCCGGAGACCGACCAGATCTTGCGCCCGGTTCGCGCGTCGATCGCCTGCACGCGGCCGCCGTAGTCGCCGGCGTACAGCTTCCCGGCGTCGTAGGCCAGCCCGCCCTTCACCGAACCGGACGCCTTGTAGGTCCAGCGCAGCTTCCCGTCGTCGGCGTCGAAGGCGTAGACCGTCCCGTTCTCGCTGCCGATGTACACGACGCCCTTCACGACGATCGGCGAGGTCTCGGTGCGGCTGGGGAGCGTGCGCGACCAGCGCACGCGCGGATACTCGACGTTGAAGGCGACGATCCGGCCCTTCTTGGAGCCCTCGTCGCCCTCGAGGATCGTGCAGTAGAGGACGCCGTTCGCGTACGCCGGGGAGGACGCGGCGAGGTTGCCGAGCTTCTTCTTCCAGTAGACGACGCCGGTCCGGCGCTTGATCGCGTACAGCGCGCCGTTGTTCTTGAGCAGGTAGAGCGAGCTGCCTCCGGCGACCGGGCCGAACTCGAGCAGCTCGTCGCCGCGGACCGCCCAGCGCTGCGGGAACGGCGGGCGGGCCGGCTCGGCGAGCGGGAAGAACCGCGTGCGGGCGCGGGTGAAGCCGTACTCGGGCCACTCGAAGCTCTTGGCCTTCTCCGGCCGCTGCGGAGCGGGCGGCGGCGTGGGGACCGTGAAGGCGACGTCGGGGTTCGAGACGTCGCTGGGCCGGTCGTTGGCGAGGGCGTACCAGAGCACGCCCGCCGCGGCGACGATCATCAGCGCCAGAGCGGCGACCGCCACGCGGGCGTTGCGAGTTCGCGGGATCATGCGTGCCCCTATGGAAGCAAGCGCGGTGGTCGAGGTGTTGCGGGTCACGCCCTGCGGGCGGCGGTTGCTCGATGCCGCGTCCGGCGGGTCGGGTGTCTGGCTGGTCGGGGGTGCGGTGCGGGACATGGTCCTGGGGAACGCGCCGCGGGAGCTCGATGTTGCGGTCGAGGGAGACGTCGCGACCCTTGCGGGAGCGCTCGGGGGAGACGCCGTCACGCACGAGCGGTTCGGGACCGCGACCGTCGAATCGCAGGGCTGTCGCTTCGACCTGGCGCGCACGCGCACGGAGACCTACGCCGAGCCCGGGGCGCTGCCCGACGTGAGGTGGGCGCCCATCGACGCGGACCTCGCGCGGCGTGACGTGACCGTCAACGCGATCGCCGTGCGGCTTCCGGACGGCGAGGTGCGTTCCTGGCCCGGGGCGCTCGACGACCTGCGCGACGGTGTGCTGCGCGTGCTGCACGAGCGCTCGTTCGTCGACGACCCGACCCGGGTCTGGCGCGTCGCGCGCTACGCCGCCCGGCTGGGCTTCACGGTCGACCCGCAGACCGCGGCCCTCGCGGCGGCCGCCGGCCCGGGGAGCGTGAGCGGTGAGCGCCTGGGGTACGAGCTGCGCCTCGCGCTCGCCGAGGACGACCCCTGCACGGTCTTCGAGCACCTCGCGGCGCTGAACCCGCGCGCGCTGCCCGAGGGCTTCGCCGCGCGGCCCTCCGGGCTGGACGCGGCGCTCGAGCTGCTGCCGGCGGACGGGCGGCGCGACCTCACGGTGCTCGCCGCCTGCTGCGCGGGCATGGAGGCCGACCTCCTCGTGCGCTGGCTGGACCACCTGCAGTTTCCCGCCGGCGACCGCGACGTCGTCGCGGCCGCCTCGCGCTGGGTGACGGGCGCGCCGCTGCGCGCCGCGCGCAGTCCGAGCGCGATCGGCCGCGCGGCGCGCGGTGCGCCGGTCGAGGCCGTCGCGCTGGCCGGCGGCGAGAACGCCCGCGCCTGGATCGAGAACCTGCGGCACGTGCGCGCGCAGATCAGCGGGGAGGACCTGCTCGCCGCGGGCGTGCCGCAGGGCCCGGAGGTCGGTGAGCGCCTGCAGCGGGCGCTCGACGCGCGGCTCGACGGGACGGCCGTGGGCCGCGACGCCGAGCTCGCGGTGGCGCTGGGCGATTAGATTCGTGCGATGCACGCTCTGAACGACCTGCGCTGGGACGGCGGGCCCGGGCACTACGAGGTCTGGTTCCTCACCTTCACCGACGCCGGCACCGGCACGGGGCTGTGGATCCGCTTCGCGATGCACGCCCCGCTGGACGGGCCCGCGGACTGCGCGCTCTGGTTCGCGGCGATGGATCGCTCCGGCATGCGCTTCGGCGCGCGCGAGCGGATGCCCGCCGACCTCCTGCGGGGTGAGCGCGATCCGTTCCGCCTGCTGATCGGCGACGCCGAGCTCTCCGACCGCGGGACGGCGGGCGCGTTCGGCGACGTGCGCTGGGAGCTGCGCTGGACGCCGGGCACCGAGCCGGGGCTGCCCGTGCATCCGCTCGTGGAGAAGGCGCGGCTCGCCCGGACGATGTACGTCATCCCGCAGCCGCGCCTGGCGATCGAGGGGACCGTGTCCTTCGGGGGCCGCACGATCGAGCTGTCGGGCGCGCACGGCGCGCAGGCGCACCTCTGGGGCTCGCGCCACGCCAACAGCTGGGGCTGGGCGCACGCCGCGGACCTGCAGACGCTGGCGGGCACGCCCGCGGACGGCGACTGGATCGACAGCATCTCGATCATCGCCCCGCGGATGGGACGGGACATGGGCCCGACGACGTCGGTCGTCGGCCGGCTGCTCGGCGAGCCGTTCAGCGCGACCAGCCCGGTGCAGGTCATCCGCACCAAGGCGAGCTCGCGCCTGACGAGCTACCGCGTCAGCGCGCGCCGGCGCACCCGCCGCATCGAGCTCGAGGTCGATGCGCAGCGCGAGGCGCTGCTCGGCGTCGTCTACGAGGATCCCGACGGGGACCTGCTGCGCTGCTGGAACAGCGAGGTCGCGGATCTGCGCTGCCACGTCTGGGACCGGACGAACCGGGGCCTCGGCGGCTGGCACCTGCGCGAGACGCTCGTCGCCCCGGGGCGCGGCTGCTTCGAGTACGCCCAGCGCGCGCCGCTCGACGGGCTGCCGACGCACATCGGCGGATGAGCGGGGCGCTCCCCGCGATCCCGGCGCCGTTCGCCTGGAGGGACGGGCAGATCGCCCTGGACCTGCCGGGCGGGCACGCGCGCTTCACCACGCGGCAGCCGGGCCCGTCGGGCGAGGCGATCGACCTGCGCGAAGGCGACGCGGGGGCGGCGGCCCTCGCGGCGAGCATCGGCATGCCCGCCGACGGGGTGGCGCAGAGCCCGCAGGTCCACGGCGCCGCGATCCGCGTGATCGCAGGCGCCGCGGACCTCGCGGCGCCGGCGCCCGAGGCCGACGGGCAGGCCACGGCGCTGCGGGGCATCGCGTGCACGGTGCGCGTCGCGGACTGCCTGCCGGTCGTGCTGATCGCACCCGAGGCGGTCGCCGCCGTCCACGCCGGGTGGCGCGGACTGGCGGCCGGGGTGCTCCAGGAGGGCGTGCGGACGCTCCGCGAGCTCGGGGCGAGCGACATCCGCGCCGCGATCGGGCCCGGAGCGCGCGTCTGCTGCTACGAGACCGGCGAGGAGGTGCACGCGGCGTTCGCCCACCTCGGCCCGGGCATGCGGGACGGCGACCGCGCGGACCTCGCCGCCGCCGCGCGCGCCATCCTGGAGGCCGAGAACGTGACCGAGATCCACGACACCCGGCTCTGCACGATGTGCGCCCCCGACGGGCTCCTGTGGTCCCACCGCCGGCAGGGCGAGCGCGCCGGCAGGCAGGGGGGAGTCGACGTGGCGGAGCTGATCCACGGCCTCGACGCCGCGCGCGTCGCCGCGAACCTCGAGGCGGTCCGCGCCGAGATCGCGGACGCGTGCGGACGCGCGGGACGTGACCCGGCGGGCGTCGACATCCTCGCGGCGGTGAAGTACGTCCCGCTCGACGAGGTCGGCGTCCTGGCCGACGCGGGCATCACGCTCGCAGGCGAGAACCGCGCCCAGGACCTCGTGGCCAAGCAGGAGCGCTGGGGCGACCGGCTCACCTTCGACTTCATCGGCCACCTGCAGAGCCGCAAGGTCCGCCAGGTGCTGCCGCACGTGCGCTGGATCCACTCCGTCGCCAGCGAGTCCGTGCTCACGCAGCTGGAGCGCCACGCGACGCCGGAGACCGAGGTGCTCGTCGAGGTGAACATCGCCGGGGAGGACGCCAAGAGCGGCGTCGCGCCGGCGGAGCTCGACGCGTTCCTCGCCCGCTGCCCGTGCCGCGTCGTCGGCCTGATGACGATGCCGCCGCTCGCCGAGGACCCCGAGGCGAGCCGTCCGTGGTTCGCGGCGCTGCGCGAGCTGGCCGCCGAGCGCGGCCTCCCGCAGCTCTCCATGGGCACGACCCAGGACTTCGCGATCGCGGTCGAGGAGGGCGCCACGATCGTCCGGATCGGGACGCGCCTCTACCGCTGAGCGGGGCGGTCGCGCGCAGACTTGCAGGAGAAGGCCCGCAAAGGGCTAAATTCCATCCGATATGGCCTTCCGGGACTCCTGGCACCGCGCGCTCGTCTACTTCGGGCTCGCCGAAGATCGCGACCCCTACGAGGGGGATGAGCCCTACGAGCCCGAGGCCGAGCTCGAGGATCGCTACCGCGAGCGCCCGAACGTCAAGCGCCTCGCCGCGCGTCGCCGCCGCGACGAGATCGACGACATCTTCGCCGACGACGAGCCCGCCGGCCGGCCCACCACGGCGCTGCGTCCCGTCGCCGCGCCGCGCTCGGGCAACGGCGCCCGCACCGGCGCGGGCCGCGTGCACCTCGTCATCCCCAAGAGCTTCAACGACGCCCAGCAGGTCGCCGACAAGTTCAAGGACGGCATCCCGGTCGTGCTCAACCTCCAGGGCACCGACACCGAGCTCAGCAAGCGCCTGATCGACTTCGCCAGCGGGCTGACCTACGCGCTCGACGGCGGCATGCAGCGGATCGCCGACAAGGTCTTCATGCTCACGCCGCGCGACGTCGAGATCTCCGCCGAGGAACGCGCGCCAAGCTCATCGAGAAGGGCTTCTTCAATCAGTCCTGACGGGCCGCGCCGAGGCCTGGGCCGGGCTTGTAGCGTGGTGGCCGCATGAGGATCGGTCTGATCGGCAGCGGCAACATGGCGTCCGCGCTTGCGCGGGGGCTCGGTGGTCCCGTCGTGTGCTCGGATGTCGATCCGGCGCGGGCGCAGGCGCTCGCGGCGGAGCTCGGCGGTGAGGCGGTCGCGACGAACGCCGAGGTGGTGGCGGCCAGCGACCTCGTGATCCTCTGCCACAAGCCGGCGCAGCTCGCGGCGGTCGCCGGCGAGCTGGACGCCGGGGACACGATCGTGGTGTCGCTGCTCGGCGGCGTCGCGCTCGCGGACGTCCGCGCCGCCTACCCCGGCGCGCGGGTCTTCCGGATCATGCCCAACACCGCCGTGGAGATCCGCAGCGGCGTCGTCGGCCTGGTCGATGACGACGCAGGCGATCCGGCCGCCTTCGCAGCGGTGCAGGACCTCTTCGCCCCGGTCGGCGAGGTCATCGTGCTTCCCGAATCGCAGCTGGGCCCGCTGACCGCCGTCTCGGGCGTCGGGCCCGCGTACGCCGCGCTCGTCGCCGAGGCGCAGATCGACGCGGCCATCCGCGCCGGGATCCCCGAGCCGGTCGCCAAGCGCCTCGTCGGCGCCGCGATGGCCGGCGGAGCGGCGGTCCTGCGCGCACGCGACATGGACACGCTCGGCGTGCGCCGCGCCGTCACCTCGCCCGGCGGGGTCACCGCCCGCGGGCTCGCCGCGCTCGAGGCCGGCGGCATCCGCGCCGCGTTCGACGACGCGATGGACGCGGTGCTCGAGGCCGGCGCATGAGCGGCGCCGCCGTCGTCGTCCTGGCGACGGCCCGCGCGCAGATCGCCGACTACGTCCAGACGCTGATCAGCGTCTACGTGATCCTGATCCTGCTGTACATCCTCTCCACGCTGTTCTTCTCGTTCGGCGGCCGGGTGCCGTACAACCGCGTCCTCAACGGGATCCTCGAGTTCCTGCGGCAGACGTGCGAGCCCTACCTGCGCCTGTTCCGGCGCTTCATCCCGCCGCTCGGCCCGCTCGACCTCAGCCCGATGGTCGCGATCATCGCCCTGTACGTGGTCGGCGGCCTCGTCGTCGGCCTGATCCGCGGGTAGCGCGGTGCGGCGCGGGCGCGTCCTGGCGCTCACGGCGGCGACGGCGTTCGCCGTGCTGCTCGTCGATCAGCTCGTCAAGGTCCTCGTCCGCGGCTCGCTCGAGACGGGGGAGCGCCACGACGTGCTCGGCTCCACGCTGCGGCTCGTGCACGTCGAGAACGACGGGGTGGCGTTCGGCCGCCTGTCGGGGAGCCCCGTGCTCGTCGCGCTGATCGTCGCCGTCGCGCTCACCGCGCTCGTCCTCTACGTCGGCACCCACCTCGACGTCCCCGGCATCTGGCTCCCGACCGGGATGCTGCTCGGGGGCGCGATCGGCAACGTCATCGACCGCGTCGCGCGCGGATCGGTGACCGACTACATCAAGGCGGCGCACTGGCCGGCGTTCAACGTCGCCGACATCTCGATCACGCTCGGCGTCGTGCTGCTGCTCGTCGTCGTCGAGCGCGACGCCCGGCGCCGGGACCGGGCCGCCCGCGCCGCGGAGGCCGGTGATGGAGCTCCGGGTCCCGCCTGAGTCCGCGGGTGAGCGGCTCGACGCCGTCCTCGCCGGCCCGCTCGGCTCGCGCAGCCGCGCGCAGCGGCTGATCGAGGCCGGTCAGGTGACCGTCGACGGGACGGCGGTCCCCAAGCGCCATCGCGTGAGCGGCGGCGAGACCGTCGTCGTCGACGAGACCGACCGCCGGCCCGGGCCCGCTCCCGACGACACGCCCGCGCCGTTTCGCGTCGCCTACGAGGACGCGCACCTGCTCGTCGTCGACAAGCCGCCCGGCGTCGTCGTCCATCCCGCACGCGGGCACGCGACGGGGACGCTCGTCCAGGCGCTCGCCGGGCGTGCCGGCGGCGGTGATGACGCGGAGCGACCGGGGATCGTGCACCGGCTCGACCGCGACACGTCGGGGCTGCTCGTCGTCGCACGCGACGAGGAGACCCACCGCGCACTGAAGGCCGCGATGCAGCGCCGCGCGATCACGCGGGAGTACGTGGCGCTCGTCGAAGGGCGCCCGCCGTCGCGGTCGGGGACCATCGACGCGCCGCTCGGCCGCGACCGCCGCCACCGCACCGTCATCTCGACCGACACCGAGCACCCGCGCGAGGCCGTGACGCACTTCGAGATCGAGCGCGCATTCCCCGAGACGACGCTGCTGCGGGTCCGGCTCGAGACGGGACGCACCCATCAGATCCGCGCGCACCTGCAGGCGATCGGCCTGCCCGTGGTCGGCGACCCGGTCTACGGGACGCCTGGAGGCTGCGGCCTGGACCGGCAGTTCCTGCACGCGGCGCGCCTGTCGTTCGACCACCCGGTGACGGGCGAGCGGGTGGACGTCGTCTCGCCGCTCCCCGAGGACCTGCAGCACGCGCTCACGGTCGCCGCCGGCTGAGCCACACCTCGGCGACGACGGGCCACACGAGCACCTCGCCGTCCGCGGCGTCGAGCGCCGCACCGCAGCGCGCCAGGAGCGCCGCGCGCTCAGCGTCCGGCAGCACGCCGACGAAGGTGATGGACCCGACGAAGTCGAGGATCCCGGCGCGGTCGGTGCAGTGCTCGAACGGGATCTGCACGAGCGTGCGCGGCGTGAACCCGCCGTGACGCGCGAGCGCGTCCATGCCCCGGTCCGGCGTGTAGCCCGGATGCTCCGGGCGCACCTCGGCGACGAGCCGCTCGATCTCGACCGCCCATCCGCCGGTGCGTCCCGGGTCCGGCACGCGCCAGGCGACGGCGACGCCGCCCCCCGGGCGCAGGACGCGATGGAACTCCGCTGCGGCGGCGTCGTGGTCGAACCAGTGGAAGGCGTCGCCGCAGGTGACGGCGTCGACGGAGGCGTCGGCGAGCGGGAGGGCCTCGGCCGTGGCGTCCAGCGCACGGTCCGGTCCGAGGGAGCGGGCGAGCACCTCGCGCATGGCGGGGAGCGGCTCGATGCCGGTGACATCGAACCCGCCGGCGGCCAGCACGCGACTGAGCTTCCCCGATCCAGCGCCGACGTCGGCGATGGCGGCGCCCTGCGCCAGCCCCAGGCCGGAGCGCAGCGCGTCGCAGACCGCGGCGGGCCAGTCCGCCCGCCCGCGCTCGTACAGCTCCGCGTCGGCGAGCCCGGAGACGAGGTGATGGAGGTCCCGTTCCGGCACGAGCGGCTACGATACGGGGCTCATCACGTCCCTACGACCCCGTGGGACACAGGGCCCGGCGGCCCTGCCCGGTTCGCGCCAGATGCGCGAGTTCCGGGTCTCGCCGGCGCTCCCCGCGGGTGGCACATCCAACTGAATCAAGGGAGAAGCACCGTGGCTACGACTTCGAGCGAGGTCGGGATCCGCGAGCTGCTGGAGGCCGGCGTCCATTTCGGCCATCAGACACGCCGCTGGAATCCGAAGATGCGCCGCTACATCTACGGCGAGCGCGACGGCATCTACATCATCGACCTGCTCCGGACCGAGGCGCTGCTGCGCCAGGCCCAGGACTTCGCCGCGCAGCTCGCCGCCCGTGGCGGCATCGTGCTGTTCGTCGGCACCAAGAAGCAGGCGCGCGACGCCGTGAAGGAGGCCGCTGAGGCCGCCGGCATGCCGTACGTCAACCATCGCTGGCTCGGCGGCCTGCTGACGAACTTCCAGACGATCAACCAGCGGATCCGCCGGCTGCACGACCTCGAGCGCTACCAGGCCGAGGGTCAGCTCGACCTCCTGCCGACGCGCGAGCGCCTGACCGCCCTGGCGGACCTCGCCAAGCTCCAGGCGAACCTCGGCGGCGTCAAGCACATGCAGCGCCCGCCGGACGCCGTGTTCGTCGTCGACCTCAACGTCGAGGCGATCGGCGTGCGCGAGGCCCAGCGCCTGCGCATCCCCGTCATCGGCCTGGTGGACACGAACTGCGACCCGGACGGCATCGACTTCGTCGTCCCGGGCAACGACGACGCCATGCGCTCCTGCAAGGTGATCGTCGACGGCATCGCGAACGCCGTCGCCGAGGCCCGCCTGGGCTTCCTCGCCGAGGAGGAGAAGGCCCGCGCCGAGGCCGAGGAGAAGGCCAAGGCGGAGGCCGAGGAGCGCCAGCGCAAGGAGACCGAGGAGCGCGAGCGCAAGGAGGCCGAGGCCGCCGCCGCGGCACGCGCCGCGGCCGCCGAGGCGGAGGCCGCCGCCGCGCCGCCCGCGGAGGCGCCTGCGCCCGCCGCCGAGGCGCCCGCCGCGCCCACGCCGGCCGCAGCGACCCCCGCAACCCCTGAGACCGAGACGGCGCCGGCAGCGCAGGCGCCCCAGGAGGACACCCCCGCATGACGACGATCAGCGCTTCCGACGTCGCTGCGCTGCGCAAGCAGACCGGCGCCGGGATGATGGACTGCAAGAAGGCCCTCGAGGAGACCGGGGGCGACATGGAGAAGGCCGTCGAGGCCCTCCGCGTCAAGATGGGCAACAAGATCGGGAAGCTCGCCGACCGCGAGGCCGGCGAGGGCACCGTCCAGAGCTACATCCACGCCAACGGCAAGGTGGGCGTGCTCGTCGAGGTCGACTGCAACACCGACTTCGTCGCGAAGAACGACGACTTCATCGCGTTCGCGCGCGAGATCGCGATGCACATCGCCGCCAGCCCGCAGACGAAGGTCGTCTCGCCCGAGGACGTCTCGGAGGAGGACAAGCAGGCCGAGGTCCGCGTCTTCGAGCAGCAGGCCGCCGACAAGCCGGAGAACATCCGGCCGAAGATCGTCGAGGGCATGCTGAACAAGTGGCTCGGCGAGGTCGCGCTCCTGAACCAGGCGCACGTCAACGCCGACAAGTACGACGGCAAGACGATCGAGCAGCTCCGCGCGGACCTGTCGGCGAAGACCGGCGAGAACGTCGTCATCCGACGGTTCTCTCGGTTTGCTGTAGGGGAGTAACGCGCTTCGGGACGGTCGCGGTGGCGGCCGCCCGTCGTCACCGTCTCCGGGGCGTCATCCGGCCCTCCCGGCCGGATGACGGAATTCCCCGGCCACGGCGCGCCGGCGGCCGCCCTCGCGCGTCGCCGGCGGGTCACCGAAAGGACCGTCCCGGCTTTCCTTCACAGCGGCGGCTGACGTCCCGCCTTCGTTGGAAGAGGCGGTCGAGTGCATGTGGCGGGTCCGTGGGCGGCGCCGCGGGAGCTCCGCGTTCGGCGGGGAGCGCCGAATGCCGCCCGCGACGAACCACGGAACCCGCCCAACCACAGACGTCCGAGCGCAAACGCATCTACCATCGCTAGGGTCAGGAGCAGTGCCCGAGCCAGCCTTCCGCCGCGTCCTGCTGAAGCTCTCCGGGGAGTCCCTCATGGGCTCCCTCGAGTACGGCACGGACCCCGAGCGCCTGCAGGCCGTCGCGCAGCAGATCCGCGTGGTGCACGACCGCGGCGTGGAGATCGCGATCGTGGTGGGCGCGGGCAACGTCTACCGCGGCGTCACCGGCGCCGCCGCCGGCATGGACCGCGCCAGCGGCGACTACATGGGCATGCTCGCGACGCTGCTCAACGCGCTGCCGCTGCAGGACGCGCTGGAGAAGCTCGGCGTCCACGTCCGTGTGCAGTCGGCGATCACGGTCGCCGAGGTCGCCGAGCCCTACATCCGCCGCCGCGCGATGCGCCATCTGGAGAAGGGCCGCGTCGTCATCTTCGCCGCCGGGACCGGCAACCCGTTCTTCACGACCGACACGGCGGCGGCCCTGCGGGCCACCGAGATCCACGCCGAGGCCATCCTGATGGCCAAGAACGGGGTGGACGGCGTCTACACCGCCGACCCGCGTGAGGACCCCGAGGCGCAGCTCATCCCGCAGCTCACCCACATGGACGCGGTGCAGCGCGGACTGCGCGTGATGGACACCACGGCCCTGACCCTCTGCATGGAGAACGACATCCCCATCTACGTGTTCAACATGGACGACGAGCGAAACATCGACCGGATAGTGTGCGGCGACCGGGTCGGGACCCTGGTGACCAGCTCATGAGCGAGATCATCGACGAACTCCTCGCGGACGCGGGCGAGCGCATGCAGAAGTCCGTCGAATCGACGAACGGGGAGTTCGGATCGGTTCGCACGGGGCGCGCGAGCCCGTCGCTGCTCGACCGCGTGGTGGTCGACTACTACGGCGTCGCGACCCCGCTGAACCAGCTGGCGACGCTCTCCGCGCCCGAGGCGACGCTCCTGTCGGTCCAGCCGTACGACCAGTCCTCGATCAAGGCGATCGAGAAGGCGATCATGGAGTCCGACCTGGGCCTCTCGCCGAACAACGACGGCAAGATCATCCGGCTGCAGATCCCGGCGCTGAACGAGGAGCGCCGCAGGGAGCTCGTCAAGGTGGTCCGGCACATCGCCGAGGAGGGCCGGATCGCGATCCGCAACGTCCGCCGCGACATCATGCACGACCTGCGGGAGCTCAAGGACGCCGGCGACGTCGGCTCCGACGACGAGCACCGCGGGGAGGTGGAGCTCCAGAAGCTCACCGACGGCCGCATCGCCGAGCTGGACAGCCTCCTGAAGGGCAAGGAAGCGGAGATCATGGAGGTGTGATGGCCGACGGCGGCCGCGCGGCGCGGTACGTCGCCATCATCACCGACGGGAACGGCCGGTGGGCAGCCGAGCGCGGGCTGCCGGTCATCGAGGGGCACTCCGCCGGCGCCGACGTCGTCAAGGCGCGACTGCGCGACGCGGCGCAGCTCGGGATCGAGGAGTTCACCGTGTACTCCTTCTCGACCGAGAACTGGTCGCGCCCGCCGGAGGAGGTCGCGGCGCTCATGGCGATGTTCGCCCAGCGCATCCGCGACGAGACGCCGGAGCTGCGCGACGAGGGCGTGCGCATGCGGTTCATCGGCCGTCGCGACCGCGTGTCGCGCGACCTCGTCGAGCAGATGGAGTGGGCGGAGGACGAGACACGGGACGGGAGCGCCATCACGCTCGTCGTGGCGTTCGACTACGGCGGGCGCCAGGAGATCCTCGACGCGGCCTCCCGCTATGAGGGCGGAGGCGAGTCGTCGTTCCGCGCGCTGCTCTACGCGCCGGACCTCCACGATCCGGACCTCGTGATCCGCACGAGCGGCGAGCAGCGGCTGTCGAACTACCTGCTCTGGCAGTCCGCGTACGCCGAGCTGGCGTTCCGCGACGAGCTGTGGCCGGACTTCACGCGCGAGGCCTTCCAGGAGACCCTCGACGACTTCGAGGCGCGCAACAGGCGCTTCGGAGGGCGCTGATGCCGATCCCGAGGCGGTCGCCGGAAGGTCTGGAGCGCGCGCGGTCGGCGGCGCGCCGGCACGGGCGCTCGGATGTCGGCAGGCGCATCCTGGCGGCGCTGCCGCTCATCGTCCTGGCGGTCATCCTCGTGGCCCTCGGCGGTCCGGCGTTCGCCGCCGGGATGGCCATCTTCGCGGTGATCTGCCTGCGCGAGCTGTTCTCGATGTTCGAGCGTGCGCGGCCGGTGATCTTCGGCGCGTTCCTCGGCGCCGTGGGCCTCGTCGTCGCCGCGCTGCTCGGCGAGCCCTCGACCGTGCTGCTGGCGCTCGTGTGCTGCGTGCCGGTCGTGTTCCTCATGGGCCTGCTCCAGCCGGGCGGAGCGGGTGTCGCGGGCGTGACGCTCGCGCTGTTCGGACTGGTCTGGATCGGGCTGGGCTTCGCCCACGCGGTGCTGCTGCGCGAGTCCTCGCACGGGGACGGCATCGTCGTGCTCGTCCTGGTCGCGACGTTCATCGGCGACAGCGGCGCCTACTTCGGCGGCCGCGCGATCGGGCGCCGGCCGCTCGCGCCGGCGATCTCGCCGAACAAGACGGTCGAGGGCCTGCTCATCGGCGTCGTCGCGGCGATCGCCGCCGCGTGGTTCGCCGGGCTCTACCAGGACTGGCTGAGCGGGACCGACGCGCTGCTGCTCGGCGTCGCCGTCGCCGTGACCGCTCCGCTCGGGGACCTGTTCGAGAGCTTCGTCAAGCGGGAGGCCGGCACCAAGGACTCCGGGCGCGTGTTCGGCGCCCACGGCGGGGCGCTCGACCGCCTCGACGCCGTGCTGTTCTCGATCGTCGCCGGCTACTACGTCTGGCAGGCGCTGCAGTAGGGCTCAGCGCAGGCTGCGGACCGGCGCGCAGCCGGCGAGCGCCCACAGGCCGCGGAGCGTGTGGTTGGCGACGAGCAGCGGCATGATGCGGCGCTCGCGGCGGCCGGCGCGGACCTCGGTCAGGGCGCCGGGCTCACAGAGGATGCTCACGACGTCCCCGGGCCGCAGCAGCAGGTGATCCTGCGCCCAGCTGCTCAGCAGCGTGAGCTGCTCCCGGCCGCCGGGCTCCTGGCTCCAGGTGAGGTCGTGGTGGCGAAAGCCCGAGCAGCAGTTCCCGCGCAGCCGCGGGCGGCCGCTCACGACGGTGACCTCGGCGAGCACGTCCCACGTGCGATCGCAGCGCGCGCAGGCCACGCGGCACGGTGAGTGGGGCTGCGCCGGCGCCAGGAGCGCCCGGTCCGCGCACCCGGGGCACGGCGTCATGCGCAGGCCGTTGATCGCGGACTCGACGAGGTCGAGCATCTGGGGATCGTACGCCCGTGCGGCGGGCTGCGGGCCCGGTGCGGCAGACTGCGGCCCCGTGTCCCGCCGCCTGCTCATCCTCGGCTCCACCGGCTCGATCGGCGTCCAGGCCCTGGACGTCGTCTCGCGGGCCCGCGATCTGGAGGTCGTCGGGCTCAGCGCCGCGCGTTCCTGGGAGCCGCTCGTGGCGCAGGCCAGGGCCCTGGGGTCGCCGCGCATCGTCCTGGCGGACCCGGAGGCCGCGGCGCGCGCCGCGGAGGCCTACGACGGGGAGGTCCTCGTCGGGCCGGAGGGTCTCGTCGAGCTGATCGCCGGGTCCGGAGCGGACCTCGTCCTCAACGCGCTGGTGGGATCGGCGGGCCTCGGGCCGACGGTGACGACGCTCGGCGAGGGCATCGACCTCGCGCTCGCGAACAAGGAGTCCCTCGTCGTGGGCGGCGAGCTCGTGATGCAGCTCGCCGAGGCGACCGGAGCGCGGATCCTGCCCGTGGACTCCGAGCACTCCGCGCTCCACCAGCTCATCGCGGGCGAGGCGCCCGGGACGGTGGATCGCCTCGTGCTCACGGCGTCCGGCGGCCCGTTCCGCGGGCGCTCGCCGGCGGAGCTGGAGTCGGTCAGCGTGCAGGACGCGCTGCGCCATCCGACCTGGGAGATGGGCGGGAAGATCACGATCGACTCCGCCACGCTCATGAACAAGGGCCTGGAGGTCATCGAGGCCCACCACCTGTTCGGGACGCCGTACGAGCGGATCGGCGTCGTCGTCCATCCGCAGTCGATCGTCCATTCCTACGTGCAGCTCTGCGACGGCGCCGCGCTCGCGCACCTCGGGTACCCCGACATGCGCGTGCCGATCGCCTACGCATTGCACTGGCCCGAGCGGGTCGAGGTGCCGGTCCGTGCGCTCGACCTGGCCGAGCTGGGCTCGCTGACCTTCGAACCGGTGGACGACGACGCCTTCCCGTGCCTGGGACTCGCCCGCGCCGCGGGCCTCGCCGGCGGCACCGCTCCCTGCGTGCTGAACGCGGCGAACGAGGTGGCGGTCCACGCGTTCCTCGAGGGCCGGCTCTCGTTCACCGGGATCGCCGCGGTCGTGGAGACGGCGCTCGAGCGGCTGCCGGCGGCGCCCGTCCGGGCGTTCGACTCGCTGTACGAGGCCGACCGCGAGGCGCGCGCCGTCGCCGCGGACGCCGTCTCCGGCCGGGCCTGAGGGACGTCAGCGGAACTGGCGGACCTGGCGGCCCGTCCCCAGGACCGTGCCGTCGGATGCGCGGACCTGCACGTCGATGACGTAGGCGGCCTTGCGCCCGCTCGCGAGCGTGTGGAACGTCCTGCTCGTGAACGTGCCGTTCGCGCCCTTCTGGCGGTGGGTGCAGCGGACGAGCAGCGGCCCGCGCGCGCTGCGGCGATGGATGCGCACGACCTCGGCCGACGCCGGCTTGGCCGAGCGGGCGACCTTCCAGCTGATGCGGACGCGGTGGTGGATGCCCCGGCCCTGCACGATGCTGGTCTTGACGGTGACGTAGGGGACGGCGGGGTTCGCGAGCGACGACTTGCTGATGTCCAGCGGGGCGAACGCGGCCAGGGCGCGGCCTGCGCGCAGCTCGCCGGTGCGC
Source organism: uncultured Actinomycetes bacterium (assembly GCA_963823375.1). Taxonomy (GTDB): domain Bacteria; phylum Actinomycetota; class Thermoleophilia; order Solirubrobacterales; family Solirubrobacteraceae; genus F1-60-MAGs163. The sequence continues at coordinate 92,585 of CAWGLQ010000009.1, read as the reverse complement.
ACCGGGACCACGCTGCGCTCGGCGCTGTCCAGGAGGGTCGCGCGGATCTGGGTCAGTCCGGCGAGCGGCTGGACGGCCCGCATCAGGGCGACCGTTCCGGCGACGACCGGGGAGGCGGCGCTGGTGCCCGAGAAGGCGGCGTAGGAGCCGTTGGGGATCGTCGTGAGCAGATCCGTGCCGGGGGCGGCGATGTCCACGCCGGTGCGGCCGAAGTTCGACCAGGTGGCGAGCACGCCGCGGGACGAGGTCGCGGCGACCGAGATCATCGCGGGGCTCGTGCTGGATGCGGGGTACACCGGCTGGTCGGCGAGGTCGCGGCCCTCGTTGCCGGCCGCGGCGACGATGACGACGCCTGCGCGCTCGGCGACGCCGATCGCGTCGTCGACGGCGCGGGTCCGCGCGTCGCTCGTGATCGAGACGTTGAGGACCTGCGCGCCGTTGGCGACGGCGTAGAGGATGCCCTTGGCGAGCTGGCCCGTGTCGCCGGCGCCGTTCGAGTCGAGGACGCGGACGGCCATGATGCGCGCGACCCAGGCGACGCCGGTGATGCCCTGGCTGTCGTCGCCGCGGGCGGCTGCCACGCCGGCGACCGCGGTGCCGTGGTAGTACTCGTCGTCGGGCGGCGTGCCGGGCGAGATGATGTCGGCGCCGTGCACGTCGTCGATGAACCCGTTGTGGTCGTCGTCGGCCTCGTTGCCGGGGATCTCGCCGGGATTGGTCCAGAGGTTCTTCGCCAGGTCGGGGTGCGTCACGTCGACGCCGCTGTCGACGACGGCGATGATCGGCGGCGCCTCACCGGAGACGGTGGGCGCGCCCGTGCTGACCTCCCAGGCGGCGCGGAAGCCGTCGTCGCCGGGAGCGGTGAACTGCTCCTCCTGGCTGGGATAGAGCGGGTCGTTGGGCGTCGCGACGGCGTGCGTGGCGTAGACCGGCTCGGCCCACACGTTGCCGGAGTCCGCCTGCGCACGCTGCAGGTCGGAGGTCGATCCGACGCGGCGGTCGATCTGGACCGGGCCGTCGCCGGAGGTCTCGCGGGCCCGCACGACATACCGCACCCGGCCGGCGGCGGTCGTCAGTGCGGCGGTCGCGCGCGGGGGGTGCAGGACGTGCGCAGGCGCGGGCCGGGGGCCGGTCCGGAGGGGACGCAGATCGGAGAACGTGAAGGTGTCGCGCATCGTCGTCGGTGCGGGACCCTGCGTGCTCGCCGGCGCCGAACCCGCGCCCATCGCGGCGGCGGCGATGGCCGTGAGGACGGCGGCGGGGAGTGCATGAGATGTCAAGAGGCTCGGCATGTCGGCGTCAGTTCCAGGACCGTCGGGACGCCGCTGGGCGCTCCGTTCCTACCGGTCATCCATCGTCAAGCGCTGACGTGCCAGGTTCAGTACTCCGCCGCAATCGGGCCGCAGAGAGCCCTGCGCGGACGGATGTCGGGACCGGGGGGCGAGGGCGCGCCGTCCGCCTACACTCGGACGCCTTGAGCTACCTCCTCGCCTTCGTCGGTTTCAGCCTGCTGATCATCCTTCACGAGCTCGGCCACTTCCTGGCCGCGAAGAAGGTCGGGATGCGCGCGGAGCGGTTCTCGCTGTTCTTCCCGCCGCACATCTGGAAGCACCGGCGGGGGGAGACCGAGTACTGCATCGGGGTCATCCCGCTCGGCGGCTACGTCCGCATCACCGGGATGAACCCGCACGAGGAGATCCCGGAGGAGGTGGCCGATCGCGCCTACTTCCGCATGCCGGTCTGGAAGCGCGTCGTCGTGATCGCGGCCGGCCCGGCGATGAACTTCCTGATCGCGTTCCTCATCTTCTTCGGGCTCTTCGTCGCCCTCGGCACGACGAGCTCGACGAACAAGGTCGACCGGATCGAGGAGCGCAGCGCAGCGCAGGGGACGCTCCTGCGCGGGGACACGGTCGTCTCGGTCGACGGCGTCCGCGGCAGCGCGCGCGACCTCGGCGACCAGATCGCGACGCACAAGTGCGCGGGCGCGCAGTCCGCCGGTTGCCGTGCGCAGACGCCGGCGCGCGTCGTCGTCGTCCGCGACGGGCAGCGGCAGACGCTCCTGATCGTCCCGCGCTACGACGCCGAGCTGGGGCGCGCCCGGCTGGGCTTCGGCTTCGGGACGACGACGAGCGACGTGGGGCCGGCCGACGCGGTGCGCCGCAGCGCGACCTCGATGTGGAACGTCTCGAGCGCCACCGTCACCGCGATCACGAAGATCTTCTACGACGCGCAGGCCCGCAAGGAGGTCTCGGGCGTCGTCGGCTCCTACGAGGTGACCCGGCAGTCGATCGAGTTCGACTGGGTGCGGGCGCTCACCGTGCTGGCCGTCATCTCACTGTCGCTGGCGCTCGTGAACCTGTTCCCGTTCCTGCCGCTGGACGGCGGGCACATCTTCTGGGCCGTCGCGGAGAAGCTGCGCGGCCGGCCGATCCCGTTCGCCGTGATGGAGCGGGCGAGCGTCGTCGGCTTCGTCCTGATCATCTTCCTGTTCGCGATCGGGCTCACGAACGACATCGGGCGCCTGACCGGCGAAGGGTTCCCTGTCAGATAGGTTCCCGGGCATGACCTCGAGCGCCCTTCCCCAGCACGCGCCCACCGTCGCGCTGGCCTTCCGAGAGACCGTCCGCGAGCACGAGTCCGCCGTCGCCGTCAGGACCCTCGACGGGTCGGTCGAATGGACCTGGCGGGAGCTCGGCGACCGCGTGGACGCGCTGGCCGGCGGGCTGCGGGCCCTGGGCGTCGATCGCGGCGAGACGGTCGCGATCATGCTCGTCAACCGCCCCGAGTTCCACCTCGCGGACCTGGCGGTCGTCACGGCGGGCGGGACGCCGTTCTCGATCTACCAGACCTACACGCCCGACCAGATCGCCTACGTCGTCTCGGACTCGGGCGCCAAGGTGATCATCACGGAGACGGCGTTCCTCCCGGTCGTGCAGGCGGCGCGCGAGCAGCTGGCGGACGTGGAGCACGTCATCCTCATCGACCCGCCGGCCGAGGGCGCGCCCGCGGGGACGACGCCGCTCAGCGAGGTCGAGGGGTCCGACCCCGATTTCGACGCGGCGGCCGCCGCCGAGGCCGTGCAGCCCGACGACGTGCTCACGCTGATCTACACGTCCGGAACGACGGGCCCGCCCAAGGGCGTCGAGCTGACCCACGGGAACGTCATGAGCGTCATGGAGGCGTTCAACGAGATCGTCGACTTCCCGCCCGGCGCCCGCGTCATCTCGTGGCTCCCGGCCGCCCACATCGCCGAACGCAACGCCCATCACTACGCGCCCGTCGTCCTGGGCTTCCAGGTCACGACCCTCGCCAACCCGCGCGAGATCGTGGCCGCCCTCACGCAGGTGCATCCGCAGTGGTTCTTCGCCGTCCCGCGGATCTGGGAGAAGCTGAAGGCCGGCCTGGAGACGATGGTCCACGGTCAGCCGGCCGAGCAGCGCGAGCCGCTCGAGCGCGCGCTGGCCGACGCGGTCGACAAGGTGCGGCGCGAGCAGCGCGGCGAGGAGATCCCGGCGGATCTCGCCGAGCGCGTCGCCGTCGCCGACACGGCGCACTTCGCGCAGTGGCGGTCCATGCTCGGGCTCGACGAGGTCGTGGCGATCAACGTCGGCGCCGCGCCGACGCCGGTCGAGGTCCTGGAGTTCTTCCACGCGATCGGGCTCCCGGTGAGCGAGCTCTGGGGCATGTCGGAGACGTCGGGCTCGGGCACCGTCAACCGGCCCGGCAAGCGTGCGGATCGGCACCGTCGGCCCGCCCGTCCCGGGCGTCGAGGTGCGGCTCGCCGACGACGGCGAGGTCCTCGTCCGCGGGGAGGCCGTGATGCGCGGCTACCGCAACAAGCCCGACCAGACCTCCGACACGATCGACCCCGACGGCTGGCTCCACACGGGTGACATCGGCGCCTGGGACGACGCCGGGCACCTGCGGATCATCGACCGCAAGAAGGAGATCATCATCAACGCCGCCGGCAAGAACATGTCGCCGGCGAACATCGAGGCGCACGTGAAGTCCGCGCATCCGCTGATCGGGCAGGCGTGCTGCATCGGTGACGCGCGGCCCTACAACACGGCGCTGATCGTCCTCGACGCGGACTTCGCGCCGATGTGGGCGAGCCAGCACGGGATCGAGGACACCTCGCTCGAGGCGCTGGCCCGGGACCCGGCCGTCATCGCCGAGATCCAGACGGGCATCGACGCCGCGAACGAGCATCTCGCGCGCGTGGAGCAGATCAAGAAGTTCACGATCGTCCGCGGCGACTGGCTGCCCGGGGGCGACGAGCTGACGCCCACGATGAAGCTCAAGCGCAAGCCGATCGGCGCGAAGTACGCCGAGGAGATCGACGCCCTGTACTCCTGACCGGGGCGCTGGGCCTACGGCTGCGGCGCTGCGGCGACGTGGTCGCGCGTGACCGCCCGGGGGTCGGTGCACCCGAGCAGCGCCAGGCCGGTCGCGAGCTCCCGCTGCAGGGTGTCCAGGACGCCGCGGGCGCCGGCCTCACCGCCGGCGGCCAGGCCCCACAGGGCGGGCCGTCCGATCAGCACGGCGGACGCGCCGAGCCCGAGCGCGACGAGCACGTCGGTCCCGCGGCGGATGCCGCCGTCGACGAGCACCTCGAGCCGGCCGCCGACGGCGTCGACGATCTCGGGCAGCATGTCGGCGGTCGCCGCCACGCCGTCGAGCTGCCGGCCGCCGTGGTTCGACACGACGATCGCCGCCGCCCCGTGCCTGCAGGCGAGCGCGGCGTCCTCGCCCGTCTGCACGCCCTTGAGGATCACCGGCAGCGGGCAGCGCGCCACGAAGTCGTCCAGGTCGGCCCACGTCACCGTGGGATCCACGACGGAGAAGAAGTCCTCGACCGTCACGCCGCCGCTGCGCCCGAGCGCCGCCGTGACGGCCGGCATGTCGAGATCGGCCGGGACGCGGAACCCGGTCCGGTGGTCGCGCTCGCGGCCGCCGGGCACCGGCGCGTCGACGGTGACGACGACGGCGCCGAAGCCCGCGTCGACCGCGGCGTCCACGAGCGCGGAGGAGATCGAGCGGTCACGCGTCACGTACAGCTGCAGCCACCGCGGGCCTCCCGGGGCGGCGGCCGCGACCTCGGCCGGCGTCGAGGTGCAGAGCGTCGACAGCGTCATGATCGTCCCGGCGCCCGCGGCGGCCCGCGCCATGCCCGGCTCGCCGTCCGGGTGGGCCATCCGCTGAAGCGCCGTCGGCGCGACGAGGACGGGGGAGGCGACGGGCGTCCCCAGGACGGTCGTCGCCGTCGACACGTCGCCGACGTCGACGAGGATCCGCGGCCGGAGCTGCCGGCGGCTCCAGGCGGCCACGTTCTCGCGCAGCGTGCGCTCGTCGCCGGCGCCGCCGGCGAAGTAGCCGAGCGGTCCCTCTGGGAGCGCGGCGGCCGCGAGGCGCTCGTAGTCCATGACGTTCAGCGGCTCGGCCATCGGGCGCGAGCCTACCGGCGCGAGGACCCGACGCTCGTACACTCCCCGCATGGCCTCGAAGGTGCAGATCGACGTCGGCGGCGTCCTGATCGGGGGCGGCGCTCCGGTCGCCGTCCAGACCATGACGAAGACCGAGACGGCGAACCTCTCGGCGACCCTGGATCAGATCCGGCGCTGCGCGGAGGCCGGCGCGGACGTGATCCGCGTGGCGGTGCCGCGTGACGAGGATGCCGAGGCGCTGAAGACGATCGTCGCGCAGTCGCCGGTCCCGATCATCGCCGACATCCACTTCAACCACACGCTGGCGCTCAAGGCGCTCGACAACGGCGCGGCCTGCGTGCGGATCAACCCGGGCAACATCGGCGGGCCGGAGAAGGTGGCCGAGGTCCTGGCGAAGGCCAAGGCCCTGGGCACGCCGATCCGCGTCGGCGTCAACAGCGGGTCGCTGCCCAAGCACCTGCTCGAGCTCGAGTACTCCAGCCCCGTCGAGGCGCTCGTCACCGCCGCGACCGAGTGGGTGGAGCTGATGGAGCGGCTCGAGTTCACGAACTTCAAGGTCTCGATGAAGTCGACGAGCGTGCCCAACACGATCGCGTCCAATCGCCTGCTCAGCGAGCGGATCCCGTACCCGCTGCACCTCGGCGTGACGGAGGCCGGCACGAAGTACACCGGCTCGCTGAAGTCGGCCGTCGGGCTCGGCACGCTGCTGGCCGACGGGATCGGCGACACGATCCGCATCTCGCTCTCCACCTTCCACGCGGAGGAGGAGGTCAAGGTCGCCTGGGAGATCCTCAAGGCGCTGAAGCTGCGCGAGCGTGGCCCGGTCCTCATCGCGTGCCCGACGTGCGGTCGCCTGCAGTTCGACATGGACTCGGTCGTCGTGGAGATCGAGCGGCGCCTGGAGGCCTACGACGACCCGATCGAGGTCTCCGTCCTGGGCTGCGCGGTCAACGGGATCGGCGAGGCGCGCCACGCCGATTTCGGGATCACGGGCGCCAAGGACGCGGGGATGATCTTCAGCAAGGGCGAGCCGCTGAAGAAGGTCCCCACGGACCGGCTCGTCGACGAGCTGTTCGCCGAGATCGACCGGTACTACGCGGCGGGGAAGACCGTCGTGCGCGACGACGCCGCGGCCGCGGAGGCCGCGCGGTGGCTCTCCGAGAACGAGGACGCCACGGCGATGACCCCCGAGCGCCTGGCGGCGATGGAGCAGGCCGAGAGCGCGGCGTCCGGCGGGGGCGAGGACGTGCTGAACGCCGCCGGGGTGACGCTCGACGAGGAGCAGTCTCCCGTCGCGGGCCGGCGCTTCACGCGCACCTGAGCGCCGCTCAGCCGAGCAGGTAGCGCGTGCTGAGCGGCACGTCGTCGGCCGCCGGCATCGTGATGACCTCGCCGTCGAGCGTCACCACGTGGGTCTGCGGGTCGACGCGGATCTCGCCGCGGCGCGTGTTGCGGACCATGTCGGCCGCGCTGATGTCGCGGCACCCGCGCACCACCGCGCGCTCGCGGGCGGTCGGAAGCTCCGCGTCGAGCCCCGCCTCGCAGACGAAGGCGAGCGACAGCCGGTCGGGCGCTCCTCCGAGCGCGCCGAGCTGCGGGCCGACCCGGACGGGCTCGGCGAGGAGCGTCGTCGCGTTGCCGTCCCCCGAGGCGCCCCAGGCGGGGATGCCCGCCTTGAGGACCAGCTCGGGCCGTACGCCGCACAGGGCGGGCTGCCAGAGGGCGCAGTCGGCGAGGCGCCCGACCTGCAGCGACCCGACGTGCTCGGCGATGCCGTGCGTGATCGCGGGGTTGATCGTCGCCTTGGCGATGTGGCGCAGCACGCGCTCGTTGTCGTGCCGGTGGCCCTCGCCGCCGAACTGGTGCTTCATCAGGCCCGCGTTCTGCAGCATCCGCCGCAGGATCTCGCCGATCCGGCCCATGCCCTGGGAGTCCGAGGACGTCATCGGGATGACGCCGAGATCGTGGAGCACGCCTTCGGCGGCCATCGTCGCGGGCCGGACGCGCTCGCGCAGGATCCGCCAGTCACCGCCGCGGCCCTCCGGGTCGAGCAGGTGGACCGCGGCGACCATGGCGAGGTGCTCGGCCTCGGCGCCGACGCCGAACGGCACCGTCGGATTCGTCGACGAGCACAGCATGTTCGCGTCGGACGCGAGCTCGAGGAGGTTCGGGGCGTGCCCGCCGCCGCAGCCCTCGATGTGGAAGAGGTGGACCGGGCGGCCGGCGATCGCGGCGCGCGTCCCCGCGACGCCGATGGCCTCGTTGAGCCCGTCGGTGTGGATCGCCAGCTGCACGTCGAAGCGGTCGCACACGTCGACCGCGCAGCGCAGCTGCTCGGGGCCGGCCGCGACGTCCTCGTGGATCTTCAGGCCCCCGCCTCCGGCGCGCAGGCCGTCCTCGACGACCTCCGGCCGCGCAGCGGAGCCGCGGATCAGGAGCAGGACGTTCAGCGGGACGTCCTGGAAGGCGGCGTAGGTCGTCTGGATGAGCGACGCCGGCCCCGACCCGAGGTTCCAGACGGGGCTGGGGTCCTGAACCATGAGCGTCGTCACGCCGCCGGCGAGGGCGGCGGCGCCGACCTGCGGGGAGAGGAAGTGGACGTGGCTGTCCACGACGCCCGGCGTGACGATGAGGCCCGCCGCGTCGACGACCGCCGTGCCGCTGTCGAGCACGACCTCGATGCCGTCCATGGTGTCCGGGTTGCCCGCGCGGCCGATCGCGGCGATCCGGCCGTCCACGACGCCGATGCTCGTCCGGCGCACGCCCAGGACCGGATCGAGGACGAGGCCGCCCGTGATCGCGACGTCGACGCCGCCGCGCTCGGCACGGACGCCGAGGCCGTCGCGCATCGTGCCGCCCCAGCCGGGAAGCAGCTCGTCCGGGCCGCCCGCCTCGTCGACCTCGGCCTCGACCGTCAGGCCGGTGTCGCCGATCGGGACGTGGTGCTCGTAGTGCAGCGCCTCGGGCGGCAGCCCGGACTCAGGCACCGCGGTACCCCCGCTCCCGGGCGAGCGTGAGGGCGTCCGTCGAGGGCGCCCTCGGCGTCGAGCGGCCCGTCGCACAGGCCGCCGTGGCCGCGCACGATCCGCGCACCGCCGAACGGGCGCAGGTGCGCCGTCACGGTCTCACCGGGGCCGATCACCAGCTTCTGGCCGGCGGGGATCGCGAGCCGCATGCCCCAGGCGGCGGCGCGGTCCAGGCGCAGGTCGCGATGGACCTCGAACACGTGGAAGTGGGAGGTGATGCCGACCAGCACGTCGCCCTCGTTGGCGATGTCGAGCGTGACGGCGTGCTCGTCGTCCCAGCTCACGGGGAGCGCGCGCGGCTGCGGCGGCGCGCTGCGCGTCAGCGGGTCGTGCAGCACGAGGAGGCGCATGCCGTCGGCGAACAGCGCCTCCACCTCGACCCGCGGGACGAGGCTCGGCACGGCGTCGAGCACGTCCTCCTCGCCCAGCAGCGTGTAGCCGAGCGCCTCGACCTCGGTGTAGGAGCGCCCGTCACGCGCCGCCTCGCAGACCTCGTCGGCGATCAGCGCCACGGCTTCGGCCTGGTTGAGCAGCAGCCCGCGCGCGCGGCGGCGCCGCGCAAGCTCTCCGGCCAGGAAGAGCAGGAGGCGGTCCTCCTCCCGGGGCAGCAGGCGCATGGCGCCAGTCTGCCACTCCGGGAGGGGTTACGAGGCCTTGGTGGGCGTGACCGTGACGGTCGACGAGGTGACGGTCTTGCCGTCGGCGCCGGTGTACCGGAAACGGAAGGACGTCTTGCGCGTGACCGTCGTCGTGAAGCCGAAGTAGCCCTGCGCGTCCGTCGTGAGGGACTTCAGCGTCGTGAACGAGGAGCCCGAGCCCTTCTGGACGGTCACCTGCGTGCTGCCTCCCGGACGCACCTGGCCCCACACGGTCGCCGTCTTCTTTCCGCGGGGGAGATCGACCCAGAACGGGTTCGGGAAGCTCTTGCGGGCCGGCTTGGCGTGGCCGTCGAAGAAGTACAGCCCGGACTGCCAGCCGCTGTACTTCGTCGCGTCGACGCGCGTGTTGATCGGGTCGTCGCGCCAGAGGTACTGGATGAGGGTCCGCACGCGCGGCTGGCGGTAGGCCGTGTAGGCGCTCCACTGCAGCCACGAGGCCTGCTGGGCGGTCGTGACGCCGAGCAGGGCGTCGGGCGGGTTGGTCTGGTAGCCGTACTCGTCGTAGTGCAGGTCGAACTTCGTCGATCCGCGCCCGTTCACGAGGCCCTTGGCCTTCTGCACGCCGTCGATCGTCTTGATCAGGCGCGAGTAGTCGGCGAGGTTCGCGTCGTCCTTGTTCGTGTACCCGCGGTCGGGCGCGAAGGTCGTGCTGTGCGGGTGGTAGGCGATCCCGTCGAGGGTCGCGGGCTTGAAGTTCTTGCAGCGCTTGGACTTGCGGTCGGCGCGCAGCTTGGCGTCGACGCAGCCCAGTGAGCGCAGGAACGCGAGCGGGCGGGTGCGGGCGTTGACGCTCTTCGGCGAGTCGCCCTTGGAGGCGAGCGCGGGCCCGTAGACCTGGGCGCCCGGGGCGCCGGCCTTGATCGCGGGGACCGCCTGGCGGGCGATGTCGCGATACATGTGGGGCGCGACGGGGGTGCAGCGGCCCTTGGAGCACTCGTTCTGCGGCTGGAGCCAGTCCGGCAGGTTCGGCTCGTTCCAGAGGATGTAGCGGCTCACGCGGCCCTCGTAGCGCTTGGCGACCGCCTTGGCGAACACGGCGAACTGCGCCGGGTCGGGCTTGTAGCGGTTGCGGCGCTCGGACGGCGCGAGGCTGCCCCAGAACGGGATGTACCCGGTGACGTTGAGGATCGGCTCGATCCCCTGGGCGGTGAGGAGGTCGACGACCTGATCCACCGGCGCCCAGTTGTACTGGGGGTCGTTGGGGTCGGACGGGTCGAACCCGGCGGGGCGGCTGGTCCGGTCGGGACCGGGCGCCACGTAGGACCAGATCACCAGGACGCGTGCGGCGTCCATGCCGGTCGCCTTCCACTCCGGGACGACCTGGGCGGCCAGTTCGGGAGAGCGCTGGGTGATGCCGTCGTCGGCGATGCCGAAGCGCATTCCGGGGGCCGCGGAGGCCACGGGAGCGAGCGCCGTCAGCGCGAGGGCAGCGGTGAGTGAGGTGAGGAGAAGAGCACGGATCATCGATCTTGGAACCTGAGGGCGGCGGGAGAGTTGCGGTCGTGCGGGTCCGCACAAGGGCCTGCGGACACGCGCGAGGGGCGATTCAGAATCGCCCCTCGGGTGTCCTGAGGCTACCCGCGGAAAGCGGTTTTGAAGCCGGTCCCTCAGCCGCGCGCGGCGGCGTACCGCTCGGCGACGACGGACCAGTCGACGACGTTCCACCAGGCCTTCAGGTACTCGGGCCGGCGGTTCTGGTACTTCAGGTAGTAGGCGTGCTCCCAGACGTCGTTGCCCAGCAGCGGCGCCTGGCCGTCCGTCAGCGGGCTGTCCTGGTTGGGCGTGCTCGTGATCTTGAGCTCACCGCCGTCGAGGACGAGCCAGGCCCAGCCCGAGCCGAACCGGCCGACGCCGGCGGCCTCGAACTGCTCCTTGAAGGCGTCGAGCGAGCCGAACGCCGCGTCGATCGCCGCGCCGAGGTCGCCGTCGGGGGCGCCGCCGCCGTCGGGGCTCATCGACTCCCAGAAGAGCGTGTGGTTCAGGTGGCCGCCGCCGTTGTTGCGCACCGGGCCGGCGATGTCGGACGGAAGGTCGCCCAGGCTGCGGATGATGTCCTCGATCGACTTGTCGGCCCACTCGGTGCCCTCCACGGCCCCGTTGAGCTTGTCGACGTAGGCCTGGTGGTGCTTGTCGTGGTGCAGCGACATCGTCTGCGCGTCGATGTGGGGCTCGAGCGCGTCGGGTGCGTAGGGAAGCGGGGGAACCTCGAACGGCATCTGTTTCAGTCTCCTTCGGTCGGGTCAGGACAAACCTATCGCGCGGCGCGCGGCCCTCCGTGGCCCTAGGCTTGCCCGCACATGCGCATGTCCGAACTGCTTCTGCCGACCGAGCGCCAGGCTCCCGCCGATGCCGAGGCGCTCTCGCACGTGCTCGGCGTCCGTGCGGGGCTCGTGCGGCAGCTGGGCGCGGGGCTCTGGACGTGGCTCCCCGCCGGCTGGCGCTGCCATCAGCGGGCGGTGCAGATCGTCCGCGAAGAGCTCAATGCGATCGGCGGTCAGGAGCTGCTGATGCCGCTCATCCAGCCGCGTGACCTGTGGCGCAAGACCGGCCGCGCCGACTTCGACGAGGTCTTCAAGCTCGAGGACCGCAAGGGCTCGGAGCTCGTCCTCGCGATGACGCACGAGGAGGCCGTGACCTTCCACATGTCGCAGCTCGTGCGCAGCTACCGCGACCTGCCGAAGATCCTCTACCACTTCCAGATCAAGGGCCGCGACGAACCGCGCCCGCGCGCGGGAGTGCTGCGGACGCGCGAGTTCATCATGAAGGACTCGTACTCGTTCGACCGCGATCCGGCGGGTCTGGACGAGAGCTACGCCAAGCACATCGTCGCCTACGACCGGATCTTCGATCGCACCGGCCTGGAGTGGTACCGCGTGGAGTCCGACGTCGGGATGATGGGCGGCACCGGGGCGCATGAGTACATGGCGCCGTGCCCGGCGGGCGAGAACGACGTCGCGCTGGCGCCGGGGTATGCGGCCAACGTCGAGGTCGCGAGCGCCGATCCCCAGCCGGTGGAGATGCCGCCCGCGCTCGCGGCGCCGGTGGAGGTGCAGACGCCGGGCGCGACGACGATCGAGGCGGTCGCCGGGCAGCTCGGCGTGGCCCCGGGCGCGCTGCTGAAGTCCTACCCCGTCGTCACGGACGGCGGCGCGTTCGTCCTGGTCGTCGTGCGCGGCGACCACCGCGTGAACGACATCAAGCTGACCAACCATCTCGGCGAGCCGTTCCGGCCGGCCCAGGCCGACGAGATCGAGCAGCGGCTCGGCCCGCCCGGGTTCATCGGCCCGGTGGGCGCGGACGTGCGGATCCTGCTGGACGGCGCGGTGGCGGGCGGCCCGTCCGGAGGCTGGGTCGCGGGAGCGAACCGGCCCGACCTGCACCTGCAGGGCGTCGAGCCGGGTCGCGACTTCCCCTTCGAGCCCTGTGACGTGCGCACCGTGGAGGCCGGCGATCTGGTCGGCGGCTCGCCGATCCGCATCGAGCCGGCGATCGAGGTGGGCAACATCTTCAAGCTCGGCACGCGCTACACCGAGCCGCTGGGCGCGTCGTATCTGGACGAATCGGGCAAGGAGCAGCCCATCGTGATGGGGTCCTACGGCATCGGCCCGGCGCGCATCGTCGCCGCCACCATCGAGCAGACGGCGGACGAGCAGGGCATCGCCTGGCCGCGCTCACTCGCGCCGTGGCAGGTCCATCTCGTCGCCCTGGGCAAGGCGGGAACGCCCGAGCGCGAGGCGGGCGAGGAGCTGTACGCGGAGCTGCAGTCCGCCGGGCTGGACGTCGTGTACGACGACCGTGCGGGCGGGGCGGGCGAGAAGTTCGCCGACGCGGAACTGCTCGGGTGCCCGGTGCGCCTGACGGTCGGGCGCCGGACACTGGAGGACGGGCTGGTCGAGGCCCAGGGCCGCCGCGGCCAGGTCGAGCTGGCACCGGTGCCGCTGCGCGAGGGCGCGGCGCAGGCCGTCGAGGCGCTGCTGCGCGAGGTTCCGTGAGCCCCGCGCTCACCCGCCGCCGGTTCTTCGGCCTGGACCGCTCCGGGCCGCCGCCCCCTGAGACGCTTCCCGGCGCCCCACTGCGCCCGTGGACGATTCCCAACGCCATCGGCTACGTCCGGCTGGCGCTGATCCCGGTGTTCCTGTGGCTCGCCTGGGAGGACGACGGCGTGGGCGCGGCGCCCGCGATCGTCTACGCGGCGATCGCCATGGGCGACTACGCCGACGGCATCGCCGCGCGCGTGACCGGCCAGTACAGCCGGCTGGGGGCGATGCTCGATCCGGTCGTCGACCGGTTGCTCATCATCTCGGGCGTCGTCGTCTGCTGGAACTTCGAGCTCGTGCCGCGCTGGCTGCTCGCGATTCTCATCGCGCGCGAGGCCCTGATGTTGATCGTGGGCCCGCTGGCGCTGCGCCGGGGCGTCGCGCTGCAGGTGAACTGGTGGGGACGCTGGGGCGTCTGGCCGGCGATGGGGGCGCTGTTCCTGGCGCTCTGCGGGCTCGAGGTCCTCGCGACCCTCATGCTCGCCGCCGGCGTGGCGCTGCTCGTGGTGGCGTCGGTCGAGTACGCCCGCAGTGCGCGCCGTCAGCTGGCCGCCGGAACCTGAGCGACAGACCGTCGCGCACCCTCAACCTTACGTTTAGGCGTCGGCTCCCGCCGCTGGTATGCTCGCGCCGCCGCGGGGGGATCCCCGCCAGACGAGGAGCCAAGCGCACCCCATGGACGACACCTTTCCCGATCTCGGCGCCCTGACCGACGAGGAGCTCAAGGCCCTGATCCAGAGCCTGACGGACGAGGAGACCGAGATCTCCTACCGCCGCCGCATCCTCCACGGCAAGATCGACATCCTCCGCGCCGAGCTCGTCAACCGCCTGCGCAAGAAGCACGAGGGCGGCGGCGAGATCATCTCCGGCGACGACGTGCAGCGGCTCACCGACATCCTCGCCGGCAAGGCCGCCGGCGTGGAGGACGAGGGCTGATCCCCGCCGCGGGGGAGGGCGACGCGTGGCGGTCCACTGCCCCGAATGCAGCTTCGTCAACACCGACGGGGCCAACTACTGCCAGAAGTGCGGGGCGTTCCTCGGCGACCTGCAGCAGCCTGCCGAGTCCTCGACGGCGACCTACCGGATCGACGAGACGACCGGTGAGCTCGTCCCCGTCGAGCTGGACGACATGATCGCCCGTGAGGGCGCCGCGCTCGTCGTGCGCGCAGGCGGCGGGCGGGTCGGCGAGAGCTTCCCGGTCGACCACGAGCGCATGAGCATCGGCCGCCGTCCCGACTCGGACGTCTTCCTCGACGACGTCACCGTCTCCCGCGACCACGCGATCCTCGTGCGGCGCGGCGAGGAGATCCACCTCGACGACCTCGGCTCGCTCAACGGCACCTACGTCAACCGCCGCCGCATCGACTCCCAGCGCCTCGAGGACGGCGACGAGGTCCAGATCGGCAAGTACAAGCTCACCTTCCTTTCGCGCTGATGGCCACCGAGCAGCAGAGCCTCGTGGTCGAGGAGCCCGCCGCTGACGCGCCGCGGGGCAAGCCGATGACGATCGGGGCCGTCTGCAAGGCGCTCACGACGGAGTTCCCGGACATCTCGATCTCGAAGATCCGCTACCTCGAGGATCAGAAGCTGCTGGCGCCGCGCCGCACTCCCGGCGGCTACCGCCTCTACAGCCAGAGCGACGTCGCGCGCCTGCGCACGATCCTGCGCCTGCAGCGCGACGAGTTCCTGCCGCTGCGGGTGATTCGCCAGGAGCTCGCCGCCGGGCGCACGGAGGCGGAGATCGGAGCGGCAGCGGCAGCCGACGACGGCCGCCCGCGCCGCCGGCCCGGCCTTGCGGAGCCGGGCGCCGGGTCCGTCTACTCGCTCGACGACGTCGTCGAGGAGACGCGCGCGGACCCCAAGCTCATCCAGGAGCTGCAGGACTACGGCGTGATCGCCGGCCAGCAGCGCGGCGGGACGGTCTGGTACGACGACACCGAGCGCGAGATCGTGCGGGCGGTCGTCGAGCTGGCGCGCTACGGCGTCGCCGGACGCAACCTGCGCGTCTTCCGCACCTCCGCCGACCGCGAGGCGGCACTGCTGCAGCAGATCCTCGCCCCGTCCCTGCGCTCGCGCAATCCGGAGCGCCGCCGCGAGGCCGTCGAGGCGCTCGAGAACCTGGCGACCGTCACCACGCACCTCAAGCACCTGCTGCTCCTGCGCGACCTGCGCAAGCTCGTGGCCTGAGCGCCGTGGCGACCGTCCGCCGCACGCGCCTGCTGGCCGACCCGCCCGAAGCCGTCTGGCGCACCGTCGGCGACCTGTATCAGCTCGCGCGCTGGTGGCCGAAGGTCCTGCGCGTCGAGGCGGTCGGCGACGGGCGCTTCACGGAGGTCCTGCAGACCGACCGCGGGCGGGACGTCCGCGCCGACTGGGTGCTCGTCGAGACCGTGCCCGGGGAGCGCTGGCGCGCGAGCCAGGAACTGGAGGGGACCCCGTTCGAGAAGGTCCTGGGGGCCGCCGCGAAGGCCGTCGCGATCGAGCCGGCGGGCGAGGGCACGCAGGTCACGCTGGAGCTCGAGCGGCGGCTGCGCGGTCTCTCACGGCTGGGCGGGATGTTCCTGCGGCGCGCGACGGCGCTGCAGATCGACGCGGCACTCGACACGCTGGAGGAGACGCATGGCACCGGGACGTGAGATGCGGCACTGGGGCTGGGGCGAGGACGCGCACGCGGGCCCACCGCCGGAGCATGGGATCGCCTGGCTGGAGGGCCTCCTCGGCGGGCCGCTCGGAACTCCGGTGCCGCCCGTGCCGCTGAGGGACATCACGCCGCCGAAGTCGCGGCTGCAGCGTCGCCCGGCGGCCGCGCTGCGCGCGATCGTGGGGGAGGACGGCGTGCGCGAGGACGATGCCGCACGCGTGATCCACGCCGCCGGGAAGGGGTATCCGGACCTCGTGCGCCTGCGCGCGGGCGACGCGGCTCCGGCACCCGATGCGGTCGTCTACCCCGGCGACGCGGAGCAGGTCCGCGGCGTTCTGGACGCGTGTGCGGCCGCCGGCGTGGCCGTCGTCCCGTTCGGCGGCGGCACGAGCGTCGTCGGCGGGGTGGAGCCCGAACGCGGCGGCCACAAGGCCGTGATCGCGCTCGACCTGGGGCGGATGACGCGGCTGCTGGACCTCGACGAGCGCTCGCGGCTCGCGACGCTCGAGCCGGGCCTGCGCGGCCCGGAGGTCGAGCACGTGCTGCGCGAGCGCGGCTTCACCCTCGGGCACTATCCGCAGAGCTTTCAGTACGCCACCGTCGGCGGGTGGGTCGCGACGCGCTCCGCCGGACAGGCCTCCACGGGCTACGGGCGCATCGACGCCCTGGTCGAGGGCGTGCGCATGGCCGCGCCGGCGGGAGACCTGAACCTCGCGCCCCATCCGGGCACGGCCGCAGGCCCGGACCTGCGCGAGCTCGTCGTCGGCTCCGAGGGCGCGCTGGGCGTGATCACCGAGATGACGCTGCGCGTGCGCCCGCGCCCGCCGGCCGGGCGGTACGAGGCCTGGATGCTGCCCTCGTTCGCCGCGGGCCACGAGGCGTTGCGCGCACTCATCCAGGAGGGCGCCGCACCCGACGTCGCGCGCCTCTCCGACGAGGCGGAGACGGGCATGTCGCTGACGCTCGCCGGGGTGGAGGGACGCAAGGCGGCCGCCATCGGCCGCTACCTCAGCGCCCGCGGCGTCAGCTCGGGCTGCATCGCGATCGTCGGCTGGGAGGGGACACCCGAGCAGGTCGCGGCGCGCCGCCGGGCCACCATCGCCGTCCTGAAGCGCCACGGCGCCGTCCCGCTCGGAGCGAGCCCCGGCCGCGCATGGGCCAAGGGCCGTTTCCACGCGCCCTACCTGCGCGACGACCTGCTCTCCCGCGGCGTCATGGTCGAGACGCTCGAGACGGCCACCACCTGGAGCAACCTCGGCCGGCTCTACGCAGCCGTGCGCAGCGCCCTCGGCGAGCACGCCCCGTTCGTCGCCTGCCACGTCTCGCACCTCTACGCCAGCGGCGCATCCCTCTACTTCACGTTCCTCGCCCGCCAGGAGCAGGAGGACCCGATCGGCCAATGGCAGGCCGCGAAGAGCGCCGCCTGCGACGCGATCATCGCCGCCGGCGGCACGATCACCCACCACCACGCAATCGGCCGCGACCACGCCAAGTGGCTCGCCGCCGAGAACGGCGAGACCGGCGTCGCCGCCCTGCGAGCGCTCAAGGTCGAGCTGGACCCGGCGGGAGTCATGAACCCGGGGAAGCTGGTCGGCTGACTGCCGTGTTGTTGTCCGTGTGACGTGGGCGGGGTTCGGGGCGCGTCCCCGGAAAGCCTCTCCGGTGGCGCGCGTCCGCGTGCGCGCGCCCCCATCGGTCTGAGCTTTCCCGGGGCCGCGCCGCGCATCCACAAGCGCCCGTTCAGCTTGTGAGAGCGAACAACTGCGCACGGACGAGCGCCTGAGAAGCCGCGAGCGGTTGCGCCGCCCTCAGTCCGCACAAGAGCGACCGGAAGGCGCGCAGCCACGCCCCAAGCGCCGGTGTGAGCGCGCCGGAGGGACGGGACGTCGGTCGCGACCGGGACGGGACCCCGGAGAAGCTCAAACCGATGGGGAAACCGACGCCCGCGGCAGACACCACACGCCCCCCGGAGAGGCTTCTTCCGGGGGCCCGTCCCGGGCGCGACGGGGACCCGTCACCGTCCCGCCGCTAACGCCCCTACCCCGACGACTTCGAGCGGAACTGAATGTCGCCCTTCAGGTAGCTCGACCCAGGCGTCTTGGGGTTCCGCCCCGACTCGCGCGTGATGAGCACCTGCTGGTAGAGGCGCGGGTTCTGCTTGAGGGTGCTCTGGGCGCCGACCTGGCCGTTCGTCGTGACGGCCTGGAAGTAGCCGAGCCAGACGGGCGGCTGCCCGCTCCCGGTCATCCAGACGCCGTAGCCGCTGCCCTTGGGCGCGGTCGGCAGGCCTTCGGCGAGCACGTTGATCAGGCGCTGGCCGTCGCGCTCGACGAACTGGGCGACGCCGAGGGCCTTGTCGGCGCCGGCGTCCGGCACGGCGGTGAGGTTCGCCTGCCCGACGACGTCCCGGGCGGCCGCCTGCTGCGCGGCGGTGAGCCCGTCGCCCTTGGACGACGTGTCGTCCTTGGTCGCCCGGCCGACGAAGAAGCCGATGGCGAGCGCGGCGATGAGGCCGAGCGCGCCGAGCAGGATCGCGCCGCCGCGACGTGAGGCGCGGGGCCGCGGGACGCTGCGCCGTGCGGACCGCTCGGTCCCGTCGGTGAGGGTGTCGTCGGCGTCGTCGTCGAGCAGCGGGCTCGCGGCGCCGTTGGCGCTCGGGTCGGGCACCTCGGGGAGGTCGCGCGTCGCGACGCCCCGCAGCTCGGCGGAGACGACGCGGGCCCAGCCTCGCTCGGAGGCGGACGCCTCGAGCGCGTCGCGCGTGGTCGCGGCGCCCTCGTCGTCCTGCTGGCCGAGCAGGTAGTCGGTGATGGTGTCGCGGCGCTCGGCCTTCAGCGTGCCGCCGGACGGCCCGAGGGTGCCGACGGCCTCGTGGGCGCGGTCGCGCACGGCGGCGGGCGCCATCCGCAGGGTGCGCGCGATCTCGTCGTACGAGCGCTCCTGGGTCAGCAGGAGCCGCAGGACTGCCTGCTGGTCGGCGGGAAGGTCGTCGATTCGAGCCATGAGCGGGGCGAAGCGTAGAGCAGGGCGCCGGTATCGTGCCGCAGCCATGACCGACGCCTGCCCGACCCGCCCATCCCGTTCGATCGCACGTTCGACGCGCTGTACGGCCTCGAGGTCCTCGAGATGACCGACGAGGAGGTCCGCGCCCAGGTGGTGGTGCGCGACGAGATCAAGCAGCCGATGGGCCTCGTGCACGGCGGCGTCTACGCGTCGATCGCGGAGTCGATCACCTCGAACGCGACCGCGTCGCGCCGTCTGGCGGGAGAGCGGGCAGATCGCGATGGGGATGTCCAACCAGACGAGCTTCCTGCGCCCGATCACCGAGGGCACCGTGCACGCGCTCGCCCGCCGGCGCCATCGCGGCCGCACGACGTGGCTGTGGGAGGTCGACATCACCGACGACGCGGGCCGGCTGTGCGCCGCCGTGCGGATGACGATCGCGGTGCGCGACCTGCCGCAGCAGCCCGTCAGCCTGAGGCCCGCTCGGGCCACAGGTCCTCGGGTGCGACGATCCGGTCCATGTGGACGCCGGGCTGCGCGTCGGTGACGAACCCGAAGCGCTCGTAGAGCCCGTGCGCGTCCGCGGTCGCGAGGTGGAAGCGGCGCAGCGACTGCACGTCCGGGTGCTCGAGCGCGCTCGCGACGAGGAACGTGCCGAGCCCGCGACCGCGGTGCGCGTCGAAGACGATCACGTCGGCGAGGTACCCGAAGACGCGTCGTGTCGGTGACGATCCGGCAGAACCCGGCCTGCTCGCCGTCCGGCGTGTAGAGGCCGAACGGGATGCTGTGGTCGATCGCGGCGTCCAGGACGTCGCGGGGGATGCCCGTCGACCAGTAGCTCTCGCGCAGTGCGGCGTGCACGGCCTCACGATCAAGGCGCCCCGGGTCGGCGCTGACGAGGTGGCCGTCGTCGC
Organism: uncultured Actinomycetes bacterium; assembly: GCA_963823375.1. Lineage (GTDB taxonomy): Bacteria > Actinomycetota > Thermoleophilia > Solirubrobacterales > Solirubrobacteraceae > F1-60-MAGs163. Next base: position 72,861 of record CAWGLQ010000009.1, on the reverse strand, counting down.
GGCGGCGCTCGAATGCGCCCATCAGCCGCGGTAGCCGTTGGTGATCGGCATGCGCCGGTCGCGGCCGAACGCCTTGCTGGTCACCTTGATCCCCGGAGGCTGCTGGCGGCGCTTGTACTCGGCGAGGTCGACGAGCCGGATGATCCGGTCGACGACGTCGGCATCGAAGCCGCGGGCGATCAGCTGCTCGCGGCCGAGGTCCTGCTCGACGTAGCCCTCGAGGATCGGGTCGAGGATCTCGTAGGGCGGGAGCGAGTCCTGATCGGTCTGGTCGGGCCGCAGCTCCGCGGAGGGGGGACGGGTGATGACCGTCTCGGGGATCGGGGCGTCCGGCTGCGCGGTGCGCCACTCGGCGAGGCGGTAGACGAGCGTCTTGGGGACGTCCTTGATGACCGCGAAGCCGCCGGCGCTGTCGCCGTAGAGCGTCGAATAGCCGACCGACATCTCGGACTTGTTGCCCGTGGTGAGGACGAGGTGCCCGAACTTGTTGGAGAGCGCCATCAGGTCGTTCCCGCGGATGCGGGCCTGCAGGTTCTCCTCGGTGAGGTCGGGCTCGGTGCCCGCGAACGGCTCGGCGAGCTGCGCCTCGTAGGCGGCCATGACGTCGGCGATCGGCAGCTCGAGCAGCGTCACGCCCAGGCGCCGGGCGATCTCGCCGGCGTCCGTGAAGGTGCCCGCCGACGTGTACCGCGAGGGCATCGTCACGCAGGTGACCGCGTCCGGCCCGAGCGCGTCGACGGCGATGCACGCGACCAGCGCGGAGTCCACGCCGCCGGAGAGCCCGAGCACGACGTGCTTGAAGCCGTTCTTGCGCACGTAGTCGCGCGTGCCGAGCACGAGCGCGCCGTAGACCTCCGCCTCGGCGTCGAGCGGCGGCGCGAGGGCCCCGCTCGGCGGGTCGGCCTCGTAGCCGGGGCGCGCGGTGAGGAACGCGCCCAGGCGCTCGACCTCGTCGGTCGCCTCGTAGGCCGCGGCACGCTGGCGGGTGTCGCGCAGGCGTGCGGCGCCCGCGGCGGTGATGTCGACGCTGCAGATCGTGAGCGCCTCCTCGAACTGCGGGGCCCGCGCGATCACCGCGCCGGTGTGGTCCACGACGAACGAGTGGCCGTCGAACACGAGCTCGTCCTGCCCGCCGACCTGCGCGCAGAAGGCGATCGCGCACAGCTCGTCGCGGGCGCGCTGGCCGATCATGCGCTCGCGCGCGAGGCCTTTGCCGGCGACATACGGGGAGGCCGAGATGTTCACGATCAGCCGCGCGCCGGCCAGCGCCTCGTCGCTCGCGGGCGGGCCGGGCACCCAGATGTCCTCGCAGATCGTGATGCCGACCGCGACGCCGTCCACGTCGACGATCCCGCCGGACCGGCCGCGCTGGAAGTAGCGGTGCTCGTCGAACACGCCGTAGTTGGGCAGGCGGTTCTTGCGGTAGATCGCCTGCACGGCGCCGTCCGCGAGCACGGCGGCGGCGTTGTAGACGTCCCGCTCGCGCTCGGGGAAGCCGACGACGGCGACGATGCCCGTCGCGTCGCCCGCAAGTCGCTCCAGGGCCTCGGCGACGTCGGCGAGCAGGTGCTCCTTGAGCAGGAGATCCTCCGGCGGATAGCCGGTCAGCGCGAGCTCCGGGAAGAGCACGATCTGCGCCCCGGCGTCGCGGGCTTCGAGCAGCCGCGTGCGCACGAGACGCTCGTTGCCCTCCACGTCGCCGACGAGGGGGTTGATCTGCGCGAGCGCGATCCGCATGGACGCCGCAGTATGCCCGTGCGGGCGCGGCGCCCGTGCAGCCGGGCGTTCAGCCGGCGGTCGCGGGCGTGTGGGCGGTGCGCACGGAGCCCCGTGCGCCCATCCGCCAGGGGTGCCGCTCGGTCTCGGCGGCGCGGCCGAGGTCGAAGAGCGCGCCCTCCATGTCGGAGATCAGGTCGCCGAGGTCCGGCAGCGCGTCGTAGTCGGCCATCAGGCCGAAGGACAGGCGCCCGCAGTAGCTCATGATCGCGATGCCCAGGCCCGTCATCGGCGCGAGCGGGACGACGGGATGGATCGCGACCATCCGGCGCCCGAGCAGGTACAGCGGGATCTGCGGGCCGGGAACGTTGGTGACGACGAGGTTGAAGAACCGCTGGCGGGCCTGCAGGCGCGCCGCCTGGCTGAAGACCGTCGGCGGCGCGAAGTCCGCCATGCCGGTGAGCGTCTCGGCGCCGACCGCCTGGCCGGACTCCTTGAGGTCGCCCATCTCGGTGTGGATCCGCTCGAAGCACGCCTGCGGGTCGTCCACGTCCATCGGCAGCGGCGCCCAGATGGCCGACACCTGGTTTCCGAGCGCGCCGCGCTGGTCGGTCGAGCGCACCGACACGGGCACGAGCACCTTCAGCACGAGGCCCTCGGTCTCGAAGCCGCGGCGCCGCAGGAACCGGCCGAGCGCGAGCGCGACGGTGGTCAGGACCGCGTCGTTGACCGTCCCTCCGAGCCCGTTCTTGATGCCCTTCAGGAGGTCGAGCGGGGTGTCGACCCAGCCGTAGCGCCGGTGCGGGCCGATCGGGACGTTGAGCGGCGTCGGCGGCGCTCCGCGCATCCCCGCCCACGCCATCGACCCCGCCGCCACGAGCTGCGCCGAGGCGCGCCGGACGACCGTTCGCGGAGCCCGGCCGAGCGCGCGGACGACGCGGACGCCCTCGGCGGGGGAGGACGCGCGCTCGATGAGCGCCTCGGCGAGCAGCTGCACGCCGGTCGGCTCGGGCCGCGGGATCCAGTGGGCCGCCGGCGGGGCGACGGGCATCGGATCGGGCGTCGTCGAGAACAGGACCGACGTGATGTCGACGCCGGAGATGCCGTCCACCAGCGCATGGTGCGTCTTGGCCATCATCGCGAATCGCGGCACGCCGCCGGGCCCCGGGGCGAGGCCTTCGACGAGGTGGATCTCCCACAGCGGCTTGTGGCGGTCCAGCGCGACGGCGAACACGCGGCCCCCGAGCGCGGCGAGCTGCTCGTCGGAGCCCGGGGCGGGCAGCGCGGAGTGCCGCACGTGGTAGCCGAGGTTGAAGTGCGGGTCGTCCACCCAGACCGGCCGGCCCTGGTCGAGCGGGACCCACGCCAGTTTCTGGCGGTAGCGGGGGACGAGGTGCATGCGCTCGTCGAGCGCGGCCTTGACGTCCTCGTACGCGGGCGGCTCGCCCTCGAAGACCATGATCGAGGCGACGTGCATGTGCGCCTCTCCGGTCTCGATGTGGAGGAAGGCGGCGTCGAGGGCGGTCAGGCGGTCCGGGTTGGTCACGGAGGGGAGTGTCCCGCGTCGCGCGCCTTGAGCCAACCTTTAACACCAGGGCTTGCAAACCCACAACACGCTGTGTAGGTTTGTGTTCACACCGCAACGGACCCCCGGTGATCCCATGAACCTCAGTGACCCAGCCACCTTTTCCCGCGTCTATGACGAGCAGTCTCGCGGCGTCTACGCAGCCGCGTACCGCATCCTCGGCAACGCCACCCAGGCTCAGGACGTGGTGCAGGACGTCTTCCTCAAGGTCTGGCGCCGGCCGTCGTCGTTCGACGCCCGCAGGGGAGAGCTCGGCAGCTACCTGCGGCTGATGGCGCGCAGCCGCGCCCTCGACCTGTGGCGCGAGGGGCAGGCCGCCGGCCGCGCCGGTGACCGCCTGAAGCTCGTCGCGACGGGTGAGGAGACGCGTCCCGAGGACCGGCCGAGCCTCATGGCCGAGCGCGCCGACGTGCGCCGCACGGTGCGCGGCGCGCTGGGCGAGCTGCCCGAGAACCAGCGCGAGGCCGTCGTCCTGGCCCACTGGGGCGGCATGACGGCCGACGAGATCGCGCGGCGCTCCGGCGTGCCGCTCGGGACCGCCAAGAGCCGGATCCGGCTCGGTCTGACGAAGCTCCGCGAGGAGTTCGGCGAGCAGCTCGCCGACTTCCGCGAGCCCGCTGAAGTCGCCTGATTCCGGCGCGCGCGGCGCCGGTTTCCTGTGTGTCGAGCGTCACACGGGCGCGAAAAGCCCCTGCTAGCGTGATGGATCTGCCGAGTCACGCCCGGTCCAATCGCGGGTGTGAACGGGGGACCCACTGCCGGTGACGCGCCCAGGGCGCGCAGCGGATGGGGCGAATCGGCGGCTGCTGCCGCTGTAGCGACACGAGACGGACCGCGCGCGGATCGCGCGGTCCGCCGGCGACGCGAGCCCGACAGCTAACCCCGTAGGCGGCGGACGACAAGGAGGCCTCTTCGTGAGGTTCGACCTGCGCGGACGCGCCATGATGGCGACGTCGGCACTGACCATCGCCCTGACGCTGCTGCTCGCGGCGCTCAACACCGCTCCCGCGGGCGCCGCGGGAACCCCGGCCCCGACCACGGGCGGCACCCAGGCGGGGGCCGCCAAGCCGATCACCGCCCACGAGGGCCGCGTTCGCACCGCGGTCAGCGTCCTGGCGCGGCGCACCCACGTGCGCGCCGGCCGCTCGGCCCGCGTCGCCGGCCGCGTGCGCCCCGCCGTCTCCGGGCGCCTCGTCGTCCTGCAGCGTGTCCGCCGACACCGCTGGGTGACGATCGCGCGCACCCGGACACGGCACGCCGGCCGGTACGTCCTGCGCTATCGCACCCGCGCGTCGCTCAGCGCCCCGCTGCGCGTGCGGGTCGCCGGCGGTTCCGGCGTCACGCGCCGCACGCGCCGGATCGGACGGCTCGAGGCCTTCCGGCCCGCGCTCGCCTCGTGGTACGGCGAGGGCCAGGCGCTGGCCTGCGGCGGCCACCTGACCCCGGGCATGATGGGTGTCGCCCACAAGTCGCTCCCGTGCGGCACGAAGGTCACGATCCGCTACCGCGGGCGCCAGGTCCGCGTGCCGGTCGTCGACCGCGGCCCGTACTCGGGTGCGCGCGAGTTCGACCTGGGCCCCGGCGTGCGGGCCGCCCTGCGCTTCGACGGTGTGGGGACCGTCCAGGTCGCCCACTGAGACAGCGGCTGCCCGTCGTCCCCGGGGCGTAGCCTCGGGGACGATGGCCGGCCTGATCGCGCATCTGGACCTCGACGCGTTCTACGCCAGCGTCGAACTGCAGCGCAGGCCCGAGCTGCGCGGGCTGCCGGTGATCGTGGCCGGATCCGGCCCGCGCGCCGTCGTGACGACCGCCTCGTACGAGGCCCGGCGGTTCGGCATCGGCTCGGCGATGCCCGCCGCCCACGCGCGCAGGCTCTGCCCGCAGGCCGTCGTCATCCCGCCCGACTTCGCCGCCTACAAGGAGACGTCGAGCGCCGTGATGGGCCTGCTGCGCGGGCACGTGGAGCGCGTGGAGCAGGTGGGGCTCGACGAGGCCTACCTCGACCTCGCGGACCTCGTCTCGCCGAAGGCCGCGATGCGGCGGCTCGTCGCGGAGATCCGCGAGCGGACCGGCATGAGCGCCTCGGTGGGCATCGGGCCGAACAAGCTTGTGGCGAAGGTCGCCTCGGACGCCGAGAAGCCCGCCGGCTTCCTCATGCTCACCCGCGAGGAGGCATGCGCCCGCTTCGCGCAGGCACCGCCCGGCCTGGTCCCGGGAATCGGGCCGCGGACCGCCGAGCGGCTCGAGGCGCTCGGCATCCGGACCCTCGCCGCGCTCGCGGCGGCCGAGGACGCGGTGCTCATCGACGCGTTCGGCGCCCGCCAGGGCCCGTGGCTGCGCGGGCGTGCCCGGTTCGAGGGGTCCGACGTCGTCGAGCCCGTCCGGGAGGCCGTCAGCGAGTCGCGCGAGACGACGTTCGACGTCGACATCGCCGATCCCGTCCGGCTCGAGGCGATCCTGCTGGAGCTGACGGCGAAGCTCTGCGACGGCCTGCGGCAGCACGACCGTCGCGGACGGACCATCCGGATCAAGGTCCGCCTCGCCGACTTCACCACGGTGACCCGCGCGCGCACGATCGGGCACGTGACCGACGATCCGGCCGAGGTGGGGGCGGTGGCGCTCGAGCTCCTGCGTGAGTACGCGCCGGGTGCCCCGGTCCGCCTGCTGGGCGTCGGCGTGACCGGATTCGCCGCCGACGAGCCGGCGGCCGACGCTCCGCAGCTCGCGTTGCCCGTCTGACAGGATCCGGCGATGCCTGACGCGCGGATCCCGGGCCGCACGCTCCACTACGTCCGTCACGGATCCGCGGACGGCGAGCCCGTCCTCCTGATCCAGGGACTGTCCGGAACGCACGCGTCGTGGGGCGAGGAGTTCCTCGGCGCGCTGGGCGCCGGGCTGGACCTCATCGTCTACGACCATCGCGGCATCGGGTCCTCGGGGCCGATCGACGGGTCGTTCACGATCGACGATCTGGCCGCCGACGCGCTCGGGCTGCTCGACGCGCTCGGCCTGGAGAGCGCGCACGTCCTGGGCATCTCGATGGGCGGGATGATCGCGCAGGAGCTGGCGCTCGCCGCGCCCGAGCGCGTGCGCACGCTGACGCTGGGCTGCACCTATCCCGGAGGGCCGGGGTCGCGGCTCACCGACCAGGCGACCGTGCAGCGGATCCTGACGAGCTTCGCCACCAGCGATCCGGAGGTCATCCTCCGCACGAGCTTCGAGATCAACGTCTCGCCCGCCTACGCCGCGCGGCCCGGGGCGTGGGAGTCCTTCCGCGCGAACGCCCTCGCCGCCAGGGCACCGGTCCCCGTGGTGTTCGAGCAGCTGCGCGCGACGTCCGCGCACGATGTGAACGCGCGGCTCGGTGAGATCACGGTCTCGACGCTCGTCGTGCACGGCGATCTCGACGAGGTGCTCGACGTCTCCAACGGCGAGCTCATCGCCCGGCTCGTCCCGGGCGCGCGGCTGGAGATCCTGCACGGGGTGGGGCACCTGTTCTGGATCGAGGAGCCCGGCCGTTCGGCCGAGCTGATCCGGGGACACGTGCTCGCGGGCTCGCCCGCGGCGCGTCAGTAGAGCGCTGAGGCCAGACGCCGGCGCGCGTCGCGGGCGGCCGGGTGGTCGACCCCCAGCTCGTCGAGGATCGCGACGATGAGGCGGCGCAGGTCGTCGGTGTGATCGCCGGCGCCGGGCACCGCTTCGAGCAGCAGGTCGACCGCCCGCTCGCGGTCGCCGGCGTCCAGCGCCGCCAGCGCCGGGTCCACGTCGATGTCGTCGGCCTGCGCGAGCCGGATGCGCGCCGCCAGGCCATCGGCCTCGAACGAGCCGGGGACCTCCTCGACGACGGCGAGCGCCGCGTCGTCCTCGCCGCGTGCCAGCAGGAGCCGTGCGAGCGCGGTGGCCGCGTCCGCGCGGCGCGGCTCGAGCTCCAGGGCCTTGCGCAGCCCCTCCTCGTCGCCCTGCTCGACGAGCAGGTCGGCCGCGGTCGGGACCAGCCCGTCGAAGAAGCGCTCGACGAGCGCCGGACCCTGCGCGCCCACGAACTCCTCCACGACGAGGCCGTCCTTGAACGCCTTGACGGCGGGGATGCCCTGGATCCCGAAGGTCGCCGAGATGCCGGGGTTCGCGTCGGTGTCGACCTTCGCCAGGACGACCTTGCCCTCGCGTGCCGCGGCGGCCTTCTCGAGCACGGGCGTGAGGGCCCGGCAGGGCGCGCACCAGGCGGCCCAGAAGTCCACCACGACCGGGACGGTGTGGGAGCGCGCGATGACCTCGCGCTCGAAGTCCTGCTCGGTCACGTCGATGACGGTCATCTGCCCAGCGTAGATACTTCGGGACCTCGTGAGCGCTCCCGCACTCCACGTCGCCGAGGCTGGGGAGGGGACCCCGGTCGTCCTGCTCCACGGGCTGACGGCGACGCATCGCTATGTGGTCATGGGCTCGCGCGCGCTGGAGCGCGGCGGGCATCGCGTGGTGGCGTACGACGCCCGCGGCCACGGAGCGTCCGCGCCGGCGCCCGATCCCGCGGCGTACACCTACGACGACCTCGCGGCGGACCTGCTGCGCGTCATGGGGGAGCGGGGCATCGATCGCGCGGTCCTTGCGGGCGCCTCGATGGGTGCGCACACCGCGCTGCGGGTGGCGCTCGGGCATCCCGACCGCGTTGCGGGCCTCGTGGTCGTGACGCCCGCCTACGACCCCGAGGAGATGGAGGATCCCGCGTCGCTCGCGCGCTGGGACGCGCTCAGCGACGGCCTGCGCGAGGGCGGCGTCGACGGCTTCATCGCCGCCTACGGGGAGCCCTCGGCCGACCCGGCGCTGCACGACACGCTGCTCACCGTGCTGCGCCAGCGGCTGAGCGCGCACGAGCACCCGGGTGCGGTCGCCGACGCGCTGCGGGCGGTCCCGCGCTCGCGGCCGTTCGGGGATCTCGGCGAGCTTGCCGCGATAAGCGTGCCGGTCGTCGTCGTGGCCGACCGCGACGAGCCCGACCCGGGCCATCCGCTCGCGGTCGGCGAGGCGTACTCCCGGGCGATCCCGGGCGCGTCGCTGGTGGTCGAGGAGGCCGGCTCCAGTCCCATCGCATGGCAGGGCGGGCGGCTCTCGGCGATCATCGCCCGGGTGGCGGCGGAGGCGACGGCGTGAGCGCGCACGGCTACAGCGGCACCCCGCTGCCGCGCAAGCTCGGCCTGAAGGCGGGGATGCGCGTCGCATGGCCCGGCGCTCCCGACGGATTCGCCGACCTGCTCGGCGAGTTGCCCGGCGGCGTCACGGTCAAGCGCCGCGCGAGCGCTCCGCTCGACCTGGCGGTCGTGTTCGTCACGCGCCGTGCGGCGCTGAACCGGCGCCTTCCCGGCCTGCGCGCGGCGATCGCGCCCGACGGCGCCGTCTGGGCGGCGTGGCCCAAACGCGCCTCGGGCGTCGCGACCGACATGACCGAGGACGTGGTCCGCGAGGTGGCGCTGCCGCTCGGGCTCGTGGACGTGAAGGTGTGCGCCATCGACGACACATGGTCCGGGCTGCGGCTCGTGATTCGGAAGGAGCTGCGGTGAGCGACTGGATCTTCCAGCAGCGCGGGACGGCCTACGTCCCGAGCGGGCACGCGCGCGGGCCGTGGGACCCCGGTGCCCAGCACGGCGGCGCCGCCGCGGCGCTCCTCGCCCGCGAGATCGAGCGTGTCGAGCAGGGCGAGGACATGCTCGTCGCCCGGATCACCTACGAGTTCCTCGGGCCGGTCCCGCTGGCGGCGCTGGAGGCCGACGCGTGGCTCCAGCGGCCCGGACGGCGCTTTCAGATCGTCGAGGCGGAGCTGCGGGAGGGAGGACGGTCGGTCGTCCGGGCGCGAGCGGTGCGCCTGCGCCGCGGCGACGTGGCACTGCCCGGCGCGGCGCTCGCGGACGCGGAGCCGCCGTGCGCGGGGCCCGAGGCGGCCGAGCGCTCGCCGTTCCCGGGCGAGCCGCATGGGGAGGGGTTCCACCGCACCGGCATGGACATCCGCTTCGCGGGCGGGACGGACTACGGGACGGGGCCGGCGCTCGCATGGTTCCGTCTCGCCGTGCCGCTGGTGGACGGCGAGCGCCCGAGCGGTCTGCAGCGCGTCGCGGCCGCCGCGGACTTCGGCAACGGCGTCAGCCGGGTTCTGGACTTCGACCGGCACCTGTTCGTGAACACCGACCTGACCATCCACCTGCACCGCGAGGCCGTCGGCGAGTGGATCCTCCTCGATGCGCGAACGGTCGTCGATCCGGCCGGGCTGGGCCTCGCGACCTCACGCCTGTTCGACGAGCAGGGCGCGCTGGGCATGGGCGCTCAGACGCTGTTCGTCGACGCGCGCTGACTCAGGGGACGACGGGGCTCGCGCAGGCCTGCTCGCGGCTGTCGCACGCCTGGACACGGCGGACCAGGCCGTCCTGGACGACGTAGATCCACCAGCGCTGGACGGTCGTCATCCAGTTGTCGGGGCGGCGCACGCGCAGCGCGCCGACGACGAGCACGCGACCGTCGTCGAGCAGCTCGAAGGAGAGCGGGTAGGCCTCGGCGACGACGCCCGAGCCGGCGATCTCCTCGAGCCGCAGGCGCAGTGCCTCCGCGCCGTGGATCGACGGCCCCTCCTCGAACAGCGGCACCCATTCGATGTCGGGGTGGATGAGCTTCATCCCGGTGTCCACGTCGCGGTCGCGGGTCGCGTCCCACATCGCGCGCACGAGCGCGACGGGGTCCTGGACTGCCGGATCGGAACGGGCCACCGACCGAGCCTACGCCTCAGCCCGCGGGATAGGGTCCCGCGCATGAGCTCCGTGATCGTCGTCGCCACCTTCAAGGCCCGCGAGGGGAGGGCCGACGACGTGATCGCCGGCCTGACGCCCGTGATCGAGCAGACGCATGGCGAGGCCGGGTGCCTCTCGTACGCGCTGCATCGCGACACGAACGACCCGCAGACGCTGGTCCTCGTGGAGCGCTGGACGTCGCAGGTCGCGCTGGAGTCGCACTTCCAGCAGCCCTACATGGCCGGCCTCGGGGATCTGGCCTCCGAGCTCCTGGCCGAGCCGCCGCGCCTGCACTTCTGCACGCCGCTGCCGGCCGGCGACCCGATCAAGGGCGCGCTGTAGAGCGGCTCAGCGCTCGTCGTACGCCGGGAAAGCGCGTGCCGAGGGCCACGACGTCGTCCCAGGTGGGCACGGTCAGTTGGCGCTCTCGGGGAAGCGCTCGAGCCCGTCGTCGGGGATCGGCTCCCAGACGGCTGCGTAGTCCGTGAACTGGCGGCGCGAGGGTCGCACGCCCGGATCGCCGTCGATCGAGCCCATCCGCACGCCCCGGCGGGCCGGCTCGGCGGGGTCCCGCGCGAACAGGTGGCCGCCGCAGACCGAGCAGAACTCCTTGATCCAGCCGCCGTCGCCGGGATCCCAGCCGCGCATCAGGTCCTCGCCGGCGGTGACGTGGACCGATCCGGGGACGGCGGCGCCGCTGCATCCGGCGCCCGCGCCGGTGCGGCGCTGGCAGCGCGTGCAGTGGCAGTAGGCGGCCCACATGAGCGGCTCATCCACCTCGTACCGGACGGCACCGCAGAGGCAGTGCCCGGTCAATGCAGGAGACATGCGCGGACCGTACCCGGGAGCGGGGCGCGTGACGCAGGCACGTCGGCTCAGAATGAACGCTCGATAATGTCGGTTATGTGAACCAGTCGAAAGGATGAGGGTCCGGGGCGTCTGCCCGTATCCTCCCTGCGGTGCGTCACGAGCTGCGCCCCCTCTTCGACCGCGTGGTCATCAAGGAGCTGGATCCGGACCGCGTCCGGCGCTCCGGTCTGGTCGTCCCGCCGGGTGACCACGAGCCGCCGCCGCAGCACGGCATCGTCCTGGCGATCGGCCCGGGCGTCGACTGGTGGCAGGCCCAGGGCCTCAACATGCCGGTGCGGCCGGGCGATCACGTCGTCTTTCCGGCGTCGGCCGGCGTCTGGGTCGACGTCGACGAGGAGCGCCTGCTGGTGACCCGCGTCGGCGAGCTGCTGGGCGTCCTGGAGCCCGCCGACGAGCCCTCGTCCTTCGAGGACCGTGAGCTGACCTCCGAGGACACCTGATGCGCTGGGTCGTCGCCTGGGCGTTCAACACGCTCGCGCTGTTCGTCGCGGCCTGGATCCTGTCCGGGATCGCGTACGGCGACGACTGGTGGACGCTCTTCATCGCGGGCGCGATCTTCACGGTCGTCAACGCCTTCCTGAAGCCCGTCCTGACGATCCTCTCGTTCCCGTTCATCATCCTGACGCTCGGGCTCTTCTACTTCCTGCTGAACATCCTGATGCTCTACATCACGGACTGGCTCGTCCCGCAGTTCGAGATCGACACGTTCTGGTGGGCCGCACTCGCCGCGTTCATCATGAGCTGCGTCAACGGCGTGCTGCACATCCTGTTCGGGGATCCGCTGAAGCGCGACCGCGGCGACGGCGTGCTGGTCGTCGAGAGCTGACCGCCCTCACGACCACGGCGGGTTGAACAGCCGGACCGCGGCGTGCATCGCCTTCGCGCGGACGCGACAGCGCGACCGCGCCGTCGCAGCGAAGCGCTCGGCGCAGACGCGCCGCAGCTCGGTGAGGAACCGCCCGTCCACCCACGACCGCGCCGCGCGGGTCGCCCACAGCCGCAGCCCGTGCCCGAGGTTGCGATAGCCGAAGTCGTGCTGCTCACACGGTCCGGCGAACGTGAGCGCCCAGGACGCCGGCGTGCGCGTGCACCCGTCGGTGGACCAGTCGAACGGCGGCTCTGCCGTCGCCTTCACGAGCAGGAACGCGTGGTGGTCCATCGCGACGAGCTGCCTGGCGCGGTCGCGCTGCGTCCTGTCAGCGGAGGCTGGAGCGGCGAGCCCTGTGGACAGCAGGATGGCCGCACACAGGGCTGGGACGAGGGTTCGGGTTCGGGTGACGAGCATGCGGCGACGCTAGGCCCGCAGACCAGTGATTCCATGGGGGTGCACCTCCCCTGTGCGCGATCGGTCGCAGAACGGTCGCAGAGCGCTCCTGGCGCGTTGCAGGTGGCCGCCTGACTCATGGGCGTACCGTGTCGGGGATGAGCTCCTGGCGCCTCGCGGACATGCCCGACCTGGACGGCCGCACCGCCGTCGTCACGGGCGCCACCAGCGGGCTCGGGCTGGTGACCGCGCGCGAGCTCGCGCGTGCCGGCGCGCGGGTCCTGCTCGCGTGCCGCAATCCGGAGAAGGCCGAGCGGGTCGCGGGCGAGATCCGGCTCGCCGCCGCGGGCGCGCTCGTCGAGACGATCCCGCTCGACCTCTCGAGCCTCGCGTCGGTCGAGCGGTGCGCGGACGGGCTGCACGAGCGGGTCGACCGTCTGGACCTGCTCGTCAACAACGCCGGCGTCATGGCGCCGCCGCTGCGGCGCACCGATGACGGCTTCGAGCTGCAGTTCGGCACGAATCACCTCGGCCACTTCGCGCTCACCGGTCAGGTGCTCGACCTGCTGCTCGCCGCCCCCTCCCCGCGCGTCACGAACGTCGCCAGCAGCGCACACCGCATCGGGAAGATGCGCTGGGACGACCTCAACTGGGAGCGCAGCTACAGCAAGTGGCCCGCGTACGGGCAGTCGAAGCTCGCGAACCTCCTGTTCACGTTCGAGCTGCAGCGCCGCGCGCAGCGGGCCGGCTCGGACCTGTTCGTCACCGCGGCGCATCCCGGCTACGCCGCGACGCACCTGCAGGCGGCCGGCCCGGAGATGGCGGGCAGCGCGCTGATGCTCCGCACGATGGGCGTGGCGAACCGCGTCTTCGGCCAGTCCGACGAGATGGGCGCCCTGCCGATCCTCTACGCGGCGACGATGCCCGTCCCGCCCGGCGCGTACGTCGGCCCGGACGGCCCGTTCGAGAGTCGCGGGCACCCGAAGCTCGTCGGCACGACGAGCGCCGCACGCGACGTCGCCGCCCAGGAGCGCCTGTGGGAGGCCAGCGAGCAGCTGACCGGCATCCGCTTCGCGTTCGACGCGGCAGCTCAGGCGGCCTGACCGCGCTCACGCGCGAACGCCTGAAACCAGTCGAGCGCGGCGGGGTTCGCGAGCGAGTCGCGGCTCGCGACGAGCTCGGCGGGCTCCCCCATCAGGATGCGCTTCACCGGCACCTCGAGCACCTTGCCGGACAGCGTCCGCGGGACCTCGGCCACCGCCACCGCCTCACTCGGGACGTGCCGCGGCGAGCACTCCTCACGCACCCGGCGTGCGAGGTCGCGCGTGAGCGCGTCGTCCAGCTCCACTCCGTCTGCGAGCACGACGAACAGCGGCATCCAGCTGTCGGCGCCCTCACGCGGCACGTCGACGACGAGCGCGTCGACGACGCGCGGGTCGGCGAGCACGGCGCGGTAGATCTCAGACGTCCCCATGCGCACGCCGCCGCGGTTGATCGTCGAATCCGAGCGCCCGTAGATGATCGCCGTGCCACGGTCGGTCAGGCGGATCCAGTCGCCGTGGCGCCAGATGCCCGGGTACATCGCGAAGTAGGCGTCGCGCAGGCGCGAGCCGTCGGGGTCGTCCCAGAACGCGACCGGCATCGAGGGCATCGGCTCGGTGATGACGAGCTCCCCCACCTCGTCGATGACGGCGTTCCCGTCCTCGTCGAACGCCTCGACCTTCGCGCCGAGCGCGCGGCCCTGGAGCTCGCCCTCGTACACCGGGAGCACCGGGACGCCGCCGACGAACGCCGTGCAGACGTCGGTCCCGCCGCTGGTCGAGAACAGCCAGGTGTCCTCCCCCAGCTCGTCATAGACCCAGCGAAAGCCCTCCGGCGACAGCGGTGAGCCCGTCGACCCGACGCTGCGCAGCGCCGACAGGTCACGCCCTTCGGCGGGTCGCACGCCGGCCTTCATGCAGGAGGCCAGGAAGCTCGCGCTCGTCCCGAAGCACGTCGTGCCGGTCTCCGCCGCAAGGTCCCAGAGCCGGTCGAGCGTCGGATGACCGGGGTTGCCGTCGTAGAGGACGACCGCCGCGTCCGTCAGCAGGACGCCGGCGAGGAAGTTCCACATCATCCAGCCGGTCGTCGTGAACCAGAAGACGCGGTCGCCCTGCTGCGCGTCGAGATGCAGCCACATCTTCTTCAGGTGCTCGAGCAGGATCCCGCCGTGCCCGTGGACGATCGCCTTCGGCAGCCCCGTCGTCCCCGAGGAGTAGAGGACCCACAGCGGGTGGGAGAACGGCACGCGGCGGAACGTCAGCTCCGCGCCGTCGCCGCCGGCCAGGAAGGCGTCCCAGCTGCGCGGCGAGTGCAGCGCGCTCAGGTCGGGCGCCGGGTCGAGGTACGGCAGGACGACGACGTGCTCGAGCGTCGGCATCGCGGCCTCGAGCTCGGCGACGACTGCGAGCTTGTCGAAGTCCTTGCCGCCGTAGCGGTAGCCGTCGACGGCGAGCAGCACCTTGGGCTCGATCTGTGCGAAGCGGTCCACGACGCTGCGCGCGCCGAAGTCCGGCGAGCAGCTCGACCAGACGGCGCCGAGGCTCGCCGTCGCGAAGAACGCGGCCATCGCCTCGGCGATGTTCGGCAGGTAGGCGACGACCCGGTCGCCCTCCCCCACGCCGAGCTTGCGCAGGCCCGCGGCGATCTGGGCCGTCAGCGTGCGCAGCTCGCCCCAGGTGATCTCACGCGTCGCGCGCAGCTCGCCGGACTCGACGATCGCCACGCGGTCGTCGGGGACGTCGCGGAAGACGTGCTCGGCGTGATTGAGCCGCGTGTCCGGGAACCAGTCGGCGCCCGGCATCTCGCGCGTCCCGAGCACGGTCGACGGATCGCCGTCGGCGACCACGCCGAAGTGCTCCCAGATCGAGCGCCAGAAGCCGTCGAGGTCCTCGACCGACCAGCGCCAGAGCGCGTCGTAGTCCTCGACCGGCAGGTCCGGCCCGCCGCGCTCGGCGAGCGCGCGCAGATACGCGGCATGGTTCGTCCCGGCGAGGAAGGCCGGCGACGGACGCCAGAGAAGGGGTGGCACGGACTCGGGCATCGGGACTCCTGTCTCAGGCGGGGACGGGAACCGGGGCCGCCGGCGGGCGCGCGTCGGGGTCGTCGGCGGGCAGCTCCTCGAGATCGTCCGCGGCGCGGCCGCGGCGCAGTCGCAGGCCGACGAGCGGGAAGACGAGGGTCGACAGGATGGCGGCGCCCACGAGCGCGGCGGCGGTCGACGTCCGCATCTCGCCGGCGTCGAGGGCGATCGTCGTGATCGCCACGACGAGCGGGAGCTGGGTCGCGCTGAAGAATCCGAGTGCGATCCGGTCCCGTCGCTCGAGCTCCTTACGGTAGAGGAGGAGCGCCGGGGCGCCGCGAACCACGAGGAACAGGGCGAAGAACATCACCATCTTGGCCATCGCTCCGGGGCTCTCGACCAGCGAGTCGAGGTCGAACCGCATTCCGCTGACGATGAAGAAGAACGGGATGAAGAAGCCGTAGCCGAGCGCCGTGAGCTTCGACTCGAGGATCACGACCTCGCGGCCCTTCAGCGCGAGCCTGGTGATGATGCCGGCCACGAAGCCCCCGAGCAGGATGTCCAGGCCCAGGTCGCCGGCGAGGGCCACCATGCCGAAGACCAGCAGGACCGCCACGCGGACCGCGGCCTGTCCGCTCGACTCGATCGTCCGCTCCAGGAGTCCCCAGGTGGACCCGATGCTGCGCACCGCGGCGACGGCGGTCCCGACCGCGAGGATGATGAAGATGATGAGGATCGCGGCGTTGTGCAGGCTGCTCTGTGACGACAGGACGAGCGTGATGAGCAGGATCGGCCCGAACTCGCCGACCGCCCCGGCCCCCAGCAGATAGGTGCCGAAGCGCGTGCGCATCTCGCCCGCGTCACGCAGGATCGGCAGCAGCGTGCCGATCGCGGTGGTCGCCAGCGCGGAGCCCGTGTACACCAGCGAGAGCACGATCCCGGCGGCGGCCAGGATGCCGCCGATGCCGTAGGCGAGCGCCAGGGAGATCGCCCAGCCGAACCCGGCGAGCCGCAACGGCCGGCCGCGGATCCGGTCGAAGTCGATCTCGAATCCTGCGAAGAAGAAGAGCATGCCGAGCCCGAGCTCGGCGAAGAACGAGATGAACTCGTCGGGCTGTGCGAGGCCCAGGACCTGGGGCCCGATGATGATCCCGAGGATCAGCTCCACGACGACGACGGGCATCGGGAGCCACCGGCCGAGGAAGAGGACGATCAGCGCAGCGAGCGCCGCCGCCCCGACGATGACGAAGAACGAGGTCTCGTCGATGCCGATCATCGACCGGCGGACTTGCGCTTGGAGCGCGAGCGGACGCCGCTGCCCGCGATGCCGACGACGAGGCCGACGGCGAGGCAGGCGAGGATCACGATGATCAGCGGGGTGCTGAACGTGCCGAACACCCAGTTGACCTCGACCTCATCCGTGTTCAGGACCGCGAACGCGGCGATCAGCCCGCCCGCGACGAGCATCGCCAGCAGGCGCGCGAGCTCGCCGGTGGGGCGCTTGCCGCCGTCGCCGTCGCCCTGTGTCCGTCCCTGGTCGGCCATTGCGGCAGCGTATATCGGCCGGGGCTCGGCAGGCGTGGCAGGATGCGCCGATGTCGCATGCGGTGCGTGAGAGCGAACTCGACGGGTACCCCGCCCTGGTGCTGGCGTGCGACGAGCGCGAGCTGGAGCTGACCCTCGTCCCTGGTGCCGGGATGGTCGGCGCGCAGCTGCGGCAGGACGGGCGTGACCTCCTGCACCGCGGCGACGGCCTGACGGGCTGGGTCGACCGCGGCGCGACGTTCGGCATCCCGCTGCTGCATCCCTGGGCCAATCGCCTGGAGCGGCTCAACTACGAAGCCTGCGGCCGGCACGTGCTGCTGGATCCCGAGCGGATGCCGGTCACCTTCGACGGCTGCGGGCTGCCGATCCACGGACTCCTGCACGGCTCCTCGCGCTGGGAGACCACCGGGACCCACGCGGACGCCGGGGCTGCGGGCGTCAGCGCCCGCTACGACGCCGCGGAGGACCCCGCCCTGCTCCCCGGCTTCCCGTTCCCGCACACGCTCGACCTCGCGATCACGCTGCGCTCGGACCTGCTGACGTTCGACCTCACGCTGACGGCCACCGGGGACGTCCCCGTGCCGGTGAGCTTCGGCTGGCATCCGTACCTCTGCATTCCCGGCGTCCCCCGGGGCGAGTGGCAGCTGCACCTGCCCGTCGTCCGCCAGGGACTGCTCGACGCGCGATCGATTCCGACCGGTCAGACGCGCCCCGCCCCGTTCCGCGACGGCCCGCTCGCAGACCGTGGCTTCGACGACCTCTTCCCGCTGCTCGACAGTCCGGCCGAGTTCGCCCTGTCGGCGGGCGGCGGTTCGCTGCGCCTGCGGCTCGACGAGGGCTACTCCTGCGCGCAGGTCTACACCCCGCCGGGAGCGCCGTTCATCTGCTTCGAGCCGATGACGGCCCCGACCGACGCGCTGCGCCGCGGGGGCGCCGCGCTGCCGGTCGTCCAGCCGGGCGGCGCCTACACGGCGCGCTGGTCCCTGCTCGTCGAGGGCCGGCCCGGCGTCTAGTAGCCGGTCGGGTGGCGGACGACGTAGCCGCCCGATCCGCGCAGGTCGCCGTCCCAGCGCGACCCGTCGTCCATGCCGGAGGTGTCGTAGCGCAGCAGCCCGCGGCTGGTCCGGATGACCATGAAGGCGTGACCGGGGTTCGCGTAGATCGTGATCCAGCGCCCGCGGCCGGCGGAGCCCCAGCGCATGAACTGCGAAGAGTCCAGCGGAGAGTTCAGGAGTCCACCGCCGTTGAGGACGTAGGAGATCGAGCCCGAGCAGTCGTAGCCGCTGTCGCGGAAGCTGCCGTGCCCGCCGCCGTACTTGTACGGGTGGTGGGCGATGCGGTTGCCCGCGGCGATCGCCTGCACGACGGCGGCCGGCAGACCGCTCGGCGTCGACGAGCCGCGCAGGCGTGCGCGGCGCAGCGTCGGGCGCGAGCCGCGCAGACCCAGAGCGGCCCACGTCGCCTGGCCGACGATGCCGTCGGCGGTGAGGCCGCGTGCGCGCTGGAAGCGCTTGACGGCACGCTGCGTCCCGGGCCCGAAGACGCCGTCCGCCGCGATGCCGAGCTTGCGCTGGAGCACCGCGACCGAGCGCCGCGGTGACGCCTTGGCGGAGTGCGAGCCGCCGGTCCGGCCGGCGCGGCGCAGCATCCGCCATGTGCCGCCGCCGACGATGCCGTCGGCGGTGAGGTCGTGCCGGCGCTGGAAGCGGCGCACGACGCGCGCGGTGCCGGGGCCGTAGATGCCGTCGGCCGTGAGGCCCAGGGCGCGCTGCAGGCGCTTGACCGAGCGGCCCTCGTCGCCGGGATGGAGCGTCGGCAGCGCCTGGGCTGCGGGCGCGGCGACGAGCAGGGTCAGGCAGGCGACGAGCAGCGTCGCTGCTCGCGGCATGCCGCGGCGAAGGTGTCGGTGAAGGCTCATTGGACTGAGCGCCTACGAGGTGAGCTGACGGGCTCGCATCCGTCCCACGTTCAGGACGGGCGCTACGCCGCACCGTGCGGCGATTCGCCCCCGCGACCGTGATGGCCGCATTGGGTCCCCCGTTCCCCACCGTCGTGCGATGGGGACTCGGCGTGGGCGCGACGCTAGCAGCGGCCCGCGCGGCGTGGTGCAGGATCACGTGCAGCGAGCAGGACTGCAGCGCGTCTTGCCGACGGGCTCAGGTGATGCGCACCGGCGTGCCCAGCGGAATCAGCCGCCAGAGCCGTGCGATGTCCGCGTTCCTGATGCGGATGCAGCCGTGGGACGGGCGTCCCGGGATCAGCTGCGGCTGGTCCGTCCCGTGGATCCCGACGACGCCGCCGTTGGGCCAGTCGGACAGGGTCGGCGCGTACGCGGACGTCCCGATCGCATGGGTGCCGTAGACCGGTGTGTCCTTGAAGCGGAACTTCTCGCGCACCCAGAACCGGCCGGCGGGCGTCCCCGTGCCGGGCGCCCCCACGCCGACACGCGCCGTCCAGACGCGCTTCCCGCGCTCGTAGAGCGTCGCGCGAAGCGTCTTGCGGCTGACCGTGAGCTGGAAGCGGTTGACGTTGTACGGGCCCAGCGCGTCGCGCGGCACCCAGCCGGTCCGCCCGTTCGGGCGCTTGGGCACGCGGATCTGCACCCACTCGCGCTCGTTGGCGTCCGTGTACTGGCGCAGCAGCAGGTAGACCTCGGGGAAACCGTCCTCGGTGAAGAAGCGCAGGCGCGCGACCTTCCCCGACCTGGCGTCGTGACGGCGGTAGACGTCCGCGAGGCGTGCCGGGTGTGCCCAGCGGCTCAGCAGCCGCTCGTCGGAGAGCTTCGTGGTCTGCGGCTGTGCGGGGGTCGTCGTGACCTCGGCGGCCGTCGCGGCGGTGCTCGCGCACAGCACGATCAGCCCGGCCACGGTGAGAGCGAGAGAGCTTGGAGGACAGCGGCGCATCATCGTCATCACCTGGAACACGACCCGGCATCCAGGGTAGCGGCGGACGGGGCCCGGTTCGCCGCCTGCAGACGGCCTGGCGCCGGCGTCAGAGGCGGCTGCGGACGGCACGCCAGGTGCCCACGCAGCGGGCCCGGCGGGCGGTCGGGCGAGCGGACTTCGCGCGCCCGGCCGAGCGGCGGCAGGAGGCGCGGCGCTTGGCCACGCGCCGGGCGGCGGCCTTGCGGCGTGCTGGCTGGTCGCTGCGCTTGCTCGTGCCGCGCGGCGCGGGGGTCGAGGACCGCGGGGTGTCCCCCACCGTGACCTCGCCCTTGGCCTCGTTCACAGGCGGATCGTCCATGCGGCGCTGCCCGAAGTCGGTCGTGTAGGTCGCGCCCGGATGCGGCGTGTTGGGCGTCCCGGTGACGATGCCCAGGCCGATCTCCTCGTAGTCGCCCTTGAGGATGTTGGCGCGATGCGGCGGGCTGTTCATCCACGCCTTGACGATGTTCGCCGGCGTCGCGAGGTAGGACTCGCCCCAGGCGATGTTCTCGCCGACGATCCACGACCCGGGGCCGCCGAGGTAGCCGGCCTTGGTGAGCCGGTCGGTGAGCTGCGACCCGTCGGGGCTGACATGGGCGAAGAAGTGCTCGGACACCATGAGCGCCGAGAAGTCGGTGGAGGCGGCCGTGAGCTGGGCCTGCTCCTTGACGGCGCCGAGGCCGGAGGATGCGCGCTCTGCGTTGATCAGGCACAGCGTCGCCTGGGCGATCTGCGGGAGGTTGTCGGCGGCGGGCCGCACGTCCGCTCCCTGGCAGTCCGCGGCGCCTGCGGAGGCCGGGCCCGCCAGCGCCGCGAGGGCGAGAAGGAGGGCGACCGGGGGCAGACGACGCATGTTCTCCCCATCGGCGGAGCTCCGCGCGAATCGAGCGATCCTGCGTCCCGATGGACGTTTGAGGGAGGGAAACAGCGCATCTGTTGGACACGTGTCCGACGAGCGGCGCGAGGCGGGCGCTCAGCGGCCTGAAACGGCGACGGCCGCGCCCCCTGTTCGGGTGGCGCGGCCGTCATGCCGGCTTGGCGGCGGGCGCGGTGATCAGCCGGTGAACTTCGGCGTGATCACGCGCGGGCGGCAGCGGTTGAACTGCAGGCTCAGCGTCCGCGACCGCGGCGACGCACCGGTCACGAACTGCACTGTCGCGCGGACCTTGTAGGTGCCGTACTTGAGCGACTTCGTGACGTACTGCAGCCGGTAGCCCGTGGTGCCGCTGTTGGGCCTGGTCAGCGTCTTCACCTTCTTGCCGTTGACGTAGAAGGTGACCTGCTTGATGTTGGAGCCGCGGACCGTGGCCCGTGCGTACCGGCTCGAGACGCAGCCGACGGCGCCGGTGAGGCGCGCGCGGCCGCTGACCGCGCCGGCCGGGCTGACGCTGCTCGCCGGGGCCGACAGGAGCGTCTCCGCGGTGTCGGTCGCCGTGACGGTCTTGCCGCCACCGTCGGTGCCGCTGACGTCGCCCTTGTTGGTCACCTTCGTGTCGGTGGTCTTCGTCTGGACCTGGCACTGGTAGACCCACGTCTCACCCGGGTTCAGCTCGCCCGGCGTGCTGTCGCCGCGCTTGTCCTTGGGCGTCGTGGGCGCGGTGGCGCAGGCGCCGCCGGTGACGACCGTGTCGGTGAGCTTCACGTTGCCCTCGGTGAACGACGTGTTGCCGGTGTTCGTCACGGCGAGGTCGTAGGTGACGAGCTCACCCGCGGTCGCCGTGGCCGGGCCGGTCTTGTCGATCGCGATGCCGGGGACGAGGAGGCTGGTCACGGCGGTGTCCGTGTCCTGCACCTTCGTCTCCGTGCGGTCCAGACCGCTCGCGGTGACGGTGTTCGTGACCGGTGTCGTGCTCGTGCCGAACAGCGCGGAGGCCGCGACCGAGCAGGTGTACGTCCACGTCTCACCCTGCTCGAGGAGGTTCTCCGCGTCGTTGTTGCCGGCGTCCGTCCGCGTGAGCGGCGAGCACTTGTCGTCGGCGGCCGTGACGTTCGTCAGGTCCGAGGAGCCGGTGTTCGTGACCTTGTAGGTGTAGGTCGCCGTGCCGTCGAGGTAGACGGACTGGTTCTTCGGGCTCTTGACGACCTCGATGCCGCTCGTGAGCTTCGTGTTCGTGAACGTGCAGGTCACGTCCGCGCCCTCGGCCAGCTCGACCGTGACCTTGCGGTCGTCGGGCGTGTTCGTGTTCTTGCGGTCCGCGATGCGGTCGTCCTGCGTCGGGGCGCACGAGGCGCTCGACAGGACGTAGCCCAGGCCGCGCGGATCATCCTCGGTCACCTGGTAGGTGCCCGGGCGGACCGTGTAGACCTGCTGCGGGTCGGCGTCGGCGAGCTGGAACGACGTGCTCTGGTCGCCGGCGTTCGGGCTGAGGTCCGAGGTGAAGCCGAACGTCGTCTCGGATCCCTGCTCGCCCGCGACGACCTTGTCGATCCGCACCGTGGCCGGGCGGCGGCAGCGGGTGCTGTCGGTGTCGCTCGCGTCCGGGTGGTTGGCCGCGCTCGCGGTCGCCGTGTTGTCGTACGTCGCGCAGGCTGCGAACGAGGTCGTCGCCGTGACGTGCACGGTCTCCGCCGGCGCGTCGCCGGCCATGTCGCCGAAGGCGCAGTCGAGGACCTGGTCGTCACCCGTGCCGGTGATCTCGCAGTCGGCGTTGGCCGGGTCGATCGACCACGTCAGGCCGTTCGGCAGCTCGTCCTTGAGCGTCACGGCCTTGGCCGTGCCGGGCCCGCTGTTGGTCGTCCTGATCGTGAACCCGACGGCCTGGCCGGCGTCGACGACGTCGGCGTCGGCGATCTTCTCGACCTTGAGGTCGGGCTCGCGGCACGTGATCGTGTCGGAGTCCGACTTCTGCGGCGCGTTGATCGCGTCCGCGGTCGCCGTGTTCACGTACTGGGCGCACTGCTCGAACGAGGTCTTGGCCGCGACGGTCACCTTGCGGTTCTCGCCGGCCGGGATGTCCCCGAACTCGCAGGTGAGGACCTGGTCGTCGCCGGTGCCGGTGATCTCACAGTCGGCGTTGGCCGGGCTGATCGACCAGTCGACGCCGTTCGGCAGCGGGTCGTTGAGCGTCACGCTCTTCGCCGTGCCCGGGCCTGCGTTGCTCGTGGTGATGTCGAAGGACACGTCGTCCCCGGCGTCCACCGTCACGTTCAGCGCGGCCTTGTCCACGCCGAGGTCGGGCTTGTTGCAGGTGATCGACGCGTCGTCCTTGGCGTCCGGGTGGTTGGTCGACGAGGCGGTGGCCTCGTTGTCGTAGACGCTGCAGGCGTCCTCGCTCGTGGCGGCCGTGACGTGGACCTCGCCGGACTCGTCCTCGGCGAGGTTGCCGAAGTCGCAGGTGAGGACCTGGTCGTCGCCGGTGCCGGTGATCTGGCAGTCGGCGTTCGCCGGGTCGATCGTCCAGGCCACCCCGTTCGGGCAGCGGGTCGTTCAGCGTCACCGACTTCGCGGTGCCGGCGCCGTCGTTGGTGACCTTGACCGTGAACCCGATCGGGTCACCGGCGTCGACGGTCGTCTTGTCGGCGGTCTTCTCGATCGTCAGGTCGGGCGTCGTTGCAGGTGATGCTCGCGTCGTCCTTGGCGTTCGGGTGGTTGGTCGGCGGAGGCGGTGGCCTCGTTGTCGTAGGTGGTGCAGGCGCTGAACGAGGTGGTCGCGGTGACGTGGACGGTCTCGCTTGCGTCGTCGGCGAGGTTGCCGAAGTCGCAGCTGAGGACCTGGTCGTCGCCGGTGCCGGTGATCTGCGCAGTCGGTGTTGGCCGGGTCGATCGTCCAGTCGACGCCGTTGGGCAGCGGGTCGTTCAGCGTCACCGCCGTCGCGCGTGCCGGGGCCGTTGTTCGTCGTCTTGACGGTGAACCCGATCGGGTCGCCGGCGTCGACGGTGGCCGCGTCCGCGGTCTTCTCGACCACGACGGCGGGCTTGAGGCAGGTGATGCTCGCGTCGTCCTTGGCGTCCGGCGCGTTCGTCGCGGAGGCGGTGGCCTCGTTGTCGTAGGTGGTGCAGGCGCTGAACGAGGTGGTCGCGGTGACGTGGACGGTCTCGCTGGCGTCGTCGGCGAGGTTGCCGAAGTCGCAGCTGAGGACCTGGTCGTCGCCGGTGCCGGTGATCTGGCAGTCGGTGTTGGCCGGGTCGATCGTCCAGTCGACGCCGTTCGGAAGCGGGTCGTTCAGCGTGACGCCGGTCGCGGTGCCGGGGCCGTTGTTGGTCGTCTTGACGGTGAACCCGATCGCGCTGCCGGCGCTCACGGACGTGTCGTCAGCGGTCTTCTCGACCACCA
Organism: uncultured Actinomycetes bacterium; assembly: GCA_963823375.1. Classification (GTDB taxonomy): domain Bacteria; phylum Actinomycetota; class Thermoleophilia; order Solirubrobacterales; family Solirubrobacteraceae; genus F1-60-MAGs163. The sequence goes on along the minus strand of CAWGLQ010000009.1, from coordinate 48,855 downwards.
GGCCGGGCGCGTTGCAGGCGACGCTCGCGTCGTCCTTGGCATCCGGGTGGTTCGTCGCGGAGGCCGTGGCCTCGTTGTCGTACGTCGCGCAGGCCTCGAACGAGGTGGTCGCGGTGACGTGGACGGTCTCGCTGGCGTCGTCGGCGAGGTCGCCGAAGTCGCAGCTGAGGACCTGGTCGTCGCCGGTGCCGGTGATCTGGCAGTCGGCGTTGGCCGGGTCGATCGTCCAGTCGACGCCGTTCGGAAGCGGATCGTTGAGCGTGACGCCGGTCGCGGTGCCGGGGCCGTTGTTCGTGGTCTTGACGGTGAACCCGATCGGGTCGCCGGCGTCGACGGTGGCGGCGTCGGCCGTCTTCTCGACCTTCAGGTCGGGCGTGAGGCAGGTGATCGAGCGCGTCGTCCGTTGGCGTCCGGCGCGTTCGTCGCGGAGGCGGTGGCCTCGTTGTCGTAGCGTCGTGCAGGCGGTGAAGCGAGGTCGTCGCCTTGACGTGAACGGTCTCGCTTGCGTCGTCGGCGAGGTCGCCGAAGTCGCAGCTGAGGACCTGGTCGTCGCCGGTGCCGGTGATCGCGCAGTCGGTGTTGGCCGGGTCGATCGTCCAGTCCACGCCGTTCGGGAGCGGATCGTTCAGCGTGACCGCGTTCGCCGTTCCGGGGCCGGCGTTCGTCGTCTTGACCGTGAAGCCGATCGCGCTCGCCCGCGTTGACCGTGGCGTTGTCGGCGGTCTTCGTCGACCTTCAGATTCGGCGTGTGGCAGGTGATCGACGCGTCGTCGTTGGCGTTCGGGTGCGTTGGTCGCGGAGGCGGTGGCCTCGTTGTCGTAGGTCGTGCAGGCCGCTGAACGAGGTCGTCGCCTTGACGTGCACGGTCTCGCTCGCGTCGTCGGCGAGCGTGCCGAAGTCGCAGCTGAGGACCTGGTCGTCGCCGGTGCCGGTGATCTGGCAGTCGGTGTTCGCCGGGTCGATCGTCCAGTCGACCCCGTTGGGCAGCGGGTCGTTGAGCGTGACCGCCGTCGCGGTGCCGGGGCCGTTGTTCGTCGTCTTGACGGTGAACCCGATCGGGTCGCCGGCGTCGACGGTGGCCGCGTCCGCGGTCTTCTCGACCACGACGTCGGGCTTGAGGCAGGTGATGCTCGCGTCGTCCTTGGCGTCCGGCGCGTTCGTCGCGGAGGCGGTGGCCTCGTTGTCGTAGGTCGTGCAGGCCGCGAACGAGGTCGTCGCCTTGACGTGGACGGTCTCGCTGGCGTCGTCGGCGAGGTCGCCGAAGTCGCAGTGAGGACCTGGTCGTCGCCGGTGCCGGTGATCTGGCAGTCGGTGTTGGCCGGGTCGATCGTCCAGTCGACGCCGTTGGGCAGCGGGTCGTTGAGCGTGACGCCGGCTTGCGGTGCCGGGGCCGTTGTTGGTCGTCTTGACCGTGAACCCGATGGCGCTCACCGGCGCTCGACGACGGCTGTCGTCCGCGGTCTTCTCGACGGCCAGGCCCGGCGCGTTGCAGGCGATCGCTCGCGTCGTCGCTCGCGTCCGGGTGGTTGGTCGCGGTCGCGGTGGCGGTCGTTGTCGTAGGTGGTGCAGGCGGCGAACGAGGTCGTCGCGGTGACGTGGACGGTCTCGCTGGCGTCGTCGGCGAGGTCGCCGAAGTTGCAGTCGAGGACCTGGTCGTCGCCGGTGCCGGTGATCTGGCAGTCGGCGTTGGCCGGGTCGATCGACCAGTCAGGCCGTTCGGCAGCGGGTCCTTGAGCGTCACGGCCTTGGCCGTGCCGGGCCCGTTGTTGGTCGTCTTGACGGTGAACCCGACGGCCTCGCCGGCGTCGACGACGTCGGCGTCGGCGGTCTTCTCGACCTTGAGGTCGGGCTTGCGGCACGTGATCGTGTCGGAGTCCGTCTTCTGCGGCGCGTTGATCGCGTCCGCGGTCGCCGTGTTCACGTACTGGGCGCACTGCTCGAACGAGGTCTTGGCCGTGACGGTCACCTTGCGGTTCTCGCCGGCCGGGATGTCGCCGAACTCGCAGGTGAGGACCTGGTCGTCGCCGGTGCCGGTGATCTCACAGTCGGCGTTGGCCGGGCTGATCGACCAGGCGACGCCGTTCGGCAGCGGATCGTTGAGCGTCACGCTCTTCGCCGTGCCCGGGCCTGCGTTGCTGGTGGTGATGTCGAAGGACACGTCGTCCCCGGCGTCCACCGTCACGTTCAGCGCGGCCTTGTCCACGCCGAGGTCGGGCTTGTTGCAGGTGATCGACGCGTCGTCCTTGGCGTTCGGGTGGTTCGTGGCGGTGGCGGTGGCCTCGTTGTCGTAGGTGGTGCAGGCGCTTTCGCTCGTGGTGGCCTTGACGTGGACGGTCTCGCTTGCGTCGTCGGCGAGGTCGCCGAAGTCGCAGGTGAGGACCTGGTCGTCGCCGGTGCCGGTGATCTCGCAATCAGCGTTCGCCGGGTCGATCGACCAGTCCACACCATTCGGGAGCGGGTCGCTGAGCGTGACGGCCTTGGCGATGCCGGGGCCGTTGTTGGTGGTCTTGACGGTGAACCCGATCGGGTCGCCGGCGTCGACGGTGGCCGCGTCGGCGGTCTTCTCGACCACAAGCTCCGGCTTGAGGCAGGTGACCGTCGCGTCGTCGGACGCGTCCGGGCTGTTCGTCGCGGAGGCGGTGGCCTCGTTGTCGTAGGTCGTGCAGGCCGCGAACGAGGTCGTCGCCTTCACGTGGACGGTCTCGCTCGCATCGTCGCCCAGCGCGCCGAAGTCGCAGCTGAGCACCTGGTCGTCACCGGTGCCCGTGATCTCACAATCGGCGTTCGCCGGATCGATCGACCAATCCACCCCGTTCGGAAGCGGATCGCTCAGCGTCACCGCGTTCGCGGTACCGGGGCCATTGTTCGTCGTCTTGACCGTGAAGCCGATGGCAGCGCCGGCGTCGACGGTTGTCGCGTCCGCGGTCTTCTCGACCACGAGCTCAGGCTTGAGGCAGGTGACCGTCGCGTCGTCGGACGTGTCCGGCGCGTTGGTCGACGAGGCGGTGGCCTCGTTGTCGTAGGTCGTGCAGGCCGCGAACGACGTCGTCGCCGTCACATGGACGGTCTCGCTCGCGTCGTCGCCCAGCGCGCCGAAGTCGCAGCTGAGCACCTGGTCGTCACCGGTGCCGGTGATCTCACAGTCCGTGTTCGCCGGGTCGATCGACCAGTCCACCCCATTCGGCAGTGGGTCGCTGAGCGTGACGGACTTGGCGATGCCGGGGCCGTTGTTGGTCGTCTTGACCGTGAAGCCGATCGGAGCGCCGGCGTCGACGGTGACCGCGTCGGCGGTCTTCTCGACCACGAGCTCAGGCTTGCGGCACGTGATCGATGCATCGTCCTTGGCGTCCGGCGCGTTGGTCGCGGAGGCGGTGGCCTCGTTGTCGTAGGTGGTGCAGGCCGTGTACGAGGTCGTGGCGCTGACGTGGACGGTCTCGCTCGCGTCGTCGGCGAGGTTGCCGAAGTCGCAGGTGAGCACCTGGTCGTCACCGGTGCCCGTGATCTCACAGTCGGCGTTGGCCGGATCGATCGACCAGTCCACCCCGTTGGGCAGCGGATCGCTGAGCGTCACGCTCCGGGCCGTCCCAGGACCCGCGTTGCTGGTCACGACCGTGAAGCCGATCGGATCGCCCGCGTCGACCGTCGTCGCGTCCGCCGTCTTGCTGACCGTCAGGTTGACCTGCTGGTTGGTGAACGTGCAGGTGGTGTCCGATCCGGCGACCACGGCCACCTCTGCGGTGTCGTCGCCGGTGCCGAAGGAGGTCCCGGCGGCACCCGCCGTGAGCTGGCCGGCCGTGAGGACCCCGTAGGACCGGCTGGTCGCGGCACCCGCGTCGGTGCAGGTGATGTCGGCGAGATCCCAGCCGGTGACGGGCGTCTCGGTGACGAGCTTGGAGCCGTACTGCCCGGCCGCGAACGTGAAGCTCGTGGACGCGCTCAGCGGATTGCCGGCCGTCCCGTCGTCGTCCAGGCCGAAGCCGCCCGGCATCCCGGAGCCCGTCGCCGTGAACGCGAAGTCCTGCGCGTCATTCGGCTGGGCGTCCTTGACGATCGTCAGCTTCGCGTCCTTCTTGTTGGTGAAGGTGCAGGTCCAGGCGTCGCCGGGCTGCACGTCGATGGTGGCGTTGGACTGCGGTGCGCCGTTGCCGTTCTGGCAGCTGGTGGCGGTCAGCGACCAGCCGGAGGTCGGCGTCTCGGAGATCGTCTTGGAGCCGTAGCCCAGGCCGTCGGCGGTGACGGTGATGTCCTTGGTGGCGGAGAGGGTGCCGTCGGCGTCGTCGTCGAGGCTGAACCCGGCGCCCAGGCCGGTGGTGGTGAAGGCGAAGTCCTGCCCGTCGTTGGGCTGGGCGTCCTTGATGACCCGGACGGTCGCGTCCTTCTTGTTGGTGAAGGTGCAGGTCCAGGCGTCGCCGGGCTGCACGTCGATGGTGGCGTTGGACTGCGGTGCGCCGTTGCCGTTCTGGCAGCTGGTGGCGGTCAGCGACCAGCCGGAGGTCGGCGTCTCGGAGATCGTCTTGGAGCCGTAGCCCAGGCCGTCGGCGGTGACGGTGATGTCCTTGGTGGCGGAGAGGGTGCCGTCGGCGTCGTCGTCGAGGCTGAACCCGGCGCCCAGGCCGGTGGTGGTGAAGGCGAAGTCCTGCCCGTCGTTGGGCTGGGCGTCCTTGATGACCCGGACGGTCGCGTCCTTCTTGTTGGTGAAGGTGCAGGTCCAGGCGTCGCCGGGCTGCACGTCGATGGTGGCGTTGGACTGCGGTGCGCCGTTGCCGTTCTGGCAGCTGGTGGCGGTCAGCGACCAGCCGGAGGTCGGCGTCTCGGAGATCGACTTGGAGCCGAACGTGGTGATCGTGAACGTGCGGGTGTTGCTCAGCGTGGCGTCGGCGTCGTCATCGAGGTCGAAGCTCGACGGGATGCCGGAGCCGGTGCCGGTGAACGTGAAGTCCTGCGCGTCGTTCGGCTGGGCGTCCTTGATCACCTGGACGGTGGCGCGAAGGTCGTTGCGGAATGCGCACGTCCACGCCTCGCCCGAGGCGACGGTGACGGACGTCGAGGTCGCGGCAGCGCCGCTCGCGGCGACGTCGGCGCTCGACGGGACGCCGGTCTTCGAGCAGAGGACCTTGCTCACGTAGTCGCCGGCGCTGTTCGGGTTCGTGGCGTCGAGGGCCTCGGCGACCGTGTACGTCCCGGGGTTCAGCGCGGCGCTGCCCGTCCCGGTGTTCCCGACGTTGTCGGCGACGACGTTGCCCGCGACGGACAGGTCGAAGCCGGTCGCCGCGCTCGGGCTGAGGTACTTCACGACGGTGATCGAGCCGCGGCGGCGGACCGTCGCCGTGTCGGTGTCGGAAAGATTCTGTGCCCCCGGGCCCGTGCCGATCGTGCCGGTGGCCGTCGCCGTGTTCACGAACGGGTTGGCGTCACCTGCGAGCGACGTGCGCGAGCAGTAGTAGACCCAGGTGTCCCCGGGATCGAACGTCGCGGGCGTCGCGTCGCCGGTCTTCGTCGGTGCCGTGACCGCCGAGACGCAGTTGGGGTCGGTGACGGTCGGGCCCGTCGTGAGCGGGTACGTGCCGTCGTTCGTGACGGCCATGCGGTACCAGAGCTTGTCGCCGGTCGAGGCGAAGATGTCGTCGGCGTAGCCGGACGCCGGCGGCGTCACCGACGAGTTGGCCTGGACGGTCTTGTCGACCGAGATCCGGCAGGTGGCGGCCGGCACGATCGGGAACGGCAGGACGATGTCCTGCATCGAGCTGGTGACGGTGTCCGAGGACCGGCTGTGCATCCACATCGAGCCGTAGTCGAAGCACGGTCCGCGCGAGCTGCTCGCGAGCGCGTCGCTGAGGTTGATCGTCAGCTCACCGAACGTGTTGGCGACCATCGAGGTGCTGAACGGCGCCGGCAGAATCGTGTTCCCCGTGTTCAGCACGGTGCCCGAGTTGACGTTGCCCTTGGCGATGGCGGCCGTGAGCGGCGCGCAGTCGGTGTTCGAGTCGACCTGCGTCGTGCCGTTCGGGTGGAACCAGCCGAAGGCGCCGCTGCCGCCGGTGCCCTGTCCGAACTTCGTCCCGACCCACTGGCAGATGCCGACGTTGACGCTGCCCGCGCCGCCGTCATACGTGATGAGGGCGTCGCCCGGCGAGCGCGTCGGGAAGAGGGTGTTCTTGGCGGGGTCCGGATTCGCGTCCCAGAGGGTCGCGTCGTTGTTCAGCTCGATCGAGAGGTTCGTGTTGCCCGTGCTGCCCTTGCGCTCGAAGGCGACGTAGAGGAACAGGTCGTTCGTCAGCTTGTCCACGTACGTCGTCGCGGCCAGGATGTTCGCCTTGTCGGGCGTGGCGGGGCCGGCCGTCAGCTCCCAGGTCGGCGGCTCGAGCTCCTTGCCGCCGGAGAACTGGGTGTCGAGGTTCGTGTTCGCCGCGAACTTGTCGTCGACGCCGGAGAGGTTCGCGACGCCGAGTGATGCCCAGTCCGTGTACGTGTTCGCCCCGAACGGCGCCTCGTTGACCGTCAGGTTGCCGTCGCCGCCCTCGAAACAGCTCGGGGCGACGTTCGCGGAGAAGACGGTCCCAGGACGCATTCCGCCGCGCTCGCCGGGTGCGGACGCAGAGCGCCCATGGTGGAGAGCAGTGCAGCGACGAGCGCGAGCGCGAATGGTGCGGTGCGCGAGATCGCGGTGACCCGAGAAAGCGAAGACAGCATCCCTGCATGACCCCCATCGCCGACGACGCCATCCTGGTGTCCGTCGGCGTGACTCCGGCCTTCGTGTCCCCCCTTGTGCTGCAGGCCGGATCAGGCAGCACAAGCGATGTCGTCGACGGTAGAACGCCCACCGGCCGTTTTCAAGCGCTGAACGGCCTCTTGCCATCGGCAATTCGTCCAGTTCGCCGCCTCGGCCTCAAGTCAGGTGCGTCCACGTTCGCTGGACTTCGGCACGACGCGGAAGGCCCCGCGCATGAACGGATGGATGCGACAGAAGTAGGTGTAGAGCGCCGGTTTGAGCGTTTTCGGCGTCTTCCAGGTCGCCGCGCCGACGCACCCGTTCGAGACGACCTTGACCAGCCCCGGAACGTCGTTGCACCGCTCCGGCGGGGCCCGCAGCGGCTTGGCGGCGGTGATCGGCGCCGTGTCCCCCGTCCCGGTCGAGTAGAGCCGGCTGCTCAGCGTCGGCCCGAACCCGAGCTCGCCGGAGTCGAAGATCGTGCGCCCGTCGGCGAGCGGGTAGCCGATGCCGCCGGTTCGATTGCACGGCGCCCGGCAGGCCGTGATCGAGTGGAAGCGGATCGTGAGCGGCGCATCGCGGTTGACGAACGTCAGCTGCCGCCCCTCCTCGACGCTCGCCGGGCGGCCGCGCACGCCGCGCGAGGTCAGGTCGCCCTGGTCGAAGGCGAAGTTGCGGATCGTCACCCGGTCCACGAGCGGGCCGCGACGCAACCGCAGCGGGTTGCTCAGGCCGGGGTTGGCGCGGCGGACGCCCTCGTCGATGTTCTCCGGGAGTCGTCCGTGCGTGAGGTAGTCCGTCTGGTCGACGTCGGTCGTGAACGGGTCGACGCCGCCGTCAGGCCCGTTCGTGATCCCGACGACCATGATGCCCATCACCTCGAACCACGAGGCGCGCGACGTGTCGTACGTGGCCGTCGTCGTGATCACGTCGCCCTTGCGGATCGCGACCTTCCAGTCCGGGCCGGTCGCGCTCATCGACACGTCCCACGAGACCGCGCCGGCGGGTTCGTAGTAGTTGGCGCGCGAGCGGAACAGGCGTTTGGTCACGCCGCCGCGAGTGATCAGGAGGTCCGTCCACAACCCGCCGGGATGCAGGTGCCCCGCGGTCGTCACGAGCGTCGCGTCGCGGTCGGCGACCCAGCGGTTGCGCGACCGGGCCGCGCGCGTACGCGCCCGGGACCTGGTCGGGATAGGTGAGCGTGCCGCCGCTTCCGGACCCGCGCGGCGCGTCGAAGACCGGGTAGGCCTTCCCGCCCTGCACGTCCATCCACAGCGTCGAGATCTCCTTGATCCCCGCGGCCTCGGGCGCCGAGTCGGGGATGAACCACATCTCGTAGGTGATGTAGACCTTCTTCGGCGACGCGCTCAGGTCGTGGATCATGTGGTTGAGGACGAGGAACTGGCGCGTCGTGTAGCGCCAGCCGTAGCCGCTCGGGGCATTGATGTACGTCTTCTCCTCCCCGGCCGCGAACGTCGGCTTCAGCGCGACGAGCCAGACGGCGTGGTGCAGGTGCACCTCGGTGACCGGCGGCGCCTTGCCGTCCGAGGCGTTGACGAGCCCGGGCCGGAAGCCGACGATCCAGCCGTTGACGTTCGGCCGCTCGCGCTGCAGATCGACGCCGATCAGGTTCTGGCCGGGCCGGATCGTCATCGGGCCGAAGCGGTAGGTCAGCTTCTGCGCTCCGGGCGGCATCCCCGGATCGCGCACGGGGATCGACGGCGTCGTGGCCGCGAAGGCGCTGGGCGTCGTGCCCGCGCCGGCCGGCGCGGCGACGGCGAGGACGATGAGCAGTCCCGCCAGCGCGGCCGTGACCAGCCTCAGGGGATGCCTCGTGCTCACTCGCTCTCCTCCGTCGTCCGGCGCCGGTGGGGTGTCATGAACGCCAGCGGAACACTGCTCCCCAGCTCCCGCCTGACCGTGGCGATCATCCGGCCCTCCTGCACCGCAGGACGCACGCTACCGAGCGGTGAGCCCGGAAGCGACGCCACGGCGTCCAGGTCCGGTGCCACCGCCACGAGGCCCCACAGCGACGCCGGGCCGGTACCGGTGGGCTCCGGCGTCCCCGCGACCTCGAGCAGGACGTCGCCGGCCCACAGGAACGCCTGCCGGAGATCCGGTCCGGCGTCGCGCACGCGCCGGACCTCGAGGCCGGCGCGCTCGAGCGCGGCCAGCGTGCGCGCCAGATCGGGCGTGCGCACGACGACGTGGTCGAGCCGCTGCGCACCGTTGGGATGGGGGACCGGCGCGGCGCCGGGCGGCGGCTCGGATCGGGTCGGGATCCCGTCGATCGTCTCCGGCAGGACGCCGTCGGTATGCAGGCCCCACCCGACGAGCCCCTCCCCCGCCTGCGGCCCGCGCAGGTGCAGCGTCACGCGGCCGACGACGCACGTGTCGTCGGCGCCGACGGTGAAGCCCAGCGTCCGCCAGAGATCGGGGGCATCCGCGACGTCGATGCCCGTGAGCGCCGGGAGGCGGCCGCGGGCCATCGGCTCAGCGGTTGCGCCGCCGCTGTGCGCGCGCCGCCTTGTCCTTCTGGCGCTGCTTGCGCTTGGCGGCCTGGCTGCGCTTGTGCGCGTCGGCGGGCTTGTGCGCCGCCTCGCTGTCGCCCGCCTCGATCGGCGCGCGGCGCTTGGCGTCGCGCATGATCACGACGATCACGCCGGTCAGCAGCACGATCGCGGCACCGGCGATGAGGATGGCCTGGAAGCTCGAGATGCCGTCGTCGTCGGTGTTCGAATCGATCTGCGTCGTCGCCTGGGTCGGCGTCTCGGGCGTCGGGGCCGGGAGGCCCTCGAACGGCGAGGCCTGGCCGAACGCCGCGGACGTGGGCAGCAGCACGACGATGAGCGTCAGCAGCAGTGCGAGACGGGCGGCGGGACGGACGTGACGGGACGAGCGCATGACGCGCGGGCACGATACCCGGACGAGCGGCGCGTGAGCCGCGCGGCTATCGTCCATCCAATGCCGCCCAAGGCCCGACAGATCCGCATGGACCAGCGCTCGGCGATGGCCGAGATGCAGTCGCTCGAGCAGCGCAGCGACGAGGAGCTCGAGCGCGAGCAGAAGTACAAGGCCGCCGCGCTGTCGATCCTCGGTGCCCGTGCGGCCGAGCGCTACGACGCGAAGGCGGCGCGCTCCTACTTCCAGCGCGCGATCGCCGCCGCCCGCCCGCAGGAGCGGATGCAGATCCGGCGCATGGCGGACGCGTCCATCGCCCTCGCCGAGCGGCGCCCCGACGACCTCAAGGTCGCGGTCGAGCGCCTCGGCCAGGAGGCGCCCTCCAGCCGCCAGCTCTTCCTCCTGCGCATGGCCGGCCTGCTGGCGCCCCCGCCGAGCGCCGGCGTCTGGGCCCGCGTGCGCGGCATCGCGCTGATCGTCCTGCTGGTCGTCGCCCTGCTCGCACTCGGCTTCGCGATCGTCAAGCTCGTCTCGCTGCCGTTCGGCGGCGTCTCGACCGTCACGGCCGTCTGGGTCGGACTGCTGGTGATCATCGTCGCGCTCGGCATCCTGGCCCTGGTCGGGCGCCGCAGACAGGCTCGGGCGCGCGCCGCCCGCGGAGGCTGACCGAGCCGCCATGTGCGGCCGCTACTCGCTCGCCGGGCCCAACCCCGGCACGGTGCGCGAGCGGTTCGCGCTCGGCGACGCGGTCCCGGTCGAGCGCCGGTTCAACATCGCTCCGGGGCAGGACGTCGTCGCGGTGACGACCGATCGCGAGGGCGAGCGCCGCGGGGAGCTCCTGCGCTGGGGCCTCGTCCCGTTCTGGGCGGACTCGCCGAAGGTCGGGTACCGGATGATCAACGCCCGCGCCGAGACCCTGTCGGAGCGGTCCGCGTTCCGCGAGTCGTTCGACGAGCGGCGCTGCCTGATCGTCGCCGACGGCTTCTACGAGTGGCAGCCCCGCACCCACGGGCCCAAGCAGCCCTGGTGGATCACGCGGGAGGACCACGCGCCGTTCGCGTTCGCGGGCCTCTGGGCGTCGTGGCGCCCGGCGCCCGACGTTGAGCCGCTGCGCAGCTGCACCATCATCACGACGGAGGCGACGGCCTCGCTGCGTGAGGTGCACGACCGGATGCCGGTCATCCTCGAGCCCGGCGCCGAGGCCCGCTGGCTGGCTCCGGGGCCCGGCGAGCCGCTGCGCGAGCTGCTCCTCCCGTTCGCCGCGACGACCCGGATCCCCGTGGGGCGCGCCGTCGGCGACGCCGCCCACGACGAGCCCGACTGCATCGAGCCGGTCGAGGTCGGCCCGGACGAGCCCGCCGCCCCGACGCTGTTCTGAGCAGCCGGCCCGGTACCGTGCCCGCCGTGCGTCCGGTGCTGCTCATCGCCAACCCGACGTCCGGGGGCGGCAAGGTCCTGCGGCTGCTCCCCGCTGTGCAGGAGCGGCTGACGGCACTCGGCCTCACCCACCGCACCGAGCTGACGCGCGATCTGCCGCATGCCGGTGAGCTCACCCGCGAGGCGCTGAGCCGCGGAGAGCTGCCCGTGTCGCTGTCCGGGGACGGCGTGGCGGGCGCGGTCGCCGCCGCCGCGCGCGAGGTGCCCGAGGCCGTCATCGGCGTCCTCCCCGGAGGCAGCGGCAACGACTTCTGCCGTCACACCGGGATTCCCGGCGACGCGCTCGATGCCTGCGAGGTGATCGCGCACGGCGAGCCGCAGGCGATCGACCTCGGCGAGGCCAACGGCGTCCCGTTCCTGGGCATCGCGAGCCTCGGCTTCGACTCCGAGGCGAATGCCGCAGCCAACGCCGCGCCGCGGGCGCTCGGCCGCGGGATCTACGTCTACGGCGCCCTCGCCGCGATCGCACGCTGGAAGCCGGCGAGCTTCGAGGTGCGTGCCGACGACCACGTCGAGCGCTTCGAGGGCTGGAGCGTCATCTGCGCGAATACGAGCGTCTACGGTGGAGGCATGTTCGTGGCTCCGCATGCCCGGCTGGACGACGGCATGCTCGACGTGGTGCTGATCCGCAAGTCCGGGCGCGGCCGGTTCCTCGCGAGCTTCCCCAAGGTCTTCAAGGGCGAGCACATCCACAACGAGAACGTGACGGTGCGGCGCGCCCGCGAGGTGCACGTGACGGCGAGCCGGCCGTTCGCGGTCTTCGCCGACGGCGACCCGATCGCCGACCTTCCCGTCGTCATCCGCGCCCTGCCCGCCGCCGTGCGGGTGCTGCTGCCGGCGGCGTGAGGCGCCCGCGCCGATGAGCCCCCTGCGCACGAGCCTCGCGGCCGGCGCCGCGCGCGCCGCGGGCGGCGTCTCCCGGCTGGCCGGGCGCGGGGGCACGAGCCTGCCGGGGAAGGTCCTGCTGCGCGTCGACCCGCACGCGATCGGCCGCCTCGGCGCGCGCCTGCCGCACGGCAGCGTCGTGATCAGCGCGACGAACGGGAAGACGACGACCGCCGCGATGGTGGCGGCGATCCTCGAGGGCCGCGGCGAGCGGCTCGTGCACAACCGCGCCGGCGCGAACATGGCGGGCGGGATCGCCGCGACCCTGCTGACCGGGGACGGCGACCGCGGGCTCTTCGAGGTGGACGAGTTCTGGCTCGACGGCGTCGTCGCGGAGCTGCGGCCGGACGCGCTGCTGCTGGGCAACCTCTTCCGCGACCAGCTCGACCGCTACGGCGAGCTGGAGACGATCGCCGCGCGCTGGGAGGCGATGGTCGGGGCGGGCGCGGCCCAGCGGCTGGTGCTGAACGCCGACGACCCGACGATCGCCGACCTGGGCCGCGAGCGCGACGACGTCGTGTTCTTCGGCGTCGAGGACGACGGCGTCGCCCTGCCGGGCCTCCAGCACGCCTCCGACGCGACGCACTGCCGGCGCTGCGGCGCGCCGTACGTCTACGACGCGCACTACCTCGGGCACCTCGGCCGCTACCACTGCGAGAGCTGCGGAGCGCGCCGTCCGGAGCCCGCCGTCGCCGCGCGCGACATCCGGCTGGAGGGCATCGCGGGAGCGTCGTTCACGCTCGACCTCGGCGGCTCGGCGGGCGCGCAGCGCATCCACCTCCCGCTGCCGGGCCTCTACAACGTCTACAACGCGCTCGCCGCCGCGGCGCTCGCGACCGCGATCGGCGTCCCGGGCGAGGAGATCGCGGCGGGCCTGCACGCCGTCCAGGCGGCGTTCGGGCGGGCCGAGCGCCTCGTCGTCGGCGGCCGCGAGCTCGCGATCCTCCTGGTGAAGAACCCCGCCGGGGCCAACGAGGTCCTGCGCACCGTGGCGCTGGAGCCCGGCGAGCACGACGTCCTCGCGGTGCTCAACGACAACGTCGCCGACGGCCGTGACGTGAGCTGGGTGTGGGACGCCGACTTCGAGGTGCTCGGCGGGCGCGTGCGGTCCGCCACCTGCTCGGGGACCCGCGCCGCCGAGATGGCGCTGCGCCTGAAGTACGCCGGCGTCCCGGAGGACCGGATCACCGTCGAGGAGAACCTCGCCAGGGCGCTCGACCGCGCCGTCGCGGGAGGGCCCGCGGAGTCGCGGCTGTTCGCGCTGCCGACCTACACGGCGATGCTGTCGCTGCGCGAGGAGCTCGTCGCCCGCGGCGCGGCCACGGAGTCGTTCGCATGAGCCCCGTCCGCGAGGTCGTCTGGCACGACCTGGAATGCGGCGTGTACGACGCCGACCTCGCGCTGTGGCGGATGCTCGCCCAGGAGGCCGGCGGGCCGATCCTCGACGTCGGGGCCGGCACCGGGCGCGTGACGCTCGACCTGGCGCGGCGCGGGCATGCCGTCGTGGCGTTCGACGCCGACCCCGTGCTGCTGGACGCGCTCGCGGACCGCGGAGCGGACCTGCCGGTGGAGGTCGTCGCCGGCGACGCGCGCGAGCTCGATCTGCCGGACCGCAGCTTCCCGCTGATCATCGTCCCGATGCAGACCATCCAGCTGTTCGGCGGATCGCGGGCCCGCCTGCGGTTCCTGGAGCGCGCCGCGCGGCACCTGGAACCCGGCGGGACGCTCGCGCTCGCCATCGCCGATGCGCGTGAATCGGTCGGCGGGGACGTCGGCGTCGCCGCGACGTGGGAGCGTCTCCCCCTTCCGGACATCACCGAGATCGACGGGGTCGTCTACTCCAGCCGGCCGGTGATGCTGCACGACGCCGGGCACTGCGTCGGGATCGAGCGCGTGCGTGAAGTGATCGACGAGGCCGGCGGGCGCGAGGAGGAGACCGACATCGTCTACCTCGACGACGTCACCGCGCAGCGCATCGAGGACGAGGCGCGAGCCGTCGGGCTGCGCGCCCTCCCCCGTCTCGACATCCCCCAGACCGACGAGTACGTCGGCTCGACGGTGGTGATGCTCGGTGCCTGAGCGCACGCTGCGCGTCTGCGCGCTCTATCCGGACCTGATGAACATCTACGCCGACCGCGGGAACATCCTGCTGCTCGAGCGCCGCTGCGCGTGGCGCGGGATCGGCTTCACCGTGACCGCGGCCGGGCTCGGCGCACAGGTCGACCCGGACGCGCACGATCTCTTCTACCTCGGCGGCGGGCAGGACCGCGACCAGGTGCTGTGCGCGCGCGACCTGGCGGAGGTCAAGCGCGACGCGCTGCACGCGGCGGCCGCGCGCGGCGCCGTGATCCTCGGCGTCTGCGGCGGCTTCCAGCTGCTCGGGCACTCCTACGCGCTGGGCGACGAGCACATGCCCGGCGTCGGGCTCGTGGACCTCGAGACGGTGCGCTCGGACGGGCCGCGCCTGATCGGGAACGTCGCGATCGAGGTGGATCTCCCCGGCGCCGGCGGGCCGCGCGTCCTGGCCGGCTTCGAGAACCACGGCGGTCGCACGCACCTGGGACCGGGCGAGGCAGCCGCTCGGGCGCGTCCTGCGCGGTCACGGCAACGACGGGCGCTCCGGCTACGAGGGCGTTCGCCGCGACAACGTCATCGGCACGTACCTGCACGGGCCGCTGCTGCCGAAGAACGCGTGGCTCGCAGACTGGCTCGTGCGGACGGCGCTGGACCTCGACGAGCCGCTCGCGCCGCTCGACGACCGGCTCGAGGACGCCGCCCACGCGGGCGCCCGCCGCGCCGCCGGTCTCGCCGCGGCCTGACCGGCCGGGTCAGCGGCCGGTCGACCCGAAGCCGCCGTCGCCGCGGGCGGCGTCGGTCAGCTCGACGGCCTCGACCGGCTCGGGCAGCGCGACGGCGATCACGACGAGCTGTGCGATCCGGTCGCCCGCCGCGAGCTCGAAGACCGCCTCGCGGTCGGTGTTCAGCAGCAGGACCTGCAGCTCACCGCGGTAGCCCTCGTCGATCAGCCCGGGGGCGTTGACGAGCGAGATGCCGTGGCGGGCGGCGAGGCCCGAGCGCGGCAGGACCAGCCCGGCATGGCCTGCGGGCAGCTCGATCGCGAGGCCCGTCGGGACCTGCGCGCGCTCGCCCGGCCCGATCGTGTGGGCGTCGAGCGCGCAGAGATCGAGGCCCGCATCGCCGGGGTGGGCACGGACGGGCAGGACCGCGCGCGGGTCCAGCCGGCGGACGGGAAGCCTCATGCCCGCGCGGCGCCGTTGACCGCGAACCGGGCGAACCGCTCGGCGACGGACGCCGGGACGCGGGCGCGCACGCGGACGCCGTCCGGGGTGTCCTCGCGCTCCAGGTCCCCGGCCAGCTCGTGCAGCTCGGCGAGCCGCGCGCCCTCCGTGTACGGCAGGAGCAGCTCCACGGGCTGCATGCGGCGGACGAAGTCGTCCTCGATCCGCTCGCGCAGGCGGTCGAGCCCGCTGCCCTCGATCGCCGAGACGATGACCGCGTCGGGGTGCAGGCGGCGCAGCTCCGCGCGCCGCTCGGGGCCGATCCGGTCGGCCTTGTTGAGGACGAGCATCCGCGCGTTCTCGCCCGCGCCGATCTCCTCGAGCACGCGGTCCACCGCGCCGACCATCTCGAGCATCTCGTCCTCGTCGGCGCTCGCGTCGACGACGTGCAGGATGAGGTCCGCCAGGCGGGTCTCCTCCAGCGTCGCGCCGAACGCGTCCACGAGCTGGTGGGGCAGCTTGCGGATGAAGCCCACCGTGTCGGTGAGGAGGAAGGGACGTCCGTCGAGTCGCATCACGCGGGTCGTCGGGTCGAGCGTGTGGAACAGGCGGTCCTGCACGCCCACCTCGGCGCCGGTGAGCGCGTTGAGCAGCGTGGACTTCCCGGCGTTCGTGTAGCCGGCGAGCGCGATCTCCGGCAGCCCCGCGCGCTCGCGCTCGGCGCGCATCACGTCGCGCGAGCCCTTCACGTGGGAGAGGCGGCGCTTCAGCGCGGAGATGCGGTTGCGGGCGAGGCGGCGGTCGGTCTCGATCTGCGTCTCACCGGGGCCGCGTGTGCCGACGCCGCCGACCCCGAGGCGGTCGAGGTGCGTCCACAGGCCGCGCATGCGCGCCATGTTGTACTCGAGCTGCGCGAGCTCGACCTGGAGCTTGCCGTCGGCGCTGTGCGCGTGCCCGGCGAAGATGTCGAGGATGAGGCTCGTGCGATCCACGACCGGCAGGCCGAGCTCCTTCTCGAGGTTGCGCTCCTGACGCGGGCTGAGCTCGTCGTCGCAGGCGATGACGTTCGCGTCGGCGGCCTTCGCCGCGGCCTTCACCTCTTCGAGCTTGCCCGGCCCGAGGTACGTGTTCGGGTGCGGCTGCTCGCGGTGCTGGACGATCTGCCCGACGACGGCGACGCCGGCGGTGCGCAGGAGCTCGTGCAGCTCCGCGAGGTCGTCGCCCTCCTCGAGCGCCGCGATGCAGAACGCACGCTGCTTCGCACGCCCGGGCCGCTCGGCGCCCGGGCCGTGCGTCTGGGTGGTGCGTCCATGGCGGCTGCGGTCCTGCAAGTTCTCTGATTGTACGGCCCCCTGGCAGGACGCGGGTACGGCCCCCTGGCGGGACGGGACGTGCCGCAGGCACGTCCCGATGGGTTCTCCGACCGTCCCGATACCGTCTCCCCCCGTGACCGACGACCTCGCTGCGCGCCTCGCCGCCCGGACGCTCGAGCTCGTCGACGTCCCCTCCGAGTCGCGCCGGGAGGCAGCCCTGGCTGCCCACGTCCTGGCCGTCCTGCGGGACGCCGGCGTCGCGGTGCGCGACGCGGGCGACACGTGCGTCCTGGCCGGCGTCACCGAGCGCGGCGAGCGCCCGCTCGCGCTGCTGGCCGGGCACGTCGACACCGTTCCCGCGCAGGACAACATCCCTGGCCGCGTCGAGGACGGCGTCGTCCACGGCCTCGGCGCGGTGGACATGAAGGGCTCGCTGGCCGTGATGATGGAGCTGGCGATCGACCGCGCCGCGAGGGGCACCGCCGGCGACGCGCTCGACCTGGGATTCGTCTTCTTCGGCCGTGAGGAGCTGCCGGTCGCCCTGAGCGCCCTGCAGCCGCTGCTGGAACGCGAGCCGGGTCTGGGCACGGCCGACCTGGCCGTCGTCATGGAGCCGACCGCGAGCGCCCTCCAGTCGGGCTGCCTGGGGAACGTCAACGCCACGTGGACGTTCCGCGGGCGCAGCGGGCACTCCGCGCGTCCGTGGCTCGCCGACAACGCCATCCACCGCAGCGCGCACGGCATCGCGGCGCTGTCGCAGGTCGAGCCGGTCGAACACGTCTTCGACGGGCTGACGTACACCGAGGTGGTGTCCGTGACGATGGTCGCGGGTGGCATCGCGGAGAACGTGATCCCGGACCTCGTGACGGCACAGGTGAACTACCGCTACCCGCCCGGCATCTCGGCGGAGCACGCGGCCGAGCGCCTGCACGCCCTCTGCGATCCGCACGGGGAGCTCGAGATCACCTCGAACGCCCCGTCCGGGCCCGTGCCGCTGGACAATCCGCTCGTCGACCGCCTCTGCGCGGCCGGGAACCTCGCGCGCGAGCCCAAGCAGGCGTGGACGCCGGTCGCCGAGTTCGGCGCGGCCGGGATCGACGCGGTGAACTTCGGTCCCGGGGCGCCGCCGCACGCCCACACGCGGGACGAGCGCGTGGCCGTCGCCGACCTCGTGCGCGCCTACGAGATCCTCGACGCGTTCGCGAGCGCGTGATGCGCGTGCTGCAGCTCAGCCCGCTGCTCGACGAGCTCGGCACCTACCCCTTCGCCCATCTCACGGAGGCACGCGCGCGGGCGCAGGCGCGCGGCGTGCGCCTGATCGACTTCGGCGTGGGCGAGCCGCGCGAGGAGACCCCGGCGTTCATCCGCCGCGCGCTCGTCGAGGCGGTCGAGGCGGAGCCGGTGTCTCCGTATCCCCTGGCGGCCGGGCTGCCGGAGCTGCGGTCGGCGATCGCCGCGTGGCTGCGCAGCCGCTTCTCCGTCAGTCTCGATCCCGGCATCGAGATCCTGCCGACGCTCGGCAGCAAGGAGGCGATCTACCACCTGGCGCAGGTGCTGATAGGGCCCGGGAGCCCCCGTGACCTCGTCGCGGTGACGACGCCCGGGTATCCGGTGCCGGCGCGCGGCGCGCGCTTCGCGGGTGCCCAGGTCGTGGAGATCCCGCTGGACCCCGCGTCGGGCTGGCTCCCGGATCTGTCGGTGCTGGACGACGCGACCTGGAAGCGCCTCGCGCTGATCTGGGTGAACCATCCCGGCAACCCGACGGGTGCGACCGCCCCGGCGGCCTTCTACGCCGAGCTGGCCGAGCGCTGCCGGCGCGAGGGGGTCGTTCTGGCCTCCGACGAGGCCTACAGCGAGATCTGGCTCGACGGCGAGCCTCCGGCCTCGGTGCTGCAGGTCGACGACCCGACGCACCTGCTCGCGTTCCACTCGCTGTCCAAGCGCTCCTCGATGCCGGGGTACCGCTCGGGGTTCGTCGCGGGCGATCCCCTGCTGATCGCGGTGCTCAAGCAGGTGCGTCCGTCGCTCGGGGTGACGCCGCAGACCTTCGTGCAGCGCGCGGCGATCGCCGCCTGGGGTGACGAGCGACACGTCGAGGAGACGCGGGCGCGCTACCGCGCCAAGCGTGACGTCCTCCTCCCCGCGCTGACCGCCGCGGGACTCGAGCACGTCGGCGGACCCGGTGCGTTCTTCCTCTGGTGCGCCGTTCCGGGTGACGGCGACGCCGAGGCGCTGGCCGCGCGGCTGCTCGAGCACGGCATCGTCGTGGCGCCCGGGACCTTCTTCGGCGCCGGGGGCGCAGGGCACGTGCGGATCGCGCTCGTTCCCACCGTCGAGGACTGCGCGCGGGCGGCGGACTCGCTCGCGGCCTTCGCGCAGTAGGTTGCGAACGTGACCGACCAGCAGCCCGCCGGCGCCTGGGGCGCCGGCCTCGCCACCATCACCGGGGACGGCCGCGTCCTCGACACGCTCTTCCCCGCCCCGAAGCTCGGCGCCCCGCCCGTCGACGCGTCGCCGGGCACATCGGAGATCCACGCGCACCAGGCCGCGACGCTCCACGCGCATCTCCTGGCGGAGGCCGCCGGCCACGACGATCTGCGTCGCGTGAGCACGACGACGGTCCTGACGGTCATCCCGGACCTCTCCGTGCCGCCGGCGGACGCGTATGACGCCTACCTGCGGCTCCATCTGCTCTCGCACCGACTGGTCGCGCCGCGCGAGCTGAACATGGACGGGGTGTTCGGGGTCCTCTCGAACGTCGTGTGGACGAGCGCCGGTCCGTGCGACCCGGAGGGCTTCGAGGACGTGCGCTGCCACTTCCTCGCCGCCGGACACCGCCTGCAGGTCTTCGGCGTCGACAAGTTCCCGCGGATGACGGACTACGTCGTCCCGAGCGGCGTGCGGATCGCCGACGCCGATCGGGTGCGCCTTGGCGCGCACCTCGCCGAGGGCACGACGGTGATGCACGAGGGCTTCGTGAACTTCAACGCCGGGACGCTCGGCGCCTCGATGGTCGAGGGCCGGATCAGCGCGGGCGTCGTCGTCGGCGAGGGCTCGGACCTCGGCGGCGGCGCGTCGGTGATGGGGACGCTCTCCGGAGGCGGCACGCAGGTCATCCGCGTCGGCGAGGGCTGCCTGATCGGGGCCAACGCCGGGATCGGGATCTCACTCGGGGACGGCTGCGTCGTCGAGGCGGGGCTCTACGTGACGGCGGGCACCCGCGTCACGCTCCCGGACGGGTCGATCGTGAAGGCCGGCGAGCTGAGCGGCCGCGAAGGCCTGCTCTACCGCCGCAACAGCGTCAGCGGCGCCGTCGAGGTGCTGCCCCGGAAGGGCGAATGGGGCGGCCTCAACGAGGCGCTCCACGCCAACTAGCCGCGTGTCGACTCGCCGCGGCCCTTCTCGAGCAGGTGCTCGCGTCGGGTGAGCTTCACCCGCGGGCGGCCCTGCGCCTCGCCGGCGGCGCGCTCGTGCTCGTCGATGCGCTCCCAGGCCGCGTAGTCGATCCGCGTGGCGCCGCGCGCGTCCAGCAGCGCGTCGAGCTCGGCCGCGGTGTGCTCCGGCGTGGGCAGACGGCCGGCCTCGAGGTCCTCGAGCAGCAGGTCCACGGTCTCGTGCGCGCACTTCTTGTTCGTGCCGATGACGCCGGACGGGCCGCGCTTGATCCAGCCGGCCGTGTAGGCGCCGGGGAGCGGCGGGCCGCCGGGCTCCTGCAGCACGCGGCCGCCCTCGTTGAGGATCGTGCCGGAGCGCTCGTCGAACGGGAGGCCCTCGATGCCCGCGCCGCGGTAGCCGACGGACCGCAGCACGAGGGTGCAGTCGAGCGTCTCCTCGATGTCCGTGTGATGGGCGCGCAGGTGGCCGTGCTCGTCGGCGAGCAGCTCGTTGTGCACGATCCGCACGCCCTCCACGCGATCGGTGCCGACGATCTCGACCGGTGAGGCCAGGAAGCGCAGGACGACCCGCTTGGCGTGACCGTGGGGCTCGCGGGCGGCGTACGTGCGCACGATCTCGACGTTGTCGCGCGCCGTGCGGTCGGCCTCGTCACTCTCCAGCCAGGCGGCGCTGACGGGGTCCAGCTCGACGTCCGCGGGGTCGACGATCACGTCGGCGTCGACGAGCTCGCCGAGCTCGCGCAGCTCGGGCGTCGTGTAGGCGGCCTGGGCCGGGCCGCGCCGCCCGAGGACGACGACCTCCTCCACCCCGCTCGCGGCGAGCGCGGCGATGGCCTCGTCGGCGGTGTCGGTGACGGCCAGCTCGTCGCCTGTCAGGACGAGCATCCGGGCGACGTCGAGCGCCACGTTGCCGTTGCCGATCACGACGGCCCGCGGGCCGCGCAGGTCGAACTCGTGGTGGACGGCGTCGGGGTGGCCGTTGTACCAGGCGACGAACTCGGTGGCGGGAACGCAGCCGGGCAGCTCCTCCCCGGTGATGCCGAGCCGGCGGTCGAGGGCCGCGCCGTAGGTGTAGATGACCGCGTCGTGATGGGCGAGCAGCTCGTCGTGCGTGATGTCGGAGCCGACCTCGACGTTGCCGTGGAAGCGGAAGCCCTCGAGCTTGGCCGTCTTCTCGAAGACGCGGGTGACCGACTTGATCTTCGGGTGGTCCGGCGCGACGCCGGCGCGCACCAGGCCCCAGGGCGTCGGGAGCCGGTCGAACAGCTCGACCTGGATCCCGCCCGCCTTCAGCAGCTTGTCGGTGGCGTAGAAGCCGGCCGGGCCGGCACCGACGACGGCGACCCGCGTCACCGCGGGCTGCGGCCCCACAGCAGCACCATCAGCCGCTCGAACAGCCGGCTGCGGATCGCTGCGTTCGGGAACATCGTCGGTTCGTGCTTGAGGGCGAATCGCGTTGTGAGGATCGTCTGGGTCTGGCAGTACTTGCGGATGCCTCCGGCACCGTGGCGCGCGCCCAGCCCGGACTCGCGCGCCCCGCCGAACGGCGCCTCCTGCGCCAGGTAGCTCATGATCGCATCGTTGACCCATGTGACGCCTGCCGCCAGGCGCCGGGCCACCCGCTCGCCGCGCTCGATGTCCCGCGTGAAGACGCTCGAAGCCAGGCCGTACGCCCCGTCGTTGGCCAGCCGGATGGCCTCCTCCTCGTCGGCGACGCGCATGATCGGGAGCGTCGGCCCGAACGTCTCGTCGGTCATGCACGACATCGAATGGTCGACGTCCAGCAGCACCGTCGGCTGGAAGAACCGGCCCGGTCCGGGGCCGCGATGGCCGCCCACGGCGACCCGTGCACCCTTGTCGACGGCGTCGCGGACATGGGCCTCGATCGTGTCGATCTGCGGCGGGAAGGTGATCGCGCCGACGTCGACCGATCCGGCCGCGCCGGGGACGCCCTGGCGCAGCGCGCCGACCTTGGCGGTGACCTTGGCCGACGAACTCGTCGTAGACGGGCGCCTCGACGTAGACCCGCTCGACGGACATGCAGATCTGACCCGCGTTGCGCATCGCCCATTCGACGGCCACGTTCGCGGCGCGCTCGAGGTCCGCGTCGGCCAGCACGATCATCGGGTCCTTGCCGCCGAGTTCCAGCGAGCACGGGATCAGTCGCTCGCCGCAGCGCGCACCGATCTTGCGTCCCGTCCGCGTGGAGCCGGTGAACATGATCATGTCGGCGCAGTCCACGAGCGCGGCGCCGGTCGCGCCGTCGCCGGTGGCCAGCAGGAACACGTCGGGCGGGAAGCCCACCTCGCGCGCGGCCTCGACGAACATGCGGGTCGCCAGCGGCGTGACCTCGCTGGGCTTGATCACGACCGTGTTCCCGGCCATCAGCGCGGGCAGGGCGTCGCCGACGCCGAGGGTGAGCGGGTAGTTCCACGGCGCGATCACGCCGACGACGCCGAGCGGGCGGTGCCGGACGACGACCTTCTTGCCGAAGACGAACGGCGAGTGCGTGCGGACCTTCTCGTCGGCGAGGTACTTCTCGGCGCGCTTGGCCCAGAACCCGAGCGAGTCGGCCATGTAGAAGAGCTCCGCGAGCAGCGCGTCCTCGCGGGTCTTGCCGTTCTCGGCGACGACCACGTCGATGACGGCGGAGCGGTTGGCCACCAGCCAGTGGCGCAGGCGGTACATCAGGCGCGCCCGCTCGGCGAACCCGAGCGCCTCCCACGCCGGCTGCGCGCGGCGGGCGCGGGTCACGAGCTCCTGCACCCGCTCGGCGCCCATGTTGTCGACGACGGTGATCTGCTCACCGGTCGCGGGATTCTCGATCGCGATCGTGCCGTCCGGGGCGCTCGCGAGGTCCGGGGTGCTCAGCAGGTCGGTCATGGGCGGAGCTTACGCGCCTGCGGCGGCCGCGCTCGCGGGCCTGCGCGATGCCGTCGCCGGAGGCCGCAGGATGAAGTCCGCGCTGCGCTCGCCGACGAACGATCAGCGGGCGAGGCCGCGCAGCGTGCGCAGCAGCTCGTCGCTGGCCTCACCGGCGTACACCGGCACCGCCCAGCCGCTGAGGTCGACGTGGAGGTCCTCCTCCACGATCACCTCGAGCTCGCCGCCGTCGAGCGCCACGCGCACCGGGGAGTCCCCGCCGCGCAGGACGTAGGCGACCGCCGCACCGCAGGCGCCGGTGCCGCTCGACATCGTGACCCCCACCCCGCGCTCGAAGATCCGCGCGCGGATGAACCCCGGCTCGGTCTCCGTCCACCAGCTGACGTTCGTGCGGTTGGGGAACTGCGGGTCGTGCTCGATGGCGGGCCCGTAGTCCTCGAGGTGCAGGTCGTTGAGCTCGTCGACGCCGGCCATCTCGATCGCGCACTGCGGGTTGCCGATCGTGACGTGCTGGAAGGTCCAGGTGCGCCCGCCGGCCTCGACCGTCCCGCGTCCGTCGGCCGCGCCGTCCGGGACGTGCTCGGACCGGGTCCGCGCGCGTCCCATGTCCACGGTGCAGGTCGTCGGGGAGGTGATCGTCGGCCGGATCTCGCCGGCCTGCGTCTGGATCGAGAACTGCGTGGCGCTCGTCCAGCCGCGCCGGTGCAGGTAGAGGATCGCCTCGCGTGCGCCGTTGCCGGAGAGCTCCGCCTCCGAGCCGTCCGGGTTGAAGATGCGCAGCCGGGCGACGAAGCCCGGCTCGTCGGGCGGCGAGAGTTCGAGCACGCCGTCCGCGCCGACGCCGAGGTGCGGGTCGCAGAGGCGCCGGACGACCGGGGCGCTGAGCGGCACGGGGAGCTGGTCGCGCTCCACGATCAGGTAGTCGTTGCCCAGGGCCTGCCACTTCTCGAACCGCATCGCGCAGACCCTACGACGCGACGGGCGTGGAGAGGATCTCGGCGGCGACGTCCTGCGGGTCGCGGCCCGTGATGTCCACGAGCTCCACGCCGGCGAGCTTGCGCATCCAGGTGAGCTGGCGCTTGGCGAAGTTGCGCGTGCGCCGCTGCATGCCCTCGACGTCGCCGGCGAGCAGCTCCTCGAATCCCAGCGCCTTGCGTGCGGTCTCCGACGCGCCGGCGGCCTGCGCGGCCCGCACCTCGTCGACCGCGCCGGCGGCGACCATCGCGAGGACGCGCGCGTCGATGCGCGCGTACAGCTCGGCGCGGTCGCGCACCAGGCCGATCAGGCGCGTCGGGCGGCGCGTGTCGGCGGTCCACAGGCGGCTCGGGCCATCCGGCGGCTCCAGCTCCCCCATGTCGAGCAGCGCGTGCGCGCGGACGATCCGGTGCCGGTCGGCCGGATCGATGTCCGCGGCGGCCCAGGGAGCACGCTGGGCCAGGCGGGCGTGCAGCGCGGGCGATCCCTCGGCCTCGAGCTCCGCCTCCCAGCGCCGGCGCACGTCGTCGGGCGGCAGCGGCCGCAGCTCGAGCTCCGCGAGCGCGGCGCGCAGGTAGAGGCCGGTCCCGCCCACGACGATCGGCGTCGCGCCCTGCGCGAGGAGCGCGTCGATCTCGGCGTGCGCGAGCTCGGCGTACTGCCCGACCGAGAAGGTCGCGTCGACCGGGACGATCGACACGAGCAGGTGCTCGAGCCGGGCCCGCTCGGCCGCGGCGGGAACGCCGGTGATGATCTCCAGCCCCCGGTAGACCTGCAGGGCGTCCGCGGAGACGGCCACCGGCCGCAGCCCGGCGGCGCGCAGCCGGTCGGCGACGGCGAGCGCCACGTCGGTCTTCCCCACCCCGGTGGGGCCGAAGAGCGCCAGCACGCCGCCGGAGGGCACGGCGACGGGATCCGGTGAACGCGCGGGCGCGGGCATCGGGCGGGAGTATCGTGGCCGGGATGAGCGTGCGCATCGGCTGCGGCCTCTCGACGTCGGGCGATCCGCGGGTCTCGGCGATCGAGGCCGGGACCGACGCGCGGCAGGGACTCGACGGCCGGCCGGCGGACCTCGTGCTCGTCTTCTGCTCCGGCGGGCACCTCGCGGCGCCCGAGGCGACGCTCGAGGGCGTCCACGAGGCGCTCGCGCCCCGGACGCTGATCGGGTGCGGTGCGGGCGGCGTCCTGGCGGGCGGGCGCGAGCTCGAGGGCGGCACGGCGGTGACCGTCTGGGC
This sequence comes from uncultured Actinomycetes bacterium, assembly GCA_963823375.1. Taxonomy (GTDB): domain Bacteria; phylum Actinomycetota; class Thermoleophilia; order Solirubrobacterales; family Solirubrobacteraceae; genus F1-60-MAGs163. The sequence goes on along the minus strand of CAWGLQ010000009.1, from coordinate 23,883 downwards.
GGCGTCGCTCGGGGACGGCGAGGCCGAGGTCTTCCACGCGCACGCGACGCCGCGTGAGGGCGGCGCCGTCGAGCTGTCCGGCCTGCCGTCGGCGGCCGGGGCGTCCGCGGCGATCCTGCTCCCCGACCCCTACTCGTTCCCGGCCGACCGCGCGCTCGCAGACCTCGCGGCCTCGGCGCCCGGGACCCCGGTGCTGGGCGGCATCTCCAGCGCCCGCACCCTGGACGGCGAGGCGGCGCTCTTCCTCGGCGACACCGTCGTCGGTGCAGGCGCCGTGGGCGTGATCCTGCGCGGCGTCGAGGTGCTGCCGTGCGTCTCCCAGGGCGCGGCCGCCATCGGACCCGTGCTGGAGATCACCGCCGTCGACGGGCACGTGATCCGCGAGCTCGACGGCCACCCGGCGCTGACGGCGCTGCGTGAGGCGATCGAGGCGCTGCGCGAGGACGAGCGCGACCTCGTGAGCGGCGGCCTCCTGCTCGGCGTCGCCGTGGACGGGCCGCACGAGCCCGGCGGCGAGCACGACTACCTCGTCCGCGGGATCATCGGGGCCGACCCCGACGCGGGCACCGTGACCGTCGGGGCGCCGGTCGTCGAGGGGCAGGTCGTCCGGCTGCACGCGCGCGACGCCGACTCCGCCGACCTGGACCTGCGATCCGCGCTCGAGCTGCGCCGTTCGGCGCTCGGCGGGGATCCGGCCGGCGCGCTCGTCTTCACCTGCAACGGCCGCGGCCGCGGGATGTTCGGCACACCCGACCACGATGCCGACGTCGTCGACGAGGAGCTCGGCGGCGCCCCGTCCGCCGGCTTCTTCGCCGCCGGTGAGATCGGCCCCGTCGGCGGCGAGAACTTCCTGCACGGGTTCACCGCGACCGTCGCCGTCTTCGCCGGCGACTGACGCGCGGCGCCGGCTGCGAGACTGCGCGGATGATCATCGCGGGACGGACGGCTCTGGTCACCGGCGCGACCGGAGGCATCGGACAGGCGATCGCACGGCGGCTGCACCGGGCGGGCGCCGAGCTCGTGCTGAGCGGGCGCCGCACGGACGTGCTGGAGCCGCTCGCGGCGGAGCTGGGCGGCGAGACGCGCGTGCTCGCCGCAGACCTGTCCGACCGCGCCGACGTCGAGCGGCTCGCCGCGGCGTGCGCGGACGTCGACGTGCTCGTCGCGAACGCCGCGCTGCCAGGGTCGGGCCCGCTGCTTGACTACACGCCGGAGCAGGTCGATCGCGCGCTGGAGGTGAACCTGCGGGCGCCGGTCATGCTGGCGCGGCTGCTCGGCGAGCAGATGTCGGAGCGCGGCGCCGGTCACCTGGTCTTCATGTCATCGCTCGCCGGGAAGACGGCGACCCCGGGCAGCTCGATCTACTCGGCGACGAAGTACGGGCTGCGCGGGTTCGGCCGCGGGCTGCGCGCCGACCTGGGCCCGCGGGGCGTCGGCGTGAGCGTCGTCTTCCCCGGGTTCATCCGTGACGCCGGCATGTTCCACGAGTCGGGGACGCAGCTGCCGTCCTATGTCGGGACGAACACGCCGGAGGACGTCGCCGAGGGGGTCCTCGAGGCGATCGAGAAGGACCGCGGCGAGGTCGACGTCGCCCCGCTCAGCGTGCGCGCCGGCGTGAAGTTCTCCGAGCTCGCGCCGGGGCTGTCGGACCGGCTGTCGGAGCGCCTGGGCAGCCGCGACATCGCCGACCGGCTCGCGAGCGGCCAGGCGGGCAAGCGCTAGGCGAGCGCCCGCGCGACGAGCGACATCTCGCCCGTCAGCGTCTGGCTCGTGGCGCCCGTGATCTGGACGGGCACGATCTCGCCGGGCTGCGCCAGCCCGCTGAAGTTCGCGACCTTGTTGTGCGGGGTGCGGCCGCGCAGGCGCGCCGGGTCGGTCCGCGAGGGCCCTTCGACGAGGACGTCGACGGTCCGGCCCACGAATCGCTGTGCCCGCTCGCGCGCACGGCGCTGGACCGCCTCGACGAGGCGCTCCATCCGCTCGACCTTCACCTCGTGCGGAACGATGCCCTCGGTGATCTGCGCGGCGGTCGTGCCGCGCCGCGGCGAGTAGACGAACGTGAACGCGCCGTCGAACCCGACCTCCTCGACGACCTCCAGCGTGCGGGCGAAGTCGTCCTCCGACTCGCCGGGGAAGCCGACGATGATGTCGGTCGTGAGGGCGCAGTCGGGAACGTGGTCGCGGATCAGCGCCACGCGGTCCAGGAACCGCTCGCGCGTGTAGGTCCGCCGCATCGCCTTCAGGACCCGAGTCGAGCCGGACTGCAGCGGCAGGTGGATGTGCTCGCAGACCGCGTCCAGCTGCGCGTGCGCCAGCACGACGTCCTCGCGCATGTCCTTGGGGTGCGGGCTCGTGTAGCGGATGCGGTCGATCCCGTCGATGCCGTCGATGGCCCTCAGGAGCTCGGAAAAGGATCGTGGCCCGCCCACCCCGCCCGCGTCGCGCAGGTCGCGTCCGTAGCTGTTGACGTTCTGGCCCAGCAGCGTCACCTCGCGCACGCCGTCGGCGGCGAGTCGCTGCGCCTCGGAGACGAGCTCCTCCAGCGGCCGGCTGACCTCACGGCCGCGCGTGCTCGGCACGATGCAGTAGGAGCACGCGCAGTTGCAGCCGACGCTGATCTGCATCCATGCCGCGAACTCGCGTGCGCGGCGCATCGGCAGGTGACCGGTGAAGCCCTCGAACTCGAAGAAGCCCTGGGCGGTGATGGAGTCCGACGTGAGGAACTCGGCGAGCTTGTGCACCTGGCCGGGACCGAACGCGACGTCGACGAACGGGAAGCGCTCGAACACCTCGTCCTTCACGGACTGCGCCCAGCAGCCGCCGACGCCGACCACGACGTCCGGGCGCTCGCGTTTGACGCGGCGGGCGACGCCGAGGTGGGCGACGAAGCGCTCGTCGGCGGCCTCACGGATCGAGCACGTGTTGAAGAGGATCAGGTCGGCGTCCTCGCGCTCGGGCGCCTCGGTGTAGCCGAGCGACTCGAGCATGCCCTTCATCCGCTCGGAGTCGTGCTGGTTCATCTGGCACCCGAAGGTGGTGACGTGGTAGCGCTTCACGAGGCGCGAAGGGTACCGGCGCTCAGCGCGCGTACTCGACCGAGCGCGACTCGCGGATCACCGTGACCTTGATCTGGCCGGGGTACTCGAGCTCGTGCTCGATCTCGCGGGCGATGTCGCGGGCGAGCAGGATCGAGGCGTCGTCGTCCACGGCGTCCGGGGCGACGATCACGCGGATCTCGCGGCCCGCCTGCATCGCGTACACCTTGTCCACCCCGGCGTGGCGCTCGGCGAGCTGCTCGAGCTCACGCAGGCGGCGCACATAGTGCTCGAGCGACTCGCCGCGCGCGCCCGGCCGGGCCCCGGAGAGCGCGTCGGCGGTCTGGACGATGACGGCCTCGACCGTCTGCGGCTCCACCTCGTTGTGGTGGGCCTCCATCGCGTGCGCGACGGCCTCGTCCTCCCCGTGGCGCCGGGCGAGATCGCCCCCGACGAGCGCGTGCGGGCCCTCGACCTCGTGACTGACGGCCTTGCCGATGTCGTGCAGCAGCGCGGCGCGCCGCGCCGTCCTGGGGCTCGCCCCGAGCTCGTCGGCCATCACAGCGGCCAGATGCGCGCACTCGACGGAGTGCGCGAGCACGTTCTGCCCGTAGGAGGTGCGGAAGCGCAGGCGGCCGAGCAGCCGCGTGAGCTCCGGATCCAGGCCGTGGACGTCGGCGTCGAGCACCGCCTGCTCCCCCAGTTCCACGATGTGGTCGGCGAGGTCGCTCTTGGCCTGGTAGTAGGTCTCCTCGATCCGCGCGGGATGGATGCGCCCGTCCTGAAGCAGGCGCTCCAGCGTCATCCGCGCGACCTCGCGGCGGACGCCGTCGAACGCGGAGAGCACGACGGCGTTGGGCGTGTCGTCGATGATGAAGTCGACGCCGGTGAGCGTCTCCAGGGCACGGATGTTGCGGCCCTCGCGCCCGATGATGCGGCCCTTCATGTCGTCACTGGGCAGCTGGACGACGGTCACGGTCGTCTCGGAGGCGTGGCTGCCGGCGACGCGCTGCATCGCCACGGCGAGGATCGAGCGGGCCCGGCGGTCGGCCTGGCGCTTGGTCTCCTCCTCGACCTGGCGCAGGATCCGCGCCTGCTCATGGCGGGCGTCGTCCTCGACCTCCTTCAGCAGCGCCTGGCGCGCCTGGCCGGCGCTGAGCGACGAGACGCGTTCCAGGGCGAGCAGGTGGCGCTCGGCGGCCTCCGTGGCGCGGCGCCGCTCCTCCTCGACGGCCGTCTCGCGCCGGTCGAGGTCGGCGGCCCGGCGGTCGAGGTCGGCCGCGCGCAGGTCGAGCGAGCGCTCGAGGCTGCGGGCGTGCTCCTCGTGGCGGACGAGGTCGGCCTCGCGGCCTGCGAGAGGCACGGTGAGCGTCCCGCCGGCGGGACTCGCCTCGGGGCGGCGTCCGCGTGCGACCAGGAGCGCGGCGGCGACCAGTCCGGTCGCGAGAACCAGCGCGGCGATGACGACCTGCATGGGCATCCCTTCCTCTAGCCCGCGGGGCGTCCCGCGGGACCGTTCGCGATGTCGATGCGCGAAGAGCCCGAGGCGCGCTGCGGCTCAAGGGCTCGGAAACCGCGTGCGACCGGGCACGCGGCGGAATGTCAGCGGTGGTCGGGGGTCGGTGCTCTGGGCGGTCGGTGGTCGGTGGACGCGGTCGTTTCGGGTGCTGCGGATTTCGTGATCCGTCCGCCGCGCTGCGGCGGGCTCTTCGCTGTCCAGGATCGTAATACCCGGCCGGAGGCCCGGCAACGGCTCTAGGCGGCCGCGGAGAACCGGCGCACCGCGGCGTACGCGGTGTCCAGGTCATACCCGCGGCGCACGAGCAGTCCGAGCGCCCGGTCGCGGCCGCGGTCGTCCTCGGGCGGCTGCGCGAGACGCCGGCGCAGGACGTCCACTGCGGCGTCGAGCTCGTCCTGCGGGTCGCGTGCCGTGACCGCCGCGATCAGCTCCGGATCGACGCCCATCTGGGTGAGCCGGCGCTCGATCCGCTCGGGTCCCCAGCCGTCGAGCGTGCGCCGGTCCTCGGCGAACAGGCGCGCGAAGCGGGCGTCGTCGAGATTGCCCAGGCGCCCGAGCTCCCCGAGCGCGGCGCTGATCGTCTCGGGCTCGACGCGCTTGGACTCCAGGTGGCGGCGCATCTCGAGCACCGTGCGGTCACGGTGCCCGAGGTAGCGAAAGCCGAGGTCCAGCGCGTGCTGGAGCCGTGTCTCCGAGTCCTGCACGGACGCGGAGAGCGTCAAGCCGCGGCCTGCTCGAGCGGCTCGTCCACCCCCGGAACATCAGCCAGGCCGTCCTCGTCGCGCTCGATCGGCACGACGAGGTCCTTGTCCACGCCGAGCGCGTCGTAGATCTTCGCCTCGATCTCTCGCGCCATCTCCTGGTGCTCGTCGAGGAACGCCTTGGCGTTGTTGCGGCCCTGGCCGAGGCGGTCCTCGCCGTACGAGAAGAACGACCCGGACTTCGTGACGATGTTGTGCTCGATCCCGAGGTCGAGGATGCAGCCCGAGGTCGAGATCCCCTTGCCGAACTCGATGTCGAACTCCGCCTGGCGGAACGGTGCCGCGACCTTGTTCTTCACGACCTTGACCCGGACGCGGTTGCCGACGGCCTCGGTGCCCTCCTTGAGGGTCTCGATCCGGCGGATGTCCAGGCGCTGCGAGGAGTAGAACTTCAGCGCGCGGCCGCCGGGCTGGGTCTCCGGGGAGCCGAACATGACGCCGACCTTCTCGCGAATCTGGTTCGTGAACAGGCAGAGGGTCTGGGTGCGGTTGAGGTTGCCGGCGAGCTTGCGCATCGCCTGGCTCATCATCCGCGCCTGCAGGCCGACGCTCTGGTCGCCCATCTGGCCCTCGAGCTCGCTGCGCGGCGTGAGCGCGGCGACGGAGTCCACGGCGACGATGTCCACGGCGCCGGAGCGGATGAGCATGTCGGCGATCTCCAGGCCCTGCTCACCGTAATCCGGCTGCGAGACGAGCAGCTCGTCGATGTCCACGCCGATCTCCCGTGCGTACAGCGGGTCCATGGCGTGCTCGGCGTCGATGAACGCGCAGATGCCGCCCAGGCGCTGGGCCTCGGCGAGGACGTGGTAGACGAGCGTCGTCTTGCCGGAGGACTCCGGGCCGAAGACCTCGACGATGCGCCCGCGCGGCATGCCGCCGATCCCGAGCGCGAGATCGAGTGACAGAGCGCCCGTGGGGATCGCGTTCACGCGGACCTGCGCACCCTCATCGCCCATGCGCATGACGCTGCCCTTGCCGAACTGGCGCTCGATCTGGGTGAGTGCGCCCTGCAGGGCGGCGTCGCGGGCCTTGGCGGCCTTCTCGTCAACGGACATTGTTCGACCTCTCTCGTGTGCTGAACGCGGCATGTTCCGCCCTGGACCGGACGGAATCGGCACCTTAGGCACGGGGATGTGACGTCTCCAGACCGCGATCGCGCAGGAACGGCGCCGCCGCTCAGCCGCCCCCGCGCAGCGGGCGGCGCTCGAGCGTCTCGTAGCGGGCGCCCGAGGGGCTCAGAACGGACTGCTGCAGGACCACGGCACAAGCCGAGCAGTGCAGCTCCGGAGCCGCTGGAGCCCCGTCCTGCCGGGGTCTGCCGCCCCGGCGCACGCGCGCGACGGTGACGTGCGGGCGCAGCGGGCGCTCGTCGGGGCTCCAGCCGCCCGCAGCGGCCTCCAGGGCCTCGCCGAGGGCCCGGTGCAGCGCCGCGAGCGCCGGGCCGGGGCTCTCCAGGCCGCAGGTCAGCACGTGCGGGCGGCGCGGCGCCAGCCACAGCGTCCCGGTGCCCGTGAGCGCCACGGCGGCCTCCGGGGCGCCCGCGACCGCCGCGCGGAGGCCGGGAAGCTCGTTCGCGGGGCGCTCGCCCAGGAAATGCAGCGTGACGTGCAGCGCCTCCTCGCCGACGGCGCGCAGCGCCGGGTCATGCGCCACGGCGGCACCGGCCCAGGCTGCGAGCGCGCCGCGCGCCTGCGCGGGGAGCTCGAGCGCCGTGAACAGCCGCATCGGCCCGGGTCAGACCTGCAGGTCGCCGAGCCCGAGCAGGACGCGGCGCAGCAGGTGCAGTGCGACGGTCGTGGTGCGATCGCGGACGTCCTGCCGGGCTCCCGGCAGATTCACCTTGCGGTCGATGCGCGAGCCGCCGCGCTCGGCGACGGAGATCCAGACGAGCCCGACGGGCTTGTCCTCGGTCCCGCCGTCCGGCCCCGCCACGCCGGTGATCCCGATGCCGACATCGGCGTCGAGGCGCGCGATCGCCCCGTCCGCCAGCGCACGCGCGACCTCGACGGACACGGCGCCGTGCTCCTCGATCAGCGCGGGATCGACCCCTGCGACCTCCGTCTTCGCGCTGTTGGCATACGCGACGATCCCGCCGCGCACGTACGCCGAGGAGCCGGGAAGGTCGGTCAGGCGCGCGGCGACGAGCCCGCCGGTGCAGGACTCGGCGGTCGCGACGGTGCGCGCGGGTGCCCGGGTGAGCAGCGCCGCCACCTGCTGGTCGACCGAGGTGCCGTCGTCGGAGAAGAGCGTCGCCTGGTGGCGCTCGCGGACGATCGTCGCGAAGGCGTCGTAGGTCGCCTGCTGGGCAGGGTCGTAGCGCGTGACGATCTCGACCTCGCCGCGGCGCAGGCACGTCGTGACCTCCAGCGCCCCGAGATCCACGCCGGAATCCTCTGCGCGGCGCAGCGTCTCGGCGATCTCCGACTCGGGGATGCCGAACAGGCGCAGCATCTCCTGGCGGATCTCCGAGCGCCCGCTGACGGCGGCGCGCAGCGCGTCGGTCTCGACGGCGGCCGACCACATCGGCTGCAGCTCGCGCGGCGGGCCCGGGAGCACCACGACCGCGGGGCCGGTGCGTCCTTCGGCGGGCGTCACGACCAGGCCGGGGGCCGTGCCGACCGGCTCGAGGATCGTCGCCCCGAGCGGGATCGTCGCCTGCTTGCGGTTGCCCTCCTCCAGCGCGTCGAGGTCGATGCCCGGCCAGCGCTTGACGATGCCCTCGAGGATCTTGGCGATCCGCCCGCGCAGCGGCTCGTCCATGACCATCTCACGGCCCTGGAAGCCTCCGACGACGGCGGCGGTGAGGTCGTCCGCGGTGGGTCCCAGACCGCCGCTGGTCACGATCAGGTCCACGCCCTCGTCGGCGAGCCAGGACAGGGCGGCGCGCATGTCGTCGGGGCGGTCCCCGACGACGACGATCGTCTCCAGGTCGACGCCGAGCTCACGCAGGCGCTCGGCCAGCCACGGCCCGTTGCGGTCGCTGACCCGTCCCGTGAGGACCTCCGTGCCCGTGACGACGATGCCGGCGCGCGCGCTCACGGCGTCCTCACGTGCAGCTCGGGCGCTCGTCGCCGGAGAGGCGGGTGAACGAGTCGGAGGTGATCGCGTAGCCGATGCCCTGCTCGACGTCCGGGACGGCGCGCGGGCTGCCGTTCACGACCAGGCGGGCGTCCCCGTTGCCCAGCGTGAGCCGCAGCCGCCGCGAGCGATAGGTCTTCGTGGCGGCGTCGGGCTGCAGCACGACGCCGTCGAGCAGGCGCCGCCCGGCGGCGTCCCGCAGACACACGTAGAGCTGGCCGGTCGGGATGATCTTGAGGGTCGCGACGCGCGGCCTGGCGGGCGTCGAGCTCGCCTGCTCCTTCTTCGTCGTCTTCGACGTCGACGTCTTCGTCGTCGTTCCGGTGGCGGTCGAGGACTTCGTGCCGCTGTCGTCGTCGCCGCCGCGTCCGAGGACGAAGAGGCCCACGAGCACGACGCCGACGAGCGCGAGCGCGATCCACAGGCGCCCGCCGCCGGGCGGGCCGCCGCGGCCGCCGCGCTGCCGGCCGCGGCCCTGCTCACGCGGGCGCGGCGGTGCGATGGCCTGCATCTCCGGCCGCTCGAACTTCAGCTTGAACTCCTCGACGAGGCTGCGGCCGTCGAGCCCCAGATAGTCCGCGTAGGTGCGCAGGAAACTCTTGACGAACGTCGGCCCGGGCAGCAGCGCCCACTCCTCGTTCTCGAGCGCGCGCAGGTACTTGCCGCGGATCTTGGTGTCCGCCTCGGCCTCCGTGATGTCGATGCGCTGGCGCATTCGCGCCTCACGCAGGCTGGCGCCGATACCGGGCATCGCGCAGCGAAGGCTAGTCCAGCTCGTCCGGAGCGCCGCCCGCGGCGGCCGCAGGCTCCGGAAGCTCGACGTCCGACGGCTCGGCGACGGGCCCCTCGAGGGCCGCCAGAACCCGTGGCAGATCGGCCTCGCTCACGAGGACCTGGCGGGGCTTGGAGCCCTCGTAGCCGGAGATGATCCCGCGACGCTCGAGCATGTCGATCAGGCGGCCGGCACGGGTGTAGCCCAGGCGCAGGCGGCGCTGCAGCATCGAGGTCGACGCGGTCCCCATCTCGGCCACGAGCCGGATGGCGTCACCGAGCAGCGGATCCTCGTCGGGGTCGAAGTCGCCGTGGTCCCCGCTCTCCGTCCCGGCCTCCGGCTCCACCTCGTCGAGCAGGTCCTCGCGCAGTTGCGGCTCGCCCTGGGCCGCCCACAGTTCGGTGAGCGACGCGATCTGCGGCTCGTCGATGTAGGCGCCCTGGATCCGCTGGAGCTTGGAGGACCCGACCGCGGAGAAGAGCATGTCGCCCTGGCCGAGCAGCGACTCGGCGCCGTTCTGGTCCAGGATGACCCGCGAGTCCGTCTGGCTGGAAACGGCGAAGGCGATCCGGGACGGGACGTTCGCCTTGATCATGCCCGTGATGACGTCCACCCGCGGGCTCTGCGTCGCGAGCACGAGATGGATGCCGACCGCACGGGCCTTCTGCGCGAGGCGGATGATCGAGTCCTCGACGTCGGCCGGCGCGACCATCATGAGGTCGGCGAGCTCGTCGATGACGCAGAGGATGTACGGCAGCGGGTCGTCCCCGGCGGCGACGCGGTGCTTGTTGAGCTCCCCGAGCGAGCGGGTCCGGGCGACCGACATGACGCCGTAGCGCCACTCCATCTCGCGGACGAGGTTCTGGAGGGCGTTGGCGGCCATCCGCGGGCTCGTGATGACCGGCGTGAGCAGATGCGGGATCGCCTCGTAGTGGTTGAGCTCGACCTGCTTGGGATCGACGAGCACGAGGCGCACCTGGTCGGGCGTCGCGCGCAGGAGGATCGAGCTGAGCATCGCGTTCACGCAGCCCGACTTGCCCGCGCCGGTGGTGCCGGCGACGAGCAGGTGCGGCATCTTCGCCAGGTCGGCGTGCACGGGCTTGCCGCTGACGTCCTTGCCGAGGAAGACGGTCAGCGGGCTGGCGCCGTCCGGGACCTTCCCGTAGACGTCGCCGAGGGTCACCATGCGGCGGCGGCGGTTGGGCACCTCGACGCCGACGGCCTGCTTGCCGGGGATCGGGGCGAGGATCCGGATGTCGGTCGCAGCGAGCGCGTAGGCCAGGTCGTCCTTGAGGTTCCCGACCTTGTTCATCTTGATGCCGGGAGCGAGCCGCAGCTCGTAGCGCGTGATGTGCGGGCCCGCCACCGTGCCGACGACCTTCGCGTCCACCCCGAGGTGGCCGAGCGCCTCGACCAGCGCTGTGCGCACCCGATCCTGGTCGGCGGTGTCCGGCTTGGCGTCGTCGGCGGGCGACACCCGCAGGATCGCGGGGTCGGGAAGCTCGAATGTGCCCGTCGAGACCGGCTCAGGCGCCTGCGCCGGCTTGCGCTTGCGGGCTCGCGGCGCCGGGGCGGGCGACTCCGCGGCCGCCTCGTCGGCGACAGGGCCGTCCGCGATGGGAGTCGGAGCGTCGGCGTCGTCGGCTGCCGGCAGGTCCTCGACCGGGCCGGTGAAGAGATCCGGGTAGCGCTCGGCGCCGTCGAGCGTCGGCGGGCGCTCACCGGTGCTGACGACGAGGTCGCCGTCCTCCGGCTCCGGCGGCATGATCGGCTCGGGAGCCTCACCCGCCTCGCGCGGCCCCATGATCGGCGCGGCGGTGCGCCGGATCACGCGGGTCGTGTCCGCCACGCCGCTGCCCGTCGCACGCACGACGCCCGCGATCGAGGCGCCGGTCGCCAGCAGCACGCCGGCGAGCAGGAGGAAGACGGCGAGGATGTGGCTGCCGACGGCGCCGACGACCTGCGAGGTCCCCGTGTAGAGCGCCTGGCCGAGCGCGCCACCACGGGCCTCGAGCAGATCGGCGTCCCAGGCGCCCGCGCGCACCGGGCCGTCACCGAGCCCGAGGGTCCCGGCAGCGTAGGCGAGCGTCAGCGCGAGCAGCAGGCAGATGCCGGCCGCGCGAAAGGGCCGCACGGCGGGCAGCACCGGGCGCAGGACGAGCACCGCCCCCGCGGCGGCGAGGCCGATCGGGATGAGGTAGGCGATCCGGCCGAACCCGCGCTGCAGGCCGTCGACGAGCACGCCGCCGGCCGCCCCGCCGTCCCAGGCGAGATAGAGCGGAAACGCGACGAAGACGCCGGCGGCGAACAGGCCGAGTCCGATGAGGTCGAGATGGCGCTGCTCCAGCACCGGCAGACGGCGGCGCCAGCCGCCGGAGCGGCGGGCGCGCGGACGCGGACGGGCGGGCTTGCGTGTGGGAGTCGCGCGCTTGGCGCGTGAGCGGGATGCGGGCATGGTCGGTCGGTTTCGAACCTTCGACGCCCGCGGCTGCAGCCCTGCCTTCATCTGCCGTTCAGCCCAGCACCTAGCATGCAGGATTCATGAGCATCTCACGTGATCCGCGGGTGCTCGTCGTCGAGGACGACGAGGAGATCGCACAGGTCCTGCAACGCTCGCTGCGGATGGAGGGGTACGACGTCCGCGTCGCCGGGGACGGCGAGGCGGCGCTCGACCAGGCCGCGACGTTCAACCCCGACCTCGTCGTGCTCGACCTCGGCCTGCCGAAACTCGACGGCGTCGACGTCGCCAAGCGGCTGCGCGAGGCCGACGACGTCCCGATCCTCATGCTGACCGCGCGCGACGCGCTGGAGTCGCGCGTCGAGGGCCTGGACGCCGGCGCCGACGACTACCTCGTCAAGCCGTTCGAGCGCCAGGAGCTGCTGGCGCGGCTGCGCGCCCTCCTGCGGCGCCGGCCTCCGCGCGGCGCGGCGTCGCTCGTCTGCGGTGACCTGACGCTCAACCCCGACACCCACGAGGTCGCGCGTGGCGAGCGCCAGGTCGAGCTGACCCAGCGCGAGTTCGAGCTGCTCGAGTACCTGCTGCGCAACGAGCGCATCGTCGTCCCCCGCCAGCGGCTGCTCGAAGAGGTCTGGGGCTACGACCCGTTCGCGACGACGAACACGATCGAGGTGTTCGTCTCGAACCTGCGGCGCAAGCTCGAGTCCGGCGGCGAGCCCCGGCTCCTCCACACGATCCGCGGCGCGGGCTACGTCCTGCGCGCCTGAGGGACGTCCGTCGTGCTGGGCCGCTTCTCGATCCGCTGGCGCCTGGCGATCATCTCGTCGGCCCTGACCTTCCTGGTCCTCTGCGCGTTCGCGATCGTCGTCGGGCAGCTCACGACCGGCAAGGTCCGTTCGAGCTTCGACAGCGAGACGGCCAACTCGGCATCCGAGCTCAGCGACCAGCTGCGCATCCCGAGCCTCCCCTCCTCCCCCACGACCTACCGGATCTCGCCCGACATCAACGTCTACGCGTCCTCCACGGACGCCGCCATCCGGCTCTTCGACGCCAACCGCCGGCCGGTGCAGAACACGCGCGGCGCCCCGGACTTCGGTCCCCCGACGCGCGAGGGCTCGCGCGAGGCCAAGGGCTACCTCGTCGAGACCCGCCAGACGAACGCCCCGATCGGGATCAACACGTCCAACCCGAACTCCGTCCGCATCCCGATCTGGCTCGAGTACGCGCGGCCGCTGGCGGAGGTCAAGAGCACGATCCGCGGCGTGCGCTGGTTCCTGGCGATCGGCGTCTTCCTCGGCACGCTGCTGGCGTTCCTCGCGGCGCTGGCGCTGGCGAAGCGCTCGCTGCGGCCGATCACCGACCTCACCGCGGCCGCGCGCGACATCGCCCGCACCGGTGACCCGGACCGCCAGGTTCCACAGCCCCGCGCGGAGGACGAGGTCGCCGAGCTGGCGGCGACGCTCAACGAGATGCTCGGCGCCCTGGAGAGCTCGCGCAGCGAGACCGAGGCCGCGCTCGACCGGCAGCGCGCGTTCGTCGCCGACGCCTCCCACGAGCTGCGCACGCCGCTGACGTCCGTCCTGGCGAACCTCGAGCTGCTGGCCGACGAGCTCGAGGGCGAGGAGCGCGAGGCGGCGGCGTCCGCCCTGCGCAGCTCACGCCGGATGCGCCGGCTCGTCGCCGATCTGCTGCTGCTCGCACGGTCGGACGGCGGGCAGGAACGGCACCTGGCGCCCGTGGACGTCGGCGTCGTCGCCATCGAGGCCGTCGGCGAGGCGGGCGCGCTGTCCGCCGACCACCGCGTCGAGGTCGACGCCGCGCCGGGCCTCGTGGTCGAGGGCGCGCGCGACGAGTTGCACCGGCTCGTGTTGAACCTCGTGGAGAACGCCATCAATCACACCCCGCCAGGGACGCTCATCTCCGTCGGCGTGCGCAGTGAGGACTGCCGCGTGATCCTCACGGTGCAGGACGACGGGCCGGGTGTGCCGCCCGAGCTGCGCGATCGCATCTTCGAGCGCTTCGTGCGCGCGAGCGGCGACCGCGGCGGCTCGACCGGCCTGGGCCTGGCGATCGTCAAGGCCGTCTCCGTCGCCCACGGCGGCGACGTCGTCCTGGAGGACGCGCACCCCGGCGCGCGCTTCGTCGTGGACCTGCCCCGCGTGGACGCCGAGGATCCCGGTCCGCCCGTCGAGGCCGACGTCACGCCGGGGGCCGGCGAGTATCCGTCGGTGACGCGCCGTGCGGCGCTCGCGCGGACGATCGCCGCACGCCGCCCGTCGCGCAGGCGCTGATCAGACCTCGACGACGACCGGCAGGACCATCGGGCGGCGCCGCAGCCGGTCGTAGACGAGCGCGGCGAGGTCGTCGTGCAGCATCGTCTGGATGATGTCGTTCTCGCGCACCTTGTCCTTCGCCGCGCGAGCCAGCGTCCGGTCGACCGTCCCGCGGATGTCGTCGAGCAGCCGCTCGGCCTCCTCCGGGAACGGGACGCCGCGGAGGATGACCTCGGGCTCGGCGACGGACGTGCCGTCCTGCTCGGAGATCGTCGCCACGACGACGAAGATCCCGTCGGCGCTCAGCATGCGCCGGTCGCGCAGCGCGACGTCGGCGACGTCGCCGATCTCCACGCCGTCGACGAAGATCATGCCGGCGCGCTCGGGCTTGCCGAAGCGCGCACCGCGCTCGTCGAGCTCGAGCGGCAGCCCGTTCTCACCCTTGAAGATGTTCTCGGCGGGCACGCCGACGGACTCGGCGAGCTGCCCGTGCAGTTCGAGGCGCTTGAAGTCGCCGTGGAACGGCATGACGTACTTCGGCTTGACGAGGTTCAGCATGAGCTTGATCTCCTCGGCGTAGCCGTGACCGGACGCGTGGACCGGGGCGTCGCGCGCGGTGACGACGGTGCAGCCGTTGTGGTACAGCCGGTCGATCGTCTCGTTGACCGCGCGCTCGTTCCCGGGGATCGGCGTCGCGGCGAAGACGACGGTGTCGCCGCGCCGCAGCTGCACCTGCGGATGGTCGTTGAACGCCATCCGGCGCAGCGCGCTCAGCGGCTCGCCCTGGGAGCCCGTGGACACGATCACGATCCGCTCGTCCGGGAAGTCGTCGATCTCGCGCGGGCCCAGGAGCATGCCGTCCGGCACCTCGATGTGCCCGAGCGACCGTCCGATGTTCATGTTCTTGCGCATCGAGCGCCCGAGCAGCGCGACCTTGCGGTTGAGCGACGCGGCCGCGTCCACGACCTGCTGCACGCGGTGGATGTTCGAGGCGAAGGACGTCACGATGATGCGGCCCTCGCAGCGCAGGAACGCCTGCTGCAGGTGCGGCCCCACCTGCGCCTCGCTGGGTGAGAACCCGGGGCGGTCGGCGTTCGTCGAGTCGCCGCACAGCAGGAGGACACCCTCGGAGCCGAGTTTCGCGAGCCTGCCGACATCCGCCGGCGGACCGTCGACCGGCGTCTGATCGAACTTGTAGTCGCCGGTGATGAGGACCGTTCCCAGATCCGTCGTGACCGCGACCGCGAGTGCGTCGGGGATCGAGTGGGTCATGTGGATGAGCTCCACGTCGAACGGACCCAGCTCCAGCGTCTCCCCCGCCTTCACGTCCTCGACCTCGACGTCCTTCAGGCGATGCTCGTCCAGCTTGGAACGCGCCATCGCCATCGTCAGCGGAGCGCCGAACACCGGCGGCAGTTCGTCGGCGCCCTCCGCCCGCAGCTCGCGCAGGATCCACGGCAGCGCGCCGAGGTGATCCTCGTGGCCGTGTGTGATGACGATGCCCTCGATGTCGTCCACGCGGCCGCGCAGGAACCCGAAGTCGGGCAGGACGAGGTCGATGCCGACCATCTCGGCGGTCGGGAATCGCAGACCGCAGTCGACGACGAGCAGCCGGCCCTCGTACTCGAGGACCGTCATGTTCTTGCCGATCTCGCCGAGCCCGCCGAGCGGCAGGACGCGCATCTTCCCGGCCATCAGGCGCTCGCCGGTTCCAGGAGCCCGTGTGCGGCGAGGGCGGAGCGGATCACGCTGATCTCCGATGGATCGGCCTCCACGTACGGGAGGCGGGGGATGCCGGCGCGGTGGCCGAGCAGGTTGAGCGCCGCCTTCGTCGTCATGGCCGCGGGGCCGACGCCGAGGGCGGCGAGGATGTCCTTCAGCCCGGCGTCGATCGCGGCGCGCTCGTCGGGCTCGTCGACCATGCGCCGCAGCTCGGGGCCGACCACGTGGCTGGCGACGAGGATGCCGCCGGCGCCGCCGAGGTCGAGCGTCCGGCCGAGGATGTCGTCGTTGCCCGCGTAGAGCTCCAGGCCGTCGACGAGCGCGAGGTTGTCGTTGTTGGCCTGCTTGACCCCGCTGATGTGGTCGAGCTGCGCGAGCTCGGCGAGCAGGTCGTTGGGCAGGTCCGACCCGGTGCGCTGCGGGATGTTGTAGAGCAGGATCGGTCGGTCGGCGGCGCGGACGACCTCGCGGTAGTGCGCGATGATCCCCCGGCGGTTGGGCCGGTTGTAGTACGGGTTGACCGAGAGCAGCGCGTCGGCGCCCAGCTCGCAGGCGCGCTCGGTCAGGTGCACGGCGTGCCGCGTGTCGTTGGAGCCGACCCCGGCGACGATCGTGGCGCCGTCGGGCCGCTCGCGGACGGCCAGCTCGATGAGGCCCAGGTGCTCGTCGTCGTCGAGCGTCGCGGCCTCCCCCGTGGTCCCGCACACGACGAATCCGTCGGAGCCGTTGGCGGCGAGGTGGTGCATCAGGGCGACGAACGCCTCCTCGTCGACCCGCAGATCGGCGTCGAAAGGCGTGATGATCGCCGTCAGAATGCTCCCCAGCTGCACGACCTGAGCCTAGCCGACGCTCGCGTCCGCCGTCCGCCTCACACTCGTCCGTCCCCATGTCCGTCCCGGACCCCGACGCAGGCCGCCCCGCCGACCCCGCCGCCCGCTCGCTGCGCGCGGAGGTCGTCGCCGTGCGCTGGCAGGCGCCCGAAGGCGGGTTCGCCGTCGTGTCTGCCCTGACCGACGACGGCGAGGACGTGACGCTCACGGGCACGCTGGACCACGTGCACGAGGGTGAGCTGCTGGAGGCGGACGGGTCGTGGAGCCGGCACGCCAAGCACGGCTGGCGCTTCCAGGTCGGCGCCGTCCGCAGCCTGGGCCCGTCGAGCGATGCGGCGCTGCTGAACCTGCTCTCGTCGGTCCGGCACGTCGGGCCCTCGGGGGCGGCGTGCCTGCTGAAGACGCACGGACCGGACGTCCTGGAGATCGTCGACCGGGACCCGCGGGCGGCGCTGCGCCAGGTCCCCGGGATCGGGCCCTCGCGGATCGGCCCGGCATCGCGCTCGTGGGAACAGCTGCGCGGCCGCCGTGCGCTGCGGCTCTTCCTCGCCGAGCACGGCGTCGATGCCGCCGCGGCGTCGCGGATCGAGCGGGCCTTCGGGCCCGAGGCGATCGGCCTCCTGCGCGAGGACCCGTATGCGGCCACCGAGGTCGACGGCGTGGGCTTCGCGACCGCGGACAGCCTCGCGCGGGCGCTGGGGACCGACATGGGCGCCCCCGAACGCCTGGACGCCGGCATCGTGCACGCGCTGGCGGAGGCCGAGCGCGACGGGCACTGCCTGCTCCCGCGCGAGGAGCTCGAACGGCGCGCGGCGACGCTGCTGGGCCGCGACGTGGCCGGTCGCATCGACGAGCTCGTGGCGCGCGGGCGCCTCGTCGCCGACGGCGACCTGCTCGTCGACCCCGCCATGGACGGCCTGGAGCGCCGGCTCGCGCGCTGCGCGCGGACGCTGGCGCTCGATGATCCGGTCCTGCGCCTGACGGACGTCGCGCGGCCGACGACGGGGGCCTTCGTCCCCACCGACGACCAGTGGGCCGTCGTCGACGCGGTGCTCTCCGGGCGTCTGGCGATCCTGACCGGCGGGCCCGGCACCGGCAAGACCGCGACGATGCGCGCCCTCGTCGACCTCGTGCGCGGCGCAGGGCGCAGCGTGCGGCTGTGCGCGCCGACCGGGAAGGCCGCTCGGCGCCTGTCGGAGGCGACCGGCGCCTCGGCGACGACGATCCACCGGCTCCTGGGCTGGATCCCCGACGAGGGCTTCGAGCACGGCCCGGACGATCCGATCACCGGGGCCGACGTCCTGGTCGTGGACGAGGCGTCGATGCTGTCGGTCCACCTGGCCGACGCGCTGCTCGGCGCCGTCGGGCCGCGCACGCACGTGCTCCTCGTCGGCGACGTCGACCAGCTGCCGCCGGTCGGCGCCGGCGCCGTGCTCGGCGACCTCATCGACTCGGGCGTCGTCCCCACCGTGCGGCTCACCGAGGTGTTCCGCCAGGCCGCGCGGTCGCTGATCGTCCGCGCGGCGCACGCGATCAACCACGGCGAGGTGCCGGCGACCGAGGCCGGCCGCGGACGACGTGCGCGACTTCTTCCTGCTCGGACGGGCCGACGCCGATGCGATGTTCGCCGAGATCGTGTCGCTCGCCGCCGAGCGTCTCCCATCCCACTACGACCTCGACCCGGCCCGTGACGTGCTCGTCCTGGCGCCGATGCACCGCGGCCCGGTCGGCGTCGATGCGCTGAACACCGAGCTGCGTGCACGCCGCAACCCGGACGGCGCGGCGATCCCGGGGACCGCGCTGCGCGTCGGCGACCGCGTGATCCAGACGCGCAACGATCACGAGCGCGAGCTGATGAACGGCGAGCTCGGCGTGATCGCCCACCACGACGTCGCCGCCGAGAGCGTGACGTTCGCCGGCGACGACGGGCGCCGGATCGCCATCGGCGTCGACGAGCTCGGCACGCTGCGCCTCGCCTACGCGATCTCCGTCCACAAGGCCCAGGGAAGCCAGGCGCCGGCCGTCGTCGTGCCGGTCTTCCGCGGTCACCACATCATGCTCACCCGCAACCTGCTCTACACCGCGGTCACGCGCGCCGAGCGGGTCTGCGTGATGGTCACCTCCCCCGGCGCGCTCGAGACGGCGCTGGGTCGCCGCGACGCGGGCCGGCGGTACACCCGGCTCGCGCGGCTCGTCGCGGACTGAGGCGCTCGGCCGGGCGCTCAGGTCCTGCGGAGCTCGTCCGTGTACCGCCGGGGCACGCGGGGCCGGGCGACGCCGTCCTCGCGCTCCCAGAGCGTCACCACGACGAGCTCGGACCCGTCGCGCCGGCAGACGAACACGAGCGACCGGTCGTCGAGGTCGTGCACGTAGACCGAGCCGCGCGCGGCGCTCGCGCCCGGAGGCGGCTCGTCGGTGTGGCGACCGGCCGTCCACGCCCGAGACACGCGCGCCGCGATCTCGGTGCGCGGGTCCAGGGCGCCGGTGCGGCCACCGATCCGCTGGCGGTAGCGGTCCGCCGCATGGTCCGTCACCGCGACGAGCACGGTGTCAGAGGTCCCGCCGGTAGCGCACCGCGGGCCCGTGCCAGTCGGCGCCCTCGCGTCCCGCTCCGCCGGGGTCGACGGCCCACCCGTGCCGCTCGTAGAACGCGCGGCCCAGGCCGTTCTCCTCGAACACCCACAGCGTGGCGGACGTGAAGCTGCTGGCTCGCAGGCGCTCCAGGGCGTCCTCCAGCAGCTGTGTTCCCAGCCCCGCGCCCTGTGCGGACGGATCGACGTAGAGCCCGGCGAGCTCGCCGACGGCAGGCGTCGCGTCGGCGTCGCGGCTCGCGCCGACGGTGGCGTACCCCGCGATCCGGCCGGCCACCTGCGCGACCGTCGTCTGCGTCACGTCCCCGGCCAGCCACGCGCTCCAGCGCTCGGCCTGGCTCTCGACCGTGCGCTGGGCGAGGACCCGGGAGTCGAGGAAGTCGGCGTAGGCGTGCTCCCACCCGCGAACGCTGATCGCGGCGATCGCCCGGGCGTCGGCCGGGGTCGCCGGCCGCAGCGTCACGGCGTCCGTCACAGGACGTGCTCGAGCCCGGTGACGACGGGCTCGGGCAGCGTGGACACGGCGCGGACGGCCAGCAGGACGCCGGGCATGAACGACTCGCGGCTGAGCGAGTCGTGCCGGATCGTCAGCGTCTCGTCGAGGCCCCCGAACAGCACCTCCTGGTGCGCGACGAGGCCCGGGAGCCGCACCGAGTGGATCGGGACGGGTCCCGCCATCTCCGGCTCCATGAGCGACGCGGTGCGTGCGGCGGTGCCGCTGGGCGCGTCGAGCTTGCGGTCGTGGTGCAGCTCGATGATCTCGGCCTTGGGGAAGTGCCGTGCGGCCTCGGCGGCGAAGCGCATCATGAGCACGGCGCCGATCGCGAAGTTCGGGGCGATCAGGACGTTGCCCGCCGATGCCGCCGCCGCGGCCTCCAGCGGCCCCGGGTCGAAGCCCGTCGTACCGATGACGACGTGCACGCCCGCCTCCAGGCAGGCGAGCGCGTTCGCCTGCGCCGTGTCCGGCGTGGTGAAGTCGACGACGACGTCGGCGTCCGGCAGAACGTCCGCGACCGTCGTTCTCAGCGCGGGATCGGCGCGACCGGTCAGCTCCATGTCCTGCGCGCCCTCGACGGCGGCGCAGACCGTCTGGCCCATGCGCCCGGCGGCGCCGGCGACGGCCACGCGGATCGGGGCGCTCATGCCGCGCCCGCCAACGCCGGCATCACGGGTTCCAGCGCGGAGCGGAACGCCGTCTCGCTCGGTCCGACTGCGGCGGCGCTCAGGCGCTCGGGCGGGAGCAGCTCGCGCGCGAGCGCGACCACGTCGTCGGCGCTGACCGCCTCGACGCGGGCGATCAGCTCGTCGAGGCTGAGGATCGGCAGGCCGGCGAGCAGCGCGCCGCCGAGGCGGCTCATCCGCGCCGACGTCGACTCGAGCGTCAGCACCGCGCGCCCCTTCGCGTTCTCCTTGGCCCGCACCAGCTCGTCCTGCGGTGATGCCGTCGTGCAGGAACCGCTCGAGCTCCTGCCCGACGACCTGCATGGCGGTGCCGAGGTTCTCCGGGCGCGTGCCCAGGTACAGGCCGACGTGCCCGGCTCCGGCGTACTGGGCGTGGAACGTGCTGACGCTGTAGGCCAGGGCGCGCTTCTCGCGCACCTCCTGGAACAGCCGTGAGGACGACGTCCCGCCGAGCACGGTGTCGAGGACGCGCAGCGCGTAGCGCCGCTCGTCGTCGCGTGCGATGCCGGGTGCGCCGAGCGTCAGGTGCACCTGCTCGGTCGGCTTCTCGATGAAGCGGCGCCGCGGCGCGGCGGATGCGTCCGGCGGCGGCGGCGGAGCAGGCGCGTGCGCCCCGTCGGGCCCGGTGTCCTGCTGCTCGACGAGCGCGACGAGCGCGTCGTGGTCCACCGAGCCGGCGGCCGCGACGACGAGGTCGCCGGCGACGTAGCGCTCGTCGTGGAAGGCGTGCAGCGGCTCGGAGGCGGCGGCGGTCACGGTCGCCCGCGTTCCGATGACCGCGCGGCCGAGCGGGTGCTCGCCGAAGGTCGCCTCCCCGAGCAGGTCGAAGACGCGGTCCTGCGGGTCGTCCTCGTACATCGCGAGCTCCTCGAGGACGATCTCCTGCTCGCTCGCGACGTCCGCGGCGGTGATCGCCGGGCGCCAGACCATGTCGGCCATGACGTCGAACGCCCGCTCGAGGTGCTGGTCGAGCACGCGCGAGTAGACGGAGGTCGACTCGCGGCCCGTGCCGGCGTTGAGCTCCGCGCCCATGCCGTCGAACAGCTCGTCGATCTCGGCGGACCCGTAGCGCGGCGTGCCGCGGAACAGCAGGTGCTCGAGCAGGTGCGACCAGCCGGCCTGCTCGGCGGGCTCGGTGACCGAGCCGGTCGCGACGAAGAAGCCCAGCGCCGCGGAGCGCACGCCGGGCACCGCCTCGGTGACGACCCGCACCCCGGAGGGGAGGGTCGTCAGGCGGTGCCCGGAGGAGTCGCTCACGTCGTCTGGGCGATCGCCCGGATCAGCCGCGATCCGGGTCGCTGTCGCCGCGACGGTGACGCGGGCGGCCGGAGCCGCGTCCGCTGCCGCCACCGCCGTTGCGCTCGCCGCGATCGCGACGCGGGCCGCCGCGGTCGCCGCCGCGGTCGCCGCCGGAGGCCACGACGGAGGCCAGCTCCTCGTTGGACTTGCCGGCGATCGACGGGTCATCGGAGAGGCGCAGGCCGATGCGGCCGCGCTCGCGGTCCACCTCGACGACCTTCACCTGGATCTCGTCGCCGCGGTTGAGGACGTCCTCGACGTTCTCGACCCGCTGGCCCGGGGACACGTTGGAGATGTGCAGCAGGCCGTCGGTGCCCTTGGAGAGCTCGACGAACGCGCCGAAGGTCGTCGTCTTGACGACCTTGCCGGTGAACTCGTCGCCGACCTCGACCTCCTTCATCATCGTCCGGATCCGCTCGGCGAGTGCCTCGCCCAGCTCGCCGTTCGACGAGTAGATGAGGACCTGGCCCTCGTCGTTGACGTCGATCTGCGACTCGAACTCGTCGGACAGGCCGCGGATGGTCTCGCCGCCCTTGCCGATCAGCAGGCCGATCTGCGACGGGTCGATCTGGATCTGGATGATGCGCGGGGCGAACGGCGACAGCTCGGTGCTCGGCTCGTCGATGACCTTCGCCATCTGGCCGAGGATGTCGAGCCGCGCGTCGCGTGCCTGCGAGAGCGCGTCACGCAGGATGTCGAACGTCAGGCCGCCGATCTTGATGTCCATCTGGATCGCGGTGATGCCCGCCTCGGTGCCGGCGACCTTGAAGTCCATGTCGCCGAGGTGATCCTCGACGCCGGCGATGTCGGTGAGGACGATGTAGTCGTCGCCCTCCTTGATGAGCCCCATCGCGATGCCCGCGACCGGCGCCTTGATCGGCACACCGGCCTGCATCAGCGACAGCGACGAGCCGCAGACGGACGCCATCGAGGACGAGCCGTTGGACTCGAGGATGTCGGACACGATGCGGATCGTGTACGGGAAGTCCTCGGTGGTCGGGACGACCGGGACGAGCGCCCGCTCGGCGAGCGCACCGTGGCCGATGTCGCGGCGCTTGGGCCCGCGCATGAAGCCGGCCTCCCCGACCGAGAAGGGCGGGAAGTTGTAGTGGTGCCAGTAGAAGCGGTTCTTCTCCAGGCCGAGCGTGTCGAGCCGCATCTCCTCCTTGAGCGTGCCGAGCGACGGCGACGGAGAGCGCCTGCGTCTGGCCGCGCGTGAAGAGCGCCGAGCCGTGCGTGCGCGGAGCGACGCCGACCTCGATCGAGATCTTGCGGATCTCCTTGGCGGAGCGGCCGTCGGGCCGCTTCTTGTCGACGGCGATGCGCTGGCGGATCGTGGCCTTCTCGATCTTCGCGAACGCGGCCGCGGCGGCGGAGCGCTTCTCGGCGTAGTCGGCGGCCTCGGGGTCGCCGGCGTAGTGCTCGAGGATGGCCGTCTCGACGGCCTTCGTGGCGTCCTGGCGGTCGAGCTTGTCCTCGACCTGGGTCGCCTTGTCGAGATCCGCGCCGTGCGAGGCCTTGATCTGGGCGATCAGGTCCTCGTCGATGACCGGGGCCTCGACGACGATCTTCTCCTTGGAGACCTTGGCCGCCAGGTCGCGCTGGAGCTGGCAGAGCTTCTTGATCTCGCCATGGGCGATGTCGAGCGCGTCGAGGATCTCGGCCTCCGAGACCTCCTGTGCGCCGGCCTCGACCATGAGGATCGCCTCATCGGTGCCGGCGACGACGAGGTCGAGCGTGCTCTCGTTCTCGCTGCCCGGGAGGAGCGACTCCTCCGGCGGGTTGACGACGAAGTTGCCGTCGATCTTGCCGATGCGCACCGCGCCGACGGGCGTCGGGAGCGGGACCGGCGAGATCATCAGCGCCGCGGAGGCGCCGTTCATCGCGAGGATGTCGTAGGGGTTGACGTGGTCGACGCTCAGCGGCATCGCCACGAGCTGCGTCTCGAAGTGCCAGCCCTTGGGGAAGAGCGGGCGGATCGGACGGTCGATCATGCGGGCGGTGAGCGTGCCCTTCTCGCCCGAGCGGCCCTCGCGCTTGAAGAACGAGCCGGGGATCTTGCCCGCGGCGTACATGCGCTCCTCGACGTCGACGGTCAGGGGGAGGAAGTCGACGTCCCGCAGGTTGCCGACGGTGGCGGTGCAGAGGACCATCGTGTCGCCCTGGCGGACGACGACGGCGCCGCCGGCCTGCTTGGCCATCTTGCCCGTCTCGAACGAGATCTCGGTTCCTGCGATCTCGACCGCAACGGTGGTCACGGCGTCAGTACTCATGAAGTTGTGAACCTTCTTTCCGGGTCCGCCTTCGGATCCTGCGGCCCGTCATCGCTTGCGTCTCTCGGTATCCGAACCCGTTCATCCTAG
>CAWGLQ010000008.1:0-709472 GCA_963823375.1 uncultured Actinomycetes bacterium | reverse complement strand
TGCCCCGCCGCATCCTGCTCGCCCCGCTCGCCCTCGTCGCCGCGCTCGGCCTCGCCGCGCCCGCCGGCGCGGCCGTCACGACGTCGAGCATCACGACGCCGTCCGCCTCGCCGTTCTTCAGCCCGTTCGTGGACGAGTCGCTGCCGGAGTCCGACCCATCGCGGCAGTTCACCGTCGCGGGCACCGCCGACGGTGCGGACGGTGACCTCGTCGACATCGTGTGCGCCTACCGGCGAGCGACGGGCGAGCTCTCGTACCGCGGGGTGCAGAACGACGTCACCGTCACCGGCGGCGCGTTCTCGGCGACGGCGCCGCTCCCGGGCGAAGGGGCCTGCCGCCTCGTCGCCATCCCCGACGGCGTCCAGCCCGCCGATCCCGCCCCCTTCGCCGGCCCGTGCTACTTCGGCGCGGAGACCAGCGCCGAGACCGTCGGCGGGATCGGGCCGAACGCGGCGCTCGTGCGGAACTACTTCAGCGGCACCACGAGCCCGACGATGGAGGCCGACTTCACGAGCATCGGCGAAGGCGGCGCGCCGTACGACCTGGCGCCGATCGACGACGCCGGGAGCTCCCGCCGTACGCGGAGTAGCTCTTCGACGGGAATGCCGCCCTTTACGGAGTCGTCCACGGCCGGTGAGAGCCGCTCCCAACTCCAGGTCGACGGCATCAACGCGTTCGCCCCGAGCACGGTCGCCTACGCCTTCCGCCGGCGAGACCACGTCGGGGCTGCCGAGCATCAGCGTCGAGCCGGACGCTCGATCCCGTGACGCGCGACGTCACGCACGTCACGACGGAGCCGTTCGTCACCTGCCCCGCCGAGGGCGGCGCGAACATCACCGGCCGACGCGACGACGGCGAACTGCGGCTGCCTCCGGCCGTCGGGCATCGCGATCCAGCGCACGGTCGTGATGCGGAACGCCACGCGGTCGGTGGAGACGAAGGACCGGTACGTGAGCACGGACGGGCGGCGCACACGATCGACGCCCTGTACGACCAGGAGCAGCGTGACGCCCCCTTCGTCAACGGCTACCGCTTCCCGTGGGTCGACGGCGCGGCGTTCAAGACGCACGTCGCCGGCGACGAGATCGTCCCGCCGGCCGGGCGCGTCAGCTCCCTGTTCGTCAAGCTCAAGGTCGACGCCCCGGATGACGACCCCAAGCTCACGCAGGGGTCGACTCACCCTCTCCCCGCGGCCCGACCGCATCCGCTTCACGAGCACCTCGGGCTTCGAGGTCGGCTTCCGGCGCACCGTCCCGGCGACCGGTGCCCTGGCGATCGAGCAGCGGTTCACGGTCGGCACCAGGCGCGCCGAGGTGGAGGCGCAGGCCGCGACGATGGAGCAGCGGGCCGCCGCCGGGCTGGCGATCGCGATCACGAGCCCGACGCAGGTCTCGGGCTACGACCCGTCCTACACCGTCAGCGGGGCGACCAGCGCCGTCAGCGGCGCGCGGTCTGTACTCGTCAACGGCACGGCCGTCACACCGGCCGCCGACGGGACGTGGTCGCTGCCGGTGCAGCTCACTCCCGGCGCCAACGCCCTGACGGCGACCGTGACCGACGATGCCGGCGACTCCGTCACCACGACGGGGATCGTGACCTTCAGGCCGGGTCCGGCGCAGGCGACCGTCCTCACCGCCGGCGTGCGCAAGGGCATCCTCAGCGCGCGACTGCGCTGCCAGACCGTGCCGGGCTCGACCTGCACCGGCAGGGTGAAGCTCACGGCGCGCGTGACGCGGGTGAAGAAGACCAAGCGCGGCAAGCGGCGCAGCACGAAGACCGTGACGCTGGCGACGCGGGCGTACAAGCTGCCCAAGGGCGACGGCGCGATCAAGACGGTGAGGCTGAGCAAGGCCAACCGCGCACTCGTGCGCAAGTACCGGATCAAGCGCGCCACGCTCACGCTGACGCAGACCGTCGGCACCTTCACCAAGACGACGAAGACGAGCGTGGCGGTACGACTCTGAGGTACGGCCCCCTGGCAGGACGGGTCGGTGAAGCCGACCCGATCGTTCTCCCCGTATAGGCTGCCGCGCATGGAGGGAGACCGAAGCACCTACTTCGTCACGGGAGCCACCGGCTTCATCGGGCGCAATCTCGTCGAGCGTCTGCTGGAGCGTGGTGGCGACGTCCACGTGCTCGTGCGCGAGGGGTCGCGTGAGCGCCTCGACGAGCTGATCGAGCGCTGGGGCGCGCAGGGCCGCGTTCACCCGGTCGTCGGCGACCTGCGCGAGCCGAAGCTCGGCGTCGACCCGGGCTGGATCGACGCGCACCGCGGGAAGATCGACCACGTGTTCCACCTCGCCGCGATCTACGACATGACGGCGCCGGACGAGGTCAACGAGGCGCTGAACGTCGGCGGCACGCGCGAGCTCGTCGCGCTCGCCAACGACCTGCAGCCCGGCGTCCTGCACCACGTCTCCTCGGTCGCCGTCGCCGGCGCGCACAAGGGCTTCTTCCGCGAGGACATGTTCGACGAGGGGCAGAAGCTCCCGTCCGCCTACCACCGCACGAAGTTCGAGTCCGAGCGCCTCGTGCGCGAGGGCGCGACGGTGCCGTGGCGCGTCTACCGGCCGGCGATCGTCATCGGCGACTCGCGGACCGGCGAGATGGACAAGGTCGACGGCCCGTACTACTTCTTCAAGGCGATCCAGCGCGCGCGCAACGCGCTCCCGCAGTGGTTCCCGCTGATCGGGCCCGAGGTCGGCTCGACGAACCTCGTGCCCGTCGACTACGTCGCCTCCGCGATGGACGCGATCGCGCACCAGGAGGGCCTCGACGGCCGCGCGTTCCATCTCGCGGACCCGAAGATGGTCCCGTCCGGCGAGGCGCTGAACCACTTCGCCCGCGCCGCCCACGGCCCGCAGCTCGTCGATGCGGATCGACAGCAAGCTGCTCGACGCCCTGCCCAAGGGCGTCTTCTCGATGGTGATGCAGCTGCCGCAGCTCAAGGACGTGCGCCGCGCGATCCTCGCGGACTTCCACATCCCGGACGAGATCGTCGACCACGTCGGGTTCAACTGCTCGTTCGACACGCGCGACACCGAGCAGGCGCTCGCCGGGCACCGGGATCGAGATCCCGCCGCTGCCGAGCTACGCCGACAAGATCTGGGACTACTGGGAGCGCAACCTCGACCCGGACCTGTTCAAGGACCGCTCGCTGCGCGCCGCGGTCAACGGCCGCACCGTCGTCATCACGGGCGCCTCGAGCGGCATCGGCAAGTCGGCGGCGCTGAAGATCGCGGCGGCCGGCGGCATCCCGCTGCTCGTCGCCCGCGGCGCTGGAGAAGCTCGAGGAGACGAAGGCCGAGATCGAGGCCGCGGGCGGGACGGCGTACGTCTACACCGCCGACCTCTCCGACATGGAGTCGATCGACGACCTGTGCGAGCGGATGCTCGCCGACCATCCGTCGATCGACGTGATCGTCAACAACGCGGGCCGCTCGATCCGCCGGTCGATCTCGCTGAGCCTCGACCGCTTCCACGACTTCGAGCGCACGATGCAGCTGAACTACTTCGGCGCGATCCGGCTCGTCATGGGCCTGCTCCCGCACATGAAGGAGCGCAAGTTCGGCCACGTCGTGAACGTCAGCTCGATCGGCGTGCAGACCAGCCCGCCGCGCTTCAGCGCCTACGTCGCATCGAAGTCGGCGCTCGACGCGTGGACGCGCGTCGTCAGCTCGGAGCTCGTCGGCGACAACATCACCTTCACGACGATCCACATGCCGCTCGTGCGCACGCCGATGATCGCGCCGACGAAGATGTACGACTCGATCCCGACGCTCTCGCCCGGCGAGGCCGGCGACCTGGTCTGCGAGGCGATCCGGCGCAAGCCCAAGTCGATCAACACGCGCCTGGGCACGTTCGGCGAGGTCAGCTACGCGCTCGCGCCGAAGGCCGTCGACCAGATCCTGCACGCCGCCTACAAGGTGTTCCCGGACTCGGCCGCCGCGAAGGGCGAGAAGGACCCCAACGAGAAGGCGTCCATGGAGCAGATCGCCATGGCGAACCTCATGAAGGGCGTGCACTGGTAGATCGGGTCGCGGCTGCGCCGCGACCCTCCTCGGCGCGTCGATGCGGATCGTGCCCGTATGGCGGGCACTATCCGCATCACGACGGTCGTTCGCGTGCCCCCGGCGGGCGCGCGGGGCCGTCGGTCGTCCCACGCTCGTGCGAAAACTGACTTTGTTGCCAGTTGCACAAGCCCTCTGCTACCTTCGCGCACACTCCCCGCCGAGACCGACGACACGAAGGAGCCGGACATGGGCCACGCCGCCCTCCCATTCACGGCCGACGACGTCGAGCGCACGCTGCTGCCGCTCGAGCGCGCGACCCAGCTGCCGCCTGCGGCGTTCACCGACGAGGCCGTCCTGCAGTGGGAGCTCGAGCACCTCTTCCGCACGAACTGGGTCTGCGCCTGCCACGCCGACCAGGTCAGCTCGCGCGGGCAGTTCGTCATGGTCGAGCTCGGCGGTGACAGCGTCATCGTGGTCGCCGACGACGACGGTCTCCCCCGCGCCTTCCGCAACCGCTGCCGCCACCGCGGCGCCCGGCTCGTCGATACGGCCGAGGGCACGATGCCGCGTCTGCAGTGCCCCTACCACGCGTGGACGTACGGCTTCGACGGCTCGCTGAAGAACGCGCCGTTCACCGACGAGCTGGAGGACTTCGATCCGTCCTGCATGGGCCTGCAGCCCGTGCGGCTGGCCGTCGTCGAGGGCCTCGTCCTGCTCGACCTCTCCGGCGAGGCGCCGCCCCCGACCGAGCACGTCGGCGAGCTCGCGGCGGACCTCGCGCACTACCGGCTCCCCGAGCTGCGCCGCGGCGCGCGGATCGTCTACGAGGTCGAGGCGAACTGGAAGGCGATCGCCGAGAACTACAGCGAGTGCCTGCACTGTCCCGGCGTGCACCCGGAGCTCAACAAGCTCTCGCACTACCTGAGCGGCGAGAGCAAGTACGGCGCCGGCGCCTGGTGCGGCGGCTCGATGACGCTCAGCGACGACGCCGAGACGATGGCGCGCGAGGGCGGCAAGAACCACCGCCCGCCGATCGCCGGCCTCACCGAGCAGGAGATCCGGTCCGTCTTCTACTACCTGATCTTCCCGAACACGCTCGTCTCGCTCCACCCCGACTACGTGATGCTCCACACCCTGTGGCCGCGCGGCGCGGGCCGCACCGAGGTCGTCTGCGAATGGCTGTTCGAGCCGTCGACGATGGAGACGCGAGGGCTTCGACCCGCAGGACGCGGTCGAGTTCTGGGATCAGGTCAACCGGGAGGACTGGGAGGTCTGCCGGATCACGCAGCTCGGCCTCCGGGGCCACGACGCGATCGCCGGTCGCTACACCGCGCAGGAGGACGACGTGCACGACTTCGACCGGATGGTGGCCGACCGCTATCTCGAGGCCCTGCGCACGGCGGAGGCGACGCGATGAGCACCACGGCCACCCCCAGCGTCAACGGCGGTCCCGCGACGGCCTCCGGCGGCCAGAGCTTCGACGCGATCGTCGTCGGCGCCGGCCACAACGGCCTCACCGCCGCCGCCTACCTCGCCCGCGCCGGGCATGCGCGTCTGCGTCCTCGAGGCCCGCGAACTCGTCGGCGGCGCGTGCGTCACCGAGGAGGTCTGGCCCGGGCGCCGCGTCTCCCGCGCGTCCTACGTCGTCTCGATGCTGCAGCCCAAGGTCATCGCCGACCTCGAGCTCGCGCGCTTCGGCTTCGAGGCGATCCCGCTCGACCCGGAGTTCGCCACCTTCGCCGCCGACGGGAAGCCGATGCTGCTCCCCAACGACAAGAAGGTGACCTACGAGCAGGTCGCACGCGTCTCGCAGAAGGACGCCGACAACCTCGAGGCGTTCGACGCGCTGTTCGACAAGGCCGCGAAGTTCCTCAAGCCGCTGATGCTCAAGCCGCCGCCCGCGCTGGGGTCCAAGCGCCCGACGGACGTCTTCGAACTGCTGCGCGAGGCCGGCCGCGCCGCGGGCATGAGCCGCCGCGACCTGTCGGAGATCTTCCGCCTGATGACGATGTCGGTCGGCGACCTGCTCGACGACTACTTCGAGACCGACGAGCTGAAGGGCGCGTACGCGTCCAGCGGCGTCGTCGGCGTCTGGGCCGGCCCGTACACGCCCGGCACCGCGTACAACCTGCTGCACCACGCCCTCGGCGAGGTCAACGGCGTCCAGGGCGCCTGGGGCCACGTCCGCGGCGGCATGGGCGCGATCTCCGAGGCGATCGCCGCGAGCGCGCGCGCATCCGGCGCGACGATCCGCACGAGCGCGCCCGTCGCGTCGATCGACGTCAGCGGCGGCCGCACGACCGGCGTCACGCTCGAGTCGGGCGAGACGCTGTACGCCCCGCTCGTTCTGTCCGGCGCGCACCCCAAGCGCACGGTGCTCGACCTCGTCGGCGCCGAGCACTTCCCCGCCGAGGTGGCGGAGGACATGCGCCGCTACCGCACGCGCGGCGCGTCGGTGAAGGTCAACGCGGTGCTCTCCGAGCCGCCGCGCTACGTCAACGCCGACCCCGAGGTCGGCGAGCAGCTCTGGCATGCGAGCGTCGCGATCTGCCCGTCGCTGCAGTACCTCGAGCAGGCGTGGCAGGACGCCCAGCGCGGCGTCCCGGCCGCGGGCCCGTACATCGAGGTCGAGGTGCCGACCGCGGTCGACCCGTCGCTCACCGACGACGGCACGACGATCGTCACGATGTTCACGCAGTTCGGTCCGTGGAACGAGGAGGGCTGGCCCGAGGGCTCGCGCGAGGCGTACGGCAACGCCTGCTTCGACCTCCTCGCCCGGCATGCGCCGAACGTGAAGGACGCGCTCATCGACATGGAGGTGCTCGCCCCGCCGGACCTGCAGCGCATCTTCGGGCTGGAGGGCGGCTCGATCTTCCAGGGCGAGCAGGACCTCGCGCAGATGGCGTTCATGCGCCCGACGCCCGAGCTCTCGCGCTACGCGACGCCGGTCGACGGCCTGTACCTGTGCGGCGCCGGTACACACCCGGGCGGGGGCGTCATCTCGGCCTCGGGGCACAACGCCGCGCAGCGGGTCCTCGCCGACGAGCGCAGCCGCCGGCGCAAGGCCAAGCTGCTGCGCCGCTGAGCGTTTGAAGGGCCATTCAGTCCAACACGGCCCGCCGGACGGTCCAAAGACGGGCGCCGACCCTTGACAGCGCCCTTCAGCATCGGGTATTCGTCAGACACCTTGAACGACCCTTCAGTTCCGACCCCGTCTGAGGAACCCAAGGAGGAGCGCAAGGGCGTCTCCCGGCGCTCGCTCCTGACAGGCGCCGGTGCGCTCGCGCTCGGCGCCGGCGCACTCGGCGGCCTGGCCGGCTGCGAGAACACGACGACGCCCGACGCGGCAGGCGGCGGCAGCGGCGAGGGCGGCATCCTCGGCGACCCGACCGCCGGCGGCCCGGTGGACGCGGCGGGCATCCCGCTCGCCCGCCGCGACTACCCGGTGACGCTGCCGCGCATCGGCGACCCGGTGAAGGCCGGCGCGCCCGAGAAGGGCGGCGTGCTGCGGATCTACAACTACGCCGACTACCTCAACCCCGAGGTCCTCAAGCGCTTCGGCCAGGAGAACGGCGTCAAGGTCGAGGTCACGACGTTCGAGACGCTCGACGAGGCGTTCTCCAAGCTCTCGACCGGGCGGCTGGAGTTCGACGTCATCTTCTC
The DNA here is from genome assembly GCA_963823375.1 of uncultured Actinomycetes bacterium. Lineage (GTDB taxonomy): Bacteria > Actinomycetota > Thermoleophilia > Solirubrobacterales > Solirubrobacteraceae > F1-60-MAGs163. The sequence continues at coordinate 701,796 of CAWGLQ010000008.1, read as the reverse complement.
GACGACGGACCAGATCTCCCGGCTCGTCGGGCGCAAGCTGCTCCAGCCGCTGAACTACGACCTGATCCCGAACCTGCGCAAGAACGTCTGGGAGGAGATCCAGAACCCGTTCTACGACGTCGGGCCGCGGTACACGGTCCCCTACGTCGTCTTCTCGACGGGCATCGGCTGGCGCAACGACCTCGTCGACTACGACCCCGCCGAGCTCGAGCCCGTCTGGGACGCGCTCTGGGACGCCGAGAAGTACCGCGGCAAGGTGCAGCTCCTCAACGACCCGCGCGAGGGCATCGGCGCGGCGATCATGCGCGGCGGCAGCGTCAACCTCAACACCGAGGACCCCGCGCAGATCGACGCGGCGATCAAGGACCTCATCAAGCTCAACGACGACGTCCGCGTGAAGGTCGCGATCAACGGCTACGAGACGCTGCCGACCGGGCGCATCGTCCTCGGGCAGGTCTGGTCGGGGGACATGCTCGCGGGGGCGATCAGCTACCTGCCGGAGGACGTCCCCGCGACGGCGCTCTCCTACGCCTTCCAGGAGGAGGGCGGCCCGGTCGCCAACGACATCATGACCGTCGCCGCCGCGGCCCAGAAGCCGGTGATGGCGCACCGGTTCCTCAACTTCATGCTCGACGACAAGAACGCGCTGGAGAACTTCGTCGACTACGTCGGCTACCAGCCGCCGATCAACAGCATCAACGCCGACGCGCTCGTCCAGGACGAGGTGATCCCGCCGAACCTCGCCAACGTGCTCGTCACGCCGGAGGCCTACGCGAACGCCAACGCCTACCTGGCGCTGACCGTCCCGGGCCAGCGCCTCTGGGACCGCGGCTGGCAGGAGTTCCGGGCGGGCTGACGTGGCGCCGCGCTGGATCTGGCGCCTGCTGTCAGCGCCCGGACTGCTGTTCCTGGGCGTCTTCTTCCTCGTCGCCTTCTACGCCGTCGTCGCGGTCGGCATGGGCAACGTCACGACGCTGTTCGAGCCGGTCCCGCACTGGAACCCGCTCGACTGGAACGTCGGCTACCTGCTCCAGGCGCTCGAGGACCTCGCGCCCGGCGGCCAGACGTGGCCGGTCGTCGTGCGGACGCTGCTCTACATCGTCGTGGCGATGACGCTCTCGCTGCTGATCGGCTACCCGGTCGCCTACTACGCGGCGCGCTACGCCGGACGCTGGCGCGGGCTCATTCTCGTGCTGCTCGTGCTGCCGTTCTGGATCTCGTACATCATGCGGATGTTCGCCTGGACGAACCTGCTCTCGTCCGACGGCTACGCGGCTGAGGCGCTCAACGCGCTGGGCATCGACCAGCTGTTCAACACGCTCGGGCTGATGGACGGCGACGACTGGCTCGGCGGGCAGCCGATCACCGTGATCCTCGCGCTCGTCTACGGCTACGTGCCGTTCTTCATCCTGCCGCTGTACGCCTCGCTGGACCGCCTCGACCAGCGGCTGATCGAGGCCTCGCGTGACCTCGGCGCCTCGGCGGCGGAGACGTTCCGCCGCGTGATCCTCCCCGTGTCCCGCCCGGGCATCTACGCCGGCCTGGTGCTCATCGCGCTGCCGATGTTCGGCGACTACTTCACCCAGGACCTGATGTCCGGTTCCCCGAACACGAACATGATCGGGAACGTCATCAACGGCTACGTGCAGGGCGGCCCGGACAAGTCGCTCGGCGCCGCGATGACGATGATCCTGTCGGCGTTCCTGCTGATCTTCATGGCGTTCTACCTGCGCAGCCTGCGGCGCGAGCAGCGGGAGGCGATGTGAAGCTCCGCCGCGACCCCTGGGGGCATCCGCGCGGGCTCGCGCTCGTCACGTGGATCTACATCATCTGGTCGCTCGCGCCGGTCATCCTCGCGATCCGGTTCGCGTTCAACGAGGGTCGCTCGCGCAGCACGGCGCAGGGCTGGTCGCTGCGCTGGTTCTGGGACGACCCGACGCTCAGCGTCTTCAACGACCCGTCGCTGCAGTCGGCGCTCGAGCAGAGCCTCACGCTGGCGTTCTTCGCGATGCTCATCGCCACGCCGCTCGGCGTCGGGCTCGCGCTCGGCCTGCAGCGCTGGCGCGGGCGCGGCTCGGGCACCGCGAACGGCCTGACGCTGCTGCCGCTCGTCACCCCGGAGCTCGTCTTCGCCGTCGGCCTGTTCCTGCTCTTCACGACCGCGTTCGACTTCATCGGCCTCGGCACGACGGCGCAGGTCATCGGCCACGTGACGTTCTCGATCTCGTTCGTCGTCGTCATCGTGCGCGGCCGGCTGCAGACGATCGGCGGCGACATGGAGGAGGCCGCGGCCGACCTGGGAGCGCCGCCGTGGGAGGTCGTGCGCCGGGTGCTCATCCCGCTGCTCCTCCCCGCGATCCTCACGAGCCTGCTGATCGTCTTCGCGCTCTCGATCGACGACTTCGTCGTGAGCCAGTACCTCGCCTCGGGCGCCGACACGACGACCGTCCCGATGCGCATCTACGCGCAGGCGCGCGCCGCGCCGACCCCGGCGCTCAACGCCCTCGCCACGATCATGCTCGCCGTGACGCTGCTGGCGCTGCTGCTCGCCTACCTCGTCTTCCGCTTCACCACGCGCGGCGAGAAGGGCGGCTCGGCCATCGGCCAGTTCGCGAGCGTGGAGGCGGGCATCGACGCAGGAGGAACGAAGTGACCGAGGGCAAGGGCGACATCAGGCTCGAGGGGCTGTGCAAGCGCTTCGGCGAGGTCACCGCCGTGGACGCGATCGACCTGCACGTCCCGTCGGGCGAGTTCTTCACGATGCTCGGCCCGTCCGGCTGCGGGAAGACGACGACGCTGCGGCTGATCGCGGGATTCGAGCGCCCGGACGAGGGCGGCATCCTGCTCGACGGCGTCGACATGTCGCGCACGCCGCCGCACAAGCGCAACGTCAACACGGTCTTCCAGAGCTACGCGCTGTTCCCGCACAAGACGCGTCGAGGACAACATCGCGTTCGGCCTGCGCTACAAGAAGCTCGGCCGCGAGGACGCCCAGCGGCGCGTGCAGGAGACGATGGACCTCGTGCGCCTCGGCGGCCTCGGCGCACGCAAGCCCGCGCAGCTCTCCGGCGGCCAGCAGCAGCGGGTGGCGCTCGCCCGCGCGCTCGTGCTCGAGCCGCCCGTGCTGCTGCTCGACGAGCCGCTCGGCGCGCTCGACGCGCGCCTGCGGGTCGACCTCCAGGTCGAGCTCAAGCGCATCCAGGAGCAGCTCGGGATCACCTTCATCTACGTCACGCACGATCAGGACGAGGCGCTGACGATGTCCGACCGCGTCGCCGTCATGCGCGACGGGCGCATCGACCAGTGCGCGACGCCGCAGGAGCTCTACGAGGAGCCGGCGACCGCGTTCGTCGCGAACTTCCTCGGCGCCGCGAACCTCATCCCCGTCCAGGCGCGCGCCGAGGGCGAGGACACGACGCTGACGCTCGGCAGCTTCACCCTGCGCAGCGAGGGGCACGGCCACGCCGACGGCCCGGCGATGGCGATGATCCGTCCCGAGTACGTGCGCCTGGAGCCGCACGGCACGACGGGCGAGAACCGCGTTCCCGGCATGGTCGAGGAGGTCGTCTACCTCGGCTTCCACCAGGACGTGCGCGTGCGCCTGGCCACCGGGACGCTGCTGCGCGCCGACGTCCCCAACGACGGTGACGCCGTCGAGTACGAGCAGGGCGACGCCGTCGCGGTGCACCTGCGCGCGAAGAACCTGCGCGTCCTCGCCGAGGACGCATCGGTGCCCTCGAGCGCGGCGACCGACGAGTTCGCCGCGGTGGAGCCGACGGAGCCCGCATGACGAAGGGCGCGACCCGGCCGCGGCCGGACACGCGCGCCGAGCTGCTGGCGGCCGCGCGGCGCGTCATCGAGCGCGACGGGTTCGCCGCGGCGACCGTCGGCGAGATCACGCGCGAGGCGGGCGCGAGCCTCGGCCTCCTGAACTACCACTTCGGGTCCAAGGACGAGGTCGTCGCCGAGGCGTTCGCGGAGATCGCGCTCGCCGAGCTGGGCGAGCTCGAGGAGATCGCGCGCCGGCCCGGCCCCGCCGCCGACCGGCTCGTCGCCTACCTCGACGCGTCCGAGTGGGGCGACCGCGAGAGCTGGACGATGTGGATCGACGCCTGGGGCGGCGCGCCGCGGCTGGACACCCTGCAGGCGACGCTCGCGCGCTACGCCCAGGGCTGGCGCGCGGCGCTCGCCGACGTCCTCGCCGACGGCGCGAGCGCCGGCGACTGGACGTGCGAGGACCCCGACGAGACGGCCGCGCTGCTCGTCGCCGTCATCGACGGGATCGGGCTGCAGTCGATCGTCCACCCGCGCGAGGTGCCGCCGGAGCGCGCGAGCCGCTGGGCGCGACGGGTCGCGTCGCTCGAGCTCGGCGTGGAGCTTCCGGAACGGGCCGCGGAGCCGCCGCCGGAGACCCGTGCGCACGACGCTCGAGCTGCGCATGCCGATCCGCGGGCGCGACCTCGACGCGGGCGGCACGGTGCACCCCGCCGTCCAGCTCGCCTTCCTGGAGGAGGCGCGCGGCGCCTGGCTCGACGAGCGCCTCGGCGGGGCCGAGCGACCGCTGCTCGCGCGCGTGGCGATGGACTTCCGCCGCGCGCTGCGCCCGGCTGACGGCGAGGTGGTCGTCAGCTGCGGGCTGCGGCGCGCCGGCCGCTCCAGCATCGGCACCGACGAGACGATCACCACCGCCGCGGGCGACCTCGTCGTGCGCGCCGACGCGACGCTCGTCGCCGTCGACCCCAGGACGCGGCGGCCGCGCACCCTGACCGCCGCCGAGCGCGAGGCGCTGGCGCGATGACGCGCGGCTCAGTCGCCGGTCGCCGGGATCGACGCCGAGCAGCTGCGCGACGGCCGCCCAGACCTCGGCCTGCGCGCGCTCGCGCGGCATCGCCGGGTCCTCGCACAGCACGCGGATCCCGTAGCCGTCGCAGAGCGCGAGGATCCGGTCCGGCGCGCGGTCCAGGTCGGGCGCCGCGAACTCGCCGGCCGCCGCCCCCTCCTCCAGCACCTCGGCGAACCACTCGCGCATGCGCTCGTAGAGCCGGGCGCTCGTCGCCTGCAGCTCGGGATGCCGTGCGGCGCGCAGCCAGAGCTCCGTCCACAGGATGAAGTCGTCGCGCAGCGAACCCGGCGCCGGCAGGCACTGATCGATCATCAGCCGCAGACGCGCCAGCGCCGACGCGGGACCGTCCTCTCCCGTGAGCATGCGCATGTCGCCGGCGCGCTCGTAGGAGTGCTCGAGCGCCTCCGCGAGCAGGGCCTCGCGCGACTCGAAGTGGTAGTGGACGGCCGCCGAGGAGACGCCCGCATCTGTCGCGATCCGCGCGATCCGCGCGTCGTCGATCCCCTCGCGGGCGATCCGCCGCACGGCGGCGTCCAGGATCCGTTCGCGCGCGCTCGCCACACCCCCACCCTACGTCCCCGCAGGAGATGAGGCACGCATGACCACCACCCCCGTCCCCGCCTCCGCCGAAGGCCTGACGCCCGCCGAGGCCGAGCTGCAGGCGCGTGCGCGCGCCTTCGTCGACGAGGTCCTGATCCCGCTCGAGGAGCAGGCCGAGCGCGCCCACGGCCGCCTGCCGGCCGAGGCCATCGCGCGCGTCAAGAAGGAGTCGCTGGAGCGCCGGCTCAGCGGCGGCCTGCACAGCGCCGAGCACGGCGGCCAGGGCTGGACCCACGTCGAGTGGTTCCTCGTCGAGGAGCAGTTCGGCCGCTCGACGAACGCGATCTCCTGGCACGTCCCGACCGGGTACAACGTGCTCGCCCACGGCTCGCCCGAGCAGATCGACCGCTACCTGCGGCCCGGGCTGCGCGGCGAGACGCACGACGCCTACGCGGTGACCGAGGAGCACGCCGGCTCCGATCCCACCGGCATCGAGACGACGGCCGAGCGCACCGACGCCGGCTGGCGAATCAGGGGCGACAAGTGGTTCGTGACCTATGGCGACGTCGCCGCGGTGTACATCGTGATGGCGAACGCGCTGGTCGACGGCGAGGCCCTGCCGACGCTGTTCCTCGTGGACCGCGACACGCCCGGGATCGAGGTCATCGACGACCCGCCGTTCACGCACAACTACCCGCACGGGCATCCGACGATCCGCTTCGACGTCGAGGTCGGCGAGGACGCGGTGATCGGCGGGCTGGGCGGCGGCGACGACCTGCAGCGCGCGTGGTTCGCCGAGGAGCGGCTGGGCATCGCCGCGCGCGTGCGGCGGCGCGATGTGGCGGCTGCTGGACGAGACGCTCGCCTGGGCGGCGGCGCGCGAGCAGGGCGGCTCGCGGATCCTCGACCACCAGGGCGTGTCGTTCCCGATCGCCGACAGCGCGGCGGACGCCACCGTCGGGCGGCTGCTGGGCCTGGAGGTCGCGCGGCTCTACGACGCGGGCGCCGACCCGAAGGTCATCCACGCGAAGGCCTCGATCGCCAAGCTGTTCATGAGCGAGGCGGCGAACCGCTGCGCCGACCGCTGCCTGCAGATCTTCGGCGGCCGCGGCTACACGCGGGTGAACGTCGCCGAGCGCTTCTGGCGCGAGCTGCGCGTGGACCGCATCTGGGAGGGCACGAGCGAGATCCAGCGGCTGATCATCGCCCGCTCGCTCGAGCGCCGCGGCGTGGAGCGCGTCCTGCACTAGATGGACGTCGGCCGGCTCCTCCATCCGCGATCCATCGCGATCGTCGGCGCGACCGAGCGCCCCGGGTCCTACGGCGGCGAGGCGCTGCTGAACCTGCGGCGCCTGGAGTTCGGCGGGAGCGTGTACGGGGTCAACCCCGGCCGCGAGGAGGTCCACGGCTACCCGTGCGTGCCGAGTGTCGCGGAGCTGCCGGAGGCCGTCGACGCCGTCGTCGTCGCGATCCCGGCCGCCGCCGCGCCGGGCGCGGTCGAGGCGATCGGCGCGCGCGGCTGCGGCGGCGCCGTCGTCTTCGCGGCCGGCTTCGCCGAATCGGCGGAGGGCGGCGCGCTCCAGGAGGAGCTCGTCGCCGCGGCGCGCGCGCACGACCTGCCGGTCTGCGGGCCGAACGGGAACGGCATCGTGTCGCTGCCCGCCCGCATGGCGCTCTGGGGCGACATGGTGGCCCCGCGCGAGGCCGGCCCGGTCGCGCTCATCTCGCAGAGCGGCAACGTCGCGGTCAACGCGCTCGCCTCGCGGCGCGGCCTGCGTCTGCACACCGTCGTCTCCTGCGGCAACCAGGCGGTGCTCGAGGCGGCCGACTGGCTCGACGCGGTCGCGGAGCTCGACGGGGTGCGCTCGGTCGCGCTGTACCTGGAGGCCGACGGTGACGGGGAGCGCTGGTGCGCGGCGCTCGAGCGCTGCGCGCGCGCCGGGATCGGCGTCGCCGTGCTGAAGGCGGGGTCCTCGGCCGCGGGCGCCGCCGCGGCGCAGGCGCACACCGGCGCGATCGCCGGCGACCAGCGCGTCTTCCGCGCGCTCGCCGAGGAGGCCGGCGCCGCGTGGGCGAGCGACCCGCACGACCTGCTCGAGCAGGCCAAGGCGCTGGCGGTCCCGGGCGCGCGGCGCGCGGCCCATGCCCCGGCCGGCGTCGCGGTGATGACCTGCTCGGGCGGCGACTCGAGCGTCGCCGCGGACCTCGCCGACGAGCTCGGGGTCGTCCTCCCGCAACTGGACCCCGCGACCGTCGAGCGGCTGCGGGCCGTGCTGCCGGGCGCCGCGACGGCGGGCAACCCGCTCGACTACACCTCGCTGCTGTGGGACGAGCCCGAGCTGCTGGCGGAGCTCGTCCGCGCGCTCGCCGACGACCCGCTCGTCGGCAGGCTGCTCGTGCTCTACGACGAGCCCGACGCGCTGGAGGGCGCGGCCGCGGACACGTGGGGCGCGGTGCTCGACGTCGTCCGCGGGGCGCGCGCGCGAGATCGCCGCGCCGGTCGCGGTCGCCTCGACGCTGCCCGAGCTGCTGCCGGACCGCATCGCGACGATGCTGCTGCGCGACGGCCTCGTCGCCGTCGCCGGGCCTGCGCGAGAGCGTGCGCGTCATGCGGACGCTGGACGCGCCGCCCGCCGACCCGGAGCGCATCGACGAGGTTCGCCGAGCCGCCGCGCGCGCCGTGCACGTCGCGCCCGGCGCGGAGCGCGTGTGGCGCTCCGAGCACGAGTCCAAGGCGCTGCTCGCCGCCGCGGGCATTCCCGTTCCGGAGGGCCGGATCGTCCACTCCGCGCAGGAGGCCGCCGACTGCCAGGCGCAGCTCGGCGGGCCGGTCGCGATGAAGCTCACGAGCCCCGACCTGCGCCACAAGAGCGAGCTCGGCGCCTTCGAGCTGGACGTCGACTCACCGCAGGCGGCGCGCGCGGCGTACGCGCGCCTGCGCGGGCTCGACGCGGTCGCGGGCGCCGACGTGCTCGTCGAGCGCATGGCCGCGCCCGGCGTCGAGCTGCTCGTCTCGGCGCGCGCCGACGCGGTCGTGCCGGCGCTCGTCGTCGGCCTCGGCGGCGTGTGGACCGAGGCGCTCGCCGACGTCGCCGTCATCCCGCTGCCCGCGAGCCCCGAGCGGGTCGAGGCGGCCCTGCGCGGACTGCGCGGCGCGCCGCTGCTGACCGGCCACCGCGGGCGCCCGGCGCTGGCGGTCGGCGCCGCCGCGCAGCTCGCCTCGCGCGCCGGCGACCTGCTGCTCGACGCCGGGCTGGAGCTGCTCGAGCTGAACCCCGTGATCGTCGGCGTCGCCGGCGCCGTCGCCGTCGACGCGCTGGCCAGTGCGCCCGCGCCGCCGTCCCCGTCCCCCGCTCCCACCCCCGTCGCCTCAGGAGGCACCGCATGAACCAGATCGCCGCACAGCTCGGAGAGGTCGGCCTGCCCGCGCCCGTCGCGGAGCTCGCGGCGCGCGACTGGGACGCGATCGTCGTCGGCGGCGGGCACAACGGGCTCACGGCCGCCGCCTACCTGGCGCGGGCGGGCAAGAGCGTCCTCGTGCTCGAGGCGCGCGAGCGGCTCGGCGGCGCGTGCACGCTCGAGCGCCCGTTCGACGGGGAGTTCGTGATCAGCCCGTGCGCGTACGTCGTCGGCCTGCTCGACGAGCTCGTCATCAACGAGCTGGGCCTGCGCGCGCGCGGATACGAGTGCTACATCGCCGACCCGAACCTGTGGGTGCCGTTCGCCGACGGCACGGCGTTCGCCCAGTGGCTCGACGACGCCAGGACGCAGGCGAGCCTCGAGGAGCTCGGCGTCTCCAAGAAGGACATCGCCGGCTACTGGGAGTACGAGGAGGTCTTCGACGCGACGCGCAAGAAGCTGCGGACCGGCGCGCGCGACACGTGGATCGGCGAGTCGCCGACGCGCGCCGAGATCGAGGAGCTGCTGGCGGGCGAGCAGATGATGCAGGACATCGTCTTCGACGCCTCGATCGCCGAGGTGCTCGACGAGTACCTGGACGACCAGCGGCTGAAGGACGCGCTGTTCGGCCAGGGCGTCATCGCCTCGTGGGGCGGCCCGAAGGACAAGGGCACGGCGTCGATCAAGCTCATGCACTACCAGGGCGACCTCGAGGGCCAGGGCCCGGTGTGGGGCTACGTCAAGGGCGGCATGGGGATGATCAGCTTCGCCATCGCGGACGCGGCGCGCGAGTACGGCGCGCAGCTGGCGACCGGCGTGCCGGTCGCGAAGATCCTCCCGGGCGAGGGCGTGGTGCTCGAGGACGGCACGACGATCCGCGCCAGGACGGTCGTCTCCAACGCCGACCCGAAGATCACGATGGACCTGCTCGAGGGTCAGGACGTCCCCGCCGACTACCGCGGGCGCATCGACGACTGGAAGGTCCGCAGCCCGGTCGTGAAGTTCAACGCGGTGCTCAGCGCGCTGCCGTCGTTCGCGGCGGCGCCCGGCGAGCGGTTCCCCTCGCAGGCCACGGTCGACGTCACCCACGGGCTCGACGCCGCGCAGGACGCGGCCGACGCCTGCGCGCGCGGCGAGATCGCCGTCGGCTTCGGCGAGATCTACGTCCAGACCGGCTACGACCCGACCCCCGCTCCCGAGGGCTACCACCTGCTCAGCGTCTTCGGCCAGTACGCGCCGTACGACCTCGCCGCAGGGCGACTGGGACACGCGGCGCGGCGAGGCCGCGCGAGCAGTTCATCTCGCTGATCGACACGTTCGCGCCGGGGTTCCGCGACATCCTCGTCCACCACGAGGTGCTCGGCCCGCCGCACATCGAGGAGCGCGTCGGGCTGACCGGCGGCAACATCTTCCAGGGCGAGGTGACGCCCGATCAGATGTGGGAGCACCGGCTGTCGGCGCGCACGCCGGTGGACGGCGTGTACCTGTGCGGCGCGGCGACCCATCCGGCGGGGTCGGTGATCGCGCTGAACGGGCGCAACGCGGCGCAGGCGGTCCTGGAGGACGCGGGCGAGGGCCTCGGCTGAGCGCGCGGGCCACCCGGCGCGCCGAAGCGCGACTAGCATCCGCCCATGCGCATCATCGGCAACGTCATCTGGCTGATCTTCGCCGGCTGGGAGCTGTTCCTGGGCTGGATCGTCGCGGGCGTGCTGCTGTGCATCACGATCATCGGCATCCCCTTCGGGGTGCAGGCCTTCAAGATCGCGGCGTACGTCATCTGGCCCTTCGGCCGCTCGATCGTGCGGCGCGAGGACGCCGGGGCCGCGTCGGTCATCGGCAACGTCCTGTGGATCATCCTCGCGGGGTGGTGGCTCGCCCTGCTGACGCTGCTCGCAGGCGTGCTGCTGTGCATCACGATCATCGGCATCCCGCTCGGGCTGGCCGCGTTCAAGATGCTGCCGATCGTCTTCTCGCCCTTCGGCCACACGATCGTCGACGCCGACTCGCCCGACGCCGCGATGGGCGTCGCGATCGGGCGCTAGGCGCGGCGCGTCAGTCGTCAGCGTGGCGGATATGCACCGCTGACCGGAACGGATCCGCCACGCTCGAGCGCATCGGCGGACGGTTTGCGGCGACGGCCGCCGGGTCGTCCAGGTCTCGTTCTCGGCGACGTGCAGGACGCGGTAGCCGAGACGCCGCAGCGCGCGGTCACGAGTGGCGTCCCGGCTGCGGGCGCTCGGCGTCCCGTGCACCACACCGCCGTCGACCTCGACGACGAGCCGCTCGGCGCTCCACAGCAGATCGGCCTCCCAGCGACCGGCGATCCAGGCGTTCACCTCCGGCTGCGGCAGTGCGTGGTCGCGCACGATGTCGAGCATCCGCAGCTCGAGGCCGGAGCGCGTCGCCTGCCAGCGCGGGTCGTAGGCGCGAAGGAGCCCGCGCAGGATCGCGGCGCCTCGGCGTCGGCCGGCGCGCTCGAGCGCACCGTCGATCTCCTCGATGTCGACGAGCCGCAGCTGCTCAGCGCGGACGAACGCTCGGCGCACCTGCTCTGCGCGAACGACGTCGCCGAGGTCGATGAGCGTGCGGGCGACGGTCGTGACCCGCAGGCCGTCGCGGAGGGTGACGTCGGCGGCCGTGAGCCTCGTGCGGTGGACGCGCAGCCCGGGACGCGATCGGCTCCCGATTCCCGGCAGGACGGTGACGTGCTGTGCGCCGCTGATCGCGCGCGCGGACGTCCCAGTCGGCAGCGGCCGTCTGTGGCTGACGACAGCGTCCGTCGCCGCCGGACAGCACGGCCGCCCAGCGGCGCCCCGCGGGCGAGACGCCGTGGATGACCGACCGCGTACACGCCGTCACGGAGGCGGTGCAGCCGTCCCTGCGCGGTCCGGCGGGCGATCGCGGTGCGCGTGAAGCCGATGCGCGGTGAGCTGCGCCGTCGCGATCGTCCCGTGCTGACGCGCGGCGAGCTCCGCAAGCGCCCGCTCCCGATCGCGTGGCGGATCTGTTCCGGTATCCGTGGCATATCCGCCACGCGACGCGGTTGGGAGATGGCCGCGAGCGCTCGTGGCGGATCCGTTCCGGTGATCGGAACGGATCCGCCAAGCACGCGTGTGGGCTGGGCGGCGGCGTCTTCCCGAGGTTCCATCCCACCACGCTCGCGCCGCCACCAGCGCAGGCGCCACCGCGAGCCTGCGTCAGATCACAGGCGGAACACCGGCACGAGGCGCTTCTCGTGCTCGGCGTCGATGCGGGCGACGACCTCGATGTGGTGCTCGAGGGGCGTGCCGCGGAGCTTCGTGCCCAGGCCCTCGTCGACCTGGAAGATGCCGGCGCTGTTGGACATGTCGATCTCCACGCGCACGGCCGTCTCCTCGCCCGCCGAGATCGACACCGACTCGATCGCGTAGGCCGACAGCGAGTGGATGTTCGTCTCCCCCGCCTCGAACGGCAGCCGCGCGCGGCCCTTGGCCATGTCCAGCGCGTCGGCGACGCGGACGATCGCGCCCTCGATCGTGAACGGCTGGCCCTTGGAGCGGTGGCTGATGATCGCGTGCAGCGCCTCGGCCTCGATGATGGTCCGCTCCGGCTCCTCGTAGATCCCCTCGAGCAGCCCCGGCAGCTTGTCGGCCGCGAGGAAGAGCGAGAAGCGCTCGTGGTCCTGGCGGTGGATCCCCATCCCCAGGCAGTGCAGCATCGCGCCGGCGGCGATCACGACCTCCGCGTCCTTCTCGGTCATCCCGTGGTCGGTGACCATCGCCGGCTCCACGCCGCCGCGGAACAGCAGGCGCGCCAGGCGCAGCGCGATGTTCGTGACGATCTGGATGTGCACCCACGAGTGGTCGGACATGCCGAGCCGCTGGGCGTTGACGCCGGTCGCGTGCCACCACGCCTTGATCTGCGGGTCGGCGTTGACGCGCGTCCACGAGCGTCGCGAGCTTGCGGTTCCCGCGCGCGGGCACCTTGATCTCCGCTGCGAGGATCCGCTCGCGCAGCGGCAGGTCCGCGGGGATCTCGGTCACGCCGCGGCGACCTCGGCGGCGCGCCGCGCCGTCAGCGCCAGCAGCTCGCGCTGGACGTCGCGCGGCTCCTCGCCCTCGGCCGGCACGTTGCGCACCCACGTCCCGTCGCGCTGCAGGTCCCACGAGTGCGTGTTGTCGGCGATGCAGCGGTCGACCGTGTCGAGCAGCTCGTCGCGGCACGCCGGGTCCCGCACGGGCGCGATCAGCTCGACGCGGTTGTCGAGGTTGCGCGGCATGAGGTCCGCGGAGCCGATCAGCACCTCGGTGCTCGTCCCCGTGCTCGAACGTGTAGATGCGCGAGTGCTCGAGGAAGCGGCCGAGGATCGAGACGACGCGGATGTTCTCCGAGACGCCCGGGATCCCGGGAACGCAGGCAGCAGATCCCGCGCACGTTCAGCTCGACCGGCACGCCGGCCGTCGACGCCGCGTACAGCGCCTCGATGCACGCGCGGATCGACGAGCGAGTTCATCTTCATCCGGATGCGCGCCGGCTGGCCGGCCTCGTGCGCGGCGATGACCGTCTGCGATCTCGCTCGACGATCCCGTCGAGCATGAAGTTCGGCGCGATCAGCGACCTTGCGGTAGCGCGTCGGGCGCGCGAAGCCGGTGAGGAAGTTGAACATGTCGGCGACGTCGGCGCCGAGGCGGTCGTCGCACGTGAACAGCCCGAAGTCCGTGTAGAGCCGCGCCGTCTTCGGGTGGTAGTTGCCGGTCCCGATGTGCACGTAGTGGCGCACGCCGTCGCCCTCGCGGCGCACGACGAGCAGGCACTTGGCGTGCGTCTTCAGCGCCGGGAGGCCGTAGACGACGTGCACGCCCGACTCCTCCAGCCGCGCGCCCCCACTGGATGTTCGCGCGCTCGTCGAACCGCGCCTTCAGCTCCACGAGGCACACGGCCTGCTTGCCGCGCTCGGTCGCGCGGATCAGCGACGGCACGAGCGGCGAGTCGTCGGTCGTGCGGTACACGGTCTGCTTGATCGCGAGCACGTCCGGATCGTTGACGGCCTGCGTCGACGAAGCGCTCGACGGAGGTGGTGAACGACTCGTACGGGTGGTGCACGAGCAGGTCGCCCTGGCGGATCACGCGAGAACATGTCGTGCTCGTCGGCCTCGGCGACCGCGGCGCGCGGCGGCGTCACCGGCGTCCACGGCTCGTCGCGCAGCTCCCGGTGCCCGGGCAGCCCGACGATCTGCCAGAGGTCGTTCAGGTCGAGCAGCCCGGGGATGTCGTAGACCTGCCGCTCCTCGACGCGCAGCGCCTCGACGAGCTGCTCGCGGATCGCGGAGCTGATGCCCGTCCTGGACCTCGACCCGCACGACCTCGCCGAACCGGCGGCGGCGCAGCTCGGCCTCGACGGCCTCGAGCAGGTCGTCGGCCTCGTCGGAGATCTCGAAGTCCGCGTCGCGGGTGACGCGGAAGAGCCCGTGGTCGACGATCTCCATGCCCGGGAAGAGCGCCGACGAGGTTGTCGGCGATCAGGTCCTCGAGCAGCACGAACGTCGAGGAGCCCTCGACGACCGGGACGAAGCGCGGCAGCATCTCCTTCGGGACCTTGACGCGCGCGAAGATCGTCTGGTCGGTCTGCGGGTCGCGCACGAGCACCGCGAGGCTCAGCGACAGGTTCGAGATGTACGGGAACGGACGCCCGAGGCCGACGGCGAGCGGCGTCAGCACCGGGTAGATCTGGCGCTTGAAGCGCTCGCCGAGCGCGGGCGCGCTGGTCCTCGGGCACCTCGTCGCAGGCCGATGATCTCGGATGCCGTGCTCGGCCAGGCCGGGCCGCAGGCGCTCGTCCACCAGCCGCGCCTGGCGTTCCATCTGCGGCTGGATGCGGGCGCGCAGCGCGTCGATCGTCTCGACGGATTGAGGCCGGCGCGGCGCTTCTCGGTGATCCCGGCCTCGACCTGGTCGTGCAGGCCGGCGACGCGGATCATGAAGAACTCGTCGAGGTTCGACGTGAAGATCGCCGCGAACTTCACCCGCTCCAGCAGCGGCTGCGACGGGATCCTCGGCCAGCTGCAGGACGCGGTCGTTGAAGTCCACCCACGAGACCTCGCGGTTGAACGACAGGTCGGCGTCGGCCAGGTCGAGCGACTCGCGCGGTGCGGGGAATGGATCCTCGGCGGTGGGCAGGAACCGCGCCGCCTCGGCCTCGCTGAGCGGGGGCTGGTTCACGCGTGCTCGCCGGCGGGTGCGGCCGGCACGGCCGGGCCGACGGGCGCCTCGGGCAGGCCGGAGGCCATGCTCGGCGCCGGCGGGTCGGCGGCGGGTTCGGGCTCGGGCTCCGGCTCGGCGCCGGCCACGGGGGCCTCCGCGGGGACGGACGGCGCAGGCGCGGGCGCAGGTGCCGGTGCGGGCGTCAGGGTCACGCGCGGCCGCGGCGGGGGCGCCGGCTCGGGATGCTCGGCGATCGCGTACTCCAGGCGCGCGCGGAAGCCCTCGCGCTCCAGATCACGCCAGAACGTGCGGAAACGGTCGTACAGCAGGTTGCGGCGCGCACGCAGATAGGTCTCGAGCGCGATCAGCCCGCGCCAGGCATGCGCGTGCGGCAGTTTCGCGGCGAGCTCCGGATCGAGATCGGGCGCGTCGCCCGCACGCAGGCGCAGCTCATCGGCGTCGGCGTCGCGCAGCTCGGCGACGAGCGCTTCGACCCGCGGGAGCTGCACGTCGCAGTCGTGGATCTCGCCGAGCAGGTCCTGCAGCTCCTTCGCGCGCTTGCCCGCCGTCTTCGCATACGGCCCGAAGCACGGCCCGGACATGACTTCGAGCACGTAGCGCAGCCGCTTGGCGGCGATCCGCATGTCGTGCAGCTCCGTCACGGCGGCCGGGTCCAGGACGGCGGGCGCGAACGCGCACAGCTCCTCCAGCCGCACGCGGACGAGCCGCTCGGCGTTGTCGGCGAGCGGCCCGCTCGGGTCCAGGTGCTTGACGCGGCGCGCCTTCACGTCACCACGCCGTGTCCTGATTGGCGGCGGCCGGTGCGGGTCCGTCCAGGACGCCGAGCCCGTGGGGGTGCTCACCCGTCGGCGGCACATGCGGCGGCGACAGGCCCGCGGCGCCGGCGGCATCGGCCTCCGGCTCCGGCTCGTGCCCGCGCGCCAGCTCCGACAGCTCGGCCAGGCGCGTGCGCAGGTCCATCTCGTCGGCACGCTCGAGCGCCGCCGCGAGGTGCGCATTGCCGTCGGACTGCTCGGCGCGCGTGCGCTCGATGAACAGCTCGACGCCGGCACGCTCGTCGGGTCCGACGGATGCCGCGAACTGCTCGAGCGCGAGCAGCTCGACGTCGGGGTCGCGGCGCTCGCCGAGCGCGTCCGCAAGCTCCTTGACCTCCGCCAGCACGGGGCGCAGCGCCTTGCGCGGGAAGCATGGCTCGTAGATCTCCAGCACGGCGCGCAGACGGCGGGTCGCCACACGCATTGCGTGGACACGCTCGATGTCGCCGGTGTCGAGGACGCCGGCGGAGTGCTCGTAGACCTCCTGGGCGCGCACCGCGACCGTCCGGGCCGCAGCCTCACCGAACGTCATCGAGCCTTCGAGCCCTGGGATCTCGCGTGCCTTCGCCATCGTGGGCCATCCATTATCGCGCCTCGGCGCTCGCAGTCCACCGCATGTCACAGCGCAGTCACCCGGAGGCGCTCTACCATCGCGCAGCGTGACCTCGGGCCCTCCCGCGATCCTCGTGCGCGACCTGCGCAAGTCCTACGGCGAGCTCGAGGCGGTCCGGGGCATCGACTTCGAGGTCGCGACCGGTGAGGTCTTCGGTCTCCTGGGCCCCAACGGGGCCGGGAAGACGACCACGGTCGAGATCCTCGAGGGCTACCGGCGGCGCAGCGGCGGCATCGTCTCGGTGCTCGGGCACGACCCCGGTGAGCGGTCCCGGGCGATGCGCGAGCGCGTCGGGATCGTCCTGCAGTCCTGCGGGATGTACCGGCACGTGAAGGTGCACGAGGCCGTCGCGTACTGGGCCGGGCTGTACCCGCATCCGCGCGACGTCGACGAGGTCATCGAGATCGTCGGGCTCACCGAGAAGCGCGAGGCGCTCGCACGGACGCTCTCGGGCGGTCAGGCGCGGCGCCTGGACCTCGCGCTCGCACTGGTCGGCGATCCGGAGCTCGTCTTCCTCGACGAGCCGACGACGGGCTTCGACCCCGCCGCCCGCCGCACGGCCTGGGGAACGGTGCGCCGGCTTCAGGACCTCGGGAAGACCGTGCTGCTGACGACCCACTACCTCGACGAGGCGCAGGCGCTCTGCGACCGCGTCGCGATCGTCAAGGACGGGCGGATCCTCGCGGAGGGCCCGCCGGCGACCCTCGGCGCCGCGGCCTCGCGCTACCGCGTCACGCTGGCGCGACGAGCACGGCGAGCTCCAGACGCGCGAGGAGCCCGACCCCACGCCGCTCCTGCACCAGCTCACCAGCGGCGCGCTGGCCCGGGGCGAGGAGCTGCGCGACCTGTCGGTCACACGTCCCAGCCTCGAGGACGTCTACCTCGAGCTGACCGCCGAGGACGCCGCCCCGGCCCCCGCCGGAGAGGAGCCCGTGGCATGAGCGCGACGACCCTCGCCTGGCGCCACTTCCGGCTCGAGCGCAAGATGTTCTGGCGCAACCCGACGGCCGCGTTCTTCAGCTTCGTGCTGCCGCTGATCTTCCTGGTCCTGTTCGGCGCCATCTCCGACCAGGAGAACCTGAAGATCATCGTGCCGGGCATCGCCGGACTGTCGGTGATGGCGACGACCTTCAACGCGCTCGCCAACCAGATGACGTTCCTGCGCGACGCCGGCGTCCTCAAGCGGATGCACGGCACGCCGCTCCCCGGCGCCTCCTACCTCGCGGGCGTCCTGGGCAACGCCGCGACCAACGCGGCGGTCCAGGTGGGGATCATCGTCCTCGCCAGCCGCTTCGCGTTCGACCTGGGATGGCCGCAGAACTGGCTCGACCTGGCGGTGTTCACGATCCTCGGCGTCGCGTGCTTCGCCTCGCTCGGCGTGGCCTTCTCGCACGTGATCCCGAACTTCGACGCGGCACCGGCGTACACGAACATCGTGTTCCTCCCGGTGATCTTCATCTCCGGCGTCTTCTACGACGTCGACACGGTGCCCGCGTTCCTGCGCGACATCGCGGACGCGCTGCCGCTCGTGCACGTCATCAACGGCTTCGAGGGCGCGTTCGTCACCGGTGCCGGGCTCGACGACCTGGTCTCGGACATCGCCGTGATCCTGCTGTGGACGGCGCTCGGCGTGTGGGGCGCCGTGCGCGGGTTCCGCTGGGACTCGGACTAGAGGAACGCCGGGGGCGCAGTGCCCTCCACCGTCACCGGCACCTGCGCAAGCTCGCCGGCCGCCCAGTCGTCGCGCAGCAGCCCGAACACGTTCACGTCGAGCCAGCTGTCCCCGTGCTTGTGCCAGTCGCGCAGCACGCCCTCGAGGGTGAAGCCGACGCCCTGCAGCGCGCGCGTCGATCGCTCGTTGGCCGGATTCGAGTACGAGCCGAGCCGGTGCATGCCGAGCACGTCGAAGGCGAGCCGCATCATCATCGCCTTCGACTCGCGGTTGGCACCGGTCCCCCAGAACGCGCGGCCGAACCACGTGCCGACCATGCAGCGCCCGTCGCGCGGGCTGAACTCCGACAGGCCGGTGATGCCCGCCGGGCCCAGCTCACGGTGGACGACGAGCAGGTCGAGCTGCTCGCCGCGCTCGCGCTGCCCGGCGCAGCGCTCGATGTAGGCCTCCGGCTGGGCGACGTCGGTGTACGGGCCCCAGGAGAACCAGCGCGTCACCTCGGGATCGGAGGCGAGCTCCAGCAGCGCCGGCGCGTCGGCCGGCTCCGGCGCACGCAAGGTCAGTGTCGGGCCTATGAGGGCGAACATGGCGCGAGTAGATTCGCAGCCGCGATGCTCGGGCTGCTCTACGACGTTCACGGAAACCTGCCGGCGCTCGAGGCCGTCCTCGACGACGCGCAGAGTCTGCGCGTCGACCACTGGCTCCTCGGCGGCGACTACACGCTGTTCGGCGGCTGGCCCGCGGAGACGCTGGCGCTGCTGCGCTCACTGCCCGACGCGACGTGGATCCGCGGCAACGGCGAGCGCTGGACGATGGATCCGGGTGACGCGCCGGACGATCCCGTCGTGCAGGGAGCGACGGCCTCCGCCGCGGCGATCCTCGGCCCGCGCGACGTCGCCGACCTGGCGAAGCTGCCCGAGAGCGCGCTCATCGGCGAGGCGACGCGCGCCTGGCACGGCTCGCCGGTCAGCGACGTGCGGTCCTTCCTCCCCGAGCCCCAGGCCGAGGATGCCGAGCTGCTCGCCGGGGTCACCGAGCACCGGCTCGTGTTCGGGCACACGCACCTGCCCTTCCAGCGCTTCGCCGACCCGCCGGGCGTCGAGCTCGTCAACCCGGGGAGCGTCGGCATGCCGTTCGACGGCAACCCGCGCGCGTCATGGGCGCTCATCGACGACGACGGCGCGGTGCAGCACCGGCGCGTGCGCTACGACCATGCGGCATCAGCCCGCCGCGTGCGCGCGCTCGCCGGCGAGGACCGCTGGGGCGAGGTCGTGGCGCAGCGGATCGAGCGTGCGCAGTTTGTGGTGCGCTAGGTACGGCCCCCTGGCAGGACGGGTCGGCGAAGCCGAACCGATCGATCACCCGCGCCCGCCGGCACGTCAGTACAGATTCGGCACGAACGTCTGATCAGACATCGGCGGCCGCACGTACGCGATGTCGTCCTGGCGCGCGGGGAGCGTGATCGGCTCGGGCGTCATGTCCTCGTACGGGACGATCGAGAGCAGGTGGCTGATGCAGTTCAGCCGGGCGCGGCGCTTGTCGTCGGCGTCGACGACGTACCACGGCGCCTGCTTGATGTCCGTGTAGCGGAACATCTCGTCCTTGGCGCGTGAGTACTCGATCCAGCGCTCGCGCGACTTGAGGTCCATCGGGCTGAGCTTCCAGCGGCGCATCGGGTCGGCGACGCGCGCCTGGAAGCGGCGCTCCTGCTCCTCGTCGCTGACGGAGAACCAGTACTTGACGAGGACGATCCCCGACCGCACGAGCATCCGCTCGAACTCGGGGCACGAGCGCATGAACTCCTGGTACTGCGCGTCCGTGCAGAACCCCATGACCCGCTCGACGCCGGCGCGGTTGTACCAGCTGCGATCGAACATCACCATCTCGCCGGCCGCGGGCAGATGCGGGACGTAGCGCTGGAAGTACCACTGCGTCTTCTCGACCTCGGTCGGCGTGCCGAGGGCGACCGTCCGCGACCAGCGCGGGTTCAGCCGCTCGTTGATCCGCTTGATGACGCCGCCCTTGCCGGCGGCGTCACGGCCTTCGAAGATCACCACCACTCGCTTGCCGGTCTCGCGGATGTACTGCTGCTGGATGACGAGCTCGCGCTGCAGGCGCTCGAGCTCGCCGTCGAAGGTCTTGCGATCGAGACGTGCCATCGGCGCCGACAATACGGGGCGCGCGGCGAAACTGATCGCGTCGGCTGCGCCGACGCGTCCTGCCAGGGGGCCGTACCTAGCCGAGGGCAAGCAGCAGACCGGTGAGGTCCGCCGCCGGCTGGGCGGCCGCGAAGTAGTGCCCCTGCGCCGAGTCGCACCCGAGGGCGCGCAGGCGGTCGACCTGGGCGAGCGTCTCGACGCCCTCGGCGAGCGCCTGGAGCCCGAACGCATGCGCGAGACCGATGACGGCCGCGACGATCGCCGCCTCCTCCTCGCTCTCGGCCATGCCGGTGATGAACGAGCGGTCGATCTTCACCGTGTCGACCGGAAGCTGCTCGAGCAGCCGCAGCGACGACTGGGTCGTGCCGAAGTCGTCGATCGCCAGGTGGACGCCGAGGTCCTTGATCCCGCGCAGCACGCGGCCGGCCCGGTGCTGGTTCGCCATCACGGCCGCCTCGGTGAACTCCAGGCAGAGGGTCGCGGGGTCGGCTCCGGACTGCTCGATCGCGTCGCGGACGACGGTGACGGTGTCGCTGTGGAGGACCTGGCGCGGGCTGAGGTTCACGCACACGACCGCGGGGTCGCCCGGGCGCTCGGCAGCCCACATCGCGGCCTGCCGTGCGGCCGACCCGATCGCCCACGCCCCGATGGGAAACATCAGCCCGGCGTCCTCGGCGACGTCGAGGAACTCGCCCGGCGTGACGAGCCCGCGGCTGCGGTGACCCCATCGCAGCAGCGCCTCGCAGCCGATGATCGAGCCGGAGCGCAGGCGGAAGGCCGGCTGGTAGTGCAGCGTGAACTCGCCCTCCTCCAGGCCGCGGCGCAGGTCGGCCTCGAGGTCCAGCCGCTGCTGGGCGCGGGCGCGCATCTCGTCGTCGAAGACCTCGTATCCGGCGTCGTGCTCCTTGGCGCGGTACATCGCCGCGTCGGCGTCGCGCAGCAGCGCCTCCGCCTGCGTCCCCGGGCCGCTGGCGAGCGCGATGCCGATGCTGGCGCGCACGTGCGCCTCGCCGGCGCCGACGGAGACCGGCTCGGCGAGCGCGGCCCCGATGCGCTGGGCGACCGCGACCGCCTGGTGGGCGCCGCGAACGTCCTCGCAGAGGATCACGAACTCGTCGCCGCCCACGCGCGCCGCGGTGTCGCCCGCGCGCAGGACGCCGCTGAGGCGGCGCGCGACGGCGATCAGCAGGAGATCCCCGACCTCGTGGCCGAGCGCGTCGTTGACGGCCTTGAACCCGTCGAGGTCGAGGACCAGGACGCCGACGGTCTCGGTGCGGCGCCCGAGACGCCCGAGCGCCTGGTCGAGCCGATCGCGGAGCAGTACGCGGTTGGGCAGGCCGGTGAGCGGGTCGTGCATCGCCTGGCGTGCGAGCTCGTTTCCGGCGCGTTCGCGCTCGACCGCGAAGCCGAGCGAGCGCACGAGCGCCGGGCCGTCGAGACGGTCGCGAACGACGACGTCCTGCGCGCCGCCGCGGATCGCGTTCAGCGCCAGGTCCTCGTCGTCCCGCGCGGCGAGCACCACGACGGGGACGTGGGCGACCATCGAGCGGAGCTGTTCGAGCGCGTCGGTGAGCGCGTCGTCGTCGTCGCAGGCGAGCAGCACGGCATCGGCCGGCGCATCGAGCAGCTCGGCCGCGGCCTCGCCGGCGCGGGCGAGCGCCCGCACGTCCACGAGCCGGCCCGCCTCAGCGAGGAGCTCGCCGATCATGCGGCCGTCACCGGGGCGTCCCTCGACCACCAGCAGGCGTGTGGCGGGAGCCAGTCCGGGCTGCGGCTCGAGGCCGGGGAGCATGGAGTGATCGAGGTCGGTCACGGGGGCGCGGGGAACGGGTTCCCGGTGGGTATCGCCCGTGTCGCGCGGGCCTTGAACGCGTCCAGCCGCATCTGGACGGACGAGCGTGGGGGCCGGTACTACGGGGTATACGGATACTCCGAAGTCCGGTGCGTAGGAAACCCGCCGTTGGGCGCGCGGGCCCTGCCGCTGCTAGCGTCGCGAGCCGTGTCCGAGGACGACCCGATCGAGCTCGTCGCGACCGTCGGAGCCCTCGACGGCGCCGTCGCCGCGCTCCGCGACTTCGTCCACCGCTCGGGGGCCCTGCGCGCCGTCGGGCTGGTCGATCGCGATCCCGGAGAGGGACCCGCCGTCGTCGAGTGCGGCCGCCTCGCGGTGATCGAGGTGGACTTCGGCGACCGCGTCGTGCACCTCCCCCACGGCATCGACCTCGACGTGCCCACGCCGCCGCTGCCGGACGTCCGCCAGCTCCCGCCGTTCGACGTGGACCCGGCGACGGGCGAGGTGACCGGCACCGTCGGCGGCCTCGATCATCTCGTGGCCGGCGTGTCCGGGCTCGCGGACGCCCTCGGCGGCCGCAACGTCGCGATGGCGGTCTTCGAGACGACCCGGCCCGAGGCACCGCTGGCGATCACCGCACGCGCCGGCGGCGGTGATCCCGTCGTGATCGCGATCGGCGACGACCCCGCCGACCAGTTCGAGTGGCGCGCCCCCGGTCAGCCGCCGGACGTCCCGCCGGACACGGCCGCCTGAGCCGCGACGTCGTCCAGGAACCCCGCGACGAGCCCGCCGGTGAGCGCCGGGGCGTCATCGAACAGGAAGTGCCCCTCGCCCTCGAGGATCACGAGCCGCGCGCCGGGGATCTCCTCGCGCAGCCGCCGGCCGCCGGCGAGCGGCGCGAACGCGTCCTCGGTCCCCCACACGAGCAGCGTGGGCACGCCGAGCGCTCCCAGACGCCCGCGGTAGGGCTCGAGCTTCTCGAAGTCCCCCGACCGGTAGAGCGCCAGGTGGGCGGCGCGGCGCTCGGGGGTCTCGTAGGCCTTCCAGCACGCGTCGAGCGCCGCCGAGTCCATCCGCGAGACGGATCCCAGCATCGCGTCGAAGCCCTCACGTGTCATGCCGTCCGCCAGCCGCTCGCCCTCGCCCGGCGTGCGCATCGTCTTCGCCAGGCCGTGCCACTTCCCGTCGGGGAAGAAGCCGGACGCGCTGATCACGAGGCCACACACCCGGCCCGGCCCCTCGCACGCCCAGCGCAGGCCGATGAGCGCGCCCCAGTCGTGCGTGCACAGGACGACCGGGCCGAGCCCGAGATCCGCATGGAACCGCGCCAGCGCGTCGACGTGCCCCTCCCAGGTCCCGGCGCCGTCCGCCGCGTCGCCGAGCGCCGAGTCCCCGTATCCGGGCAGATCGGGCGCGAGGGCCCGCCACCCCGCGCGCGCCGCGGCGTCGAGCGTCGCCTGCCACATGTGCGAGGACTCCGGATAGCCGTGGACGCAGAGCAGGGTGCCGATGGGCTCGCCGGCGGGGAGCGCCTCGCGAAAGGCCAGGGTGGTGGGCATGGGCGGAAGCTAATCCCTAGGGTCGGCCGCCATGCGCCACGTTCGCTCGCTCTTCGGCCCCGTGTTCATGCTCGCCGGGCTGAACCACTTCCTCAATCCGCGCTTCTACCTGCGGATCATGCCGCCGTGGCTGCCCGCGCACGAGGCGGTGAACGTCGTCAGCGGCGCCGCGGAGATTCTCGCGGGCGCCGCCGTCGTCTGCCCGGATCAGCGCGTCCGGCGGCTGGGCGGCTGGTTCTCGATCGCGACGCTCGTCGCCGTCTTCCCCGCGAACTGGCACATGGCGCGCCATCCGGAGCAGTTCCCCGAGGTCCCCGGCGGGCGGGCGACCCTGCTCGCGCGACTGCCGCTGCAGGCCGTCTTCATCGCCTGGGCGCTCGCCGCGATGCGGCCCTCCGCCCGCGACTGAGGGCGCGCTCAGTCCTCGACGAGCGGGCGGTCGCCCAGCGTCAGCGACCCGCCCGGCTTCACGACGCGCACGTCGACATCCGGCGCCAGGCTCGCCGCGAAGCGCGCGAACAGCTGTGGCGGCGCGGTCAGCGGGACCGGCCGCACGCGGTGCAGCGCGACCGGGTAGAGCGTCCCCCAGTGGATCGGCATCGCCAGGCGCGGGCGCAGCAGCGCCGCCGCCTCGGCCGCGCGGCGCGGATCCATGTGCCCGGCGCCGATCGACGGGCCCCACCCCCAGACCGGGAGCAGCGCGACGTCGAGCGGCGCGTCGCCGCACAGGTCGGCCATCCCGTCGAAGAGGTCCGTGTCGCCCGCGAAGTAGACGCGGGTCGGGCCCTCGACGACGAACCCGATCGGGTCGGCGCGCGGGCCGCCGAACGGGTGGCGGTGGTCGTCGTGGTCGGCGGGCACCGCGCGCACCCGCACGCCGCTCAGCTCGACCGTGTCCCCGACGACCACCTCGCGAACGTCCGTGAACCCGGCGGAGGCGGCGAGCTTCCCGGCTCCGCGCGGCACGACGATCGGCGTCCAGCGCTCGAGCAGCTTCAGCGACGGCGTGTCCCAGTGATCGCGGTGCAGGTGCGAGACGAGGATCCCGTCGAGGTCGCGCTGCACGTCCTCATCGACGGCGCGTCCGTGGCGCCGCAGGTGCACCAGGCGCGAGCGCAGGACCGGATCGGTGATGAGCCGCGCGCCGCCCGTCTCGATGAGCAGGGTCGCGTGCCCGAGGAAGGTGATGCGCTCGATCACCGGCGCGACGCTATCGCGGGAGGCCCGGTCGGCGTCATTGAGAGGATGCGGGCATGAGTCCCGCCACCCCCCGGGCGTCCATCGGCCTCACGGCCGACGGACGCGTCGACCCCGAGCAGGAGGACGAGCATCCCGTCAGCGTCCTCGAGCTGTTCTTCGACCTCGTCTTCGTCCTGGCGATCACGCAGGTGACGCTGCTCCTCGCAGAGGATGTGACGCTCGCAGGGCTGCTTCGCGGCCTGCTGATCCTGGCCCTCCTGTGGTGGTCGTGGGTGGGGTACTCGTGGCTCACCAACAGCGTCGACACGGATGACGTCGCGACGCGCGTCTCGATCTTCGTCGCGATGGCCGCGTTCACGGTCGCGGCCCTCGCCGTCCCGGCCGCCTACGGCGACGACGCCGTCCCGTTCGCGCTCGCGTATGCCGTCGTGCGCGCGATGCAGGTCGGGCTGTACGCGTACGGCACCGATGACGATGACCCCAACCACGGCGCGATCCTCAGGCTGGCCCCGGGCTTCCTGGTCAGCGCCGGGCTGATCGTCGGCGGCGCCCTCATCGGCGGCGAGGCCCAGGCGTGGATCTGGCTGCTGGCGATCGTCATCGATGTCCTCACGCCGGTCGTCGTCGGCGCGGGACAGTTCCGCGTGCACGCCGGGCACTTCGCCGAGCGCCACGGACTGATCATCATCATCGCGCTCGGCGAGTCGATCGTCGCGCTGGGCTCCGGCGTCACCGAGGAGACGGTGGACGTCTCGCGCGCAATCGGCGCGTCGCTCGGGGTGGCGGCCGCCGCGACGCTCTGGTGGCTCTACTTCGACATCGTGGCGATCGTCGCCGAGCACCGGATGAAGCAGGCCCGCGGCGCCGAGCGGTCCCGGATCGCGCGCGACTCCTACAGCTACATCCATTTCTTCATGATCGCCGGGATCACCCTCTTGGCGCTCGGGATCAAGAAGGCGCTGCTCGACAGCGAGGAGCCGCTGAAGCTCATCCCGGCGATCGCGCTGTGCGCCGGGCCCGCGCTCTACCTGCTGGGCCACATCGCGTTCCGGCTGCGGAACGTCGGAACGGTCAACCGGCAGCGGCTCGTCGTCGCGATCGTGCTCGTCGCGCTGATCCCGGTGGCGCACGCCATCGACGCGCTTCCCGCGCTCGCGCTCGTGACAGCCGTCCTCGTCGCACTCGTGACCTACGAGCACGTGCGCTTCGCCGACCAGCGGGCCACGATCATCGCCCGGATCAGGGCGAACAGCTGATGCGCGCCAGCGCGGCGCGGTAGGTGCGCATGGCCGCGGCGGGCCAGTCGCCGTGCGTCTGCGTGCGCAGCCGCGCCACGCGCTCGCGGTGGTAGGGCGAGCGCAGGCTCTCGTTGTGCCCGATGACGTTCTTCAGCGCGATGCCCTCGCGGCAGCGCAGCCACGCGGTCAGCCGCAGCGACGCGGTCCGCTGCGGCCCGGACAGCACCTCGGACTCGCGGAACCCGACGTGCTCGATCCCGATCGCCGTCCAGTTCAGCCCGACCGTGTGCCGGCACATGAGGCCGAGCGGGACGAGCTGGTGGATCGTCCCGTCGCGATCGATGACGAAGTGCGCGCAGACGCCCGGCAGCTCGCCCAGCTCGCCGTCGGGAACGTCCGGCGCGAACGTGTTGAAGGCCGAGCGGAACGTCGCCCCCTCCGTCATGTGCTCCACGATCACGCGCGGGCGCACGAGCCGGAAGCGGCTCAGGCCGTAGTGCCGCCGCGCATATGCGGCCATCTCCGTGCGGCGCCTGGCGGGGTACGGGATCGGCGTCCAGGCGATCGGCGGGCGCTGCGGGGCAGCTGCCGGAATGGCCAGCGCGAGCGCTGCGAGGGCGGCGAGCATCCCGTCAGACGGTAGCCGCGCCGGCGCGGCGCAGCGGTCAGTCCGCCCGGCCGGCGAGGCGCATGAACGTCGACGCCGCCTGTGCGCGGTTGCTGGCGTGCAGCTTGCGCAGGAGGTTGCTCACGTGCGTCTTGACGGTGCCCTCGGAGATCACCAGGCGCCGTGCGATCTCCGGGTTCGTGAGACCGTCCGCCATGAGCTGGGCGATCTCGAGCTCGCGGCGGGTCAGCAGCGTGCGCAGCTGCGACTCGGGCTGCACGATCGCCGCGGACGCCGCGCGCGTGACGGCCGCCGTCTGGCGGTCCAGGCGCGCCATCTCCACCTCGGCGTCCACGACCTCGTCGATCACCGCCTCGATCGACCCGGTCAGGTCGCGAACGCGGTCGCGCAGGTCGCGCAGCCGCTCGAGCAGGACCGTGCGCTCGAAGGCGTACCCGGCACCCTCGGCGAACATCCAGAGGACGTCGCGGTCGAACTCGTCGACGTCGCGCCGCATGACGTAACAGTCCGCGTGGATGAACCCGATGACGCGGCCCTCCGGCATCAGCGGCGCCGTGACGTACGACCGGCTGAACGATGCGTCCGCGATCGGGCGGTGCGTGCGCGGGTCGTTCTGCACGTCGCGCACGAGCATCGGCGCGCGCAGCCGCACCATCTCCGTCTCGAGGATCATGTGGTCGAGCCGCTGGGGATCGGCGCGGCCGGCGGCGACGATCTCCTCGCCCCAGGCGGGATCTCCCTCGATCAGGCAGACCTCGGGGATCCAGGAGCCGTCGCGCACGCGCGAGACGATGATCCGCGAGAAGCCGAGCGTCAGCGCCTCGGATGCGATGGCCCGGATCGCCTGGTCGGTCGTGCCGAGCTCCCGCAGGCGCGACAGCGCGGCCTGGACGCGGGCGAACATCTGCGAGCGATGGGCGAGCCGCGCGTCGCCGAGTGCGCGCTGGAGCCGGTGCAGGTCGCCGGCATGCTCCGAGAGCGATGCCAGCGCCGGCGCGGCCGGTCCGCCGGCGAGCGCGTCCGCGATGTGGTCGAGCGCACGATCGATCGCGAGCTCGGCCGCATCCTGCGAGGCGAGGTCGCGCGGATGCGGGGGCTCGCAGCCGGGAACGTCGCGCGCCGCCGCGGTGAGCTCCTCCTCGATCCGGGCGCGGAGAACCTCGTCGTCCAGCGGCTGGCCGACGGTGAGCCACTCCGACGTGTCGGGGGCGCGCACGCGAGCGAGCTCCGGCGTGCCCTCCGTTTCGACCCTCACTCCCACGGTCGGGCGAGCGTACCTGACGGATCACGGCCCGAATGGGTCGAACGAGGCACGAAGCCCCCTCGTTCGGGGGAGAGAGATCCGCCCGACGGGCGATGGTCGCGGGGGCGCCGCGGTGGGACGGTCCCGCCATGAGCACGCTGTCGGCCGCGCGGCCCACGATCGACACTCCGGACGCCGACATCTCCGCCCGCGACTTCTGGGCGCAGGACTTCGAGACGCGCGACCGCATCTTCGCCCGCTTTCGCGAGGACTGCCCCGTGTCGTGGCACCGCCCGTACGAGTCGGAGCTCCTGCCCCCGGACGCCGACACCCCGGGCTTCTGGTCGGTCTGGCGGTTCGAGGACATCCGCATGGTGAGCCGCAACGCGCAAGCTCTTCTGCTCCGGCCAGGGCATGCTCATGGAGGACTTCCCCGAGGTCGTCGCGACGATGTCGCAGTCGTTCCTCGCCATGGACGACCCCGAGCACGCGCAGCTGCGCGCGATCGTGTCGCAGGCGTTCACCCCCCGGCGCATGCGCACGATCGAGGGCTGGATCCGCGAGAACGTCAACGCGCTCGTCGACGAGATGGCCGCACCTCGGGGAAGGTGACTTCTGCGAGCTGTTCGCCAAGCAGGTGCCCGGCCGGATCTTCGCCGACTTCTTCGGGCTCCCGCAGGGCGAGACCCGCGAGAACGTCATGGACGCCGCGGAGAAGATGCTCGCCTGGGACGACCCGGAGGCCGCGCAGGGCCGCGACGCCATCGAGACGTACGGCGAGGAGGCGCAGCGGCTGCTGGACATCTGCTTCGACCTGATCGACGAGCGCCGTGCCGCGCCCGGCGAGGACCTGCTCAGCTGGCTCGTGGAGGCCGAGTTCGAGGGCCGCAAGCTCGAGGACTGGGAGATCGGCTCGTTCTTCACCCTGCTCGCCGCCGCCGGCAACGACACGACGCGGCACTCGACGGCTCACGCGCTCCATCTGCTGACCACCCATCCAGACCAGCGCGCCCTGCTGCTCGAGGACCTCGACGGACGCCTCGACGGCGCGGTCGAGGAGATCCTCCGCTACGCCTCGCCCGTCATGCAGTTCCGCCGCACCGCGACGGCGGACACCGAGATCGACGGCGTTCCGATCGCTGCCGGCGACAAGGTCGTCATGTGGTACTGCTCGGGCAATCGCGACGACACGGTCTTCCCGGACGCCGGCCGCTTCGACATCCGGCGTGAGAGCGCCTCGCCGCACCTGGGATTCGGCGGCGGCGGGCCGCACTACTGCATGGGCGCGGCGCTCGGGCGCCTGATGCTCAAGCACGGCCTGCACGAGCTGTTCACGCGGATGCCCGACATCCGCTCTGGCACGCCGGAGCTGCAGGTCAACAACTTCATTCACGGGGTCCGCGCGCTTCCCGCGACGTGGACCCCGGCCTGACGAGGCGTTCCCACCCATGAGGAGGACACGATGAGCTACTTCAGCGACGCCGACGAGGTCTACCGCTACCTCGGCGGCGTCTTTCGCCTGGCCGCCGAGACCGAGGTCGGGCCGAAGCTCGCCACCGCCGACATCGACCTGCAGGTCTACTACTCCGATCCCGACACGCGCGTGCTGATCAAGATGCACGGCGACAACATCGAGGTCTTCGACGACACCGAGAACGAGGACGCCGACGTCAAGCTCTTCATGCCGGCGGACATCGGCGACAAGTACTGGCGCGGCGAGTACAACCTCGCGGTCGGACTCGCGAAGGGCCAGGTGAAGGCGAAGGGCCCGGTCAACAAGATCCTCAAGCTCGTGCCGCTGACCCGCCCGGTCTTCCCGATGTACCGGGACATGGTGGCCGAGAAGGACCAGGCCGCAGCCTGATGATCCCCGGCGCTCACGATCCCCGCCGCACGGCAGTCGTCATGGCCGGCAGCGGCGAGACGCTCACCTACGGCGAACTCGACGCCGCGGCGAACCGGTTCGCACGCCTGCTGCGATCGCTCGGGCTCGCAGCCCGGCGACCACATCGCGCTCTGCCTGGAGAACAGCCCGCGCTTCTTCGAGATCGTCTGGGGCGCGCACTACGCGGGCCTCCTCTACACGGCGTGCTCGACCCGGCTCACGCCCGAGGAGCTGCAGTACGTCGTCGACGACTGCGGCGCCCGCGTCGTCGTGATGTCCCCGCGGTACGCGGAGCTCGCCGACGCGATCGGCGACGCGACGCCGCAGGTCGAGCGACGCCTGAGCTCCGGCGGGCCGATCGACGGGCTTCGAGCCGTCGAGAAGCTGACGGAGCGCCTCGACCCGGCGCCGCTCGACGAGCCGCGGATCGCGGGCCGCGACATGCTCTACTCGTCCGGCACGACCGGTCGCCCGAAGGGCATCCGGCCCAAGGAGCTGACGGCGCCGCTCGACGACGCGCCGGTCATCGTCACGCCGGTCCTGCGGGACATGCTCGGCGTCGGGCCGCAGGACGTCTACCTGTCCCCCGCCCCGCTCTACCACGCTGCGCCCCTGCGCTTCTGCCTGGCGTTCCACCAGCTTGGGGCGACGGTCGTCGTGATGGAGCGCTTCGACCCCGCGCAGGCCCTGGAGGTGATCGCCGACCGGCGGGTCACCGCCACCCAGATGGTGCCGACGATGTTCGTGCGGCTGCTCCGCCTGCCGGAGGCCGTGCGCGCGCGCAGCGGACCTCTCGAGCCTGCGCTTCGCCCTGCACGCCGGCGCACCGTGCCCGCAGGAGATCAAGCGCCAGATGATCGACTGGTGGGGCCCGATCATCCACGAGTACTACGCCTCGACCGAGGGCTGCGGGCTCACCTGGATCACGAGCGAGGACTGGCTCACGCATCCCGGCAGCGTCGGGCCGTGCGCTGATCGGCGTGGCGCACATCGTCGGCGAGGACGGGAGCGAGCTCGGCCCCGGGGAGACGGGAGCCGTCGCGTTCTCCGACGGCCCGTCGTTCGAGTACCACAACGACCCGGAGAAGACCGCAGCCGCGACCGACGAGCGCGGATGGCAGAGCTTCGGCGACATCGGGCACCTCGACGCGGACGGCTTCCTCTACCTCACCGATCGTGCGTCCCACATGATCATCACCGGCGGGGTCAACGTGTACCCGCAGGAGACCGAGGACGTCCTGCAGTCACATCCGGCGGTGATGGACGCGGCCGTCTTCGGCGTCCCCAGCGAGGAGTGGGGCGAGGAGGTCAAGGCGGTCGTGCAGCCGGTCACGATGCCGGGCGACGAGGCGGGCGTGGCCGCGCTCGCCGCCGAACTGCTCGCCCACTGCCGCGCCCATCTCGCGGACCTGAAATGCCCGCGCAGCATCGATCTCCGGGCCGATCTCCCGCGCCACGACACCGGCAAGCTCTACAAGCGGCTGCTGCGGGACGAGTACGCGCAGGCCGCCGTCACGACCACCTGAGAGGACGACATGTCGACCGTGAGTGTCACCCACCGGCAGATGTTCATCGACGGGGCGCACGTGGACGCGGACGAGCGGTACGAGATCCGCCACCCCGCCACGGAAGAGCTCGTGTGCACCGTCGCGAAGGGGTCGGTCGCGCATGCCGACCAAGCCGTCGCAGCGGCCCGCCGCGCCTTCGAGGCCGGCTCGTGGACGCGCATGACGCCGGAGGACCGGTCGGCCGTCATGAAGCGGATCGCCGACCGCCTGGGCACCGAGCTGGAGGAGATCACCGAGCTCGAGATCCAGTGCAACGGCGCCACGATCCGCCAGGCGCTCGGCTTCCACACCGGACTCGCCGCTCCGCACTTCCTGTCATTCGCCGAGCAGGCGGCGACCTACGAGTTCGAGCGCGACGTTCCGACGACGGCGTACCCCACGCTGTCGGTCAATCGCATCCGTCGCGAGCCGCTCGGCGTGTGCGTGGCCATCGTGCCCTGGAACTTCCCCCTCGTCCTCGGGATCTGGAAGATCGGCCCGGCGCTCGCCGCGGGAAACTCCGTCGTCGTCAAGACCGACGAGAAGACGCCGTTGTCGCTCCTGCGTCTCGCGGAGATCGCTCATGAGGAGGGCGTTCCCGACGGCGTCCTGAACGTCGTCACCGGCGACGGCCCCGAGGTCGGCGCGCGGCTCGCGTCACACCCCGATGTCGACAAGGTCGCCTTCACGGGCTCGACGGCCGTCGGGCGAGAGATCATGCGCCTCGCCTCGGGGACCGTGAAGAAGGTGTCGCTCGAGCTCGGCGGCAAGGGCCCCGTGATCGTCCTCGACGACGCCGACCTGGACATCGCCGTCGACGGGGCGCTGTTCGCCTGCATGCTCTACTCGGGTCAGATCTGCGAGTCGGGCACCCGGCTGCTCGTCCCCTCCGCGCTCCACGACGAGATCGTCGAGCGGCTCGTCACGCGCGCGGCGACCATCACGCTCGGCGACCCCGCCGACTTCGACACCGACATGGGCCCGGTCGTCTCCGCCCGCCAGCGCGACCGGATCGTCGAGTACCTGCGGTCGGGAGTCGCCGAGGGCGCGACGGTCGCGCTCGGCGGCGGCGTGCCCGAGGGCGCCCCGTTCGACCGCGGATTCTGGATCGAGCCCACGATCTTCACGGGCGTCACGAACGACATGCGGATCGCGCGCGAGGAGATCTTCGGCCCGGTGCTGGTCGTCCAGCGCTACGACGACGTGGACGACGCGATCGCGCTGGCGAACGACAGCGACTACGGCCTGACCGCGGGCGTCTGGTCGAGTGACTACGAGCGCGCGCTCGAAGTCGCCGAGCGGCTGCGGGCGGGGACCGTCTGGATCAACAACTGGCACATGATCGACCCGGCGCTGCCGTTCGGGGGCTACAAGCAGAGCGGCGTCGGCCGCGAGCTCGGCCCTGGGGCGATCGACGAGTACACCGAGACGAAGCACATCCACGTCGACCTGACCCAGAGCAAGGATCGCCACCTCTTCGACGTCCTGCTCTCGACGCCCGGCGACTGACGCAGGAGTCCTCGTGAAGACCACCGCCGCGCTCCTGCGGGAGACGAACACACCGCTCTCCATCGAGGAGGTCGAGCTCGATGAGCTGCAGGCCGATGAGGTGCTCGTCCGGATCCGCGGCGTCGGCATCTGCCACACCGACATCGCCGCGCAGCAGGGCGTGATCCCGCTCCCCCTCCCGACGGTCCTGGGCCATGAGGGAGCGGGCATCGTCGAGGCGGTGGGCGGCGCCGTGACGACCCTCGCCCCCGGCGACCACGTCGCGCTGAGCTACGACCACTGCGGTGACTGCCAGTGGTGTTCCCGCGGCCGGACCGCGTACTGCGAGGTCTTCGCCGCCGTGAACTACTTCGGAGCGCGGCTGGACTCGACGCTCACGATGAGCCAGGGCGACGACGAGGTCTTCGGCAGCTGGTTCGGGCAGTCGTCGTTCGCGCGGTACGCGATCGCGAGCGAGCGCAACGCCGTGAAGGTCCCGGGCGACCTGCCGATCGAGCTGCTCGGGCCGCTCGGCTGCGGGCTGCAGACCGGCGCGGGAAGCGTCATGAACGTCCTGCGGCCCGAGGCCGGCGACGGGTTCTGCGTCTTCGGCCTCGGTGCCGTCGGGCTCGCCGGCCTGATGGCCGCCAAGGCGCTCGGGTGCGATCCGATCATCGCCGTCGACCCGAACCCGGCGCGGCTCGAGCTCGCCCGCGAACTGGGCGCGACGGCCACGTTCGACCCGGCTGCCTCGCACGACCTCGTCTGGGACATCATCGGCGTCGCCGCTCCGGGGGTGCACTGCTCGCTCGACGCCGTCGGCACCGGCCCGGTGATCCGCCAGGCCCTCGAGGTCCTGCGGTCGCCGGGGCGCTGCGTCACGGTCGGCTTTCAGGGCCTGGAACACGACATCACGATCGACCAGGGCCACCTGCTGCTCGGCCGGTCGCTCGCCGGCGTGATCGAGGGCGACGCCGACCCGAACACGTTCATTCCCCGGCTCATCGAACTGCACCGCGACGGGCTCTTCCCCTTCGACCGGCTCATCGAGACGTTCCCGTTCGACCGCATCAACGAGGCGATCGCCGCCGCCGAGGCGGGCACTGTCGTCAAGCCCGTAGTGGTCTTCGACTGACCGCGTCTGGTAGAGAGGTGGGGTGACCTGCGCCCGCCACAGCCGACCGGCCCGCAGATGAGCCGGCTGCGGCGACTCGCGGCGGGCAGCGCGCTCGCGCTCGGCGGAGTCGTCGCCTACGACGTCACGCAGCGTCACCACGCGATCCTGCGCAACTTCCCGATCGTCGGGCACTTCCGCTACATCCTCGAGACGTTCGGCCCCGAGCTGCGGCAGTACATCGTCACCTCGAACAACGAGGAGCGGCCGTTCTCGCGCGACCAGCGCAGCTGGGTCTACCAGTCCTCGAAGCTCATGCCGAACACGGTCGGCTTCGGCTCGGACAACGAGATGGAGAACGGCCTCGGCTACCTGATCATCAAGCACGACGCCCGGCCCTACCCCGCGCCGCCGCAGGACTGCAGCGGCTCCGGGCCCGAGTACCTCCTGCCCGCGGCGAAGATCCTCGGCGCCGCGCACGGGCGCCGCCACGCGTTCCGGCCGCAGTCGGTCGTGAACATCAGCGGCATGAGCTTCGGCGCGCTGTCGGCGCCGGCGGTCGAGGCGCTGAACCGCGGCGCCGCCGTCGCACCGTGCCTGCAGAACACCGGCGAGGGCGGTCTGTCCGAGCATCACCGTCACGGCGGCGAGCTCATCTTCCAGATCGGCACCGGCTACTTCGGCTGCCGCGACGCCGCCGGGCAGTTCGACCTCGGCGTGCTGCAGGAGACGATCGCGCGCGGCCCCGTGCGCGCGCTGGAGATCAAGCTCTCCCAGGGCGCCAAGCCCGGTGTCGGCGGGATGGTGCCCGCCGCGAAGATGACGCCGGAGATCGCCGCGATCCGCGGGGTCGAGCCCGGCAAGGACTGCCACAGCCCGCCGCAGCCACTCGGCGTTCGGCACCATCGACGAGCTGATCGAGTTCTGCGAGCTGGTCGGCGATGCCACCGGGCTGCCGGTCGGGATCAAGTCGGCGGTCGGCGAGCAGCCGTTCTGGCAGGAGCTCGCGGCGCGGATGGATGCGACCGGCGGCGGCCCCGACTTCGTGACGATCGACGGCGGCGAGGGCGGGACGGGCGCGGCGCCGCTGTCCTTCGCCGACCACGTCGCGCTGCCGTTCAAGATGGCCTTCTCGCGCGCCTACGCGCCGTTCGCCCACACGGGGCTGAACGAGCGGATCGCGTTCATCGGCTCCGCGAAGCTCGGCATGCCGCACACGGCGCTGTTCGCGTTCTCGCTCGGCGCCGACATGGTGAACGTCGGCCGCGAGGCGATGATGGCGATCGGGTGCATCCAGGCGCAGCGCTGCCACACCGGCCGCTGCCCGACCGGCGTCGCGACGCAGAACCCGTGGCTCGTCCGCGGTCTGGACCCCGAGCTCAAGGCGGCGCGCGCCGCCAACTACGTGCGCACGCTGCGCCGCGAGCTGGCCGCGCTGACCCGCACCTGCGGCGAGTGCCACCCGTCGCTCGTCACCCCCGATCAGCTCGAGCTGATGGAGGAGGGCTACCGCTCCCGCACCGCCGAGGACGCGCTCGGCTACCTGCCGTCGTGGAGGCGGACCACCCCCGAACGGCGCGACGAGATCGAGCGCCTGCTGGCGGGCGATCCGCACGCGGCGCCCGCCTGAGCCACAATCGCCCCGTGACCCGACCCCACCTGCTGCGCACAGCGTCCGACCCGGAGTCCGTGCTCGACCACGTGACCGCGGGGGCGGACCTCATCGTGCCGCTGGCGAACGGGGAGCCCGGAGCGGTCCTCGACGCGCTCGAGGAGCACAACGACCGGCTCGAGCGCGTGCGCATCCACCAGATGCATCCGCTGCAGACACGCCGCTACATGCAGGGCGAGTTCGGCGACCGCCTGCGGCACGTCAGCTACTTCCTCTCCGGCGCCGACCGGCAGGCGTACTGGGACGGGCAATGCGACCTGGTGCCCAACCACTTCTCCGAGATGCCGGCGCTGCTGCGCCACACGACGCGCTGCTCGCTGGTCCTCGCGGCCGCGAGTCCCCCGGACCGCCACGGGTACTTCAGCCTCGGGACCAACGCGGACTACGTGAGCTCGATGATCGGACGCGTCCCGTTCTACCTCGAGGTCAACGACCAGATGCCGCACACGATGGGCGGCAATGTCGTGCACATCAGCGACGTCGCCGGCTGGTGCCACGTGGACCGCCCGCTCGTCGAGGTGGCACCGGCCGTGCCCGGCGACCACGACCATGCGATCGCGGCGTTCATCGCCGAGCGGGTGCCCAACGGGGCGACGCTCCAGGTCGGCATCGGCGCGATCCCCAACGCGGTCCTGGCGGCGCTCGCCGACCACGACCACCTCGGGCTGCACACCGAGCTTCTGACGGATGGCGTCATCGACCTCGTCGAGTCCGGCGCGCTCACCGGCGCGCGGAAGCTGCGGCGGCGCAACAAGCACGTGGCGACCTTCTGCCTGGGCACCAAGCGGCTGTACGACTGGCTCGACGACAACGACGGCGTCGAGATGCTCGGCGTCGAGTGGGTCAACAACTCGATGATCATCGGCGAGCAGCCGGACTTCGTCTCGATCAACGCAACGACCGAGATCGACCTGATGGGCCAGTGCGCGAGCGAGACGATCGCCGGGCGCTACTGGTCCTCGAGCGGCGGGCAGGCGGACTTCGCCCGCGGCGCGATGTACTCCGACGGCGGACAGGCGTTCGTCGTCCTGCATTCGCAGACGCGCAAGGGCCGCTCGCGCGTGCGCTCCCAGCTGACGCCCGGATCGGTGGTCACGACCCTGAAGAACACGGTCGACCATGTCGTCACCGAGCACGGCGTCGTGGAGCTGCGCGGGAAGTCGCTCGCCGATCGCGCGCGCCTGCTCATCTCCATCGCCCACCCGGATCACCGGGAGGATCTGGAGCGCGAAGCGCGCGAGCTCGGCCTCATGCGCTGAGCGGCCGTCCGCGGCCGTCCCCGATTCGCAGTACGGTTGCCCGATGAGCCTCTGGACGCGCGTGCGGGCGCGGCTGCGGCGCGGCCCCTCCGCGACCGACGGAACCCACGACGACGACCGTCTGCCCACGTCGTCGATGATCCCGGGATCGGCGGCCAGCGGCGTCTGGAGCCCGCGGCACAACGACTCGTTCCTGTCGCCCGGGGACGGCGCCCAGGGCGGTCCGCCGCCCGACGAGGACTTCCTCAAGCCCCACGTGAA
The DNA here is from genome assembly GCA_963823375.1 of uncultured Actinomycetes bacterium. Taxonomy (GTDB): domain Bacteria; phylum Actinomycetota; class Thermoleophilia; order Solirubrobacterales; family Solirubrobacteraceae; genus F1-60-MAGs163. The sequence continues at coordinate 664,668 of CAWGLQ010000008.1, read as the reverse complement.
GTGAGCCGCACGCGAGCGGGCGCGTCGAACGGTCGCTGACCCGCGACGTACGGCGAGTCAAGCACTCGGCGAACCCCGCCGATGATGCGCGGGATGCCACGGTCCGCGCGCGCTGCGATTCTCCTCTGCACCGCCTGGCTGGCGCTGTGGCAGGCGCACGCCCTCGGGTTGTCGTGGATCCCCGTCGGCGACGCCACCTGGATTCATCTCGTCGTGATGGCGATCGGCGCCGGGCTGTGCTTCGCCCGCGCGGCCGCCGAGCGCAGCGAGCGCCTCGCCTGGACGCTCATCGGCGCCGGGCTCGCGTTCTGGATCGGCGGCGAGACCTACTTCACGCTCGTGCTCTGGGACGACGCCTCGCCGCCGGTGCCCTCGCCCGCCGACATGGGCTTCCTGCTCTTCCCGCCGTTCATGTTCGCGGGGATCATCCTGCTGCTCCGCTCACGCGTGCGCGGCCTCCCCCGGATGCTCTGGGTCGACGGGGTCACGGCGGCGCTCGCGGTCGGAGCCGTCAGCGCGGCCGTCGTCGTGGAGACGGTGCTCGACGCGTCCGCCGGCAGCGACCGCCTCGCGGTCATCACGAACCTCGCCTACCCGGTCACCGACCTCGTGCTGGTCGGGCTCATCGTCGGCGCCGTCGCCGCCCGCGGCTGGCGGGTGGACCGCACGCTGGGCCTGCTCCTCGCCGGCGTCTTCAGCTTCTGGCTCTCCGACTCGCTCTACCTCGTCCTGACGGCCAAGGGCACGTGGGAGTCCGGGGGCGCGTTCGACGCGGGATGGTGGGCGACCGCCGTCGTGCTCGGCGCCGCGGCCTGGCAGCCGGCGACGCGTCAGGCCGCCGCGGCCGGCCACACGCGCGCGGCGCACATCCTCGCCCCGATCGGCTTCGCCCTCGCCGGGCTCGCGGTGCTCATCGCCGGCAGCGCGGGCAACCTCAACATCCTCGCGATCGCGCTCGCCGCGGCGTCGCTGACCGCCGTGCTGGCGCGCCTGCTGCTCACCCATCGCGAGAACCTGCTGATGCTCAAGGTCAGCCGCAACGAGGCGCTCACCGACGCGCTGACGGGGCTCGGCAACCGGCGGGCCCTGTCGGTCGACCTCGAGGACACGCTCAGCCCGGACGCCGCGGGCTTCGGCAGCGCCGCCGTCCTCGCGCTGTTCGACCTGGACGGGTTCAAGCACTACAACGACAGCTTCGGCCACCCTTCGGGCGACGCGCTCCTGCAGCGCCTGGGCGAGAGCCTCGCCGCGGCCGTCGCGGGCCGCGGCCGCGCGTACCGGATGGGCGGCGACGAGTTCTGCGTCCTGCTGGACCGCGCGGACGACCTGTCGGTCGCGGCGTGCTCGGCGGCGCTGAACGAGTCCGGCGAGGGCTTCACGGTCGGCTGCTCGCACGGGACCGTCCTGCTGCCGGACGAGGCACACGTGGCAAGCGACGCGCTGCGCATCGCCGACCAGCGGCTCTACGAGCACAAGCGCGGCGGCCGGCGCACGACGCGGCACGAGACCAAGGAGGTCATGCTGCGGATCCTCGCCGAGCGCGACCCCGAGCTCAGCCACCACGTCACCGATGTCGCCGCGCTCGCGGAGGGCGTCGCCGCCACGCTGGGCCTCGATGCCGGTGTCGTCGAGCACGTGCGCATCGCCGCCGAACTGCACGACGTCGGCAAGGTCGCGATCCCCGACGAGATCCTGCTCAAGCCGGGCCCGCTCGACGCCGGCGAGTGGCGCTTCATGGAGCGCCACACGCTGATCGGCGAGCGCATCATCGGCAGCTCCCCCGGGCTCGCGCCGGTCGCCGCGATGGTCCGCTCCAGTCATGAGCGCTGGGACGGCCGCGGCTATCCCGACCGGCTCAGCGGCGAGGACATCCCGCTCGGCGCCCGGATCGTCGCCGTCTGCGACGCGTACGACGCGATGACGAAGGACCGCTCGTACCGCGCGGGCATGGACCCCGAGGCCGCGCTGACCGAGCTGCAGCGCTGCGCCGGAACGCAGTTCGACCCGGCGGTCGTGTCCGCGTTCGAGACCGCTGTCCGCGCGCGCCCCGCCGTGGCCCCACGGGCCGCCGCGTGACCGTTCACCGCTCTCAACCACCCGTCCAGCGCCGTCAAGGGTGGGTGCGCGGGCGCCGATGCCGTCAGGCGATGCACCCCGCCGACGCGTTCCAGCCGACCTGGCTCTGCCGGACTCCGCGAGAGCGCGCGCGGATGATCGACATGGAGCGGCGCCTGGCGCCGGTGCGCCATCTCTGCTTCGCGGCCATGGCGGTCGCGCTCGTGGCGAGCGGCCCGTGGTTCGGATGGTGGACCCTCGCGCCGCTCGCGCTCGCCGCGATCGGCTTCTTCGTCCTCGGGCGCGGCATCGAGGACGCCACGAAGCCGGAGTACCGCCTCGCGCTGGCCTGGGTGCTCTCGCAGGCGCTGATCGCCGCGAGCATCGCGCTCACCGGCGGCCCGGACAGCCCGGCGCTGCCGTGGCTGGCGATCCCGACGATCACGCTGCCGGCGCGCTTCGGCGTGCGCGGCGTCCTGGCGGGGAGCGGCCTGACGATCGGCATCCTGCTGCTCGTCACGGTCGGCATCGACGCCGCGGCGGTCATTGACTACCCCGTCCCGACGATCATGACGCTCACCCTCATCGTCTCGGTCACGGCCCTCTCCGTCGCGCTGCTGCGGTCCGACCTGGAGCACCGCAGCGAGGCGGCGATCGACCAGCTCACCGGCATGCTCAACCGCGGGGCGCTCGACGCCCGTGTCGCCGAGCTCGAGGCGCAGGCGCGCCGCACACCGCAGCCGGTCGCGCTGATCGTCGCCGACCTGGACCGCTTCAAGGCGATCAACGATGAGTTCGGCCACACCGTCGGCGACGCCGTCCTCGCCGAGGTGGCCGAGCGCTTCCGCGGCGAGCTGCGCGCCTACGACCTCGCCTACCGGCTGGGCGGCGAGGAGTTCCTCGTCCTGCTCCCGGGAGCGGGCGAGCGGGAGGCCGCCGAGCTCGCCGAGGCGCTGCGGCGCTGCGTGGCGATCGACCCGATCCGCGACGTGGACGTCACCGTCTCATTCGGCGTCGGCGCGTGGGACGGGCGCGGGGACTTCGACTTCCGCGAGCTGTTCGACCACGTCGACCGCGCGCTCTACCGCGCCAAGCAGGACGGGCGCGACCGCGTCGCCTGTGCCGGGGACGACGCGTCGCCGGCCGCCGAGCTGCGCGCAGCCTGATCAGCCGACGAGGAGGTCGGCCAGCGAGCGCAGGTCGGGCAGTTCGAGATCGGGCGCGGCCTGCGCCGCAGGCGTCGCCCCCTCCCCCGGCCTGCCGGCACGGCGGTTGATCCAGACGCTCGTGAGGCCCAGGCGCTGCGCGGTGACGTGATCGTGGAAGACGCTCTGCGCGACGTGCAGCACGCGCTCCCGCGGGACGCCCGCGCGCTCCAGGGCGATGCGGAACGGGCGCTCGTCGGGCTTGTAGGCGCCGGCCTGCTGCGCGGTGACCACATCGTCGAACGTGATGCCCAGCCGGGCCGCCGAGCCCGCGAAGAGGTCGTCGTCGCAGTTGGTGATCGGCATCAGCCGGAAGCGCGTCTGCAGGCGGGCGAGCGCCTCGTGCGAGTCGGGAAACGCCGGCCAGTCGGGCACCGACGCACCGAACGCGGCGCGCTGCTCCACGTCCGGGTCGACCCCGTACCGGCGCCCGAGCTCCCCGAGCGACTGGGCCAGGACGTCGCGGTATGGCTGGTAGGGCACCTGCGCCGCGTGCTCGATCTCGCCGAACGCCTCGAGCAGGTCCTCGTCGCTCACGCCGGCGACCGCGTCCCCGAGCTGGACGCGCAGCGCCGTGAGCAGGCCCGTCTCCCAGTCGATGAGCGTCCCGTAGCAGTCGAAGGTGAGGACGTCGAAGGCGGTGTGATCGATCGTGGTCATCCGTCCAGCGCGGCTCAACCGCCGCTCGTCGCAGGTCGATGGTGCATCCGACGATACCCCGGCCCGCACCCGCCCTTCAACGCCACACGCCGCCGAGGACCGATCTGGGGCCTGCGCCCTATGGCGCGCCCCGCCGGGCGCGGCGATACTGGGCGCCATGGCATCACTGCTCCAGCGCAACCCGCTTCGCCGGCGTGAGGAGCACGTCGGCGTCCCCGCTCCCGCCGGCCCGCCGCCGCCTGACGAGGAGCAGCAGCGGCGCGCGAAGCAGGAGCAGCAGATCCGGTTCCTGCGCGAGCAGGAACTGCGTCGCGCGCGGACGAGCGTGCCGCCGCCGGGACGGTGACCCCGGCGGCGGGCGCCGTCAGCGCCCGAGCGCGTCGCCGATCAGCGACGCCAGGCGCTCCGGCTGCTGGGCCATGAAGGCATGGCCCCCGCCGTCGAAGAGCGCGAGCTGCGACCCCTCGAGCGCGCCGGCGAGGAGGCGGGCGTTCGCTGCAGGGATGACGACGTCCTCGGTGCCCGCGGCGACCAGGACCGTCATCGCCGTCGCCGCGATCGCGGCGAGGCGGGCGTCGGCCGGCTCGGCATGCCAGCGCGCCATCGCGCGCTCCTGCGCGTCGAGCGTCGCGACGGGAAGCGCAGCGCGCGCCGCGGCGACGAGGTCCCCGGCCTCGGCGTCGACCTGCGCCGCGACAGCGGCCGGGAACAGCAGCCCGAGCAGGCGCGTGGCCTGCTCGCGCGGCGTCCCGCCGTGGTCGGTGAGCGCGGCCCAGACCGCGGGGTCGGCCGTGACGGCGCCCGGGCCGCCGTGGTCGGTCGAGAGCAGCACGAGGCGCCGGACGCGACCGGGTGCGCGCACGGCGATCTCCTGCGCGATGAACCCGCCCATCGACCATCCGGCGACGTCGGCCTGCGCGATGCCGCGCGCATCCATGAGCGCCAGGACGTCCGCGGCCATCGCGCCGACGCACAGGTCGTCCCCCACCGGCGACGAGGCGCCCAGGCCGCGGTTGTCCGGCGTGAGGACGCAGGACGTGCGGGCGAGCGCCGCGATGAAGCGCGGGTCCCAGTCGTCCTTCGTCGCGGCGTAGCCGTTGATCAGCACCAGCGGCGCGCCATCGCCGCTGACCCGTGCGGCGAGGGGTGGGCCGTCGACGCTCATCGGTGCGCGAGCCTAGCCGCCGGGCTTGACATCACGGCACGTTTCGGTACGGTCGCTCGCTTCGCCTCCCGGACGCGGAGGAGGAAGCCGACGATGAAGCTCCCGACGATCACGACACCTCGCATGATGAGCACCGGCGCTGCCGGGGCCGCCGTCATGCCCCGTCGCGAGCTCGCGTCCTAGGCCCTTTCACGCGCCGGACAGCGGGCTCCATCGCCCGCGTCCGAGCGTCACCAGTCGCTGCTGTGCGGGCGGTGGAATCCCATCCACCGAACCGACCATGGAGGTCACCGCACATGCATTCCCTCAATCACGAGCACCTGGCCCACGCGGCGTCGCGCCGCAACGCAGAACGCGTGCCGCGACATCGCCAGGCCAGGCCACCGGGACGCCTGAGACTCCAGGCGGCCCGTTCGCTCGCAGCTCTGGCGGGCCGCCTCGATCGCGAGCAGGCCCGCCGCGCCCTGGTCCGCTAGGGCGTGATGGCGATGCGCAGGCCGCCGCACCACGTGTGCGGCGGCCTCGCGTCGCTGAGTCGGCTCAGGAGATGGGGATGCAGATGGCCGTGGCCATCAGGCGCCGGGACCCCGGGCTGGCGTCGTTGCCGTAGACCTCCCACGCGTCCTGCGTGTTGCCGGTCGCCGACGGCGGGAACGGCCGGCTGCCGGTGATGAAGGACGCCGACTGGAGCGGGTCCGTCGTCGTCGGGCCGACCCAGCCACCGCCGCCGCCGATGACGCGATGGTTCGACGGGCAGGCGACGCGCACGTTGCGATACCCGGTCTGCCCCTTCTCGATGACGCCCGAGAACTTCGAGACCGAGACGTACTTCACGTTGAGCTTCGCCGGGTTGACGGACTTGCTCGCCAGTGCCCGGGTGCCGACCGCCTGGTCGGCGATGTCGCTGACGCCGACCGCCTTGGAGGCGATCTTCGCGCTGTTGACGGCCTGATCGGCGAGCGCGCGCTGGCCGACGGCCTTGTCGGCGATGTCGGCGATGTCGACCGCCTTGCTGCGGATCGCCGCCGAGGTGACGGCTTCGGAGCCGAGCTTGGTGGACACGACCGCCTTGTTCTTCAGCTGGGCGGTTCCCACGCTGTTCTTCGGCAGCGTGGCTGCGTAGCCGATGCCGCCCAGCGCGATGAAGAGCGCGAGCAGCGAGATGATCAGCGACGGGGACGGACGACGGATTCGACGATGCACGAGGGCACCTCCTGTCGGGGCTTGATGGGGCCGGCGTTCACACCCCCATCGGCGCAGGCTGCGGTGCCGCAGACCGTGGTTCACCCCATATTCAACCTTCCCGTTGTTCAACTGCTAGGGTGAATACCGAGATGACGACCGAGCAGCTCGACCGCACATTCTCCGCGCTCGCCGATCCGACGCGGCGCGCCATTCTGGCCCGGCTCGCCGAGGGCGAGGCGACCGTGAACGACCTCGCCGCGCCGTTCCCGATCAGCGTGCAGGCCGTGTCCAAGCATCTGAAGGTGCTCGAGCGGGCAGGACTCATCTCACGGGGGCGCGACGCGCAACTGCGCCCGTCCCGCCTGGAGGCGGCGCCGCTCCAGGGCGCCGCCGACTGGATCGCCCACTACCGGGCGTTCTACGAGGGCCGGCTCGACCGCCTCGAGGAGCACCTGCAGACCATCCAACGAGAGGACCGCACCCCATGACCACGCAGATGACCGAGCAGCAGTTCACGATCACCCGCGCGCTCGACGCACCGCGCGAGCTCGTCTGGGCCGCATGGACAGAGCCCGAGCAGTTCGCCGCGTGGTTCGGCCCGGAGCACTTCCACACGCCGGTCGAGTCCGTGGTGATCGACCCGCGTCCCGGCGGGGTCTTCAAGAGCACCATGGTCGACCCGGACGGCAACGAGTACCCGTCCACCGGCACGCTCGTCGACGTGGACCCGCCGGCGCGCCTCTCCTTCACCGAGGAGGACATCGATCACCCGATGATGGATCGCCAGTTCACGGTCATCTCGTTCAACGACCTCGGCGACGGGCGGACGGAGCTCGTCATCGACGTGACGATGACCTGCACCGACGAGCTGATCCCGATGGCGCAGTCCGGCTGGGGGACGACGCTCGACAAGCTGGAGGGCCTGCTCGCCCGCAGCGGCTAGAGCCCACCGTCCAGGCCGTTGTTCTTCGTGCACAGCCCGACGGAGATCATCTCGATGCCCGCGCTCGGCGCGGCCGTCGTCGCCCGCGGCGCGTAGAAGAGCGTGCAGTTCCTGCCCTTCTTCACGAGGGCTCGCGTGATGCCGGCCTCGCCGCCCGACCCGGCGGGGAGGCCGTACGCGCGCCGCGCGTCGGGGAGCTTCGAGCCGAGCTTGATGCCCTTGCTCGTCTTCAGGCGCCTGAGCTTCGCGGCGACGGCGGCGTTCTGCGTGACCATGATGCTCGCGGCGACCACCTTGCCGGACCGCAGCTTGACCTCAGCGACCTGGTAGTTCGCCGGCGAGGTGTCCTTGGCGAACGGCCCGTTGGGCCGGTACTCGCAGGTCGTCGTCCTGTACTGGTCCGAGCGGCAGGCGTCGGGCTTGCCCCAGGCGGCGTTGGCCTTGGCCTTCGTCATGCCGACCTTCAGGCCGCCGATGGACTCCCCCGGCACGATCGTGAGCGGTTTGGTGGTCGGGGTCTTCGCGACGGCGGGGCCCGCTGCGGCGATTGAGAGGACGGACGCCGCGGTGAGCAGCGAGGCCTGGGCGGAGCGGATCATGGGCCTACCTCGTTCCTGCCGGACCGTGTTGGCGGATCCAGCCGCATGGCGCGTCGGCTGAAGCCCGACCCTACTCCTGTGCCGGCGGTGCCGTCCGGAATTTCACCGCGCCGCCGGACGACGCACGGCCGCCGTCGCGGCGGCCGTGCGCGCTGGGAGTCGCGTCAGGCGGCGGTGGGCGCCTCGAACTGCGCGAGGTCCTTGACCTGCGTGAGCCGGAACGCGTTGCCGGACGGGTCGCGGAACCCCGCGTCGATCCCGTACGGGCGGTCCTCCGGCGTCTCGGTGAACTCGACGCCGCGGCCGCGCAACTCCTCGTACGACGCCCGGCAGTCGTCGGTGGTGAGGAACACCGTCCCGGCGAAGCCCTTCGCCATGAGCGTGCGGATCTGCTGCCCCGTCTCGTCATCGACCATCGGGGCGCCGGGGATGGCCATCAGCACGACCGAGACGTCCGGCTGGCTCGCGGGACCGACGGTCAGCCAGCGGAAGTCGCCCATCTCGGGCAGCGTGACGTCGGACTGCACCTCCCAGCCGAGCTTCTGCGTGTAGAACGCGAGCGCTTCGTCCTGGTCGTGCACCCAGAGCTGGGCGTTGGCGATCCTGATCATCGGGGGTCCTCCTGGGGTTGAACAGCGGGTCGACGGTCAAGCTAACCGGCCGCCACCTCGCTGTCTTCTCGAAACGTGCGGTGTTGCGGGCGGCCGTAGAAGCGCGTCACGCAACTCGGCACGACCGCGTACGCCGCGGCCGGCGGATGGGCGGCCCGGTAGGCGGTCGGCGACATCCCGTACATCCGGCCGAAGCTCGTCGTGAACGATCCGATGCTCTGCAGCCCGACGGAGAGGCAGATGTCCGCGACCGAGTGGTCGGTCGTCCGCAGCAGCGCCGCGGCGCGTTCCAGCCGGCGCGTCAGCAGGTACTGGTGCGGCGTCTCGCCGAACGCCCGCCGGAACTCCCGGCTGAAGTGGGCCGTCGACAGGCCCGCGGCCGCCGCGAGGTCCTCCACGGTGAGGTGCTCGGCGTAGCGGGCGTCGGCCAGATCGCGTGCGCGCAGGAGATGGCGGGCGGGCGGGACGAACGCCATGGGCGGAGTATCGCGCGTGGCGGGTGCGGGCTAGCCGGCCTCGTCCAACCGCGCCGCGAGGAGCGCGAGGTCCGCATCGCCGAGGGCTGCCTCGATGCGGGGGAACAGCACGCGCTCCTCATGGCGCACATGCCCGTTCAGCAGATCGCCCAGGGCGACCAGGTCTCGGGCCGGGGGATCGGCGTCGCGCGCGAGCTCGGTCGCGCGGCGCCGGATCTCCGCGTGCTCGTCGAGGACGCGGGCCACGTCCGGGTCCTCCGCGGGGAGCACGTCCGCGACCGCCGGAAGCAGGATCTCCTCCTCGGCGCGGAAGTGCGCCTCACCGTCACTCGCGAAGAACTCCAGGAACCCGTCGCGGGCGGCGGCGGCGTCCCCGGTGTCGGCGCGGCGCAGCCGCAGGGCCACCTCGAGCGCGACGTGGTGCTCGCGCGACAGCGGGGCCAGGGCGTCCGAACGCTTCATGGCGCCAAGCCTACGCCTGCGCCGCGGGCGCGTAGATCGCGCGGAACCAGACGTCGGTGAGCGTCTCCACCGTGCGCTCGCGATCCTGGAACGCCGGCTCGCCGCCCGCGATCGAGAGGTAGAGCGCGCGCTCGGTCATCCACAGCAGCGAGGCCGCCAGCGTCTGCGGGTCCGGTCCGCCGGAGTCCGAGACCCCGCTCGCCCGGTCCCGCCGGATGCGCTCGGCCGCCGCGTCGACGAACCCGCCCATCAGGCGCTCCCAGAGCGCGGCGACGTCCTCGGCGGCGGGACCCGACTCGATGATCGCGCGGATGACGGGACCGTGCTCGGCCCAGGTGTCGAAGGCACCCGCGACGGCTGCCCGCAGTTGCGCGCGCGGGTCGCCATGGTCGGCGTCGAACCAGGCGCGGCTCGTCCCGAAGACGCTGCCCGTCACCCGCTCGGCCAGGCGCTCGAGCAACGCGTACTTCGAGGCGAAGTAGAAGTAGAAACTCGCGCGCGAGACGCCCGCCTCGGTGAGCACGTCCGCGACGCTCAGCTGTGTGAACGGGCGCTCGGACATGAGGCGCTCGGCGGCGGTGCAGATGGCCTCCTCGATCTCGCTGCCGCGGCGGGTCTGCTCGCGCGCCCCACGACGGGAGGACCTGGACGATGAGTCGCTCACCGGGCGACGCTACCCGATCGGCGGACACTCTGTCTTGACAGAGTGTCCAGACAGACTGTATGGTGTTGTGGTCAGCCAAAGGAGCCGTCATGCAGCCCCGTCACCCGCAGGACTCGAACGTCGACTGGTCACTCGTCCTGATGCTCGCGATGGTCATGGCTGCGACCGCGTTCCTCCTCGCCCACCTCGTCTGAGCGAGCCCTGCCCGCTCGACGCCCCGGCGATCTCCGTCGGCGCGGCGTGCGCATCAGCCGACGTGGCCGATGCGGAACCCGATCCACGGGTACGTGTGGTTGTAGAAGGTGTTGTCCTGCGGCTGGAGCCCCACCGCCGAGGGCCACATCTGGTAGGCGGTCGAGTTCGGGACGCCGCCGTGGAGGCGCCGCCAGACGCGTGGGCCGCCCTTGATGCCGAACGGCGGCGGCGTGATCGTGTCGGTCCACTCCACCGCGTTGCCGCCCTGGTCGAGCGTGCCCCACGGTGAGCGGGTCGCCGCCTGGCCGACCGTTCCCAGGCTCCCCTGGTACGCCGCGGCGTAGGTCGCCGGGTCCATGCCGAACGGATTGACGGTCGCGCAGCCGGAGGCGAACTGCGACGGACACCAGACGGGCGCGGAGCCCGAGCTCGGCTTGAACGTCGCGAGCGGCTGGGTCGCCGCGTTCGTCACGGCCCCGGTCCCCGGGTTCAGCGTCGTGGCGGACGGCGCCGTCGCCGTGCCGTCACCGAAGACGCCCGCGTTGGTCGGGTACTTCCAATAGGACACCGTTCCCCCGCCGCTCTTGTCGTAGTACGCGGCCTTCATCCACTCGTTCTGGCTGGGAATGACGAAGCCGCTCCTGCGGGCGCGCGTGGCGCCGGTCTGCTTCTGGCGCGCCAGGTCGTACATCCCGCGCTCGGTCTGCCGGGAGAGCCGGACCTTGAACGTGCGATAGGCGAAGCCGTGATCGGCCGAGGCCTTCCTGGAGAGGACGCGCCCGTTCGTCACGGCGTTCGCGAACCGCGCCGCGCGCGGGAAGTCGGCGAAGCCGTACGGCTTGTCCGCCCACTGCGGAGCGGCGAGGCGGTAATGCCTGCCCGCCGGCGCCGATGCGCGGAGGTCCACCTGACCGAAGCGCGGCCACGCGCTCCCGCTCTCCGAGGGGTGGTAGAGGCGATGCGCGTTCGTGCCCTTCGGATCGACGGTGTTGAGGAAGGCGACCCATTGCGACACGGTCACCTCCAGCTCGCCGATGTCGTAGGCGCGGGCGACCGAGCCGACGGTCACACAGCCGGCCTTCGTCTGCGGGGCCACCGAGCACGTCGCGTAGATCGCGTCGGTGAACGGGACGAACGACGCGGACGGGTTGGAGGGCGAGCCGACCACCGCCGTCCGGAAGGTGAGCTGCGCGGGAGCAGCGGCGTACGCCGCGGGCACGAGTGCGAGCGCTGCGAGGAGAGCGAGGGCCGTGGACGCAAGCGCGAGCACGCGGCGGCCAGAGCGGATCGACAGATGCATGGAGGGGACTCCGAGCGTCGTGCGTCGGGGCCGGGGCGGCGGCATGCCCGGCGAGAACCACCGACGGTACTCGTGCCCCTCCGGGACGCTGGCCGTTCATATGACCACTCGCCGTGCGAGAACCGCCGTTCGGCGGCGGCGCGCTCACTGCGGCGCGTCGGCGCGGCGAGGAGGTGTGGTGCGAGGCTGGTGGCGAGTCGGCGGGCGCGCGGCGTGGCTTGTCGCCACGACGTCTGGCGGTCTACGATCGGCAGGTCATGCGTCCACCGGCTGCGGCCTGCCGCCGAACGTCGCTCGCTCTCCTCGTGCTGAGCGCGTTCGCGGTCGCACCCGATCCCGTCGATGCCGCGCGTCCGAAGTGCAAGGGCAAGACGGCCACGATCGTCGGCACGTCGGGCGACGACGTGATCCGCGGCACCAAGCGCCGCGATGTGATCGTCGGCCTTGGGGGCAACGACAGGATCAAGGGTGGTGCGAAGCGCGACGTCGTCTGTGGCGGTCCGGGGAGAGACACGATCGACGGCCAGGGCGGCTTTGACACGCTGGCGGGGAACGGCGGCAGGGATGTGCTCATAGGCGGCGGCGGCCTGCTCGAGATCGATCGCCTCGAAGGCGGCGGCGACGACGACCGGCTCTTCGGGCAGGGCGGCCCGGACATCCTGATCGGCGGGCCGGGTCGAGACTCACTCGACGGTGGCCCACACGCGGATTCGCTCAACGGCGGAGGCGGGAGGGACACACTGAAAGGACGGGGCGGTCCGGATCTGCTCGACGGCGGCAGCGCCGCCGACATGATGATCGGCGGCCCCGGTTCAGACACCGCGCAGTACGCGACCCGGCGCAACGCGGTGAGCGTGACCCTCGCGGACAAGAACCCGTTCGACGGCGAGAAGGGTGAGGGCGACACGGTGCTGAGCACCGAGAACGTGCTCGGCGGGCTCGGCGACGACCTGATCGACGGCAGCGCGGCGAGGAACACCATCGTGGGCAGTCTCGGCAACGACCACATCAGCGGCCGAGGGGACGATGACGTGCTCTCGGGCGGCCCGGGTGACGACACCGTGCACGGTGACTGCGGTGCGCATCCCGCGATCGGCATCGATGTCGTCTGCGACACCGCCGGCGACGACAAGCTCTTCGGCAACAGCGGCAAGGACAACCTGATCGGTGGGCGAGGCAAGGACGCGATCACAGGCGCGGACGGTGATGACCTGATCCGGGGCGGCGAGCAGGACGACACACTCGACGGCGGCGCGGACAACGACGACATCTGGGGCGACGGCGGGCGCGGCTACGCGCACGTGGGGACGGGCGCCGACAAGCTCACCGGCGCAGCCGGCAACGATCAACTGCACGGCGAGCAGGGCGACGACTCACTCGACGACGGCGCCGGCAACGATGAGCTGCACGGCAACGACGGCAACGACTACCTGCTGAGCGACCGCTCCGGCGCCGACGAGGTGGTCGGCGGTGCTGGAACCGACACGGTCGACTACAGCGCGCGAACGGGGAGTCTCACGATCACGCCAGGCAGCCATCGTGACGACGGCGAAGCGGGCGAGGGCGACAAAGTCAACTCAGACCTGGAGGTGATCATCGGCGGGGCAGCAAGCGACACGTTCGCCGACGAGTGGGACACCGTCAACGAGTTCCGCAGCGGCCCCGGCGACGACATCTACTACGGCCGCCGCGGGGTCGACACGTTCACCGGCGGCGAGGGCGTCGACACGCTCTCCTACGCGGAGTTCCAGGACCCCGACCGCGTCTCCTCGGTCTACTTCAGGCTCTCGATCGACCTGATCGAAGGGAAGGCCCGGAGCCTCGAAAGCGGCGTCGAGATGGTTCTGACGTTCTCGGGCATCGAGCGCTTCGTCGGCGGGCCCAAGGACGACATCCTCACCGGAGCCGTCTCGTCGGCGTACCTCGACGGGCACGCCGGCGACGACACCGTTCGCGGCGGCATTGGCCCGGACCTGCTGTTCGGCGGCGCCGGCAATGACAAGGTCGAGGGCCTCGACGGAGACGATCGCCTCCAGGGTGGGGACGGCGACGACATCCTCACCGGCGGCAGCGGCAACGACACGATGCTCGGCGGCGCCGGCAAGGACTCCTTCGACGGCGGCGATCCGACACCACCTGACGAGGAGAAGGACGAGGCGACCGACTACGACCCGAGTCAGGGCGCCGACGCAGGCGCGGGATGCTCGAGCGCAAACGGATGCCCATAACGGGAGAAGCGACACGATCGAGATCGACGCGCCCGGGACGTCGTACGCATCGGGCCTGAACGGTTGCGTTGACCCTCGGAGTGTGAGAGCGTCGCGGTCCAGTTGTGAGGGGGGCTTGAGGGGTCGTCTATGTGGCGACCCCTCCTGATCTTGCGGCGTGCATCCCCCCGTCGCGCCGTAGGCGAAGAGAACCCCGGCGTCGCCCAGATTTGCACCGTGGCGACGCCGGGGCGCTCTTGGTATCGGCAGGCCGCGAGCGGACGCTGAGAGCTACTCGGCGCCGCTCGCCGTGCTACTCCACTCGCTCTTCATCAACGACTGACGCGCCGTCCGACCCCGATGTCCATGCAAAGCAGGAGCGCCAGCGCAGCCACCGCGGCTCTTGCTCAGGTGCGTACCGCTCCCAGCGATCACCGTCGCCTCGTAGCCGGGTTACTGCTCCTGGATCGTCTCCGTGGCGCGGGACTGGCTCGTGCTTGTTGTCCGAGACGAAAGCACGACGGCCCCGGGAGTCGCCCGAGGCCGTCGCTTGTTTGGAGGCAGCGCCCGCTCGGGCGCGGTGTGTGGGTCAGACGTTGGTTGTGTCGCCCGGCTTGGCCAGCTCGTAGATGACGATGACGGCCAGCGCGAAGATGCACAGCGCCCAGAACGGCGCAGCCGAGATCGACAGCAGCGCCGAAATCGCGCTGAGCGACGCGGCGATGATGCCGATCCACCGGCCGAAACCGCCGCCCATGTAGAGCGAGACCGCGGCGAACAGCTGAAGCACGCCGATCAGCAGTACCACCCAGCCCCAGGTCTTCAGGTCGTCGAACACGAGGTAGCGGGCGTTCTCGGTGAAGAACGTGGAGTTGTCGATGGCACCGATTCCCCAGATGATGTTCAGGGTCCCGGCAAGGCCGAGCAGCGTGCCGGCGAAGATCCACCAGCCGGTCACTCGTGTTGCGTCTCTAGTCACGTCAAGCCTCCTGTGCACTCAGTGCGTGGTGTCTCACGGGCCAGGAGCCCGGATCACGGAACCGAGTTTGGTGTTCGTGGCGCATCGCCCGCTTCCTGCAGGGGCGGCTAGGTGGCGGCGGACGGGAGGGTCGGCGCGGGACCAATGCAGAGCTGACCTCGGAGGGCGTCGTGGCCCGCTCCTTGTGCACGGGGGGAAGATGTAGTCATGGGGCCAGAGGTTGAGCGCGAGTTCCTCCTTGACGCACTGCCGCCTGACCTCCGTCGGGACCGCGACCCCGGCCGAAAGAAAAGGCCGTTCGCAGTACTTCGCGAACGACCTTTCCAGCCAGTGGAGACGGTGGGAATCGAACCCACGTCCGCAATCGCGCTGCAACGGCTTCTACGAGCGTAGTCCGCACTCTGATCTCACTCACCGGTCGCCTTGCGGACGGGGTTCCGGAGAGCCAGCTCCCTGAAGATGTCCCCGGCTTGGCGGGAGCGGACCTCCCCGGGTGAGCCGGCATCTGATCCGGCCGGTCCCCGCGGCCGGCAGGCGGGGGGCCAGACCTCACGGCTTAGCTATGAACTAAGCGGCGAGGGCGTACTCGTGAGAGTCCGCACATATGGTTTTGCCGGGGTTTAGCGAGGCCTCCGGCACCTCGACTCGCAACCGTCCCAGCGGAACCGACCGCGTCGAAGCCTGTCGTCCCCTGGAACCTCTAGTACTTCTCCCAGTGTAGAGGGGCAGGCGCATCTGCCGATACACGAAGTAGCCCATGCCGCCGGTCGCACGCCTCATCCTCCTCACGCTCCTCGTCCTCTGCGGGCCCTTCAGCTCCGCCGTCGCGACGGCCAACACCAGTCACGCCGGCTGGCCGGAGATCAACGGCATGCTGCTGATGAACAAGCTCGACCAGGACCGGCCGCTCGACGCCCGGCCCGGGCGCGACCCGTTCGGCGGCGAGGACCCGACCTACTCCTGCGACGGCATCCACGAGGACTCCACGTGCGTCGGCCAGCCGCGCAAGTGCATCTTCCACGGCACGTGCAAGGCGGAGGTCCACGTCTCGAGCGCCGCCCGGCACAACGAGCTGCTCGGCGGGCACGGGAACGACCGGATCCACGCCGGCCCGTGGGGCGACGTGATCTGGGGCGACTACAAGCCCAGCGGCCAGCCGAGCGTCCAGTTCGACCGGCTCTACGGCGGGCCCGACCGCGACTTCATCTACGCGAGCCACGGGTACAACGTCATCCGCAGCGGCGGCGGACGCGACGTGATCCACGCGCACTTCGGCCGCGGGCGGATCGACTGCGGCCGCGGCGGCACGGTCCTCTACACGAGCCGCAAGAACATCAGGCTCAAGCGCTACAAGCTCACCCGCTGCACGCGGATCAGCTTCAAGACGCTCGGGTACTGAGCCCGCCTTGTGTGCGCTCCGTCACGCCGGCGCACGAGTCCGTAGTCCCTACGGAGGAACACACCTAACGCGGGCTTAAAGTCTTTCAGCGTGACCGCGCTAGATCTCGCCCGCCTGCAGTTCGCGACGACCACGATCTTCCACTTCTTCTTCGTACCGCTGTCGATCGGGCTGGCGTTCTACGTCGCCGTCTGCCAGACGATGCACTACCGGACGGGCAAGGAGATCTACGCGCGGCAGGTCCACTTCTTCGGCCGGCTGATGCTCATCTCGTTCGCCGTCGGCGTCGTGACGGGGATCATCCAGGAGTTCCAGTTCGGCATGAACTGGAGCCAGTACTCGCGCTTCGTCGGCGACATCTTCGGCGCGCCGCTCGCGATGGAGGCCCTGATCGCGTTCTTCCTGGAGTCGACGTTCATCGGCTTCTGGATCTTCGCCAAGGGCCGCGTCTCTCCGCGGACCCACCTCGTGTCGATCTGGCTGGTGTCCTTCGGCTCGGCGCTCTCGGCCTTCTTCATCATCGCCGCGAACTCGTGGATGCAGCATCCCGTCGGCTACAAGATGGTCGACGGCAAACCCAAGCTGGACAGCATCTGGGCGGTCGTCACGAACAACACCGCGATCGCCGCCTACCTGCACGTGCTGTTCGCGGCCCTGCTGACGGCGACGTTCGTCGTGATCGGCGTCGCCGCCTATCAGCTGCGGCGCGGGCACGAGGTCGCACTCTTCACCCGCGCCATCAAGATGGCCCTCCCGATCATGGTCGTCGGCGTCATCGGCTCGTTCTTCGCCGGGGACCAGCTCGCACACCTGCTCGTCACCCAGCAGCCGATGAAGATGTCCGCCGCGGAGGCGCTGTTCGAGACGGAGGGCCCAGCCGCGTTCTCGGTGTTCGCCACCGGCGACCTCACGCGCGACCCCGGTGAGACGAACCGCAACCTGAAGATCCCGCACGTCCTCTCGCTCCTGGCGACGCGATCCTGGGACGGCACGGTCATCGGCATCAACGAGCTCGAGCGGCGCGACGTCGCACGCTACGGCCCCGGCGAGTACGTGCCCTACGTCGCCGTCATCTACTGGTCGTTCCGCACGATGGTCTACCTCTGGAGCGTGATGCTCCTGTTCGCCGGCCTCACCTGGTGGCTGGCGCGGAAGGGGCGGCTCGCCGACAGCCGCGCGTGGCAGACGTTCGCGATGGTCATGGCCGTCTCGCCCTTCATCGTCAACACCGCGGGCTGGGTGATGACCGAGGTCGGCCGCCAGCCGTGGATCGTCCAGGGCCTGCTGCTGACCAGGGACGCCGAGTCGCCACTCGTGTCGACCGCGCAGGTCGCGTCGACCCTGATCGGCTTCACGCTGATCTTCACCGTGCTCGGCGGCATCGCGCTCTGGGTCTTCCTGCGCGAGGTCCGGCACGGCGCCCCCTCCAAGGACGCCGAGCAGCCACCCGCCGACGTCCCCGACCTCACGCTCGCCTACTAGGAGGCCGCCGCCATGGACGTCGACTACAGCTTCCTCCAGGCCGTCTGGTTCATCCTCATCGCGGTCCTCTGGATCGGGTTCTTCGTGCTCGAGGGCTTCGACTTCGGCGTGGGCATGCTCATGCGCACGGTCGCGAAGACGCAGAACGAGCGCCGTGCCGTGATCCACACGAT
The DNA here is from genome assembly GCA_963823375.1 of uncultured Actinomycetes bacterium. Lineage (GTDB taxonomy): Bacteria > Actinomycetota > Thermoleophilia > Solirubrobacterales > Solirubrobacteraceae > F1-60-MAGs163. Next base: position 646,908 of record CAWGLQ010000008.1, on the reverse strand, counting down.
CGGCCCGATGTGGGACGGCAACGAGGTGTGGCTGATCACCGCCGGCGGCGCCATGTTCGCGGCGTTCCCCATGTGGTACGCGACGATGTTCTCCGGCTTCTACCTCGCGCTGTTCTTCGTCCTCGTGGCGCTGATCATCCGTGGCGTGTCGTTCGAGTTCTGGGCCAAGGACGACCGGCCCGCCTGGCGCTCCACGTGGGAGTGGGCGATGGTCATCAGCTCCGGCCTGGCGGCCCTGCTCTTCGGCGTCGCGTGGGCGAACATCGTGCGCGGCGTGCCGATCGACGCCCAGCAGGAGTTCACCGGCACCCTCTTCACGCTGCTCAACCCGTACGGCCTGCTCGGCGGGATCACGACGCTGCTGCTGTTCCTCTCGCACGGCGCGATCTTCCTGACGATGCGCACCGAGGGTGAGATCAACACCCGCGCGCAGAACGTCGCGCGCGTCGCCTCCCCCGCGGCCGCGGCCGTCGGCATCGCCTTCCTCGTCTGGACCGTCGTGAACATGGCCGACCGCACCGGCATCGAGGTCGCGGTCACCGTCCTCGCCGGCATCGGGGCCCTGCTGCTCGCGACGATGGCGGTCTCCGAGCTCGCGAACCGCGCGCATGTCGCGTTCACGCTCTCGACCCTCGCGATCGTCCTGCTGTTCGTGACGCTGTTCGTGGACCTCTTCCCGAACGTCATGCCGTCCTCGACCGACCCGCGCTTCAACCTCACGATCGCGAACACCTCGTCCTCGGACACGACGCTGACGCTGATGGCGATCGTGGCGGCCGTTATGGTCCCGATCGTGCTCGCCTACACCTCCTGGGCCTACTGGGTGTTCCGCAAGCGCGTCTCCGCCGACGACTTCGACCTGGAGACGAAGAACCCGATCGACCTGATGCGCGGCAGCGCGCCGGCCGGCCCGGGCGACGCGCAGTCGCCGGCCGGCTGACCGTGGCCGTCAGCACCGGCGAGCGCGGCGCACGCGTCGACCGCCGGCTGCTCCGCGAAGCGCGCTCGGCGCGGGTCCCGCTCGCCGTCGCGATCGTCCTCGGCGTCCTCACCGCCGGGCTGGTCGTCGCACAGGCGATCCTGCTGGGCCGCATCGTCGCGCGCGCCTTCCCCGGCGGCCAGGACCTCGCCGACGTGCAGGGCCCGCTGATCGCGCTGGCCTGCGTGATCGCGGCGCGCGCGGTGTGCGCCGCGGGGTTCGAGGCCTCCGGCCGGCTCGGGGCCGGGCGCGTCATGTCCGAGCTGCGCGAGCGCCTGACATTGCACGTCCTGCGCGCACGCCCGAGCGGGCTGCGCGAGCAGCGCACCGGAGACCTCGTGACGACCGCCGTGCAGGGCGTGGACGCGCTCGAGGCCTACTTCGCGCGCTACCTCCCCCAGCTGGTCCTCGCGGTGCTCGTGCCGATCGTGATCCTCGTCTACGTCTTCCCGCGCGACCTGGCCGCCGGGCTCATCCTGCTCGTCACGGTCCCGCTGATCCCGGTGTTCATGATCCTCATCGGGCTCGCCGCGCAGAGTGCCACGCAGAAGCGCTGGCAGACGCTCACGCTGCTGAGCTCCCACTTCCTCGACGTCGTCCGGGGCCTGGAGACGCTTCGCGCCAACGACCGGGACGCAGCGCAGGTCCGGACCCTGACCGAGGCCGGGGACGCCTACCGCCGCCAGACGATGGCGACGCTGCGGATCGCGTTCCTCTCCGCGCTCGTCCTCGAGCTGCTCGCGATGCTCGGAACGGCGCTCGTGGCGGCGACCGTCGCCGTGCAGCTGATCGACGGGAACATCACGTTCGCCGTCGGGCTCTCGGTGCTGCTGCTCGCACCCGAGCTGTACCTGCCGGTCCGCATGGTCGGCCAGCACTACCACGCGAGCACCGACGGGCTCGAAGCCGCTGGGCGGCTGTTCGCGGCGCTCGATACGCCGGCTGCGGTGAGCGCCCCGGACCGCCCGCTGCCCGCGCCGGACGTGCGCACCGGCACCATCGAGCTGGACGACGTGCGGGTCGCCTATCCCGGCCGCGGCGACCCGGTGCTCGACGGCCTGCACCTGCGGATCGAGCCCGGTGAACTCGTGGCACTCGTCGGCGCGAGCGGCGAGGGCAAGAGCACGCTCGCGGCGCTGCTGCTGCGCCTGCTCGATCCCGACTCCGGCGCCGTCCTGTGCCACGGCGTCGACCTCCGCGGCACCGACCCGCAGGAGTGGCGGCGCCAGCTCGCGTGGGTCCCCCAGAGGGCCACGCTGTTCAGTGGGACGGTCGCCGACAACATCCGCCTCGGCGTCCCGGACGCGCCCGAGAACGCCGTGCGGCGGGCGGTCGCCGACGCGGGGCTGACGGACCTCGTCGCGGACCTTCCGGACCGCCTGGAGACACGCGTCGGCGAAGGCGGCCGCGCGCTCTCGGCGGGCGAGGCGCAGCGGGTCGGGCTCGCGCGCGCGTTCCTGCGCGACGCCCCCCTGCTCGTGCTCGACGAGCCGACCGCGCATCTGGACGCCGCGACGGCGGCCGATGTCGGTGCCGCGGTCGAGCGTCTGGCCGCCGGCCGCACGACGCTGCTGATCGCGCACGACATCGCGCTCGCGCAGCGGGCCGACCGCGTGCTGCGGCTGGCCGGGGGCGTCCTGAGCCCAGCGGCGGCGGGATCTCCGTCATGAGCGCGGCCGCCGCCTCCACGCGCTGGGGCGCGCTGCGCCGCGCCGCCGCGCTCGTGCGCCCGCACCGCCGCAGGGTCGTCGTGTCGATCCTGCTCGGGGCCGGCGCCGTGCTCGCGGCGGTCGGGCTCCTGGCGGTCGCCGGCGTGCTGATCAGCAAAGCCGCCCTGCGGCCGGAGATCCTGACGCTCACGGTCTTCACGGTCAGCGTGCGCGCGCTCGCGATCACCCGTGCGCTGCTGCGCTACCTCGAGCGCCTCGTCTCGCACGACCTGGCGTTCCGCGTGCTCGCCGACCTGCGCGTGCGGTTCTTCACGCGGCTGGCGCCGCTCGTCCCCGAAGGCCTCGCGGGCATGCGCGGCGGCGACGTGCTCAGCCGCTTCGTCGCCGACGTGGACGCGCTCCAGGACCTCTACCTGCGCGCGATCGGCCCGCCGCTCATCGCCGCGGCGGTCATCGGCGTCGTCGGGATCGCGCTGCTCGCCGTCCTGCCCGCTGCGGCGCCGATCCTCGTCGCCGCGCTGCTCGCCGCGGGCCTCCTGGTGCCCGCCATCGCCAGCCGCGCCACCGCGGCGTCGGGCCGCCGCCAGGCGCCCGCGCGCGCCGAGCTCAGCGCCGAGCTCGTCGAGATCGTGCAGGGCGCAGCCGAGCTCGCCGTCTACGGGCGCGAGGACGACTGGGCGCTGCGGGCGCGCCAGGCCGACGCCCGGCTGCTGGGCGCCCAGCGACGCGACGCCGTCGTCGGAGGCCTCACGGCGGGTCTCGGCGTGCTCATCGCGGGCGCCGCGCTCGTCGGCGTGACCGCGGTCGGCGTCGACGCGACCGCGCAGGGAGCGCTCGAGGGCTTCCTGCTCGCCGGCGCCGTGTTCGTCGCGATCGGCGCGTTCGAAGCCGTCAACCCCCTCCCCGACGCGGCGCAGCGGCTCAACGTCTGCGCCGGCGCAGCGCAGCGGCTCGAGGAGATCACCGAGCGCCCGGCGCCCGTCAGCGACCCGCCCGCCCCGCAGCCCGTGCCCTCGCGCGGAGCGCTCGTCGCCGACGGGCTCACCGTGCGCTTCCCCGGCCGCGAGGCTCCCGCGCTGAGCGACGTCGGCCTGCGCCTGAAGTCCGGCGCGCGGATCGCCGTCGTCGGCACCAGCGGCGCCGGCAAGACGACGCTGGCGCGCGCGCTCGTCCGCTTCCTGGACCCCGACGCGGGCGCCGTGACGATCGGCGGCCTCGACGTCCGCGAGGCGGCGCAGGCGCAGGTGCGGCACACCGTGCGCCTGGCCGGCCAGGACGCCCATCTCTTCACGACGACGATCCGCCACAACGTCGCGCTCGCCCGGCCCGGCGCGAGCGACGAGGACATCGCCGGCGCGCTGCGCCGCGTCGGGCTCGGCGACTGGCTCGCGAGCCTCCCGGACGGTCTCGACACGCAGGTCGGCGAGGACGGCGGCGAGGTCTCCGGCGGCCAGCGGCGCCGCATCGCCCTCGCGCGGGCGCTCGTCAGCGATGCACGCTTCCTCGTCCTCGACGAGCCGACCGCGCACCTGGACGACCGGGGCGCCGCCTCGTTGCTGCGATCGCTCGGCGGCGACCGCACGGACCCGCGCGGGATGCTCGTCGTCTCGCACACGCTCGCCGGCCTCGAGCGCTGGGACGAGATCGTCGTCCTCGACGGCGGACGGGTCGCCGAGCGCGGGTCGCCCGCCGCGCTGGCAGCCGCCGGCGGCGCCTACGCCGCCCTGCGCGCCGGGGCCGCTCGCAGCGGATAGGTTCCTCCGGTGTCCGGGGGGGTCAGCGGGTCGCTGAATGCGATCGCGCAGGTCATGCGCGGTGCCTTCGGGACACCCGACCTGCGGCGCCTCAATCTCGGCTTCGCGGGCGTGGCGCTCGGTCAGTGGGCCGGCCTGGTCGCGCTGTCCGTCTACGCCTACAACGAGGGCGGCGTCACCGCGGTCGGCCTGGTCGCGCTGGCGAAGATGCTGCCCGCCGCGCTGCTCTCGCCGGTGACGAGCATGCTCGGCGACCGCTACCCGCGGCGCAACGTGCTGCTCGGATCGGCGACGCTGCGCGCGCTCTGCGGGATCGGGCTCGCGGGTGCGGTGCTCGCCGGCATGCCGCTGTGGGCGGTCGCCGCCTTCGCGATCGTCCAGACCGTCGCGGGAACCCCCTACCGCCCCGCGCAGGCGGCGCTGCTGCCGCAGCTCGCGAGCACGCCGCAGCAGATGGCCGCCGCGAACGCGGTCTGGAACGGCATCGAGAGCGCCGCGTTCGTCATCGGCGCACTCGTCGGCGGCTGGGTCATCGGCGGCCTCGACCCCGGCGTCGCGTTCGCGGTCATCGCCCTCCCGTACGCCGCCGCGGCGCTCCTCATCGCCGGCATCCCGCGCGACCCGGTGCCCCCGCACCGCGAGCGGCTCGAGGGCGCGCGCATCCGCGACGAGGCGCTGGCCGGCTACCGCACCGTGCTGCGCGAGCCCCAGCTGCGCACGCTCGTCGTCGTCCTCACGGGATCCAAGCTCGTCGAGGGGGCCGTGGACACGCTCATCGTCGTCGTCGCCCTCGAACAGCTCGACCTGGCGGACGCCGGCGTCGGCTACCTCAACGCCGTCTGGGGCGTGGGCGGCGTCCTGGGCATGGTCGTCGCGCTCGGGCTGCTCCATCGCGGCCGGCTCACCATCGGGCTGACGCTCGGGTGCCTCATGATCGGCGCGCCGCTCGTGGCGATGGCGGGCATCGGCACGGTCGCCGCCGCGGCGATCGGACTCTTCGCGCTCGGCATCGGCTACGCGCTCGTGGAGATCGCGGGCGAGACGCTGATGCAGCGCCTCGCCTCGGACGAGGTGCTCGCCCGCGTCTTCGGCGTGCTCGAGGGCACGTACATGGCGTCCACGGGCATCGGCGCGGCGCTCGCGCCCGTCCTCGTCACCGCACTCGGGATCGACGGGGCGCTGCTCGCCGTCGGCCTGGCCCTGCCGGCGCTCGCGCTCGCCCGCCGGCGCGCGCTCGCCCGCTACGAGTCCGGCGCGGCCATCCCCGAGCGCCCGTTCCAGCTGCTGCGCGGCGTGCCGCTCTTCGCCCCGCTCCCCGTGGCCGCCGTGGAGAACCTCACGCTCCGCCTGGACACGGTCGGCGTCCGCGCCGGCGAGGACGTCATCCGCCAGGGCGACGACGGACACCGCTTCTTCGTCATCGACGAGGGCCGCGTCGAGGTCCTCGTCGACGGGACGCGGGTGCGCGAGGAGGGCCCGGGCGAGTTCTTCGGCGAGATCGCGCTGCTCCACGACGTCCCGCGGACCGCGACCGTCCGCGCGCTCCAGGACGTGCAGCTGGTCGCGCTCGACCGCGACGAGTTCGTCGCCTCGGTCACGGGCAATCCGCGGTCGCTGTCAGCCGCCGACGCCGTGATCGGCGAGCGGTTCGACGTCGCCCGGGCCTGAAACAACGACGCGCCCTTCATCATGAGGGCGCGTCGCTCATCACGGGCGCGGATGGGTGATTCGGGGGGATTTGCCGCGCCCACGGCACAACGAAAAGGGACGCGGAGCCGAGTCACTGCGGGACCCCTCGACCCGATGCGCGCCTCCGTGAGGAGTGCGCTTCGAGGAGGGAGGCGTGGCCTCACATCCCTGGCCTTCGCTCTTTGCGACTCGGCGCCGCGTCTGGTTTCACCTTAGGCCGGGCCGGCGCCGCCGGTCAAGACCTCGCGCGAAGACGATCCCGCATTCTCCGGAATTTTGGTGGGCATGGCCGTGCGCCCGTCGTGACATACGCTGTCGGCATGACCGATTCCGCCGTCCAGGACGTCACCTGGAACCTCGAAGACCTCGTCGACGGCGGCGGCCCGGCCGCCTGCGACGCCCTGCTCGCCGAGGCCGACGAGCGCTCCGCGGCGTTCGCCGCCGCCCACGGCGGCCGCGTCGCCGACCTCGACGGCCCGGGCCTGGCGACCGCGATGGCCGAGCTCGGCGCGATCGCCGATCTCGTCTCACGCGCGGCGAACTACGCCCACCTGCGGTTCGCCGCCGACACCGAGGACGAGGCGAACGGCGCGCTCGTGGCCAAGGTGTCCGAGCTGGCGACCGCGATCGAGACGAAGCTCGTGTTCTTCGACCTCGAGTGGGCCGAGGTGGACGACGACACCGCCGACGCGCTGATCGCGGCGGACGGGCTGGAGCACGTGCGCCATCACCTGCGCACGATCCGCCGCTATCGCCCGCACCTCCTCAGCGAGGCCGAGGAGAAGCTGATGGCGGAGAAGTCCGTCACCGGGCGCGAGGCGTGGTCGCGGCTCTTCAGCGAGCAGACGAGCGCGATCCGGGTCGACCTGCCGGACCTCGACGAGCCCGCGCCGCTGGAGATCGCCATGAGCCGCCTCCAGCATCCCGACCGCGAGGTCCGGCGCGCGACGGCCGAGGCGGTCAACGAGGCGCTGCGGCCCGGGCTGCGCACCCGTGCGTACATCTTCAACACGCTGGCCCAGGACAAGGCGACCGACGACCGGCTGCGGGCCTACCCGACCTGGCTGTCGAGCCGGAACCTCAGCAACGAGGCGAGCGACGAGTCGGTGCGCGCGCTGCTGGAGGCGGTCGAGGGCTCGTACGACGTGCCGCAGCGCTGGTACCGGCTGAAGGCGCGCGTGCTCGGCGTCGACCGCCTGGCCGACTACGACCGTGCCGCCGCCGTCGCCCCCGACGAGGAGGAGTACCTCTGGGAGGACGCGATCGTCACGGTGGAGGAGGCGTACGCGAACTTCTCGCCGGCGCTCGGCGATCTCGTCGGCCGCTTCTTCAACGAGCAGTGGATCGACGCGCCGCCGCGTCCCGGCAAGCGCGGCGGTGCCTTCTGCGCGTACACGACGCCGAGCGTTCACCCCTACCTCATGCTCAACTGGACCTCGCGGCGCCGCGACGTCATGACGCTCGCGCACGAGCTCGGCCACGGCGTGCACGCCGCGCTGGCGATCCCGCGCGGCATCTTCGAGCAGCACACGCCGCTCACGGTCTGCGAGACGGCGTCCGTGTTCGGCGAGGCGCTCGTCTTCCGCCGCCTGCTCGAGGACACGGACTCGCCGATGTCCCGGCTGTCGCTGCTGGCGTCCAACCTCGAGGACACGATCGCGACCGTCTTCCGCCAGACGGCGATGAACCGCTTCGAGGAGGCGGTGCACACGCACCGCCGCACCGAGGGCGAGCTGTCGGTCGAGGCGTTCGGCGACCACTGGATCGCCACGCAGGAGGCGCTGCTCGGCGACGCGGTCGAGCTGACGGAGGGCTACCGCGCCTGGTGGTCCTACGTCCCCCACTTCATCGGCACGCCCGGGTACGTCTACGCGTACGCGTACGGCCAGCTGCTGGCGCTGTCGGTGTACGCGCGCTACCTCGAGGAGGGCGAGGGCTTCGTCCCCGCCTACCTGGAGATGCTCGCCGCGGGCGGCTCGCGCAGCCCCGAGGACCTCGCCGCGATCGCCGGGCTGGACCTCACCGACCCGGGCTTCTGGGACCGCGGGCTGCAGCTCGTGCGCGGCAAGCTCGACGAGGCCGAGGAGGCCGCGGCGGCGGTGCTCGCCGAGCGCGGCGAGCAGGCCGCCTAGCGGTTGGCCTCGCGCAGCGCGCGATCCATGTCGCGCTTGGTCTCGCGCTCCTTGATCGACTGGCGCTTGTCGAAGCGGTCCTTGCCCTTGGCGAGCGCGATCTCGATCTTCGCGTTCGGGCCCTTGAAGTAGATCCGCGTCGGCACGAGCGTCAGCCCCTGGAGCTGCTGCTTGCCGGAGAGCCGCTCGATCTCGCGCCGGTGCGCGAGCAGCTTGCGCGGTCGCTCGGGCTCGTGGTTCTCGCGTGCCGCGGGGCCGTAGGGCGGGATGTGAGCGTTGTAGAGCCACAGCTCGCCGCTGCGGATCTGGGCGTAGGCGTCCTTGAGCGTCGCGCCGCTCTCACGCAGCGCCTTCACCTCGGTGCCCTGCAGCACCATCCCGCACTCGAGCTTGTCGAGCAGCTCGAACCGATGCCGCGCCTGGCGGTTCGATGCGACGTCGCCCGGGGCGACCTTCTTCTTCGCGGCCTTGGCCATGCCCGGTCGAGCGTAGCGGCGGGCGCCGCCGCGGGGTCAGGTCTTGTCGTGGCCGCGGCCGTGCTTGAGCGCCCCGGCGACCTCCGCCGCGTCGATCCCCTCCTCGTACTCGGTGTGCCCGTGCTCGGATTCGAACTGGCCGACCGAGCCGAACATCGGGAGCCCGTCCGGGTGACGTCCCTTCTTCGCCGCCTTGACGCTGTCGAAGAAGTGGTCGGGGCCGATCAGCTCGACCACTCCCGCCTCCTGCAGCGCATCGTGGACCGGGCCCTTCACACGGCACATCCGCACCTGGACGTCGCGCTCGCGCAGCTCGCCGACGAGGTCGACGAGGGTGTCCACGCCCGTGAGATCGATCTGGGTCATCGCGTCGCAGACCAGGACGAGGGCGTCCGGCGGCGGCTCGTGCGCGTCGACGAGGTCGAGGACGGACTGTCGGAAGTACTCGGCGTTGGCGAAGAAGAGCTGCGACTCGAAGCGCACGATCAGCACGTCATCCCACGTCTTGGCGTCGGGATGCCGGCTCACGTCCCGGTGGCGGCGGGCCCCGTGGACCTTCCCGAGCACGGCCACGCGCGGCCGTGCGGCCCGGTAGAGGACGGCGAGCAGCGTCACGACGACGCCGACGATGATCCCGTTGAGGATCCCGAACAGGAGCGTCCCGCAGAAGGTGATCAGCGCCGACCAGAACTCCGGATGCCGCGGCACGAAGCGCCCCGGCTCGCCCGTCGAGTGCTGCGCCGCGCGCTGGAACTCGAGCAGCCGCCGGAACCCCGGAAGGTCGATGAACGAGAGGACCGCCGAGATCACGACCGCGGCGAGCACCGGGTAGGGCAGATCCGCGAACAGCGGCGTCAACGCGACGAGCGTCGCGATGATCGCGATCTTCGTGACGACGGACGCCACGACGGTCCGGCCGCCGGCGCCGTCCGACAGCGCGGTCTGGGCGAAGCTCGCGTTCGCGGGGTAGCCCTGGAAGAGCCCGGACGCGGCGTTGCCCACGCCGAGCGCGAGCAGCTCGCGGCGCGGCTCCACCGGGTAGTGCCGCGTCCGCGAGAACGTGCGGCCGATCGCCATCGTCTCGACGAAGGCGATCAGCGCGATGCCGACGGCCGGGCCGGTCAGGGTCTCGATGTCGTGCCAGGCGACATCGGGGAGCCCGGGCGCCGGCAGCCCCGCGGGAACGTCGCCGACCACGCGCACGGTGTCTGCAAGCCCGAACGCCGCGACCAGCACGGTGGCCACGACCACGACGACGAGCTCGCGCGGGATCCGCGGGGCTGCGCGGCGCAGGATCAGCAGCGCGGCGAGCGAGCCGACGCCGAGGGCCAGCGACACCGGATCGACCTCCCCGAGGTCACCGGTGATGCCGCGGATCGTCGTCTGGAAGGTCGCGGTGGACACACCCTCCAGACCGAGGAGGCTGGGAAGCTGCGCCGCGATGATCACCAGCGAGATGGCGGCGGTGAAGCCGATCAGGACCGCGCGCGAGAGGTAGTCGGCGATGAACCCCAGCCGCAGCGCGTACGCGACGATCAGGAGCGCGGCGACCATCAGGGCGAGCATCGCGGCGAGCGTCGTCGCCCGCGAGACGTCGCCCGACGCCATCGGGGCGATCGCCGCGGCGGTGAGAATCGAGCTCGTCGACGTCGGGCCGACCTGCGCCTGCCGGATCGTCCCGGCGAGCGCGTAGGCGATCCCGGCGACGGCCGAGGCGTACAGGCCGGTGATCGGCGGAAGGCCCGCCAGCTCGGCATAGGCCAGTCCGCTCGGGACGGCGGCGGCCCAGACGGCGAGGCCGGCGAGACCGTCCCGCCGCAGCCGGCGGCGATCGTAGCCCCGGAGTGTCGTGAGCGGGGGGAACAGGCGCTCGAGCCGCGTGGCCGGGACGGACGCGCCGTTCACGACCGCTCGCCCCCACCTGCCGCGATCAGCGATGAGCTGCGCCGAGCACCGTGAGCGCACGGCGGTAGGGCGGGCGCGGCGGCCCCGAGCGCTTGCACTCCTGCTGCCGCCGCAGCCGGTCGTGCAGGTCCGCGCTCTTGACCGCGCGAGCGAGATCGCCGGCGCGCCCCGGCGCGTCCGCGATCCGCTGGACGTGCGCCTCGTAGGCGACGGGGTCCACGCTCGGCGCGCGCGTGAGGAACTGGACCGCCGCGATCTCGTCCTCGGTCGCCCCCGCGTCGCGCAGGTCGCCGGGCGACAGCGACGAGGACTCGAAGATCTCGTGGAGCCAGGCGACCGTGCGCGCCTCGGGCGGGCTCAGGGCCACGACACCCCGGATGTGGTCGAGCAGTGACGCCCCGTAGCGGTCCAGAGCGCGGGCGTGAACCCGCTCGGCGAGCCGGCGGGCGGACTCGGGTGTCACCGGCGGCACCCCTGCAGCATGGCCAGTGTGAACACGATGTCAACGCTACGTGAGCGATGGGTGCGCAGACGACGGGCCGTTCGCGGATGCGGCGTCCGTAGTTGTCCGAGGACGAGTCTGGCCGGAATCGTCCGGTCAACGTCCTTGCGGCCACTCGCCCGATGCCCGACCATGCGGGTCATGCCCCGCCGGATCGTGATCGTCGCCTTCCCGGACGTCCAGGCCCTCGACGTCGCCGGGCCCGCCGAGGTGTTCGCGCAGGCGGGCGGCTACGACGTCCGCGTCGCCGCGCCCGTGCGCGAGCCGCTCGCGACGGGGAGCGGCTACGCGATCCTCCCCGACCTCGCGCTCGACGAGGTGGACGGCCCGCTCGACACGCTCGTCGTCGCCGGTGGCGAGGGGACGCGCGCGGCGAGCGCCGACGACCTGCTCGTCGGCTGGATCGCGGACGCGGCGCCACGCGCCCGGCGGGTCGCCTCCGTCTGCACCGGAGCCTTCCTGCTCGCCCGCGCCGGGCTGCTCGACGGGCGCCGCGCGACGACCCACTGGGCGTGGTGCGACGCCCTCGCGCGCGCATTCCCCGCCGTCACCGTCGATCCGGACCCGATCTTCGTCGCCGACGGCCCGGTGCGGACCTCGGCCGGCGTCACGGCCGGCATGGACCTCGCGCTCGCGCTCGTCGAGGAGGACCTCGGTCCCGCCCGCGCGCTCGAGGTCGCCCGCCACCTCGTGCTCTTCGTGCGCCGGCCGGGAGGCCAGGCCCAGTTCAGCAGCGGCCTGCAGGCGCAGGCGGCCGTCCGCGCACCGCTGCGCGAGCTGCAGGCATGGATGACCGACAACCTCGACGCGGACCTCGCCGTCGGCGCCCTCGCCGACCGCGCGCACATGAGTGAGCGTCACTTCGCGCGCGCATTCAAGGACGAGACGGGGATGACCCCCGCCGCGTACGTCGAGCGCCTGCGCGTCGAGCGCGCCCGCCTGCTGCTGGAGAGCACACCCGCCCCCGTCGCGACCGTCGCGACGCGGTGCGGGTTCGGAACCGTGGAGACGATGCGCCGGGCCTTCGCCCGGCGTGTCGGCGTGAGCCCCGGCGCCTACCGCGAGCGCTTCGCGGCCTGACCAAGGAGACCAGCGATGGACATCGCGATCCCGATGTACGACCGGTTCACGGCCCTCGACGCGATCGGCCCGTACGAGGTGCTGTCCCGCCTCCCCGAGGCACAGGTGACGTGGCTCGCCCACGAGCCCGGGCTCGTGCGCACCGACAACCAGATGCTCGCCATCGAGGCCACCGCCGCGTTCGAGGACCTGCCCGCGCCCGACATCGTCGTCGTCCCGGGCGGCACCGGGACGCGCGCGCTGCTCGACGACGAGCGGCTGCTCGACTGGCTGCGCGGCGCGCACGCGACGTCGACGTGGACCACGTCCGTCTGCACCGGCTCGCTGCTGCTCGCCGCTGCGGGGATCCTCGACGGTGTCCCGGCCACGACGCACTGGCTCGAGTTCGAGAAGCTCGGCGAGCTCGGCGCGACCCCGACGGACGAGCGCGTCGTCTTCGACGGGAAGATCGTCACCGCGGCGGGCGTCTCGTCCGGGATCGACATGGCGCTCGCGCTCGCCGGCCGCATCGCCGGAGACCTCTACGCCCAGGCGATCCAGCTGCTGATCGAGTACGACCCGCAGCCGCCGTACGACGCGGGGTCGACCGCGAAGGCCGGGCCCGACCTCACCGGGCTGGTCCGCGAGCGCGCCGCGAGCTTCAGGTGACGCGCAGCGTGAGCGTCGCCGAGCGGGACCGCTTGCCGGTCGAGCCGACGATGGTGAGCGTCAGGCGGTAGCGCCCGCGACGCAGCTTCGTCGTCACGATCGGCAGCGGGCCGTTCTCGCCCGGCAGCACCTTGCGCGACAGGCCCAGCACGCGGATCGCGGCGGTGCACCGCTTCGTCGCGGTCACGCACGCCTTGCCCTTGCGCCGTCCGCGCTCGAGCCGCGAGACGATCACCTGGACGTTGCCGGCGACCGAGGACTTCAGCGTGAGCGCCGTCGGCTTCCCGCGGCGGACCTTCGTCTTGACGAGGCGTGCGCCCGTCAGCGTCGGCCGCACCGCGGCCGACGTCGCGCCGGGGGTGGCGAGCGTGCGGAAGGTCGTGTCGGGCCCGAAGGTCGTGCCCTTCGCGCTCACGGCGACCAGGCGCGCGTGGTAGGTCGTGGCCGCGCGCAGGCCCCCGATCGGCGCGCTGACGGACTGCGACTCGACGGACTTCGGGACGATCGCCCCGCCGAAGACGGTGGCGTCGTACGCGGTCGTCCGGCCGATCTCCAGCCGCCAGTTCGTGTCCGAGCCGCGCGGCGTGACGAGGCCGCTGATGACGGCGTCGGTGTCGTCGACGACGATCGTCTGGATCGTCGCGAGCGGCGGCGGCAGGTACTCGTCGGCGCCGATGTCGACGCCCGCGCCGAAGACGCGCGGGTCGCCGTCGAAGTCGGTCGCCGCCGGCACGCCGACGGTGGTCCCCGCGTCGATCGTGGGCGAGCCGCGCAGCTGATGGAGGTCCAGACCGCCCGGCAGGCCGGCGAGCAGCGGGCCGACGGTGGTCACGTTGCCCGCGCCCTCGGCGACCGTGGCCGATCCGTTGCCGGAGACCGTCAGGGTGCGCAGACGTCCGGCGCCGTAGCTCGAGTGGGCGACGTCCGCGGACGCCTCCGTCTCGCCGTCGACGTCGTTGTCGTAGACCGCGGCGTCCCAGCCGCTGACGTCACCGCGCAGGATCGTGCTGCGCACGGTGAGCGCGGCGTCGCCGGTGAAGAAGAGCGTGGAGGTGTAGAGCGCGCGGGCACCGCCGCCCTCGGCGACGACCGTGCTGCCGGTGACGCTGCCCGACACGATGGCGGCGATCGACGCGGCGCCGACGGCGGTCACCGTCGAGTCGCGCACGATGCCCTCGCGGACGGCGATGCCCGTCGACCCGTCCCCGGTGGTGCGCACCTGCACCCGGTCGAGCGTCGCATTCGTCCCCGGCGCGTCGGCGCGCACGAGGACGGCGGCGGTGTTGAGCGCGCCGGTGACCCGCACCCCGCGCAGCGTCTGGCCCGTGCCCGAGAGGGTGACGGCGCTGCCGTCCGCGGAGCCGCCCCACTGCAGCAGCGGCGGCGCCTCGACCGACTCGGCCTCGATCACGAGGCCGCTCGCGGTGGCCTCGAGCGTGCTCGTCAGGTCGTAGGTCCCCGATGCCACGCGGACCGTGTCGTCGGCGGCCGCGCCGGTCACGGCCTCCTGCAGCGTGCAGGGGGAACCCGCGTCGCAGGCGCCGCTCGTGGCTCCGCCGGCGGGAACCGCCTGGCGAACGGCGGCCGTCGCTGCGGACGGCACCGCGAGCAGCACGAACAGCAGGAGCAGGACCGAAGGCGTGCGCATTACGGCTGATCCTCCCAGATTCCGGGCCGGTGCTCACCCGGTACCAGGTCGACGCGCCCGCGCGCCGCCTCGACGCGCTCGACGCGGACGCGCACCGGGTCCCCCATCCGGATCGCTCCGCCCTCGTCGCTGAGCAGGATCGTGCCCGGCTCGTTGAGCTCCCACCAGCCGCCGGGAATGCGCCGGACCGGCAGGAAGCCCTCGTGGGTCGCCGGCCCGTCCGGCTCGCCGAAGCGCACGAATGCGCCGCTGCCGACGAGACCCGTCACCTCGCCGTCCCACTCCCGATCGAAGCCCTCCTCGAACAGCTCGCGCTCGAGCAGGAAGCACTGGGCGACGCGATCGGCGTCGCGCTCCAGCACCATCGCTCCGCGCTCGCGAGCGCTGCACCAGATCCCGGCCTCCTCGAGCGACTGCGCGTGCGGGGGGTCCTCCCCGCCGCCGATCGCGGACAGGAGCGCGCGGTGGCAGACGAGGTCGGGGTAGCGGCGGATCGGCGACGTGAAGTGGCAGTAGTGCGTCAGCCCGAGACCCGCATGGCCCAGGTTCTGCGGCGTGTAGTGCGCCTGCTGCAGCGCGCGGAGCACGAGGAACGTCAGCCCGACGCGCCCGTGGCCGGCGCGCCGGACGTGCTCGTCGACCAGCACGGACGCCTGCGCGACCACCTCGGCCGCCTCGGTCTGCGTCATCCGCTCGGGCGCCGGCGGCGTCGGCACGTCGAGCGACGCGAGCTGCTCCAGCAGGCGGTTCACCGCCACCGGATCGGGGCGCTCGTGGACCCGGTAGAGCGTCGGGACGCCGCGGTCGGCCAGCAGGCGCGCGACCGCCTCGTTGGCCGCGATCATCAGGTGCTCGATCAGCCGGTGGGACTCCGTCTGGGTCGTCGCCGTGGCGTCCGTCACGTGACCGCCGCGGTCGAAGGCGAACTCCGGCTCGACCGACTCGATCGCCAGCGCATGTCCGGCCGAGCGCCGCGCCTCGTCGAGCTGCGCCGCGACCGCCCGCGCCGCGGCCAGCGGCGTCGCCCAGGGCTCCTGCGCCTGCTCCTCCCCCGCGAAGATGCGGTCCACCCGGTCGTAGTCCAGGCGGGCGTCCGAGCGGATCAGCGAGCGGTGGAACGTCGCCTTGACCGTCTCGGCCCCCTCGAGCTCCAGCTCGGCCGTGACGGCGAGCCGGTCGGCTCCCGGGACGAGCGAGCACGCCTCGTTCGACAGCGCCTCGGGCAGCATCGGCTCGACCGCTCCGGGGACGTAGACGCTCGTGGCGCGGCGATACGCCTCGCGGTCGACGGCGTCGCCGGGTCGCACGTGCGCCGAGACGTCCGCGATGTGGACCCAGACCCGCGTGCGCCCGCCGCCGAGATCCTCGGCGGAGATCGCGTCGTCGAAGTCCTTGGCGGTCGCCGGGTCGATCGTGAACGTCGGGAGGTCCCGCAGGTCGCGCCGCGCCGCGGCTGCCGCGGGGTGCTCGACCGCCTCGCGCGCCGCGCGGTCGACCCCCGCGGGGAACGTGCGGCGCAGGCCGCGCTCGAGCATGAGCGCCGCGATCACGTCCCGCGCGACGTGCGGTTCGCCGAGCACGCGCAGGACGTCGACGCGCCCGCCGCCGCCCGGCCGCACGAGCGCCAGGCGCCCGGGCCGCGCCTCGCGCGGCGAGCGGCCGACGGTGAAGCGGCGACCGCGCTCGAAGAAGCGCTCGCCGACGAGGAACCGCGCGCGCCCCTCGAGCAGGATCACGAACGGCGCGTTCGGATCGCGCTCGTCGCCGCCGCTCCGAGGCGCGGGACGGCCACCATGACCGCCGGGGCGACCGGCCTGCGGACGCCCGCGACCCGGCCCGCGGCGCGCGTGCCGGCTCACCCGGCCGGCTCGGCCGCGCAGCCGCCGGCGGTCCGCAGCGCCTTGCGCAGCGCCTCGTCGGCGGCCGTCCTCGGGATCGTCCTTGGCGGGGACGTCCGGCTTGATCCCTGTCCCGGCCGCGACGCCCTGGCCGCCGAGGTTGCGTCCCTTCGGCGTGAAGTACTGGCCGGCGGTGATGTCGAGCGCGCCGCCGTTGGAGAGCTCGATCACCTGCTGGAAGACGCCCTTGCCGTAGGTCCGCGTCCCCACGATCGTCGCGCGGTCGCGGTCCTGGAGCGCCCCGGCGACGATCTCCGAGGCCGACGCGGTCCCGCGGTCCACGAGCACCGCGACATCGGCGTTCTTGTCGATCACCGGGTTGCCGGTGGCGTCGAGCGACTTCTCGGGCACGTTGCGCCCGCGCGTGGTGACGATCCGCCCGTCCGGGAGGAACGCGCTCGCGATCAGCTGCGCCTCGTCGACGAGGCCGCCGCCGTTGCCGCGCAGATCGAAGACGAACGCGTCGGCGCCCTGCTTCTCCAGCTTGCGCAGCGCGCCGTAGACCTCGGCGTGCGCCCCGGAGCTGAACTGCGAGAGGGCGACGACGCCGATCTTCTCGCCGCACGCCTCGCGCATCGCCGCCTCGACGACCGGGACCGACACGCGCCGGCGCGTGACGTTCAGCGTCCTGGGCTTCCCGTCGCGCTCGACCGTGAGGCGGACCTCGGTGCCCTCGGGGCCCTTCACGCGCGAGGTCGCCACGTCGCTGCTGACGCCCGCGAGGGTCTTGCCGTCCGCGGCGACGAACACGTCACCCGCGACGATCCCGGCCTCGTCCGCCGGCGAGCCGTCGAAGACGCGCATGACCTTCAGGCCCTTGGGATCGGCGGCCGACGCTCACGCCGACGCCCGTGAAGCGGCTGTTCTGCTCGTCCTTGAAGCGCTGGTACTCCTCGGGCGTGAAGTAGTTGGAGAAGCGGTCGCGCAGCTTGGCGACCGCGCCGGCGATCGCGTCGTCGGCGATCTGCGAGCGCGGGATCTTGCGGTAGTACGTGCTCTCGATCAGGTCGAGCGCCTCGTTGACGACCCGCCGGTCCTCGCTGCCGGTCAGCTGCGAGCGCAGCGGGCCGGGCACCGCGTCGGGGTGCCGGCCGCCGATCCAGGCCCCGAGCGCGAGCAGCCCGAGCGCGACCGCGAAGGCGGCCAGGGCGATCAGGAGCCGGTTGCGACGACGGGCGGGCATCTGCGAGGGGTACGGCCGAGGCCGCCCCGAGAGGGTAGACGGGCGAGCCCGCCGGCCTGCCCGGTTTCTCAGACCTGCAGGAAGCGGCGCAGCGAGATCGCCGAGCCGATCGCGCTGACGGCGATGCCGGCGCAGAGCAGGACCGCGACGAGGACGCCGAAGCCGATCGTGTCGGGGGCGGCCAGCAGCGCGAAGTCGCTCACCAGCGGATCGACGAGCGCGACCTTCATGACGCCGAGCAGCAGCACTGCGAGGATCGCGCCGAGCGCGCCGACGATGATGCCCTCGAGGACGAACGGCCAGCGGATGAACCCGTCGGTCGCGCCCACGAGCTTCATCACGTGGATCTCACGCCGGCGCGAGAACAGCGAGAGCCGGATCGTGTTGGAGATCAGGAGGATCGACGCGATCACGAGCAGGATCGCCAGCAGGCCCGTCGTGTACTTCACGACCTTCGTGGCGGTGAGGATCTTCTGCGTGTCGTCCTTGGAGTCCTTGGCGACCTCGATGGAGCGGTCCGCCGTCGTCTCGCCCCCACCCGGAGTCTTGAGCACGAGCGAGTCGATGATCGCCCTCGTCTCGTCCGGGTCCTTGGGCGTGACGCGGAAGGTGTCGGGCAGCGGGTTGGAGCCGAGCAGCTGGTAGGCCTCGGGATTCTTGGCCTTCTCCTCGCGCAGGGCCTGCGCCTTGCTGACGAACTCGACCTTCGCCACCTTCGAGTCGTCCTGGAGGAGCGCTCTCACGCGCGCGACGTCCCCCGGGGTCGCGTCGGCCTTGAGGTACACGTTCACGAGCACGCGGCCGCGCACCTCGTTGGCGGCGCCCGTCGTCGCCTGGACGATCGGGATGAACACGCCCAGGACGAGCAGCGTGACGAGCACGGACGCCAGCGCGGCGAAGCTCGGGACGGCGTTGCGGGTGAGGCTGCGCAGCGCCTCACGGAGGAAGAAGCCGATCTTCATCAGTCGCGGAACGCGTCGTCGAAGTCGTCGTAGTCGTCGGCGAGCGCCCCGCGACGGGGCTCCGGCGAGGGCTCGCGCAGCAGCGCGCCGAACTCCGCGGTGCTCATGTCGGTCTGGGCGTAGCGCCCGCCGATCTCGTCGCGCACGATGCGGCCCTTGTCGAGCTCGAGCACGCGGCGGCGCATGCGGTCGACCATCGTCGAGTCGTGCGTGGCGACGAGCACCGTCGTGCCCGTGCGATTGATGCGGTAGAGCAGCTGCATGATCCCGATCGACGTCTCGGGATCGAGGTTGCCGGTCGGCTCGTCGGCCAGCAGCAGCGGCGGATGGTGAACGAACGCGCGCGCGATCGAGACGCGCTGCTGCTCGCCGCCGGAGAGCTGGTCGGGGTAGTTGTGGAGCTTCGTCGAGAGGCCCGTGAGGCGCAGGATGTCCGGCACCTTGGCCCGGATCTCCTTGCGCGAGCAGCCGGTCACCTGGAGCGCGTACGCGACGTTGTCGTGCACGGTCCGGTTGGGGAGCAGCTTGAAGTCCTGGAAGACGACGCCGAGGTTGCGCCGGTAGTACGGGATCTGCTTGTGGGTGAGCTCGGCGAGATCGCGGCCGCCGACGAGGATGCGGCCCTCGTCCGGCTCGAGCTCCTTGATCAGCAGCCGCATCAGCGTGGACTTGCCCGATCCCGTCTGCCCGACGAGGAACACGAACTCCCCGCGGCGCACCGAGAACGTGGCGTTGCGCAGCCCGGCGTTCGAGACGTCGTACGTCTTCGTGACGCCGCGCAGCTCGATCGCGTTGGCGGGGTCGCCCGGCGTCGCGGACGCCGACGCACCCGCCCGCTGCTGGTCGAGCGCGGCGCGCTGTGCGGCCTGCATGTCACGCAGGCGAAGTTCGTCCTCGGTCGCAGCCATGGCTCTCGCGAGGTTAGCCAGGCAGGGGTGCTTCTCCTGCCGGTTGCACGGGATCGTGCGCGGGCGTCAGGGGGCGCCGGTGAGCGTGACGGCCATCTGGCCCTTCGCGTTGAAGAGCGTGAGCTTCGGCCCCGCCCGCTCGGAACGCACGACGGATTCCAGCGCCGCCAGATACCCCGCCTCCTGGGCTGCGGCGCCCTCCGGCTCGGTGCAGGCCCGGCGCGTGGAGGCGAGCGGGCCGATCCGCAACGTGGCGCCGTCCTCCTCGTAGGGACCGGAGAACGTGTTGCAGCCGGCCGAGCCGGAGACCTTGCCCTCGCTGGTGAACGTCGCGGTCGGCCTCGTCCCGTCGATCACCCCCCGGATCGCGTCGTCGTAGAGCACCGACACGACGGTCCACGCCCCGGCGACGCCGGTGGCGCCCGCGCGGTAGCGCAGCAGCGGCTCGCCGGACCCGTCCTTCAGGACGAGCGTGTCCGGCTGCGCGCTGTACGAGCGGACCTGGTCCAGTGCTGCCGACACGCGATCGGCGACCTTCTGGGCCGCGCCCGCGCAGGCCATCTGCGTCGACGCGAGCGGGCCGAGCCGCAGGGCGGACCCGTCGGCCTCGTACGGCCCGCTGAACCGGTTGCAGCCGTCGCTGCCGCTCACGCGCCCGTCCTCGTCGAACGCCAGATCGGACGTGACGTCCTCGCTGCCCGCGCCGCCGAGCGCCCCGACGTCGAGCAGCCACCGGGTCCCGGGGAGCGACACGGACCCGCCCGCGGACTCCTCCTCGCCGCATCCGCCCAGGACGAGTCCCGCCGCGCACGCGAGCACGGCGATCCGCGCGATCCGCACCCTCAGGCCGCGAATCGCTTCTGGGCGCGAGCCCGCGCCTTGGCCGCCTCGACCTCGCGGTCCTTCGGCGGCGCGCCGGCGACGAGGTCGTCGAGCAGGTGGGCGGTGATGTGGGCGATCTCGTGGACCGCGCGGTCGAACACCTCGGCGTTGGCCTTCGAGGGCTTCGTCGAGCCGCTCACCTTGCGGACGTACTGCAGCGCCGCCGCGTGGATCTCCTCGGAGGTCGCCGCGGGCTCGAAGTTGTGCAGGGTGCGGATGTTGCGGCACATGGGCCGCAGGGTAGTCCGCCGGCCCGGCCGCCGCCACCCCGCTCGATACCCTCGCGGCATGGCCCAGATCAGCTCGTCCACCGCCCCGAACGGGCTTCCCGTCCACCGGATCGCGATCCCCGGGACCCGGGCCACGACGGTCCTCGTCGCGTTCGACGCCGGATCGCGCACCGAGCGCTCCGAGGAGAACGGGATGGCCCACTTCCTCGAGCACCTGGTGTTCAAGGGCGGGGAGAAGTACGACGACTACCGCAAGGTCAACGAGACGGCCGAGCGCATGGGCGGCGTCCTCAACGCGTACACGAGCCACGACCTCGTCGCCTTCCACATCACGGTGCGAGCGGAGTCCGCGATGGACGCCATGGACCTGCTGACGGACTTCGTCGGCCGCCCGAAGGTCGACCCCGTCGAGCTGGACCGCGAGCGCGGTGTCGTCATCCAGGAGATCCAGCGCTACAAGGACCAGCCGGCCGCGGTCGCCGGGGAGCTCATCGAGCGCGCGGGCTTCGGCGACCACCCGCTGGGGCGCACCGTCCTGGGGCCCGAGGAGCACCTGCGCACCTTCACGCGCGAGGCCATCGTCGCGTTCCGCGAGCGCCGCTGGTCGGGTCGCAGCGGCGGCGCGTTCATCGCCGGCAACCTCGACCACCTGCCGGAGAACGGCGCCGTGCACGAGCTGATGGGCCGCTTCCCCGACCTCGCCGCACCCGAGGCCGCCGAGGCGGCGCCCGGGTTCGATCCGGAGGTCCTCGTCGAGGAGCGCGACACGAACCAGTCGCATCTGCGGATGCTCTACCGCCCGCAGGTCGCGGCGGACGATCCGGCGGCGCGCGCCGCGTTCCACATCTACGCGGTCCTCCTGGGCGGCTCGATGGGCTCGCGCCTGTTCGACGAGATCCGCGAGCAGCGCGGCCTCGCCTACTCCGTCTTCGCGATGGACCACATCGCCTCCGATCACGGCGCGCTGCTGATGGGCGCCGGGCTGGACTCGACGAAGTGCGTCGAGGCGTTCGCGCGCATGCGCGAGATCGTCGGCGAGCTGCGCGACGAGGGACCACGGGAGGAGGAGGTCGAGCGCGCGCGGGCGTACGCCGCGGGCCGCCGGGTTCTCGGGTTCGAGAACACGAACGCCGTCGCCAGCCACGCCGCGCGCCGCGCCATCGTCCACCACGAGGACATCGACCCGGACGCCGCGATCGCGGCGCTCGACGCGGTCACCTTCGCGCAGGTCCGGGAGGCCGCGAGCACGATCGACCCGGACGACCTGGCGGTCGCGTGCGTCGGCCCGCACGCCGCGGACGAGTTCCGCTAGGGCGTCTTGACAGTCCCCACCGCAGGCGCGGAAGATGAGCCCGTGGCCCTCCAGCCGGTCCTGAACGACCGCGAACTCGCGCGCTACGCGCGCCGCGTCGGTGACCGCTGGCCCCTGCAGACCGCGATCGTCGGCGGCGCCCGCGTGGACGACGCGCGCAGCGTGGTCCCTCAGCGTGAGCGCGGCCCGGAGTACGTCGTGATCCTCGTCTCCGACGGGTTCGACGGGGTGCCCTGGCTCGAGCGGGTCCATCAGGCGGCGAGCCTCTGGGACGCCGGTGAGATGGGCGCTCCGGCCGAGCTGCACTGCTACACGCCGGCCGAGTTCGAGCGCAAGCGCGAGGCCCTCCCGGTGGTGCGCTGGGCGGCCGAGCGCGGCCTGCCGCTGCTGGACATTTAGACGGGACCGTCACGTTTCGCCCGTACGGTTGTCTCAGGACACGGAGCACCGGTGACCCCACACGTCTCCACCACATTGCTGCGCACGCAGACGGACGAGCGGCTGGTCGAACTGATCGCCGTCGGGCACGACCGTGCCTTCGAGGCGGTCGTCGACCGCTACCGCCGCCCGCTGCTGCGCTACGCGCGCCGATTCATCCCCGAGGAGGCGCGAGCAGAGGACGTGGTGCAGGCGGCGTTCGTGAGCGCCTGGGGGGCGCTGCGCGACGGGGTACCGGTCCGTGACCTGCGGCCCTGGCTCTACCGGATCGTGCACAACGGAGCCCTGACCGCCATGAAGAAGCCCGGGGGCGACGACGCCCCGCTCATCGAGGCGTCGGACCTGCGTCCGGGGCCCGCGGCAGAGGTCGAGCAGCGCGAGGACGTCCGCGCGGCGCTCGACACCATCGCCGGCCTGCCCGACCGCCAGCGGGCGGCGCTGCTCGCCGTCGCCTTCGAGGGCCGCTCGCACGCCGACGTCGGCGCGGAACTCGGGCTCAACGACACGGCCGTCCGCCAGCTCGTGAGCCGGGCGCGCAGCGCGCTGCGCGTCGCCGCGACCGCCGTGACCCCGTGGCCCGTCGCCGTCTGGCTCGCGGGCGTCGGCGGCCCACAGGCGGCGGACTCCGCGACCCGCGTCGGCGAGATCGTCGGCGGCGTCGGTGCGGGCACCATCTTCGGCGGCAGCGCGATGAAGGCCGGCGCGATCGTCGCCGCGGCAGGCGCCGTGGCGGTCAGCGTGCCCCAGGTCGATCACGCCGTTCGCGAGCGCCATCGCCCGGCCGCCGCACAGGCCGCCGAGCGGCCGAGCGCCTCGGACGGGGCCCCGGCCGGCGCGTCGGGCCCGGCGACCACCCGCATCTCCGCGCCGGCGGCGCCGGACCCGTCGTCCGGAGCGGGCGAGCACGGCAGCGGGCGCTCCGGCGGCGACGATCGGGCATCCGGCGGCGGGCGCGGTGAGGGGCCCGGCCCGGGCGAGCGCAGCACGCCGGGCGGCTCCGGCGACGACGCGCAGGACCACGAGGGCGATCGCGAGACGTCCGGGGTCGAGGACGGGCCGCGCAACGACGCGAGCGCCGAAGCGCCCCGCTCCGGTCGCCGCGAGCACCGCAGCTCCGGCACCGGTGACGTCGGCGAGGACGATCACAGCGAGGACCGTGACGTCCAGGAGCAGCCCGAGCCCGAGGCGGCGCGCGAACAGCCACAGCCCGACGAGGATTCCTCCGAGACGTCCTGGAGCTCAGGGAGCTCGGAGAGCTCCGGCAGTTCGGAGAGCTCGGGGTCCGGCTCGGCCACCACCGAACAGGCCGAGACCGGGGACGCACACGACGACGACGAGCACGTCAGGGCGCCCTGACCCCGCGCGCCCGTTCGTCGAGCGACCGTCACGTTTGCGGATCGCCAACGTCTCAGGTGACGTACCCCCCGAGACAAGGAGCGTCCCACCACTCATGTCCCGCTTCACCTTCCGCACGCTGCTCGCCCTGGTCGCGCTGGCCCTGATGGCCGCACTGCCGGTCGTCGCGAGCGCCAAGCGCCAGTCCGGCGGCGCCACGTCGGCCAAGAAGGCCGACCGCAACCGTGACGGCCTCCCCGACCGCTGGGAGCGCCGCCACCGCCTGAGCCTGCGCGTCAAGCAGGCCTCGCGCGATCAGGACCGCGACGGGTCCAACAACGCCACCGAGTACGCCGCCAACACGAACCCGCGCGACCGCGACAGCGACGACGACGGCGTCAAGGACGGCGACGAGAACGTCGGCACCGTCACGTCGTTCACCGACGGGGTCCTCGTGATCTCCAGCGGCGGCCTGCCCGTCAGCGGCAGGGTCACCGCCGACACCGAGATCCGCTGCGGCGTCTGCGGCCGTGACGGCGGCCGTCGTCACCACGACGAGGACGACGATCACCACGGCTTCGCCTCGCACCGCGGTGACGACGACGATTTCGAGGAGGAGCGCGACGACGACGGCCCGTTCCACGAGCGCCACGGAACGGGCGGCGGCGTGCCGACCGCAGGCGGGATGCCGACGGCCGGCGGGATGCCCACCGGTGGCGGCCTGCCCGCGCGCCGCGTCTGCACCGCGGACGACCTCAAGCCCGGCACCGTCGTGCGGGAGGCGGAGCTGAAGCTCACCGCGTCCGGCCCGGTGTGGGACGAGATCAAGATCGTGCCGCCCGCCGCGACCTGAGCGGCGACACCACGTCGGGCGGCCACATCCCCCCGGCCGCCCATCGACGAACCGGCCGAGGCGTCCCCGCGAGGGGGCGCCTCAGTCGTTCGCAGCAGCGTCCGCGATCGCCGCCTGCGCCGCCGCGACCCGCGCGATCGGGACGCGGAACGGCGAGCAGCTGACGTAGTCCAGGCCGATGCGGTGGAAGAAGTCGATCGACCGCGGGTCGCCGCCATGCTCCCCGCACACGCCCAGGTGCAGGTCCGGCCGGGTGCTGCGGCCCTTCTCGCACGCCATGCGCACGAGCTGGCCGAGGCCCTCCTCGTCGATCGACTCGAACGGCGAGACGTCGACGATCTTGTTCGCGATGTACGTCGGCAGGATCGCCCCCTCGATGTCGTCGCGCGAGAACCCGAGGCCGGTCTGGGTCAGGTCGTTCGTGCCGAACGAGAAGAACTCGGCGTAGCGGGCGATGGCGTCCGCGACGAGGCAGGCGCGCGGCAGCTCGATCATCGTGCCGATGCGGTACTCGCCCTCGCTGAGTCCCTCCTCGGCCGCGACCCGCAGGACCATCTCGCGGACGATCTCGAGCTCCCGGGCGTAGGCGACGAGCGGGATCATGATCTCGACCTCCGGGCGCACCCCGGTGCGCCCGTGGACGGCGCGCGCTGCGCGCGCGATCGCGCGCACCTGCATCGCGTAGATGTCCTCGTAGAGGATCCCCAGCCGCACGCCGCGCGTGCCGAGCATCGGGTTGGACTCCTCGAGCGCCCGCATCACCTGGACCTGCTCCTGCAGGTCGGGAAGGTCCCAGGTCGACTCCAGCTCGGCGCGCTTGAGCTCGTCGCGGATCTCGTAGCGGTCGGGGAGGAACTCGTGCAGCGGCGGGTCCAGCAGGCGGATCGTGACCGGGCGCCCGTCCATCGCCTCGAACAGGCCGTCGAAGTCGCCCTGCTGGAGCGGGAGCAGCTCGTCCAGGGACGCCTTGCGCGCCTCGTCGTCGTCGATGGCCATGATCATCTTGCGGACCTTGGGCTGGCGGTCGGCGGCCATGAACATGTGCTCGGTCCGGCACAGGCCGATGCCCTCGGCGCCGAAGCTGCGCGCGCGGCGCGCGTCCTCGGGCGTGTCGGCGTTGGTCCGGATGCCGAGCGTCCGCAGCTCGTCGGCCCACGCCGAGGACCTGCGCGAAGCGCTCGTCGACCTCGGGCTGGACCAGCGGGACGTCGTCGGTCGTCACCGCGCCGGTCGAGCCGTCGATCGCGATGAGGTCGCCCGCGCGCAGCGTCCGGCCCGCGACGTGGACCTCGTGCTGGTGCAGGTCGATGTCGAGGTCGGCGGCGCCGGTGACGGCGGGACGACCCATGCCGCGGGCGACGAGCGCCGCGTGCGAGGCCTTGCCGCCCTCGGAGGTGAGGATCCCGGCGGCGGTGGCGAAGCCCGCGACGTCCTCGGCCTCGGTGAAGGGCCGCACGAGGATGACCCGCCGTCCCTCCTTGGCCGCGGCGACCGCGTCGTCCGCGGTGAAGACGATCGTGCCCTTCGCGGCCCCCGGCGATGCGGCGACGCCGCGCGCGATCACCTCGTACTCGGCCGCGGGATCGAACGTCGGATGCAGCAGCGCGTCGAGCTTGTCGGCGTGGATCGTCGAGATCGCCTGCTCCTTGGTGAGGAAGCCCTCCTCGACCGCGTCGACCGCGAAGTGCACCGCCGCCTGCGCCGGGCGCTTGGCGTTGCGCGTCTGCAGCATGTAGAGGCGGCCGTCCTCGATCGTGAACTCGGTGTCCTGCATGTCGCCGTAGTGGCGCTCGAGCATGCGCAGGATCTCGAGCAGCTGCCGGTACACGTCCGGCATCCAGCCCTCGAGCTCGGCCAGGTCGCGCGGTGTGCGGACGCCGGAGACGACGTCCTCGCCCTGGGCGTTCTGCAGGAAGTCGCCGCTCGGGTCGCTGAAGCCCGTCACCTCGTTGCGGCTGAACGCGACGCCGGACCCGCTCGTCTCGCCCTTGTTGCCGAAGACCATCTGCTGGACGTTCACCGCCGTGCCCCAGTCCTCGGGGATGCGGTTCAGCCGCCGGTACTCCACGGCGCGCGCGCCCATCCAGGAGTCGAAGACGGCGAGGATCGACTGCTCGAGCTGCTCGCGCGGGTCGGCCGGGAACTCGTAGAACGACGTGAAGCGCCGGACCAGCTCGCGCAGCGCGCCGGTGTCGAGGTCGGTGTCGAGCGTGACGCCGCGCTCGCGCTTGACCGCCGCGATCGCGTCCTCGAACCGCTCGCCGGGGATGTCGCGCACGACGTTGCCGAACATCTGCACGAAGCGGCGATAGGAGTCCCACGCGAACCGCTCGTTGCCCGTGACGCGGGCGAGACCCTCGACGGACTCGTCGTTGAGCCCGAGATTGAGGACGGTGTCGAGCATCCCGGGCATCGAGTCGCGCGCGCCGGAGCGCACCGAGACGAGCAGCGGGTCGGCCGGGTCGCCGAGCCGGCGGCCGGCGTGGGCCTCCAGCCGCGCGAGCGCCTCGTCGACCTGGGCCTCCAGCGCGGGCGGCGCGACGCGTCCCGCGCGCATGTACGCGACACACGCCTCGGTCGTGATCGTGAAGCCCGCGGGCACGAGGTCGGCACCGAGGATGCGCGTCATCTCCGCGACGTTGGCGCCCTTGCCGCCCAGGAGCGGGCGCATCTCGCGCGACCCTTCGCTGAAGTCGTAGACGAGCTTCGTGGACGCGGGCGCCTCGGGGCGCGTGCTGGCAGCAGCCATCTGTCGGTGATCCTCTCCCTGGGATTCGCGGCGACGCGCGGTGGGGCCTCAGCGGACACTCGCCGCTGCATGGAGCCGGGGCAACCGCATGCTCGCACCACGGGTGTCCGTAATTTTCCGCAACCCTGCGTCGCGCCCCCGTCGTGGGCGTCGCACCGGGAACCGGTCGATGGTTCGCCCTTTCGAGCGTGACGTTTTCTGTCTACCGTTGTCCACACAGGTAGACCTCTGTGAGTCCGCAACTTCCAACCGTGCTTCTTCGCGCGCAGACCGACGAGCGTCTGGCGCGTCTCGCCGCGCTCGGATCCGAGCGGGCCTTCGAGGCGATCGTCGAGCGCTATCGCCGGCCCCTGATCGGGTACGCGCGCCGGATCGCGGGCGAGTCCCGTGCCGAGGACATCGTCCAGGCGGCGTTCGTCGGCGCGTGGGGCCGGCTCAGCGACGGCGCCGAGGTCCGCGACCTGCGCGCCTGGCTGTTCCGCATCGTCCACAACGGCGCGATCAACGCCATCAAGCGCGCGAGCGCCTCCGACGTCGAGCTGTTCGACGACACCCCGAGCACGGGCGACGTCCATGCCGAGATCGAGCGCCGCGACGACGTCCGCCGCGCGCTCGACGGCATCGCGTCGCTGCCGCTCCAGCAGCGCGAGGCGCTGCTCGGCGTCGCGGTCCAGGGCCGCCGTCACCGCGACGTGGGCGCCGAGCTCGGCGTCACCGACGGCGCCGTGCGGATGCTGCTCCATCGCGCGCGCTCGACGATGCGCACGGCCGCCACCGCGCTGACGCCGTGGCCCGTCGCCGCATGGCTCTCGGGCGCACAGGTCTCGGCCGGCGGGGCGAGCGTCAGCGTCTTCGCGGTCAGCGGCCTGAAGGCCGCCGCCGTGCTCTCGACCGCCGCCGTGGCCGTCACCGCCGCACCCCAGATCTCTTCGCGGCTGCACCACGAGCCGTCCCGCGCGGCGGCGGCCGTCACGGCCACCGCCTCGCCGCTGGGCGCCACGCTGACCGCGGGCGATCCGCAGGCCGGGCCGAAGGCGGACGCTCCCGCCGAGCATCGCAAGGCCGAGCGCCGCAGCACGCCGGCCGAGCCGGACGCCGCGCCGCAGGTCGCTCCCGGCGACGAGCTACATCGCCCCGTCCGCGCCGCCCGCACCCGCCTCGCCCGCTCCGGCGCCGGTGGTCGTGCAGGAGGAGGACAACACCTCGCTGGCGCCGTCCGACGACAAGTTCCTCGGCCCCGCCGAGGACGAGGACGACGAGATCGCCGTCGAGGAGGAGCCGCCGGACCTCGCCGCGGGCGAGCGGCCGATCCCGCCCGGCGGCGTGCCGGACGACGTCGCCGAGGCCGCGCTGCCCGAGCAGCCGGCCGCCGCCGAGGACCAGCGCGAACTGGAGTCCGAGGACGACGTCGACGAGCCCGCTCCGGCGGCGGAGCCGGCGCCCACGGCGGGCGCGTCCTCTGCGGCGCCGGAGCCGGCCCCTGCGCCCGAGCCGGCGCCGGCGCCCTGATTCGCAGTCCGCGTGACGTTCGCGCGGTCCGGCTGTCTCATCACCTGAACGGCGCTGCGGGCTGACTTCCCCCCCAGCCCATGGACCGGCGCCGTTCAACCCCTCGGTGGGTCTGGACCACCTCCAGCCGCCCGAGCCGGTGAGGGCGGCAGGATGCCGCCCTCACCGGGCGGGCGGATGGAGGCCCTGCCGTGTCAGTCCTTGCGCGGACCGATCGCGACCATGCGCTCGATCGGGATGCGCGCCTTCTCGGCGAGATCCGCGGGGACCTTCACCTCGGGCTGCAGATCCCGCAGCGCGTCGCGCAGCTTCGGAAGCGTGATCATCTTCATGTACCGGCACTCCGCAGCGCGGTTGGCGGGGATGAACGTCACGTCCGGCGCGGCCTGCTGCATCGGGTAGAGCATCCCCGTCTCCGTCGCCACGATGACGGTCCCGCCCGCATGCTCGCGCTCGGCCTCCTTGGCGTAGTCGAGCATGCCCCCGGTCGAGAGCATGTGCACACCCTCGGCGTCCACGTCGCCGGCCGCGACGTACTCCATCACCGAGGTGACGCAGCCGCACTCCGGGTGGATCAGGAAGTCCGAGCCGGGGTGCGCCGCGCGCACGTCGCTGATGTCCGACGGCCGGATGCCCGCGTGGACGTGGCACTCGCCGCTCCAGACGTGCATGTTGCGGTGCCCGGTGGTCTTCTGCACGTAGGCGCCGAGGAACATGTCCGGGCCGAACAGGATCTCGACGTCCTCGCCGTGCTCACGGCGGATGTGCTCGACGACGTTCACCGCGTTCGACGAGGTGCAGCAGTAGTCGGTGAGCGCCTTGATCGCCGCGGTCGTGTTGACGTACATCACGGTGATCGCCCCCGGATGCTCGGCCTGCCAGGCCTCCAGCTCGGG
The DNA here is from genome assembly GCA_963823375.1 of uncultured Actinomycetes bacterium. GTDB lineage: Bacteria > Actinomycetota > Thermoleophilia > Solirubrobacterales > Solirubrobacteraceae > F1-60-MAGs163. The sequence continues at coordinate 617,270 of CAWGLQ010000008.1, read as the reverse complement.
CACCGTGATCGAGTCGGCGAGCGAGCAGCCGGCGTCGAGATCGGGGATCAGCACGGTCTTGTCCGGGCAGAGGATCGAGGCCGTCTCCGCCATGAAGTGGACGCCGCAGAACGCGATCACGGAGTTCTCGACCGCCGCGGCCCGCTGCGAGAGCCCGAGCGAGTCGCCGACGTAGTCGGCCACGTCCTGGACCTCGGGCACCTGGTAGTTGTGGGCGAGGATGACGGCATCCTGCGCGGCCGCCAGCTCGCGCACCTCGGCGCTGAGCGCGGGGATGTCGATCGGCTCCGGATCGCCGGCCATCGGGAGGGAGAACGAGGAGGTCATGGCAGCGGCTCCAGCTTCAGCGAGAGGTCCAGGGCGGGGGCCGAGTGCGTGAGCGCCCCGACCGAGACGAATTGTACGCCTGTGGCCGCGACCTCCCTGACCGTCTCGAGCGTCACGCCGCCGCTGGCCTCGAGGGTCGCGCGCCCGGCGACGTGCGCCACCGCGGCCCGCAGCTCGTCCGGGGTCATGTTGTCGAGCAGCAGGCGCGTGGCGCCCCGCCGAGAGCGCCCCGTCGATCTCCGCCGTCGTCCGGCACTCGACCTCGACCGGGAGGTCGGGGTAGGCGTTCAGCGCGGCGCGCGTGGCCTGCACCACGCCGCCGGCGACGTCGATGTGGTTGTTCTTCACGAGCAGCTCGTCCCACAACCCGATCCGGTGGTTCACGCCGCCGCCGGCGCGGACCGCCGCCTTCTCCAGCAGCCGCAGGCCCGGCGTCGTCTTGCGGGTGTCGAGGACCCGCGCTCCCGTTCCCTCGATCGCACGGGCGAACCGCGCCGTCTGGGTCGCCACGCCGCTCAGCCGCTGCACGAGGTTCAGCGCCGTGCGCTCGGCCGACAGCACCGCGCGGGCGTCACCCGTGACACGCAGGACCGCCAGCGGCAGGTCCGGCGCGTCGGTCCAGGCGCCCTCCGGCGCGAGGCGCTCGACGGCGGCCTGCGGGTCGAGCGTCGCGAAGACGAGCTCCGCCGCGTCGAGCCCGAAGACGACGCCCGGCTCCTTCTGGAGCATCGTCGCGCGGGTGCGGGCACCGGCCGGGATCGTCGCGAGCGTGGTCCGGTCGCCGTCGCCGACGTCCTCGGCGAGCGCCCGGGCGACGACGTCCTCCAGCTCGCTGCGGGTGGCGTCGTCCATGACGGCGGAGCATAGGCGGCGTGCGCGCAGCCCGGCGATGCGACAGCATGACGCCGGATGCCCGCCCTGCTCCCCGGCGCCTTCCCCGGCGCCCGCGGCTACCTCGACAGCGCCACGCTCGGCCTGCCCGCTCCCGCCACGCGCGAAGCGCTCACGCGCGCGATCGACGAATGGGCCGCGGGCAGGACGAACGCCAAGGAGTTCGACCACGACGTGCGCCGCAGCCGCGAGGCGTTCGCGCGGCTCGCGGGCGTGCCCGCCGCCCGCGTCGCCGCGGCCGGGCAGGTCTCGTCGTTCGTCGCCCTGATCGCGGCCTCGCTGCCCGCCGGTGCGCGCGTCGTGGCTCCCGAGGGCGAGTTCACGTCCGTGCTGTTCCCGTTCCTGGCCCGCGGCGACCTCGACGTGCGGCTCGCCCCGCTGGACCGGCTCGCCGACGCCGTGGACGCCGGGACCGCGCTCGTCGCCTTCAGCGCGGTGCAGTCGGCCGACGGCGCGGTCGCCGACCGGCCCGCGATCACGGCCGCTGCGAGCGCCGCCGGCGCCCGCGTGCTCGTCGACGTCACGCAGTCGGCGGGCTGGATGGCGATCGACGGCGCGAGCGCCGACTACATCGTCTGCGGCACCTACAAGTGGCTGCTGTCGCCGCGCGGAACGGCGTTCCTGGCGGGGAGCGAGGAGGCGCTGGCCGCGCTGCCGGCGCTGCACGCGGGCTGGTACGCCGGCGAGGATCCGTGGGCGTCGATCTACGACGCGCCGCTGCGGCTCGCCGCCGACGCCCGGCGGCTGGACCTCTCCCCCGCGTGGCTGTGCTGGGTCGGCACCGCCCCCGCGCTGGAGCTGCTCGAGGAGGTCGGGGTCGCCGCGATCGGCGCCCACGACGTCGGGCTCGCGGCCGCCCTGCGCGCGGCGGCCGGCGTCCCGGAGAACGGCTCGGCGATCGTCTCGCTCCCGCTGGGCGACGCCGCGACCGCGCGGCTGCGTGCGGCGGACGTGCGGTTCTCCGTGCGCGACGGGCGCGCCCGCGTGTCGTTCCATCTCTACAACGACGAGGACGACCTGGACCGCGTGCTCGGCGCGCTGGGACTCGGATAGGTTCCGCGGCCATGCGCGCGCTCGTCCTCCACGACACCGGCGGTCCCGAGTCCCTGCGACTCGAGGACGTGCCCGAGCCGGTCGGCGGCGACGGCCTGGTCCTGATCGAGGTGCACGCGGCGGGCGCGGGGTTCGTCGACTGGCTCATCACGCGCGGCGAGTACCAGATCAAGCCGGACCTGCCGTTCATCCCCGGCACCGAGATCGCCGGCGTCGTGCTCGAGGCCCCGGAGGGCGGAGCGGTGAAGCCCGGCGACCGCGTCGCGGCGACGACGCCCGTCGGCGGCTTCGCCGAGGTCGCGCTCGCGCCCGCCTTCATCACGCTCCCGATCCCCGCCGACATGCCCTTCGACGTCGCGGCGGCGATGGTCATCAACTACCAGACGGCGCACCTCGGCCTGATCCGCCGCGGGCGGATGCAGCCCGGCGAGTCCGTGCTCGTCCACGGCGCGGCGGGCGGCGTGGGCACCGCGGCGATCCAGGTCGCGAAGGCCGCCGGCGCGGGGACGGTCATCGCGCTCGGGTCCAGCGACGAGCGCCGGCGCGTCGCGACGCAGGCCGGCGCCGACGTCGTCCTCGACCCGGCCGGCGACTGGGTCGCGGAGGTGCGCGCGGCGACCGGCGGCCGCGGCGCGGACATCGTCGTCGACCCGGTCGGCGGCGAGCGCTTCGACCGCAGCCTGCGCTGCACCGCGCCCGAGGGCCGCATCCTCGTGGTCGGCTTCGCGAGCGGGACGATCCCGACGCTGCCCGTCAACCAGGCGCTGCTGCGCAGCATCGACATCGTCGGCGTGAACTACGGCGGCATGCTGCCGCACGACCAGGCCTTCCCGGCGGCCGCGCACGCCGATCTCATGACCTGGTGGGCCGAGGGGAAGCTGGCGCCGATCCTCAGCGAGTCGGCCCCGCTGGCCGAGGGCGCGCGGCTGCTCGCGGGCTTCGAGGGCGGCGGCGCCGTCGGCAAGCCCGTGCTGCTCGTCCGCTGAGCGGGCGCCTCAGCCCTCGCGCAGGACGAAGAGCGTTCCGAACGCGGGATCGCTCGCGCCGTGCAGCCGCCCGCCCGACGCGACGGTCTCGGTCAGGTAGCGCACGATCTCCTCGCTGACGCGCTCCCCCGGCAGCAGCGCGGGGATGCCCGGGCGGGTAGCCGGCGATCGACTCGCACGAGATGCGCCCGACCGCGTCGGCGACGTCCACGCGCTCGGCGTCGCCGAGAAACGCATCGCGCGGCGCGACGACGAGCTCCGGCGTGTCCGCGGGCTGGTAGATCGGCTCGGTCTCCGTGCCCGGACGGCGCATCCGCGCCACCGCCTCCTCGACGTCGCCGGCGAGCCGCAGCAGCGCCCGCGGCCGCTCGCCCATCCCGACGACGAAGACGATGGTGGACTGCGTCGCCAGCTCGGCGTGCACGTCATAGCTCTGGCGCAGCGCGTCCGAGAGCTCCATGCCCGTGCAGCCCGTCCCGCGCGTGTCGAGGACGATCCGCAGCGGGTCGTAGGCGGCGATTCCCGGGCGACCGACGAGCTCCTGGTCGAGCAGCTCGACGCCGTCGACCGCGCGGAGCTTCTGCGCGCGCGGCGCCGATGGCCTCGATCGTCTCGTGGAGGAGCTGCTCGCCGTGGACCGCGAGCTGCCGGCGCGCGGCGTCGAGCGAGGCCAGGAGCAGCGAGGAGGGGCTGGTCGAGCGGACGATCCGCACGGCGCGTGCGACGCGTGCCTCGTCGATCCGGTCGCCCTGGCCGAGATGCAGGATCGCGCTCTGCGTCAGCGAGCCGGCGAGCTTGTGCGTGCTCGTGAGGACGGCGTCGGCACCGAGCTCCAGAGCGCTCGGCGGCAGGCCGGCACTGAACCCGAAATGCGCACCCCAGGACTGGTCGACGACGAGCGCGACGCCCGCCTCGTGCGCCACGGCCGCGCAGCCCGCGACGTCGGCCGCCATCCCGTAGTACGTCGGCGAGACGATGAACGCCGCCCGCGCGTCTGGCGTGCGGGTCAGCGCGGCGGCGAGCGCCTCGGGCGTCACGCCGTGCGTCATCCCGAGCTCCGGGTCGTACTCGGCGGCGACGAAGGTCGGGATCCCACCGCTCAGGACGAGGCCGTCGACGACCGACGCGTGCGAGTTGCGCTGCGCGACGACGTGCGCGCCGAGCGGCGCGAGCGCCAGGCAGAGGGCATGGTTGCCCTGCGTGGCGCCGTTGGTGAGGAACCACGAACGGCGCGCGCCGTAGGCCTCCGCGGCGAGCAGTTCCGCGCGCTCGTACGGCGTCGGCGACGGACCGACGTCGATCCCGCGGATGTCCTGCGGCACGTCGAGCAGGAGCGCGTCCTCGCCGATGGCGTGGCGCAGGCCTGGATCGGCGCCGCGCCCGCCCTTGTGGCCGGGCACGTGGAACCGCCCGGCACCGCGGAAGCCGTACCCGACGACCGCGTCGAGGTAGGGCGCGGTGGGCTGCTCGCTGATGCGCGGCTCGTCGGCCATGGGGGTGGCTAGTTCGCGCTCGCCCCGCCGCCGGCCTGTCGGAGCAGCTCGGCGCGCACGAAGCCGTCGAGGTCGCCGTCGAGCACGCGCTGGGCGTCGCCCATCTCGAAGGTCGTGCGGTGGTCCTTGACCATCGTGTACGGGTGCAGGACGTACGAGCGGATCTGCGAGCCGAAGTTGACGTCCTGCGCCTCGCCCTTCTCCTTGGCGATCTCCTCGGCGCGCTTGCGCTCCTCCAGCTCGAGGAGCTTCGCGCGCAGCATCTTCATCGCCGTGTCCTTGTTGGCGGTCTGCGAGCGCTCGTTCTGGCACTGCACGACGATCCCGCTCGGCCGGTGCGTGATCCGCACGGCGGAGTCGGTCTTGTTGACGTGCTGCCCACCTGCGCCCGACGCGCGGTAGGTGTCGATCTGCAGGTCGTCGTCGTCGATCTCGATCGCGCCGACCTCGTCCACCACGGGCGCGACCTCGACGCCCGCGAACGACGTCTGGCGGCGGTTGGCGGAATCGAACGGGGAGAGCCGCACGAGCCGGTGAACGCCGCGCTCGGCGCCGAACAGGCCGTAGGCGTTCTCGCCCTCGGCCCGGAACGTGGCGGACTTGATGCCCGCCTCCTCGCCAGGGCTCACCTCGAGCAGCTCGACGGCGAAGCCGCGGCGCTCGGACCAGCGCATGAGCATCCGCAGGACCATCTCGGCCCAGTCCTGCGCGTCGGTGCCGCCGGCACCCGCGTTGACGGTGACGAGCGCGTCGCCGGCGTCGTAGGGACCGGCGAACAGCCGCTGCTCCTCGAGCGTCGCCAGGCGCCCCTCGATGTCCGCGAGCTGCTGCGCGACCTCGTCGGCGAGCGAGGCGTCCTCGTCGGCCAGCTCGATCAGCGCCTCGAGGTCGCCCGCGTCGCGCTGCAGCGCCTGCCACAGCTCGAGCTTGCGGCTCGCGCGGGCGTGCTCGGCGCTGACCTTCGCCGCGACCTCCTGGTCGTCCCAGAACCCCGGCGCGCCCATGCGTCCCTCGAGCTCGGCGACCGTCCGCGTGAGGCCGTCCGGATCGAGATAGCGCTCGAGGTCGGCGAGCTGGTTCTCGACCGCCGCCGCGCGCTGCGCCGGAGACTCGGTGTTGGGGACCGTGGGCACAGGGCGACGCTAGCACCGGGGCCCCGGCGGACGGCCGGAGAATTAGAAACGCCCCGGTGACGGGGGTCCAGTCCGTCACACGGGGCGCGATGCTTGCGAGGGGCAGTCGGAGGAGAGGAGAAAGCCCTCAGATCCCCCCTCGGCATCTCGGCGGGAGAACTTGAGCGGTGGTCTGCATCGTCTGGCCGGACGTTCAGCGTCGCTCAGCGGTCCCGCGGCGTGCGATCACCAGCCCCGCCTGCCATCCGGGCGCCCGTCCGCCCGCCGGCGGCGCGACCGCGTCGACGTCGATGCCGCTGCGCGCGAGCAGCCACGAGATCACCGAATTGGAGTTCCACATGTCCCCCGTCGCAACTCGTCGCGGCCCCACACCGGCCGCGGCACCTGCGGGACGAGATCGAGAACGCGACGCGCGCACGCTTCATCGTCGCTCAGGCACCGGGGGCCGCCGACCGCCTCGGCCACGTCCGGGATCTGCGCCGTCACGCCAGCGCCGGATCTCGTAGCGGAAGATCCGCAGGCGTCCCGCCCAGCGCGCTCCGACGGGCCCCTCCCCGACGACTCCGCGCCGCGCACCGTCGGCGTCGCGGACGGGCGTCATCTCGATGACGAAGCGACCCTGCTCGCAGCGGACCTCGAGCGCCGAGTGATAGAGGTCGCATGCCGGCCTGCTGCCGAGCTCGCGCCATCACCGCCTCGTACGCCCGGCCGTTGAAGCGCACGAACCGGCCGCCGGCGCCCAGCGGGAGCCAGTAGAGGTCGACGGCGGCCATGGGCGCACGCTATCGACGGACCGGCTCGGCTCGCCGGCGCCATTGCGATCATGCACTGCCATGTACGTCTCGATGTCCCGCCTCAGCGTCGATCCCGGCCGGCGCGACGAGCTGATCGAGGCGTTCGGCAACCGCGCCCATCTCGTCGACGACGCGCCGGGGTTCATCGATCTCGAGGTCTGGCAGTCCGACCGCGACGCGGACGAGGTGGTGATGGTGAGCCGGTGGCGCAGCCGCGAGGACTTCACGGCGTACATGCGAAGCGACGCCCACGCCGTCTCGCACCACCGGATCGACCCGGCGCTGCAGGACGCGATCAGGCTGACGCGCCTGGACCATCTCCACACCTACGACGTCGTCGCGCGGTGACCAAGCAGCTCTCGCGTCCCTCCGGCGACCCGCCGCCGACGCAGGCGACGCTTCCTGACGGCACCGTGCTGGACCTCGTGCCGCTCGCCGCGGAGGTGACCGACCGCTACGCGCAGGCGTTCCCGGACGAGGACGAGCGGTACTCCGCGGAGTGGCGAGCGTGGTCCGACCACGACAACCAGCACGTCCTGTGGTGGGCGATCAACACCCATGACGGAACCGTCGACCTCTGGGCCGAGATCTCGTGGCTCGCAAGGGTCCTCGAGGCGCGGGACTTCCCGCTGGATCGCCTCGTGCGCAGCCTGCAGCTCGTCGCCGACGTCCTGCGCGAGCGCGCGGGAGCGGCGGCCGACAGCGCGGCGGCTGAGCTGCGCGCCGTCGCCGCGCGCGTGGCATCCACCCCGACATTCCTCGTCACAGGAGCGATGAGATGCAATGGAGCCTGGCCGACTTCGTGCTCGCCGCGGTCCTGTTGGGCGGATGCGGGCGTGCTGCTCCGCTTGGCGGCGCGGAACGAGCGCAACATCGCCTACCGCGGAGCCACCATCGCGATCGGCGTCGCGGCCATCGTGTTCGGCGAAGCCGACGACGCCCCGGGCCTCGTGCTGTTCGGCGGCCTGCTCATCGTCGCCACCGTCGTGCTGGCGTTCGGCCCGGCGCAGCACGTCGTAGTCGCCTGGCGCCCACCCCAACGCCTCTCGAGCGGAAGATCGGGGATGCCTGAGGCCCACACGCCAAGCGGGTGCTGTGCTGGAAGCACCGCCCGCCGCAGGCGGGTGGGCTCAGGCGCCCCGAGATCCGCGAATCACGAGCCGTGGCACTTCTTGTACTTCTTCCCCGAGCCGCACCAGCACGGGTCGTTGCGCCCGATCTGCTCGTCCTCGGAGACGACGCGCTGCTCGATGACGATGGGCGCCTCCTCGACCTGCGGGTCGCCGTACTCGGTGACGAACTCGGGCCCGGCGCCGGCGGCGGCCGCGGCGATGGCGCCGGCGCCCTGCAGGGCGCCGCTGCCGCCGGTGTAGCTGACGGACCCGGGGCGTGTCTGCGTGCCGCCGGGCGCGCCGAACGCCTGCTGTGCGGCGGCCGGATCGTCGACCTCGATCTCGACCTCGACGTGGTAGACCATCCGCGCGAAGTCCGACCAGATGGAGTTCATGAGGTCGGTGAAGAGGTCGAACGCCTCGTTCTTGTAGGCGACGATCGGCTCGATCTGGGCGAACCCGCGGAGGTGGATGCCCTCGCGCAGGTAGTCCATGTCGTAGAGGTGCTCGCGCCAGCGGTTGTCGATGATCTGGAGCAGCAGGTAGCGCTCGAGCGCGCGCATCAGCTCGTCGCCGAACTCCTGCTCGCGCCGGTCGTACAGCTCGCGTGCCTGCGTCGAGAGCCGCTCGGCGAGCCCGTCGCGGTCGCTGCTCTCCATCGCCGCCTCGCGGGCGTCGAAGTCCTCGGGCAGCGCGTCGCCGGGCAGGATGTCGTTGAGGGCGATGAGCAGCCCGTCGAGGTCCCAGTCCTCGACGAAGTCGCCGGGCGTGTACTGGTCGACGAGCCGCTGGATGACGCCGCTGATCTCCTCGCGCGCCTGCTCGCCGAGGTCCTTGCCCTCGAGGACGTCGTCGCGGTAGGCGTAGACGATCCGGCGCTGCTCGTTCATCACGTCGTCGTACTCGAGGACGCGCTTGCGGATGAGGAAGTTCTGCTCCTCGACCTTCCGCTGCGCCTTCTCGATCTGCTTCGTGAGCATCCCGGCCTCGATGGGCTCCTCGTGACCCTCCGCGTCGACGGCGCCGAGGCGGTCGAGGATCTTGTAGATCCGGTCGCCCGCGAAGAGCCGCACGAGGTCGTCCTCGGCGGAGAGGAAGAAGCGCGACTCGCCGGGGTCGCCCTGGCGGCCGGCGCGGCCGCGGAGCTGGTTGTCGATGCGGCGGGACTCATGCCGCTCGGTGCCGCAGATGAAGAGGCCGCCGGCCTCCATGACGACGTCGCGGGCCTCGGCGACCTGCTCCTCCATCTTGGGGAGGATCTGGTCGTACGTCGGCTGCCAGTCCGGGTCGCGCGGCTTGAGGCCGAGCTTGGCGAGCTCGCGGCGCGTGAGGTGCTCGGGGCTGCCGCCGAGCTTGATGTCGACGCCGCGGCCGGCCATGTTCGTCGCGATGGTGACGGCACCGGGCACGCCCGCCTCGGCGATGATCTCGCCCTCCTTCTCGGCGTACTCGGGCTTCGCGTTGAGGACGGTGTGCGGGATGCCCTTCTTCTTGAGCTGCTCGCCGAGCACCTCGGACACCTCGACGGAGATGGTGCCGACGAGGACGGGCTGCCCCTTGGCGTGGCGCTCCTCGATCTCGGAGGCGACGGCGTGCCACTTGCCGTTGCGGGTCTTGTAGACCTGATCGTTCTTGTCGGCGCGGACCATCGGGCGGTTCGTGGGGACCTGCACGACGCCCAGCTTGTAGATCTTCTTGAACTCGGTCGCCTCGGTGAGGGCGGTGCCGGTCATGCCGGCGAGCTTGTCGTAGAGACGGAAGAAGTTCTGCAGCGTGATCGTCGCGAGGGTCTGGCTCTCCTCCTGGACGCGCACGCCCTCCTTCGCCTCGACCGCCTGGTGCAGGCCCTCGGACCAGCGCCGGCCCTCGAGGATGCGGCCGGTGAACTCGTCGATGATCGCGACCTCGTCGTCGAGGACGGCGTAGTCGACGTCGCGCTTGTAGAGCGACTCGGCCTTCAGCGACTGGATCAGGTGGTTGACGAGGTGCCCGTTCTCGGCGCGGTAGAGGTGGTCGATGCCGAGGAACTTCTCGGCCTTGGCCACGCCGCGCTCGGTGACGGCGACGGTCTTGTTCTTCTCGTCGAACTCGTAGTCGAAGTCGGCGACGTAGTCCTTCTTGGAGCGGGGGTCCATGCCCTCGGGCGTCTTGCCGGACTCCATCTGCGGCGCGAGTCGCGCGAACTTCGCGTACAGGTCGGCGGCCTGCTCGGGCTGGCCGGAGATGATGAGCGGGGTCCGCGCCTCGTCGATGAGGATGTTGTCGACCTCGTCGACGATCGCGAAGTAGTGCATGACGGGCGGCTCGCCGTCCTCGCCGACGCGCCCGCCGTGCTGGACCTTCTCCTCGAGCGACTGCGCCATGTTGTCGCGCAGGTAGTCGAACCCGAACTCGGAGTTCGTGCCGTAGGTGATGTCGGCCGCGTAGGCCTCGATCTTGTCGTCGGGCTCCTGCATGTTCTGCAGGACGCCCCAGGAGAAGCCGAGGATGTCGTAGATCGGGCTCATCCACTCGGCGTCGCGGCGCGCGAGGTAGTCGTTGACCGTCACGACGTGCACGCCGTGACCGGCGAGCGCGTTGAGGCAGACGGCGAGCGTGGCGGTGAGCGTCTTGCCCTCGCCGGTCTTCATCTCGGCGATGTTGCCGCCGTGGAGGACCATGCCGCCGACGAGCTGCACGTCGAAATGCCGCATCTCCATGGTCCGGCGACCGGCTTCACGGACGAGCGCGAAGCACTCGGGCATGACGTCGTCGAGGTGCTCGCCCTCCTCACGGACGCGCTCGCGCAGGACGTCCATCCGCCCGCGCAGATCCTCGTCGGAGAGGCCGGTCAGCTCGTCCTCGAGCGCCCCGATCTCGGCCACGCGCTTCTCGTATTGGCGGAACTGCTTGCTCTCACCGATGTTCAGCGCTCTCTCCAGCAGACCCATGGGCCGCAGGATAGCGACGGGGGACGGCCGCCCTCCCCGCTCGGGAGGGGGTCGCCGGCGGGTCTAGGCGCTGAACTCGCCGGGGATCTCCACCTCGGCCTCGAGGTGGCGGATCGAGGCGGCGCCCTCGCGGCGCTTGCCGATGCGCTTGTCGCGCAGCTTCTCGACCTGGCGGTGGAGGTCGTCGGAGACCTCGCCCAGGGCGGTACCCATCTCGGGGGCGGAGGACTTGGCGGTGAGCGTCTTGCCCTTGAGGATCAGGATCGCCTCGGCCTTCTGCGACGCGCTGATCGAGGGATTGCGCTCCTCGCTCAGGATCACCTCGCAGACGGCGAGGTCGGAGACCTGGCGGGCGACCTTCTCCAGGCGCCGCTGCACGACCTCCCGCAGCCCCTCCGTGATCTCGACGTTCGTGCCGGTCAACTCGATCTGCATGCCACCGATCCTATCGAGGGTCGGCCCGCAAGGGACCCCGGTCATGGGGCCTGCGCGTAGGCCACCGCACGGACCCGGCGTGCGCCCGCGCCCCGCAGCACCAGCGCGCAGGCCCGCAGTGTCGCCCCGGTGGTGCGCACGTCGTCCACGAGCACGCAGCGCGCGGGAGCGGGCCCGCGAGCGCCGATCGTGAGCGCCTCCCCGCTGAGCCGGTCCGCCCTCCCCGCGCCCCGCTGGCGGGCTCCGGGGGACCCCGACCTGGTGAGCACCGGCGCCACCGTCCGGCCCGTGCGCCGGGCGATCGCCCGGGCCAGAACGTCGGCGTGGTCATAGCCGCGCCGGCGTCGGCGGGCGGGGTGCGCGGGCACCGGGACGAGCACCTCGCCGCCGACCGCGAGGCCGGCCGGAAGGGCGTGCACGATGTGCGCGGCCATCAGCGCGGCGACCGGGGGCACGTCGCGGAACTTCAGGGCGTGGACGAGGTCGCGGGCGGGGCCCGTGAGCGCGAGGGGAACGTCGCAGCGGTCGAGTGGCCCGTCGCGCCGCCCGCTCCCCGGGGCGCTCCAGGGCAGCGCCGAGGCGCACGCCGGGCACAGCGGCGAGGCGAGCAGGACGGCGCCTGCGCACGACCAGCAGGCGGGCGGTGCGAGCAGGTCGAGCGCGCGTCGGAGCATCGGCCCGAGGCTGGCGGACACCGGCACACGGCGCGACCACGTGTCTGCGACGATCCAGCGGCGTGACTGCGCCCCCTTCGTGGATGGTCCTCGGTGCCGCCGCGGACGTGTCGTGGACGCTCGACCCCGGGCCGATCCTGCTCGTCCTCATCCTCGGTGGGCTCTACCTGCCGCGCTGGTGGCGGGTGCGCCGCGACGACGGCGCCGCCGCGGCCCCGGTCTGGCGGCTCCTGTCCTACCTCTTCGGGCTCAGCTGCCTGGTGATCGCGCTGATCTCGCCGATCGACCGGCTCGCCGAGCAGTCGTTCACGATGCACATGGTCCAGCACATGCTCCTGCTGGACCTCGTCCCGATCGGGCTGATCGGCGGCCTCACGAAGGTGCTGCTGCGCCCCGCCACCCGGCGGCTGATGGCGCTGGAGCGGGCGCTCGGCCCGATCATGCACCCGGCCGTCGCGGTCGTGCTCTACATCGGCGTGATGTACGCGTGGCACATCCCGGCGGCCTACGACTCGGCGCTCGAGACGGACGTGGTCCACGTGCTGGAGCACGTCGTCTTCCTCAGCGTCGGCCTCCTGTACTGGTGGCAGCTGCTGTCGCCGATCCGCTCGCGCTTCCACACGACCGTGATGGGCCCGCTCGTCTACATGCTGTCGACGAAGCTCGGCGTCGGGCTCCTGGGCATCGTCCTGACGTTCGCCCCCGACTCCCTGTACCCGTACTACGAGGCGCGCGACCCGATCTTCGGGCTGACGGTCGAGGGAGACCAGGCGCTCGGCGGCGAGATCATGACGCTCGAGCAGATGATCGTCATGGGCGTCGCGCTGGCGATCCTGCTGTTCCGCGCGCTCGACCAGAGCGAGCGCGAGCTCCAGCGCCAGGAGCACCTCGAGGATCTCCGCGAGGCCGGAGAGATTCCCTGACCGTCGAGATCATCATCCTGGCGCTCGCGAGCACGGTCCGCCCGACGAGCGTCGCGGCGCTGTACGCCCTGCTCGCCGCGCCGGCGCCGCGCCGCCTGATCACCGCGTACATCGTCGCCGGCCTGGCCTTCACGATCGCCTTCGGCCTGCTCATCATCTGGGCGTTCGACGGCGTCGACATCAACGCCGGGACGAGCCGGACGAAGGGGATCGCCGACCTGATCGCCGGCGGCATGCTGCTGACGCTCGCGGTCCTCGTCCACACCCGTCGTGTGGGCTGGCGGTTCGGCGCCGAGGCTCCGGAGACCCCGCCCCGCTGGTCGCAGCTGCTCGAAGGGCGCCTGACGCTGCGCACGGCCATCCTGGCCGGGCCCGCGACGCACATCCCGGGCCTCTTCTACCTGATCGCGCTGAACGTCATCGCGGCCCATGACCCCAAGCGCCTCACCGGCCTGATCGAGATCCTGATCTACAACCTCATCTGGTTCGCGCTGCCGATCGCCGCGCTGGCGGTGTGCATCGTGCGCCCGGAGGCGGCGCGCAAGCTCGTCGGCGACATCCAGCAGTGGTCCAAGGACCACAGCCGCCTGATGATCGTCGTGGTCGCCGCGGGTGTGGGCGCCGCGCTCGTGCTGCGCGGGATCCTGACGCTGACGTAGCCGTCCAGCGGATCGCGGGGCATCTGCAGGTCGCTCAGCGACTCCGCGATGCCCCGATCGTCGACGGGCCGGACCCTACAGCGCCCCGCGCAGTGCCAGCACGCGCCGGACCGAGGCCGTGAGCTCCGCGCGTGACAGGTGTCCTGCACGCACGGCGGAGACCACGGCGTTCAGGCCGCGGCGAGCGCGGTCCGGGTCCTGGGCGAACAGCAGGACGTCGTTGCCCGCGGCGCTCGCGCGCACGGCGAGCGTGCCGGGGCCGGCGAGGCGGCGCATCGCGGTCACGTCCAGGTCGTCGGTGATCGCCACGCCGCGGAAGCCCAGGCGCCCGCGCAGCTCGGTCGTCGTGATGCGGCGCGAGAGCAGCGCGACCCGGCTGCCGTCGAGCGCCGGGTACCGCGCCGTGCTCGTCATCACGAGACGGGTGCCCGCGCGGATGCCGGCGGCGAACGGCGCCTCGTCCGCGGCGCGCAGGGTCCTGCGCGAGAGCGCGACCGTCTGGATCACCGCGTCCTCGTCGCGGCTGACGGCTCCCAGTCCGGGGAAGTGCTTGAGCGTCGCGGCGACCCCGCCCTGCTGCAGGCCGCGGGCGAAGGCGGTCGCCAGGGACGCGACCGCGCCGGGCCGCCGGGCGAAGGCCCGGCCGGTGCGCGCCTGGTAGCTGCCGGGACGTCCGAGGTCGGCCACCGGCGCGAGGTTGACGTTCATCCCGGCGCGGCGCAGGTTGGCTGCGGTCAGCCGTCCCTGCCGGCGCACGTATGCGGCGCCGCGGCGTCCCATCTGCGCCGGGCGCCCCGGACGGCGCGCCGGGCAGCCGGGCGACGAGCCCGCCCTCCTGGTCGATCATCGTGAGCAGCGGCGCCGCGACCGGGCGCGGCGCCCGCTGCAGCCGGCGCATCTGCGCCCCGAGCGCGGATCGCGAGGGGATGTTCCGGCTGAACGCGATCACGCCGCCGACCTCGCCGCGGCGCACCCGGCGCAGCAGCCACGCCGGCACCCGGGCGCCCGCGTACCCGACGACGATGCGCTGGCCGGCGAGCTGGCGCAGGCTCAGCGTGGCGAGCGGATCGCGCGGGCTCAGGTCCGGCGCGGTCCGGGCACAGGCGACGCCCGGAACGACCAGGGTGACGAGCAGCAGCGCGGCGAGAGCCCGCACGCGGTCACCCCTCGAGCAGCGCGCCGTCGGGGACGACCCGCGGTGCGTCGCCGTCCTGCTCGACGGTCACGGTTCCGCGCACCACGACGTCGCGCCCGAAGCGCACATCGCCCGCGACCGTCAGGGCGTCGCATCCCGCGAGCGACGGCGAGCCCGCCGGGAACCGCGCGTCGAACTCGTCCACGAGCCGGTACCAGTCGGGGTCGAGCCGGACGAGCGGCGGGGGCGCCGCGCCGCGGGCGGGCGCCGCCACCACGTGCGAGCGCTCGTCGAGCACGTAGGCGTCGGAGCGCAGCACGAGCAGGTCGTCCGTCGTCTTCACCGGCAGGAACCGCGAGCGCGGGACGCGCAGCGCCCGGGCTCCGGGGAAGCTCGCGATCGCCGCGCCCATCGCGGTCTCCAGCTGGATGACCCTGGGCGAGCTCGCGTCGGCGGGGTCGACCGTCTTGCGGTTGATGATCATCGGGAGGTCGATGACGCCGTCGCCCGCGAGATCCGCGGCGACCTTCTGCAGGTCGAGCCAGATCGTGTTCGTGTTGAAGAAGCGGTGGCGGGCGATGTCCTGGAAGGCGCCCAGATCCTCCTCCGGCGTCTGCGCGACCTCGCGCAGTACGAGGCCCTCCCCGTCTCCCCGCTGGGCGAGGTGCCCGCCCTTGCGGTCGGCCGCCGTGCGGTCGGCGACCTCCATGAGGAACGGCACCTCCTCACGCGCGATCCAGGCGAGGATGCGCGGATCGAGCGTCGCGCCGAGGTTGTCGGCGTTCGACACGAACGCCCAGCGGTACCCCTGCTCCAGAAGCCGCTCGAGCATGCCGGAGCCGGCGAGCGCGGGATAGAGGTCGCCGTGCCCCGGCGGCGCCCACTCGAGCTCGGGATCAGCCGGCCAGCTCGCGGGCGCGAGCGTGCCGTCATCCAGGAGCTTGGGCACCCGGCTCTGCACGAAGTCGGGCTCGAGGTCCGCGCTGAGCGGGCCGTGCGCCGCGAGCGCGGCGAGCGAGTCCTCCCGCGTGCGGAAGCTGTCCATGAGGACCAGCGGCAGACGCGGGCCGGCGTGTCGCGCCCGCAGGTCGAGCACCTGGCGGGCGATGATGTCGAGGAACGAGAGGCCGTCGCGCACCTCGAGCAGTGACTTGGCGCGCGTCATGCCCATGCTCGTGCCGAGCCCGCCGTTGAGCTTCAGGACGACGGTGCGGTCGAGCAGGCCGGCGACCTCCTCACCGGCGTCCGGGAGCGCGTCGGCGTCGGGCAGGTCCGCGACGGGCTCGATCTCGGACTCGGGCAGCAGGCCCCGCTCGCCGGCGGCCAGGCGCCGGATCGCATGCTCGAACGCGGCGACGGTCGCCTGCCCGGCACCGTCGGCGCGCAGCTTCGTCAGTGCGGGCTCGGTCTGATCGGTCACCCGCCGCATGGTCGCATGGGCCGGATCGCCGATGCCCCGCGCGTCAGCCGTGGCTGGTCACCGCGCCCGGCACGTCGAGCGGGGACGATGCGGCCGTGCCTATTCCTCGTGCGGTGCGGGGACCCAGGCGTGCGCATAGGCCGCCTGGTCGGGCGTGAGCTCGTCGATGTGGACGCCGAGCGCGTCGAGCTTCAGGCGCGCGACCTCGCGGTCCAGCGCTGCCGGGAACGGGTGCACGCCCGGGCCGAGCTCCTCGCCGGATCGCACGAGGTGCTCGACGGCGAGCGCCTGC
Source organism: uncultured Actinomycetes bacterium (assembly GCA_963823375.1). Taxonomy (GTDB): domain Bacteria; phylum Actinomycetota; class Thermoleophilia; order Solirubrobacterales; family Solirubrobacteraceae; genus F1-60-MAGs163. The sequence goes on along the minus strand of CAWGLQ010000008.1, from coordinate 601,013 downwards.
GTGGCGAACGACAGGTCCATGACCGCCGACGCGTGCCCCTCGGCGGAGGCGAGATTCACGACGCGGCCGCGCGCGAGCAGGTTGAGCCGGCGGCCCTCCAGCTCGAACTCCTCGACCAGCGGGCGCACCTCGCGCCGCGCGCCTGCCAGGCGCTCGAGCGCGCCGAGGTCGATCTCGACGTCGAAGTGGCCGGCGTTCGCGAGGATCGCCCCGTCCTTCATGCGGGCGAAGTGCTCCGCCGACAGCACGGCGCTGTTGCCGGTCACCGTGATGAAGAGGTCCCCGCGCTCGGCGGCCTCGAGCGCCGTCATCACCTGGAAGCCCTCCATGCGCGCCTCGAGCGCACGGATCGGGTCGACCTCGCAGACGATGACGCTGGCGCCGAGGCCCTGAGCCCGCAGCGCGATCCCCTTCCCCGTCCACCCGTAGCCGACGACGACCACGACGGCTCCGGCGAACAGGAGGTTCGTCGCCCGCAGGATGCCGTCGACCGTGGACTGGCCGGTGCCGTACCGATCGTTGAACGCCCGCTCGGTGCGCGCCTCGTTGACCGCGATCACCGGGCATGCGAGCCGCCCCTCCGCCTCCATGCCGCGCAGGCGCACGAGGCCGGTCGTCGTCTCCTCCGTCGCCCCGCGCATGCGCGCGACGACCTCGGGCCGGGCGTCGTGCAGGACGGTGACGAGGTCGGCGCCGTCGTCGAGCGTGATGTCGGGCTCCAGCGCGACGAGCGCGCCGACGTGCGCGGCGTACGTGTCGAGGTCCTCCCCGTGCCGCGCGAACACCTCCAGCCGGTCGTTCGCCACCAGCGCGGCGGCGACGTCGTCCTGCGTCGACAGCGGGTTGGCCGCGCACAGCGCGACGTCCGCGCCGCCGCCCGCCAGCGCCCGTGCGAGCACGGCCGTCTCGGCCGTGACATGCAGGCACAGGCCGATCGTCGCGCCGGCGAGCGGCTGCTCGGCGGCGAAGCGGTCGGCGATCCGCGCGAGCACCGGCATCTGCGCCGCGGCCCACGCGATCCGCGCCTCACCGGCCGGCGCGAGGCTCAGGTCGGCGACGTCGTGCTGCGGGAGCTTGGGCTGTCTGGTGGCCATGCGGGTCCGTCCTTCCCGAACGCACGGGGGCCGCGACGTGCGCGGCCCCCGGATGACGTCGGCTCAGGCGTGCTGCCTAGTAGCGGTAATGATCCGGCTTGTACGGCCCCTCGACCGGGACGCCGATGTAGGCCGCCTGGTCGGGACGCAGCTGCGTGAGCTTCACGCCGAGCGCGTCGAGGTGCAGGCGCGCGACCTTCTCGTCGAGGTGCTTGGGCAGCACGTAGACCTTCTTCTCGTACTCGTCGTTCTTCGTGAACAGCTCGATCTGGGCGATCGTCTGGTTCGTGAACGAGTTGGACATCACGAACGACGGGTGGCCGGTCGCGTTGCCGAGGTTCAGCAGGCGCCCCTCGGAGAGCATGATGATCGTGCTGCCGCCCGGGAAGACCCACTCGTCGACCTGCGGCTTGATGTTGATCCGCTTGGCGTCGGACTGCTCGAGCGCGGCGATGTCGATCTCGTTGTCGAAGTGGCCGATGTTGCCGACGATCGCCTGGTGCTTCATCCGCCGCATGTGGTCGAGCGTGATGATGTCCTTGTTGCCCGTCGTCGTGATGAAGACGTCGGCCTTCTCGATGACGTCCTCGAGCGTCAGGACCTCGTAGCCCTGCATCGCGGCCTGGAGCGCGCAGATCGGGTCGATCTCGGTGACGACGACGCGGGCGCCCTGGGCGCGCAGCGACTCGGCCGAGCCCTTGCCGACGTCACCGAAGCCGGCGACGACGCAGAGCTTGCCGGCGAGCATGACGTCGACGGCGCGGTTGATGCCGTCGACGAGCGAGTGGCGGCAGCCGTAGAGGTTGTCGAACTTGGACTTCGTGACGGAGTCGTTGACGTTGATCGCCGGGAACAGCAGGTCGCCGGTCTCCTGCATCTGGTAGAGCCGGTTGACGCCGGTGGTCGTCTCCTCGGTGACGCCCTTGATGCCGTCGGAGATGAGCGTCCACTTGTGCGGGTCGCGGCCGAGCGAGTCCTGCAGGAGCTGCAGCACGATGCGGAACTCCTCGGACTCGGCCGAGGACGGATCCGGCACGGCGCCGGCGAGCTCGAACTCGCGGCCCTTGTGGACGAGCAGCGTCGCGTCGCCGCCGTCGTCGAGGATCATGTTCGGGCCACCCTCGGGCCACGTGAGCGCCTGCTCGGTGCACCACCAGTACTCCTCGAGGGTCTCGCCCTTCCAGGCGTAGACCGGGACGCCCTGCGGCGACTCGGGCGTGCCGTTCGGCCCGACCGCGACGGCCGCGGCCGCGTGGTCCTGGGTCGAGAAGATGTTGCAGGACGCCCAGCGGACCTCGGCGCCGAGCGCGGTGAGCGTCTCGATCAGCACGGCCGTCTGGATCGTCATGTGCAGCGAGCCCGTGATGCGCGCGCCCTTCAGCGGCTGCGAGGCGGCGAACTCCTCACGGGTCTGCATGAGGCCGGGCATCTCGTGCTCGGCAAGCTGGATCTCCTTGCGGCCGAAGGCGGCGAGGGACAGGTCAGCGACCTTGTAATCGGTCTCGTTGAGGACCGCAGTGGTCGTCGTCATCGCGTGGTCGTCTCCATCTCGGGGGTGGTGGTGGCGGCGAGGAGCCGCGCATGCTTCTGCTGCTCCCAGCGCAGCCAGTCGTCGGCGGACACCGTCTCGGGCCTGCTCGGCTCGGCCTGCAGCCATGCCTCGACGTCGGCCCGCAGGCCGTCCTCACGCCGCAGGCGCTGGGCGACCGCGACGTCGGCGAGGCCGAGGTCGTGATCGGCGAGCAGCTCCCTCAGGGTGCGCAGCCGCTGCAGCTCGCCGGGACCGAACATGCGGTAGCCGGCGTCGGAGCGCTGGGGCTCGATCAGCCCGATGCGCTCGATGTAGCGGAGCATGCGGGGCGACCAACCGGTCGTCTGCGCTGCTTCGTGGATCGTGAGGGCGTCCATGAACGGCGACAACCTTACCACGGTTGTGTCAAGGTTTGGCCGACGCCCGGAGCGGTCGGAGATCTACTGCTCGTCTGCGAGGCGGGCCTTGAGCCGGTCGATCGGCTCGATGGTGACGGGATCCTTCCCGTTCAGCACGCCCAGGTAGACCGACACGAGGTCGCCCAGCAGCACCAGCGAGAACGCCCGCTCGACCGTGGTCTGCCCGCGGCTGGTGACGATGTGCGACGTCGCGGCGGCGTCGCCGATGATCTCGCGGGTGAGGCGGATCCGCTGCTCGACGCGCGGCGTGTCGTCGGAGTCGTCGAGGAACACGGCGCTGAAGCGCCCGAAGTCCGGCGCGGTCGGCCAGCCGACGATCTCGTTGTGATCGCACTCCGGCAGCTCGCCGGAGAACGCGTGCTGACCGGCGTTCTCGTTGATCTGCGTCTTCCAGCGATACGCGATCGGGCTCGTGAGCCCGGACCCGGCGATGACGGGCACGCTGCCGTGCAGGGAGCGCGCGAGCGCCTTGGCCTCGCTCTCCTCCACGGCGTCGGGGCCCCACGCGACGGCGAGCTGCTCGAGGTGGTCCGCGGCGACGTCGATCTCGGTCGTGAGCTTCGGGCCCGCGCCGCAGAGCGCGGCGGCCTCGAGCGCCGCGATGGTCTGGTAGGCGACCGCGGCGCGGGGCTGCAGACCGCCCGCCATCGGCAGCACGGGCACGCCCTCGGCGCGCGCCGCCTGGGCGAGCGCGCCGCCGGTCGTCGCGACGATGCGCCGGGCGCCCGAGGACGCCGGCGGCCTCGAAGCACGCGAGCGTCTCCTCGGTGTCCCCGGAGTAGCTGGCGCACAGCACGGTCACGTCCTGCGTGGTCCAGGACGGCAGCGCGTAGCCGCCGACGCTGAGGACCGGGCGCGAGGCCTGGTCGCCGAGGATCGCCCGTGCGAGGCGGCCGCCGATGCCGGAGCCGCCCATGCCGGCGACGATCAGGCCGCCCGGGCTGTCCCAGGGGCGCACGCCGGCCGACTCGGCCTTCCACATCGCGTCGCGCAGGTGCTCGGGGATCGACAGGACGTCGCCGAGCTGGTCGGTCGGGTCGGCTGCGGCGATCTCGGCGCGGCCGAGCGTGATGTCGGATTCGGTCGTGGACATGGAGGGCGGGTTGGTCACCCGGGAAGTGTCGCGCACCGCCGTGCCCGGCGGCGCCGCGGCGACCCGGCGCCGGTCAGAACGCGAGCGCGCCGTCCGGGAGATGGACGCCCGGGAACACCCGCGCGCCGTGGTCCAGTTCATTGCCCGCGCCGAGGATCACGCCCGGCCCGACGACGGAGCCGCCGGTGACCGTGCAGTCCGCGCCCACCTGCGCGCCGGGGGCGACGATCGCGTCGCGGACGGTCGACCCGCGCCCGATCACGGCGTCGGCGAGCACGACCGAGCCGGTGACGGTCGCGCCCGGCTCCAGGCGCACGCGGTCGCCGAGGACGGTGTGGGCGCCCACGACGGCACCCTGCGCGATCGTGACGCCGTCGCCCAGGACCGCCGGCCCGTGCAGGTGCCCGTCGACCGTGCAGCCCTCGCCGCGCGCGACGCGGTGCCCGTCCAGGCGCTCCAGCACGCCGGTCTGCACGTTGCCGGCGAGGATGTCGGTCGAGCCCTGCAGGTAGCGGCCCGGGGTCCCGATGTCGAGCCAGTAGGCCCCGTCGTGGGCGTACCCGTGGAGCCCCGCGCCGACGAGCGCCGGCCACACCTCGCGCTCGATCGAGACGTTGCGGCCCGGCGCGATGAGATCCAGCACGCTGCGCTCCAGCACGTACGCGCCGGCGCTGATGAGGTCGGTGTCGATCTCCTCGGGCCTCGGCTTCTCCAGGAACCCGGCGACCGCGCCGTCGTCCTGCAGCCGCACGAGCCCGTACGCGGTCGGGTCCTCGACGGGAACGAGCGCGAGCGTTCCGCGCGCCCCCGCCTCGGCGTGGCGGGCGATCTGGGCGCTGAGGTCCAGGTCGGTGAGGACGTCGCCGTTGAGGACGAGGAACCGCTCGCCGAGGCCGCCCTCGAGCTGCTCGTCGGCGAAGCGCACGGCGCCGCCCGTGCCGCGCGGCTCGGGCTCCTCGACGTACGTGAGATGCAGGCCGTAGCGCGAGCCGTCGCCGAGCGCGTCGCGCAGCTTCGTCGGCAGGAACCCGCAGGCGAGGACGACCTCGTCGACGCCGTGGCGGGCGAGCCACTCGAGCATGTAGGCCATGAACGGCCGGTCGACGAGCGTGACGACCGGCTTGGGGACCGTCGACGTCAGCGGCCGCAGCCGCGTGCCCTCACCGCCGACCAGGACGACCGCGCGCACGCGAGCTCAGGCGCCGGAGCGGCCGATGCCCTCGTAGCGCAGGCCGGCGGCGCTCGCCGCCTCGGGGTCGAGCGCGTTGCGCCCGTCGATGAGGACGTCACCGCGCATCGCGGCGGCGACGGCCGTCGAGGTCGAGCTCGCGGAACTCGTCCCACTCGGTCACGAGCACCACGGCGTCCGCACCTTCGACGGCCGCGAGGCCTCCGTCGGCGAGCTCGACGCCGTGCATGAGGTGCCGCGCCTCCTCCTCGGAGATCGGGTCGTAGGCGACGACCTCGGCCCCCGCGGCCTGCAGGCGCGCGGCGAGGACGAGCGAGCTGGCCTCGCGCATGTCGTCCGTGTTGGGCTTGAACGCCAGGCCGAGCAGCGCGATCCGCTTGCCGACGAGCGTGCCGAGGTACTTCTCGAGCTTGCCGATGACGCGCCGCTTCTGCAGCTCGTTGACCTCGATGACCGCGTTCAGGAGCTGGAAGTGGTAGCCGCTGTTGCCGGCGAGCTGCTTGAGCGCGGAGACGTCCTTGGGGAAGCAGCTGCCGCCGAACCCGATGCCGGCCTGCAGGAACTTCGGCCCGATGCGGTTGTCCAGGCCCATGCCGCGGGCGACCTCGATGACGTCCGCCCCGGTCTCCTCGCAGACGTTGGCGATCTCGTTGATGAAGCTGATCTTCGTCGCGAGGAACGCGTTGGCGGCGAGCTTCACCATCTCGGCGCTCGCGACGTCCGTGCGCACGAGCTCCCCGCGGCCCTTCCCGCCGTTCTCGGCGGTCAGCAGCGGGCGGTACAGGTCGGCGACGGCGTCGCCCGCCCAGTCGCCCTCGTCGCCGATGACGACGCGATCGGGCTCCAGGAAGTCGGCCAGCGCGGTGCCCTCCTTGAGGAACTCCGGGCACGAGACGTAGCGGAAGCCCTCCTTGCCCTGCTCGGCGAAGACGCGCTTGATCGCGGCGCCGGTGCCGACCGGGACGGTGGACTTCATGACGAGCGCGTGACGGTCGGACGGGGGCATCGCGCCGACGACGGCGTGGACGGCGCTGAGGTCCGCGTCCCCGGAATACGTCGGCGGCGTGCCGACGGCGACGAACAGCAGGCGCGCGTGCTCCAGGGCGTCCGCGAGATTCGTGGAGAAGTGCAGCCGCTCGCGGTTGCGCTCCAGGCACTCCTCCAGACCCGGCTCGTAGATCGGGACCTCGCCGCGGTTCAGCCGCTCGATCTTGTCTGCGTCGATGTCGATGCACCAGACCTCGCTGCCGAGGTCGGCGAAGCCGGCGGCCGTGACGAGGCCGACATAGCCGGTACCGATGACGCCGATGGGTTCACGCTCTGACACGGCGAGGGAGGGTAGCCGCGCGGGCCGCGCGATCAGGTCCCGACCCGCGTCAGCGACCGCGCGATGGCGAGCATCTGACGGTTCGTGAGGGTCTTGGAGAGGGTGTTCGAGACCCAGTAGGCGCCGCGCGGCGTGGTCCACGCGACCAGGCGCAGCCGCGTGCCGTCATAGAACAGCTCGTACTTGCGTCCGCGCATGCGCATCGTGTCGCTCGGGCTGTCGAGAATCGGCGGGGCCTTCCAGCTCGTGCCCTGCACGCCGTAGTACTGGCCGGCGACGCCGGCGAAGAGCACCATCCGGTAGGCCTCGTAGCTGGTGCCGGAGCGGTCGGCGATGCGGTAGGCGCGCACCGACGGGTAGTCGCGCTCGCCGGAGGCGAAGCCGCCGCCCGCCAGCCGGACCGCGGGGTAGTAGACGGGGAGGCGCAGCTTCGCCGCGGCCGGGATCGCTGCGGCCTCGGCGGCCTCGCGGTCGCGGATGATCCCCGGAGGCAGGCCCGGCGACTGCGTGCGGCGCTGCGTCTTGCGGGCCTTCTTCGCGGCGGAGCTCTTGTCGCCGGTCTGGCGCGCGCCGCCCGACTCCTTGGCGTTGAGGAACTCGTCGACGGTCTCCTCGAGCGCGGCGGGGCTGATGTCCAGGAAGCTCCCGCCCGCGACGTCCGTCGCGGGGAACTTCACCTCGCGGATCGGGTTCTTCGACGCCTGGAACGCGAGCTTGAGGAACTTCAGGATCGGCTCGCGCGAGCGCAGGTCGGTGCGCGTGTAGCGCGAGAAGATCCCGAGCAGCTCCTTGCGGTCGCCGAGGATCGACGAGAGCGAGAACTGGCCCTTGGCCTGGCGCAGGAAGTCCTGCTGGCGCGCGGCGCGGACGAAGTCGGAGTCGGCGTGGCGGTAGCGGACGTAGTCGAGCGACTGGCTGCCGCAGAGCTTCTGGTACCCGGGCTTGATGTCGATCTCCGCGTACTGCAGCGACGGCGGGAGGCCGACGTTCGAGTGGTAGTAGCGGTGGTCGACGTCCACGTAGACGCACTTCAGGCGGTTGACGGCCCGCTGGAAGCCGTTGAAGTTCACCTCGACGATGTGGTTGATCGGGATGCCGAGGAGGTTGCGCACGGTGCGCAGCGTGAGGTTCGGCCCGCCCATCGAGTAGGCGGCGTTGATCTTGTCGGTCGCCACGCCGCCGCCCGGCAGCGGGATCTGCGCCTTCAGGTCGCGCGGGATCGACATGACCGCCGTCACGCCGCGGTCGGGGTCCAGGCGGACGAGGATCAGCGTGTCCGAGCGCGCGGCGCCCTTGATCTTGCGGTCCTGGTAGCGGCGGTCGGAGCCGATCACCAGCACCGTCTGCGGCCCGCCGTCCGGGACGTCGTCGAGGACGTTCTTGACCCCCGGGATCGCCTGTCCCTCGGTGCGCACGATGTCGACGAGCTCGTCGACCTCGAGCAGCGCGGCGGACGCGACCGTCGCGGCCGTGAGCAGCACGATGAGGACGCCCGCCAGGGCGGCCTTCTTGATGACGCCCAGGCCCGGGCGCGGAGGCTTGTCGAAATCGGGGGTCACGTCGGGGAAACGGACGCGGCCGCAGGAAGTCGCGGGGGTCGCGGCGGCAGGCGAACGTCAGTCAGGGTAACGGGGTGCCCCGCCGGATTCGCCGGGTCCGCGGGGCTCAGGCGGAGGCGCCGCCGTCGACCGCGCGCAGCGGCGGCGGCAGCGGACGGCCGGTGGCCTCGCCGGCGAGGTGCGCCGGCAGCCCGAGCACGAAGTCGGCCAGCGCCTGGCGATAGCGCTGCAGCGAGGCGATCGAGACCCACTCCTCGGGACCGTGATGGCCGCCCCCGATGGGCCCGAACTCGACGGCGGGGATGCCCGCCTCCAGGAACGAGATCGCGTCAGAGGCGCCGTCGCGGCCGATCGAGAGGGCCTCCCCCTCGACGGAGCGGCTCACGGCGTCGCGCAGGGCGAGCACGAAGACGTTGTCGCGGGAGACGATCGCCGGCCGGCGCTGGAACGAGCGGATGATCTCGACGTCCGGCAGGTCCGCGACCTGGCGCAGGATCTCGTCCGGGTCCTGGCCGGGGAGATAGCGGATGTCCACGTCCATCCCGCAGCGGTCGGGGACCTTGTTGAACGCGTCACCGCCCATGATCCGCGCGAGGTTGATCGAGGGCCGGTCGAACAGGTCCGACGACTCGCGGCTGAACGGCAGCGTCTCGATGCGGCGGAAGACGTCGTGGGACTTCAGGATCGCGTTGTCCCCCAGCCACGGCGTGGATCCGTGCGCCGCGAGCCCGCTGACCTCGACCCGCAGGGCGAGCACGCCCTTGGCCTGGACGCCGATGTGCAGGTCGGTCGGCTCGCCCGTGATGGCGAAGTCGGCGTGGAGCGTGCCGTCGCGCACCAGCGCGTCGGTCGAGCGGTCGTCGACGTCCTCGGACTCCTCGTCCGGCACGCAGACGAAGCGCAGGCGCACCGCGTCCTGGCGCGTCGCGTCCTGGACGGCGCACATCATCGCCGCGAGCCCGCCCTTCATGTCGTAGGCGCCGCGGCCGATCAGCCGGTCGCCGACGATCACCGGCTCGAACTGGTGCTCGAATGCGGGAACGACGTCGATGTGCCCGTGCAGGATGACGACGGGCCCGTCGGCGGGCCCGGTCTCCGCGATCAGCACCGGCAGCCCGTGGTGGTCGATGTGCTCGACCTCCACCTCGCGCGCCTCGAACCAGGCCTTGACGAACTCGGCGCCGGCGCGGATGCCGTCCGGCGTCGAGGTGTCGTACGACATCAGGCGCTCGGTCAAGACGGCTTCGTCCACACGGCGAAGGATAGGCTCCCGTCGATGCCGCGGATCGTCCTCTTCGGCGCGACCGGCTACACGGGCGACCTGACGGCGCGCGAACTGGTGCGCCGCGGGCAGACCCCGGTGCTGGCCGCGCGCAACGCCGAACGCCTCGGAGCGCTCGCCGACGAACTCGGCGGGCTGCCCGTCCAGACGGCCGACGTCGGCGACCCCGCGAGCGTGCGCGCGCTCGTCGAGCGCGGCGACGTGCTCGTCTCCACGGTCGGCCCGTTCCTGCGCTGGGGCGAGCCCGCGCTGGAGGCCGCGATCGGCGCCGGCGCCCACTACCTGGACTCCACGGGCGAAGGGGCGTTCATCCGCCGCGTGTTCGAGGAGTACGGCCCGCGCGCCGCACGGGCGGACATCGGGCTGCTCACGGCGATGGGCTACGACTGGGTGCCGGGGAACCTCGCGGGCGCGCTGGCGCTGCGCGGCGCCGGCGGGGAGGCACGGCGCCTGGAGATCGCCTACTTCACGACCGGCGGGTCGATGACGAACGGCATGAGCGGCGGGACGCGCGCGAGCGCCGCCGGCATGGCGATCGAGCCGGGGTACACGTTCGAGGGCGGCCGGGTCGTGACCGAGCGCGGCGCGCGGCGCGTCCGCTCGTTCGAGCTCTCCCCCGGCCGCGAGGCCCCAGCCGTGTCGGTCGGCTCGAGCGAGCAGTTCACGATGCCGCGCCTGCGGCCCGAGCTGCTCGAGGTCGACACGTACCTGGGCTGGTTCGGGCCCGCCTCACGCCCGCTGCAGGTGTTCTCGGCGGCGACCTCGGTCGTCACGAAGGTGCCGGGGGTCAAGGGCGGGATCCAGGCGCTCGCCGGGCGGCTCGTCAAGGGCTCGACGGGCGGGCCGGACGCCGCCGCGCGCGCGGAGTCCGGGTCACTGATCCTGGCGAGCGCGTACGACGCCGCCGGCCGCGAGCTGGCCTCCGTCCGGCTGACGGGCCCCAACGGCTACGAGCTGACGGCGGCCTTCCTCGCCTGGGGCGCCGAGACGGCGCTGGCCGGCGGGCTGCAGGGCACCGGAGCCCTCGGTCCCGTCGACGGCTTCGGGCTCGACGTCCTGGAGGCCTCAGCGGCCTCCTACGGGCTGACGCGCGGCTGAGCGGCCCTCAGGCCTGCTCAGCGCCGGCGACGTCGAGGAACGCCTCCCAGCGGCGCTTGTCGCGCAGGGCGCGGCGCTTGGCCTCGCTGCCGTCCTCGGCCGCCTCGGCCTCGGCGGTCGAGGCCTTCAGCTTGTCGCGCAGGTCGGCGACGTCCAGGTCCTCGGGACGAATCGCGTCCTCGACGAGGATCAGCGCGAAGTGCTTGCGCACCTGGAGGTAGCCCTCGCCCTGGGCGAAGCGGACGATGTCGCCCTCGCTGCGGTACAGCCGCAGCTCGGTCGGCTCGAGCAGGCCGAGCAGCGGCGTGTGGTTCGCGAGCACGCCGATGGACCCCACCTCGGTGCGGGTGGAGACCATCTCGACGTCGTCGTTGAAGACCTCCCCTTCGGGGGTGAGGACCTCGACGCGGAACTTCGTGCGTGCCACGTGCCCGCCTAGCCCTTGACGCTCTCGACGACCTGGTCGATCGAGCCCTTCAGCAGGAACGCCGACTCCGGGACGTCGTCGTGCTCACCGTCGATCAGCTCGCGGAACGAGCGGACCGTCTCGGCGATCGGCACGTACTGGCCGGCGGTGCCGGTGAACTGCTCGGCGACGTTGAACGGCTGTGACAGGAAGCGCTCGACCTTGCGGGCGCGCTGCACGGTGACCTTGTCCTCCTCGGAGAGCTCGTCGATGCCGAGGATGGCGATGATGTCCTGCAGCTCCTTGTAGCGCTGCAGGATCTCCTTGACGCGCGTGGCGACGTCGTAGTGCTCCTGGCCGACGACGTCCGGCTTGAGGATCGTGGAGGTCGAGTCGAGCGGGTCGACGGCCGGGTAGATGCCCTTCTCGGAGATCGCGCGGGAGAGCACGGTCGTCGCGTTGAGGTGGGCGAACACGGAGGCCGGAGCCGGGTCGGTGAGGTCGTCGGCCGGCACGTAGATGGCCTGCACGGACGTGACCGAGCCCGTGCGGGTCGACGTGATCCGCTCCTGCAGCTGGCCCATCTCGGACTCGAGCGTCGGCTGGTAGCCGACCTGCGAGGGCATGCGGCCCAGAAGCGCGGAGACCTCAGAGCCGGCCTGCACGAACCGGAAGATGTTGTCGATGAACAGGAGCACGTCCTGGCCCTGGTCGCGGAAGTACTCCGCCATCGTCAGGCCGGACAGCGCGACGCGCATGCGTGCGCCGGGCGGCTCGTTCATCTGACCGAAGACGAGCATCGTCTTGTCGATGACGCCCGACTCCTTCATCTCGAGCCAGAGGTCGTTGCCCTCGCGGGAGCGCTCGCCGACGCCGCAGAACGCGGACAGGCCGCCGTGCTCCTTGGCGAGGTTGTGGATCAGCTCCTGGATGAGGACCGTCTTGCCGACGCCGGCGCCGCCGAACAGGCCGACCTTGCCGCCCTTGGCGTACGGGGCGAGGAGGTCGACGACCTTGATGCCCGTCTCGAACATCTCGGTCGTCGGGGTGAGGTTCTCGACGGACGGGGCGGAGCGGTGGATCGGCCAGCGCTCCATGCCCTCGGGCATGTCCTCGCCGAGGTCGATCGGCTCGCCGAGCAGGTTGAAGATGCGGCCGAGGGTCGCGGTGCCGACGGGCACGGAGATCGGGGAACCGGTGTCGACGACCTCGGCGCCGCGCGCCAGGCCGTCGGTCGTGTCCATGGCGACCGCGCGGACACGATCGTCGCCGAGGAGCTGCTGCACCTCGCAGACGAGCGTCTCCCCATGCAGCTGGACGGTGATCGCGTTGTTGATCTCGGGCAGGCCGTTCGGGAACGAGGCCTCGATGACGACGCCCTTGATCTCCTCGATGCGACCGACGTTCTTGGTGGCGGTGGCGGCTTCCATAGTTTCCTCGGGTTAGGTGAGGCTCTCGGCCCCAGCAACGACTTCCATGATTTCCTGGGTGATCTCGGCCTGGCGGGCCCGGTTCATCTCGAGGGTCAGGTCCTCGATGACCTCGGCGGCGTTGTCGGAGGCGCTGCGCATGGCGGTCATGCGCGCGCCGTGCTCGGACGCGGTGGACTCCAGCAGCGCCCGGTAGACGGAGATCTCGACGTAGTCGGGGATCAGCCGCTGCAGGATCGCGTCCGGGTCGGGCTCGTACTCGACGAGCGGCGCGCCGGCCTCGTCCTCGTGGTGATCGTCCTCGTCCTCGGCCTCGGCCGCCTCGGAATAGATCGTCGCCTGCTGGAGCGGGAGCAGCACCTCGCGGCGCACCTCCTGCACGAGCGGCGAGACGTATGCGTTGTAGACCAGCTCGACGCGGTCGACCTGCTCGTCGACGTACGCGGTGATGAGGTCCTCGGCGATCTCGCGGGCGTTCGCGTACCCCGGCCGGTCCGTGAACCCGGCGTACTGCCCGGCGAGCTCGAAGTTGCGGAACTGCAGCGACGAGATGCCGCGGCGGCCGACCGCGTAGAACGCGACGCCCTGCCCGGCCTCGCGCGCCTCGACGGACACGCGCGTCCCGGCGCGGATGATCTGCGAGTTGAACGCGCCGGCCAGGCCACGGTCGCCCGTGACGAGCAGGACCGCGACGGCCTTGACGTCCTCGCGCTCGACGAGGATCGGGTTGCCCGTCGCCTCGCTGCCCGCGGCCATCGCGGCACGCCGGGTCATCCGGCGCACGGCGCCCGCGTACGGGCGCAGCGCGGCGATGCGCTGCTCCGCGCGGCGCAGGCGCGCCGCGGCGACCATCTGCATGGCCGACGTGATCTTGCGGATGTTCTTGACCGAATCGATCCGCTGCTTGACGTCGCGCTGCGACATGGGCTGGCTGCTGCGGCGACCGCTACGCGGTGGCCGCTGCCTCCTCCTCGGCGGTCTCCGTGGTGCGCAGGCCCTCGGCCTCGCGCGACGTCTCGCCGACGCCGGCCTCGCTCAGCGGCTGGCCGTCCTCGTCGAGGTCGTAGCCGAAGTCGTCGGCGTAGCCGGCGACCGCGGCGCGCAGCGCGGCCTGGGTGTCGTCGGACCAGTCGCCGCCCTTGATCTGCTCGAGCGTCGGCGCGGCCTCGGCGCGGACGCGCTGGGTCAGGCCGTCGAGGAAGTCCGGGATGCGGTCGACGTTGATGCGGTCCAGGAACCCGTTCGTCGCGGAGTAGATCTGAGCGACCTGCACCTCGACCGGGAGCGGGCTGCGCTCGGCCTGGTTGAGCGTCGCGACCAGGCGCTCACCACGGGCGAGCGTCCGCTGGGTGTCGGCGTCGAGGTCCGAGCCGAACTGCGCGAAGGCCTCGAGGTCGCGGTACTGGGAGAGCTCGATCTTCAGGCGGCCGGCGATCTTCTTCATCGGGCCGATCTGCGCGTTGCCGCCGACGCGCGACACCGAGATGCCGACGTTGATGGCCGGGCGCACGCCGGAGAAGAAGAGCTTCGGCTCGAGGAAGATCTGGCCGTCGGTGATCGAGATGACGTTCGTCGGGATGTACGCCGACACGTCGCCGGCCTGCGTCTCGATGATCGGAAGCGCGGTGAACGAGCCGCCGCCGAGGTCGTCGTTGAGCTTGACCGCGCGCTCCAGCAGGCGGCTGTGCAGGTAGAAGACGTCGCCCGGGTAGGCCTCGCGACCCGGCGGGCGGCGGAGCAGCAGCGACATCTGCCGGTAGGCGAAGGCGTGCTTGGTGAGGTCGTCGTAGATCGCGACGACGTGCCCGCCCTTGTAGAGGAAGTACTCGCCGATCGCGGCGCCCGCGTACGGGGCCATGTACTTGATCGGGGCGGCCTCGTCGGCGGAGGCGGCGACGATGATCGTCCGCTCGAGCGCGCCGTTCTCCGCGAGCGTCTCGGCGAGCTGCACCACGGTCGCCATGCGCTGGCCGATCGCGACGTAGACGAAGACGAGGTCGGAGTCCTTGTTGTTGATGATCGTGTCGATCGCGATCGACGTCTTGCCGGTCTGGCGGTCGCCGATGATCAGCTCGCGCTGGCCGCGGCCGATCGGGATCATCGAGTCGATCGCCTTCAGGCCGGTCTGCATCGGCTCGGTGACCGGCTGGCGCTGGACGACGCCGGGAGCCTTGAACTCCGCCGGGCGCGTCTCGGTCGTGGCGATCGCGCCCTTGCCGTCGAGCGGGTTGCCGAGCGGGTCGACGATGCGGCCGAGCATCGCGTCGCCGACCGGGATCTCGAGGAGGCGGCCGGTGCGCTTGACCGTGTCGCCCTCGACGATCTTCTCCCAGTTGCCGAAGAGCACGGCGCCGACGTTGTCGGACTCGAGGTTCAGCACGAGGCCGGTGACGTCGTGCGGCAGCTCGATCATCTCGAGCGACTGCGCGTTCTCCAGGCCGTGGATGCGGGCGATGCCGTCACCGATGGAGAGGACGGTGCCGACCTCGGTCAGCTCCGCGCTCCCGGCCTCGAGCCCCTCGATGCGGGACTTGAGGATGCTCGTGATCTCGTCGGGCTTGATCTGCATGTCGTGTCTTTCTGCGTGCTTGTGACCGCGGCCGTCAGGCGCGCACGATCTGCTTGCGGAGGTTTTCGAGGCGGTTCTTGATGGACGAGTCGAGGATCGAGTTGCCGACCCGCACGATGAACCCGCCGACGATCGACGGGTCGACGGTGCGGGTGAGCTCGACCTTGCGGCCGGTCTGCCGGCCGATCTCCTCACCGATGCGCGCGACGACGGCGTCGTCCAGCTCGACGGCGCTCGTCACCGTCACCGGCAGGAGGTCGTTGGCGTCGCGCCACAGCCGCTCGTACTCGCGGCGGATGCGCGGCACCAGCGGGAGGCGGTGATTCTCGACCAGGAGGTCGAGGACGTTCATCGTCACCGGGTCGGCGCCCTCGATGGTCTGCCGGAGCCCCTCGCGCTTCTCCCCCGTGGAGAAGTAGGGCGAGAAGAAGAACAGGCGCATGTCGTGGTTGGACTCGAGGGTCTCGGACACCTGCCCGAGCTCCTCGCGGACCACGTCGAGCTTCCCCTGCTCCTCGGCGACCTGGAACAGCGAGCGCGCGTAGACCTGGGCGATCTCTTCCATGGATCTAGTTCCGGCGCTCCGCGCCGCTCAGCGCCGAGAAGTCCAGATCGGTCAGCGCCTCGTCGACGAGGCGCTTCTGGTCCTCGGCCGTGAGCACGCGGCCCGTGATCTTCTCGGTGGCCTTGATCGTCAGGTCGGCGACCTCGGTGCGGATGTCCTCGATCGCACGCCGGGTCTCGGCGTCGATGTCCTTGCGCGTCTGCTCGAGGAGCTCCTCGCGCTTCTGGCGGGCCTGGTCCTGCGAGTCGCGCTCGAACGTCTCGGCGTTCTTGCGCGCGCGCAGCACGATGTCGTCCGCCTGCGTGCGGGCCTCCTTGAGGCGCTCGCGGTACTCGGCGAGCAGCGCCTCGGACTCCTCCCTGGACTTCTGCGCGGCCAGGATCGAGTCCTCGATCGCCTGGGCGCGCTTGTCGAGGGCTTCCTTGATCACCGGGAACGCGAACTTGTTCAGGATGAACAACGTCACGAGGAAGGCGAGCAGCGTCCAGATCATGAGCCCGACGTTCGGGCTCACGAGGAAGTTGCTGCTCTCCTCCTCAGCGGCGTCGGCCGCGAATGGCAGGACGAATGCGAGCATCGTCCTAGCCGAGGAAGAAGGCGATGAGGCCGAAGATGAAGGCGTAGAACACGATCGCCTCGGTCAGTGCGAAGCCGAGCCACTGGATCGAGGTGATCTCGTCCTTCATCTCGGGCTGACGGGTCACCGACTCGATGACCTTGCCGAAGATGTAGCCGACGCCGATGCCCGGGCCGATGGTGCCGAGACCGGCGCCGATGCCGAGGGCGATGGCCTTGCCGGCCTTCCGCCCGTACTCCTGGGCGACTTCCGAGGTGACGCCCGACTGGGCGATCTCGCTGATCAGGTGCAGGTCCACGGTGCTGGTGCTCCTTAGTGCTCTTCGGCGACGGCGCCGCCGAGGTAGATGGCTGCGAGGGTGGTGAAGATGAACGCCTGGAGGGTGGCCACCAGGCCCACCTCGAAGATGAAGAACGCGACGGCCATGGTGCCGGTCAGGAGACCGAGGATCACGGACCCGAAGATCGCGAGGTTCAGCAGGACGACCAGACCGCCGCCCATGAACAGGATCAGCAGGTGGCCGGCGAGGATGTTGGCGAAGAGTCGGACGGAGAGGCTGACGATCCGCACGAAGTGCGAGATCACCTCGATGAGGAAGATCGGGAAGACGGCGGGGCCCTCGACGCCGGCGGGCACCCAGCCCTTGAGGTACCTGACGGGGCCCTTGGCCTTGATGCCCTCGTAGTGGTAGCTGCCCACGACGATGAACGTCAGGACGAGCGGCACCGAGATGTTCGCGGTCGCGGCGAACAGCGCGAGCGACGGGACCTCGAGGCCGAAGATGTCCACCTTGTGCTCGGTGTTCGTCGGCAGCGGCAGGTACCCGAGCATGTTCGAGAACCAGATGAAGAGGAACACCGTCGCGAGGAACGGGAACCACTTGCGGACCATCGCGCCGGAGAGGTTGCCGAAGGTGATCTGCTCGATCAGGCCGTAGTAGCCCTCGACGACCGTCTGCACACGGCCGGGACGGGCGAAGACCGGTGTGTCGCGCATCTTCCGCGCGATCAGCGTCATCGAGAGGATCGTCAGCAGGCACGCGAGCGTGACGTAGAAGACGGCCTTGTTGATCGAGAGGTCGATCCCGGCGATCTCGATGCTGATCCACGGATCGAGCTTGAACTCGTTCTGCGGCTTGAACTCCTCGTTGATGTTGAGCGCGAACGCGCTCGCCGGCGCGGCGAGGAGTGCGAGGACCGGCGTGAGCAGAAGGAGGACGCGGGCGCGCATCAGTGGGGCAGCTCCGTCGGAGACGTCTGGAAGGGGCGGGCGGCCATCGAGGCCGCGAAGTACACGGTGAAGAGGACCACGACGAGGACGGCGGCGGCGAGTCCCGCGTCGTTCTCGACCATTCCCGCGCCGAAGATGATCAGCGCCACGAGCCAGCCGCGACCGATCATCGAGCCGGTCACGTAGCCGGCGACGCGCTTGACGTTGCCGTCCTCCTGGGCCTGGAGCGCCTGCGCGTTCGTCCACGCCTGGATGGCGCGCTGTGCGAGCCACGCGACGGCGCCGGCGGCGTAGCCGAGCAGCGGCCAGCCGGCGACGAGGAACACCGGCAGGGCGAGCGCGAGGACGATGAGGTCCAGGTAGCGGACGGCCGTCACTCAGCTCACAGGTCCCTGAAACGCGAGCGCACAACGAGCACGCCCACGATCGGACCGACGAACAGCCCCACGAGCAGCAGCGGCACCGGGGCGCCGATGAGCGCGCCGAGCCCGTAGCCGATCAGCGCGCACAGCACGATGGCGGCGACGAGCATGCTCCCCGCAGAGGCCGCGCGCATCGTCGGTTTCGACGGCTCGGGCATCGCGGGCGTGAGAGGGGGTGTCGGGGGTGGTGGTCATGGCACCGGACCGCCGGGCCGCGAGCACGGCTCACGGTCGAGACGGGAACGGCCCGCGGTGGGGTCCGCGGGCCGGAGGAGATGATCGCCCATGGGGGTGATCACCGACGGCTCGGCCACCCTATCGCATCGGCGGACTTTGTGACGTCTTTGTGACACTTCGTGGCGCGTGCCACGAGCGCAGAACACAGCCCGAGGGCTCGCTGCGTGGGAATCGGACCCCGCACCCGGCGGTCGTGCCTTTCGCCCCATGTGCCGATGAAGTGAACAACGGCCAACGAACAACGGAGGCGGAGAATGCTGCTCGCAGGGGACCGGTCCAAGGCGCCCCGGCGGACTGCGGCGTCGCCCGCCGATCGCCGCGATGTTCCGACCTGGCTGTACGCGTTCGGAGCGGTGGCGGGCATCGGGCTCCTGGGGATGGTCGTCACCCTCGTGGTTCCGGCCGGCCGCATCACCGACGTCCTCCTCGCGCTGCTGGACGACCCGGCGATCGCCTTCGCGGTCGTGGCGCTGCTGTTCGCGCGCTCGCGCTCCCAGGGCATGGCCCGCAGGGTGTGGGGGCTCTTCGCGCTCGGAGCGGCGGCCTGGCTTGCCGGCGAGGTGCTCTTCGAGGTCCGCGACGCCCTGGGCCACGGGTCCGACGTCTCCATCGCCGACGTCTTCTATCTCCTGTTCTACCCGCCGGTGATGGCCGGGCTGCTGCTGCTCGGACGCGGAGACCGCCGCGTGCGCCATGCGGGCCAGTCGCTGGATGCCGTGATCGTGATGGCCGCCGCCGCGCTGCTGCTCTGGGTCCTCGTGCGCACCAGCCTGCTCAGCGCGAGCGGGAGCCCCACGACCCAGATCGTCAACGTCGCCTACGTCGTGCTCGACCTGGGCCTGCTCTGGCTCCTGGTCCTCCCGGCGCTGCGCAGCGACGTCCCATGGACGCGCACCCGGACGCTGATCGCCTGGGCGTTCGCGGGGATCCTGCTCGCCGACACGGTCTGGATCAGCACCGATACCGAGCTCTACGGGCTCCTGGCGTCGACGTCCCTGCTGATGCTCGGCATTGCAGCCGCCGACGATCCGCGCCTGATCGGGGCCGAGCCCGAGACGCGCCGGCGCCGCCGGCTCGCGGCCGAGTCCGCCGTGGTCGCCTCAGGCGCGTTTGCCATCGGGCTCCTCGACTGGATGGCCATCGGAGGCGGGATGCCCGTCGATCTGGTGCTGGGCGTGACCGTCCTCCTCGCCCTGGTTCTCGCGCGGCTCCTCCTGGGCATCTCCACCGAGGAGCGCCTGCTCTCCGCCAGTGAGGAGCGGGCGAGCACCGACCCGCTCACCGGCCTGCTCAACCACGGCTCGTTCAACGAGCACCTGGATCGCGAGATCCACCGTGCTCAGCGCGCCGAGACGCCACTGTCCCTCTTGCTCGTCGACCTCGACCACCTGAAGGCGGTCAACGACCTCGCCGGTCACCGCGCCGGCGACCGCGTGATCCGCCAGCTCGCGGACCTGCTTCGCCGGATGAGTCGTGAGACGGACCTCGTGTGTCGCATCGGCGGCGACGAGATGGCCGTCATCGCCCCGGCCACCGACCCCGTCCAGGCCGGTGAGCTCGCGGAGCGCCTGGTCCGCGCCGCGCGCACCCTCCACATCGACGGGCTCGGTGAGCCCTCGCGCCTGACGGTGTCCATCGGGGTGGCCGGGTTCCCGGCGACCGCCGTCGACAAGCCCGGGCTCGTCGAGCACGCCGACGACGCGCTGTACGGCGCCAAGAATGCAGGCCGGGACCGCTGGCACGAGTACGTGCCCGACGCCATCGGGCCGGACGCCGCGCTGCAGCTCGCGCGCACCCGGGCGCGGCTCGCCGCCCGCGAGTCGGACTTCCGCGCCGTCTTCACCCACGCACTCGAGCCGATGATGATCGCCGACGAGCAGACGACCATCCTCGACGTCAACGAAGCCGCGATCCGGCTCGGCGGCGCGACGCGCGAGGCGATCGTCGGCCGGCGACTGTCCGACTTCATCGTGCCGGACG
Source organism: uncultured Actinomycetes bacterium (assembly GCA_963823375.1). Classification (GTDB taxonomy): domain Bacteria; phylum Actinomycetota; class Thermoleophilia; order Solirubrobacterales; family Solirubrobacteraceae; genus F1-60-MAGs163. The sequence continues at coordinate 581,005 of CAWGLQ010000008.1, read as the reverse complement.
ACCGGCCGATCCTCACCGCGGCACTCCGCCGGCTGGACTCGTTCGCCCATGACGAAGGCGAGCTCCACGCGCTGCTCCCCGACGGCCGCGCGACGCTGATCGAGTTCTCCGCCTCGCGGTTCTCGCCCGAGCGCTTCCTCGTCGGCCTGCGCGACATCGGCGAGCGCACGCAGGCACAGCACGAGCTCGCACTCAGCGAGTCCCGCTTCCGCGCGCTCTTCGACGGCGCCAACGACGCGATCTTCATCACCGACGACGACGGACGCGTGCTCGACGCCAACCCCGCCGCCTCACGCCTGAGCGAACGCTCGCGACCCGAGCTGCTCGGGGTCCTGGTCGCGGATCTCGTCGCTCCGGAGGAGCGGGACGACACCGACGTCGCCCTCGAGACCCTGCAGCGCGAGCGGACGCTCACGGGGACCGGCACCTTCGTCGACGGAGCGGGACGACGACGTACGCTCGAGTGGTCGAGCGTCGCCGACTTCGTCCCCGGGCAGCACCTCTCCCTCGTACGCGACATCACCCAGCGCGGCGAGCCGACGACCGCGGTCCAGACCGGGCGCGCCCGGTCCCGCTGATGGCCACCCAGCTCCCGGCCGGCCGAACGCGTCCGCAGCGCCGCGGCTGGGACGATGGTCGTCTCCCGGGCTGGGCCCCCCGGCACGCCCCGCACCTCACAGTGCGCTCGCGCTTTGCGCTCAGCGTCATCGCCGGCCTGCTGTGGGCCACCCTGTCAACGCTCCTGGCGCTTCCGTGGCTGCGGGAACTGGCGGACACGCTGACGCTGCCCGTGGCGATCGCCATCATCGCCGGCATCGCCGTCGTCCCCGGCTACCTCAACGCCCAGCTCCTCGTCGCGCTCGCGTTCGACCGCCCGCGACCGCTCGATCGCGTCCCGCTGAGCTTCCCCGCGATCAGCGTCCTCACCGCCGCCTACAACGAGGAGGCCTCGATCGAGGAGACCGTCACCCGCGTGCTCGGTCAGGACTACCCCGGCGAGATCCAGGTCATCGTCATCGACGACGGCTCGACCGACCGCACCCCACAGATCGTCGGGGACATGGCGCGCCGCGACCCGCGCGTCCGCCTCCTGCGCGCCGACCACGGCGGCAAGGCGGCCGCCCTCAACCTTGCGCTCGCGGGCATCCGCACCCGGCTCCTGGCGACGGTCGACGCCGACACGCTCCTCATGCCCCAGTCGCTGCGGCGAGCCGCCGCCCGGCTCCTCCTCTCGCCCCCCGACATGGTCGCGGTCGCCGGTGCCGTCATGGTCCGCAACCCGCGCGCGAACCTCATGACGCGGATGCAGGACTGGGACTACCTGCTCGGCATCGCCTCGGTCAAGCGCCAGCAGAGCCTCGTCAACGGCACGCTCGTCGCCCAGGGCGCCTTCAGCGTCTACGACACCAAGGCACTGCACCGCGCCGGCGGCTGGCCGGACATGATCGGCGAGGACATCGTCCTCACCTGGTCCATGCTGCACGACGGCGGCCGCGCAACCTTCGAGGCCACCGCCATCGCCTTCACGGGGGTCCCCGAGACCCTCGGCGCCTTCGCCCGCCAGCGCCGCCGCTGGGCGCGCGGCATGATCGAGGGCCTGCGCGAATACGGCGGCTCGCTCGTCAACCGCCGGCGCCTCTATTCCTACGCCGTCGGCGTCAACTGGGGCTTCCCCTACCTCGATTTCATCTTCACCTTCGTCTGGATCCCGGGCCTCCTGCTCGCGTTCACCGGGAACTTCCTGATCGTCGGGCCGATGGCACTGGCCGTCCTGCCGATCACCACGATCATGTCGCTCGTGATGTTCACCCGCCAGCGCGCCGCCCTCGCAGCCGTCGGGCTGCGCGCACGCCGCAACTGGTCGGGACTCGCCGCGTACCTCCTGGGCTACCAGCTCCTCATGTCGCCGATCTCTGTCGCCGGATACGTCCAAGAGGTCACGCGCGTGCGGCGCAACTGGTGAGGGTTCCGCGCGCTACCCGGCGCGCTTGCAGGTCTGCGAGCCGTTGACGGTCTGTGTGCTCTCGACCGCGCCGTCGAAGGCGGTCGTGTAGTCGGCGACGTACCGGTACTTCCAGCCGCCCTTCGGACAGGTCGTGCTCGCGATCAGCGGGACCCTCGTCTTCACCGTGCGCCCGTTGCGCCTGGTGGTCCGCGTGACGTACTGGCGCGGGAACGTCGACTGGAAGCGCATCACCGTGGCGATGACGCCCGGGGCCGGCGACTGGAGGTTGCGCGGAACCGTGAACGACAGCTTGTACGAGAAGTTCGGGTCGCTGCTGAGCTTCGTCAGCTTGGCGGCGACGACCTCGCGGATGATCAGCGGGCTCTCACCGGTCACGAGCAGCGTCGCGCCCTTGCCGCCCTTGAGATTGAAGAACTGACCCTTCACCGCCTCGTCCAGGCCGATGCCCAGGCCGCGCCCCGTGGCCGTCCCGACGCGCGAGCCCTTCGGGCACTTCGTCTCGTCCTGGAAGACGGTCGTCGACGAGCACGACTTGAAGTACTTGCCGTTGTAGACGCCGCCCTTGGGGAAGTAGACGGTCGCGTTGACCGTGGCGAACTGCACCTGACGGTCGAGGTCGGGAGCGTTCGTGTCGAAGAACGGGTTCGCCGTGAGCGACACCGCTCGCGGCTTGGACTTCGTGCCCGCCGTCGACGGCGAGACCTTGAAGTCGAACTTCTGCACGGACTGGATCGCCGACGCCGGGCCGGCGGTCGTCAGGCACAGCGCGGTCGCCACCATCAGGGCGAGCGGCGCGATCGTCTTCCGGGTTCCGATATTGGGCATGCAGCCGGTATGCCCGCGAATCGGGATTCCGACTCATGGGTCAGCAGGGCGGGCCGTGTCGCCGAACGGGAACGGCCGCCCCAGGGGGCGGCCGTTCGAGCGGAGAGCGCGGGCCGGCGCTGGGCGTCAGCTGTGGTTCGGGCCGTCGTCGGCGCCGTGGCTGCGCCGCGCGTGGCCGTTGCGGTCGTCGGCGCCGTGGCGGCCGCGACGGTGGGAGCCGTGGCGGCCGCGACGGTGGGAGCCACGGCGGGCGGAGCGCTTCGCGTCGTCGCCGCTGTGGCGCACGTGGCCGGGGGCGTCGTCGCCGCTGTGGCGCACGTGGCCGACCGGATCGTCGGCGCCGTTCTTGGCCGTCGCGACACTCGTCGCGCCGCCGAACGCGGCGAGGGCGAGACCGGCGACGAGGAGGGTGTGGAGATGCTTGCGCATGGTTGCCTTTCGGGGTGAATGGACGGGCACGATCACCATCACACCCGGGCGGTCCCAAGCACCAGTGGACCTTGGTCGGGGGTCGCTCCCCGACCTTGGGGCCCTAGCCGGGGAGCGTGGCCGCGGCGGCGCAGGTCAGACCTCGGGGCCCCCATGCGCGTGCGGTCACCGTGTCGGCGCCCGGCAGATCGCGCAGGCGCCGCTCGATCTCGAAGGCGTCGCTCGTGCCTCGTGTGCGGGCACTCCCGCGCCAGACGACCCGCCGGTCCTGGACGAGGACGACGCGCCATGCGCCCGCGCGGGTGTGGTCGACCTCGAAATGGACGCGGATGCCCCCGTCGCGCGAACGCAGGCGCAGCTTCGACGTCGCTCCGGCCCCGCACCTCCCGCTCACGCGCACCTCCGGATCGTCGCCGCCTCCGCGGGCGCTCGCGCGCTCGGCGCCTGCGACGCCGGACGCAAGCAGCAGGACCGCGAGCACGGTCAAGACACGCGTCGGGGACAGAGGACCTGCGGGTGGCCGGGCGGTGATGGTCATCGGGTCACAGCAGCGTGAGGCACGGTCGCCCCGGCGGCAATGGGACCTTGGTCGCACTCAGGCCCCGTCGGGAGCCCGAAAGCCGTTGCGCTCCGCCCACAGCGCGGCCTGCGTGCGATCGGTGACGCCGATCGCGCGGAACACGTTCGTGAGGTGGGACTTCACCGTCTTCTCGCTGATCTCCAGGCGCCGGGCGATGAGCTTGTTCGGGAGACCCGCGACGAGCAGGCCCGAGCACCTCACGCTCGCGCGGGGACAGGCCGGCCGCCGGGTCCGGCTCGCTGCGCGCCGCCAGGATCGTGCTCGCGGCACGCGGGTCGAGCGGCGACTCACCGCGCGCCGCCGCACGGATGCCCTCCGCGACCTGATCGGCGCTGACGTCCTTGAGCAGGTATCCGCACGCGCCCGCCTCGAGCGCCCCGAGGATGCGTGGGCGATCGGAGAACGACGTCAGCACGAGCACCGCGGTCCCGGGCGCGTCGACGAGGATCGCCCTGGTCGCCTCGATCCCGTCCATGCCGGGCATCTCGAGGTCCATCAGCACGACGTCGGGATGCGTCGCCCGGCACTGCTCGAGCGCCTGCGCCCCGTCCGCGGCGAGGCCGACGACCTCCATGTCCGCAAGCGCGGAGATCAGCCGGCCGAGGCCGTCGCGCACCACTCCGTGGTCGTCGGCGATGAGGACGCGGATCACGGTTCGGGCACCTCCATGTCGACGATCGTCCCGTGTCCGGGCTCGGTGGTCACGCGCAGCCGCCCGCCCGCCCGCGCGACGACGTCCGTGAGCAGCGACAGCCCCAGATGCCCTTCCGCCTCGCGCCGCTCGCGGTCGGCCTGCGTGAATCCGCGCCCGTCGTCGCTGACCGTCAGGTGGACACCCGCGGCCCCGCTGGGCACGACCTCGACGCGAACGGCGCTCGCGCCTGCGTGGGCCTGCGCATTGCGCAGTGCCTCGCGCGCGACCCGGTAGACGAGCTCGTCATGGTCCTGCGGGACACCCGGGGCCACGCGGAGCTCGGTGGCCGTCCCGGCGGCCTCGAGCGGGCTGAGCAGGTCGCTGAGCGCCGCCTCCAGGCCGGTCGATGCGAGGTTCGGCGGGTGGATCTCCACGAGGAGCGTCCGCAGGTCGCGCACGCCCTGCCGCAGCCGCTCGATCGCCGTACGCAGGACCCCGGCCTCGTCGGGCCTGCCGCCGCGCTCGGCGTCCTCCGCCAGCGGAGCCAGGCCGAAGGCCACCCCGGCGAGGTCCTGGACCACGCCGTCGTGCAGGTCCGCGGCGATGCGCCGCCGCTCGCCGGCCGACGCGTCGACCGCCTGCTCCAGCAGCTCTTCGCGCTCGCGGTGCCCGCGCTGGAGGCGGCGCGCCATCGACCACGCCAGCGGCACCTGGAAGATGAGCAGCACGAGCAGGCCGGCGAGAAGCGGCGGCGCCAGCGCTTTCAGCAGGCGCTCGCCGCTGGCGTTCACCGAGCTGAAGCGCTGGTAGATCTCGAAGAGCACCGGCGTGCCGTCCGGCGTGCGGATCGGGGTGTACGCCTCCAGCAGCTTTCCCGCCGGCCGCTCCAGCCGGTTCTCGGGTCGGCTCAGGTCGCTGAGCTCGGCGTCGGACCCACCGGTGCGCAGCAGCTCTCGCTCCTCCTCCCCGAGCTTGTACCGGCGCCCGATCAGCGAGGGCTCGTCGGAGTAGAGGATCGTCCCGTCCGCGCCCCAGACCTTCACGCGCACGATCGATCCGGCGAGCACCTGCCCGACGACGACGTCGTCGAGCCGGGCCAGGGCGGCGCGGTCTCCGCGCAGGACGCCGTCGCTCAGCGCGGCGGCCTCGACGAGCTGGCCCTCCGCCTCGACGCGCTCACGGGAGTCCCGCCGCGCCTCGTCGATCGTGATCGACCGCAGCGCGAAGAAGCCCCCGACCATCACGACGGCGATCGCCGCGAGGCTGCCCACCATGAACCGCGCGACCGCCGAGCCGATGCTGGGCGGAGCCGTCGGGCGCCGCGACCGTCGTCCTCGTGTGTTCGCGCCGCCGGTCACGACGGATCATCTTGCCCGTCGGCGGCCGGGCCCGCACGACGGGTGCGACGAAAGTCCCGTTGCGACCCGGACCGCGGAAGGCGCACCATCGGCGTGTCCTTCAAGCACCAGGAGCCCTCATGTCCCGTCATCGCATCCTCGTCGCCGGCCTGATCTGCGCCGCGACCGCCGTCACCCCCGCCACCTCGTTCGCGAAGGGCGACGACGTCCGCGTCGCCGGAAGCTGCTCGAAATCGTCCTCGGCGAAGCTCAAGCTGGGGCTCGAGGACGGCCGCATCGAGACGGAGTTCGAGGTCGACCAGAACCGCAACGGCGTGCGCTGGTCGGTCACGCTGCGGCGCAACGGCGCGCTCGGCGTCTCCACCAAGGCGACGACCAGGGCTCCGAGCGGCTCGTTCACGGTGCGGCGCCTCCTGGCAAACGGGCGCGGCACGGACACCGTCACCGCGAGGGCCGTCAGCCCGTCGGGCGAGGTCTGCACGGCACGCGCGCGGATCGGCTGAGGGGCGGCGGCCGTCAGGCCGCCAGGCCGAGCCGGTGCGCGACGGCCGCGGCCTCCGTCCGGGTGCGCACGCCGAGCTTCGACAGGATCCGCGAGACGTGGACGCTGGCGGTCTTCTCCGCCATGAAGAGCTCCGCGCCGATCTCGCGATTCGTCGCTCCGCGCGAGAGCAGCTCGAGGACCTGGCGCTCGCGCGGCGTGAGCCCGAACGGGTCGTCCGCGCCGACGTCCTCGCCGGGTTCCTCTGCGGCGACCGGCTCGGCGCCGGCCACCGTCAGCCGTGCGCGCCGGGCCAGGCCCTCGGCCTGCCCGCTCAACCACGGCGCACCCAGGCGCCGCGCCGTGCCGAGCACGTCGTCGAGGGCCGCCTGCGCGCCGTCGCGATCACCCGCGGCCGCGAGCGCCTCGGCGCGCGCGAGGTCCGCCAGCGCGGCCGGGTAGGGTCGCAGCGCGGCACTCCAGGCGGCTGCCGCGGCGGCGAACGCACCCGGGTCGGGGGCGCCGCGGGCCCGCGACAGCTCGGCCTCGGCGGTGGCGAGGCGCGCGACCTCGACCGGCCGCGGCGGGTCGGCGCACGCCTGGGATCGCGTCAGGTACATCTCCGCGCGCGTGATCGCCAGCCGCTCGGCGTCGCCGTCCCCGACGTCGCGCGCGCGCTCGGCCGCGTCCGCCTCGACGCTGACGCCCGTCTGCGCGAGGCGAGCGATGCGCGGGCGGTCCTCGGAGCAGAACTCGATCGCGTCGAGCGCGTCGTCGAGGGCGCGCCGTGCCCCGGTCCCGTCGCCGCGCCGCCGCGCGACCTGCGCCCGCAGATCCCCGTACCAGCCGATGAACTGCGGCTCCCGCGACGTCATCACGCCGTCCGCGACGCGCGCGAGCAGCTCGCACGCACGCGCGTCGTCGCCGTCCGCCAGCGCGATCTCCGCCTGCCGCAGCGCGACGAACATCAGCGTCGTGCCGCGGTGGCCGTGCTGCGGCGCCGGCGCGCGGGACCGCGCGAGCTCCCAGTCGCCGAGCTCCCATTCGATCTCCCCGGCCGTCATCTCGAGCCAGTCGCTGCCGCCGCGCGACTCGCCGGCGAGGTCCAGGCCCTCGTGCGCAACCTCGAGCGCCTCGCAGGACAGCCCGGCGACATGGAGCGCGTCGGCGAGGTTGACGTAGGCGGATGCCGCATCGCCGGGCGACTCCGACAGCCCGATGGCCTCACGGAGCGTCGCACGGCCCTCGTCGACGGCGCCGGTCTGGGTCAGCGCGACGCCGAGCGCGTTCAGCGCGACGACCTCCGCCTCCCGCTCCTGCGCCCGCCGGGCGACGTCGATCGCCTCGCGCGCAGCGGGGACGCACTCGCGAAAGCGGCCCTGCAGCATCAGGACCTTCGCGTTGCGCGCCAGGATTCCGGCGCGCTCGGGGCTGTCGTCCTCCGGCAGCAGCGACAGCCCGCGCGCGATGGACGCGCGGGCCTCGTCCGCCCGCCCCTGACGCCACTGCGCGAGGGCGAGCCGGTCGAGCACGCCGGCCGCCGCGTGCGGGTCGGCGTCCGGGCCGAGCTCGTCGAGCGCCCGCTCGAGCGCCGCCTGCGCCCGCGCGTGGTCGCCCTCCAGCTCGAGGTCGGTGCCCAGGCGGGCCAGCAGCTGCGCCCGGCTGCTCCCGGACAACTCCTGCGCTTCCGGGACGCGGTCCCAGATGGCGAGCGCGCGCTCGAGCAGCTGCGCCGCCTCGCCGTGGGCGCGCACCGCCTCCGCCGTCCCGGCCGCGCGGACCGCCGCGGCGAGCGCCGCCGGCTGGTCGCCTCCCGAGAGGTAGTGGTGCGCGAGACCCGCGCTCAGGTAGGGGTCGTCCGGATGCTCGGCGACCCGCAGCTCGAGCACGCGCGCGAGCGCGAGGTGGAGCTCCGCGTGCTCCCCGGGCAGGAGGTCGTCATGCACGACCTCGCGCAGCAGCGCGTGCCGGAAGCGATAGCGGTCCTGCGGGTCGGCGTCCACGAGATGCGCCTCGGCGGCCTCGCGCAGCGCGGCGCGCAGCGCTGCGGGATCAAGGCCGCTGGCCTCGGCGAGCACGTCGTGCGACACGCGGCGCCCCGCGGCGAGCAGGCGCAGGAGCTCCTGCGTGGGCTCCCCGAGGCGCTCGACGCGGACCATCAGCGCGTCCCGCAGCGTCGTCGGCAGTGCCCCGCGCCCGTCGAGCCCCGCCGCGAGCAGCTCCTCGGTGAACAGTGGGTTGCCCTCGCTGCGGCCGAAGAGGCGCGCGACGAGCTCCGCCTCGGGCTCGGCGCCGAGGATGTCGGCGAGCTGCTCGCCCGAGCTCGTCCTCGGTCAGCGGCTCGACGGTGATCCGCCGCGAGCGCGAGTCGCGCTCGAGCTCCGCCAGGACGGGCCGCAGCGGATGGCGTCGGTGCAGCTCGTCGGGCCGGTACGTCGCGACCACCAGGACGCGCTCGGTCCACAGGCTGCGTGAGAGGAACGCCAGGAACGCCCGCGTCGAGCGGTCCGCCCAGTGGATGTCCTCGATCCCCAGGACGAGCGGCTGCTCCTGCCCCAGCCGCTCGAGCAGCGAGAGCAGCGCCTCGAACAGCTGTGCCTGGGCGAGCTCGGAGCCGGCCGGCGCGCTCGCGCCGTCGCGCAGCTCCGGGAGCAGCGTCCCGAGCTGCCCGCGTGCGGCGGGCGACAGCTCGTCCAGGACGGGGTCGCGGTCACGGGCGAGCCCGCGCAGGAATCCGACGATCGGGGCGTACGGCAGCTCCTCGCCGCCGAGCTCCACGCAGTCCCCGCATTCCACGCGGGCCCCGCGCTCGCGGGCCTCGGCCGCGAGGGCGCCGAGCAGGCGTGACTTCCCGACGCCCGATTCGCCCGCGATGAACGCGAGTGACGGCCGCCCCTCGGCGGCGTCGGAGAGCGCGGCGCCGAGCTCGGCCAGCTCGGCACCGCGCCCGACCAGACGACTGCTCGTGACACGTGTCGCCACGAGCCCATTATCGCCGCCGAGCACGAGGGAATGGGGAATCCGCCGGACTCACGCGGCGTGCCGCAGCCCCGCGTGCTCCAGCAGGCGGCGCGCCCGCGAGGGTGCGTTCGCCGAGGCGCGCACCTTCAGCAGGTCGACGATCTCCTGTGTGCGCACGAACGGGTCCGCGAGCGGACGCCCGCCGTCGAGCGGCAGCGCGGCCACCAGGCGGCCGTCCAGCTCGGCGAGCAGGACGTCGCCGGCCGGCGTGTCCGCGTCGTCGAGCTGGGCGAGGCGATCGAGCGCGGCCCGATCGGTGGGCGTCGCACGCCGGAGCGCGATGGCGCCGACCGCACGCCGGGCACGGCGGTGCTCGGCGGCGGCGCGGCGCTCGGCGGCGGCGGTTGCGGCGGCGGTGTGCTGGTAAAGGCTGAGGGTCTGCATGACGTGCTCCCGTGGTCTGTATGAGGGCGTGTCGTCATGGTGGACTGCGACCCGGGGCCGCACATCGGGCGATCGGTGCCGGTTCTCGCGCCGGACCCCTTAGGTGGCCCACCCCGATGTCTTAGGCGGCCCGGACGGCCCGAGAAACGCGGAACGGCCGCCCGTATGGGCGGCCGTCCGGACTGCGGGGGGTGTCGCTGCGGAGGGTCAGGCGGGCACAGGGGGCGCTGCAGCTGCGGAGGTTGAGGGCTCGTCCTCGCGGCGGCCCTTCAGCGCGCCGAACACGTAGAGCGAGAGCAGCCCCAGGCCGATGCCCGTGAGGAGCATCGCGATGCCCGTGACGATCCCGAAGACCGAGATGCGCTCCGCCATGTATGCGGTGTTGAGCGCCGTGCTGAGGGCGGTCTCGTTGATCCACAGGCTGCGGACGGGGTTGTCGACCGGCCTGCCCTTGTCGTTCTTGAGCGCGGCGGCCTCGTCGTCGGTGCCCTTCCCGTCATCCGTCGCGTACCGCGGCAGCTGCGAGTAGGTCTTGCCGCCGGTCGCCTCGAGTGCATGGATGCGCATGTAGGCCGCGAAGCAGCGGGCGCTCTCGCCGTCGTTGACCTGGTCGTCCGCGATGGTGCAGGTCGGAAGCTCGATGTCCGACGGCAGGTTCGCCTCTGCGGCGCTCGTCTTGATGGCGTCCGGGGTCATGTCCGGCGTCCCGACGATCTGCTCCTGCTTGAGGTTGTCGGCGACGGTGTTCTTCCCGTCGACGCCGATGGCGATCGCGCCGATGCCGAATGCGATCAGGACGATGGCGGCGAGGATGCCGCCGACCTCGAGAACCTTGCGCATGGTTGCTGTCCACTCCTCCGGTTGGATGCGGCCGCGTCGAGCGACCGTGGAGCAGTGTCCTCGTGATGCGGGAAAGCCCGCATCAGCGTTTTGGCGCCACGTCCGGGCGGGGAGCGCTGACACGCCGCCGTAGTTCTCCGCAGCGGAAGGCCGCGCCGTCAGGTGGCGATCGGGACGGCGATGAGGAAGTAGACGACGATCGACAGCAGATCCTGGATGACGGTCGCGAGCGGCCCTGAGCCGAACGCCGGATCGGCGTTCAGCCGCTGGAACGCCCATGGGAGCGCCATCGCGACGACGGTCGCGATCGAGCACGCGGCGAGGAGGCCGAGCCCGACCCCGACCGCCACGTCCACGTCGCCCCAGATGACGGTCGCGATCGGCACGAACGCCGCCGCGATCACCAACCCGACGATCAGTCCGGCCAGGATCTCGCGCACGGCGATCTGCGGGATGCGAACGCCCACCGACAGCCCGCGGATCACGATCGCCTCGGTCTGCGTGCCGACCGCGTCCGCGAGGTAGACCACGCCCGGGAGGAACGAGGCGAGCAGCACCTGCGTGCGGATCTCCTCCTCGTACGCGCCGACGATCGCGGCGGCGACCATCGCGCCGGCGAGCCCGAGCAGGAGCCACGGCAGCCGGTGGAACACCCGCTCGCGCACGCGCTCCTCGGCCGCGCCGCGGGCACGCCGCGCACCGACCATCAGCCCGCCGAGGCGCGCGAGATCCTCGTCATGCTCGGTGAGCAGCACGCTCAGCATCCGCACCGGCGGGATGAGCCCGGTGAAGCTGCCGTCGCGATCGACGACGGCGATGCTCGACTCGCCGTGATGCACCATCGTCCAGGCCGCGACCTCCTGGTCGGTTTCCGGCGCCACGCGCGGCGGATCGTCGTCCATGAGGTCGGCGATCCGCTCGTGCGGTGCGGCCCCGAGCAGTCGCTCCACCGGGAGGATGCCGGCGAACCGCTCGCCGTCGAGCACCGCGACATCACCCGCGAACTCGTAGTGCCCGTCCAGCAGCTCGCGGCGCACCTCCCCCACCGTCCCGCCGGGGTGCGCGAGCGGTACGCGGCGGGTCGCGTGGGTCGCAGCGGCGGTCAGCAGCGCCGCGGACTTGGCGGCGTCGTCGAGTGCGGCGTCGGTCATGGCGCGATTCTCGCGCCTGCGGCGGCCGCCTTCCCGACGACTGACGGGTACCGCCCGGCCGGTCCAGCGGTACCGGGCGGCACCCGCTGCCTGGACCGTTGCCCAGGGACGGCGCGGGCGAAACGTGCGGAATTCTCAGCGGAGCCTTGCCGTGAATCCCGTCGTCTTCGTGCAGGGACTTGAGCGCAGCGTGACGTCACCGCTCACGGTGCGGCTCTTGGACCAGCGGCCGGTGATGATGATGTCGGCCGCCCGGAAGGTGAACTTCCCCTTCGAGACACGAGCCGCCGTGCGTGCGGTGACCCGGCGGTTGCGGAAGCTGTACGGGATCGTCTCGCCGTCGTCGCACTTCAGCGTGCCCGTGAAGGTGAACCGCGAAAGGAACAGGCCGATGCCGCTCTCGCGCTCGAACGTCAGCGAGATCGGCCCGTCGAAGCCGTGCGTGCCGGAGAAGCGCCCGGTCGAGGGCTTCGCCGACGTCGCGGCCTGTGCAGTGGCCAGCGACGACGCGCTCAGCGCCGCCACCGCCAGCAGGGTGATGAGAACTCTGTGAGTCGGTGTCATGGCCCGGGAGTATCCGCACGCCGGACCCGCCGCAATGTGAGGGCGATCACGCGCGGGCGCACTCGCGCCCGCCGCCGTCAGGACTCGTACGCGCGGTCGATCCAGAAGCCGCGCGTGCCCTTGGTCCCGCGCACGAACGATGCGGTCGCGGGACGCACCCGCCAGGGCGCCGGGAGGTCGCCGGCGGGCCTGCCGAGGAAGACCTTGAAGCCGTCGATCGCCTGCTTGCACGTGACGCCGCCGAACACGGTGATCCAGTGCATCCCCTTCCTGACCTCGAGCTTGCCGATGCGGTTCGCGTTCTGCACGAGGAACGTGCCGGGGCACCGCAGCTGCCCGGCGGCCGGGTAGCGGCCGCCCCCGGTCGTGGCCTCGAACGTGCGCCGCACGCGGAACCCGTAGGACGAGGTCGTCCCGCGGCGGAACGTCACGTCGTTGACGACGGTCGCCTCGGCGCGCCAGGGAAACGGCAGGCCGTTGGTGTCATAGAGGAAGTCGTGGAACTCGCGCGCGGCCTGGGCGCAGGTCTGGCGCTGGGAGAGCAGGCGCATCGTGTAGCGGCCCGCCTTCAGCGTGAGCGTCCCGATCCGGTCGTCGCCGAGGACCGTGAAGTACGGGCAGGCGTCGCCGGTGGCGGGACCCGGCGTCGGGGGCGCCTTTGCGGCGCTCACGCGGATGCCGTCGCCCGTGGACCCGCGCAGGAACTCGCCGTCGGCGGCGACGACCTTCCACGGCGACGCGAGCCGCCCGTCCCAGTCCTGGAGGAACCCGGCGACGAGCTTCGGCGCCTGCGCGCAGGTGACGTCGCCGGACACGGCGAGGTCGTGCATTCCCGCGCTGAGGCGCAGCGCGCCCACGCGGTCGGCGTGCAGCACGTGGAACGTCCCGGGGCACGCCGTGAAGTCGCTCGGGGCCGACTGCGCGGGTGCGACCGACGGCAGCGCGAGCAGCATGAGCGCGGCGATCACGACGAGAACCGGAGCGATGAGCGAGAACGATCCGAGTCGTGGCACGCGCACAGCCTGACAGCCGGGCGCGACGGACACGCCGGTCAGGCCCGGGTCAGCTCAGGCCAGCGCGACGGCGTGGCTCAGCGCGGCGTCCGACGTGGTGGCCGGCTCGCTCGCCTCGACGCGCGCGCCGAGCGAGAGCGCCGTGCCGATCTCGCGGTAGACCGCGGCGTTCATCGCCATGCCGCAGTGCGAGCTCGAGACCTCGACGTGCCGCGCCTGCGGATCCAGGCAGGCCCGCCAGTGCAGGACGCCGTCGCTGCGCGAGTAGATCGACGTGAAGTTCACGCCCTCCGGAACGTCGGCGTCGAGGTCCTCCCAGAACGGCGTGCAGCAGCCGATCGGATCGAGGCCGAACTTGTACGCCTCCCAGCTCTGCTCGCACCCTGAGCCGATCAGCCCGCCGCCGGCCGCGCGCTGGACGCGCTGGAGCCCGCGGATCTGGAGCCGGAGCAGCGGATGCAGGTCGTCCATGCTCGCGACGAGCGGGGAGCCGAGCGCGACGACGTGGCTCACGCACTCGGGGTGGCGCACCGCGAGGACGCGGCCGATCATGCCGCCGCGACTGTGCCCGATCACCGCGATGGGCCGCTCGTACCGGTCGCTCAGCTCGATGACGCGCCGCTCGAGCCGGCGCACCGTCTGCTGAGAACAGGCGATGTTCGTCGTGATCCGGGCGCCGTGCGGGTTGTGCCCGGTGCGCCGCAGCCACTGGGCCATGACGGCCAGGCTGCCATCCCCGGCGAGGAACCCGGGCACGAGCAGGACGGGTTGACCGTCACCGTCCGGTACGCCGGAGCCGCGCCAGACGCCGCTCGTCATGAGGCGCGCAGCTTCGGCGCCCATCCGTGTTTCCCCCAAGATCACGTCAGCCTCCTGCTTTCAGTGCGCGGACCGTACACGATCCGGCGGCGATCGTGCGGAAGATCACAAGCGTCCCGATTTACCGGCATTCCGCGTCCTGTCCAATGCGTCAGTTCGCGCCGAGCGGCGGATCCGGCGCGACGGGCGGTCGTCGGCGGGTCAGGAGGCGGGACGCCGGCCGGTCAGGAGCCCCGCCCGGGCCAGCCGGGCCAGCCGGTCCCGCAGGACGCGGTAGGAGCGGCGCTCCCCCAGGTGCTCGTTCAGGAATGCCGAGTCCCAGGTGTACGGCCGGCCGGGCGCGATCCAGTGGTAGAAGTAGATGCGCTGGATCCGCGAGCTGAGGCGGCGGATCCGGTCGAAGAGGAATCCCGTGGCATCCGCCGCCTGCTGGAAGCCCTCGGGAATCGGCGTCGGGCTCCTGTTGCGACGGTCCACGAGCCCGCCCGTCTCGGTGAGCCACAGCCGCGCGTTCCCGCCGATCGCGGCCAGCGCAGCGCGCGTGTAGGTCGTCTGGAAGCGGTTCGCGTCGATGTAGTTGTGCAGGCCCCAGCGGGTCGGCGGCATGCTCGCCGCGCGCCGGAACTCGCGGACCCACGTCCCGATGTTCGGTGCGTCGACGAGGTCGGCGGCCAGCACCGTGCACCCCGGACAGGCGAGCCGCAGCTGCCGCCAGTACGCCGCGACGAGCGGCGCCCGCCGGCAGGTCCGTTCGCCGCACGCGTTCGCCTCGTTCCACGCCGAGAACTCGCGGACCCACGGGTAGCGCGCGCGGAACGCGTCGATCGCGCGGCGGTACTCGGCAGGCGTCGGCAGGTTGTCGGGGTTCTCGCGCGACTTGGAGATCGTGACGAGCGGCGTCAGGCGCGCCGCCCGCACTGCGGTCATCCACGCGTCGAGCTCGGCGCGCTGCCAGCCGACCCGGATCGCGTTCCAGCCGACGAAGAGCCGTACGTGCTGGATGCGCGTGCGCTGGAACGCGGTCGTCGTGACGAACCGGGGGCGCTGCTCCGCGACGCCGATCGTGATCGCGCCGGCCGGCGCGGGGTCGAGCGAGGGAGCCGCGACGCCGAGGACGACGAGCGCGAGCGCGAGAACTGGGCCGGCAGACCGGGGCATGGCGTCCCGCTGATCATGCCCGCAACACCCGGATCTCACGCCGGGTCCCGAGACGGTGCCCCGGTGTCTGATAGGCATCACCCATGTTCACGGGCTCCACGCGCGGGCGATGACGACCGAGGGCCGTCGTGAGATGCCGACGACCGCCAAGCGCGCGGCGGTCCAGACCGCCGTGCTCGAGGCGACCGAGGCGCTGCTCGAGGAGGGCGCGAGCTTCGCCGACCTCGGGATCGAGCGGATCGCCACGCGCGCCGGCATCTCGCGCACCGCGTTCTACTTCTACTTCGCCGACAAGCGCGAGCTGCTCATGCGGCTGACCGAGGAGGTCAACGCGCTGCTGTTCGAGCAGGCCGACATCTGGTTCTCGGGCCAGGGCGAGCCGGAGGACGAGCTGCACACCGCGCTGACGAACATCGCGGCGCTGTATGACGAGCATTCCGTGCTGCTGCGCGCGCTGGTGGAGGTCTCGACGTACGACGAGGAGGTCGCGACCTTCTGGCGCGGCACGCTCGGCCGGTTCGTGGACGCGACCGAGCGGCGGATCGAGGAGGAGCGCGAGGCGGGCCGCGCGGTGGGCGTCGAGGCGCAGGCGACGGCGTTCGCGCTCACGTGGATGACGGAGCGCACGCTCTACCAGGACCTCGTCCAGAACTCCCCGGTGCCGAAGGCCCAGCTGGTGGACGCGCTCACCGGGATCTGGCTGCGCAGCGTCTACTCGGACGCCTGAGCGTCCGCGCGCGCGACGTCCGCCGGGAGGATCGCGTCGAACTGCCCGGTCTCCAGGCGCTCCTCGGCGTCCGCGACGATCTCGGCCTCGGTCGCCGTCGGGTCGGCGCGCCGCACCCGCATCGCCGTCAGCCGCTTGAACTTCAGGATCTCGAGGACATAGATCAGGTAGACGCTCGCCGCGAGTACGGCGAGCCCCAGCAGGGCCACGACGATGGTCCACCCGACGTTGAGAGCGCCGCCGTCCTGCGAGTAGGGCACGAACCGCAGCGCGACGGCGAACGCCGCGACGCAGAACGTCCAGCCGTAGAGGTAGAGCACGGTGCGGCGCTGGCTGAACCCGATGCGGCTCATCCGGTGGTGGAAATGGCTCTGGTCGGCCTCGTAGACGGGCCGCCGGTACTTGAGCCGCTTGAGCACGACGAACGCCGTGTCCAGGAACGGGACCGCCAGGACGATCAGGGGGAAGATCAGCGCGAGCACCGCCTGCGTCTTCACGGCGCCCTCGACCATCACGCAGCCCAGGAGCAGACCGAGCAGCATCGCGCCGGTGTCCCCCATGAAGACCTTCGCCGGCGGGAAGTTGTGGACGAGGAACCCGGCTGCGGCGCCGGCGGTGATCGCCGCCAGCGTGCCGGCGGTCCCGCGCCCCAGGTCGAACGCGATGATCGCGAACGCGATCGCGCTGATCGCGCAGACCCCCGCAGCGAGCCCGTCGATCCCGTCGGAGAAGTTCACGACGTTCATGACGAAGACCAGGCCGACGACCGTGATCGGCCCGCCCGCGTCGCCGAGGCTGACCGCGCCGATGAACGGCAGCGTGATGTTCGAGACCTCGACACCCGCCGCCACCGGGATCGTCGCGGCGACGATCTGGCCCGCGAACTTCACGAGCGGGTGCAGGTCGAAGCGGTCGTCCAGCGCTCCGACGGCGGTGATGAACGTCGCGCCCCAGAGCACGCCGCGCATGCGCTCGCCGATGACGCCGTCGAGATTGAGGAAGAGCAGACTCGAGACGAGAACCGCGGCGAAGATCGCCAGACCGCCGAGCAGCGGGGTGTCGCGGGTCGCCAGACCGCGATCGCGCGGGCGGTCGACCGCGCCGATGCTCGTGGCGAAGCGCGCCGCGAGCGGCGTGAGCAGCGCCGCGGTCGCGAACGCGACCACGAACGCAAGGACCGCGTCGCGCTCCGTCATCAGGTGCGCAGGGTAGACGGGGCGCCGGGCGGCGCCGCGCTCAGACCGCCGCGGCGGCGCTCAGCTGCGCGTACAGCGGATAGCGATCGGCGATCGCGGTCACCCGCTCGGCGAGCTCGCCGCGCCGCGCCTCGAACTCGGGCGTCAGCGCCGTGGCGATGATCTGGCCGACCTCGGCGAAGTCCTCGGCCTGCAGTCCGCGCGTGGCGAGCGCGGGCGTCCCGACGCGCAGGCCGCTCGTGACCATCGGCGGACGCGGGTCGAACGGCACCGCGTTGCGGTTGACGGTGATCCCGATCTCGTGCAGGCGGTCCTCGGCCTGCTGGCCGTCGAGCTCGCTCTCACGCAGGTCCACGAGGACGAGGTGCACGTCGGTGCCGCCGGTGAGGACGTTGACGCCGTGGGTGGGCGGGATCGAGTTCAGCAGTGCGCCCGCGACCTCCTGGGCGCCGGCGACCGTGCGGCGCTGGCGCTCGCGGAACGCCTCGGTCTGGGCGATGCGCAGCGTGACGGCCTTCCCGGCGATCACGTGCATCAGCGGCCCGCCCTGCTGGCCGGGGAACACCGCCGAGTTGATCTTCTTCGCGTACTCCTCGCGGCAGAGGATCATCCCGCCGCGCGCACCGCCGAGGGTCTTGTGGATCGTCGTCGTGACGACGTCCGCGTGCGGCACGGGGCTCGGGTGCAGCCCGGCGGCCACGAGGCCGGCGAAGTGGGCCATGTCCACGAGCAGGTAGGCGCCGACCTCGTCGGCGATCGCGCGGAAGCGCTCGAAGTCGAGCTGCCGCGGGTAGGCCGACCAGCCGGCGATGATGAGCTTCGGCCGCGTCTCCTGTGCGAGGCGCTGCACCTCGTCCATGTCGATGAGGTGCGTCTCCGGGCTGACCTCGTAGGCCGTGACGTCGTAGAGCCTGCCCGAGACGTTGAGCTTCATCCCGTGCGTGAGATGGCCGCCGTGCGGGAGCGCGAGGCCCATGATCCGGTCGCCCGGATCGAGCAGCGCGTGAAAGACCTGCGAGTTGGCGGGCGCGCCGGCGTTCGGCTGGACGTTCGCGTGCTCGGCCCCGAACAGCTCCTTCGCCCGGTCGATCGCGAGCTGCTCGACGACGTCCACGTGCTCGCAGCCGCCGTAGTAGCGCTTGCCGGGATAGCCCTCGGCGTACTTGTTCGTCAGCACGCTGCCCTGGCACTCCAGGACCGCCTGCGGGACGAAGTTCTCCGAGGCGATCATCTCCAGCGTGCGCTGCTGGCGCTCGAGCTCGAGGCCGACGGCCTCGGCGATCTCCGGGTCGACCTCGGCGAGCGGGCGGTTGAAGAAGTCCGGCGGCAGATCGGGCATTGCGGCGACGGTAGCACCCGCGGCCGCGGGTCCGTCAGCCGCGGTCCAGGGCGTCGATCTGGCCGACCCGGCGGGCATGCCGGCCGCCCTCGGACTCGGTGGCCAGGAAGCGCGCGACGATGCCGTCGGCCTCCTCCGGCGCGAGCCGGGCGCCGGACAGCGTGACGACGTTGATGTCGTTGTGCCGCCGTGCCATCTCGGCCTCCTCGGCGTCGTGCGCGTTCACCGCGCGGATGCCGGGGATCTTGTTCGCGGCGATCGCCACGCCGTTCCCCGAGCCGCACGCGAGCACCGCGCGGTCGGCCTCGCCCGCGGCGACCAGGCGCGCCGCGTCCGCGGCGAAGCCCGGGTAGTCGACCGACTCGTCGCTCGTGGTCCCGACGTCGACGACGTCGTGCCCGGCGGCGGTGAGCGCCACGCGCACATGCTCCTTGAGCACGAATCCCGCGTGGTCGGAGCCGACGGCGATCCTCATGCCGGCACCCCTTCCGCGGCGAGTTCCGCGAGCCCCTGCGCCCGGTCGATGACGGGCGCGTAGCCGAAGTCCGCGCGCGCACGCGAGTCGTCGAGCACCGTGTCGAGCGACGAGACCCAGACGACGAAGCGCGTCAGCGGCGGCTCCCCGGGAAGCGGGAGCAGCCGCCACAGGCGCTCGCCGCCCGCAGCGACGGCGCGCGCGACGGCCGGGGGCACGCTGCGCGTCGGCGCGTCGACGCCCTGCGTCGCCAGCAGCTCGGTGATGAAGTCGCGGAAGACGACCGGGTCGCCGTCGGTGACGAAGTACGGGCGTCCCGGCGTCGCGTCGTCCGCGGCGAGCACCAGTCCCTCGACGACGTTGTCGACGTGCGTGATCGACGTGCGGTGCCGGCCGCCGCCGATCCAGGCGAAGCGCCCCGACTGCACCATCTCGACCATGCGCGGCAGCAGTGTCGTGTCGCCGCGGCCCCAGACGAACCGCGGGCGGATGACGACCGTCTCCAGCCCGTCGCCGTCGGCGGCGAGCACGAGCGCCTCCGCGCGCGCCTTCGACGCCGAGTACAGCGCGGGCGAGTCGGGCCGCAGCGGCTCGGACTCGTCGGCGTCCACGAGCGGCTGACCGGCGAGGATCGCGGCCTCGGTCCCCACGTGGACCAGGCGCCGCACGCCGGCGCGGCGGCACGCCTCGACGACGTTCGCGCTGCCCTGGACGTTCCCGCGCTCGAAGTCCTCGGGCTCGCCCCAGTCGCCCAGATGCGCGGCGCAGTGGAAGGCGACCTCACAGCCGCGGGCGCCGTCCGCCAGCGCCGCGACGTCGGCGAGCTCACCGCGCACGGCCTCCGCGCCGCGGTCCGCGACGACGCCGGCGCTCGCGTCGCTGCGGGCGAGGGCCCGGACGCGCCACCCGTCGGCGACCAGCCGCTCGATCAGGCGGCCGCCGATGAAGCCCGACCCACCGGTGACGAAGGCTGCGCGCGGCATGTGGTGACCCTAGAACATCGATCCGGTGGGCCGGCGGCCCGCGCCGCGACGATCTCAGCGGGCGTCGCGCAGGCGCCGACGCCCCACGACCACCCGCTCGATCCCGGCCAGGTCGCGCCGGGCGCCGACGTCGTGGAAGCCGGCCTCGCGGACGAGCTCGCGGACGACGTCCGCCTGGCCCGCGCCGACCTCCAGCGCCAGCAGGGGCGCGCGGGTCGCCGCCGCCTGCCGCAGCAGCTCGCGGACGACGTCCAGGCCGTCGGCCCCGCCGAAGAGCGCGCCCGCGGGCTCGTGGTCGCGCACGTCGCGCGGCAGTCCGGCCCGGTCGCCCTCGGCGATGTACGGGGGGTTGGAGAGGATCGCGTCCCAGTCCTCCCCCAGCCCGTTGAGCAGATCGGCCTGCACGAGCTCGACGTCGAGGCCGAGCCGGTCGCGGTTCGCGCGGGCGACCGCGAGCGCGTCCTCGCTGACGTCGCTCCCGGTGACCTGCAGCGCGGGCCGCTCGTGCTTGAGCGCCAGGGCGACCGCGCCGCTGCCCGTCCCGACGTCGAGGACGCGCGCACCGTCCGGCAGCGGGAGCGCCGCCTCGACGAGCGACTCCGTCTCCGGCCGCGGCACGAGCACCCGCGCATCGACGAGCAGGTCGATGTGCCGGAACCCCTTCGTCCCGAGGAGATAGGCGACGGGCTCGCCCGTCGTCGCGCGGCGCCGGACGAGGTCCTGGAAGGTCCGCGCCTGCGCGCCCGCGACCTCGCGGCCGGGATCCAGGATCAGGGCCGTGCGCTCGACGCCCAGCGCGTGGGCGAGCAGCAGCTCGGCGTCCAGCCGCGGCGACTGCGAGCCCGACGCGGTGATCGCGACGACGGCGGAGTCGAGCGCGTCGCGGACCGTCACGCCCGCAAGCGCCATCACGCCTGCTGCGCCTGCGCCTCGAGCCGGCGGCGCTTCTCGTCGGCCTCGAGGGCTGCGGTGAACTCGCCGAGGTCGCCCTCGAGCACGGCGTCGAGATCGTGGACGGTGAGCTTGACGCGGTGGTCGGTCACGCGCCGCTCGGGGAAGTTGTACGTGCGGATCTTCTCCGCGCGGTCGCCGGTGCCGACCTGCGAGCGGCGGTCGGCGGCGAGCTCCGCCTGCTGCTCGGCGAGCGCGCGCTCGTACAGGCGCGCGCGCAGGACGCGCAGCGCCTTCTCGCGGTTCTGCAGCTGGCTCTTCTCGTCCTGCATCGCGACGACGACCCCCGTCGGCCGGTGCGTGATCCGCACCGCCGAGTCGGTCGTGTTGACCGACTGACCGCCGGGGCCGGACGAGCGGTAGACGTCGATCTGCAGATCGTTCTGATCGATGTGGATGTCGACGTCCTCGGCCTCGGGAAGGACCGCGACCGTGCACGTGCTCGTGTGGATGCGGCCCTGCGACTCGGTGACCGGCACGCGCTGCACGCGGTGGGTCCCGCCCTCGTACTTGAAGACGGAGAACGCGCCGTCCCCCTTGATGGCGAACGTGTACTTGCCCTCGCCGACCTCGAGCGGCTCGGGGCTGAAGCCCGCGCGCTCGGCGTACTTCGTGAGCATCCGGTAGACGTCGCCGGCCCACAGCCCGGCCTCCTCGCCGCCGGCGCCGCCCTGGATCTCGACGATGACGTTCTTGTCGTCGTTCGGATCGGTCTCGACCATCGCGAGGCGGATCTCCTCCTCGAGCTCCTCGATCCGCGCGCGGGCGACGGCGAGCATCTCGCGGACCTCGGGGTCGTCCTCGCCCTCGTCGAGCATCTCCTGCGCGCCCGCGGCGTCGTCGGTCGCGCGCCGCCACTCCTCCGCGAGCTTCGCCGCGGGCTCCAGGCGGCGGTACTCGCGCCCCGCCTCCGCGTGGCGATTGCGATCGCCGATCACCACGGGGTCGACGATCTGCGCCGACACGTCGGCGAAGCGGGCCTCGATCTGGTCGACAAGGGACTCGATCATCGCTGGGATGAGCGTACCGGCGCACCGACGGGGATCTGGGAACGCGGGCGCGGCGTCACGCCCCCTCCCCCGCGGCGTAGTCCTCGGATCCCATGACGTGCAGCGAGACGTACGGCTCGGACCCGACGACCCAGCTGTCGTGCCCCGGCGGAACGTAGAAGAGCTGCCCGGGCTCCATCACCCGCTCGGTGCCGTCACGCATGGCGGCCATCGCGCGGCCGCTGATGACCAGGCCGACGTGCTCGACCTCGCACCACTGCGCGCCCGTCGCCGCGCCGACGTCCTCGCGCCAGCGCCAACCGGGCTCATAGCTCGCCCGGCCCAGGGTCATCGGACCGACGCGGTACACCTCGAAGCGGCCCTTGGGGAACTCGCGCGTCTCGGTCGGATCGGTCAGGGGGATGAGCTGCAGGTCCATGCAGCCGACCCTACCCCGGACGAACGGCTGCCGAACCGGTAGAACGGGCACGTGCTCTTCGACCCCGCCGGTCACGAACGCCTGACGGACCGGCCGTGGGACGCGGATCGGGTGCGGGCGGCGATCCGGGCCGTCACGGCGGACGCCGAGGAGGCGTTCGACGAAGCGGCGCTGTGGCCCGCGCACCCGCGCGACCTGAGCGACGGGCCGCTCGCGGCCGTCACGTCGCTCTACCTCGGCGCGAGCGGGGTGATCTGGGCGCTGGACGACCTGGAGCGTCAGGGCGTCGTCGAGCTGACGCGCGGCTGGGCCGGGATCGCGGCGGGGCTGCACGAGCGCTATCGGGCCGCCCCGGACTTCGCCGAGGACACGGGCGGCGACCCCGTCCCGTCGCTGCTGATGGGCGAGGCGGGGATCCTCCTCGTCGCCCACCGCCTGGCGCCGCGGCACGGGCAGGACGAACGCCTCCTCGAAGCGGTGGAGGCGAACGCCGGCAATCCCACCAGGGAGCTGATGTGGGGCTCGCCCGGAACGATGCTCGCCGCCGACGTCCTGCACGAGCGGACCGGGGACGACGCCTGGGCCCGGGCGTGGCGGTCGTCCGCCGACCGGCTGTGGGCGGCGTGGAGCGACGATCTCTGGGAGCAGGACCTCTACGGACGGGCGGTGCACTACCTGGGCCCCGCGCACGGCTGGGCCGGAAACGTCCATGTGCTCTGGCGCGGACGCCGCCTGCTGGACGAGGCGCGACGGGCGGAGCTGGAACGCCGTGCCGTCGCAGTCGCGCTGCGCCACGCACAGCGCGAGGGCGACCTCGCACAGTGGCCGCCCTCGCTCGAGCCGCCGCTGAACCCGCAGAGCCCGGTCCGCACCCAGTGGTGTCACGGCGCACCCGGCATGGTCGCGTCGCTTGCGCCGATCGCCCCCGGCGACGCCGAGCTCACGGACCTCCTCATCGCGGGCGGCGAGCTCACCTGGCACGCGGGGCCCCTCGCCAAGGGCGCCGGCCTCTGCCACGGGACCGCCGGCAACGGCTACGCCCTCCTCAAGCTGTTCGAGCGCACCGGCGACGAGCTCGTGGCTCGGCCGCGCGCGGTCGTTCGCGATGCACGCCGTCGAGCAGGTCGAGCACGCACGAGCCGAGTACGGCCAGGGCCACCACACCCTCTGGACCGGCGACCTCGGTACCGCCTGCTACCTCCAGAGCTGCCTCAGCGCAGACGGCAGACATGCCCACGCTCGACCACCACTGAAGGCGCCGATCGAGCGAGAGATCGTGGATGCCTGGCGCCGCACGCCAAGGGGGTGCTGTGGCGCAAGCCACCGCCCCCCGCAGGCGGGTGGCGTCAGGCGCCACGAGATCCGCGAACCAGCTACGCGGCGATTTCGACGCCGACGAGGTCGTCGTCGGTGAGCGAGCCGGGCGTCTCGCGCTCGAGGACGGCCTCCATCGCGGCGATGGCGACGGCGAGCTGGCTTGGGTCCGGCTCACGCGTGGTGAGGAGCTGGAGCTTGAGACCGGGCCACATGAGGATCTGCACCCAGCGCTTGCTGCGGTGCTTGCCGGCGAGCTTGATGATCTCGAACGAGATGCCGGCGATCAGCGGAACGCCGACGATGCGGCTGAGGACGAGCGCCCACCAGGGCAGGAGCCCGAGCGGCGAGAAGACGAAGATCGCGACGACCATGACGATCAGCAGGAAGCTCGTGCCGCAGCGCGGATGCAGGCGCGAGAAGCGCTTCGCGTTGTCGGGCGTGAGCTCGAGCCCCGCCTCGTAACAGGAGATCGTCTTGTGCTCGGCACCGTGGTACTCGAACACCCTGCGCAGGTCGCGCAGGCGTGAGAGGAGCGTCAGGTAGGCGAGGAAGATGAGCGTCCTCAGGATGCCTTCGACGATCCAGAAGAGGACGGCGGAGCCCAGTTCATCCTTGATGAGGTTCGTCAGCGTGACGGGCACGACGAAGAACAGCCCGACGGCCAGGACGAGCGAGAAGACGATCGTGGCGATCCAGAGCCAGCCGGAGATCGGCTCCTCCTCCTCGGGCATCTGCGCGTTGGCGGAGATGCCGAGGGCCTTGAAGCCGATGACGAGCGACTCGCCGAGCGCGAAGACGCCGCGGACGATCGGCAGCCGCATCCAGCGGTGACGCTTGAGGATCGACTCGATGTTCGTGGTCTCGACCGCGATCTCGCCGCGCGGCGGATCGTTCATGTCGAGGCGCACGCCCTCCTCGTCGAGCTGGTCGGGCGCGGGCTTGCGGCAGGCGACCGACCAGGTGCGGACGCCGCGCATCATCACGCCCTCGAGGACGGCCTGGCCGCCGACGGGGGCGTCGCGCGTGGCGACCCACTCCGCGGGCTCGGCGTCGTAGGCGGGCGCCGAGGCGCCGTCCGGGTCGGGGAGGCGCTCGGCGGTCGCCATCGCCGGGGTCAGCTCTTGCCGGCTGCGGCGCGCTTGGCTGCGCGGCGGCGGAAGCGGTCGACGCGGCCGCCGGTGTCGACGAGCTTCTGCTTGCCCGTGTAGAACGGGTGGCAGTTCGAGCAGATCTCGACGTGGATCTCGGACTCGGTCGAGCGGGTCATGAAGTCGTTGCCGCAGGTGCAGGTGACGTGCGACTCGACGTACTCGGGATGGATCTCGGTCTTCATGGTCGCCTCAATGCTAGCGGGACGCGGCCGAGCCCTTCGCCGGGGCGCAGCGCCGCTCGAGGGCGTTGTTCGTCTCGGACGATTCGAGGATCTCGGCCTTCGCGTCCACGGTGAAGCGGACGATGGTTCCGGTCTGGCAGCGTGGCGCCTGGAAGCTGATGAGCGAGGTCGCGCCCGGCGCGAGCGGACCGACGCGCTGCGGCGGCTGGGCGACGCCGTTGACGGCGAGGACGACGTCGAACGTGGTGGCGCTGCCGGAGCCGATGTTCTTCACGAGGGCCCGGTAGACGACGACGTCGTCACGCGCCCCGGCGACGATCGACGGATCGAAGACGGCGAGGTCGGGCGTCGTGTTCGGCTGGGTGCAGACCGGCGTCACCTTCTTGGCGGTGCGGACGATCTTGCCGGCGTCCGAGCGCCAGCGGAACCGGACGGTCGCGCGGTAGCTGTAGCCGCCGACGAGGCCGCTGACGCGCTTCTTGATGATGAAGCCGGAGACGCCGGGGTCCGAGAGGTCCCATTCGCCGAAGCCGTCGACGTCGACGGGCACCCACGCGGCCGTGCTGCTGCGCGCGTAGAGATCGAAGCGCATCTCCATCCGGCCCTTGAAGCCTCGGATGCCGGGCATCGAGCCCTTGAAGACGGCTCCGCGCGCGGCGGCGTTCGTCTTGCAGCCGGTCAGCGAGCCCTGGACGCCCGCCTTCTTCAGCACCGACGGGGAGGCCGTCGCGGCCGCCGCGGAGCCCGGCAGCGCGAGCAGCGCGGCCGTGGCGAGGGCGAGAATGAGCGTCCTTGCGTTGGGCATCTGCGTCAGAAACACGCGAGGGGCGCCATGGTTGCGCCCCCCGGGTCATTCGTCGAGCGCCGCATCGGGCGTCCTACGTCAGCTGGTAGAGCGGTCCGTCGCCCCCCTCTGGGGTGGTCAGGCGCCCGCCCTTCGCGGTGATCGCTCCGCACTGCACGCAGTTGGTGTAGTTGACGATCACGTCGACGTCGCCGTGCTCGGGCGCGTCGTCGGGGATCTCGTACACGCCGGCGGGGCACATCCACACCCAGGTCTCGGCCACCTCGCGCGGCACCGTCTTCTGCACGCGGATGTGGTTCGGGGCGTCGTCGCGGGTCTGGTTGCCGGTGATGAAGACGCTGGAGAGCTTGTCGAACGTGTACTTCCCGTCCGGCTTGGGATAGCGGTCCTTCGTCTTGCCGATGAACATCGGCTTCTCGTCGTTGCGGTGCCATGCGAGCCGCCCGCCCGGGAGCTTGCCCTTGGTGGCGATCGCCAGGTTGACGATCGGCCCGCCCTTGAGGAAGCCCTTCTGGAACGGCTGGCGGGTGTTGCGCACCTCGTAGAGCTCGCGACCGGTCTGCGAGTCCTCGATCGCGTCCTCGTAGGGCGCGAGGGAGGTCTCACCGCGCGAGACGGCGCTGTAGATCGCCTCGCCGGCGAGCTTGCCGGAGAGCACCGAGTGATGGACGCCCTTGAGCGAGACCGTGTCCACGAGGCCTGCGGCGTCGCCGACGAGCAGCGCGCCCGGCATCGTGAGCTTCGGGACCGACCAGTAGCCGCCGCCCGGGAGCGCCTTCGCGCCCCAGCCGACGCGCTCGCCGCCCGCGAGGATCTTCTTCACGAGCGGGTGCTGCTTGAACGTCTGCAGCAGGTCGTGCGCGGAGGTCGTCGCGTCGGCGTACTCGAGGTCGATGACGAAGCCGATCGACACGAGGTCGTCGCCCGTCTTCTCGTCCTTCATCGGGTAGATCCAGGTGCCGCCGATCTGGCCGTACTTCGCCGAGATGTTGAGCGGCCAGGGCCCGATCGTGTGGATGACGCGGTCCAGCGCCTTCGGGACCTTCCAGACCTCCTTGACGCCGAGCTCCCAGACCTGCGGCTCGCGGTGCTCGCCGAGGTCGAACTCGCGGATCGCCGCGCCGGTGAGGCTGCCCCAGCAGCCCTCCGCCAGGACGACGATCTGCGCCTTGATGTCGGTGCCGGGCTCGAAGTTGCCGAGCTCCTCGCCGTCCTTGCCGCGGCCCTTGTCGCCGGAGCGCACGCCGACGACGCGGCCGTCCTCGACGATCAGCTGGGTCGCACTCGTCTCGGTGAGGATGTAGGCGCCGGCCTCCTCGGCGATCCGCTGCTGGAAGCGGGCCAGGGCGGCGACGGAGATGACCTCGTTGCCGTGGTTCTTGAACGGCGGGGGCGGCGGGATGCGCAGGGCGATCTTGGAGGTCGGCGTCATGTAGACGGCCTCCTTGTGGACCTCGCCGAACGCGAAGCCCTCCTTGCGCCAGTCCTCCCGGCTCATGTCGGGGAACAGCTCCTGCAGCGGGCCGGGGCGCATCACGGCGCCCGACAGGTTGTGCCCGCCGCAGGTCTTGGCCTTCTCGATCACCGCGACCGGCACCTCGCCGAGACGCTCCATCGTCTCGGGATCATCGGCGAGGAGCTGGAGGATGCGGTTCGCGCATGCCAGCCCCGCGGTCCCGCCACCGACGACGGCGATGCCGACCTCGATGATCTCGTCCTCGGGGTCCAGTCCGCGCTTGATGAACTCGTCCGGGGAGGCCACCGGCGGCGGGTACGCCGCCGGGACCGCCCGACCGTTGCCGTTCGCGCCGGCCATGGTGATCAGCCGCCCTTCTTGGCCTTCACGGCCTCCGTGAGCTTCGGGAGGATCTTGTGGAGGTCGCCCACGATCCCCAGGTCGCTGAACTCGAAGATCGGCGCGTTCGAGTCCTTGTTGATCGCGACGATGTGCTCGCTGTTCTGCATGCCGACCTTGTGCTGGATCGCGCCGGAGATGCCCGCCGCCAGGTACAGCTTCGGCGCGACGGTCTTGCCCGTCTGGCCGATCTGCCCGGCGTAGGGGAACCAGCCGGCGTCGACGACCGCGCGGGTCGCCGCGACGGCGGACGTGCCGCCGAACGCGCTCGCGAGGTCCTCGCAGAGCTGGAAGCCCTCGGCTGCGCCGAGGCCGCGGCCGCCGGCGATGAGGACGTCCGCGCCCTCGATGTCGACCTGCTCGCCGCGCTGCTCGCCGCGGACCAGCATCTGCGCGCGGCCCGAGAACTCGCTGTACGTGACGTCGAGGTTCTCGACCGCCGCCGGGCCGGAGCCCGACTCGCGGAGGTCGAACGCGTTGAGGCGGCCGATGATGATGCCCTTGCCGCCGCTGAAGCGGATCTCGCTGACGGCCGAGTCGCCGAGGATCGGGCGCTCGGCGACGAGCTCGCCGTCGGTGACGTGCACCGCGGTGATCTCCATCGCGACGCCGATGCCCAGGCGCGCGGCCAGGCCGGCACCGACCTCGAAGCCGAGGAGGCCGCCGCCGAACAGCGCGTAGTCGTATCCGCCGGAGGCCCAGGCGGCCGCCATCGCGTCGACGACCGGCTGCGCGAGGCCCTCGGCGCCCTCGGCGCGGAGCACCTTGGTCGCGCCGTGTGAACCGAGCGACGCGGCGAGGTCGTCGGAGACGCCCTGCCCGACGAGGATCGCGTGGCACTCGCCGCCGGTCTTGGCGGCGAGGTCGGCGCCCTCGGAGACGGCGCCGAGCGAGTTCTTGTTGATGGCGCCCTCGTAGTGGAGCGCGTAGACCAGGATGTTGGCCATCTAGATCAGCTTCCTCTCGTCGAGCCAGGAGACGATCTTCTCGACCGTGTCGTTGGTGTCCTCGTCCTCGATGATCTGCCCCGGCTCCTTCTTGGGAGGCAGGGACGCGCCGACCCACTTGGCCGAGGCGTTGTCGCCGCCGACCTTGGCGGCGTCGATCTCGACGTCCGCTGCGGCGACGGTGTCGAGCGGCTTCTTCTTCGCGCCCATGATCGCCTTCAGCGACGGGTAGCGCGGCTCGTTGATCGCGTCGCCGACGGCGATGACCGCGGGGAGCTGGATCTTGACGGTGTCGTAGCCGTACTCGGCCTGGCGCTCGGCCTTCAGCTCGGTGCCGCCCTCGACCTCGAGGTTGATCACCTGCGTGAGCGACGGCATGCCGAGGTGGTCGGCGACGACCGCGCCGACCGTGTAGCACTCGCCGTCATCGGACTGCTGCCCGAGAAGGACGAGGTCGGGATTCTCGCGCTTGAGCGTCTGCGCCAGCGCGTAACCGGTCGCGGCGACGTCGGAGCCGGCGAGCGCGGCGTCCGAGAGGTGCACTGAGCGGTCGGCTCCGAGCGAGACGGCCTTGTGGAGTGCGCGGACGGCGGACTCGGGGCCCATCGACACTGCGACGACCTCCTCGACCGGCAGTGCGCCGCTCTCCTTCAGCTGCATCGCAGCCTCGATGGCGTGGGTGTCGTACGGGTTGAGGTTCTTCTCGCCGCTTCTGTCCATGCGCCCCGTAGACGGGTCGATGCGCTTCTGGACGGCGGCGTCTGGCACCTCTTTGACCAGGACGCAGATCTTCACTTCAGTCCTCCTGTGGCAACGGGGATTCGGAGTGTACCGGCGATATTGACTGACGAGTCAATCGGGCGCTTTGACGGCACGTCGCCGCCCGCCACCCTGGAGTGGCGCCGCCTAGCGGGGTTCCCGCTCGGATACGGCGCCTTCGATGAAGTCGATGATGCCCTGCGTGGGCGCGCCGGGCGTGAACACCGCGGAGACGCCGAGCCGCTCGAGCTCGGGGATGTCGTCCGCCGGGATGGTTCCGCCGACCGTGACGAGCACGTCGCCCGCGCCCTGCTCGCGCAGCAGCTCGACCACGCGCGGGACGAGC
Source organism: uncultured Actinomycetes bacterium (assembly GCA_963823375.1). GTDB lineage: Bacteria > Actinomycetota > Thermoleophilia > Solirubrobacterales > Solirubrobacteraceae > F1-60-MAGs163. The sequence goes on along the minus strand of CAWGLQ010000008.1, from coordinate 551,321 downwards.
GTCATGTGGGCTCCGGAGAGGATCGAGAGGCCGACGGCGTCGGCGTCCTCCTGGATGACGGTCTCCACGATCTGCTCGGGCGTCTGGTGCAGGCCCGTGTAGATGACCTCCATGCCGGCATCGCGCAGCGCGCGGGCGATGATCTTCGCGCCGCGGTCATGGCCGTCGAGGCCGGGCTTGGCGACGACGACGCGGATCTTCTGCTGTGTGCTCGGGCTCGACATACGGGGGCCGTTCGGGCCGCACAGCGTAGTCCGTCGCGCGCGAAAATGACGTGCGCGTCAGCTCGGGTGGTGGCGGAAGCCGGCCCGGGCGGCGCCCGAAGGCGCCGCCCGAGTCCGTACCTCCGGGCTCGGTCCCAGTTACGGACCCGGAGCTTGGGGCGTGCGACCTAGCGCACGCGGACGGTCATCTCCATTCCGGGATGGATGGAACAGATGAAGCTGACGCGGCCACTGCGGCGGAACACGCGCGTGAACGGCCGCCGCCGCCGCACGGGGTCCTCCAGGCGGGCGGGAACGCCGGGGCCGACGAGGTTGTGGACGCGCTCCCCCGCCCAGACGAAGCGCACCGAGCTCCCGCGGGAGACCGTGACGCGCGACGGGGAGAAGAACGAGTCCTTCAGCCGGACGGTGCGCGTGCCCGACGCCGTCGCTCCGTCGCCGGCGCGCTGGGCGGCCAGCCCCGGTGCGGCCAGCAGGAGAGCCGTCGTCAACAGGACGCAGGCCGTGGACGCGAGCGGGAGCATGCTCGTCAGAAGACGGGGGTTTCCGTGTAGCTGCCGAAGACCTCCTGCAGCGCCTGGATGATCTCGCCCTCGCTGGCCTGGACGCGGGCGCAGTCCAGCAGCGGCGGCATGACGTTGGCGCCGTCGGTAGCGGCGACGCGACGCAGCTCGGCGAGGCTCGCCTCGACGCCCGCGGCGTCACGGCGCGCGCGGACACCCAGCAGGCGGTCCACCTGCTTGCGCTCGAGGGCTGCGTCGATCTTGTGGATCGGCGTCTGGTCCTCGTCGTTGCCGTCGGTGAACTCGTTCACACCTACGACAATGCGCCGCCCGGCGTCGATCTCCTGCTGAAGCTCATAGCTCGCGTCGGCGATCTCCCGCTGGGGGAAGTTCTGCTTGACGGCCTCGACCATCCCGCCGAGCTCGTCGATCCGGCGGAAGTAGTCGTAGGCCTGAGCCTCGATCCTGTCGGTGAGCGCCTCGACGAAGTAGCTCCCGCCGAGGGGGTCGATCGTGTTCGCGACGCCGGTCTCGTGGGCGATCACCTGCTGGGTGCGCAGCGCCACGCGCACGGCGCCCTCGGTCGGCAGCGCGAGTGCCTCGTCGTAGCTGTTGGTGTGCAGCGACTGCGTCCCGCCCAGGACGCCGGCGAGCGCCTCGATCGCCGTCCGCGCGATGTTGTTCAGCGGCTGCTGGGCGGTGAGCGAGACCCCTGCGGTCTGCGTGTGGAAGCGCATCAGCAGGCTCCGCGGATCCTTGGCGCCGAACGTGTCGCGCAGCTCGCGCGCCCAGATGCGGCGCGCGGCGCGGTACTTGGCGATCTCCTCGAAGAAGTCGATCTGCGCGTTGAAGAAGAACGACAGGCGCGGCGCGAAGTCGTCGACGTCCAGGCCGCGCTCCACGGCCTGCTCGACGTACGTGAGCCCGTCCTTGAGCGTGAACGCGAGCTCCTGCGCCGCGGTCGATCCGGCCTCGCGGATGTGGTACCCGGAGATCGAGACGGGGTGCCAGCGCGGCATCTGCGTCGAGCACCACTCGATCATGTCCCCCAGTACGCGCATCGCCGGGTCGATCGGGAAGCACCACTCCTTCTGCGCGATGTACTCCTTGAGGATGTCCGCCTGGATCGTCCCGCCCAGCCGGTCGGCGGGAACGCCGTCCTGCTCGGCGGCGACGACGTAGTAGGCGAGCATGATCGCCGCGGGCGCGTTGATGGTCATCGAGACCGTCACGTCGCCCAGGTCGATGCCCTGGAAGAGCGTGCGCATGTCGTCGATCGTGTCGACGGCCACGCCCTCGCGCCCGACCTCGCCCAGCGAGCGGGGCGAGTCTGAGTCGTGGCCCATGAGCGACGGCATGTCGAACGCCGTGCTCAGGCCCGTCTGCCCATGGTCGAGGAGGTAGCGGAAGCGCTCGTTGGTCTCCTCGGCGGTCCCGAAGCCCGCGAACTGGCGCATCGTCCAGAGCCGCCCGCGATACATCGACGGGTACACGCCGCGGGTGTAGGGGTACTCGCCGGGCAGGCCGATCCGCTCTGACACGGCATCCCGCCCACCCAGGTCGGCCTCGGTGTAGAGCGGCGCGATCGGCTCCCCGGAGAGCGTCGTGAAGGTCGCGTCGCGCTCGTCCGCAGTGGGAGCGCCGGTGTTCCGGGGGGTCGTCGCCATGGCCGGGATAGTACGGAGTTACCTGACGGCACCGTCACCTTTGGGGCGCCGATGCGACCGGTACATTGCGCCGCGATGAGCGCCGACCAGCAGCCGTCCACGCACCGCAGGCCGATCCGGGCCCTGGGCCTGGCCGTCGCGCTCATGGGTCTCGTTCTCGCGCTGCTCGCCGGCTGCGGCGGGGACGACGGTGGCGACGAGGCCGCGGCGCCGAGCCTGAAGACCGGCGTCCCGACCGTCCTGTCGGAGGACGAACTGCGGGCGTTCGGCAAGGCCCAGGCGTTCCCCGTCTACTGGGCGGGACCGCAGGAGGACCGCCGCTACGAGGTGACGCGCACCTCCGGCGGGCGCGTGTACATCCGCTACCTCACGCCGAACGCCGAGGTCGGAACCGACAAGCCGCTCTTCCTCACCGTCGGCACGTACCCGGGAACCAACGCGTACGGGGCGCTTCAGGAGGTCAGCCGGCGCAGCGGCGCCGTCGGCGTCAAGACGCAGAGCGGCGCGCTCGTGGTCGTGCCCAGCGCCACCGCGCGCAACGCGTACTTCGCCTTCCCGCAGTCGAACTTCCAGGTCGAGGTCTACGACCCGAAGAAGGGCCGGGCGAAGTCGCTCGTGCTGGACGGGAAGATCTCCCGCCTCACCTGAGCCATGACCCTCGCCGCGGCGTGGGTCCTCTTCCCGGCGGCGCTGCTCGCCGTCACGACGGGCTGGGGACTGCTCGTCCAGGCGGCAGCCGGCGGGCGCGTGCCCGCCGCGCTCCTTCCCGCCCTCGGCCTCTGCGCGCTCGCGCTGGCGCTCACGGCGACGAGCCGGCTCGCGCCGGGCGCGACTCTCGCCCTCATCACGACGATCGGGGGCGCGCTCGCCGGCGCCGCGCTGTGGGTCGGGCGCCGTCGGGGGATTGAGGCCGGCGCTCCCGCCGCGCTGTGGCCCGCCGTCCTTGCGGGGCTCGCGGCGTTCGCGCTGCTCGCGGCGCCGGTCGTGCTGAGCGGTCATCCCGCCCTGTCGGGCTACATCCGCCTGGACGACACCGCGACGTTCCTCGCGCTCGCCGATTGGGTGCTCGCCCACGGCAACGACACGTCGGGCCTGGCGCCCTCGACCTACGAGGCGACGCTGCGGTCGTATCTCGACAGCGGCTACCCGACGAGTTGGGGCTTCCCGCTCGTCGCCGTCGGGCGGATGACGGGCGTCGACCTGCTGTGGCTGTGGAGTCCCTATCTCGCGTTCCTCGGCGCGCTGCTCGCCGTCGCGCTCGAGTCGGTGCTCGCGCCGCTCGTCCGCGCGCGCAGTCTTCGCGTGCTCATCGCGGCCCTCGCGTCGTGTTCGGCGCTCCTGCTCGGCTACGTGCTCTGGGGCGGGGTCAAGGAGATCTGGGCCGCGGCGCTGGCGGCGCTGCTCGCGGCGCTCGTGCCGTGGACGCTCGAGCGGCTCGCGGGCACCTCGCGCGGCGGGGCGGTGCGCGCGCTCATCCCGCTGGCGGTCGGCATCGGCGGGCTCGTCTGCGGGCTGAGCCTCGCCGGCGTGGTCTGGGCCGCCCCGGCGCTCGCGGCGCTCGCGGCGGGCGTCGCCGTCGCACGTGGGCACGGCCGGCGCATACCGGTGGTGCTGGCGGGCGTGGTCGTCGCCGGCGCCGTGCTGATCCCGGTCGTCAAGCTCGTGCCGTTCGTCGACGCGCTCTCGAACGCCCCGTCGTCCGGACCGGACTGGCTCGGGAACCTCCTCGCCCCGATCCGGCTCGCCCAGGTCGGGGGAATCTGGCCCGCGCGGGACTTCCGTGTCGATCCCGAGGCGTCGGCGCTCACGGCGCTCATGCTGATCGCGGTCGCCGGCGGCGCCGGATATGGGCTGTGGCGTGCCGGCCGCCTGCGCTCCTGGGGCGTCCTCGCCTACGCCGGCGTCCTGGGGTCGGCGGCGGTCGTGCTGCTCACCAGCGGGTGGGCCTGGGGCGAGGGCAAGGCACTCGCGATCGCATCACCGGTCCCGCTGGCGCTGGCCGGGGCGGGTGCGGCCCAGCTGCTCGCGCGCCGCGGCGGACTGCGGATCGCGGGCGGCGCGCTGGCGGTGCTCCTGGTCGTCGGCGTCGGCTGGTCGTACGCGCTGCAGGTCCAGGGAACGACGCTGACGCCGTACGACCGTCACGACGAGCTCGCGCGGATCGGCGAGCGGTTCGCAGGCCGGGGCCCCACGCTCGCGACGGAGTTCGACACGTACGCGGGCCGGTGGTTCCTGCGCCGCATGGACACCGAGGTGGCGTCGGATCTGCGCCGCCGTGAGGTGCGGCTGACGGACGGCAGCGTGCTCGAGAAGGGCAACTCCGCGGACATCGACGCGTTCGCGCTGCCGGCGCTGGACCCGTACCGCCTCCTTGTCGTGCGCCGCTCCCCGGCGGCGAGCCGTCCTCCGTCGTCGTTCCAGCGGGTGTGGCGGGGACGCTGGTACGAGGTGTGGGAGCGCCGGCCCGGGCGGACCGTCGTCGAGCATCTTGCCCTCGGCACGCCCGTCGATCCGGCCGGCGTGCCCGCGTGCGCCGACGTGCGGCGCATCGCGCGCGCCGCGGGCCCGGCCGGCGTCGTCCGCGCCGCGGTCGCGGCGCAGCCGTCCGTGGCGGGCTTCGACGCCGCCGCGGCCCCGCGCGGCTGGCAGGCGACGTCCGGTGGCGTCCTGTATCCCGCCGGAGCCGGGACCGGGTCGGCACGCGCGACCGTCGCGGTGCCGGCGGCCGGCCGCTACGAGGTCTGGGTGGGCGGGGCGTTCCGTGGCGGCGCCGCCGTCGCCGTCGACGGCGTTCCCGTCGGCGAGGACCGTCATCAGCTGAGCTTCACCGGCAACTGGGTGCCGTTCGGCACGGCGGATCTGAGCGCCGGGCCGCACGCCGTCACCGTCCGCCTGGACGGCGGCGGACTCCATCCGGGGACCCGGGGCATCCGGCGGTACGCGATCGGACCGGTCGCGCTCGTTCCGGCGGACCGGCCCGGGCGCGTCCTCGAACTGGCCCCGAACGACGCCGGCGCCCTGTGCGGGCGCCGGCTGGACTGGCTTGAGGCTGTGTCGCTGACGCGCCAGACGACGTACGCGGAATCGACCAGGCCGGTGATGTTGCGGCATCTGCGGACGGACCACCCGTGTCCGATGTCGCCCGCTTTCGGTGACCGTGACGTTCTCGACGTGCCGGGGTTGTCGCGGTCGCCGTGTAGCCGCCGCCGATGGCGACGCGCGAGCCCGTGCACGTCGCCGTGGCGGTCTTCGGATCGTGCCGTTCGAGGCGGAGCCGTGCCGGACACGCGGAGGTATCCACCCTGGCCGGTCGGACCAGCGGAGCCGGTGGCGCCGATCGGACCCTGAGGCTCGACGCCGCCGGTGCACCCGCGGCGCCCGTCGCGCCGGCCGGACCCGTACGCCGGTGGACCGGCCGGCCGCGGCCGCAGGCCCGGTGGCGCCGTCGTGGTCGCGGGGCCGGCCGGGCCCTGAGGTCCGGCGGCGCCGTCGTTGCCGGCGACGCCCTGCGGACCGTCGGGACCGGTGGGCCCGCGGACCGATGGGACCTGCGGGACCCTGCGGGCCAGTCGGACCGGCCGGGCCTGCGCGGTCCGCTCGCGGACCCGTCGCGCCGTCAGCGCCGTCAGCGCCGTCCGCACCTGCCGGACCCTGCGGACCCGTCGCGCCGTCAGCACCGTCCGCGCCGTCAGCACCGGCCGGGCCCTGCGGACCCGTCGCGCCGTCAGCACCGGCCGGGCCGGCAGGACCGATCGGGCCGACGGGACCGCGGGACCGGCCGGACCCGGGATCACCCTGAGGACCCTGCGCACCCGTCGCGCCGTCAGCACCGTCCGCGCCATCAGCTCCTTCGCGCCGTCCGCCCGTCGCGCCGTCAGCACCCGTTGGCCGTCGCACCGTCAGCACCGCGCCGCGACCGTCGCGCCGTCAGCACCGGCGGACCCTGCGGACCGTCGCACCGTCAGCACCATTCGCACCATCAGCACCGGCCGGACCCTGCGGACCCGTCGCACCGTCGGCACCATTCGCGCCGTCGGCACCGTTCGCGCCATCAGCGCCGGCGGGACCGATCGGACCCACGGGACCCTCGGGCCCAGCCGGACCCGGATCGCCCTGGGCGCCCTGCGCGCCTGTGGCGCCGTCGGCACCGTTCGCGCCATCGGCACCGTTCGCGCCATCGGCGCCTGCCGGACCCTGCGGGCCGGTCGCGCCGTCGGCACCGTTCGCACCATCAGCGCCATTCGCGCCGTCAGCACCGGCCGGACCCTGCGGACCCGTCGCGCCGTCAGCACCATCAGCACCATTCGCGCCATCAGCACCGTTGGCGCCGTCAGCACCGGCCGGACCCTGCGGACCGGTCGCACCGTCAGCACCATTCGCGCCTGCGGCACCCGCCGGGCCCGCGGGACCAGCGGCACCAGCCGGACCGGCGGCGCCGTCAGCGCCGTCAGCGCCTGCGGCACCAGCCGCGCCCGCTGCACCGGCTGCGCCTGCGGGACCCTGCGGGCCCGTCGCGCCCGGCGCTCCGGCCGGACCCTGCGGACCGATGGCGCCGGACGGCCCCGTCGTCGACCCCGTCACCGAGGTCCAGCTCAGCTTCTGCTCGCCCTTCTTGCACTTGGTCGTCTTCTTCTTGACGATGCGCAGCGCGCCCGTCTTCTTGACGACGCACGAGTAGATCGTCGTCGTCTTCGTGGCGGCCATGCCGCCTGCGGGGACGGCCAGCAGGCCGACGGCCAGCAGCGACGTCAGTGCGAGAAGGGCCAGGGTGCGGCGCATCAAAAACTCTCCGAACGTGGGTTCGACGGGAAACGAAGCGGTGACCGTACAGGCCGAATCGGCCGGAATCCGGGCATCTGGACGATCATTCGGCCTCGGCGGCCGGACCCCTTCCCGGCGGATCTCACCCGTCGCGGGCGACATCCCCGAGCAGGGCCCGGGCGATCACGAGGCGCTGGATCTCACTCGTGCCCTCGTAGATCTCCGTGACCTTGGCGTCACGGAAGTAGCGCTCGGCCGGGAACTCCTTCGTGTACCCGTAGCCGCCGAGGATCTGGATCGCCTCACCGGTCCAGTGCCGGGCGACGCGGCTGGCGAAGAGCTTGGCCTGGGCGCCCTCGACCGTGTGCGGGAGACCGGCGGCCTTCAGGCGCGCCGCCCGCAGCGTCAGCGCGCGTGCCGCCTCGATCTCGGTCTGCATGTCGGCGAGCTTCTGCTGGATCGCCTGGAAGCCGCCGATCGCGCGGCCGAAGGCCCGCCGCTCCTGGGCGTATCCCGCCGCCAGGTCCAGCGCCGCCTGCGCGATGCCGGTCGCCTGTGCCGCGATCCCGATGCGCCCGCCGTCGAGCGTCGCGAGGGCGATGCGCATCCCGGCCCCGGGCTCCCCCAATCGCTCCGCCGGGGTGTCCTCGAAGCCCAGATCCGCCGTGGAGGACGAATGCTGCCCGAGCTTCTCCTCCTCCCGCAGGACCCGGAACCCGGCCGCACCGCGCCGGACGACGAAGCCGCTCGGCCGGTCGCCTGCCGCGGGGTCGCGCGCGAAGACGAGCACGGTGTGGGCGTGCGACCCGTTCGTGATCCACTGCTTCGTGCCGGTCAGCCGAGCCTCGCCCCCGTCGCCGAGTTCCGCGCGGGTGAGCATCGCCCCGGCATCGCTGCCCGAGCCGGACTCGGTCAGCGCGAACGCTCCGAGCTCGTGTCCCTGCGCGAGCGGCGGCACGAGCCGCTCGGCCTGCTCGGGCGAGCCGTGCGCCACGATCGGCATGGTCGCGGCGCTCACGTGCACGCCGAAGGTCGTCCCGAGCCCCGCGTCCGCGCGCGAGAGCTCCTCCATCGCCAGTGCGTAGGAGACGAAGTCCGCGCCGGCGCCGCCGAGCTCCTGCGGGATCGTCACGCCCAGGAGCCCCAGCTCGCCGAGCTGCGTCACGACGTCCGCCGGGAACCGGTGCTCGCGGTCCCACGCCGCCGCCTGCGGGGCGACGACCTCGTCGGCGAACCGCTTGGCCAGGTCGCGGATGTCGCGCTGCTCGTCGGTGAGGTCGTGAAGGCTCACGCGCGTCTGCGTCCCATCCGCGTTCGAGGTGCCGCCGGCGGCGCGGCGGTCGCCCGCCGCGTGACCGCGGCACGCCCGGCCGTGCCGACGACGCCCATGCCGATCAGCGCGCCGGCCGCGAGCATGCGCCGGCCGAGCTGCTCGAACCGCAGGACGTCCCAGCCCTCGTCGGCTGCGATCCGCGCCAGCTCGGCGTCCGGGTTGACGGCCACCGGATGGCCGACGGCCCGCAGCATCGGCAGGTCGGACTCGGAGTCCGAGTAGGCGTACGAGGCTGCGAGGTCGAGGCCCTCGTCCGCGGCGAGCTCACGCATCCGCTGCGCCTTGCCCTCGCGGTAGGTGAACGGCCCGTCGTCGCGGCCCGTGAAGCGGCCGTCCACGATCTCCGATCGCGCGCCGATCCCCCCGTCGAACCCGAGCACGTGGCTCAGCATGTCCGCCATCTGCTGGGAGGAGGCCGTCGCGATGTAGACGCGGCGCCCGGCGTCCTGGTGCTCGTAGGCCAGGCGCAGCATCTGCGGGTAGATCCGCGGCAGGACGCCCGCGAGCACCTCCGGCATCATCCGCCGCAGGTCGATCGCGCGCTGGCCGCGGATCATGTTCGCGATCTCCTCGCGCACCTGGTCGGTGCTCTCGTCCGTGGATCCCTGGAGGCGGAAGCGCACGTTGTGCCAGACGAACCGGGCCATCTGGCGGCGGCTGACCATGCCCGTGTCCATCGCCGCGCGCGCCCAGTAGAAGCCGGACGAGCCCGCGACGAGGGTGCGGTCGAGATCGAAGAACGCCGCCGCCGTCATGCCGGTGCGGGGGTCGGGGTCAGGACGCCGGCACGCGGATGATGATCGCGTCGCCCTGCCCGCCGCCGGAGCAGATGGCCGCGCAGCCCAGGCCGCCGCCACGCCGGCGCAGCTCGTGCACGAGCGTCGCGATGATCCGGGCGCCGGAGGCGCCGATCGGGTGACCGAGCGCGACCGCGCCGCCGTTGACGTTGACCTTCTCCTCGTCGATCCCGAGCATCCGGATCGAGTTGAGCGTCACGGAGGCGAACGCCTCGTTGATCTCCCAGAGGTCGATCTCGTCGGCGGTCAGCCCGGCCTTCTCGAGCGCCTTCTGCGCGGCGGTCGCGGGCGTGGTCGCGAGGTAGGCGAAGTCGTTCGCGGACTGGGCGTGGGCGACGATCTCGGCGAGCGCCTCCTTGCCGTTGGCGGCCGCCCACTCGTCCGACGCGAGGACGAGGGCGCCGGCGCCGTCGTTGACGCCCGGCGAGTTGCCGGCCGTGTGGCTGCCCTCCTTGCCGGTCAGCCCGGGAAGCTTCGCGAGGCTCTCGAGCGTGCTGCCGCGGCGCGGCGCCTCGTCGACCTCGACGACGGTGTCGCCCTTGCGGCTGGAGATCGTCACGGACACGATCTCCTCCGGGAGGACGCCGTTGTCGGTCGCCTCGATCGCGAGCTCGTGCGAGCGCAGCGCCCAGCGGTCCAGGTCGGGACGGGTGATCTCGAGCTCGTCGCCGATCTCGGTCGCCTCGTCGAACATCTGCCGGCCGCTGAAGGGGTTCGTCAGGCCGTCGTGGACCATCGCGTCGAGCGCCTTCACGTCGCCCATGCGGAAGCCCTGGCGCGCGCCCGGGAGCAGGTACGGGGCCTGGGACATCGACTCCATGCCGCCGCCGACGCCGACCTCGACCTCGCCGGAGCGGATCGCCTGGTCCATCAGGACGGTTGCGCGCACGCTCGACGCGCACACCTTGTTGACGGTCTCCGAGGAGACCTCCTTCGGGATGCCGGCCTTGATCTGCGCCTGGCGGGAGGGGATCTGCCCCTGCCCGGCCTGCAGGACCTGGCCCATGATCACGTGCTGCACCTGCTCGGGCGCCACGCCGGCGCGCTCGAGCGCGGCCTGGATCGCGATGCCCCCCAGCTCGGTGGCGTCGAGGGTCGAGAGGCTCCCGCCCATCTTGCCGATGGGAGTGCGGGCGCTGCCGAGGATCACGGTCTTGGGCATCAGGATGGCTCCGGGACGTAACGAGGGGTCAGGGACACCGGCGGCCGCGAATCATAGGGTTGGCGGCATGCACGTGACTGCCACGACCGCCGCCCCGGCCGGCTCCGGCGCCGACACGATCGCCGTCGGCGTGTTCGCCGAGGAGGGCATCGCCCACGATGTCGAGGGCGGCGCCCTGGGCGCGCTGCTCGCGGGCGGCGAGGCGCGCACGGCCTTCCGGCACCTCGCGCTCGCCCACGCCGAGGGCCTGCGCTGGATCGTCGTCGGCCTCGGCGAACGCGAGGACTTCGACGCCGAGCGCGCGCGCCTGGCGGCCCACGTGGTCCGCGCGCGGGCCGCCGAGACCGGCGCCCGCACGCTCTGCTGGGAGGTCCCACACCACGTCGGCGACGACGTCGTGGAGGGCCTCGTCGAGGGCACGCTCCTCTCGGCCCACCGGTTCGACCGCTTCAAGTCCGGGCCGCCCGGCGAGGACGAGGACGAGCCCGCCGAGCTCGAGCGGCTGATCCTGAGCGCCCACCACGACGTGGCCCCCGCGGCCGCCAGGGCCTCGGCGATCGCCGAGGCGCAGAACGCAGCACGGGACCTGCAGAACCGGCCGGCCAACGACCTGACCCCCACGGCCCTGGCGGACCGCGCCGCCGAGATCGTGGCGACCGTCCCGGGTCTGACGCTCCACGTCGCGGGACGCGAGGAGATCGCGAGTCTCGGGATGGGCGCGTTCAGCGCCGTCGCGCAGGGCGGCGAGGAGGATCCCGCGCTGATCGTGCTGCGGCATGACCCCGAGGGTGCGCGGGGGCCGGTGCTCGGCATCGTCGGCAAGGCCGTCACCTTCGACTCGGGCGGCATCTCGCTCAAGCAGCCGGGCGGTATGGCGGACATGAAGTTCGACATGTCCGGCGGGGCCGCGGCGCTGGAGGCCACCGCCGCGATCGCGCGCCTGCGGCTGCCGGTGCGGCTCGTCACGGTGATCGGCGCGACGGAGAACATGCCCTCGGGCACGGCCGTGAAGCCCGGCGACATCGTCCGGGCGATGGACGGCACGTCGATCCAGATCGACAACACCGACGCGGAGGGGCGCCTGGTCCTCGCCGACTGCCTGCTGCACGCCCGGGCGCTCGGCGCCGAGCGGCTCGTCGACCTCGCGACGCTCACCGGCGGCGTCGTCACCGCGCTCGGCAGCGTCTACGCGGGCGTGTTCTTCAACGACGAGGACTGGGCGGCGCTCGTCACGGATGCCGCGGAGCGGGCGGGCGAGCCCGTCTGGCGGCTCCCGCTGCACGAGCGCTACGCCAAGGCGGTCAAGGGCCGCTACGCCGACCTCACGAACTCCCCGGCCGAGCGCAAGGCGCACGCGATCTCCGGCGCCGAGTTCCTCCACCACTTCGCCGGCGACGTGCCCTGGGCGCACCTCGACATCGCGGGCGTCGCCAACGACACCGGCCTCCCGTACATGGGCCACGGCGGGACCGGCTGGGGCGTGCGGCTGCTCGTGGACCTCGCGGACGCGCTCGCGGCGTAGGGTTCGGCGCCATGAACTTCGACCTGTCCGACGAGACCGAGCTGCTGCGCCGCACCGTGCGCGACTTCGCCGTGAGCGAGGTCGCCCCCGTGGCCGAGGAGCTCGATCGCACCAAGACGTTCCCGCTGGAGCTCGTGCGCAAGATGGGCGAGCTGGGCTGGATGGGGATCCCGTTCCCGGAGTCGGTCGGAGGCGCCGGCGGCACCGCGCTGCAGTACGCGATCGCCGTCGAGGAGCTGACCCGCATCGACTCGAGCGTCGCGATCACGATGTGCGCGCACACCTCGCTCGGAACCCAGCCGATCTACCTGTTCGGGTCCGACGAGCAGAAGGAGCGCTACATGCCCGACCTGTGCGCGGGCCGCAGGCTCGGCGCGTTCGGCCTGACCGAGCCCGAGGCCGGCAGCGACGCGGGGAACGTGAAGACCCGCGCGGTCCTGGACGACGACGGCTGGGTCGTCAACGGCGCCAAGCAGTTCATCACCAACGCGGGCACCGAGATCAGCGGGCACGTCGCGATCACCGCGGTGACCGGTGAAACGCCGGACGGCCGCAAGGAGATCTCGAACCTCATCGTCGAGCAGGGAACGCCCGGGTACGACCAGGGCGAGCCGTACCGCAAGATGGGCTGGAACGCCTCCGACACCCGTCCGCTGACGCTTCACCGACTGCCGCGTCCCCGAGGACCATCTGCTCGGCCCGCGCGGCGCCGGCTTCAAGCAGTTCCTGCACATCCTCGACATCGGGCGGATCGGCGTCGCCGCGATGGGCGTGGGGCTCGCCCAGGGCGCGCTCGACGAGGCGCTCGCCTACGCCAAGGAGCGCCAGGCGTTCGGCCAGTCGATCAGCAAGTTCCAGGCGATCCAGGCGAAGCTCGCCGACATGGCGACCGAGATCGAGGCCGCGCGCCTGCTGACCTACAAGGCCGCGTGGGAGAAGGACGAGGGCCGCAACTTCACGCTGACGGCAGCCCAGGCGAAGCTCAAGACGGGTCGCCTTGCCGTCCGCGCGAGCGAGGAGGCCGTGCAGATCCACGGCGGATACGGCTTCATCGAGGAGTACCCGGTCTGCCGCTTCTACCGCGACGCGAAGATCCTGACGATCGGCGAGGGCACCGACGAGGTCCAGCAGATGGTCATCGCCCGAGCGCTCGGCGCCTGAGGCCGCCGTGGCGGCCGCGGCACGTCCGGAGCTGGCCCAGGCGCGGCTGGCCCGTGCGATGCGCCACGAGGGCCGCCGCTCCGCGCTGCTGGTCTTCACCCTGCTGCTGCTCGTCTACGTCGCGGGCATCGGGATCCCGTCGACGCCGGGCCGCGACCTGCGGCCGAGCGAGGCGCGCGTCCTGCTGACGACGGAGTCGCTCGTCTCCGGCGGCGGCTTCGACGTCTCCGACGAGTACCGCACGCGCGCCTGGCGCGACTTCTACGACGGCGATCTCGCTCCGACGTCGGACGTCCTCAACGGGCGGCTCCTCGACACGCAGGGCGCGGCGTTCCCGGCGCTGCTCGCCCCGGCCTACGCGATCGGCGGCCGGCTCGGCGTCGAGCTCTTCCTCGCCGTGCTGGCGGCCCTCGGCTTCACGGCCGCCGCGGCGCTCGGGCGCCGGCTGGTGCCCGACCCGTGGGCCACCGGGGCCGCGCTCGCCGTCGGCCTGTCCCCGCCCGCCGTCCTCGCGGCCACGACGATCAGCCCGGCGATGACCTGCGCGGCGCTGATCGCGGCGGCCGCGGTGCTCGCCCTCCACGTGCGGGACGACTCCCACGGCGGTCCGGCGGTCGGATGCGCGCTGCTGCTCGCGCCCGTCATCTGGCTGTTCCCGCTCGCCGCCGCGCCGGCAGCCGTCGTGGCCGCCGCGCTGTTCCGCTGGCTGCGTCGCCGGCGCCGCGCGTGGACGGGGATCGCGGCCATCGAGATCGTCCTGATCTCGGTGATCGTGTTCATCAGCATGAACGGTCGCCTCTACGGCGGGTGGACGCCGTACTCCGCGCGGTCGGGGCCCGGCCCGCCGACCGGGATCGAGAACGCGGGCGACGTCGTGGAGCGCCTCCCGCGGTTCGCGACGCTGTGGCTGGACCCGGCGTTCGGCCTGCTCGTCTACGCACCGTTCCTCGGGCTGGGCTTCGCGTCGCTCTGGCTGCTGTGGCAGTCCCGGCGCGAGCGGCTCTCGCGCGCCTTCCCGGCCGCCGTGGACGTCGAGGTCGCGGCAGGCTTCCTGGCGGCGATCTGCGCGGCCGCGCTGCTGGCCGCCGTCGTGCTGGTCCCCTCGCTCTCCGGACGCGTGCCGGCCGAGCCGCTCGTGGTCGCCCTGCCGTGCGCGGCGGGGCTGTGCGCCTGGGCGCTGCGGCGCTGGCCGCGCATCGGCACGGCCCTCGCGGTCATCGGCGTCGTGCTGACGTGCTGGATGCTGGTCGCCGCGCGTGTGGACGGCGACGGCGCGGTGTCGCCGCCGCGCGGCGCCGTGCCGTGGGCGCAGCTGGACTGAGGCTCAGGCGCCCCGCCACGCGTCGGCCATCCGGGCCACGTGACGCAGGTCGGTTCCGCAGCAGCCGCCGAGCTGGCGAACGGACGGGAGCCGGTCGCGCAGCATCGCGGTCGCGTCCGCCAGCGCGACGGGGTCGCCCTCGTCGAGCTCCTCCGCCTCGTCGAGCTCCGCGTGGCTGAGCGCCGAGGCGTTGACGCGCAGCCCGCCGATCCGGCTGAGCTCCGGCGCGTCGTCGAGCCCGGCCGCGATGTGCGTCGGGTGCGCGCAGTTGATCATGAAGAACTCGGCGGCGCCCGCCGTCGCGTCATCCACGCGCGCGACGGCGTCGGCGACCGACGTGCCGTCCGGAAGCCGCCCGTCCGTCTCGACCGTGAAGGACGCGACCGCCGGGACGCCGAGCTCCGCCGCGGCCTGCACGACGCCGATGGCCTCGTCCGGGTAGGAGAGCGTCAGCGCGGTGACGCGCTCTGCGCCGGCGTCGCGCAGCACGCCGATCTGCCAGCCGTGGTACTCGGCGGCCTCGTCGCCGCTCATGCGATCGCCGACGACGTAGCCGTCGCCGCGCGGCCCCAGCGTGCCGTTGATCGTCACGCCGGGCCGCCCGCCGGCCAGCTCGCGAGCGAACGCCACGGCGTCGGCGTTCGCGGCGGCGAGGGCGTCGCGGTCGTACCCGAGCTGCGTGCCCCAGTCGGGGTTCGCGCGCCACGTCGCGGTGTCGAGCACGAACGGCGTGCCCCGTTCCTGCGCAGCGTCGAGAAAGCCCCCGAAGTACCGGCGCAGGGCCGCACGCCCGGCCGGATCCTCCAGCAGCGGGAACGACGCGAAGCACGGGAGATCGAACCCGTCGTGGAACAGGAGGACGGTCTCGATGCCTCCGTCGGTGAGCGTGACGCCGGCGGGTGCGTCCATGGGACGCAACCCTACGCCCGCAGCGCTACTTCTGCACGTCGAACCGGGCGAGGATCTCCGTCGCGGCGCTCGACGGGTCCAGGCGCCGCGCGACGACCTCGTCGAGCAGCTCCTGAAAGCGCGAATCCTCGAGCAGGCGCTCCTCCAGGCTGCGCCGCAGCCGGTGCGTGCAGAGCGACAGGACCTCGCTGCGCAGGTTGCGGCGCCGGCGCTCGGAGAGCTGGCCCTCGGCCTCGATGAACGCGCGGTGCGCGTCGAGCTGCTCGACGAGCTCGGGGACGCCCGTGCCGTGGACGGCCTCCGTCTTGATGACGGGAACGGCCCAGCCGGACTGGCCGTGGGCGGCGCCGAGCGAGAGGACGCTCTTGATCTCCCGCACCATCGTGTCGGTCAGCGGGTGGTCGGCCTTGTTGACGACGATGATGTCCGGGATCTCCATGACTCCGGCCTTCAGCGCCTGGATGGAGTCGCCGGATCCGGGCATCAGGACGAGCACGATCGTGTCGGCGTGGTCGATGATGTCCACCTCGGCCTGCCCGACGCCGACCGTCTCGAGCAGGATGTCCTGGCGGCCGGCGGCGTCCATCAGCAGCGCCGCCTGCAGGGCCGCCTCGCTGAGGCCGCCGAGCGCGCCGCGGTTGGCCATCGAGCGGATGAAGACGCCCTGGTCGAGGAAGTGGTCGGTGAGCCGGATCCGGTCGCCGAGCAGGGCGCCGTGGGTGAACGGCGAGGACGGGTCGATCGAGAGCACGCCGATCGTGCGGCCGGCGGCGCGTCGCAGCTTGGCCAGCGCGCTGATCAGGGTCGACTTGCCGGCCCCCGGCGCTCCGGTCAGCCCGACGATCGCGGCGCGGCCGGTGTGCGGGTAGACCTCGCGCACGAGCTCCCAGCCGCGGGGGTCGTCGGACTCGACGAGCGTGATGGCCCGCGCGAGCGCGCGGCGGTCGCCCGCCAGAAGGCGCTCGGCAAGGGTCTGCTCGGTCGACGGCGAGGGCGGCACGGGGCGCGGAGGGTAGCGGGCGGCCCGCCCCTCACGGCACGAACGTGGCGGTCACGTGCGCGGCGAGCGCACGCCGCTCACGCGGGCTGAGCGCGCCGGTCCCGCCCTGCGGAAGCCGCGCGAGCCCGACGTACGCCGCGTAGGCCAGCAGCGCCTGCCGGCGGGCCTGCGCGGGCGTCGATCCGCACTGGCGATAGGCCGCCGCGAGCACGGCGAGCCGGTCCGCCGTGACCCGCTCCAGCGTCGCGGCCACGAGCGGCTCGCGGTCCGCCGCGTCGAGCAGGCGGGCGAAGTACGAGGGCGGCTTGACGACGGCGCGCTGGAGGATCTCCGTCAGCCGGGCGCGCGGGTCCGCGATCGCCGCGGCGGCGTGGAGGACGTCGGTCGAGTGCTCCCGCTCCCAGCGCTCCAGGACGGCCTGGAGCAGGTCGTCGCGCGAGGTGAAGTGCCAGTAGAAGCTCCCGCGCGTCACGCCGAGCTCGCGTGCGAGCGGGACGACGGCGACCGCCTCGATCCCGTCGCGCTCGAGCGCCGCCAGGCCGGCCTGCGTCCAATCCTCCCGGTCAAGTCGCCGCGTCGTCACCACAGGAACATACATCCCTGTACGGAGATGGTGTACCGTACATCCCTGTATGGAACACATCGCGCAGGACCTCAGCTGCCTTCCGAGCACCCCCGCCCACTCGTTCAACGTCTACCTGATGGGCGACGTGCTGGTTGACGCCGGCACCCGCCACGCCCGTCGCCGGATCATGCGGGAGCTCGGCGGCCACGTCCCGTCGGCGCACGCGCTGACGCACGGGCACGCCGACCACCAGGGAGCGAGCGCCGCCCTCTGCGACGAGCTCGGGCTCGAGCTCTGGTGTCCCGCCGGTGACGCCGACGCGGTCGAGACGGGCGACCTGCGCGGCGGCATCCCGCTCAACCTCGTCACGCGCGCACAGCTGCGCTGGTGGGCCGGCCCGGCCCATCCGGTGGCACGGCGCCTGCGCGAGGGCGACGAGGTCGGCGGGTTCACCGTCCTGGACACACCGGGGCACAGTCCCGGTCACGTGTCCTTCTGGCGCGCTGCGGACCGGGTCCTCGTCGCGGGCGACGCGCTGTTCGGCCGCCATCCGGTGACGGGGCGCCCGGGACTGCACGAGCCGCCCGACGGCTTCACCCTCGACCCGACCGCCAACCGTGCGGCGATCCGCCGCCTCGCCGCGCTCGAGCCCGCCGTCGTCTGCTTCGGCCACGGGCCTCCGCTGCGCGACCCGGCGGCCCTGCCCGCGTTCGCCGCCGCGCTGCCCGCCGACTGACCGATCTACCATCCGGCTGGTGGAGCCCGGCCCGGACACCATCGCGCCCGCGACGCCCGAGATCCGCGGCGAGCCCGCGCCGCTGCACGGCGGGCCGCTCGCCTTCCTGCGCTTCGCCCGCTCGCACGGCATGGCGAACGCGAAGTACCTGCGGCTGCTCGTGCGCTGGGCCTGGCTGAAGCTCCGCTGGCGCGGGCGCCTGCGGACGGACGGCGTGTGCTTCGTCGGCCCGGGCGTCACCTTCGAGATCGGCCGTGACGCCGTCGTCCACCTCGGCCGCTGGTCGTGGATCGGTCACGGCTGCAAGATCCGCGCGCACGAGGGCGAGGTGCGCATCGGGGCGAAGACGGTGCTGGGCCAGGAGTGCACGATCTCCGCCTTCCAGCACGTCTCGATCGGCCGCGAGTGCATCCTCGCCGACCGGGTGATGCTGATCGACTTCGACCACGGCGTCGTCGACGTCGAGGCGCCGATCCGCGTCCAGGGCATCTACAAGCGCGACGTGCGCGTGGGCAACAACGTCTGGGTCGGCTACGGCGCGTGCTTCCTGCGCGGCGTCACCGTCGGGGACAACGCGATCATCGGCACGTCCGCCGTCGTCACGAAGGACGTTCCGGACGACGCGGTCGCCGGCGGCGTGCCGGCGCGCGTGCTGCGCATGCGGGATCGTCCGCAGCGGCTGCGCTGGCGGTAGCGTTGGCGGCATGCCCGCCATCTACCCGGGCCGCTACACCGCCGAGGTCGAGGGCGACTTCGTCGTCTTCCTCATCGGGATGCGCGTCAACCGGCCCTGGAAGCTCCGCAAGCTCGCGTTCATGGCGGGCACGATGCCCAGGCTCCTGCGCGAGCTCGACGCGGACCCGTCGCTCGGCTGCCTGGGCAGCTGGCAGGTGCTGCGGTCGCCGATCGCCCCCACCGTCATCCAGTACTGGCGCTCGTTCGAGGAGCTCGAGGCCTACGCCCACGCGCTGACCCACAAGGAGATGTGGCAGCGGTTCTTCCGGCTGGTGAAGGCCGACGGGGACATCGGCATCTGGCACGAGACGTTCCGCGTGCGCGCCGGGGAATACGAGAGCGTGTACGGCGGGATGCCGCGCTTCGGCCTCGCCGCGGCGGCCGGCCACCGGCCGCTCGGCTCGGCCTCGCGGGCCCGGACCCGCATCGGGGCAGCGGACTAGGGCGCAGCGGGCGCCGGCCCCGACCGGCCGGCGCGTGCGCACCCCCTCGATTCCCCCCGAACCGAGCTGCAGGTCGCGCCGAAGCGCGATGAGCGGGGCATTGTGCGCGCTGAGCGGCCCCCCGTCAACTCGTGACGGCGCGGTTTCAGGCGGTGGCGGCCGCGGCGATGACGTCCGCGTACACCGTGGCCGTCTGCCGGGCGACGTCGGCCCAGTCGAAGCTGAGCACGTGCTCGCCGGCCTCGGCGACGAGCCGCTCGCGCAGCTCGTCGTCGGTGAGCATCCGCTCGATCATGACGCCCAGGTGCTCGGCGTCGCCGCCGTTGAAGCGCAGGCCGACCCGCTCGCCCGGCGGCACCACCTCGCGCAGCCCGCCGGTGTCGGCGACGATGCACGGGCAGCCGCTGGCCATCGCCTCGAGCGCGACGAGCCCGAACGGCTCGTAGAGGCTCGGCACCACGCAGAGGTCGGCGATCCGGTAGAGCGAGTGCAGGACGTCGTCGCCGATCCAGCCGAGGAACGTCCCGTGGTCGAGCAGGCCCAGCTCGCGCGCCTGCTCCTTGAGCTGCTCCTCGTGCGTGCCGGACCCGGCGACGAGGAACCGCACGCGCGCCGGCATCGCGGGGTCCTTGACGATCGGCTCCAGCGCGTCGAGCGCGAGCTGGAAGCCCTTCTCGTAGACGAGCCGGCCGACGAGCAGCACGAGCTTCTCGTCCGGGGCGGCGAACCGCGAGCGCAGCGTCTCGAGATCGTCGACGGGCTGCAGGTCCATCGGGTCGATCCCGTTCGGGATGACCGTCACCTGCGACTCGTCGATGCCGTAGATGTCGCAGACGTGCTCGCGCATGTAGTGCGAGCACGTGATGACGCGCTCGGCGCGGTTGGCCATCCAGCGCTCGACGCCGTGGATCCAGCTCTGGGGGTGCTTGTCCACCCAGCCCTGGTGGCGGCCGTACTCCGTCGCGTGGATCGTCGTGATGAACGGGCAGCGGAAGCGGTTGGCGAGGTGGTCGCCCGGCGACCGCCACGAGCCAGTCGTGCCCGTGGACGACGTCGAAGTCCCAGCGGTCGCCGAGCTCGACGCCCGCGGCGAGCATGTCCGCGTTCATGTGCTCGATCCAGGTGACGAACTCGCCCAGGTCGCGCGGCCGGCTCGGCTCGCGCACGCGGTGCACGGTGACGCCGCGGACGATCTCCTCGGCGCTCATCGTCTCGTCGCCGCGCGTGAGGACGTGCACGTCGGTCCCCTGGGCGGCGAGCTGCTCGGCGAGCTTGCGCACGTGCCGGGCGAGGCCGCCTTCGACGATCGGCGGGTACTCCCAGGTGAGGATGAGGACGCGGCTCACGGCTCGAGGAGCGGTGCGGTGCGCAGCATCGGCGCCAGATTCCGCACTGCGGGGTCCGGCGAGGGTACCGCGTCGAGGGCCTGATCGAGCGCGCCGAGATGCCCGGCGAAGCGCTCGCGGGCGTACGGGCCGGCGAGCGCGCGCGTCTCCAGGAAGGGCCAGTCGCTGGCCTGCAGCGCGAGCAGCTCCCGCACCGCGCGCTCGGGCACGGCGGACCCGCGAGCGACGACGCGCAGCTCGCCGTCGCGCTGCGCGCGCGCCATGTCGGCGACCTGCGGCCCGGACCACGTCCACAGCGTCGGCGGCTGGCCCCACGACGTCGCGGCGTCCAGCCCGTCCGGCCACGGCGCGGTCTGCACGTCGGCCAGCGCGTCGTCGAGCGGCACGAGCGGCAGCTGCAGGTCGGCGCACGCCTGGACGAAGGCGGCGAGGAAGGCCGGCCCCTCGTGCCAGTGATGGCCGAAGAGCTCCGTGTCGAACGCGAGCGTGCAGAGCCCGCCGTCGCGCACGCGCTCCGCGCACAGCTCCGCGAACGCCCGCGCGTCGGCGCGCGCCTGCGCGAGGCCCCGCTCCGGGTCGTAGACCGATCCGTCGTTGGCCCAGGGCCGGTGGTCGCGCGTCGTGCGGTGGTGCTCATCGCGGTAGGCGTCGTGGCTCGGGTAGCCGCCCGGGCCCCACACGAGGTCGATCAGCGCGCGATCGATCGGCACGAGCAGCGGGCCGGCCGCGCTGCGCAGCGGCGTCAGGTGCCGCACGTCGCCGGCCCCGAAGGCCTCCGTCAGCTCGACGCAGGCCGCGTGCACGCCGGCCTCCTCGAGGAAGACGTCCACCCACGGCTCGTGGGCGCACTCCGGCAGCCAGAACCCGCCGCGCCAGCCGTCGCCGAAGCGGGCACGGTGGCTCTCGACGCCCGTCTGCACCTGCAGGCGCACCCCGGCGTCGGTCGCGAGCAGCGGCAGGATCGCGTGGGTCGCGCTGCTCGTCCACGCCGCGTGCGGCGCGAGCCGCGCGAGCAGGCCCTCGCCGCCCGAGGTCGCCGCCTCGAGCTGCGTCAGGGCGTCCGCATACTGGCCCGCGGCGCGCTCCAGCTCCTGCGCCTCCGCGGTCGCGCCGACCTCGCGGAAGGCGTCGATGTCGAGCTGGTGCGAGGCGGGCCGCACGTCGCGCAGGAACGCGGCACAGCGGTCGAGCGCCGCGGGGTCGGCGAGCTGGTCGCAGACGACCGGGGTGAGCGACAGCGTCAGCGGCGCGCCGGCGTCGAGCAGGTCGAGGATCGGGAGATAGCTCGTCGCGACCGCCTCCCAGAGCCACTCCTCGCCGAACGGCCACGTCCCGAAGCCCTCCACGTACGGCATGTGGGTGTGCAGGACGAGGCTGACCCGGCCGTCGCTCACGGGGTGCAGACCGCCAGGAAGTCGAGTGCCTGATCGAGGTCGCGCTCGCCCTCGCGCACGAGCGCGAAGTCGCGGACCGAGATCGCGGGCGTGAAGCGGTCGTAGAAGGCGTTCGTGATGCCCAGGCGCGCGTGGACGGTGTCCCAGCCGAGCCGCTCGATCGCGACCTGGTGGGCGGCGAGCATGCCCGCGTGGAACAGGCCGTACAGCTCGACGTGACCCAGGTGCTCCTCGCACAGCGCGCGGAACTCGCTCGCCCGGTACTCGTGGACGTGCCACGGGTTCCCGCTGCGCTCCGCGCCCTCGGGCGCGAGCGTCAGGACGTTGGGGGTCGAGACGTAGATCGCGGGCCGCGCGCTGCCGGCGACGAGCCCGGCGAAGTGCCCGAGGATGTCCCCCGGGTTCGTCACGTGCTCGATCGTCTGGAGGAACACGACGGCGTCGCGCGGCTCGTCGAACGCGTCGATCAGCGTGCGCTCGAAGCGCACGCCGGGGCGCGCGTACCGGGCCCGCGCGTGCTCGTACGCCTCGGGGTTCGCGTCGACGCCGACGACGTCGGACGCGGTGCGCGCCAGCACGTCGGTGCCGTAGCCCTCGCCGCAGGCCATGTCCACGACGCGCAGGCCGCCCACGCGCGTGCGGATCCACTCGTACACCACGAGGTGACGGCGGTACCAGTAGTTCTCCTCCGGGACGTCCGGAAGGGTGCGCTCGCCGGTGAGCTCCAGGGGCGGCACGCCGGGCGGCTGCCCCGTCTGGAAGATGCGCGGCGCCGCGGGGTCGGTGCGCTCGGGCTCGGGCGGGCCGGGATCGGTCATGCCGGCAGGACGCTAGCGGCGGGCGGCTCGATGCCGCGGTGCGACGGTGCCTGCGCGCCTACGCCGCGACGCGCACCTCGCCGCCGCGGGCGGGCGACGAGGTGATGAAGCGCGCCACCGGAGCCTCGGCCTCGCCGACCGGCTCCAGGTGCACGCTCCCGGAGATGGCGCGCAGCACGATCTCCTGCTCGAGCTGGGCGAACGCGGCGCCGATGCAGCGGCGAACGCCCCCGCCGAACGGGATCCACGCGTAGGACGGCGGGTCGCCGTCCAGCCAGCGCTCGGGCCGGAACACGTCCGCGTCGGCGCCCCAGACGTCCGGCCGGCGCTGCACGAGGTAGATGCTCGGCGCGAGCACCGTGCCCACGGGGAACCGGTGTCCCGCGATGTCGACGGGCTGCACGACGGTCCGCAGGACGTTCATCAGCACCGGGCGCACGCGCAGCGTCTCCTTGGCGACCGCCTCCGCGAACGTCGTCTCGGGCGTCCGCGACTCGTCCTCCAGCCTGCGCAGCGTCTGCGGCGCGCGCGTGAGGCGCTCGTACGCCCACGCGAGGCTCGTGGCGGTCGTCTCGTGCCCGGCGACGAGCAGCGACACCAGCTCGTCGCGGATCTCGCGGTCGCTCATCGGCTCGCCCTCCTCGTCGCGGGCGAGCAGCAGCATCGAGAGCACGTCGGTCCGCTCGGCGAGGTCGGCGGCTGCACGGCGCTCGGCGATGAGCCCGTGGAGCTGGCGGTCCACGGGCGCACGCACGCGTGCCTGCAGCCGGCGCACCACGCCGTTGTCGGGGCCCAGCAGGGTCGGCGCGACGAGGTTCCGCGTGTCGGTCGTCCAGTCGAGCAGCGCCAGGAAGGGCGCCTCGATCGCGTCGTGGCGCGGGTCGTCGGGCTCGACCCCGAGGACGATGCGCACGATCACCTCGAGGGCGATCGCCTGGGTGTGGGGCCGCAGGCTGAACGGGCGCCCGGTCGGGAAGCGCCGCACCTGGCGCTCGGCGACCTCGCGGATGCCGGCGGCCTGCGCCTTCAGGCGCTCCCCGTGGAAGGCCGGCAGCAGCAGGCGCCGCTGGCGCATGTGCGCGGCCTCGTCGAGCACGAGGATCGAGGTCGGGCCCAGCGCGGGCTTCAGGATCTCGTTGGCGTCACCCGCGTGCAGGACGTCCGGCGGCTGCCGGAAGACCTCGCGGATCGCATCGGGGTGGGCGAGCATCGTCCACGGGCGCCGCTCGACCTTCATCTGGAAGACGTCGCCGTAGCGCGCGTGCAGGCGTCGCAGCAGCGCCGGCTCGTCGCGCAGGAACTGCACGAGCTCGGCCGGCCGCGGCATGCGCGAGCTGGGCGGCGCCGCGGTCACCGTGGTCACCGGCTCATCACCACCTGGCCGCCGCGTGCAGGAGCGAGCGTGATCGCGCGGCGCACGGCGTGCTCGGCGGGACCGACCGAAGCGAACCGCGCGTTGGCGAGCAGCGTGTGCAGCACGACCTCCATCTCCACCTGCGCGAAGGCCGCGCCGATGCAGCGGCGGATGCCGCCGCCGAACGGGATCCAGGCGTAGGCCGACGACGGCGGGTCCGCGAGGAAGCGATCGGGCCGGAAGGCATCGGGCTCGGGATAGATGTCCGCGCGGTGGTGGACGAGGTAGATGCTGACGACGACCTTCTCGCCCGCGGGGACCGTGCAGCGCGACAGCTCGAGGTCGCGCAGCATGCGCCGGGGCACGAGCTGGACGACCGGTCGCAGCCGCAGCGTCTCCTTCACGACCGCGTCGCTGTAGGTCGTGTCGCCGGTGCGCGCCTCCTCGGTCAGGCGCTCGAGCGCCGCCGGGTGGCGCGTGAGCCGCTCCATCGCCCAGGCGAGCCCGGTCGCGGTCGTCTCGTGCCCGGCGACGAGCAGCGTGAGCAGCTCGTCGCGCAGCTCGTCGTCGCTCATCGGCTCGCCCTCCTCGTCGCGGGCGAGCAGCAGCAGCGAGAGGATGTCGTCGCGGTCCTGCAGGTCGTCGCGGCGCCGGCGCTCGGCGATCATCCGCCGCAGCTCGGCGTCCACCGGGTCGATCGCCGTGCGCCGCGAGTGGCGCGACAGCGGATTCCCCGGGCCCAGGGCCGCCTGCGTCAGCAGCACGAGCGGGCCGCCGAACCAGGCGAGCATGCGCGCCAGCGGGCCGCGCAGGCGCTCCACCTCCGGCCCGTCGGTGACACCGAAGACGGCGCGCAGGATGACGTCGAGCGTGATCGCCTGGGTGTGATCGCGCAGCGCGAACGGCGTTCCGGCCGGCATGCGCCCGATCGCCTCGAGCGTGGCGTCGCGCATGACCTCGCGGTAGCGCTGCATGCGCTCGCCGTGGAACGGGGGCAGCAGCAGCCTGCGCTGGCGCAGGTGCTCGGAGCCGTCGAGGCACAGCAGCGAGTGGGCGCCCAGCGCCGGGCGCAGGACGTCGGTCGCCGCGGAGAAGTCCTCCGGCCCGAGCGTGAAGACCGTGCGCACGTCCTCCGGGTCGCTGACCATGACCCACGGCGCCCCCGGTTCGATCTCCAGGCGGAACGTGTCGCCGTAGGTCTCCTCGCGGCGGCGCATCACGGCGCCCGGCCGGACGATCCACCCGGCCATCTGCAGCGGCCGCGGCATGCGCGACCCCTGGACGGCGTCGATCGTCGCTGACGCGGTCATCTCGGTTCGAACGGTACCCTCCGGCGCCGCATGGCTGCACCGACCTCACCGGACGCGATCCGCGACGTGAACACGCGCTACCACGACGGCGCGGCCGCCGACTACGACGCCAAATGGGGCATCGACTGGGGCCAGACCGGGCGCGAGCAGGTCCTCGGCAAGCTCCGCAAGGCGCTCGGCGGCGCGCTCCCGGTCTTCGACCGCTCGCTCGAGGTCGGCGCGGGGACGGGGTACTTCTCCCTGCACCTGCTGATGTCTGGCGTGGTCGCGCGCGCGACGTGCACCGACATCTCCCCGGGGATGATCGAGGCACTTCAGGAGAACGCCGACCGGCTCGGGCTCGAGGTCGCCGCCCAGGTCGCCGACGCCGAGGCGCTGCCGTTCGAGGACGAGTCGTTCGACATCGTCGTCGGGCACGCCGTCCTGCATCACCTTCCCGACCTCGCGCAGGCGTTCGCCGAGTTCCACCGGGTGCTGAAGCCCGGCGGCACGATCGTCTTCGCCGGCGAGCCCTCCCGCTACGGGGATCGCCTGGCCGGCGTGCCCAAGCGGGCCGCCACCGCCGTCGCCCCGTTGTGGCGTGCCGCGCTGCGTGCCTCCGCGGCCGCCCCCGGCCACACCGACGGCGGCGAGGAGAACCACGAGCTCGAGCGCCACGTCGACGTCCACGCGTTCGTGCCCGGTGACCTCGAGACGGTCGCGCCGCGACGCCGGCTTCGACGAGGTGCACGTCCGCGGCGAGGAGCTGCTCGCCAACTGGTTCGGCTGGACCAACCGCGCGCTGGAATCCACCGCGGTGGCCGACGAGGTGCCGTGGGCGTGGAAGCAGTACGCCTTCCGCGGCTACCTCGCGCTGCAGGAGGTCGATCGGCGGGTGCTCGAGGGCCACCTGCCCGCCGCGGTCTTCTACAACCTGCTGCTGAGCGCGCGCAAGCCGGGCTGACCGGCCGTCAGGTCTGCGCAGCGACCGCCCGGTAGCGGTCCATCGTCACGAGCCGTTCCACGGCGTGGTCGACGACGGGATGCGGATAGTCCGTGCCGATGACGCAGCCGGCCGCCTCCTGCTCGTCGGCGCTCATCGTCCACGGGCGCGTCAGGCGGGCGCCCGGCACGTCGCGCAGCTCGGGCACCCAGCGGCGCACGTAGACGCCGTCCGGGTCGAACTTCTCCTGCTGGAGCACGGGGTTGAAGATGCGGCGGAAGTACGGCGCCGGGTCGACGCCGGTCGAGGCGATCCACTGCCAGTTGCCGTTGTTCTGCGCGGGCTCGCCGTCGAGGAGCATCCGCGCGAACCAGGCTTCGCCCGCGCGCCAGTCCAGATGCAGGTCCTTCGTCACGAACGACCCGACGACCATGCGCGCGCGGTTGTGCATCCAGCCGGTCGCCGCGAGCTGCCGCATGCCGGCGTCGACGAGCGGGTAGCCGGTGCGGCCGGTCGTCCAGGCCTCGAGCAGCGCGTCGTCCTCGTCCCAGGCGAGATCCCGGTAGCGCGGCTGGAACTCCAGGCGCGTGTTGTCCGGATGGTGGAGCAGGACGTGCGCGTAGAAGTCACGCCAGGCGAGCTGGCGCACGAACGCGGCTGCGCCCTCCCCGCCGCGGTCGCTCGCCCGCTGCTCGAGCTCGCGGGCGGAGATGCACCCGAACCGCAGGTAGGGCGACAGCCCGCTCGAGCCGCCGGTGAGGTCGTCGTGCCGCTCGGCGTACGCGTCCACCGGCCCGTCGAGCCAGGTGGCGACC
Organism: uncultured Actinomycetes bacterium; assembly: GCA_963823375.1. Classification (GTDB taxonomy): domain Bacteria; phylum Actinomycetota; class Thermoleophilia; order Solirubrobacterales; family Solirubrobacteraceae; genus F1-60-MAGs163. Next base: position 524,523 of record CAWGLQ010000008.1, on the reverse strand, counting down.
GCTTCGCGCGCGGCCGTCTCGCCCGGCGCGCACAGCGGCTCGGGCAGCTCGTCCTCCAGTGCGGGCCCGCCGGGCAGCGCTCCCGGGTCGAGCCCGTCGGGCAGGCGAAGACCGCGCGGCGCGTCGAGCACCACCCGGCGCGGAAGGTCGCGCTGCACGCGCCAGAACGGCGTGAAGACGGTGAGGGGCCGGCCGGCCTTCGTGCGCGGCAGCGAGACGTCCGCGCAGTAGGTGCCGGAGTGCGGCGTCGCGTCGACGCCGGCGGCCTCGAGCGCCGCCGTCACCGCGCGGTCGCGAGCGCGGGCGAACGGCGAGACGTCGCTCGTCCACATGACCTGTGCGGCGCCGACCTGCGCGGCGAGCTCCGGAACGACGTCCTCCGGGCGCCCGGACCGGACGACGAGCGCCGAGCCGCGCTCGCGCAACGCGCCGTCGACGTCCTTCAGGCAGCCCCGCAGGAACGCCTCGCGCGGCCCGCTGCGCATGCGGCCGGCACCCATGAGCCGCTCGTCGACGACGAACAGCGGGACGACACACGTATGCGCCTCGGCGGCCGCGGTCAGCGCGGGATGGTCGTGCACGCGCAGGTCGCTGCGCAGCCAGACGATCGCTGTGGAACCCATCGTCCAGGTATACGCCCCGGACGTACTATCGGACGATGCCCGACCGTCTCGTGCGCGACTTCCCCCTCTTCCCGCTGGGAATCGTCGCCCTGCCCGGCGAGGTCGTGCCGCTGCACATCTTCGAGGAGCGCTACCGGGTCATGATCGGCGAGTGCCTCGACACGGGCCGCGAGTTCGGCATCGTGTGGGCCGCGCCCGACGCGGTGCGGCCCGTCGGCTGCGCGATGGAGGTCACGCGCGTGCTGGAGCGCCACGAGGACGGGCGGCTGAACATCCTCACGACCGGCACGCGGCCGTTCCGCGTCGTCGAAGAGGTGCACCATCTCCCCTACCCGGCGGGCACCGTCGAGTTCCTCATGGACAAGGACGAGGAGCCGGACGACCCGACGAGCGAGGCCGCGCACGAGGTGTACGCCCAGCTCGTCGAGGAGGCCACCGACAAGATCCTCGAGGGCGACGAGCTCGCCGAGCTCACCGCCTACGACATGGCGGCGACCGTCGACTTCGGCCTCGACGCCAAGCAGGGCCTGCTCGACCTGCGCTCCGAGAACGCCCGGCTGCGGCTCGTCACGCGCCTGCTGCGCGCCGCCATGAAGCGCCTGGACTTCATCGAGCGCGCACAGGTCCGCGCGCAGTCCAACGGGCGCGTGCGGTTCGGGTAGGGGCCGCCTACCGCCGCACGGGCTCGCCCGCGGCGACGAGGTCCTCGGCGAGCGGCTCGTAGGCGACCTCGGCCATCGCGCCGGGGCCGTAGCCGCTGGACTTCGGCTTCCACGGCGGGCGACCCTCGGCGCCGAGCCACGAGCCGGCGAGGATGAGGGCCAGCCCGCCGATCGTGGCGGCTGTGATCGGCTCGCTGAGGAACAGCGCGCCGTACGCGACCGCGAACCCGGGCGCCATGTACGCGACGACGGCCGCGCGCGAGGCGCCGATGTCGGCGATCAGCGTGTAGTAGAGGAGGAACGCGATGCCGGTCCCGCCCGCGCCGAGGGCGAAGAGCGCCGCCCAGGTGCCCACCGAGGGTGCTGCGTCCGGCGGCGAGCCGATGGCCGGGCCGAGCGTCGCCAGGGCCGCGGCGACCATCGTTCCGGCGGCGACGCCGACCGGCTGCACGCCCGCGAGCTTCACGCGGACCCAGATCGACGCGAACGCGTAGCCGATGCTCGCGACGAGGACCATCGCCCCGCCGATGATGCCCTTCGTCGTCCCCGACAGGTCGACGCCGAACAGCAGGCCCGACGCCGAGGATGCCGACGATGACGCCGACGGCGCCCCAGCCGCTGACGACGTCGGTCTTCGCCAGCCAGGGGCTGAGCAGCACGACGAAGATCGCGGTCGAGGCGACGAGGATCCCGGCCAGCGACGACGGGATCCAGCGCTCCCCGTAGGTGATGAGCAGGAACGGGACGGCGACCTGCGCCATCGCCACCGCCCACACCCAGGCCCAGCGCCCGCGCAGGCCCGCGAACGCGTCACGGTGCATCGCGATCGGGACGAGGACGGCGGCGCCCAGCACGATGCGCACGAACACGATCGACGGCGCCGACATGCCGTCGTCCAGCGCGATCTTGATGAACATGTACGACGCGCCCCAGAGCGCGGCGAGCAGGCCCATCAGGATCCAGGAGCGGCGAGTCACAGGAAGAGAACGGTGAGCGTCGCAGATCCGTGAGGGACCGGCCAACGCGGATCTCTTGTCCGAGCCATCAGCGGAGCTGTCGGCTGAGCATCATGATCGTCTTGACGCTGAGCCGCCCGCGGTGTTCGAGGTGCGTCGCGAGCGCGAGGAACACCTGCGCCGTCGTGAGCGCGTCGCCGAACGCGTGGTGTGCGCGGTGCGCGGGCAGCCCGAGCCGCTCGGCGAGCTCCGTCAGCCCGAGTTGCGCGGGCACCGACGTGTGGTCGTGCTCTGCGAGCCACGCGCGTCCGAGCATCCGCGTGTCGGCGATCTCGTCGCGCAGCCGGACTCCGCGAGCGGCCAGCGCCGGCTCCAGGAACCCCCGCTCCACGAACGCCGCATGCGCGACGAGCAGCCGCCCGGTGAGCGCGACGAGCACATCGTCGAGGACCTCGTCGAGCGGCGGCGCGCTCTCGAGGTCCGCGGGGCGGATGCCGTGGATCCTGATCGAGTCCGCGGTCAGCGGGCGACCGGGCCGCACCAGCCGGTAGAAGCCGGCGCCGGGCATGATCCGCCCGTCGTCCACCGGGATCACGGCGACGGAGACGATCTCGTCACGCCGCGGGTCCAGGCCCGTCGTCTCGAGGTCCACGACGGCCCAGGACGCCTCTCGCCATCCCGTCCGTCCCCCGGCGATCGCCGCGTCGGCGTATGCGACGGCGGCCGCGCTCGACGGCCGGGCGCGCGCCATCAGCGTCCGGTCCCGAACGCCTGCTCGGCCGCGAGCTCGCGGTCCACGCGGCGCTGCACCGTGATCACGGCGCGGAAGGCCTCGCGCAGATACCGGCGCGCCAGCGGGTTGAGCACCGCTGGGTCGAGATGGTCGTCGGGCGGCAGACCGGCGCGATGGCGCTCGACCTGATGCTCGAGCCGCATGCCCGTCAGGAGCTCCCACGCCTCGGCCAGGGTGCGCGCATGCTCCTCGCTGAGGATGCCCGCGGCGGCCCCGGCGCGCAGCCGCGCCGCCGTCCCGGTCGCGGTCGATCCGGCGGCGATGCCCGCCCAGCGCGCGAGGTCGACGATCGGCAGGATGCCGCCGCGCTTGACGTCGAACGTCCCCCGGTGGTCGCCGTCGTGCGCGACCACCACGTCGCGCCGAAAGCCACTCGGCGGGCGGTGCGCCAGGGCCAGACGGGCCAGGAGCCGCACGAGGCGATCGTCACGTCGTGGGGGCACGAGCGACTCGAGCACCGTCTCCCCGACGCCCACGCCTGCGACGGTCCGCCCGTCGAACAGCACGGACGCCGCGATCACGACCTGTTCCCGCCCGGGATCCGTCATCCAGTCCTCGAGCGCCGCGCGCCACGCGTCGGCCGACCGTGCGAACAGCGGCCGGTCGGCACGCACGCCGTTCTCGTCGGCGGTCAGCCCGCAGGCGTCGAGCCCCGACATGACCTGCGCGCCCAGCTCGGCGACCCAGCTGCGCGTCCGCGGATCGGCGTCGTCGCCGTGCCAGACGAGCCCGGTGTCCGCGTCCGAGGAGAGGACGGCCTCCCGGCGACCGAGACTTCCGAGCGCCAGCCACGACACCGGTGCCGGCGCCGGGCTCTGCGCGGCGACGGCCAGGTCGAAGATGCGCCGGGTGATCGCGTCGAGGACGGTCGCGGCGACGGCCGAGATCTGTGTGGGTGCGAGCCCCGCGTCGAACAGGTCGACCACGGCGCCGGGCAGCTGGCGGGCGGCCTCGGCGACCGCCTCGGGCGTCGGCGCGTCCGCGGCCGCGCGACGCAGGCGAAACGGCTGGCGGGCCTCCGTCGCGAGCAGGTCGAGGTCGTCGAGCACGCCCAGGACGGTCCCCGCGTCGTCGACGACCGGGGCGTGGCGCACGCCGCGGTCGAGCAGATCCAGGAGCAGGTCGCCGGCGAGCCGGTCCGGCGCGACCGTGAACGCGCCCGCGGTCATCACGGCGCTCACCGGCGCGTCGACCGGCACCTCGCCCGTCGCCACGCGCGAGCGCAGGTCGCGGTCGGTCACGATCCCCACGCCGTCGGCGAGTGCGACGACCACCGCCGTCGCGCCCGCGTCGCCCATGCGCCGGGCGGCGTCGCGGATCGCCGTGTCGGGCTCGCACACGAGGGGGGCCGACCGGATCAGGGAGCCCACCGGGCGCAGCGCGGGGTCGGCGGCGCCGGTGAGCGGGGCGTCGGCCGCAGCCGTGCCCTCCGCCGGGAGGACGGGCCGCTCCTGCAGCGTCCGCGCGACGAACCGCACCCCCGACGGCCGCGCGAGCACGGGCGCCACGACCGCGGCCGGGAGGCGGTAGAGCAGGACGTCCTCGGCGGCCTGGACCTCGAAGGTCACCGGCAGGCCGGACAGCATCGACGGGTGACCGATCATCTCCCCCTCGGCGAGGAGGTCGAGCGCGCGTCCGCAGTCCAGGAGCTCGACGGCCCCGGAGCGGACCACCCACACGTTGCCGGCGGGCTCGGCCCCCTGGCGCAGGATGACGGCGCCGCGCTCGTGGAACTCGATCTCCGCGGCGGCGGCGACGGCGTCCAGCTCGGCCTCGTCGAGCCCGTCGAAGGGCGCGTGTCCGCGCAGGAAGTCGGCGACGTCGTGAAGCATGCCGGCGTCAGCGTGGCAGGCCGCACACCTCTTTGGCCAGCGTCCGGGTCAGCTGCGCGAGGCGGTAGAAGTCCTGCGGCTGCCCCGTGGAGTTGTCGGCGAACGAGACGCTGCCCGCCTCGGTGCGCACATCGAAGCGCACCACGGACCCCGGTCGCGGCGCGAGCTTGAGGTCGCGCGTGGCCGGGCCGGGCTTCTCCTCGTCGCCGCTGATCGCGCGCTCGATCTCGCGCGCGTCGATCAGCTGCTCGCTGGAGATCTGAAGGCGCTCCCCGCCGTTGCAGCGGACGAACCCGCCGTCGTCGACGACGAGCGTCAGGCGCGCGCCGGGAACCGATCCGGTCCGCTCGACGACGAACAGGTCGGGTGACGGCGCGCCGCACCCCGCCAGCAGCACCCCTGCCAGGAGCGCCCCGGCGACCGCCCGTGTCCTCACGCCGCCACCGCGCTGCCGCCGCGCCGCGGGTCGCCGCCGCCGCTGAGCATGCCCGTGAGGGCGTCGCGTTCGACGGCCTGTACGCCCCCGAAGAAGAGGTTGGGCGCGCGGAACGTGACGACATCACGGCCGCTCTCCTCCAGCGCGGCGACGTCCACGCCGGGCTCCGCGTACAGCAGACCGCCCTCGGCGTGCAGGCGCGGCGCGTCGATCGCGGCGCCCGCGGCCATGTGACGGTCGACGACGTTGACGACGACCTGGAGGATCGCCGAGCGGATCCGGTTGGAGCCTGCGCTGCCCAGCACGAGCTCGACCGCGCCGCCCGCCCCGAGGACGACCGTCGGCGCCATCATCGAGGGCATCCGGCGCCCGGGCGGGGCGCGGAAGAAGCCGTCGGGATTGAGGTCCTCCTCGCCCATGATGTTGTTCAGGTGGATGCCGGTGCCCGGCACGACGACGCCGGAGCTCGCGCCGTTGGTGCACGTGACCGCACACGCCCGGCCCGCGGCGTCGAGCACCGAGACGTGGGTCGTGGAGCCGAGATTCGCGGCGAGGAAGCGATCGAGGAAGCCGGGGTCCGACAGGCCGGACGTGAACTCGGTGGTGCGCAGCGACTGCACGTCCTCCATCACGGCGGCGAGATCCGCGGCGGTCGGCGGCCCGGAAGTGCGCTTCCCCAGCCGGGCGAACGCGAGCGCCAGGAGGACGCCGCCGGCCGACGGCGGCGGATTCGTGAGGATCTCGCGCCCGCGGTAGGAGGCGCGCACCGGCTCGCGGTCGACCGGCGCGTATCCGGCGAGGTCGGCGGCGCCGAGCAGTCCGCCCCCGGCGGCGACGTGCGCGGTGATCGCCGCGGCGATGTCCCCGCGGTAGAACGGCTCGGCCCCGTCCGCGCCGAGCCGCTCGATCGTCCCGGCAAGCTCCTCGCTGCGGAAGGGCTCCCCCTCACGGAGCGGGCGCCCTGCGGGGGCGAACTCGGCCTGGGACTCGGGCGTCGAGAGCAGGATCCCGTCGAGGATCTGGAAGATGTAGGCCTGCTGGGCGTTGAGCGGCACGCCCTCGCGTGCGAGCGCCGCGGCCGGCGCGGCGAGGTCCGCCAGCGGGACGCTGCCCCAGCGACGCGCGGCGGCGTCCAGGCCCGCCGGATTCCCGGGCACCGCGCACGACGGGGCACCGCAGTTGAAGACCTGGATCGCGTCGCCGAACGAGACGTCGACCGGAAGCAACGGGGCGTGGGCGCCCGGGTCGGCGCCGGCGCCCGGCGCCTCGACGAAGAAGTCGAGCAGCACGCCGGGCTCGCCGTCGCCGGCGACCAGCATGTACCCGCCGGCGCCGGGGCCGGTGAGCAGCGGCTCGCAGACCCACGAGGCCAGGACGGCGGCGATCGCCGCGTCGACGGCGTTCCCGCCCTCGCGCAGCACGCGCGCGCCGACCTCCGCGGTGAGCGGATGTCCCGCCGCGACCATGCCGCCGCCGACCGTCATCGCGGCCTAGCGTACGAGGACGACGCGGGAACGGCGGCTAGCTGCGCGGGAGGAACTCGGGGACGTCCAGCTGCGAGACGCCGGTGCCCGTCCGGACCGTGCTGCGGCCGCGCTCGCCCGGGCGCTCGCGGCGCTCGACGCGCGGCTCGCCCGCGGGCTCCTCGAAGCGCCGCTGCCGGCGCTGCGACGGCTCGCCGTAGCGGGTCGCCACGACCGTGACCCAGACCTGGTCCTCGAGCGTCTCGTCGACCATCGCGCCGAAGATGATGTTGGCGTCCGCGTGCGCCGCGTCGCTCACCGCCTTCGCAGCCTCGTTGACCTCCCACAGCGAGAGATCCAGGCCACCCGTGATCGACAGCAGGATCGAGCGTGCGCCCTCCATGCTCGTCTCCAGCAGCGGCGAGGACACCGCCTGCGCGGCGGCCTCCACGGCACGGTTCTCGCCCGTGCCCATGCCGATCCCCAGCAGCGCCGGGCCCGCGTCGGACATGATCGTCCGCACGTCGGCGAAGTCGAGATTGATGATGCCCGGCAGCGTCACGAGGTCGCTCACGCCCTGCACGCCCTGGCGCAGCACGTCGTCGGCGACGCCGAACGCCTCGACCATCGACGTGCGCTGGTCGAGCACCGACAGGAGCTTGTTGTTCGGGACGACGATGAGCGTGTCCACCTCGGCGCCGAGCGCGTCGATGCCCACGTCGGCGACCGACGCACGGCGCGTGCCCTCGAAGCCGAACGGCTTGGTGATGATGCCCACGGTCAGCGCGCCGATCTCGTGCGCGATGCGCGCGACGATCGGTGCGGCGCCGGTCCCGGTGCCGCCACCGGCGCCTGCGGCCACGAACACCATGTCCGAGCCCTTGAGCAGGTGCTTGATGCGGTCGTAGTCCTCCATCGCCGCGGCGCGCCCGAGCTCCGGGTTGGCGCCGGCGCCCAGGCCGCGCGTCAGGCCCTCGCCGATGTGGATCGTGACGTCGGCGTCCGACTGCTGCAGCGACTGCATGTCGGTGTTGACGGCGACGAACTCCACGCCGGCGACGCCGGCCTCGACCATGCGGTTGACGGCGTTCACGCCCGCGCCGCCGACGCCGACCACGCGGATCAGCGGGGAGCCGGGAGCCGACGACGTCGTCCACGGGTTCTCGGTGTAGCTCGGAGCGGGTGCTTCGCGGGACGGCGCGACGGGGGACGGCTTCGGAGCCCGGCCCGCGTCGAGGATGTTCTCCGGGAGGTCGGAGCTGAACGCGCTGCGCAGGCGCTCCTGCGGCGTCGGGACCTGCCGCGCGGGCTCGCTCGGCGGCGTGTCCGCGCCCAGGGACGGATGCGGGTAGCCCTCACGCCCGGCCGGCGTCGCAGCGGCCGGCTGCTCCACGCTCGGGGGGTCCGGATCGGGGGTGGGCGGCGCCTCGGCGGATGCGGGCGCAGGCGTCTCGGGTGCGGTGGGCGGAGACGGCTCGCGGCCTTCGGCCGCGCCCTCGGGGGCCGCCGACTCCGACTTGTCGGTCCGCCGGAAGAGCTCCGACAGCGGGCCCTCCCGCATGCTCGCCCGTGCGCGCTTAGAGCTGGCCATCGACGGTGACCTCCTGGTTCTGCGTCTTGGACAGCAGCTCGGTCGCCAAGTCGCGATACGACTGCGCGGCCACTCCGTCCGGATCGTATTTGAGGACCGACATGCCCTTCACGGGCGCCTCGGCGAAGCGGATCGTCTTGCGGATGCGCGACGCGAACACGCGGTCCCCGAAGTTCTCCTCGAGGATCTCGATGGCCTCCTTCGCGTGGACGGTCCGCGCGTCCATGAGCGTCGGGAGGATGCCCTCGATGGTGACGTCGGGATTGAGGTTCTCGCGGATCATCTGCAGCGTGTTCTGGAGCTGGATCAGCCCCCGCATCGAGAGATACTCGCACTGCACGGGGACGATCACCGTGTGGGCCGCCGTCAGGGCGTTGATCGTGAGCAGCCCGAGGCTCGGCGGCGTGTCGATGCAGACGAAGTCGTAATCGTCGGCGACCTCGTTCAGCGCCTTCTGCAGCGCGCGCTCGCGGCCGATCATCGTGGACATCGCGATCTCCGCGCCGGCGAGGTCGATCGAGGCGCAGGCGATGTCGATCTCGCGCTTGCGGATCACCTGGCGGATCGGCGTGCGATGCACGAGGACGTCGTACATCGACTCCTGGAGATTGTCAGGGTCGATCCCCTGCGACATCGTCAGGTTGCCCTGTGGATCCATGTCCACGCAGAGCACCCGATGCCCCGTCTCGCGGAAGGCCACGGCGAGGTTGAGGGTCGTCGTCGTCTTGGCGACGCCGCCCTTCTGATTGGCGAAGGCGATGACCTTGGCCTTGTTGGTGTGGTGCTGCTGCTCCACGGGCGTGCGCTCCGGTCGGTCGGTGGGTCCCGTACTCCGAGGGGTATTCGGATGCGCGCTGGGGAATCCTTCTTCAACGGCCCCCTGGCAGGACAGGTCGCGCCGCAGGCGCGACCTGACTAGCTTTCAAGAATGCTCTGCCACTGGGACGACGTGCAGCCCACCGACCTCGCGCGCGGGGACCTCGGCGGGCTGCGCCGGCGCCTCGGCGCGGCGGCCGGGGCGCGGCGGCTGGGACTCAGCCGGTACGACCTCGGCCCGGGCCAGCGGCCCATGCCCGTCCACGTGCACGGCGACGAGGAGGAGCTCTTCCTCGTGCTCGAGGGGTCAGGCGTCAGCTATGAGCGCGACGCCGCGCACCCGGTGGCCGCCGGCGACGCGATGCTCTACCCGCCCGAGGGCCGCCCGCACACGATCGTCGCCGGGCCCGACGGGATGGTCGTCCTGGCGTTCGGCTCGGGGTCGGCGACGGGTCTGACGTACCTCCCGCGAGCCGGAGCGATGTGGGCCGGCCCGCGCTGGATCCCGCCGGACGGCCCCAGCCCGTTCACACTCGAGGTGCAGGCGGGGCCGCTGGAGCTGCCGGCGCCGGCTGCCGCGGCCGACCGGCCGGACACGATCGCCCGCGTCGCCGATTGCCCGCAGCGCGAGCCGCGCCGCCGCGGCGACGTCGGCCAGGTCACTCGCGAGATCGGCGACCCCGTGGGCTGCGCGCTCGCCGGCCTGAGCGAGATCACCGTCGACCCGGGCCGCCTGAGCAACCCGCCGCACTGCCACAGCACCGAGGACGAGCTGTTCGTCGTCCTGGAGGGCGACGGCGCACTCGAGCTCCTGCATCCCGACGGGACGGCGGAGTCGCATCCCGTCCACGCCGGGCACGTGATCTCGCGTCCTGCGGGCACCGGCGTCTCGCATACGTTCGGCGCGGGCGACGGCGGGCTGCGACTGCTCGTCTACGGGCACCGCGACTCGGCGGACATGTGCTTCTACCCGCGATCCGGCAAGGTCGGGCTGCGCGGCCTCAAGGTGATCATGCGGGTCCAGCAGGTGGACTACTGGGACGGCGAGGAGTGACCCGGCGCCCTCCGGCGCTGTTCGACCACGAACTGCTCGTCGTGACCGGCAAGGGCGGCGTCGGCAAGACGACCGTCGCCGCGGCGCTCGGTGTCGCGGCCGCGCGGCGCGGACTGCGGGCGATCGTCGCCGAGGTCGCCTCCCGTGACGACGTCACGCACGCGCTCGGCGGTGAGGAGGAGCGGCGCGACCACGAGGTCGAGCTGCAGTTCGGCGTCCACCACACGTCGATCGACCCGGAGGCCGCGATGCGCGAGTACCTCGTCGACCAGCTCCCCTCGCGCCGCCTGGCGGGGGTGCTCACGGACAGCCGCGCGTTCGCCTACCTCACGGCGGCGACACCCGGCCTGCGCGAGCTGCTGACGATCGGCAAGGTCTGGGAGCTCGCGCAGGAGGATCGCCGCACACCGGGCGCCCGGCCGTACGATCTCGTGATCCTCGATGCGCCGGCAACCGGACACGGCGTCGCCGTGCTCTCGGCACCGCACACGTTCGCCCGCACCGCGCGAGTCGGCCGCATCGCGCGCCAGGCGTCGACGATCGACGACCTGGTCACGAACCCCGCCCGGACGGCTGTGGTCGCGGTCGCCCGGCCGGAGGAGCTGCCGGTGAACGAGACGCTGCAGCTGCGCGAGGCGCTCGACGAGGAGCTCGGCCTGCCGCTCTCGCTCGCGGTCGTCAACCGGGTCGCCGTGGACCGCCTGACCGCGGCGGAGGCACGGGAGCTCGAGGCGCACCGGCCGCAGGCCCGGCCCGTCGCGATCGCGCTCGCCGGGCATCGCCGCGCCCGCTCGCAGCGCACGCAGGTCGCCCGGCTGCGCCGCGGGCTGGACTGCCGCGTCTGCGGCCTGCACGAGCTGCAGCGCCCCGCCCTCGACGGCGCCGCGATCCGTGAGCTCGCCGGCGAGCTGGAGCGCGTGCTGTGACGCGCCGGCGCCCCAAGGGCCACCGCGGGCTCCAGGCACGCCTGGACGGCGCGACGGTCGTCATCTGCGCCGGATCGGGCGGGGTCGGCAAGACGACGACGTCCGCCGCGATCGCGATGGGCCTCGCCGCGCAGGGCGCGCGCGTCGCCGTCGTGACGATCGACCCGGCCAAGCGCCTGGCGGACGCGCTCGGCCTCGACGAGCTCGGCAACGACCCGGCGCTGGTGGACCCGGCGCGGTTCGCCGCCGGTGGCGTGCAGGTGCGCGGCGAGCTGTGGGCGATGACGCTGGACGCCAAGCGCACCTTCGACGAGCTGATCGAGCGGCTCTCCCCCGACGAGGAGACCCGCGACGAGGTGCTCGGCAACCGGATCTACCAGCAGCTCTCCGGGGCGGTCGCCGGGTCGCAGGAGTTCACCGCCGTCGCCAAGCTCTACGACCTGCACGCCTCGGGCCGGTTCGACGTCCTGGTCCTCGACACACCGCCGTCCCGCAACGCGCTCGACTTCCTCGACGCGCCGGACCGCCTCTCGGGGTTCTTCGACGGTCGCGCGCTGAAGCTGTTCCTGGCGCCGACGGGGCTCGCGGCACGCGCGATGGGCCGCGGGACCGGCGTCGTGTTCGGGGTGCTCAGCCGCCTGACGGGCGTCGACCTGCTCGACGACCTCTCGGTGTTCTTCCGCGCGCTCGGCGGGCTGGTCGACGGCTTCCGCGAGCGGGCCGAGGGCGTCAAGGCGCTGCTGGCCGACCCGGCGACGGTGTTCCTCGTCGTCACGAGCCCGGAGCGCGAGCCGGTGGAGGAGGCGATCTTCTTCCGCAGCAAGCTGCAGGAGTCCGGCATGCCGTTCGGCGGGCTGATCGTCAACCGCGTGCACACGCTCGACGGCGCCGGCGGGCGGCTCCCGTCACCGGAGTCGGTCGCAGCGGAGCTCGTCGAGGACCTCGGACCGCGGCTCTCGGCGAAGGTCGCGCGCACCTACGGCGAGGCGCTCGCGACGGCCGAACGCGATGCAGCGGCGATCGAGCGCCTGTGCGCGGAGACCGGCGATCAGGATCCGGTGATCGTCCCGGAGCTCGACGGTGACGTGCACGACGTCGCCGGCCTCGTGGCCGTGCACGAGCACCTGTTCCGGCGCTGAGGGCGCCTCAGAAGAAGGTGTCCTGCTCCAGCGGCTCGCGCGCCGGGGGCTCGGGCGCAGGCTCGACGGCCTGCGCCTGCGGCTGCTCGGCGCGGCGCGGCTCGGACGCAGCCTCCTGACCGAGCAGCGCGTCGGCGAGGGCTCGCAGGTCCGGGTCCAGATGACCGCAGAGGACGTCGCGCAGCAGCGCGCACAGATACCCCGACAGCTCGACGGTGAGTGACTCGAGCTGCGGATCGACCGTGAGGCCGGCGATGACGCCGCGCTCGACGGATGCCGCGTGTGCGACCCGCTGCGCCAGTCGCGGGCGATCGGCGGGCTCGGCGCAGAGCGTGGCCAGGCGGGTGCCGAGCATCCCGGAGGCCGGGCCCTCCGGCTCGAGCAGCGCCCGCAGCGCGAGCAGCAGGTCCGAGAGCGCCTCGGCGGCCGCCGGCCGCTCGCTGGCCAGCTCGAATCGGCGCAGCGCCCACGCGATCTGGCCGTGCCGGGGCGTCCGCCGCGCGATGAGGCTCAGGAACGCCCGCAGCTCATCCTCCTGCTCGGGCGCGACGACGACCTCGCCATCCGGGACGGTGGCGACGCCGAGCGCGAACGGCTGCCAGGTGCCCCCGCCCGTGCGGGTCCATGCGAGCGCGCCGAACGCGAGCTGCGCGCCGTCGTACAGCTGGAGGCCGAGCAGCAGCCGGCGCAGGCGCACGCGCGCATGACCGAGCGGCGACTCGTCGCCGGGCGCCGGCTCCCAGCGCAGGATCGCGAGCGACTGGGGACCGTCGGTGCGCGACCGGCGCAGCTCGTCGGGCGCCTCGGCGCACGCGTCCGCGCGGGCGAGCGTCAGGCCGTCGCCGACCGGCATCTCGTCGGAGCCCAGGTCCAGGCCCAGCAGCGGGACGACGACGACCGTCTCGACCCGCCCGTCCCCGACGACCCGCTCCAGGTCGCGGAACGCGGCATCGAAGCGCTCCTCCGTGAAGACGAAGTCGCTCGAGTCCTCGAACACGCGAGCGAGGAAGCAGTGCAGCGCGGCGTCGGCGCGCTCGCGCCCGGCCGGCGGGGCGTGCACGCCCTGCGCGTCGAGCCACGCCTCCAGGTGACCGGTCGCGACGAGCGCGTGCGCAGCGGGCAGGTAGCTGGGAAGCCGCGCGAGCGCGCCGCTGCGCTGGAGGATGAACTCCGCGGTCAGCGGGCGGTAGCAGTAGAGCGGGCTGTCCCGGCGCCCGCCGTCGACGACCTCGAAGGGCACCTCGTGTCCCTCGAGGGTGTCCGCTGCGAGCTGCAGGGCGGCGTCGCTGCAGAACTCGTGCAGCGAGGAGCGAAGCTGGCCAAGGCGCATGAGAGGGCGGTTCGGCGGGCGCGCGCCCTATTCCTGCCGCGCACCGGGCCTTGCAGGACGGCAGCGGCTGCAGGTTCGGGGCAGGATCGGGCCGGCGATGCCGTGCACGGGCGCGGCGGCGCCGGGCGGTTCTGGACGCCCGCCGATGGCACCCACGTGCCGCCCGTGACCCCCGACCGCCTGCGCCGCGTCGCCCTCCTGTCCGTGACGGCGCTCGTGCTGATCGGCGGATCGGCGGTCCCCGCGGGCGCCGCGACCGGCGGCACCGAATACGGCGCCGCGAGCCAGACGCCCGTTCCGTCCCCCACGCCGGCCCCGTCCCCCGGCGGCGTGGACCCGTCCCAGCCGATCCTCCCCGTCCCCGGCACCCCCGTCTCCCCGCCCCAGGCCGGGCAGGTCGCCCGCGTCCTGCCGAGCGGCCTCGCCGTCGCACCGGCGGGCGCCCCGGCCGCGGTGCAGCAGATCATCGCGGCGGGCAACCGCATCGCGCGCACGAAATACATCTGGGGCGGCGGACACCGCCGCTGGGAGGACCGCGGCTACGACTGCTCCGGCTCGGTGAGCTACGCGCTCTATGGCGCCGCGCTGCTCGGGTCCCCGCTCGTCAGCGGCGAGCTCGCCCGCTGGGGCGACGCCGGGCCCGGTCAGTGGGTGACGATCTACGCCAACGCCGGCCACGTCTACATGCTCGTCGCGGGCCTGCGGTTCGACACCTCCGGGCAGCGCAGGGCGGGCACGCGCTGGCAGGCTGCAAAGCGGTCGGCCCGCGGCTTCAAGGTCCGTCATCCGGCCGGCCTGTAGGCGCGCCGTGCGCCCGGCACATCGCCTACCCTGAGGCGGGCATGAGCGACGCGACGCACCAGCACGAGCACGTCCACGGACCGGGCTGCGGCCACGTGGCCGTCGTCCACGAGGGACACATCGACTTCCTCCACGACGGGCACCTGCACCATCCGCACGGCGACCACCTGCACGACCACGTCCTGCCGGTCGACGAGGAGCACCCCGACGGCTGCGGGTCGGGACATCCGTGCACGGGCCACGCGCCCGATCACGTGCACGGACCGGGCTGCGGCCACGAGGCGGTCCCGCACGGGGACCACGTGGACTATCTCGTGAACGGCCATCTGCACCATCAGCACGACGGCCACTGCGACGACCACGGCACGGTCGTCGCTCGCCGACGACTAGCGCTGCGCGGCGCAGCGGGCGCAGAGCCCGTGCAGGACCACGTCGTGCGCGCCGACCTGCCAGTCGAGGCGCTTGGCGACGGCGGCGATCGACCGCTCGAGGTCGTCGTCGTGGAAGGCCGTCGTCGCTCCGCAGCGGTCGCAGACGACATGGTGGTGATGCGCCCCGTCGGCGTGCACGAGCTCGTAGCGGCGCTCGCCCTCGCCCAGCTCGAGCGCGCGCACGAGGTCGGCCTCCTGGAGCGCGGCGAGCGCCCGGTAGACGCTCGCCAGGCCCACGCGCGAGCCGGACGCGCGCAGCCGGTCGGCGAGATCGCCGGCCGTGCAGCAGCCGTCGCGGTCGGCGAGCGCGTCGATGACCGCGCTGCGCGCCCCGCCGGAGCGGTGGCCGCGCGCCGCGAGCTCGCGCCGCGCGTGGTCGGCCCAGGCGCCGCCGCGCGCGGTCATCGTGCCGCTCCCCGAGGCAGCAGCCCGGCGAGCGACCGGCCCGCGAGCGTCACGCCGAACGCGCCCGCGAGGACGAGCGTGACGCTGGCGCCGGCGGCGAGGTCGGCCCGGTAGGAGAGCCAGAGGCCGGCGACGGACGCGGCGGCCGCGACCGCGGTCGCCGCGAGCATCATCGGCGCCATCCGCCGGCTCACGAGCCGGGCGGTCGCCGCCGGGCCGACGAGCATCGCGACGACGAGCAGGCTCCCCAGCGCCTGCACGGCGAC
This sequence comes from uncultured Actinomycetes bacterium, assembly GCA_963823375.1. Taxonomy (GTDB): domain Bacteria; phylum Actinomycetota; class Thermoleophilia; order Solirubrobacterales; family Solirubrobacteraceae; genus F1-60-MAGs163. The sequence goes on along the minus strand of CAWGLQ010000008.1, from coordinate 508,999 downwards.
GAGCGTCGCGAGCGCGAGCAGCAGCGCGAGCACGATGTCGAGCGCCTGCGGCGAGCGCCCGAGCGCCCGCGCGTTCACCCGGTCGAAGCCCGCGAGCAGCAGGCTGGGATGCAGCAGGGCGAGGAGCGCGGTCACGGCGACCGCGAGCACGGCCGTCAGCAGCAGGTCGCCGTCGCTGACGCCGAGCACGTCCCCGAAGAGCAGCCCGTCCAGGCCCGCCGGAGCCGAGGGCGCCAGGCCGAGCAGCACGCCCAGCCCGAAGAGCGAGGTCACCACCACCGAGGTGGCGGCGCCCGCGTCGAGCCGCGGGACCCGCGCGACGACCGCGATCGCGACCGCGGCGACGAGCAGGCCGACGGCGCCGCCGAGCCAGCAGCGGGATCCCGAGGATCCCCGCCGCGACGAGCCCCGGCAGCATCCCGTGCGCGAGCGACTCGGCCCCGTAGGCGAGATCCGAGAAGACGATCCAGCAGCCCAGGCCGCCGCTCACGACGCCGAGCAGCACGAGCTCGAGCACCCCGCGGGTCACGATGCCCTGGCGCAGCGGCTCGAGCAGCCAGTCGATCACGCGGGCCTCCCCGGCCGGTGGTGACGGGCCGGCAGCAGCACTGGGGGACCGTCGCCGAGCGCGACGATGTCGCCGCCGTAGGTGCGCGCGACGACCTCGCGCGCTGAGCGCCTCGCCCGGCGGGCCGAACGCGATCTGCACGCGGTTGAGGCAGAGGACGCGGTCGGACGCCCGCGCCTGGTCGAGATCGTGCGTCGCCATCAGGACGCCGCGGCCCTCGGAGGCCAGGTCGCGCAGCAGCGTCTCCAGCCGCTCGGCGCTCGCGCCGTCGAGCCCGGCGAACGGCTCGTCGAGCAGCAGCAGCGGCGCGTCCTGCACGAGCGCGCGGGCGACGAGGACGCGCTGGCGCTGCCCGCCCGAGAGGTCGCCGAAGGTCGTGTGCGCGAGGTCCTCCAGGCCGACGCGGCGCAGCGCCTCGTGCGCGAGCGTGCGATCGCCGCGGCTCGCACGGCGCCACCACGGCAGCCGCGAGACGGCGCCCATCAGCGCGACGTCGAGCGCGCTGACGGGGAAGTCCAGGCGCGAGCGCTCGGTCTGCGGGACGAGGGCCACCCGCCCGGCGGGCAGGTCGAGCGTGCCGCCGCCGACCGCCAGGTCGCCGGTGAGCACGCGGAACAGCGTCGACTTCCCGCCGCCGTTGGGTCCCAGGACCGCGATCCGCTCGCCCGCGCAGGCGCGGAACGTCACGCTTGCGATCGCGGGGACGACCGACCCGGGATAGGTCGCGGCGACGTCGTCGGCGACGAGCAGCGGGCCGGCCCGTCATGACGCGATCCTGCAGCGCACCGCGCCCCCGGTCATCCCGCGTGCGAGCGCCTCGGTGTTGACGGCCTCCATCCCGAGATACGTCCCCGCGCGTGATCCGGCCTCGCCGAGCGTGTCGCCGTAGACGCGCTCGCTCGCGCTCGCCCCGGTGTCCTGCGCGATGCGCTCGGCGAGCTTCGCGTTCACCGCCTCCTCGGGAAAGACGGCGCGCACGCCCTCGCGGCGGATCGCCCGCTCGAGCTCCGCGAGGTCGCCCGCGGACGCCTGCGCGCGGGAGGTCGCCGACGGGATGACCGCGCCGACGACCGTGACGCCGTAGCGGTCGGTGAAGTAGCCGAGCGCATCGTGGTCGGTGACGATCCGGCGCTCCGCGGCCGGGACGCGCGCCAGGCATGCGCGGATCTCGCGGTCCAGGCGCGTGAGCCGGGCGCGATACGCCTGCGCCCGGCGCTCGATCGCCGCCCGGTCCTGCGGCGCGGCCGCGATGAGCTCCCGCTCGATCGTCCGCGTTGCCGCGGCGACGTTCTGCGGGTCGTGCCACCAGTGTGGATCCTGCTCGTCGCCGGCCATGCGGATGACGGGGACCCGGGCGCCGACGTCGACCACGCGGGCGTCGCTGCCCGAGTCGGGGACCAGGTCGCCCGCCCACTCGTCGATCCCCCGGCCGCTCGTCAGCACGAGCTGCGCGTCGGCGACGTCCTGCACGTCCCGCGGCCGCGGCTCGTACTCGTGGGGATCGCTGTTGGGGCTGAGGATCTGCCGCACGCGGACGGCGGGACCACCGATCTCGCGCGCGACGTCGCCGAGCTGGGTCGTCGTGGCCACCACGACCGGGCGGCCGTCACCGGACGCGTCCTCGCCGCAGCCGCCGAGCGCGAGCGCCGCGAGCGCGGCCAGCGCGACGGCGGCGCCGCGCGCATGGCGGCGCACCGCGACCGCGCGCGTGATCGCGACGAGCGCGAACACCGTCCCGGCGAGCACCGCGATCGCCGCTCCGGGCGGGACGTTGAGCTGGAAGGCGAGCCACATCCCGCCGACACCCTCCACCGCCGGCGAGCGCGACCGTCGCGAGCTGCCACGGGCCCATGCGGTCGGTGAGCAGCCGCGTCGTCGCGGCCGGGACGACGAGCAGCGCCGTCGCCAGCAGGGCGCCGACGGCGGCGAGCGCCGCGACCGCCGTGAGCGCGATCAGCACGATGAGGACCGTGTCGGCCGCCCCGCCGGGCCGTGCGCCGGTGAAGCCGCGCGCCAGCCAGCGCGGACCGAGGACGAGCGCGGCCAGGACGACGGCGAGCGCCGCCCCCGCGGCCAGGCGCAGGTCCGCGCCGTCGATCAGCAAGAGGCTCCCGAACAGCAGACGGTCCACGCGCGCCTGCGACCCGAACACGTCGCTGGCCAGGACGACGCCGAGCGCCAGCGCCGCGGCGAGGGTCAGCGCCGTCACGCTGTCGGCCTCCGCGCCGCGCCGGCGCGCGAGCACCGCGACGAGCCCGGCCATGACGAGCGCTGCGCCGAACGCGCCGAACGCCGCCGAGAAGCCGAGGCCGTCCGCCAGCACGAGCCCGGGGAAGGTCGCCGTGCCGACGGCGTGGGCGAAGAACGCGAGCCCGCGCACGACGATCCAGGTGCCGAGGATCCCAGCGGCGATCGCGAGGATCAGGACCTCGGCGACGCCGCGCTGGAAGAACGGCAGCGCGAACGGCTCGAACATCGCGCCGAGGCTAGCAGAGAATGAGAATCGTTCTCAGTTGGTCACGCTGCCGGCGAGCCGCCGATGGCGGACGTGACCCGCACGGCGATCGGCTTGGCGCGTGCCACCTGGCCGGTCGAGCCGGCGGTGACGATCAGGCGGTAGCGCCCGGTGCGCCGCAGGCGCACCGGCACGGTGAACGCGTCACGCGCCTTGCGCGTCACGACGGCGGTGCGGTTCCAGCGCCCGCGGCTGCGGCGCTGGACCACGACCTTGACGGTGCCCGGCGGCCGCATCCGGCCCTTCAGCGTCACCACGCCGCCCGCCGGCACCGCCGTCACGTCGGCGGTCACCTCGAGCGCCGGGACGACGCCGATGTTGACCGGCAGCGAGGAGACCCCCTGGGCCGTGGCCCGGGCGAGCCCGCCGCGCGTCCACCGCGTCAGTGCGAGGAACGCGCCGTCGCCGTCGGTGGTGACATCGGCGATGCGCACCCACGTGCCCGATGCGCCGCGCTTCTCGATCCGCACCGGCACGCCGATCTGCGGCGTCTTGTCCGGCGCGAGCACCGAGCCCTCGAAGCGCGCGTCGCCGCCGTACCGCACGCGGGCGGCGGCGCCGAGCGTCACCTCCGGGCGCACCACCGGCGCGCCGGCGCGGGCCTGCGCGCGCGTGCGCAGGTCGCCGAGGTGGGCGTACAGGCGGTTTCCGGGGCAGTCCGTGCTGCCGACGTCCCGGTGCCCGCAGATCCGGGGCAGCGCGACCGCGGCGCCCGAGCGGAACTTCGCGAGCGATCCGCCGCCGGACGTCACCGTCACCTGCCCGCTCACCGGGATGCCCGCGAGCGGCAGGCGCCAGCCGATCAGCCGCGCGACGGCGTCGAGCGCGGCGTCCGGCGGCTCGGCCGCCGTGAACGAGCCGATGACCGAGATGCCCGTCGAGACGGAGTTGAAGCCCTGGGCGTGCGCCCCGATCACGGGCAGCTCCACCCCGCCGGCGCGGCCCTCGTAGATCGTGCCGAACCGGTCGACGAGGAAGTTGTAGCCCACGTCGTTCCAGCCGCGGGTGTCGCGGTGGAACTTCGTGATGGCGAGCACCACGCCCGGCGCCTGCGCCTGCGTGTACTCGTTCGCGCTCTCCGTGTGGTGGACGACCGCCAGGTCCACCTGGCCGTAGGCGGGCCGCGTGCGCGGCGGCACGAGGTCGCCGCCCCACGCCGCGCGCAGGACGATCGGCGGACGGCCGGTCAGCTGCGCGGCCTGCGCGTGGGGCTCCTGCGTGCGCACCGACGCCAGCGCGAGCGCCGCACGCGGCACCGCGACGAGGGCCACCTGCACGGGGCCGCGCGGGCGCCGCGAGGCGCGCAGCTGCAGTTCGTCGGACGAGCCGGTCCAGAGCGGGTCGGTCGCGCCGGCGCCGCGGCCGGGCCGGTCGGGCCCGTGCGAGACGTGCGAGTGCAGCGCATGCCAGCCGGTCCACGCCCCGCCCGCGCGGCGCGTGCGCACCTGGATCTGCGCACCGAGCACCGCCGGGTCCCGGACGCCGAGCAGGACGAAGCGCCCCGGGGCGCGGAGCGGCGCCGTCGCCCCGCCCCGGCGCGCGAAGGCGTCGGGTGCGACGGTCATCGCCAGCGACCGCGGCGCGGCGAGCGCCGCCGCGGGGCCCACGCCACCGCGCACGAGGCCGGCGGCGCCCGTCAGGGCGCCGAGAGCCAGCGCGTGACGGCGCGTCAGTCCGGGGCGTCGAGCGTCATCCATCGGGGCACCGTTCGAGGGAACGGGTCGGGGGCCTCCCATGCTGGCATGAACGCGCCAGACGGGCGGACGTTGCGGTCGGCGTGCACGCGGACGTGCAACCGGGCGCGTCAGGCGAGGACGGCGGCGGTCTGCGCCACGGAGTCCTGCGAGCAGGCGCCGTCGAGCCACTGCTCGCCGAACGAGCGCATGTCCTCGATCAGCGGAAGCAGCGCGCGGCCCTTGTCCGTCAGCGCGTACTCGACCCGCGGCGGGACCTCCGGGAAGGTCTGCCGCTCCACGACGCCGAGCTGCTCGAGGTCGCGCAGGCGCAGCGACAGCGTGCGCGGGCTGATGCCGCTGAGCGAGCGCTCGAGCTCGCAGAACCGCGACCGGCCCTCGGAGAGGTCGCGCACGATGAGCAGCGTCCACTTGGCGCAGACGATGTCCGCTGTGCGACAGACGGGGCAGGACGGATCCATGGCCACCCCCACACTTTACCAACTGAAGTGTCCCGTGGCACCAGACCGGCGCCACGAGGCCGACCGCTCAGCCGCCGCTGAGCAGGCTGCCCAGCCCGCCGCTGCCGCCACTGCCGCCGAGCACGACGCGACCCTCCGACGGCTGCACGAGCACCCATCCCTGGCCGGTGAAGGCCATCTGCAGCGACTCGCCGGAGCTGCGCCCGATCAGCGCCTTGGCGCTCACGTCGGTCTTCAGCGAGGCGCTCACGCCGGACGACCACGTGATCGCGGCCTGCGCGTCGGCGAACGTCGGCGCCGACGCGACGTCCAGCAGCACGGGCGGGCCGTCGGAGAGCAGCGCCACCCAGCCGGAGCCCTTGAGCTCCATGTTGAACAGGCCGCCCGACATCGCCGCGGCCGCGCCGCCGCTCATCCGGTGGATGTCCCAGCTGATGTCGGCGTCGAACGCGAGCAGGTTCGGCCCGTTGATCGTCACCGAGTCGTTGTCGAGGTACAGCAGGTGGATGTCCTGCGCGGTGTCGGCGAGGAACACCTCGCCGGCGCCCGACATCTTCATGAGCGTCGTGCCCTCGCCGCTGACGGCCTTCTTCAGCATCCGGCTCATCCCGCCCGAGCCGGCGTGCTCGAACTTCACGTCCCCCTGGTAGGCGACCATCGAGCCGCGCTTGGCCTGGATCTCGCCGTCGCTCAGGCGGACCTTCAGGAGCTTGGAGTTCTGGAGCGAGAAGGCGTCGGTGCTCGTCGTCTCGGTGTACTGCTGCAGGTCGGTCTTGATGCTCACGGCAGATGCTCCTCGGCGATCGGGGATGGGCGACGTCGGCGGGACCGCGGTGGTGCGGGCAGCCTGTCCACCGGACCGGACGGCGTCAAGGCCGAGGGCTCAGGCGGCGAGCGGCGGCGCGGCGGGCGGGGCGGGCGTGCGGCGGGACTCGGCATCGGCGACGTCGTCCATCGTCGTGCCCTTCTTGCCGTCCGCCGCGACGAGGAGCTTGAAGTCGTGCGGCGTGGAGGCGGCGAGCATCGCCTCCTCCATCGTCACGCGACCGGCCTTCAGGTGGCCGAACAGCGCCTGGTCGAACGTCTGCATCCCGTAGTAGCCGCCGTCCGCGATGACCTCCGGCAGCCTGCCGGTCTGGTTGTGATCCATGATCATGTCGCGCACGCGGCCGGTCATCCGCAGGATCTCGCAGGCGGCGACGCGGCCGCCGGTCGCGGAGGGCACGAGCCGCTGGGAGATGATCCCCTTGAGCGTGCCGCCGAGCATCGCGCGCACCTGCTGATGCATGTGCGGCGGGAAGAAGTCGATGAGCCGGTTGACCGTCTCGGAGGCGTCCACCGTGTGGACCGTCGAGAAGACGAGGTGGCCGGTCTCGGCCGCGGACAGGGCGGTGTGCACCGTCTCCTCGTCGCGCATCTCGCCGATGAGGATCACGTCCGGGTCCTGGCGCAGGACGCGGCGCAGCGCGCGCTTGAACGATGCGGTGTCCTGGCCGACCTCGCGCTGGTTGATGAGCGAGCGCTTGTCCCGGTGCAGGAACTCGATCGGGTCCTCGATCGTGACGACGTGCCGTGCGCGGGTGGAGTTGATGTGGTCGATCATCGCCGCGAGCGTCGTGGACTTGCCCGAGCCGGTCGTGCCGGTGAGCAGGACGATGCCGCGCTCCTCCTCGGCGAGCGTCGCGACGACCTCCGGAAGTGCGAGGTCCTCGATCGAGCGGATGTTCACGGGGATCGCGCGGGCGACGATGGAGACGTCGCCGCGCTGGCGGAAGGCGTTCACGCGGAACCGGGCGACGTCCTCGATCGCGTAGCTGAAGTCGACCTCGTTGTCGTCCGCGAACTCGCGCAGCTTGTTCGGGTCGTGGAGCATCTGATGCACCGCGGCGTCGGTCTCCTCGGCCGAGAGCTCGGGGAGACCCTCGATCGGGCGCAGGGCGCCGTCGATCCGCGTCATCGGCGGAGCGCCCGCCTTCAGATGGAGGTCGGACCCGTCGTTGTGGACGAGGTACCGCAGGGCAGCGTCGAGATCCAGGGGCATCGCTCTCCGCATCGGCGCGTTCCCGCGAGCCGGGCAGGGCGGGTGGACGAATGGTCGAGCCGGCGGACGACCAGCACGGAGCGGACCCGGCGGGCGGCCTCAGTTGATCTTGTTACACGCCTCGACAGCCGACGTCTGAACGCTCGCCACCGGGATCTTCGCCGCCGCCTGCAGGCACTTCTCCTTCGCCTGCACCAGCGCCTCGGTGATCTGCGGGTTGTCCGCCAGCGCATCGCAGCCCTGCTCGGCAACCGACTTCGCCTTGGCATTCGTGATGTCCGCCGCCGCCTCAAGGCACTTCGCCTTCGCATCCGCAGCCGTCGTCCCCCCACCCGAAGTCGAGGTCGTCGTGGTCGCGCCCGTCGAGGTCGAATCACCGACGAGTCATCACCACACCCAGCGACAGCCAGGGCGAGCACGAGGATTGCAGCGAGAGCCAGCGCGCGAGGAGTCATGGCGCGCATCATGTCCGATCCAGCGACGACGCGCCGTCCCACGCCGCACGCCACGCGGTCATTGGGCCGGTGACGCCCCGGTCGAGGAGGGAACTGGCAGCCCGGCCCCCGCAGGCCGGTGACGTCACCGGCCCAAGACCAGAACGCCCGTGCCTAAGCGACGTCGCGAAGCTTCTGAGCCTCAGCCAACGACTGCAGCTTCTTGAGCGACTGATTCTCGATCTGCCGAATCCGCTCACGCGTGACATTGAAGGTCTTGCCGACCTCGTCCAGCGTGCGCGGATGCTCACCACCGAGGCCGTACCGCAGCTCCAGCACCCGGCGCTCACGGTAGGAGAGGTTCTCCAGCGCCTCGCGCAGCGCCTCCTTGGTCAGGATCTCCGCGGCACGCTCGTACGGGGACTCGGCGCGCTCGTCCGCGATGAACTGGCCGAACTCCGACTCCTCCTCGTCACCGACCGGCTTCTCCAGCGAGACCGGGGCCTGCGCGGAGCGCTTGATCGAGTCGACCTCTTCGGGGTCGATGCCGGTGACCTCGGCGATCTCGTCGGCGGTGGGCTCGCGGCCCAGCTCGGTGACGAGCTTGCGCTCGGCCCGGCCGATCTTGTTGAGCTTCTCGACGACGTGCACCGGGATGCGGATCGTGCGCGCCTTGTCGGCGAGCGCGCGGGCGATCGCCTGGCGGATCCACCAGGTGGCGTAGGTCGAGAACTTGAAGCCCTTGCGGTAGTCGAACTTCTCCGCGGCGCGCACCAGGCCGAGCGTGCCCTCCTGGATGAGGTCCAGGAACGGCAGTCCCTGGTTGCGGTAGTTCTTCGCGATCGAGACGACGAGCCGCAGGTTGGACTCGACCATCTTCTGCTTGGCGTCGAGGTCGCCGCGCTCGATGCGCTTGGCGAGGTCGACCTCCTCCTGGGCGGTGAGCAGGCGGACCTTGCCGATGTCCTTGAGGAAGAGCTGCAGCGAGTCCGTCGTCATGTCCGGACGCAGGTCCAGGGCTGTCGACTTCTTCGCGCGGCGACCGCGCTTGTCGGGTGCGCGCTCGGCCTCGGGGCCGGCGGCGGACGGGTCGTCCTCGACGAGCTCGATCTCCTGGCTCTCGATCCAGGTGGTGAGCTCTTCGCGATCGGCGTCGTCGATGTCGAGCTCGGAGGTCGCCGTGGCGATGTCGCCGTGCGTCACGACGCCGGTCGCCTGACCGCGAGCGACGAGCGCCTTGATCTCTTCGAGTTCCTGAAGATCCGTGAGTGACATGCGTTGATCCGTTCGGTCTCCCGGTGGCGTGCCACCGGACGTTCGTGCCTGTGGTCGTCCTCCCCGGCCCCGGTCGCGTGAATCGCGCCCTACAGCCGGTGAAGAGGCGTCACCTCAGGGTACTGCCGTCAGATTTCGATCGTGAGAATCGCGAGCCGCAACGTGCGGGCGCTGTTGGTGATACGGAGTCGGGGCACTGCGGTTTCACTCATCGGCCGCCCCGGGTGCGCAGCGGAGCGCTCGGCTGCGACAATGGCCGCATGTCCACCCCGGACGACAACGGCGAGCAGCGCGAGGTCCTCTCCAGCCTGCCGCGCAGCCGGCGCCAGCGCCCCAGCGCGCGGCGCGAGGCGGCCCGTGCCGGCCGGGCGACGCCGGCCAAGCCGAAGGCCGCCGCGAAGCCGAAGGCCACGGCGACGGCCGCGAAGGCCAAGGCCGCCCCGAAGGCCAAGCCGGCGCCCAAGCCGCGCAAGCGCACGGCTCCCGTCGCGCAGGCACGCTCCAAGTCGGCGACCAAGCAGTCCGTGATCCCGCCCGCCGGCTACGCGACGCCCCGCGAGGGCAGCGGCCGCGGCAGCGCCGACCCCGGCGCAGCGCTGGTCGGGCTGATGCGGGGCATTCGCGGGCTGTTCCCCTTCTAGGAGCCGTGTAGGGCTCTGAGATTTGATCGGGTCGGCTTTCGCCGACCCGTCCTGCCAGGGGGCCGTACCACCCGCCGACCCGTCCTGCCAGGGGGCCGTACCACCCGCCGACCCGTCCTGCCAGGGGGCCGTACCTGTAACCTGCAAACCACTGCCGAACTCCCGCGGGTCCATCGCGCGGGGGACGGGGGACCCACTGCGGACCGTACGTCCGCCGGGGCGAATCGCGACACATCGCGTAGCGCCGCTCGTTCGGCGCGAGCCCGTCAGCTCACCCCGTAGGCCGTCGAACGAGAGTCACCGATCCGCCGACCAATCCCCCATTTCGCCGCGGCATGCGCCGCGCTGGCCCTCGCCGTCCCGGCGGGCGCCGTCGCCCAGTCCGGCGCCGACCTGACCGGCGGGATCACGCCCGGCCAGCCGACGCTGCTCGCGAACCCCGCCCTGGTCGGCCAGCAGCAGCGGATCACCGGCACCCTCGGCTCGGCGGCGGGCGGCCGGACGGTCGCCGTGCAGGCGCAGGCGCCCGGCGCGTCGTGGGCGACGATCGCCACGGTCCGGGCGGCCCAGGACGGCTCGTTCGCCACGACCTGGCGCGCCGCCACCACCGGGCGCTGGGCGATCCGCGCGCTGCCGGAGGGCGACGCGGTCGCCGCCGTCGCAGCGGTCGCGCCGACCGCCACCGCGATCGTCTACCGCGGCGCCACCGCCACCTGGTACAGCATGCCCGGCAACCGCACCGCCTGCGGGGTGCGCCTGCGCCGGTCCACGATGGGCGTCGCCCACCGCACGCTGCCGTGCGGGACCCGCGTCGACGTCACCTGGGGCGGGCGCTCGGTCAGCGTGCCGGTCATCGACCGCGGGCCGTTCGTCACGGGCGTGCACTACGACCTGACCCTCGCGGCCGCGAAGGCGCTCGGGTTCGTGTCCGCCGGCCGCGTGCGCGTCGGGGTCCTCCCCGCGGGGCGCACGCTCGCGCCGAGTCCCATCGCCGCCATCCCGCCCGCCATCGCGGGCGGCGGCGTGACGAAGCGCTAGGCGAGCTCGACGCCCGCCGCGCGAGCGGCGAACACGCCCTCGTCGGCATGTGCGACGAGTGAGGCGGCGTCGGTCCCGTCGTCGGGACTGACGGCGATCCCGACCGCGGCACGCAGCGGCACACCCGCGACGGTGCCGGAGGACGTGGCCGCGCCCGCCAGGCGACGGCCGAGCGCGCGGGCGCCCTCGAGCGTCGCTCCGCCGCCGATGACCCAGAGCCGGCCGTCGCGCTCGCGCACCGCCGCGTCCCCGGGACGCAGCTCCTCGCGCAGTGCGCGCTCGATCCGGTCGAGGGTCGTGCGCGCCTCGCCGTGAAGGTCCGCCGCGAGCAGGCGCTCGGCGTCCTCGACGTCGACGACGAGCACGCAGACCGGGGTCCCGTGGGACAGCAGCCGGTCGACGCGCCGCACGACCGCGGTCGCCCACGGCTCGTGGCGATCCTCGAGCGCGTGCGACGCGGTGATCGTCGGGAAGACGTCGGCGGGGACCGCGGGCGCCGCGGGCGCCGGCGGCGTCTCGGGCTGCACGACGGACAGGCGCGGCTCGGGCTCGGGCTCGGGTTCCCGGTCGACCGGCGGCGCGGGCGCCGTGGCCGCGGGCGCCGCACCGGACAGGGCCGCCTCGACCACGACGTCGCAGACGAGGCCCAGCCGGGCCGCCAGCGCCGACACGAGCTCGGGCTCCGGCTGCCGCAGGCCGTCGGCGACGGCGTTCCAGAGAACCGCGCGCAGCGCACCGAGCGCTCCGGCGGTGCCGGCGGGGTCGACGGCCCCCGCCAGGCGGCCCGCGCGGGCGGCCAGCGGCGTGAGGTCCCCCTCGCCGCGCAGCCGGTCGAGCGCGTCCTGCGAGGCGAGCGCCGCGGCCATCGCGGCGCAGAGCGACGGGGCGTCGCGGGCGAGCTCGGCGGCCGGCACGGACGCCGCCTGCTGCAGCGGCGCGTCGGCGATCAGGGTGAGCAGCCAGCCCTTGGCGAGCGCGTCGGCGTCGGCGAGCGCACCGAGGGGTGCGTCGGCGACCGGGCGGGCGGCCCGCGCCGGGTTGGAGCCCGCGAGCATGTGCGGTGAATACCAGCCGTCGCGGACGGCGCGCGTGCGTCAAGCTGCGCCCGATGGCCGCCCCGCTGCTCGACATCGCCGAGGCCCGCGAGCGCGTGCTGCACGCGGCCGCCCCGCTGCCGGCCGAGGAGGTCGGCGTCGACGAGGCGCTCGGCCGCGTCCTGGCGGAGGAGGTTCGCGCCGCCCATGACGTGCCCGGCTTCCGTAACAGCGCGATGGACGGCTACGCCGTGCGCTCTGGGAAGTCGGGCCGCGACCTGCTCGTCGTCGGCGAGTCCCGCGCCGGTCGTCCGGCCGACGTCGCGGTCGGCTACGGCGAGGCGATCCGCATCTCGACCGGGGCGATGCTTCCCGAGGGCGCCGACGCGGTGCTCCAGCAGGAACTCGTCGAGGATCGCGGCGAGCGCATCACACTGCTCGACGAGGTGATCGCGGGCCGCAACGTGCGCGAGGCCGGCGAGGACCTCGTCGCGGGCGCCCACGTCCTGGGCGCGGGCACCCGGCTGGGCCCGGCCGAGCTCGGGGTCGCCGTCAATGCCGGGCGCGCGACCCTCGCCTGCGCCCGGCGCCCGCGCGTGGCCGTCCTCGCGACGGGCGACGAACTGCTGCCGGCGGGCGAGCCACTCGGTCCCGGCCAGATCCACGACTCCAACCGCGTGACGCTCGCGGCGCTCGCCCGGCGCGACGGCGCGGAGGTCCTGTTCGCACGCGTCGTCCCCGACCACGCGGCGGCGACGCGCCGGGCGATCGGCGAGGCGCTCGAGAGCGCCGACATCGTGATCCTGTCCGGCGGCGTGTCGGTCGGCCCGCACGATCACGTCAAGCCCGCGCTCGCCGACCTGGGCGTCGAGGAGCGCTTCTGGCGCGTCGCGCTGCGACCCGGCAAGCCGACGTGGTTCGGCGCGCGCGGGCGCACGCTCGTCTTCGGCCTGCCGGGCAACCCCGTGTCGGCGATGGTGACGTTCCTCCTGTTCGCCCGCCCGGCGCTCGCGGCGCTGCAATGGGCCGAGCCGGCGGCGGGTGGCCGCGCGGTGCTCGGCGAGCGGCTCATGTGCCACCCCGACCGGGACGAGTGCGTGCGCGTGCGGCTCGAGGACGGCAAGGCCTTCGCCACCGGCCCGCAGGGGTCCCACGTGCTGCTGTCGATGGCGCTCGCCGACGGTCTCGTCGTGGTGCCGCGCGGCGCCGGGCGCGCGCTGGCCGCCGGCACCGAGGTCGAGCTGCTCGCGGTCTAGGTCGCCGCGGACTCGATGTAGGCGACCGCGCGGTTGGTGAGCGCGGTCAGCGCCGGGGCGGGCTCCTCGAGCGCCATCGGGCGGTCGGCGAGGAGCTCCTCCAGCCGGGCTGCCGTACTCCGGGTCCGCCTTGGCGGCGAGCCGCGCGCCGACCGTCGCGGCGCGGCGGGTCGCCTCCGGGTCGAGCGTCCAGATCGCCTCGAAGCGGCGGCCGGGGTCGTCGGCGTCGCCGGGCTCGGTCACGCCCGGCTGCTCCCAGGCGAGCAGGCACGCCGCGTAGCCTGGGGCGTCGATCACGACCGCCCATTCGTTGCCGAGCGCGGCCTCCGGCGGGATCGGGAGCTCGACGGGCCCGCCCTCGGGCTTGGACTCGCGCTCGAAGTCCGCGAAGACGACCGCGGCGTCCGCGCACCGCGCGAGCCGGCGGTAGCGCCCCTCGACGGCGCGGTAGAACTGCTCGTGCTGGAAGGCCCCGACGAGCACGGGTGCCGCGGCACGGGCGATCGCCTCGTGCTCGATCGCGCGGCTCAGCGCGACGAGGGTCGACTTGCGCAGGACCTGCGGGCGCAGGTTCGGCGAGGCCGACATGACGGCCGCGTAGATCGATGGCCGGTCGGTCTCGGTGCAGGCCTCGCGGGCGCGTTCGATCGCCGCCGGCACGGACAGCCCGCGGTGGCGGTAGGCCTGGACCCGCCGCAGCGCCGAGACGTCCTCGTCGGAGTAGCGCCGGTACCCGCTGGAGGTGCGCTCGGGGCTCGGGAAGCCGTAGCGTTGCTCCCACATGCGAATCGTCCCGGCCGCGATGCCGGTCTGCTCCGCGATGTCCTTGATGGCGAGTCCGCTCATGTCGGGCACGGAGAGAACATTCAACACCATGTTGAAGGAGCCTCCTCCGACCCTGATACGGGTCAGGCGGGCAATGCGGTCATCGGCGCCCCGGACCCGGCGCGTATGGATGACGTGACCGCTCCCCAGCGCGTGCTCCTGACAGGCGCCACCGGCGCGATCGGCGGTCGTCTGCTGCCGCTGCTGCGCGCCGCGGGCCACGACGTCACGTGCCTCGTCCGCGACCCGGGCCGCGCGCGCCTGCCTGCGGGCGTCCGCGTCGTGCGCGGCGACGTGCTCTCCGGCGCCGGGCTGGCCGAGGCCCTGGACGGTGCGCAGGTCGCCTACTACCTCATCCATTCGATGGGCCGCGGAGCGCGCGGCGACTTCGCGGCGAACGACCGTCGCGGAGCGATGACGTTCGCGGCCGCCGCGCGCGACGCCGGCCTGCAGCGCGTCGTGTACCTCGGCGGCCTGCCGGCGCCGGGGCCGGGATCGGCGCACCTGCGCAGTCGCGAGGAGGTCGCGCGCATCCTCGCGGACGCCGCCCCGGTGTCCGTCCACGCGCGCGCGGCGATGGTGATCGGCGCCGGGCAGCGCGTCGTTCCTGATGCTGCGTCAGCTCGTCCAGCGCCTCCCCGCGATGGTCGGCCCGAAGTGGATCGACACGCGCACGCAGCCGATCGCGCTCAGCGACGTCACCGGCGCGCTCGCGCGGCTCGCGACGTTCCCGGACCCGCCCGCGCGACGTCGAGCTCGGCGGCGCCGACGTCGTCACCTACCGCGAGATGATGCGGCGCTTCGCGATCCTGCAGGGTCGGCGACCGCCGCTGATCGTCCCCGTGCCGGTCCTCTCGCCGCGGCTCTCCTCGTACTGGGTCGGCTTCGTCACGTCGGTCGAGCCGGCGCTCGCGCGCCCGCTGGTCGACGGCCTCAGCGAGGAGCTGCTCGTGCGCACCCCGCCGCCGCCGGGCATCAACGACGACCCGCTGGGCTTCGACGCCGCCGTGCGAGTGGCGCTGGAGGACGAGGCGGCCCTACCATCGAGCACCGGATGAGCCGCGTGCTGAGGCCCCTGGCGCTGCTGATCGCCGCCTACGCGGTCGTCTCGCGCGTGCTCAAGCGCGTCCTCGGCAGCCCCACGAGCGTCGGCCCCGCGACGATCGGCCCGCTCCACGACGACACGTCGATCGACCGCACCGGCGCCTGCCGCTCGGTGCAGTCCGCCGACATCCGGATGCCGAGCGCGGCGCTGACGGCGATCTGGACGCCGAAGCACCTCGAGCGCCTGGCGCGCACGTACTGGCGCTTCCTGAGCCGGTGCACGCTCGGGCTGATCCGCGTCGAGTACACCGAGGGCGAGCGCGTTCGTGGTCCTGCTGCGCCGTCCGTTCGTCCTGCTGCGCATTCAAGGCGCCGGAGTACGAGATGGACGGCGACCGCGGCATCGTGCGCTGGGGCATCGAGCGCGGCGTGCTCGTCGCGCCCCCCGGGCGTCGAGCGCGGACGGGTACCTGGAGATCGACCTGCGGCGCACGCCGACCGACGACCCCGAATGGGTCGACCTGCACGTCGAGGTCGAGGTCGCCAACTACTACCCGGCGATCGCCTCGACGTTCACGCAGTGGGTCTACGCGGTCACGCAGTCGCGGATCCACGTGCTCGTCACCTACGGATTCCTGCGCTCGCTCGCGAAGCTCGATCTCGAGGAGTCGCAGGATCGGCCGCTTCGCGGAGCATCGACCGAGGTGCCGGACCCGAGCGGGCCGCGGCCCAGTCAGCGCTCGGCGGGCCGCGAGGCGAGCCGCGTGCCCAGCGCCACCGGCTGATCAGCCGTACCGCTCGCCGATCAGGGCGCGCAGCTTGTCGCGGTTGTGGCGTGGCGCGCACCCGGCGCACCGTCCCCGACCGCGAGCGCATGACGAGCGACTCGGTCGTCGCGACGCCCTTGCCCTCGTAGCGCACGCCCTGCAGGACGTCGCCGTCGGTGACGCCCGTCGCGGAGAAGAAGCAGTCGTCGCCCTTGACGAGGTCGTCCTGGGTGAGCTGGCGCTCGAGGTCGTAGCCGGCGTCGAGCGCCGCCTTGCGCTCGTCGTCGTCGCGCGGCCACAGCCGGCCCGACGAGGCCGCCGCCGATCGCACTTGATCGCGGCGGCCGAGATGACGCCCTCGGGCGTCCCGCCGACGCCCCAGAGGAGGTCGACGGGCGAGCGGGCGGAGACCGCGAGCAGCGCCGCGCTGACGTCGCCGTCGCTGATCAGGCGCACGCGCGCACCGGCGTCGCGGATCGCCTCGATGCCCTCCTCGTGGCGCGGGCGGTCGAGCACGACGACCATGACGTCGCCGATGCTGACGCCGCGGCGCTCGGCGACGAGCGCGCAGGTCTCGCCGATCGGGCGGTCGAGGTCGAGCAGGTCGGCGAGGTCGGTGCCGCCGGCGAGCTTCTCCATGTAGACGCACGGGCCCGGGTCGAACATCGTGCCGCGCGGGGCGATCGCGATCACCGCGAGCGCGCTCGGCATGCCCTTGCGCGCAGAGCGTCGTGCCCTCGAGCGGGTCGACGGCGATGTCGACCGCCGGGTCGCTGCCGTCGCCGACCTGCTCGCCGTTGTAGAGCATCGGCGCCTCGTCCTTCTCGCCCTCGCCGATCACGACGATGCCGTCCATCGAGACCGTGCTCGAGGACGTGGCGCATCGCGTCGACGGCGGCCTGGTCGGCGGCGTCCTTGTCGCCGCGGCCGACGAGGCGGGCGGCGGACAGCGCGGCGGCCTCGGTGACGCGGACGAGCTCGAGGGCGAGGTTGCGATCAGGCGTGGTGGCGGACATGCGCAGCTCCGGGTCGGTGTGCGGCGGGGCGGCGCGGACCCTATCGGCCGTCGGCCGATCGGGACCTGCTCGCGACGCCGGCCGGCGTCAGCGCGTCGTCTTGCGCGGCTTGGGCGCAGGGCGCTTGGCCCGGCGCTCGTCGAAGCGCTTGCGCTCTGCGGCGGTCATCTGGCGAACGACCAGCGAGCCGTCGCTGACCTGCTCGGCGATGTCCGCCAGCTGTGCCTCGCGGCGCTCCAGCGCGCGGGCGGCCTGCGGCGAGAGCGGCTTCTTCTCGGGTGCAGCCATACCTACAGGATACGAGGGTGGGCGGCGCTGCGAGCCGGGTTGGGCGGCTTGGGCCGCTTTCGGCCGTCGTTCAGGCGCGAAACGGACGCGGCGATGGCCAGCAGGTCGTCCATGTCCCACGGGCCCTGCGCGGTCAGGCGCAGCGCCAGATCGCCCGTCTCCCAGCTCAGCTCGCGGACCGGCCGCAGCGACGGCTGCGCGTCGCCGAGCGGGTGCTCGCGCAGGCGTCCGCGGACGCTCACCGACGGCCAGCTCGCGCGCGTCCGCGCCGTCGAGCGCCTCACGCGGCGGCGCCGGTGCGCGCCCGGCGTAGAGCGCCAGGCGCGCCGGAGCGCCGGCGCGCGAGTCGTCCAGGCTCCACACGACCTCCGCCCCCTCGCCGACCGGCGACACGTCGACCCAGCGCGAGAGCGGCAGCGCGACGGTGGGCAGCGGGAACGGGCGGCCGAGCAGCGCGTCGGCGCCCGCGATGCCGTCGAGCGGTTCGGTCACGGCGCGATCATCCCCGAAGCGACCGCCGGTGGATAGGGTCCGCCGCGATGACGCCCGGGCATGCGACCGAGTTCGACGTCCGCGACGAGGCGTTCCACGCGCCCGGGCCGCAGGAGCAGTGGTCGGACTCGTTCTACGTCGGCGGCGGCGACCTGCGCAGCGGTCTGGCGTTCTACGCGCGGATCGGGGCGCGCCCCAACGAGGGCGTGGTCGAGGCGGCGCTCGGCGTGTGGCTGCCGCCGACGCGCCCGGGGCTGCCCCCGCGGTTCCTGCTCGCGTTCGCGCGCGAGCCCGCGCCCGCGGACCTGCCCGCCGCGCCGATCGCGGCCGGGGCCGCTGTCCCTCTCCTGCGCCGTCCCCTTCGAGCACTGGCGGCTCGCCGTCGACGGCGAGGCACGGCTGTGGGCGCGCGCCGAGGATCTCGGCGAGCACCCCGAGGCCCATCAGGAGATCGCCGTCAGCGGCGACCTGCGGTTCACCTCCTGGGTTCCCCCGTTCCACTTCGACGCCGGGCTGACGGACGCCGTCGCCACCCGCCACTACGAGCAGCCCGGGACCGTCAGCGGCGTGCTCGTCGTCGGCGAGGAGCGCTTCCCCGTCCACGGCGCCGCGATGCGCGATCACTCCTGGGGCGTGCGCGACTGGCAGGCCGTCCCGTACTGGCGCTGGATGGGGATGCTCGTCGACCCCGACCACTTCCTGCTCGTCAACAACGTCGGCGTCCGCGACGAGCACGGCGCCACCGCGGAGACCGTCGGCGGCTGCATGATGCTCGGCGGCGAGCTCGCGCCGGTCGTGTCCGGGTCCACCGAGGGCACCCAGCGCGACTTCGTCGCCCACGCGACCGACGCACTCGGGCGCACCGCGACGCTGCGCGGGGCCGCGATCAGCGTCGCGCCGCTGCGCCAGCGTCGCGACGACCGTCTCACCATCGTCCATGAGGGCCTGACCCGGCTGGAGTGGCTGGGTCACGAGACCTTCGGCATCTCCGAATGGCTGGAGCAGACATGACCGATCCCCGCTGGGGCCTGACCCTTCCCTTCGCCGGCGTCCCGCTGGCGGGCCACGCGCCGCACTTCCGGCTCGCCGAGGAGCTCGGGTACGACGATCTGTGGACGGGCGAGACCGCGGGCCCCGACGGGTTCACGCCGCTGGCGCTGGCCGCCGCGCACACCGAGCGGATCCGCCTGGCGACCGGG
The DNA here is from genome assembly GCA_963823375.1 of uncultured Actinomycetes bacterium. Classification (GTDB taxonomy): domain Bacteria; phylum Actinomycetota; class Thermoleophilia; order Solirubrobacterales; family Solirubrobacteraceae; genus F1-60-MAGs163. The sequence continues at coordinate 490,411 of CAWGLQ010000008.1, read as the reverse complement.
ATCGTCAACCCGTACACGCGCGGACGCGCCATCCTCGCCCAGCAGGTCGCGGCGATGGCCGACGCGTCGGGCGGCCGCTTCGTGCTCGGCCTGGGCGCGTCGTCGAACGTCATCGTCGAGCGCTGGAACGGCGTCCCGTTCGAGAAGCCGCTCTCGAAGATCCGCGAGACGGTCGAGTACCTGCGCCCCGTGCTCGCGGGCGAGCGCGGTGAGGGCGGGTTCAAGCTCGAGTCGCCGCCGGCCCAGCCGGTGCCGATCGTGCTCGCCGCGCTGCGCGGGAAGATGCTGCGCCTCGCGGCGGAGATCGGCGACGGCGCGTTCACGAACTTCCTCCCGCTGAGCGGGCTGCCGAGCGTCGTCGAGGGCGTTCGCGAGGGTGAGGCGGCCGCCGGGAAGGAGCCCGGCAGCACCGAGCTCGCGTGCCGGTTCTTCTGCATCCCCCAGCCGGCCGACGAGGGCCTGCAGACCGCCAAGTTCCTCTTCACCGGATACGCGACCGTCCCCGTCTACAGCGAGTTCTTCCGCTGGCTCGGGTGGGGCGAGCAGCTCGACCCGATGATCGCCGCGTGGCAGGAGGGCGACCGCGCGAAGGCGCTGGAGCTCGTGCCGGAGGACCTCGTCAAGGAGATCTTCATCTTCGGCTCGTTCACCGAGCAGCGCGAGCGGCTGCGCGAGTTCACCGAGGCGGGCATCACGACGGCGATCCTCACCCCGATGTGCGGTCCGGACCGCCTCGAGGACGTCATCCGCGGCCTGGCGCCGGGGAGCACCGTCGCATGAGCGCCGCACCGCCCTTCGGCGCGGTCCTGGTCACCGGCGCGTCGACCGGCATCGGGCGCGCGACGGCGGAGCGGCTCGCGCGAGCGGGCGTGCCGGTGCTGGCCGGCGTGCGCAGGGAGGCCGACGCGCGAGGCACTGCGCGGGACCCCCGGCGTCGAGCCGCTGATCCTCGACGTGACGGATCCCGAGCACCTCGAGCAGCTGTCCGAGCGCGTGCGCGGCGGCTCGCTGCGCGGCGTGGTGAACAACGCCGGCATCGCCGTGCCGGGGCCGCTGGAGGCGCTGCCGCTGGACGAGCTGCGCAAACAGTTCGAGGTCAACGTCTTCTCCTGCGTGGCCGTCGCCCAGGCGACGATCCCGGCGCTGCGCAGCGGGCGCGGGCGGATCGTGAACGTCGGCTCGATCGGCGGGCGGGTCGGGCAGGCCTACGTCGGCGCGTACTGCGGGTCCAAGGGCGCGATCCGCCTGATGAGCGCGTCGCTGCGGCAGGAGCTGCACCCGTGGGGCATCTGGGTCGCGTGCGTCGAGCCGGGCACGATCGCGACGGAGATCTGGGGCAAGGGCGAGGCCGCGGCCGCGGACCTCACCGGGCACATGACCGACGAGCAGCGCTCGCTCTACGGCTCCTCGCTGGCGACGATGCGCGACCTGGTCGGCAAGCAGGCGCAGCGCGGCATCGCCCCCGACGACGTCGCCGAGAAGATCGAGCACGCCCTCTTCGCGAGCCGGCCGAAGGGCTACTACCTGATCGGGAACGACGCCCGCTTCCTCGACGCGATGCAGCGCGTCCTCCCGGTCCGCGCCCGCGACCGCGTGCTGCGCCGGCTGCTCGGCGTCTAGAACGCGGCCCGCACGCCGCCGCGATCGGGTCATATGAAGCCCGCTCAGCGGGACTGAGATGCCCCGATCGCGCCGAGCACCATGCGTCCATCGTGCACGCTCGCGCTCCGCTGTGCCACCCCGCGCCCGCTACCTTCACGCACCATGGAGCCGTTGCCACACGACGGAGCGCTCGCAGGCTCTCCGTACCCGCCGATCGCCGACTACGCCTTTCTCTCCGACTGCGAGGTGAGTGCGCTCGTCGCTCCGAGCGGCAGCGTGGAGTGGATGTGCATCCCGCGGATGGACGGGCCGTCGGTGTTCGGCGCCATGCTCGATCGCGACGCGGGCGGCTTCAAGGTCGCGCCGATGGGCCAGCGCGTGCCCGCAGGCCGCCGCTACCTGCCGGGGACGAACATCCTCGAGACGACGTGGGCGACGAAGACCGGCTGGGTCACCGTCGTCGACCTCCTGCTGATCGGCCCGTGGCACCACGAGCAGGACCGCTCGTCGACCCACCGCCGGTCCCCGACGGACACGGACGCCGACCACGTCCTCCTGCGGATGATCCACTGCATCAACGGCCACGTCGAGATGCACGTCGAGTGCGAGCCGAAGCTCGACTACGGCCGCGACAGCGTCACCTGGGCCTACGGCGACGAGGGCTATGGCATCGGCATCGCGCGCGCCGAGGACCACGACGTCGAACTGCAGCTCACGACCGACCTGCGCCTGGGCTTCGAGCGCGGCCGCGCCCGCGCGCGATCGACGCTGCGCGAGGGCGACCGCGCGTTCGTCGCGCTGAGCTGGACCGAGCACGCGCCGCCGGCCGACTACGACGAGGCTCACAAGCGGATGAGCTTCACCGCCGACTTCTGGCACGACTGGCTCGCGCACGGCGACTTCCCCGACCACCCCTGGCGCACGTACCTCCAGCGCTCCGCGCTGACGCTCAAGGGCCTGACCTACGCGCCGACCGGGGCGATGTGCGCGGCCTCCACGACCTCCCTCCCGGAGACGCCCGGCGGCGAGCGCAACTGGGACTACCGCTACTCCTGGATCCGCGACTCGGCCTTCATGCTGTGGGGCCTGCACTCGCTCGGCTTCACCCAGGAGGCGGGCGACTACTACTACTTCATCGAGGACGTGGCGGCCGGCGACGAGCTGCAGGTGCTCTACGGCATCGGCGGCGAGCGCCGCATCGAGGAGTCCGAGCTCGATCACCTCGAGGGCTACGAGCACTCCCGTCCCGTCCGCGTCGGCAACGCCGCCTACAACCAGAACCAGCACGACGTCTGGGGCACGCTGCTGGACTCGGTCTACATCCACACGAAGAACCGCGACCAGCTGCCCGAGTCCGCGTGGCCGATCCTGGCCCGGCAGGTGGAAGAGGCGATCCTCCACTGGCGCGAGCCGGACCGCGGCATCTGGGAGGTCCGCGGGGAGCCCAAGCACTTCACCTCCTCGAAGATCTTCTGCTGGCTCGCGTGCGACCGTGGCGCCCGCCTCGCGCGGCTGCGCAGCGATGCGACGACCGCCGAGCGCTGGCAGGCGGTCGCCGACGAGATTCGCGCCGACGTGCTGGAGAACGGCGTGGACCACGAGAAGCAGCGCTTCGTCCAGCACTACGGCAGCGACGCGCTCGACGCGGCGCTGCTGCTGATCCCGCTCGTCCGGTTCCTGCCGGGCGACGACGAGCTCGTGCGCAACACCGTGTTCGGCATCGCCGACGAGCTCGGCCAGGACGGCCTGATCCTCCGCTACAAGGTCCACGAGACCGACGACGGGCTCGAGGGCGAGGAGGGCACATTCGCGATCTGCACGTGGTGGCTCGTCTCCGCGCTCGTGGAGATCGGCGAGCTCGATCGCGCGCGTCAGCTCTGCGAGAAGATGCTCGCCTACGCCAGCCCGCTGCACCTGTACGCGGAGGAGATCGACGCCGTCACCGGCCGGCACCTGGGCAACTTCCCCCAGGCCTTCACGCACCTCGCACTCATCAACGCCGTGATGAAGCTCATCGCCGCCGAGGAGGAGCTGCTCGCCTCCACGCCGTCGCCCGGCAAGGTCGTGCCGCGGCCCGCGAGCCACGTCCACGTGCCTGAATCCGCGGTATGACCGACGCCGTCGTCGAGCGGGCGGCGGACGCGGATGCGGCTGCGCGCCGCGCTGCCGAGCTGCTCGCCGCGACGGTCACCGAGGCGCTCGCGCTGCGCGGTGCCGCGCACATCGCGCTGTCCGGCGGGCGCACCCCGCGCGTGACGTACGCCCAGCTGGGGCCGCTGCTGCCGCGCTGGGACGGGGTCCACGTCTGGTTCGCCGACGAGCGCTGTGTCGGCCCGGACGACCCGCAGTCCAACGCCCTCCTCGTGCGCGAGACGCTCGACGCGCCCGGCGCCACGGTGCACCGGATCCAGGGCGAGCTCGGCGCCGAGGCGGCGGCGAGCGCCTACGAGCGCGAGCTGGGCGACGTCGTGCTCGACGCGGTGCTGCTCGGCCTCGGCGAGGACGGCCACACCGCCTCGCTGTTCCCCGGCAACGCCGTCCTGCAGACGGGCGGCCGGGTCGCCGCGGTCCACGACTCCCCCAAGCCGCCGCCGGACCGGGTCACGCTCACCCGCGCCACGATCGACGGGGCGCGCCGGCGGATCCTGCTCGTGACCGGCGCCGCGAAGGCGCAGGCGCTCGCCGCGACGCTCGGCGACCCGAGCACGGACGTGCCCGGGTCGCTGATCCGCCGTGAGGGCCTCGTGGTCCTCGCCGACCCGCCGGCGCTCGGCGCGAGCGCTACGCGCTGACCGGCTCGCGCTCGGTCACGCGGCGCGGACGCCGCGCCGGCTCCTGACGGGGGGCGGCGCCCGGCTCGGAGACGGTCTCGCCCTCCCACGAGAGGCGCGGCAGCCACTCCAGCCACGACGGCAGGTACCAGTTGCGCTCGCCGAGCAGCTTCATCGATGCGGGCAGCAGCACCGCGCGCACGATCGTCGCGTCGATCAGGATCGCGACGGCCAGGCCGACGCCCATCTGCTTGAACTCGATCGACCCGAGCGTCGCGAAGATCGCGAAGACCGCGACCATGACGAACGCCGCGCTCGTCACGGTGCTCGCCGTCGAGAGGATGCCCTCGCGCACCGCCTGGTCGGTCGTGCGCCCGCGGTCCACGGCCTCGCGGACCCGGCTGAGGATGAACACGTGGTAGTCCATGCTCAGGCCGAACAGGATCACGAACAGGAACATCGGCAGCCAGCTGGCGATCCCGCCGTTGCTCGTGAAGCCCAGCACGTCCTCCAGGTTGCCCTGGACGAACACCCAGCTGAGCACGCCGTAGGCGGCGGCCACGGACAGCAGGTTCAGGATGATCGCCTTGATCGGGATGACGATCGAGCGGAACGTGACGAGCAGCAGCACGAACGCCAGCGTCAGGACGAACAGGAACACGAAGGGCGCGCGGCTGACCATGAGGTCGTTGAAGTCCTTCGTGCCCGCGGCGATGCCGGCGACGTACGCACGTGACCCGTCGACCGTCCCGACCGTCTGCGGGATCAGCGTGTCGCGCAGGTCCGCCAGCGCCCGCTCGGACGCGGTGTCGGTCCCGTCGCCGGCCATCGGCAGGTCCACCTGCGCGACGGTCCCGTCGCGGGAGATCGTGATGTCGGCCGGCCGCTGGAACCCGGGCGAGGCGATCGCACGGCGCTCGAGGTCGGCGATGGCCCGGCGCATCTGCGGCGTGCGCACATCCTTCGCGGTGACGGCGACGACCGCCGGGATCTGGCCGCCGGGGTACGCGTCCTGCATCCGGTCGTACACGCGCATGACCTCGAGGCTGCGCGGCATGTCGTCGATGCCGGTGAGCGCGGTGTTCATCGAGAACGCGGGGATCGCGAGGACGACGAGGAGCCCGCCGGCGGCGATCGCGCTCACGAGCGGCCGGCGCAGCGACGTGCCGACGACGGCCTCCCAGAAGCGGCTGTGTCCCTCACGGCGCTCCAGCCGGCGGCCCAGGAACGGGATGCGGCCGCGGTCGACCTTGTCGCCGAGCGCCGCCAGCAGCGCGGGGATGAACGTCAGCGAGCCGACGACCGCGACGGCGACCACGATGATCGCGCCCAGGCCGAGCGAGGTGAACGTGCTGTCGCCCGCGATGAACATGCCGGCCATCGCGATCATCACGGTGAGCCCCGAGATGAGGACGGCGCGGCCGGACGTCGCCGAGGCCTTCTCGACCGCGTCGAGCTTGGAGAGCCCGTTGCGGCGCTCCTCGCGCTCGCGCCGCAGGTAGAAGAGCGAGTAGTCCACGCCCACGGCCAGGCCGATCAGCAGGATGATCGAGGTGATCGACTCGTCCATCGGGATCACGTGGCTCAGGACGTTCACGAGCCCGAGCGACGCCATCACCGCGGTGATGCCGAGCAGCAGCGGCACGCCGGCCGCGACGAGCGACCCGAACGCCAGCAGCAGGATCAGCAGCGTGACCGGGATCGAGAGGCGCTCCGCCTTGGCGAAGTCGTCCCCCATCGCCTCCGAGAGCGCGACGCTCGCGCTGGCGCCGCCGAACTGCCCGACGAACACGCCGGGGTGCTCCGACGCGACGTCCTTGACCGCCGCCAGGACGGGCTCGACGGCCTCCTCGGCCTGCGCGTCGCTGCCGCGCAGCTCGAACTGGACGAGCGCCGAGCGGCCGTCGGGCGAGAGCTGCCCCTGGTTGCCGCGGCTCAGCGGCGAGCGCACGTCCTGGACGCGCGGCTGCGCGCCGACGCGCGCGACGACGTCGTCGATCGCGGCGCGCACGCGGGGGTCGGTCACGCGGCCGCCCGCGGGCGCCTGGACGATCACCGACTCCGCGACCGTCTCCTGCGGGAACCCGCGCTCCAGCGCCTGCTCGGCCTTGGCGGACTCGCCGATGCCGGAGGCCTGGTCGGCCTTGACGAGGCCGGACAGCTGGCCGGCCATGACGGCGCCGATGACGAACACGAGCCAGAGGCCGATGGCGGTCTTGCGGTGGTGCGCGCTCCAGTGGCCGGCGCGCGCTGCGAAGGTGGTCTTGGTGCTGCTCACGGAGTGCTCCTCGGAGGGGGTGGCGGGACGCCGGACCATCACGAGGGAGCCTGCTCTCCCGGGGCTCGCGCGCCAATGGCGCAGCCGGGCGGCCGTGGGTGGGGGTATCCCCCGTTCTCGATCTCACGAAAGCCGGTGGATGCTGAGGTTTTCCAGCCGGCCTCCGCCGAGGTGTAGCGTTTTGCGCGGTTGGGCAGACCGACCGGGGATTCGTGTCCGTGACCACGAGGACATCCGAGCAGGGCGGCGTCCTCGACGCCCTCGCACGTACGCGTGAGCGGACGCTCGCCCTCGCGGCGTCGCTCTCCGACGCCGACCTCGAGCGCCAGATCGACCCGCTGATGAGCCCGCTCGTCTGGGACCTCGCGCACATCGCCGCCTACGAGGACCTCTGGCTCGTGCACCGGCACGCCGACGAGCCGCTGCTGCGCGCCGACCTCGCCGCGACCTACGACGCGTTCGAGACGCCGCGCGCGGTGCGCGGGGAGATCGAGCTGCTGGATGCCGCGGGCGCGCGCGAGTACCTCGCGGCCGTGCGCGAGCGCGCACTCGCGGCCGCCGAGCGCTGCGGCGTCGATCCCGTCATCCACGAGCTCGTGCTCCAGCACGAGCAGCAGCACGTCGAGACGATGCTCCAGACGCTCGCGCTCGCCCGCCTGCGCGACTTCGATCCGCCGTTCCGCACCACGCCGCCCGCCTCGCCGGCGCCCGGCGCGCACACCGGCCTGGAGTTCGTGGGCGTGCCGGGCGGCGCCGCCCGGATCGGCGCCGCCGCCGGCCGCTTCTCCTACGACAACGAGCGCCCGGTCCACGAGATCGACGTCGCGCCGTTCCGGATCGCCCGCACGCCCGTCACGAACGCGACCTGGCTCGCGTTCGCCGAGGGCGGCGGCTACGTGCACCGCGAATGGTGGAGCAACGAGGCGTGGGCCTGGAAGGAGCAGTGGGACATCACACGGCCGCTGCACTGGGCGCGCCGGCCCGACGGGTCCTGGTGCGAGCACACGGCCTGCGGGCCGCGCGACCTCGACCCGGACCGCCCGGTGTGCCACGTGAGCTGGTTCGAGGCCGCCGCCTTCGCCCGCGCCCATGGCGCCCGGCTTCCGACGGAGGCGGAATGGGAGACGGCGGCGACCTGGACCCAGCGGACGACGTGGCCCGGTGACGGTGAGGCACACGTCGGGCAGGACGCGTTCGGGACCGCGCCCGTGGGCGCCCATCCGGGCGCCGCCGCCGACTGCGGCGCGCTGGACCTCATCGGCAACGTGTGGGAGTGGACGTCGACGGAGTTCGACGGCTACCCCGGCTTCGAGGCCCATCCCTACCGCGAGTACTCCGAGGTGTTCTTCCGCGAGGGCCACCGCGTGCTGCGCGGCGGCTCGTGGGCCACCCAGGCACGCGTCGCGACCCCCACTTTCCGGAACTGGGATCTGCCCCAGCGCCGTCAGATCTTCGCCGGCGTCCGGCTGGCGATGGACGAGGAGCCCGCCACATGAACCCGTTCGACGCCGCCGTCGCCGAGCCCATCCGGATCAGCTCGTACCTCACGCCCGGCGACGAACGGACGCTCGCCGACGACGTCCTCGACGGCCTCACGCGCCCGTTCAAGGAGCTGCCGCCCAAGCACCTCTACGACACGGTCGGCGCGGAGCTGTTCGACCGGATCTGCGACCTGCCCGAGTACTACCCCACGCGCACCGAGCGCGCGATCCTCGTCGCCGAGTCGGCGCGGATCGCCCAGGCGACGCGCGCGACCGAGGTCGTCGAGCTCGGTCCCGGGACCGCCGAGAAGACCCGCGTGCTGCTCGGCGCGCTCGCCGCGGCCGGGACCCTGCGCCGCTACATCCCGGTGGACGTGACCGAGGCGATGGTCGTCCGCGTCGCCGACGAGCTCACGTCGACGTTCGACGGGCTCGAGGTCCACGGGATCGTCGGCGACTTCGAGCGCCACCTGGCCCACGTGCCCCCGCCGGGCGACGGGCCGCGGATCGTCGCCTTCCTCGGCGGGACGATCGGGAACTTCACGCCCGGTGCGCGGCGGCGCTTCCTGCGCTCGCTCGCCCGGTTGCTGCGCCCGGGGATCGACCACCTGCTGCTCGGGACCGACCTCGTGAAGGACCCGGCGATCCTCGAGGCCGCCTACGACGACAGCGCGGGCGTCACGGCCGAGTTCAACCGCAACGTCCTACGCGTGCTCAACCGGGAACTGGACGCCGACTTCGACGTCGAGGCCTTCGAGCACGTCGCGTTCTTCGACCGCCAGCACGAGTGGATCGAGATGCGGCTGCGCGCGAGCCATCGGATGGCCGTGACGGTCGGCGCGCTCGACCTGCAGATCGAGTTCGCGCCGCGTGAGGAGCTGCGCACCGAGATCAGCGCGAAGTTCACGCCCGAGCGCCTGGCCGGCGACCTCGCGGCCGCCGGCCTCACGCTCGAGCAGGTGCTGACGGACGACGACAGGCTGTTCGCGCTGTCGCTCAGCACGCCTGTGGCGTAGCGAGGAGAACCATCAGCCCCGCGCCTGCGGCGCGGGGCTGTCCTGCCAGGGGGCCGTTCAGACTCGTTCGATCACCATCGCCTCGCCCTGGCCCTGGGCGACGCACATCGTCTCGATGCCGTAACGGCCGCCCATCGTCTCCAGGTCGTTGAGGAGCGTGGTCATGATGCGCACGCCGGTCATCCCGAAGGGATGGCCGAGGGCGATCGCGCCGCCGTGCGGGTTGAGCTTCTCCATGTCGATCCCGCACTCCTGGGCGATCGGCAGCACCTGCGCCGCGAACGCCTCGTTCAGCTCGACGACGTCGATGTCCTCGATCGTCAGGCCGGCGCGGTCGAGCGCCTTCTTGATCGCACCGATCGGCGCGACGCCCATGTACTCGGGCTCGTTGCCCCACGTCGCGGCGGTGACGATCCGCGCGCGCGGCTTGAGACCCAGCTCGGCGGCCTTCGTGTCGCTCATGATGAGCGCGGCGGCCGCGCCGTCGTTCAGCGGGCACGCGTTGCCGGCCGTGACCGTGCCGTCCTCGCGGAAGGCGGGCTTCAGCGACCCGAGCCGCTCGACCGTCGAGTCGGCGCGCGGGCCGTCGTCCTTGTCGACGACGGTGCCGTCGGGCAGCGTCACGGGGACGATCTCGCGGGCGAAGAAGCCGTCGGCCTGCGCCGCGACCGCGCGCTCCTGCGAGCGCTGGGCGTACTCGTCCTGCGCCTGGCGGGTGACGCCCCACTTCTCGGCGACGTTCTCCGCCGTGAGCCCCATCGCGATGTACGCGTCGGGCTGGCCGGGCTCCTTGCCCTGGAGGGCCTCGTTCTGGTCCTCCGGGTGCGCTGCCTCCTGGGCGGCGTTGTAGCGGGAGACGAACTCGACCCCGCCGGCGATGTACACGTCGCCCTGACCGGCGACGATGTTGTTGGCCGCCGCGCGGATGGCGTCGAGGCCGGACGCGCAGTAGCGCGACACGGTGATCCCGTTGGTCTCCTGGCCGAGCTTCTCGCTCAGCAGGACGGCGATGCGGGCGATGTTGTTCGCCTGCAGGCCCTGGGGCAGGCCGCAGCCTGCGACGACCTCCTCGACGCTCGCCGGGTCGACCCCGGGGTTGCGCTCGAGGAGCTGGTCGATGACGAAGGCGAGGGTCTCATCCGGTCGCAACGTGGCGAGCGAGCCCTTGAAGGCGCGCCCGACGGGGGTGCGGACGGCATCGACGATGACTGCCTGTGGCATGGACGGTGGTCCTTTCGAATGTCTGCCCGGCGGTCGCACTCCACGGGCGTTCTCCCCGGCGGTCGCACTCCACGGGGCCTTTGTGACCGGCGATGTGAGAGGCCGGTCACCAGGAAGTCTACGCCACGCGCGGCGGCGGCATACGATCCGCCGCCCCACGACCCCCAGGAGTCACACAATGAAGATCGAAGGAGCCGGCGCCCTCGTGTCGGGCGGCGCCTCGGGCCTCGGAGAGGCCACCGCCCGCCGCCTGCATGCCGACGGCGCGCACGTCGTCATCGCCGACGTCAACCCCGAGAAGGGCGAGGCGCTCGCCGCCGAGCTCGGCATCCCGTTCGTCCAGTGCGACGTGCGCGACGAGGACCAGGTCCAGGCCGCGGTGGACAAGGCGGCCGAGGCCGACGGCGGCCTGCGCATCGCCGTCTCGTGCGCCGGCACCGGCATCCCGATCAAGGTCGCCTCGAGCAAGGGCCCGCATCCGCTCGAGGCCTTCAAGGTGCTCGTCGACATCAACCTCGTCGGCACGTTCAACGTCATGCGCCTCGCCGCCTTCAGCATGCTGTCCGCCAACACGCCGGACGACGAGGGTGAGCGCGGCGTGCTCATCAACACCGCATCCGTGGCGGCGTTCGACGGGCAGATCGGCCAGATCGCCTACTCGGCGACGAAGGGCGGCGTCGTCGGCATGACGCTCCCCGCCGCACGCGACCTCGCGGACAAGGGCATCCGCGTGTGCACGATCGCGCCGGGCCTCTTCGACACGCCGCTGCTCGCCGGGCTCCCGGAGGACGCGCGCGCCTCGCTCGGCAAGCAGGTGCCGTTCCCGAGCCGGCTCGGGCGTCCCGCCGAGTACGCCCAGCTCGCCGCCCACATCGTCGAGAACACGATGCTCAACGGTGAGACGATCCGGCTCGACGGAGCGATTCGGATGGCTCCGCGCTAGGCACGGCCCCCTGGCAGGACGCCCCGCGCCGCAGGCGCGGGGCGATCAATCTCAACGCACCGCCACCACGATCAATCTCAGGCCCGCCCGGGCAGCCCCGCGGGCCGCTCCGGCGGGCTGACCATCCGCATGAGCGCGCCGCGCTCGGACTCGCGCACGCTGAGCGCCTCGAGCAGCAGGCCCAGGCCGATCGCGAGCAGGACCAGAATCGACACGGTCGTCTGCGGCAGATGCCCGCCGGCTGCGGCGATCGCGACGAGCCCGGCCACGACGAGGACCCGCAGCGCGCTGATCAGCCGGGGCTCGCGGCGCGAGGACGCGACGTGGAACGCCATGACGGCGACGAAGAACAGCGCGGCGCCGCCGACCAGCGCCCAGCGCGAGCCCGGATCGTGCGCCGCGTCCTCGGCGTGCTTGATCGCGAGCTTCACGCCCGCGCCGAACGCCGTGAGCGCGATCCACAGCGGCACGTGCCCGTACGCGAACACGAACGCCCACCAGCCGCGCTTGGGCTGGACCGCGCCGTTCAGGTCGAAGTAGGTCCACCAAAGCGCGACGACGGAGGCGAAGCCCGCCGCCCCGACCAGGATGGCCGGAGCCGCCCAGTCGCTGACGTCGGTGCCGACGACGACCGCGATGACCGCCTCGCCGAGGACGATGATCGTGAACAGGCCGAAGCGCTCCTCGAGGTGGTGGCGGTCGATCGGCGCGGTCGCGATCACCCGCCAGCCGACGATCGGCGTCCCGAACTCCAGCGCCAGGCCGGCGAACCACAGCAGCTCGCGCGCGGGCCCGGTCACGAATGCGGACGCGATCCAGCACAGCGCGCCGGCCCCGAAGCCGACGAGGTAGAAGTCGAGCGCGGCGCGCATCTCCGGGACATGGCGCCGCGCGCGCAGGTACATCAGGAGCAGCACGACGCGCACCGCGGCGTACGCGAGCGCGAAGCGCATGAGGCCCTCGTCGCTGAAGTCGCCGATCGCGACCGCCATCGCCGCGACGGCGGCCATCCCGGCCGACACCATCGCGCGGTACGGCACGTCGTCCGTGTCGAAGCGGTTGGCGTAGTACGTGTAGCCCATCCACGCCCAGGCGACGGGGACGAACAGGCCGAAGAACCGCAGGAAGCCGGTCGCGTCGTGACGCTCGATCAGCATCTCCGCCAGGCGCGCGACGGCGGCGACGAAGACGAGATCGAAGAACAGCTCCATCCATGTCGCGTGGCGATGCGTCTCCCCGTCCGCCGATCGCAGGCGCGGCGGGTGGCGCAGCGGCGCTGCGACGGGTCCGGCGGGATCGTGCGACACGGCGGCGACGCTAGCGCACGGACGGCCCGGAAGGCCGGTGACACGCTCCTCCTTGCGAAGGATTTCCCCCGATGCGTCACCGACCTCCCGGCCTTCCCCCCTGGTCCGCCGGCGCACCGTCCCCCACGGTCGTCGCGCCGGCCTTCCCCCCGATGGCTCCTACACCCCGGCCTCCCGCTCGTCGAGCGCGACGCGATCGCCGGCCATCAGCAGCTCGGCGGCCTCGTCGAGGCAGAGCCACGCGAGCTCGAACTGCTCCGCGTTCCCCTCGTCGGCGGTCTCGAGCAGCCTGGCGATGTGCCGCAGGGTCGCCGCTGCCCATGCAAGGGCGTCGGCGGTCTCCTGGAACAACTCCGTGGCTGCCACCGGCTCGACGTTCTCGAGCTCGGTGAGCCAATCCTCTGCGAGCATCCCGGCCCTTGGGTCCAGGCGCCGGGCTTCGGCGGTCAGCCGCCGTGCGACCAGCGATGCCCGTGCCGTCGTCGCCGACGGAACGCCGGCGATGTGAGCGAGGGCGGCCGCCGCGAGCGTGAGCGTCTCGGCGGGCGCCTCGGGCAGTTCGCGGACGTCCGCGAGTGCCTCCTCGATGACGACCGAGCGCGAATCGGCGATCTCTCGGTAGAGATCGCTGAGGCGCAACTCGGCCTGTCCGGTCTGGGCGTTCATGGGGTGCTCCTGAGGTGGTGCTGGGCCATACACCCCCTTGTCGAGCGAACCCCCGACTTCCCCCCCTGCGAGTTTTCGCGTCAGCGCTCGAAGCCGAATTCGGGCTCCGCGTCGGCGGTCGGCGCGGGCTCCTGCGACGGCTGCGGGGTGGGCTGGGCCGTCGTGGCCGGCGCCTGTGCGGCGGGCTGCGATGCCGGCTGGGCGGCGACCGTGGACGTCGTCGCGGCGTTCGCCTGCTTGGCCTTGGCCTTCTTCTTGGCCTTCGCCGCCTTCTTCGCCTGCTTGGGCTTCGCCGCCGCGGTCGTGGTCGAGGCCGGCGGCGGCGCCGTCCGGACCGCGGCGGGCGTCGCCGGCGGCTGCTTCGATTCCTCGCCGCCGGAGACGACCGCCCACGCCCCGACGCCGCCCGCCACGAGCGCGACACTCGCGGCGGCCGCGATGCCCCAGCCGCCCGCGGCGCCGAGGCCGCCCGCTCCGGCGCCCGCGCCGCCGCCGCCTGCGGCTCCCGCCGACCCGCCCTGGCCCGCGGTCGCCGCCGACGCCGCGCCCGCACCGCCGACGCCCAGCACCCCGAGTGCGGCGAGCGGGAGCCAGACGGGCGGGACCACCGCTGCGATGCCGCGCAGGCCGCGGACGTACTTGCGACACGCTGGACATTCCTCGAGGTGGGCGCGCGCGATCGCGTACCGCTCGCCCTCCGGGTCCAGGACGCCGTAGGCGTAGGCCTTCATCAGCGACTGGCGGCTCTCGCACCAGTCGCCCTCGTCGATCTCGGTCGTCAGCGCCCCGAGCTTCGTCGAGACGCCGTCCATGAGCTTCTCCATGCGCTTGGGCGCGAGCCCGAGCGCCGCCGCGGCCTCCGGCCGGCTGTAGCCGTGGAGGTAGCAGAGCGCCGCGGCCTGCCGCTCGCGCGCGCTGAGGCGCTCGCGCATGCCCTCCATCGCGCCGAGCAGGCGCCGGCGGTCGTCGAGCCGCTGCGTCAGGTCGAGGTCCTGGGAGGTCTCCCCGGCGTCCACGCCGTCCGCGCGGCGGTCGGGCTGCACCCGCCGCACCTCCTCGATCGCGCGCCGGTGCGCCGCGACCACGAGGAAGCCGCCGCGGTTCTCGACCTGCTCGCCGCGCACGAGCTGCTCGTAGAGACCGTGCCAGGCCTGGTTGTAGAACTCGTCGAGGTCGGCGTCGTCGAAGCGGATGCCCTGGCCGGCGAGCCGCGAGCGCACCGCCCGCAGCGTCGGGGCGCGCAGCTCCTCGTACTCGCGCTGGACGAGCTGCTCTGCGCGCTGCTCGGACCGGCGTGCGGGGAGCGTGGCCATCTCAGGACCGCACCCGAACGGTCACGGCGCGGGAGCTCTCGGACGGCCAGGGCCAGTCCGCCCCGCCGCGGGGCACGCGCACGCGGAACCTGTAGAGCGTCGTCCGCGTCGTGTTGCGGAAGCGATAGCGCCAGCGCGCGCTCCCGGAGCCGTTCGCCTCGACGCTGTCCACCGTCGCCCAGCGGCCGCCGACCCGCGCCTGGACGAGCACGGGGCGCCCGTCCGCGGCGCCCGCGCCGGCGCCGAGGATCCGCGCGTCGAGTCTCAGCACGGAGCCGTTGCGCAGGCCCCTGCCGATCGCGCGCAGCGTGAGCGTGAGCCCACCGCGGACCTGCACCTCGTCCGACTCCACCGTGCGGTAGCCCGGATCGTCGAGCAGCAGGCTGAGCCGGCGCGGCGTCGACCCGAGCGCGAGTGCGAACCGCCCCGCGCCATCCGTGCGCAGCGTGCCGACCGTGCTCGGCCGCGGCGCGTCCGCGCCGAAACGCCGCGAGCGCACCGACGAGCTGGGCGCCGGCGGCCGGCGACCCGTCGGCCCGGCGCACGACGCCCGTGATCCGCCGTCCGCGCGCGGGCAGCGTGAACCGCGTGCGGTCGAGCGTGATCGCGGCTCGCGCCGGCTCGGCGACGACCACGACGGTCGGCCCGGGAGCGCCCGTCCCGCCGGTGCCGCCCGTCCCGCCACCACCACCGCCGCCACCACCGCCGGGCTCCGTGTTGCCGACCATGAACGGGAGCGGGTCCGTCGTCGTGACCTGACCGGCCGCGTCGGTCGCCACGACCTCCGCGACGTGCGGGCCGTCAGTCAATGCGCGGGTGTCGAGTTCAAGGGACGCCGGCAGCGTCGCCGGGCACGGCGCGGCGATCACGTACGGCTTCGCGCAGTCGCCGCCCGCGTCCTTCCGCGCGCGCTCGACGCCGTCGACGCGGAGCGTCACCGACGCGACACCGCCGCCCTCGTCGCTCACCGCAACGTCGGCGGACGCCCGGCCCGCGATCGGTCCCGTCGGCCGCCAGCGACCCGGTGATCGCGCCGAGGACCGGGGGCGCGGGGTCCTCAAGGTCCACGATGCTGCGCCAGATGCTTGCCCGCGCACTGACCCGGCTGCCCTCCAGGAGGTCGCAGCCGCCGACCGCGCAGCGTGCGGCGAGCACCAGCCCCGCGTCCGGCAGGCCACCCGCCGTCACGAGGTTCTTCTCGGAGAGCGGGTCCCCGTCGTCGCCGAACGTGCAGTTCGCGGTCGGGCAGCCGACCGTCACCGGCGGGACGCCCACGACCGAGCCCACTGCGAGGCCCGCCTCCAGCTGCCACTCCGGTGCCCAGCCCGTCGCAGCGGTGAGGTGGATCCGATACCCGGCGATCACGGTCCCGCCCGGCGCTGCGAAACGCAGGCCGCTCGCGATGCCCGGTCCCGGGAGGAGACCGGGCTCGAGTCCGTATCCGGCGGCCTCCACGGTGAGCGCCCCACCCTCCGCGCACGTGTCGCTGACGCCCGGGGCCTTCGCGTCGGCCTGCCACGCACGCGTGGAGATCGGCTCGCCCTCCGGCCCGCGGCACGAGTACACCGAGTAGGTGGCCGGCTCCGCGGCGGACGCGGCGACGGGTGCCGCGAGCAGCAGCGCAAGCGCGGCTGCGGCGATGGTGCTGAGCACTCGTGCGCTCATCGAGATCTCCCTTTCTCGAACGCCGGGGACGGGTTCGTGGACATCTTGCCCGCGCCCATCATCGCGCGCCGGGCCCGCGCGCGCCACCGGGACCGTGGCGAGCGCATGGGGCCACTCGGACCGCTTTCTAGAGGCCGAGGTCGCGAACGCCGAGCTCGTCGAACCCGATGTGATGCGCCAGCTCGTGCCGCACGGTGATCATCACCTGCTCGCGCAGGAGATCGGGGTCGTGCCCGAAGTCGCGTCGCAGCGTGTCGCGGAAGATGATGATCCGGTCGGGATAGTCGTCGCGGGTCGCGCCGTCACCCTGGTAGAGCCCGTACGCGCGGTGCCGTCGTCCGGTGTCGGAGACGACGACGGCGACGTTGCGATCGAGCGCGGCGCGCAGCAGGTCGGGAAGGTCGTCCATCGCCTCGCGGACGAGCTCCTCGAAGTCCTCGTCGTCCCAGGGGTCGAGCTCGAGGAACGCGGCCTCCGACGGGTCCGCTGCGAGCCCGCTCGCGGCGAGCCGCTCGCTGCGCAGCACGACCTCCTCGAAGTCCTCCTCGGACTCGGGCTCCTCCCAGCCGGCGAGCTTCAGCCCGATCGCGATCGCCCCGCCGAAGATGACCGCGGCGACCAGGCCGATGACCCCGACCGTCTCGACGGCGCGGACGGCCGGGTTGACGCTGAACCCCCCGAGCAGCGCCGCCGCCGTCAGCCCCGCGCAGAGCGCGGTGGCGGCGGCGAAGGCGATGCGGCGTGCGGGCGGCATGGCGTCCTGCGGACTATCGCATCGCGCGGGAGATCACGAGCCGCTGGATCTCGTTGGTGCCCTCGTAGATCTGGGTGATCTTCGCGTCGCGCATCATGCGCTCGACGGGGTAGTCGCTCACGTACCCGTAGCCGCCGAGCACCTGCACGGCCTCGGTGGTCACCCACATCGCGGTGTCCGACGCGATGAGCTTGGCCATCGACGTCCACTTCGCCAGGCCGGGCTCGTCACGGTCGGCGGCGGCGCTGGCGCGGTAGGTCAGCTCGCGTGCGGCCGCGATCCGGGCCTCCATCTCGGCGAGCTTGAAGGCGATCGCCTGGTGCTCGAAGATCGGCTTGCCGAACGTCACGCGCTCCTTCGCGTACTGCGTGGCGAAGTCCGTCGCGCCCTGGGCGATCCCGATCGCCTGGGCCGCCGCGCCGAGCCGCGTGCGCTCGAGCGTGCCGAGCGCGACCGGCAGGCCCTTGTCGGCCTCGCCGATGACGTTCTCGTGCGGGACGCGGACGTCCTCGAACACCGGCGAGCCGGTCGGTGAGCCCTTGATCCCCATCTTGTGCTCATACCCGCCGATCGAGAAGCCCTCACGGTCCTTCTCGACGATGAACGCCGTCGTCTTGCGGTTCTCGCGGTCGGTGCTCGCCATCACGACGTAGAAGTCGGCGATCCCGGCGTTGGTGATCCAGTTCTTGGCGCCGTTGATGACCCACTCGTCGCCGTCGCGCCTGGCGGTCGTGCGCATCGAGGCGGGGTCCGATCCGGCCTCCGGCTCCGACAGGCAGAACGCCGGCGACCATTCGCCCGTCGCGCACTTCGGGAGGAAGCGCTGCTTCTGCTCCTCGCTGCCGAAGAGCTGGATCGGGAGCGTGCCGAGGTCCTGCACCATGAGGATCAGCGACGAGGCCGCGCACGCCTTCGCGATCTCCTCGACGGCGATCGAGAGCATGAGCGTCCCGGTGCCCGTCCCGCCGTACTCGGTCTCGAACGGCAGGCCGAGGATGTCGTTCTCGGCGAAGAGCTTGCGGATGTCCCACGGGTACTCGGCGGCGGCGTCGATGTCGTGGGCGCGCGGGGCGACCTTCTCCTGCACGATCTGGCGGATCGTGTCGCGGAAGTCGAGGTGCTCCTGCGGGATGGTGTAGGTGTCGGTGAGCGTGGCGGACATGGCCGGGAGGGTACGCGGCGGGAGCTGACAGGGGATGGCCGATCCCCCGTAGGCTCCGGCCGCATGACCTGGGAGCCCGAGCTCGAGGAGCTGCGACGCCGCCGGGCGCTCGCCCATGAGCTGGGCGGTGAGGAGCGGGTGGCACGGCAGCGCGCCGCCGGCAAGCTCACGGTCCGCGAGCGGGTCGCGCGCGTCCTGGACGACGGCTCGTTCCACGAGACGGGCGAGCTGGCCGGGGTGGGCGAGTACGACGAGCAGGGCGAGCTCGACCGGGTTCCTGCCGTCGAACATGCTCGTCGGGCAGGGACGCGTCGACGGCCGGCGCGCCGTCGTGCAGGCCGACGACTTCACCGTCCGCGGCGGCGCCGCCGACGCGGCGATCTGGCAGAAGCTCGTCTGGGCCGAGCAGGCGGCGCACGAGCTGCGCGTGCCGCTCGTCCGGCTCGTCGACGGGACCGGCGGCGGCGGCAGCGTCAAGACGCTCGAGACGATGGGCTACAGCTACGTCCCGCCGCTGCCCGGCTTCGAGTTCGCGGTCGAGAACCTCTCGCGCGTCCCGGTGGTCGCCGCGGCGCTCGGCCCGTGCGCCGGCCTCGGCGCGGTGCGCGTGACGCTCTCGCACTTCTCGGTGATCGTCCGCGGCAGCGCCCAGCTGTTCGTGGCCGGGCCCCCCGTCGTCGCCGCGGCGATGGGCGAGTCGCCGGACAAGGAGGCGCTCGGGGGCGCGCGGGCGCAGACGCGGGCCGGCGCGGTCGACAACGAGGCCGTCGACGAGGACGACGCGCTGGACCAGCTGCGGCGCTTCCTCTCCTACCTGCCGGGCAGCGCCTGGGAGGCGCCGCCGATCGCCGCGTCGATGGACGACCCCGGGCGCCGCGAGGAGGAGCTCGCCTCCGTCGTCCCGCGCGACTCGCGGCAGCCCTACGACATGCGGCGCGCGCTGGAGCTCATCGCCGACCGCGGGTCGGTGTTCGAGGTCGGACGGCGTTTCGGCCCGTCGCTGATCACCGCGCTCGCGCGGCTCGACGGCCGGCCCGTCGGCGTGCTGGCGGCGGATCCCAAGCACTACGGCGGCGGGCTCACCGCGGAGGCCTCGGACAAGCTCGGCCGCTTCGTCGACATCTGCGACGCGTTCCGGCTCCCGGTCCTGCACCTGGTCGACCAGCCGGGGTTCGTGATCGGGACGGATGCCGAGCGGCGCGGCACGATCCGCCGCGGGAGCCGGGCCCTCAGCGCCGTCATGCAGGCGCGCACGCCGTGGGCGAGCGTGCTCGTGCGCAAGGTGTACGGCGTCGCCGGCGCCGGACACGGGAACGGGGCGCGCCTGAACCTGCGCTTCGCGTGGCCGTCCGGCCAGTGGGGCTCGCTGCCGATCGCGGGCGGCCTCGAGGCGGCCTACCGCCGTGAGCTGGAGGCCAGCGACGATCCCGTCAGGCTGCGCGCCGAGATCGAGGAGCGCCTCACGCGGGTCCTCTCCCCCTTCCGCTCGGCCGAGCGCTTCTCGGCCGAGGAGATCATCGACCCGCGCGACACGCGGCCGATCCTGTGCGACTGGGCGGTGCGAGCCCACGAGCTCGTCGCGCTCGACGCCCACGAGGGGCCGGTCACCCGCGGAACACGCGTGTGAGGCCATGAGCGAGCTGACCGATCCGATCACGCTGCCCGGCGGCCTGACGCTGCCCAACCGCCTCGGCCGCGCCGCGATGACGGAGGGCATCGCCGGGCCACGAAACGACCCGGGCGACCGCCATGCGCGGCTCTACGCCGCGAACGGGCGCGGCGGGGCCGGGCTCGTCCTCACCGGCAACATGATGGTCGACCGCCGGTCGCTCGAGCGCGCGCGCAACGTCGTCATCGACGCCGCGACCGACATGGACGGGCTGCGGCGCGTCGCGGCGGCCGCGGCCGGAGCGCCGACGCTCGTCCAGCTCTCCCACCCGGGACGGCAGACGAGCCGCTTCGTCAACCCCCGCCCCGTCGCGCCGTCGGCGGGCCCGGCCGTGGCGCTCGCCCACGCGTACGCACGCCCGCGCGCGCTGACGCTCGCCGAGATCGAGGACGTCGCCGAGCGCTTCGTCGCGTCCGGCGAGCGGGTGGTCGCCGCGGGCTTCGCCGGCGTCGAGGTGCACGCGGCGCACGGCTACCTCATCAGCACGTTCCTCGACCCGGCGCACAACCGCCGCGAGGACGCCTACGGCGGCGACCTGCCGGGACGGGCGCGGCTCCTGCTCGAGATCGTCGCCGGGCTGCGGGCGGTGCTGCCGCGACCCGCGGCGGTCGCCGTGAAGCTCGACGCGCGCGAGGGCGCCGACGGCGAGCTCGTCCTGCTCGCCGGAATGCTCGAGCAGGCGGGCGCCGACCTCCTGGAGATCTCCGGCGGGAGCTACGAGTCGCCCGCGATGGCGGGCGTCGACGCCGATGGGCGGGAGCTCGTGACCGAGCACGAGTCGCCGTTCTGGAACAGCGCCGCCGCGGTGAGCGCCGCGACGACCGTCCCGGTGATGCTCACGGGCGGGTTCCGCACGCGCACCGAGGTCGACCTCGCGCTCGGCTCCGGCGTCTGCGACATGGTCGGCGTCGGGCGCCCGCTCGCCGTCAGGCCGGACCTCGCGGGCCGCTTCGTCCGCGGTGAGACCGACGTGCTCGACCGGCCGGCTCCGCGGCTGCGCGGCCCGGCGCCCGCGCGCCGGCTCCTGGGCGCCGCGGCCGGCACCGGATGGCACCGGATCCAGCTTGCGCGGACCGGGGCGGCCAAGCCGCCGCTGCGCCGCATCCCGCCGCTGCTCGCGGCGCTCGACTACACGATGGTCGACGGCGCGCAGGCCATCCGGGCGCGGCGCGCGCGGATGGCGCTGGCGCAGGCCTCGTCGTCAGCGTGAGTTGCGGGCGGGCCGTTCGCGTATCCGCCCGGGTGGGTCATCGGCGCACCCGATAGCGCAGGTGGAGCACCCGGTTGCCCTGGATCACCACGTCGGGATCCTCCAGCACGTGCTGTGCGTCGACCGACCCGAAGTAGCGCTTGCCGGACCCGATCACCACGGGCGCGACGTCCATGGCGACCTCGTCGACGAGCCCTGCGGCCAGCACCTGGCCGCCGACGTCGCCGGCGGCGACCTCGACCGTGCGGTCGCCCGCGAGCTCCTGCGCCCTGACCATGGCCGCCTCGACGCCGTCGACGAAGTGGAACGGCGCCTCGGGGCGCCAGCCCTCGGGCGCCGGCCGGTGCGACACGACGACCACGTGGTCGATCCCGCTCGGTGGCGTGCCGCCCCAGCCGTCCGTCAGGTCGAAGACGTGGCGGCCGACGATCGTCACTCCGATCTGGTCCCAGGAAGCGCGGGTGTGGTCGTAGGACGCCTGCGACACCGTCAACTGCCCGGTCTCGTCGAGCGGGACGTCACCGCTGGACAAACAGTCGAACAGCGGGCCGGGCTGGTCGTGTTCGTCCGCGATGAAGCCGTCCACCGACACCGTGCCGTACAGCACCACCTTGCCCATGGGCGGTTCAGTGATCGGCGACGGTGGCGCCGTCCGGCTCCATCGGCCGGCCCTCGTCGCTCCACGCCTTGATGCCGCCGGCCATCGACCGGGCGTCGAGGCCGCCGCCCTTGAACGCCTGCGCGGCCATCAGGGACCGCACGCCCAGGCGGCAGTGGAAGATCACCGGCTTCGACTGGTCGATCGACTCCGCTTCCGCTGCCAGCCGCTCGAGCGGGATGTGACGCACCCCTGCGATGCGCCCCGCCTCCCACTCGTACGGTTCCCGCACGTCGATCACCGTGGCCGACCCGTCCTCGAGGGCCTGCGCCATCTGCGCGCAGGTCACCTCGAGGTCCGGGTCGAGCAGCGGGTTGGTCAAATCTTGTCGACGTTGACGGCCTTGGGGCCCTTGTCGCCGGGCTCCTCGTCGAACGAGACCTTGGCGCCCTCGGCGAGCGACTTGTAGCCGTCGCCGTTGATCGCGCTGTGATGCACGAACAGGTCCTTGCCGCCCTCGTCGGGGGTGATGAACCCGAAGCCCTTCTCGTCGCTGAACCACTTCACGGTGCCTGTCGGCATACCTGCGTCCTCCTGATCCTGTGTGTCGCGGAGGAAGCTCCCTGCCCCGCCAGTCAACACCTGCTGTGAGTATCCGGCGATCCGGCCGGTCGAACCTGGCGGACGCTACCAAGCCGGGATGCGCCACGATGGACGAATGCAGGATCCGATGCCCATCACGCGCGACGTCGCGATCCCGCTCAGGGAGATCGAGCTGCTCGCAAGCAGGTCGTCGGGACCGGGCGGACAGCACGCGAACGTCACGGCCTCGCGGATCGAGGCCCGGTTCGACGTCGCCGCGTCGTCAGCGCTGAGCGCGGCGCAGAAGGAGCGCGTCACCGCGCGCTGCGGGCCGGTCGTGCGCGCGATCGCCCAGGACGCCCGCAGCCAGGCGCGCAACCGCGAGCTCGCGCTGGAGCGCCTGCGCGACCGGCTGTCGCGCGCACTCGCGGTGCGGCGCCCGCGCCGGGCGACCCGGCCCGGCATGGGCGCCCGCGAGGATCGCCTGCGCGCCAAGCGCGCGCGCAGCCAGCGCAAGGCCGACCGGCGCCGGCCTTCGCAGGAAGACTGATCGGGGATCCGCAAGCGGATCCCCGTCCCGCCAGGGGGCCGCACCTCGGGGATCCGCAAGCGGATCCCTGTCCCGCCAGGGGGCCGTGGCTAGAGCCCCGCCGGGTGGCGGATCGTGAACGAGCCGGAGTCGCGCATGGCCTTCTGCCAGCGCGAGCCGTTCCCGCTGCGACCGCTGGTGTCGAAGCGCAGCCCGGCGACCGTCATGTACATGTGGCCGGAGTTCGTGAAGATCGTGACCCACTGGCCCTTGCCGGCCTGGCCCCAGCCGAAGTAGTCGTAGGAGGCGAGGGGGCTCTTCAGCAGGCCCGCGCCGCGCAGCGCGTAGGAGACGGAGCCCGAGCAGTCGTAGCCCGAGTCCTCCCAGCGCCCGTGACCGCCGCCCCACTTGTAGGGCAGCTTCGCGATCTTGTTGCCGGCGGCGATGATCTGCTTGACCGCCTCGGGAGCGCCCTCGGGTGCGACGGCGAGGCCGTCGGCCGTGAGCCGGGCCTTGTCGCCCGGAGCCAGCGGCGGGGCGGGCAGCCCCTCGGACGGGTCGCCGGCGTCGCCGGGCATCGCCTCGGCGCCGACCTCGGTCAGCAGGGCGAAGATGTCGCCGGCGTCGACCTCGCCGTTCGCGCTGCGCTCCTCGGAGCGCTCGAAGCGGCGCACCGCCGCGGCCGTCGCGCTCGTGAACTCGCCGGTCGGGCGCGGCGCGCCCTTGACGCCGGCGCGGCGCAGGTAGTCCTGAAGCTCCCGGACGTCGCGGCCGCTCATGCCGGCGGCGAGCGGGATCCGCTGGCCCAGCTTGATCGCGCGGTCGGTGCCCTGGCCGAAGCCGACGCCGCCGCTGGCCTCGCTGGAGCGTGGGCCGCTCGCGGCGCGGCGCAGCGCCTTCAGCGTCTCGGGACCGGCGACGCCGCTGGCCTGCAGGCGCGCGGCGACCTGGAAGCGCTGGACGGCGCGTGACGTCTTGTAGGCGTACTTGCCGTCGATCGCGACGGTGAGGCCGGCTGCACGCAGCAGCGCCTGCATCCCGCGGACCTGCGAGCCGGAGGCGCCGGGACGCAGGACCCGTGCGCTGACGCGCGGGAGCTTCTCCTGGGGCGCTGCCGCCGAGGCGGGCGTGCTCGATTGGACGGCGGGTGTCTGGGCGATCGCCGCGGCACCCGGGAGGGCGACGGCGAAGGCGAGCATGGCAATGGCGATGTGGCGCAGGTGCGGCACGGGTGATCCCCCTTTGTCGCGCCTACGGGGTTAGCTGTCGGGCTCGCGCGAAAAGGGCCGCGCTACATCACGCTCAGGTGACGATTCGCCCCGGGCCATTGCTGGCCAGTGGGTCCCCCGCTCTCCGTGATTTAGGGCACCACGGAGACTCGGCTGGTCACAAACTTCTCCGAGAGGGTAGCGACTCCTGCTGCGTTATGACCCCTCAGGGGGTCTGCACGACGGCGTGCGCGACGGCGAGCGCCACCTCCGCACGCGGCCGCAGCGACCGCAGATCCACGAATTCATCGGGGTGGTGGGCGTGGCCGCCGCAGGCCCCGAGACCGTCGATCGTGACGGGGATCGCCGCCGCGAAATGGCTCGCGTCGCTGGCTCCGCCGCGCTGCGCGCCGATGATCGGCCTCCCCAGGGCATCGCCCGCACGGGCGAGCGTGTCGGCAGCGGACTCGCGCGCATCCATTCCGGGCCATTCCCGCTGCATCCGCGCGTCGATCCGTGCTCCGCCGACCTCGTCCGGGATCGCCGTCAGGACCTCGCGCAGCGCCTCGAGCCGGTCGGCGCGCACGTCGCAGACGAGCTCGCCGTCGGCGGGGACGACGTTGAGCGCCTCGCCGCTGTTCATGATCGTCGGGACCGCGCTGAGCCGGTCGGGGCCGTCCGGGTCGTGGCAGCCGGCCACGGTCGTCGCG
Organism: uncultured Actinomycetes bacterium; assembly: GCA_963823375.1. GTDB lineage: Bacteria > Actinomycetota > Thermoleophilia > Solirubrobacterales > Solirubrobacteraceae > F1-60-MAGs163. Next base: position 465,726 of record CAWGLQ010000008.1, on the reverse strand, counting down.
ACCTGCGCCAGCGCGACCAGCGCGTTGACGCCCTTGTCGGGCGCCGAGCCGGAGTGCGCCGCCCGGCCGTGCGCGTGGACGCGGATGCTGCCCGCGGCCTTGCGGCGCACGACGACCGCGTCGTTCCCGTCCGGATCGTGCTCGCCGGCCTCGAAGCAGAGACAGGCGTCGAAGTCCTCGAAGCGGGGACCGTGCATGAACGGCGACGTCCGCCACTCCTCGTCGTTGACGAGCAGCAGCGCCGCCTCGCGCAGGCCCGGCAGCTCGGTCAGCGCGCGCAGCACGCCGAGCGAGAGCGCGACGCCGGACTTCATGTCGATGGTGCCGGAGCCGCGCATCAGCGGCCCGGTCCGCTGCGGCGGCACGTGGGCGGCGTGCGAGACGACCGTGTCGAGGTGCCCGACGAGCAGCACCCGGCGCTCGCCGGGGCCGCGCACGCGCAGCAGGAGGTCGGGGGCGTGCTCGGCCGAGGAGCACGGCAGACGGGTGACCTCGGCGGCGTCCGGCGCGAGCGCCGTGGCGACGATGACGGCCTCTTCGGCGGCGACCGGATCGCCCGACGGCGAGGAGACGGCGACGAGCGCCTCGAGGTCGCGCTCGGCGCGGGCGGCGAGGCCGGCCGCGTGCTCCTCGATCCAGGGCTGCATGAGATCCGTACCCTTGCAGCTATGGCCAAGGGACCGCAGGTGGGCGACGACGCCCCGGACTTCGAGCTGCCGGGCACGCAGGGCACGTTCCGGCTCGCCGACCGTCGCGGGGAGCGCGTGGTGCTCCTCTTCTACCCGGGAGACAACGCGCCGGTCTGCACGCGGCAGTTCTGCTCGTACCGCGACCGGTCCGACGACATGTCCGCGCTCGACGCGACGGTCATCGGCATCTCCCACCAGGACGTGGCCTCGCACGAGGAGTTCACCGCCCGCCACGGGCTGACGGTCCCGCTCCTGGCGGACGTCGACAAGGCGGTGGCCAAGCTCTACGGCGTCGCGGCCCCGGTGCTCGGCACGCGCCGCGCGGCGTTCGTGATCGACGAGGACGGCGTCGTGCGATACCGGCACGTGCACGCGCTCGGCGTCGACTTCCAGGACACCGACGACCTCGCGGTCGCCCTCGCCGCGCTCCCACCGGCGGCCGCCGCAAAGGCGTGAGCGCCGCGCCGCTCCAGCTCGAGACGCTCGTCGAGGGCGGCCAGCGCCCCGAGCAGGTCGGGGCGGGGCTCGCCGACTGGATCGGCCGCACGCAGCGCACGCTGGACATCGCGCTCTACAGCTTTCACGCGCCCGGAGCGGTCGGCGATCGCATCTTCGCCGCGCTGCGCGACGCGTCGGCGCGCGGCGTCGCGGTGCGCGCGCTGATCCACCGCCCCGACCTGGACCCGACGCCGCTGCACGCCACGGCGGCGCCGCGCACGCGCGTGGACGTGCTGCGCCGGGCGGGCGTGACGATCCAGCTGACCGAGCAGGTGCGCGACCTGATGCACCACAAGTTCGCGGTGCGCGACGACGCGGCCGTGTGGACCGGCTCGACGAACTGGACGCTCGACGACTTCGGTGCCGAGGAGAACGTGATCGTCCGCGTCGACTCCCGGGAGATCGCCGACGTGTACTCCGCCGTCTTCACCGCGCTGTGGGCGACGCGCCAGATCGACGGCACCGGCGAGTTCGACGCGTCGTTCGCGCCGGTCGGCGACACGCTCGTGCGGCCCTGGTTCTGCCCGGGCCGCGGCCGGGCGCTGTCCCATCGCATGGCCGACCGCGTGACGACCGCCCGGCGCCGTGTCCGGGTGGCCTCGCCGATCATCACCGCCGGGCCGATCCTGTCGGCCCTCAGCGTCGCCGCGCGCGGGCGCGCCGACGTGTCGGGCATCGTCGACATCTCGCAGACCGTGCGCGTCCTGGGCCAGTGGAACGACGGCGCGCCGACGTGGAAGGCGCCGGTCCTCGAGCAGGTGCTCCTGGAGTGCGGGTTCGCCGGGAAGGCGTCGAGCGAGGACTTCGGGCGCCCCGGCTCGGTGCGCGACACGATGCACGCGAAGGTCCTCGTCGTCGACGACGCCGTGTTCGTCGGCTCGTTCAACCTGTCGCGGTCGGGTGAGGCCAACGCCGAGAACGTCCTCGAGATCGAGGACCCCGCGACGGCCGACCGGCTCGCCGCCTGGGTCGACGAGCTGCGCGTGCGCTACCCGCCGGCGGCGGCGGCGCTCGACGGCGGCGACGCGCCCGCATGACGGATCCGGGCCGGCTGGACCTGCGCACGCTCGACGAGGGCGGCCAGCGCGCGGAGGACGTCGGGGGCGAGATCGCGGCGTGGATCGCCGCGGCCCGGCGCACGCTGGACCTCGCCCTCTACGACGTGCGCATCCCCGGCCCGGTCGGAGACGAGATCGCCGCGGCGATCGGCGCGGCGCGGGCGCGCGGCGTGCGCGTGCGCATCGCGGTCCATGACCCGGAGGAGCCGCCGGCGCGGCCGCTGACACCGCCGCAGACGCGCCCGGACCTGCTCGCGCAGACCGGCGCCGACGTGCGGCTGATCGACGGGCGCGGCGACCTCATGCACCACAAGTTCGCGGTGCGCGACGGCGCGGCGCTCTGGTGCGGGTCGACGAACTGGACGCTGGACTCCTGGACACGCGAGGAGAACGTCATCGTCACCGCCGTCTCGCAGCCGCTCGCGCAGGCCTACGAGCGCACCTTCGAGGAGCTGTGGCGCAAGCGCCATATCGAGGACACGGGCGACTTCCAGGCCCCGGCGGTGCGGGTCGGAGCGGCGCTCGTCCGTCCGTGGTTCTGCCCGGGCCGCGGCCGCGAGCTCGCGCACCGGATCGCGACCCGGATCGACCGGGCGCGGCAGCGCGTGCGGATCGCCTCGCCGGTCCTCACGAGTGCCCCGGTGCTCGCCGCGCTCGCCGAGGTGCTGCACGAGGGACGCGTCAGCGCGACCGGCGTCGTGGACCTCACCCAGACCGAGGGCGCGCTGCGGCAGTGGCGCACGAACGACCGCGTCCGCTGGAAGGCCCCCGTGCTGGAGGAGGTGCTGGCAGGCCTCGAGTTCCACGGCAAGCGCTCGCGCCCCTATGCGCCGGACACGCCCCACGACTTCATGCACGCGAAGGTCTCCGTCGTCGACGACGCGGTGTTCGTGGGCTCGTACAACCTCTCGCGGTCCGGCGAGGACAATGCGGAGAACGTGCTCGAGGTCGAGGACCGGGTGCTCGCCGACCGCGTCGCCGCGTGGATCGACGGCGTGCGCGCGCGTTATCCGCCGGCGCGCTGAGGGCCCGCCAGGCGACCCTGCTGCCGGGCGCAGTGGGTCGCGACATTGACGATGTCGCGCGGGTCCTCCCACACCTGGAGCAGGTCGAGCTCCGACGGCCGCAGCATCCCGCGCTCGACGACCTCCTCGCGCAGCCAGGTCAGCAGGCCGGACCAGTACCCGTCGCCCGCCAGGATCACCGGGAAGTGCTCGACCTCGTCGGTGATGATGAGGTTGAGCGCCTCGAACAGCTCGTCCATCGTGCCGAAGCCGCCGGGGAAGACCACGAAGCCGATCGCGTAGCGCACGAAGCACACCTTGCGCGCGAAGAAGTGGTCGAAGGTGAGCGAGATGTCCTGGTAGGGGTTGGGCGCCTGCTCGTGCGGCAGGCGGATGTTGAGGCCGACCGACGGCGCGCCCGCCTCCTGCGCACCGCGGTTGGCGGCCTCCATCACGCCCGGCCCGCCGCCGGTGATCACGGTGAAGCCGGCCTCCCCGAGCAGGCGGGCCGTCTCGCGCGCCGTCGCGTACACCGGGTCGCTCTCGGGCAGCCGCGCGGACCCGAAGATCGAGATCCCCGTCCTGATGTGGCCGAGCGCGTCGAACGCCGCCCCCATCTCCCGGCCGATGGCCTCCAGGCGCTCCGGGTCGCTCAGCTCGGTGAGGATGACCGGCGCCTGCGAGGACAGCAGCTCCTCGTCGGGCGAGAGCGGCGGGCGCGGGACCTGCGTCAGGGGGTCGTCCGGGTCGGGCGGTGCCATCGTGCGCCGAGGCTAACGCCCGCAGGCGCCGGTGCGCCAAGTCGGCGCGCATCGCTGTAGCCTGCGCAGCGTGAGCACTGACGCCGACGCGCCGTCGCAGGACCCGATCCCCGAGGGGCCCGCAGAGCCCTCCGTCGAGGCACCGCCCGCGCCGGCGCAGGAGGCCCCGGCAGCGGAGGCCGCGCCCGAGCCGTCGCCGGCCGCCGAGGCGCCTGCGGAGCCCGCTCCCGAGGCGCCCGCCGAGCAGCCCGCGACGGAGCAGCCCGCGGCCGAGCAGCCCGCCGCTGAGCAGCCCGCCGACCAGCCTGCAGCCGCGGCGCCGGCCGAGCAGAAGAAGGCGCCCAAGCCCAAGCGCAAGCGCCCGCCGCGCTCGCGCAAGCCCAACATCCCCAAGGACCTGCCCCGCTCGCGCGCGCCGCTGCCGCTGGACGAACTGCGGGACGCCTCGCGCGCGACGCTCGACCTGTTCGGCCGCGAGGGCATCCGGGAGGCGTTCCTGATCCTCGCCCCGCGCGAGCGCCAGGACATCTCGGCGCTCATCGCCGGCGACGAGGACCACCGCCCGCGCACGCGCAACATCGCGAACGGCTCGCTCGGCGCGGGCCGGATCGACAAGGCGATGAGCGCGACGATCATCTCCATGGCCAAGGTCGAGGACCTCTGGGCGATCACGCTCGACAAGGAGAGCGCCGCCGCGAAGTCCGGCCGGATCCGCGCCGCCAAGCAGCGCGACAAGGAGAAGGCCGACCGCGCGAAGGAGCGTGCCAACCGCGCCGATCGCGTGAGCCGTGAGGACATGGCCAAGGCGCGCGACGGCAGCGTCGGCGCGACGATCCGCATCGTCACCGACGAGAAGCGCGACCGCCGCAAGAAGGGCGACCAGCCGCCGGCTGAGGAGCCCAAGCGCGAGAGCGTGCTCGACAAGCTCGGGTACTAGCGGCGCGGCGGCCGTGAGCAGGGCCCCCGCCGACAGCCACGACCTGATCCGCGTGCACGGCGCACGCGTGAACAACCTCAAGGACCTCAGCCTCGAGATCCCCAAGCGCCGGCTGACGGTCTTCACCGGCGTCTCGGGCTCGGGCAAGAGCTCGCTCGTGTTCGGCACGATCGCCGCGGAGTCCCAGCGGCTGATCAACGAGACCTACAGCGCGTTCGTGCAGGGCTTCATGCCGACGCTCGCACGGCCGGAGGTCGACGTCCTCGAGGGCCTGACGACGGCGATCATCGTCGACCAGGAGCGGCTGGGCGCGGACCCCCGCTCGACGGTCGGCACGGTCACCGACGCGAACGCGATGCTGCGCATCCTCTTCAGCCGGCTCGGGAAGCCGCACATCGGGCCGCCGAGCGCGTACGCGTTCAACGTCGCGTCGGTCCGGGCGAGCGGCGCCATCACCGTCGAGCGCGGCGCCGGGAAGACGCGGACCAAGAAGGCGACGTTCAACCGCCTGGGCGGCATGTGCCCGCGCTGCGAGGGCCGGGGCGCCGTCACCGACTTCGACCTCACGGCGCTCTACGACGAGACGAAGTCGATCAACGAGGGCGCGATCACGATCCCCGGCTACAGCATGGACGGCTGGTACGGGCGGATCTTCCGCGGCTGCGGCTTCTTCGACCCGGACAAGCCGATCGGGAAGTACAACAAGCGCGAGCAGCACGACCTGCTCCACAAGGAGCCGACGAAGATCAAGGTCGACGGGATCAACCTGACGTACAGCGGCCTGATCCCGTCGATCCAGCGGTCGTTCCTGTCGAAGGACGTCGACGCGATGCAGCCCCACATCCGGGCGTTCGTCGAGCGGGCCGTCACGTTCGCCACCTGCCCCGAATGCGAGGGGACCCGGCTCAGCGCGGAGGCCCGGTCCTCGAAGATCGACGGCCGGAGCATCGCCGACGTCTGCGCGCTGGAGATCAGCGATCTCGCCGACTGGACCCGCGGCCTCGACGAGCCGACGGTGGCGCCGCTGCTGAAGGCGCTGCGGGACACGCTCGACTCGTTCGTGGAGATCGGGCTGGGCTACCTCTCACTCGACCGGTCGTCGGGCACGCTCTCGGGCGGCGAGGCGCAGCGCACGAAGATGATCCGCCACCTCGGGTCCTCGCTCACCGACGTCACCTACGTCTTCGACGAGCCGACGATCGGGCTCCATCCGCACGACGTCCAGCGGATGAACGATCTGCTGCTGCGGCTGCGCGACAAGGGCAACACCGTGCTCGTCGTGGAGCACGAGCCCGAGACGATCGCGATCGCCGACCGCGTCGTCGACCTCGGCCCGCGCGCGGGCGCCGAGGGCGGCGAGGTGGTCTTCGAGGGCGCCGTCAAGGGCCTGCGCGCGAGCGGCACGCTCACCGGCCGCCACCTCGACGACCGCGCGTCCCTGAAGGCGTCGGTGCGATCGTCCTCCGACGCGCTGGAGATCCGCGGCGCCGGCACGAACAACCTCCGGGACGTCGACGTCGACATCCCGCTCGGCGTGCTCGTCGTCCTCACCGGGGTGGCGGGCTCGGGCAAGAGCTCGCTGATCCAGGGCTCGGTCGCCGACCGCGAGGGCGTCGTGACGGTCGACCAGGCGGCGATCCGCGGCTCGCGGCGCAGCAACCCGGCGACGTACACGAAGCTGCTCGACCCGATCCGCAAGGCGTTCGCGAAGGCCAACGGGGTGAAGCCCGGCCTCTTCAGCGCCAACTCCGACGGCGCCTGCCCCACCTGCAACGGCGCCGGCGTCGTCTACACCGACCTGGGGATGATGGCCGGCGTCTCCACCACCTGCGAGGAGTGCGAGGGCCGGCGCTACCAGGCCGAGGTCCTGGAGTACGCGTTCGGCGGGAAGGACATCAGCGAGGTGCTCGCGATGCCGGTGACCGAGGCCGAGCGGTTCTTCGCGGAGGGCGAGGCGGCCATTCCGGCGGCCCACAGGATCCTGGCCCGGCTCGCCGACGTCGGCCTCGGGTACCTCACCATCGGCCAGCCGCTCACGACCCTCTCCGGCGGTGAGCGCCAGCGACTGAAGCTGGCCACCAGCATGGCCGAGCAGGGCGGCGTCTACGTCCTCGACGAGCCGACGACCGGCCTGCACCTCGCCGACGTCCGGCAGCTGCTCGGCCTGCTCGACCGGCTCGTCGACTCCGGGACCTCGGTGATCGTCATCGAGCACCACCAGGCGGTCATGGCGCACGCCGACTGGATCATCGACCTCGGTCCCGGCGCGGGCCACGACGGCGGCCGGATCGTCTTCGAGGGCACGCCGGCCGACCTCGTCGCCGACGGCTCCACCCTCACGGGCGAGCACCTCGCGGCGTACGTCACCGCCTGACGCGCGCCGTCAGGGGGTCTGCGCGCGATGCCCGACGATCGGCGCGAGGCTGCGCAGCGCCGCCGACGGCGGCGTCAACCGCAACGCGACGTTGCGCGCGCCCGCCAGCACCGGTGAGCGCAGCAGCGCGGCCTGCCCGGTGCGGCGCGAACGCGCGACGACCTTCGTGACCCGGCCGCTCCGGGCGCTGTCGTACCGCGCGAGCGCCGCCGCGACATCGGGCTCGCCGCCGAGCGCGGCGGCGAGTTCCACGGCGTCCTCGATCGCCTGACATCCCCCCTGGCCGATGTTCGGCAGCATCGGGTGCGCGGCGTCGCCCAGGAGCGCCGCCCGGCCGCGGGCGAGCGGGGCGGCGACGGCGCGCTCCATGAGCGGCGTGCGGATGACGGCGTCCGGATCGGTGCGCGCGACGAGCTCGGCGGCCGGCACCGCCCAGTCGCGCAGCCGCGCGACGAGCGCCTGGTGCTCGCGCACGGCATCGGGCTCGCCCTGCTCGGGGGCGGCGCAGGCCGCGAACCAGTAGACCCGCTGGTCCGGCAGCCCGGCCGCGCCGAAGAGCAGGCCGGAGCCCCAGGTCTCCCCTTCGAGCGCTGCGAGCTCGGCGCCGCGCGGCACGACGCCACGCCACGCCACGACGCCCCCGGGCGCGGCCGGGGGATCGCTCCAGAGCCGGTCGCGCACGAGCGACCGCACGCCGTCCGCGCCGACCACGAGGGCGCCTTCGAGCCGCTCGCCGTCGCCGAGGGTGACGGCGACGCCGGCCGCATCGGCGGTGACGTCCGTGACGAGCGCGCCGTCACGCAGCACGCCCGGCGGCAGCGCCGCTCGCAGCCGCGCGATGAGCTCGGCGCGATGGACGACGAGCAGCGGCGCGCCGAACCGCTCGGCGACCTCCACGCCCGGCAGGCGGGTGAGGACCCGCCCGTCGGAGAGCCGCAGCGCCCCGCCCGTCGATTCCTGTCCGATCGCGGTCAGCGCGTCGCCGAGGCCGAGCGCCCGCAGCGCGTGGACGGCGTTCGGCCAGAGCGAGATCCCCGCGCCGGCGTCCGCCGGGGCGGGGTGTCGCTCGAGGACGACGGGCCGCAGCCCGGCCTTCAGCAGCGCGATGGCGCAGGTGAGCCCACCGATCCCGCCGCCGGCCACGAGGACGCGGGTGCCATGCCCGTCGCTCACGGGCGCATCGTATGCGCCGTCAGGAGCCGAGGACCAGCGCGAGCCGGCGCTCGATCGCGGCGGCCACCGCGTTTCGCACCGCGCCCTCCTCGAAGCGCCCGGCGATCGCCTCGAGGAATCCCTCGACGACGAGCCGGTGGGCGTCGCCCTCGGGCAGGCCGTGGGAGCGCAGGTAGAAGAGCTGCTCCGGGTCGATCTGCGCGATCGCCGCGGCGTGCGTGCAGCGCACGTCGTTGGCGAGGATCTCGAGGCCCGGGATCGAGTCCGCGTGGGCCTTCTTGCTGAGCAGCAGGTTGCGCGACTCCTGGAAGGCGTCGGTGCGCTGCGCGCCCTCGTCCACCTGGATCATGCCGCGCCAGACGGTGCTCGACCGGCCGTCGAGGATGCCGCGGAACGCCAGGTCGGACGTCGTGTCGGGCGCCGCGTGCTCCTGCAGCGTGTCGAAGTCCAGGTGCTGGCGGCCGCGCGTCGCGTACGCGCCGGTGACGGCCGCGTGCGCGCCCGGCCCCGCGAGCTTCGTCTCGAGGAAGACCTTGCCGTTGCCGGAGCCGAACCCGAGCGTGATCCAGTCCAGCGAGCCGTCACGCTCGACCACCGCGCGCTGCGCGCCGAAGACCCAGGTCTTCTCGGACAGCGCCTGGGCATCGACGAACCGCAGCCTGGCGTTCTGCCCGACCACGAGCTCGGTGATCCCGTTCACGACGCCGTCGGCCTCGCCGTCGGCGGAGAGCGACTGGTGCCAGACCTCGGCCTGCGCGCCCTCCTCGAGCACCACGAGCGCGCGATGATGCAGCGCGCTCCCGGCCTGCTCGTGGACCGTCGAGAGCACGATCGGCGCCTCGACGTGCACGCCGCGCGGGACGTAGACGAACGACCCCTCGCTCCAGAGCGCGTCGTTCTCGATCGTCAGCCGCGAGCGCCGGCGCACGACCGTCCCGAGATAGCGCTCCACGATGTCCGGGTGCCGCTCGGCCGCCACCGACAGCGGCAGCACCACGGGGCCCTCCGACACGGCCTCGTCCGCGGAGACGCGCACGGCCGCCTCGAGGTCGAGGTCCAGCACATGCTCGGCCGCATCCTCCGCCCCACCCGGAGCGGCCGGATACGCCGCCAGGTCAAAGCCCGTGAGCGGCGTGAACTCCCACCCGCTCTCCCCCTTGAACGAGGGCAGCTCAACACCATCCGCCTCCGCCACCGCAGCAGCACGTCGAAGCGAAAGAAACTCAGGCTCAGCAATCGTGGTCATGACAGATCCAGGGTGTGTTGAAGTTCAAGAGAATCAGGCAGCGGCGCAACGCAGTGCACGGCACAGGAGCGAGAGATCGCGGATGCATGACGCCGCACGGCAAGGGGGTGCTGTGGCGCAAGCCACCGCCCCCCGCAGGCGGGTGGCGTCAGGCGCGACGAGATCCGCGACCACTAGCCGATCGAGCCTTCCATCTGCAGCTCGATCGAGCCGGTTCATCTCGACCGCATACTCCATCGGCAGCTCCTTGACGATGGGCTCGATGAACCCATTGACGATGAGCTTGGACGCCTCTTCCTCGGGCAGGCCGTGCGACATGAGGTAGAAGAGCTGCTCCTCGCCGACCTTGGACACGGTGGCCTCGTGGCCGACGTCGACGTCGTCCTCACCGATGCGGATGGTCGGGTAGGTGTCCGACCGCGAGCCCTCGTCGAGCAGCAGCGCGTCGCAGACGACCTTGGACTTCGAGCCGTGTGCGCCCTTGGCGACCTCGAGCAGGCCGCGGTAGCTGGAGCGCCCGCCGTCCTTGGAGATCGACTTGGCGAAGATGTTCGAGGTGGTGTTCGGCGCGGCGTGGACGATCTTGCCGCCGGCGTCCTGATGCTGGCCCTTGCCGGCGAACGCGATCGAGAGGATCTCGCCGTGCGCGCGCTCGCCCATGAGGTAGACGCTCGGGTACTTCATGGTGAGCTTCGAGCCGAGGTTGCAGTCCACCCATTCGACGGTGGCGTCGCGCTCGGCGACGGCCCGCTTGGTCACGAGGTTGAAGACGTTCTGCGACCAGTTCTGCACGGTCGTGTAGCGGATGCGGGCGCCGGGCTTGGCGATCAGCTCGACGACGGCGGAGTGCAGTGAGTCGCTGGAGTACGTCGGGGCGGTGCAGCCCTCGACGTAGTGCACGTAGCTGCCCTCGTCGGCGATGATGATCGTCCGCTCGAACTGGCCCATGTTCTCCGTGTTGATGCGGAAGTAGGCCTGGAGCGGCATCTCGACGTGGACGCCGGGCGGCACGTAGACGAACGAGCCGCCGGACCACACGGCGCTGTTGAGCGCGGCGAGCTTGTTGTCGTTCGGCGGGATGATCGTCCCGATGTACTCCTTGACGAGGTCCTCGTGCTCGCGCAGCGCGGTGTCCATGTCGAGGAAGATCACGCCCTGCGCCTCGAGGTCCTTGTTGACCTGGTGGTAGACGACCTCGGACTCGTACTGCGCGCCGACGCCGGCGAGGAACTTGCGCTCGGCCTCGGGGATGCCGAGCCGGTCGAAGGTCTTCTTGACGTCGTCGGGGACGTCGTCCCAGGAGCGCTCGGCCTTCTCGCTGGCGCGGACGAAGTAGTGGATGTCGTCGAAGTTCACCTCGGCGAGCATCGGCGAGCCCCACGTCGGCATCGGGCGCGCGAGGAAGTGCTCGAGCGACTTCAGGCGGAAGTCGCGCATCCACTGCGGCTCGCTCTTGAGCTCGGAGATCTTCTCGACGATCTCGCGGTTGATGCCCTTGGGCGCCTTGTAGAGGTATTCGTCCTCGGTGTCGTGAAAGCCGTAGCGCTCGGTGTAGTCCGCGTTGAGGTCCTTGAGGCCGGCCTCTTCGTCGGTGAGCGGGGTGCGGGTCGTGTCGGGCGTCGCCATGGTTCAGTCCACCTCGAGCTTGATGAGCCCGTCCTCGACGAGGACGGGGTACGTCTCAATCGGTACGTATGCGGGCAGCGTCTGGGGCTTACCCGTTCGCAGGTCGAACAATGCGCCGTGACGCGGGCATTCGACCGTGCAGGCCTCCTGGTCCACCTCGCCCTCGGCGAGGGTGCCGTTGTCGTGGGAGCAGCGGTCCTCGACCGCGAGCAGCTCGCCGGCGCAGTTGAAGACCCCGATCTCGAGGTCCTCCCACTCGACGATGCGGGTCTGTCCGGGCTGCAGCTCGGCGAGGGGGCAGACGTCGATGATCGGGCTCATGCCGGCTCCCAGTCGGCGCTGGCGCCGATCGCCGCGCTCTTGAGCACCTTCAGCGACAGCAGCGCGCACTTCATGCGCGTCGCGGAGATCTGGATGCCGAGCAGGTCGAGGATCGCGTCGCGGTCCATGCGCGCGACGTCGTCGACCTTCATGCCCTTGATCTCATCGGAGATCATCGACGCGGACGCCTGGCTGATCGCGCAGCCGTGCCCGGCGAAGCGCACGTCCTGGACGGTGCCCTCCTCGTCGACCTTGAGCATGACCTTCAGCTCGTCGCCGCACAGCGGATTTGTGTCCTCGAAGACGAGGTCGGCGTCGGGCAGCTCGCCCCAGTTGTGGGGGCGCTTGTAGTGCTCGAGGATCTCTTCGCGGTAGAGGGCGTCGTCCATGGCGTCTCTCAGTCGTCCAGCCGGAAGATCTCGCGCACGCGGTGCAGGCCCTCGACCAGGCGGTCCACGTCGTCACGCGTGTTGTGCACGGCGAAGGACGCGCGGGACGTCGCACCGACGCCCAGGCGCTTCATCAGCGGCTGGGCGCAGTGGTGGCCGGCACGGATGCAGACGCCGTCGCGCGCGACGATCTCGGCGATGTCGTGCGGGTGCGCGCCGTCGACTGCGAAGGCGACGAGCGCGCCGCGGTCAGCGGCGTCGGGCGGCCCGTAGACGTGCAGGCCGGGCACGTCGGCGAGGCGCTCGAGCGCGTAGCCGGTGAGCTCCTGCTCGTGTGCGCGCACGCGGTCCATGCCGATCCCGTCGAGGAAGTCGACGGCGGCGCCGAGCCCGACGACCTCGGCGACCGGGGGCGTCCCGGCCTCGAACTTCCACGGCAGATCGTTCCAGGTGGAGCGCTCGAAGTCGACGGACTTGATCATGTCGCCGCCGCCGAGGAACGGTGGCATGGCATCGAGGATCTCGCGGCGCCCGTGGAGGATGCCCACGCCCGTCGGCCCGTAGGCCTTGTGACCGGTCCAGGCGTAGAAGTCGGCGCCGATCGCGGCGACGTCGACGGGGATCTGCGGAACCGCCTGCGAGCCGTCGATGATCGTCGCGGCGCCCGCGGCGCGCGCCCGGGCGACGATCTCGGCGACGGGGAAGATCGTCCCGAGCACGTTGGAGACGTGGGCGACGGCGACGAGCCGCACGCGGCCGTCGGCGAGGTGCGCGTCGAGCTGGTCGAGCGCGAGACGCCCGTCCTCGTCCACTTCGAGGTAGCGCAGCTCCGCGCCGGCCTGCTGCGCGAGGAGCTGCCACGGCACGATGTTCGAGTGGTGCTCGGCCTGCGTGAGAACGATCGCGTCACCCGCCTGCACGTGCTCACGACCCCACGTGTACGCGACGAGGTTGATCGCCTCGGTCGCGTTCTTCGTGATGATCGTCTCGGCGGGCGTGGCGCCGGTGAACGCGGCGATCCGCCCGCGCGCGCCCTCGTAGCGCTCGTCGGCCTCGACGCCGAGCGGATAGACCGCGCGATGGACGTTCGCGTTGTGCCGTGCGAGCAGGTCTTCCATCGCCTCGATCACGACGCGCGGCTTCTGCGCGGTCGCGGCGCTGTCGAGGTACACGAGACCCTCCCGGCGGAGGATCGGGAACTCGTGGGCGAGCGCGGTGTCGGCGAGGGCGGGCACGGGATCAGGCGGCGGTGGCGGCGACCTCGTCCTTGATCCAGCCGTAGCCCTCGGCCTCGAGCTGCGTGACGAGCTCCGGGCCGCCCTCCTTGACGATGCGCCCGTCGAACAGGATCGAGACGCGCTCGGGCTGGACGAGGTGCAGGATGCGCTGGTAGTGGGTGATGATGAGGACGCCCATCCCCCGCTCCTTCGCGACGGTGTTGACGGCCTCGGCCACGACGTTCAGCGCGTCGATGTCCAGGCCGGAGTCGGTCTCGTCGAGGATCGCCGTGCTGGGCGTCAGCAGCGCGAGCTGGAGCATCTCGAGGCGCTTCTTCTCGCCGCCGGAGAAGCCGTCGTTGAGGTAGCGCGAGGAGAAGTCGCGCGGGATCTTCGTGAGCTCCATCGCCGCCTCGACGGTCTTGCGGAATTCCTTCAGCGGCACCTCGGCCTCGCCGCGCGCCTCGCGGTGCGCGTTCATGACCATCCGCAGGTACTTCGCGACGGTCACGCCGGGGATCGCGACGGGGTACTGGAAGGCCATGAACAGCCCTGCCCGCGCGCGCTCGTCCGGGTCCGCCTCGGTGATGTCCTCGCCGAGGAAGCGGATCTCGCCCTCGGTGATCTCGAGCGCGGGGTTGCCCATGATGACGTTCGCCAGCGTGCTCTTGCCCGAGCCGTTGGGGCCCATCAGCGCGTGGATCTCACCCTTGTTCACGGTGAGGTCCAGGCCCTTGAGGATGTCCTTCTCCCCGGCCCGGACGTGCAGGTTCTTGATCTCGAGGTCCGCCATGTCGTCCGTTTCGTCGTGTGGTCGTGAGTCGTTCTGTCAGGCCGCTGAGTGGAGCGGGAGGCTCGCGCCGACGGGCGCGGGGGTCGCCGCTTCCGCGACGCGCGGCGCGCCGAAGTCCACGAGCTCCTGGAGGGTGGTCCGCTGGAGGGCGCTCGTGACGCCGCCCTGCACGCGCGTCCACAGCAGGCGGGTCGCACAGCCCTGGTGCCCGTCCTCGACGTGCGAGCAGAGCACGCGGCCGTCCTCGCTGTCGTCCACGAAGCAGGACATCGGCGCCACGGCCCCTTCGAGCGCGAGGACCGCCTCGTCCATCGTGATGTCGGCGGCGGGCCGCGCGAGGCGGTAGCCGCCGTGCGCGCCGCGGGTGCTCTCGACGAGACCCTGCTTCTTCAGCAGCGCGACGATCCGCTCCAGGTACGCCAGCGGGAGCCCCTCGGCTTCGGCGATGGCCTTCAGCGAGACGGGCGCGTCGTCGGCCTGCCGGCCGAGCTCGACGAGCAGCCGCACGCCGTACTCCGCCTTGGTCGTGAAGATCATCTGTCAATCCTACCAGTGAGGTCGGAGATGGCCCGGCGCATTCCCGCAGGCCCGGGACTACCGTTTTCGCGGTGCTGGCAACCCTGCTCGCGTCACTCGCCGTCGCGGCGGCCGGACCCTGCGCGGGTGCGGGCGAACGGTCCGATCCCGCGGTGCGCAGACACGCGGTCCGCTGCCTGGTGAACAACGCCCGCGCGACCAACGGCCTCCCGCGTCTGCGCTCCAGCAGCACGCTCGCGCGCGCCGCGAGCCGGCATGCGCGCGACATGGTGCGGCGCGACTATTTCGAGCACACGAGCCCGGGCGGCTCGACGCCCGCGACCCGGGCCAGAAGCGCGGGATACCGCGGACGGTCGATCGGCGAGACGCTCGCCTTCGCCGTGCCCGCGGCGACGCCGGCGCGCACCGTGCGCGGCTGGCTGCGCTCGGCGGCCCACCGTCGCATCCTGCTGAGCCCGGCGATGCGCGACATGGGCGTCGGCATCGCCCGCGGTGCCCCGCTCGCCGGCCGCAGCACCCGGCGCGGCGCGACGGTCGTACTCGACGCCGGCAGCGGTTAGAGCACGTCGCCCCGGACCGCCACGCCGCTGAGCAGCGGGCTGACGATGCGCGGAGACTTCGGGAAGCGGCCCATGCGCCGGCGCTCGACGTCCAGGCCCGAGGCCGTGATCGTCGCGAGCGTGTCGCGGTTGCAGTTGCACCCGCCGGCCGCCCTGCGCCACAGCGGTGCCCACCGGTCCTGGCTCCTGGCGAGGGCCGGGTCGTCGCTGCGCACGTGCTCGAGGAAGAGGTAGCGGCCACCGGGCTTCAGGACGCGCGCGATCTCCTCCACCGCGGCCGCGGGATCGTCGGCCTCGCACAGGACGAGCGTCCCCGTGACCGTGTCGAACGTCGCGTCCTCGAAGGGCAACCGCTCGGCGGAGGCGTCGACGATCTCGACGGGGGCGGGGGCGTCGGCCGCCTTGGCGGCGATCTGACGGCGCATCGGCTCGTGCGGCTCCGTGAGCACCAGGCGCGTGATGCCCGCGCGCGGATAGGCCGGGATGTTGAGACCCGTGCCGGCGCCGATCTCCAGCACCTCCCCGGCCGCGAGGGCGAGGGCGTCGCGGCGCGCGTCCGCCAGACCGGCCTCCTGGCTGCGCTTCATCACGAGGCGGTCGTAGACGAGGGCTCCGAGGCGGTTCACAGGCGCGAGCGTACCCGCTCCTGCCGCACCGCCGACCAGCCCGTGCCTGCGATAGGCTCGGGCCATGCCGCTCGCAGAACTGAGCTACGCCATGAAGATCAACTTCGGTCTCATCGGCATCTTCTTCGTGCTGTTCCCGATCCTCGTCAACGGGCTCATCGGTTTCGCCGCCGCCCAGGTGGCGGTCGAGAAGCGCGAGAACGAGCGGTACCTCGAAGAGCACCGCATTCCCGGCAAGGGCATCTAGGCACGGCCCCCTGGCACGGCCCCCTGGCAGGACGGACCACCGAAGGTGGGCCGATAGGTTTCCCCAATGACTCGCCCACTCGCCGTCATCACCGGGGCAGCCAACGGCATCGGCCTCGAAACCGCGCGGCGGCTCGCGTCAACGCACCGGATCGCGCTGCTCGACCTCGACGCCGCCGCGCTGCCGGAGGCCGCGGCATCCTGCGGCGCCGACGCGCTCCACCACGTGTGCGACATCACCGACGCCGCGCAGGTCGACGAGACGATCACGGCCGTCGTCGCGGAGGCCGGCGGGATCGACGTGGTGATCTCGAACGCCGGGGTGGCCGTCCAGGGGTCGATGCGGCACATCGACCCGGACGTGCTCGCGGCGCAGCTGAACGTGAACGTCGTCGGCAACTGGCGGGTGATCCACGCCTGCCTGCCGCACGTCGAGCGGCGTCGCGGCTACATCCTGGGCGTCGCGTCGGCCGCCGCGATCGCCCCGCCGGTGGGGCTCGGGTGCTACGGGACCAGCAAGGCGGGCCTGGAGATGCTCCTCGACGTCCTGCGGATCGAGGTCGCGCATCTCGGCGTCGACGTCGGATGCGCGTACTTCCTTTGGATCGCGACCGACATGGTCACCGGCGCCGACCGCGACATGGCCGCGTTCGCGGCGATGCGCAAGGCGATGCCGGGGCCGCTCGGCGCGACGCACCCCGTCGGCGACGCCGCGCAGGCCATCGTCGAGGGCGTGCACGGCCGCAGCCGCGCCGTGTACGCGCCGGACTGGCTGCGACTCGTCTCACCCACGCGGATGGCGCTGCGCACCCGCCTGGGCGAGCGCGACGCGCGTGCCGTCGCCCCGGAGATCGACCGCCTGACCGCGGAGCGCGTCGCCGAGCGCGGCGCGTTCGGCGGAGCCCTGCGTGACACGCCGGCTGCGGAGGCCGCAGCGCGGTCGGTGGGGCACGCGGGCGGGGACGGCTAGAGCTCGCGCAGAACGCGCGCGGGATTTCCCGCCGCCACCACTCCCGCAGGCACGTCCCGGGTCACGACGCTGCCCGCGCCGACGATGCTGTCCGCGCCGACGGTGACGCCGGGCAGCACGATCGCCCCCGCGCCGATCCACGTGTTCGCCTCCAGCGTGACCGGCGCCGCGAACTCGATGTCGACCCGCCGCCCGGCCGCGTCGCGGGCATGGTCGGCGGTGATCAGCTGCGCGCGCGGGCCGACGAGCGCGCCCTCGCCGATCGTCACCGGGGCGCAGTCGAGGATCACCACGTCGAAGTTCAGGAACGCGCGGTCGCCCATGCTGATGTTCCAGCCGTAGTCGCAGCGCAGCGGCGCGACGATCAGCGCATCCGCGCCGACGTGGCCGAGCAGTCCGCGGAGGACCTCCATCCCCTCGGACTCGCTCGTCGTGGCGTGGAACTCGCGCAGCACGGCCTGACAGCGGGCGCGCTCGGCGACGAGCTCCGGATCGACCGGGTCGTACGGCTCTCCGGCCACCATGCGCTCGCGATGCGAGGTCATGGCCCGCCTACCCGGTCGCGAGGTCTGCCGGCGCCACCCGCTCGCCCGACGTGATCAGCGCCCGCGCCCGCTCGAGGTCCAGGCCGCCGCCGGCGCTGAGCGCGCCGCGGACGTGACCCCCCTCCAGGTACCACACACCGAACGCCCCGTCCTCCATCGCGCCCGTGACGACCTCCTCGTCCCAGGAGTACGCCGGGCCGACGGACTCGAACGAGAGCCAGTCGGCGAGGTCGCTGTAGAAGTACGGGACGACGCTGAACGGCTCGTCGGCGCCCATGATCGCGCGGGCGACGTACTCGCCCTGGGCCTTCGCGTGCTCGACGTGCTCCACACGGATCCGCCGGCCGCCGTGGGTGACGCTCGCGTACTCGCAGACGTCGCCCGCGGCCCAGACGCGCGCCGCGCTCGTGCGCAGCTCCTCGTCGCAGCGCACGCCGCCCGTCTCGCCGAGCTCGAGCCCGGCGGACCGGGCGAGCATGACGTCCGGCGTGACGCCGACGCCGCAGACGACCAGGCCGGCCGGCAGCTCCCGTCCACCCGCTGTGACGACGCGCTCGACGCGATCCTCGCCCTCGAACCGCGCGACCTCGTCGGCGTGGACGATCCCGACGCCGCGCTCGGACAGCACGCCGCGGACGTAGGCGCCCATCGTGCGTCCCAGGGTGCGCTCCATCGGCTCGTCCTCGAGCATCACGATCGTGACCTGCTTGCCCAGCTCGGTGAGCGACGCCGCGATCTCGCAGCCGATGTAGGAGCCGCCGACACAGACGACGTGCTCGACCCCGTCGAGCTCCGCGCGGATCGCGTCGGCGTTGCCGTAGGCGCGCACGTAGTGGATGCCGTCGAGCTGCGTCCCGTCGACCTGCAGCCGGCGAACCATTGCGCCGGTCGCGACGAGCGCGTGCTCGTAGCCGACCGTCTCCTTCGTGGACAGCGTCGCCTCACGCGCGTGCGTGTCGAGCTTCATGACGCTCGTGCGCGTGAGCAGCTCCACGGGCGCGTCGTCGAACCAGCCCGTCTGCGGGTGGTGCGCGGCCTCGCGATCGTGCTCGCCGCGCAGGTACTCCTTGGTGAGCGGCGGGCGCTCGTACGGCGGGTCGAGCTCGCGGCCGGCGAGCAGCACGCTGCCCTGGAATCCGCCGCTCACGAGCTCCTGCGCGGCAGCCGAGGAGGCGACGCCGCCGCCGATGAGGAGGACGTCCACGGAGCGATCGGCCATGGTCCTGCACCCTAGCGGCGCTACGGTTTCCTGCATGGCTGACGAACCCACGAACCTCATTCCGGCCGATGAGCCGGTCATCGACCTGCAGCTCACGGCCGCCGAGATGAAGGTGACCCACACCGCGCTGAAGGCGTACTACGACGACTTCGGGCGCGACGAGAGCGAGCTGCATCTGCTCGTCCGCGGGATTCTGGACCGCCTTCCGGGCGAGCACGACATGCGCGCGATCGACCTCGACGCGGAGCTCGCGAAGCTCCGAGAGCTGCGCGACGCGTGAGCGCCACGCGCGACGATCTGCGCAACGTCGCGATCGTCGCCCACGTCGATCACGGGAAGACCACGCTGGTCGACGCGCTGCTGCACCAGAGCGGGGCGTTCGGCGCGCACGAGGAGGTCGAGACCAGGGTCATGGACTCGATGGACCTCGAGCGTGAGCGCGGGATCACGATCCTCGCCAAGAACACGGCGGTCGACTACAAGGGCGTGAAGATCAACATCGTCGACACGCCCGGCCACGCGGACTTCGGCGGCGAGGTCGAGCGCAGCCTGGAGATGGTCGACGCCGTCCTGCTGCTGGTCGACGCCGCGGAGGGGCCGCTGCCGCAGACGCGCTTCGTCCTGCGCAAGGCGCTCGAGGGCGGCCTCCCGGTCATCCTCGACATCAACAAGGTCGACCGCCCGGACGCCCGCGTCGGCGAGGTGCTGAACATGGTCGAGGACCTGTTCCTCGACCTCGACGCGCACGAGGACCAGCTCGGGTTCCCGGTCGTCTACACCGACGCCAAGCGCGGCTGGGCGAGCATGGACCCCGCCGTCCCGGGCGACAGCCTCGAGCCCCTCTTCGACCTGCTGCTGGAGCACGTCCCGCCGCCGAGCTTCGAGCCCGACCATCCGCTGCAGGCGATGGTCACGAACCTCGACGCCTCCCCCTACCTCGGGCGCCTGGCGATCTGCCGTGTGCGCCACGGGACCATCACCAAGGGCCAGCGGATCGGCTGGTGCCGCGCCGACGGCAGCGTCGAGAGCGGCCAGCTCGGCGACCTCTTCATCACCGAGGCGCTCGAGCGCGTTCCCGCGGAGTCGGCGGGCCCTGGCGAGATCATCGCCGTCGCGGGCCTCGATGACGTGACGATCGGCGAGACGCTCGCGGACCCGGAAGACCCGCGCCCGCTGCCCGTCATCAGCGTCGACGAGCCGTCGCTGTCGATCACCCTCGGCGTGAACACCTCGCCGATGGCCGGCCGTGAGGGCAAGAAGGTCACGGCCCGCCTGATCAAGGCGCGGCTGGACCGCGAGATCATCGGCAACGTCTCGATCCGCGTGAACGACACCGACCGTCCCGACGCCTGGGAGGTCCAGGGCCGCGGCGAGCTGCAGCTCGCGGTGCTCGTGGAGCTCATGCGCCGCGAGGGCTTCGAGCTCACGGTCGGGCAGCCGCGCGTACTGGAGCGCGTCATCGACGGCAAGCGCCACGAGCCCGTCGAGCGGATGTCGATCGACGTCCCGGAGGACTACGTCGGGGTCGTCACCCAGCTGCTGGCGCTCCGCAAGGGATCGCTGGAGCAGATGGTCAACCACGGTCAGGGATGGGTGCGGATGGAGTACCGCGTCCCGGCGCGCGGCCTGATCGGCTTCCGCACGGAGTTCCTCACCGAGACGCGCGGCACCGGCCTGATCCACCACGTCTTCGACGGGTGGGAGCCGTGGTTCGGCGAGCTGCGCACGCGCCCGAGCGGCTCGCTCGTCGCCGATCGCACGGGCAAGGCGACCGGGTTCGCGCTGTCCTCGCTGCAGGAGCGCGGAACGCTGTTCGTCTCGCCCGGCGACGAGCTCTACGAGGGCATGATCGTCGGCGAGAACAGCCGCTCGGAGGACCTCGACGTCAACGCGGTGCGCGAGAAGCACCTGACGAACATGCGCTCCGCTGCGGCGGACGTGCTGGAGCGCCTGGTGCCCGCGAAGATCCTGTCGCTCGACCAGGCGCTGGAGTTCCTGCGCGAGGACGAGTGCGTCGAGGTGACGCCCGAGTCGATCCGCCTGCGCAAGGCGGTGCTGGACAAGGTCGGTCGCGTGAAGGCCGGCCGCCGGGCCCGCACCACCTGACCGACCGGGTCGCCGCGTACGGTTTCCCCACTCGCCCGTTCCCCAGCGGAGGTCACCGTATGTCCACGAACGTTCCCGACGCATTGAAGGATTTCCGCAGCCTCTGGTGGCTGTTCGTCGTCTTCGGGCTGCTCACCCTCGCGGCCGGCATCATCCTCATCGTCTGGCCGGGCCCGTCGCTCGTCACCATCGCGGTGATCATCGGGATCTTCCTGCTCGTCGACGGCGTCATCGACGTCATCCTGTCGATCGTCGGGAAGGGTGAGGGCCGCGGCCTGGTCGCCGTGCTCGGCGTCCTCAGCATCATCGCCGGCCTGATCATGGTCAAGCACCCGTTCTCGGCGCTCGCGGTCCTCGTGATCATCGTCGGCATCTGGTTCATCGTGGCCGGCGTCGTGCGCTTCATCGCCGCCTTCGCCGACCACGACGGCCGCGGCACGAACATCGTCGTCGGCCTCCTCGACATCGTCGCCGGCATCGTCGTGCTCGCCTGGCCGGACCTGAGCCTGAAGACGCTCGCCGTCCTCGCGGGGATCGTCTTCGTCATCCGCGGCATCGCGTTCATCTGGGGCGGACTGCAGGTCCGCAAGCTCCCGCAGGAGCCCGGCGGCGGAGGCCTGGCGCCCGCCGTCGCCTGAGCCCGCGTCCGGGGGCGCGCGCCCGCCGCGCCCCCGGGCCAACCTTTCGGCGCCGTTCGGGAAGTCGTTACAAAGCCTGAAGGTCCCGAGCCCACTCTGGAGGCAATGAATGCCTCCAAGTTCCTCGCCGGCGTGGCGACCATCGTGCTCGCCGCCATCGGCGGCGCCGCCGTCTTCGCCTTCACCGCGACCCCCCGCAGCGCCGCGCCCGCGTCCGCGCCGGCCGATCGCGTCCCGGTCTCCGACCTCGCCCCGCCCGCCGTCCCGGCACCGACCCCCGCGCCCGCCGAGGCGTCCGGCACGGCCGCCGATCCCAAGGCCGTCTACGAGGGCGCGAAGGCGTCCGTCGCCGAGATCCACGCGACGACGGCGGAGGGCGAGAGCACCGGCACCGGCTTCGTCGTCTCCTCCGGCGGCCTCCTCGTCACGAACGGCCACGTCGTCGAGGGCGCGCAGGAGATCTCCGTCAAGCTCGGCGACGAGGGCACGGTCCTCCCGGCCCAGCTCCTCGGCGGCGACCCCTCGCAGGACCTCGCCGTCCTCCAGGTCGACGCCGGCGCCGCGGGCCTGAAGCCCCTGACGCTCGCGAGCGACCCCGTCGAGGTCGGTGACCCGGTCTACGCGATCGGCAGCCCGTTCGGCCTCTCGCAGACCTTCACGAGCGGCATCGTCTCGGCCGTCGGCCGCGACATCCAGGCGCCGGACGGCGCGACGATCTCGAACGTCATCCAGACCGACGCGGCGATCAACCCCGGGAACTCCGGCGGCCCGCTGCTGAACGCCGCGGGCGCGGTCGTCGGGCGTGAACTCGCAGATCGCGAGCAGCGGCGGCGGCAACGACGGCATCGGCTTCGCGATCCCCGCGACGACGGTCCAGGCGCTGCTCGCCCAGGCGACCGCCGGGTCCCAGGCCGCCTCCGCGGCCTCCACGGTGACCGGGGCTTAAGTCGCGCGGCCACGCGCGGCGCGCAGGCGCCGAACCAGGGCGTTCGTCGCCGGGTCGTGCGCGAGCGCGGGCGGCGCGTCCGCGGTGAGCTCGTCGGCGATCGCGCCGGCGAGCACCTTGCCCAGCTCGACGCCCCACTGGTCGAACGAGTCGATCCCCCACAGGACGCCCTCGGTCAGCACCCGGTGCTCGTAGAGCGCGACCAGCATGCCGACGGCGCGGGGCGTGATCGGCCCGTCGACGAGCAGCACCGTGCTGGGGCGATCGCCGTCGCAGACCCGGTGGGGGATCTGCTCCTCGGGTGCCCCGAGCGCGCGCAGCTCCTCGGCCGAGCGGCCGAACGCCAGCGCCTCGGCCTGCCCGAGCAGGTTCGCCATCAGGAGGTCGTGATGGTCGCCGAGGTCCTGCACGGGCTGCGTGAACGCCAGCAGCTCGGACGGCACGATCTCGGTGCCCTGGTGCAGGAGCTGGTGGAAGCTGTGCTGCCCGTTGGTGCCCGGCTCTCCCCACAGCACCGGTGAGGTCTCCCAGCGCACGGGGGTCCCGTCGAGCATCACGTGCTTGCCGTTGCTCTCCATCTCCAGCTGCTGCAGGTACGCCGGGAAGCGCGCCAGCTCCTGCGCGTACGGCAGGACGGCGACCGTCGGGTACCCGAGCAGGTTGCGGTTCCAGACGCTCAGCAGGCCGAGGAGCACCGGCAGGTTGCGCTCCAGCGGCGCCGTGCGCAGGTGCTCGTCGATCGCGCGGAAGCCGGCGAGCAGGTCGCCGAACGCCTGCGGCCCGATCGCGATCATCGTCGAGAGGCCGATCGCCGAGTCCATCGAGTAGCGCCCGCCGACCCAGTCCCAGAAGCCGAACATGTTCTCGGGGTCGATGCCGAACGCCGCGACGCCCTCGGCGTTCGTCGACAGCGCGACCATGTGCCGCCCGACGGCGTCCTCCCCCAGCGCGTCCGTGATCCACGTCCGCAGCGTCCGCGCGTTCGTCATGGTCTCGAGCGTCGTGAACGTCTTCGACGCGACGATGACGAGCGTCTCGGCCGGGTCCAGGCCGCGGATGACACGGAGGGCGTCACTGCCGTCGACGTTCGAGAGGAAGCGCACGTCGAGGTCGTCCGGGGTGTACGCGTCGAGCGCGACGGCCGCCATCTCCGGCCCCAGGTAGGAGCCGCCGATGCCGACGTTGACGACGGTGCGGATCGGTGACCCCGTCGCGCCGACCCACGTCCCCGAGCGCACGCGCTCGGCGAGCGCCGCCATCCGGTCCAGGACGTCGTGCACCGCCGGGACGACGTCCTCGCCGCCGCTGACGATCCGCTCGCCGCGGGGTGCGCGGAGCGCCACGTGCAGGGCGGCCCGGTCCTCGGACACGTTGATGTGCTCGCCGGCGAACATCGCGGCGATCCGTTCCTCCAGGCCCGCCTCCCGCGCGAGCTGCGCGAGCAGGGCGAGCGTCTGCGGCGTGATGCGCTGGCGGGTGGCGTCGAGCAGCAGACCCTCGGCCTCGAAGGTGAGCGCCTCGGCACGCCCCGGATCGCCGTCGAACAGGTCGCGCAGCGTCCGGCCGGTCAGCTCCTGGGCGTGCGCGCGGACGGCCGCCCAGGACGGCAGCTCGTCGAGGGCCCGGACCGTGGGCGCCATCGGGAGTCAGCTCCCGGCGGTGACGGCGGCGCGCTTCTCGGCGATCGTCGAGAGCAGCGACTTCCAGCTGTCGACGAACTTCTCCGCGCCCTCCTGCTGGAGCTCGGCGGCGTAGGCGTCGACGTCGATGCCGGCGGCGGCGAACTCAGCGAGGGTGGCTTCGGCGTCCCCGCCGTCGTGCGGCAGCAGCACGGGCGGCGCGACCCCGTGATCGGCGAACGCCTTCAGCGTCCCGTCGGGCATCGTGTTCACCGTGTACGGCGAGGCGAGGCCGTCGACGTAGAGGGTGTCGGAGGTCTCGGGGTCCTTGGTCCCCGTGCTCGCCCACAGCAGCCGCTGCGGCCGCGCGCCGGCGTTCATCAGGCGCTGCATCCGCGGCGAGGCCAGGAGCTCCAGGTACGCGCGGTAGGCGCGCCCGCCGACGGCCAGCGCGAGGCGGTCCTTGAGCTCCGCGGGCACGTTCGGGTTGGCCTTGACGTCCCAGCGGCTCATGAACAGGGAGGCGACGGACGGCACGTCGGGCGGCAGCCCGTCGGCGATCCGGCGCTCGATGCCCTCCATCCACGCGTCGGCGGCGGCCAGGTGGTGCTCGCTGGAGAAGAGCAGCGTGACGTTGATGGGGATGCCCTCGTGGATCGCCTGGGTGATGGCCGGCAGGCCCTCCGTCGTCCCCGGGATCTTGATGAAGACGTTCGGCCGCTCGGTCCGCTCGCAGAGGTCGCGCGCCTGGGCGATCGTGCCGCCGGCGGTGTCGAAGGCCAGCTCGGGCGACACCTCCAGCGAGACGAAGCCGTCGGCGTGCGCGGTGCGCTCGAACACCTCGGCGAACTCGTCCGCGGCACGCCGCAGGTCGTCGATCGCGAGCGCGAAGAACACCTGCTCGTCGGTGGTCGAGCCGTCGCTCCCGACCTCGGCGATCTGGTCGTCGTACGAGGTGCACGACGCGATCGCCTTGTCGAAGATCGTCGGGTTGGACGTGAGGCCGGTGACGTGCAGCTCGTCGATGTAGCCGGTGAGCGTCGCGTCGTCGAGCATCGGCCGGGTGATGTTGTCCAGCCAGATGCTCTGGCCGGCGGCGTTCAGTGCCTGTGTGGGGGTCATGGCTCGGTCTCCTGTGCGATCAGACGGGTCGGGGGGCGCGGGCGGCGTCCGCGGGATGGACGTTGTCCTCGCCCTTGACGTGGGGGGTGAACCAGTGGTGGTTGGGCGGCAGCTGCTCGGCCTCGGCGGGACCCCATGATCCCGGCTCGTACTCGATCGGGTCGGTGTCGAGCCCCAGGATCGGGTCCACGATCCGCCAGGCCTCCTCGATCGTCTGCTCGCTGGCGAAGAGGTTGTGGTCGCCCTCGAGCGCCGCGGTGAGCAGCCGCTGGTAGGGCGGCACCTGGTGGGCGGCGTGCCGCATCGCGAGCAGTTCGATGTCCTCGACCTGGAAGTCCTCGGTGTCCGCGCGCCGCGCCTGGACCTCGATCGACATCAGGACGTCGGGATCGATCTGGAAGCGCATCCGGTTGCCGTGCGGGTGCTGCTGGGGGAAGAGCTTCTCCGGTGGCTTCTTCAGCTCGATCACCACCTCGGTGGCCTTCACCGGGAGACACTTGCCCGCGCGGACGAGGATCGGAACGTCCGCCCAGCGCCAGGTGTCCACGTGCAGGCGCATCGCGGCGTACGTCTCGACCTTGGAGTCCGGCGCGACGCCGTCCGTCTGGCGGTACCCGCGGTACTGCCCGCGCACGACGTCCTGGGGGCGCAGCGCGCGCACGCCGCGCAGGAACCGCGCCTTCTCCTTGCGCAGCGCGTCGTCGTGGTGGCCGGGAAACGGGTCCATCGCGAGCAGCGTCAGCACCTGGAAGAGGTGGTTCTCGATGACGTCGCGGACCGCGCCCACGCCGTCGTAGAACGCGCCGCGGTTGGCGACGTCGAGCGTCTCGGCCATCGTGATCTGGATCTGCTTGACGTACTGGCGGTTCCAGACCGGCTCGAGGAACGTGTTCGCGAACCGGAAGAAGAGGATGTTGTCGACGGGCGTCTTCCCGAGGAAGTGGTCGATGCGGTAGACGCGCTCCTCCGGGAACACCTGCAGCAGTGCCGTGTTCAGCTCGCGCGCGGAGGCCAGGTCGCGACCGAACGGCTTCTCGACGACGACGCGGCCGAGCTCGGCGAGCCCGGCGGTCCCGAGGTGCCCGACGGCGGTCGCGAAGAGCTTCGGCGGGATCGCGAGGTAGTGGACGGGCCGCACGCAGCCCTCGAGCTCGCTCGCCAGCTCGCCGTACGTCTTCGGGTCGTCGTACGTCCCTCCGGCGTAGCGCATGAGCGAGCAGAGCTTCTCGAACGCCGCCTGGTCGAGCCCCTGCGGGCTCGCCTCCAGGCTCTCCTTCGCGCGCTGCCGCAGCTTGTCCAGGTTCCAGTGCTCGCGGGCCACGCCGACGACCGGCACGTTGAGGTCCCCGGCCTGCACCATGAGCTGGAGGGCGGGGAAGATCTGGCGGAACGCGAGGTCGCCCGTCATCCCGAAGATGACGAGGGCGTCGCCCTGGTCGCGAGGGCTCATGCGCCGCTCCCCGCTGCCGGCTTCTCCTGATGGCCGCCGAACTGCTCGCGCATCGCCGAGAGGATCCGGTCGGCGAAGTCGGCCTCGCCGCGCGAACTGAAGCGCTCCTGCAGCGCGAGCGTCAGGACCGGCGTGGGAGTGCCGGTGTCGATCGCCGCCAGCGCCGTCCAGCGCCCCTCCCCCGAGTCCGAGACGCGGCCCGCGAGATGGCCGAGGTCGGGGTCGTCGGCGAGCGCCGCGGCGGTGAGGTCCAGCAGCCACGAGCGGATCACGGTCCCGCGGCGCCAGGCCTCCGCGACCTTCGCGGTGTCGATGTCGTAGCGGTAGTGGTCGGGGTCGCGCACCGGCGTCGTCTCGGCGTCCACCTCGTGCGTGGCGTTGCCGATGTTCGCGTGCGCGAGCAGGTTCAGGCCCTCGGCGTACGCGGCCATCAGCCCGTACTCGATCCCGTTGTGGACCATCTTCACGAAGTGGCCCGCGCCCGACGGGCCGCAGTGGATCCAGCCCTCCTCCTCCGGCGCCGGCGGCCCCGTGCGCCCCGGGGTGCGCGAGGCCGCGTCGACTCCGGGCGCGAGCGAGCGCAGGACGGGCGTGATCCGCTCGATCGCCTCGTCGTCACCGCCCGCCATCAGGCCGTAGCCCTCGGTGCGGCCCCAGACCCCGCCGCTGACGCCGCAGTCGACGTAGTGCAGGCCCTGCTCGGCGAGCTGCTTCGCGCGGCGCAGGTCGTCCACGTAGTACGAGTTGCCGCCGTCGACGACGAGGTCGCCGCGCTCCAGATGCGGCGTCAGGCCGGCGAGGGCGCCGTCGACGACGCCTGCGGGCACCATGAGCCACACCGCACGCGGCGCCTGCAGCCGGGCCGCGAGGTCCGCGGCGGAGTCCGCTCCGACGGCGCCCTCCGCGGCGAGCTCCTGCACGGCCTCCGCGCTCGGGTCCCAGACCACGCACTCGTGGCCGTCCGCCATCAGGCGCCGCACCATGTTGGCGCCCATCCGGCCGAGGCCGATCATCCCGAGCTGCATGTCACTCCCCTGTCGTCGTGTCGCCGAGGTCCGCGGCGAGCCCGTCGCGTTCGAGCACGTCCACCTTCGCACGGCGCCGGACGTGCCGCTCGTCGTCGCTGATGTCGGCGGAGAGGAACGCGGCGACGAGCTCGCGCGCGACGGCCTCGCCGACGACCCGCGCGCCGAGGCAGATCACGTTGACGGCGTCGTGCTCGACGCCCTGGTGGGCGGTGTAGCCGTCGTGGATCGTCTGGGCGCGCACGCCCGGGAGCTTCGATGCCGCGACGCCGACGCCGGCGCCCGAGCCGCACGCCAGGACGCCGCGCTGCGCGGCGCCGGTCGCGACGGCGCGTCCCACCGCGAGCGCGATGTCCGGGTAGTCCTCGCGCGCGCCGAGGTCCAGGATCTGGTGGCCGAGGTCGGCGACGACCCCGGCGACGGCGTCGTGCAGCGGCCGGCCCGCGTGATCGACCCCGATCGCGACGATCATCCGGGGTAGCCCCTCCGCGCCGGTCAGCCCGAGGCCGAGACCGACGCGAAGCCGATCGGGATCGAGGCGGTCAGCACGGGGATGCGCAGGCCCGCGTCGATCGCGGCCGCCGCGCCCGCGGCGAGCTTGACCGGGATGTTGACGAGCCGGTACGTGTCCCCGGTGTCGCGCCGCTTGCCCGACGCGAGGTCGAGGTTGAGGATCGGGAGGCGTCCCGTGCCCGCGTCGGCGGTGATCTGGCCGGTCCTCGTGTCGATGACGAGCCGGCGCAGGGTGACCCGGCGCACGCCGTCGCTGAGCGCGATGCCGCCGGAGTGCACGATCGTGCCGTCGAGCGAGTCCGGCCGGACGCGGCCGCTGACGATCGGGAAGCGGATGCCGATCGCCGACCGCGTGGCGGGCGGGATCGGCGTGATCGAGACGTTGTTGTCGTCCAGGATCCCGACCGTCTGGGGATCGAGGTCGAGATTCGTCGCGACCCCGGTCAGCGTCACCGGCTGCTCGGGCGCCGCGGAGTCCGGGATCGTCGAGGGCCCGCCCTGGGTGTCCCCGCCGCCGCAGGCGGCGAGGACGGGCGCGAGGACGAGCAGCGCGAGGGTCAGCAGCAACGGCACGGGACGGCGCATCGGCGGACCGTACCGCCTGCGCCGGGTGTGCGCGCGGGCGGTTCTACTTCAGGATCTTGAAGCGCGTGTACGACGAGCGGGCAGCGGTGCCCTCGGCCTTCGCGACCAGCCGGTAGATGCCCGGCGCCATCGGCTTGTCGTTGAGACGGCCCGACAGCCGGAACTCGTTGCTGCCGGAGATCCCGATGAACGTGAAGCCGCCGGGGACGTCGGCCGTGATCGTGCACTGCTTCTTCTTGGCCTTCGCCTTGCCCTTGACGCACTTGCCGCCGGAGCGCTTGCCGGTCGTCTCCTTCTTGAACGAGAAATAGACGTCGGCGCCGTCGAAGATCTGGAAGGTCACGAGCGCGCCGCCGCTGAACACGACGGTGTTCCCGGTCGGAAGCGGGGAGAACGCATTCGGCGTCACCTTGAGCTTCTTGACGTCCGGGGCGACCTTCTGCGCGGACGCAGCGGCGGGAGCGATGGCCGTCGCGGCGACTGCGGCGACGATGAGTGAGGTACGACGGAGCATGAGATTCACGGTACCCGGAACACGGCAGTGCCGCGAAGGTTGCGCTGCCGCTGCGCGGGGACCATCTAGGCTCGGACGCGCATGGCGACCTGGTGGCGAACCTCTCCGCAGAT
This sequence comes from uncultured Actinomycetes bacterium, assembly GCA_963823375.1. Lineage (GTDB taxonomy): Bacteria > Actinomycetota > Thermoleophilia > Solirubrobacterales > Solirubrobacteraceae > F1-60-MAGs163. The sequence continues at coordinate 436,306 of CAWGLQ010000008.1, read as the reverse complement.
TCGCGGGCGCGAGGTCGCGCTCGTCGCGCTGGCAGGGGCGCTCCTCGCCGTCGTCCTCTTCTGGCCGCTGCCGCTGCATCTGGGCACCGACATCCCCCTCGATCTCGGCGATCCGCTGCCCCAGAGCTGGCAGGTCGCCTGGGACGGCCATGCGCTCGCGACCCAGCCGCTCGACTTCTACCAGAGCAATCAGTTCTGGCCGCTGCGCGACACGCTCGCCTTCTCCGACGCGCTGATCGGCTACACGCCCGCCGGCCTGATCGGGTCCGGGCCGCACGCCGCGGTCGTCCGCTACGACCTCCTCTTCCTCTTCGCGTTCGCGCTCGCCTTCCTCGGCGGCTACCTGCTCGCGCGCGAGCTGGGCGCGCCGCCGTGGGCCGCCGCCGTGGGCGGCGCGGCGTTCGCCTGCGCGCCGTGGCGCCTGGAGCAGGGCGGGCACCTGCACGTGCTCTCCAGCGGCGGCATCCCGCTGACGCTCTTCCTCCTGCTCCGCGGCTGGCGGCGCGAGCGGCCCTGGCTCGTCGTGGGCGGCTTCGCGGTCGCCGCCTGGCAGGTCTCGCTGGGCTTCAGCCTCGGGCTGCTGCTGGCCTACCTGCTGCTCGTGCTCGGGGCGATCGCGGCCGTGTGGTGGCTGCGGGCGGGGCGGCCGGCACTGCCGCGCAGGATGCTCGTCGCGACCGTCGCCGGCGGCCTGCTGCTGGCGCTCGTCTCGTGGGGCCTGGCGCGGCCGTACATGCGGGTCCTGGATGCGCATCCGGAGGCCAAGCGCTCGGCGGTCACGGTCGCGCGCTACTCCGGCGGCCCGGAGATCTTCCTCACCGCCTCGCGCACGAGCCTCGTCTGGGGCGGCGCGACGAGCGGCCTGCGCGACGGGCGCGTCGCCGTCGCCGAGAAGACGCTGTTCCCGGGCCTCGCGATCCTCCTGCTCGCGGTCGCCGGCCTCGGCTGGCGCGGCTACCCGCGCGGGCTGCGGATCGGGCTGGGCACCGCGGTGCTCGGGCTCGCGATCCTGTCCCTGGGATTTCAGACGACCGGCGCCGGGCGGCTGCTCCCCTACCACCTGCTGTGGGACTGGCTGCCCGGGTGGCAGGCGATCCGCGTGCCCGGGCGCCTGCACACGCTGACGACGCTCGCGCTGGCGCTGCTCGCGGCCGGCGGCGCGGCGCGCGTCGTCGCGGCGCTGCGGGCTCGCCGCGGCGCCCGGACCGCCGCCGTCGTCGCCGCGGCGCTCGTGGCGGCGGTCGTGATCGAGGGCTCGGGGTTCGGGATCGGCCGCGACGGCCAGGCGCTCGCCGGCTACCCCCACCCGACCGTCCCGAAGGCGCCGGCCGGGCTCGCCGGGCTCCAGGCGCCCCTCCTCCAGCTGCCTGCGGCGCCCGAGGACAACCGGCGCTATCTGCTGTGGTCGACCGCGGGCTTCCCGGCGATGCTCAACGGCCGCAGCAGCCTCGATCCGCGGTTCTTCAAGGAGACGCTGCGCGCGGTGGCGTGCTTCCCGGACCGCGACTCCGTCGCGCGCCTGCGAGAGATCGGCGTACGCACGGTCGTCGTCCACACCGACCGGGCGGGAGCGCCGCCCGCGGCGTCGTGCCCGCCCGCGCCCGCCGGCGGGCTAGGCCTGCAGCGCGAGCGCCGCGGGCCCCTGCTCGTCTACGACCTCGGCGGCTGAGGCATCCCCCGCCCGGCGCTCTCCGCGCCAGGCGAGTGCCAGCGCGAGCGCCGCGAACGTGGCGGCGATCGCGACGATCTGCCAGGGCAGCCCGGTGTGATCGACGTCGCCCTTGGACGTCTTCCCCACGCCGATGATCTTGCGCTCCCCGAATTCCGGCGCGATGACGAGCGCCAGCACGACCCAGCCGGCGAGCGTGCCGATCGCGAGCCGCAGGTCGCGGCTCACCGGCAGCGGTCCCGTGGCGCGGGCCCCGAGCCAGAAGACCGCCGCCAGGCAGATGAGGACCGGCGACAGCGCGAGCCAGCCGTCGCCGGCGCCGAAGACCGTGGGGATCGTGTGCTGGAAGACCGCCCCTTCGACGCGGTCCCACCACTGCCACATGCTTCCGGTGCCGATCAGCGGATAGGTGAGCGTCGCGATCGCCATCACCACGGCTCCGCAGACGGTCGTCACGAGCGTCGTCGCGGGGAAGCGGCGCCAGGACTCGACCAGCGCGACGCCCAGGAACGGCAGCACGGGGATGAGGAACCGCGGCCCCGGCGTGCCGCCGCCGAACGGCAGCCAGTAGCCGGAGTCGTAGACGAGGAACACCAGCGCGATCGCGCCGATCGTGCGTGCCTCCGCCTTCATGCCGCGGCGGTGCATCAGCACGACGCCGACGACGCCCATGAGGACGACGGGCGTGAGCGCCAGCAGTCCGCGCGGTGAGATGAGCAGTTCCAGGGCGACGCGCGCGTCGGGCATCGTGATCCCGAAGAAGCCCCCGGAGTTCAGCCCGAGCGTGTCGTGACCGGTGAAGCCCTGACGGTCCACGGCGTTGTCGTAGGACATCGTCCCGATCGAGCCGAACGCCCACTTGTTGTACGCCAGCGCAGGGATCGCGCCGGCGATCACCCCCGCGGCGTAGACGCCCACCCGGCCGGCGAGCGGCGCGACGCCGCGGCCGAGCGCCCGCGGGTGCAGGACGGCGTAGACGCCGAGGACGGCGCCCGCCAGCGCGACCGGGTACTCCACGACGACGACGAGGCCGGACAGCAGCCCGGCGCCGAGGACGACCGGAAGCCGGGGCGCGCCCTGGCGCTCACGCCACAGCAGCGCGAAGACGGCGAACGTCATGAACGCCGCGAGCATGTGACCGAAGAGATTCACTGCGAACGTCATGACGATCGTCGCGGTGCCGAGCGACAGCGCGGTCACGGTTCCCAGCCCGGGTCGCCAGCGGTCCGCGAGCCAGCGGACGAGCAGCAGCAGGAGCAGCGTCGGGAGCACGCTCCCGAGCAGGCCGAGCGCCCAGATCATCGGGGCCTGGTCGGCGAGCAGCGCCTTGACGCGCGTCGCCCGGTCGGGGTCGTAGCCGTAGGCGTGGACGTTGAGACCGCGATACGTCCACTGCCGCGCCCCGCCCTCGCGCGCCTCGCGGGCGGCGTCGCGGGCCAGGTCGTCGGCGCCGAGCGCCTTCAGCGCGGCGTACGGCGGGACGAGCAGCGCCGGCAGGCCCGGCGCCTTCACCGAGAAGAAGTGGCCGCCCGTCCACGACTTGTCGCGCGTCTCCCAGTGGTAGGCGTCGATCTGCGCGGTTCCGTCGTTCAGCGACTTGACGAGCGCGAAGTAGGACGTCTGCGCCCAGCCGAGCGACTGCATCACGAGCACCCAGCTGAGACCGAGGACGGCGATCGACGCCAGCCCGAGGCGCCGGCGCCTGCGGTCACGGTGGACTGGATCGCTGGTGCGCGCGTCGTCGCTCATCGCCGAGCCGCGGATGGTAGTGCGAGGCCGCGTCGCGTTCGCAGGCCGGATCGGTCACGATCCCGCCCATGAGCTTCTTCAAGGAGGGCCAGAAGGTGTGGGTCGAGCGCGCCGACGGCGGCCAGCGACCGGGCATCTACGTCGGCGAGGCCGAGACGGCCGTGTGGTTCGGCGGCGCCCCCGTGGCCTACGTCGTCTACCCCGACACGCGCGAGGGCGAAGCGGTGCCGCTCGCGCACATCGTTCCGCGGGAGGACTGAGGTACGGCTACGCCGCCCTCACTCGCGGGCGCCGTCGGCGGCCCGCTCGGCATGGTCGAATCGGCCCTGCCGGCGATCGTCTTCGTCGCCGTCTACAGCCTCTCCGGATCGGACACGAACCTCTCCGCCATCGTCGCGGTCGGAGTCGCGCTCGTCCTGACCGTGGCCCGCCTGGTGCGCCGCGAGTCGCCGCGGCACGCCCTGTCCGGGCTCGTCGGCGTCGCGTTCGCCGCATTCGTCGCGGCGCGCAGCGGTCGCGCGGAGGACTTCTTCCTTCCCGGCCTGCTTGCCAACGCGGTCTACGCGTCGGCCTTCGTCATCTCGATCGCGGCGCGCCGCCCGCTCGTCGGCATCATCGTCGGCGCGCTCGACGGCGAGGGCCAGGGCTGGCGCGACGAGCCGGCCCGCATGCGGGCGTTCACACGCGCCAGCTGGCTGTGGGCCGGGATCTTCCTGACGCGGCTCGCGGTCCAGCTGCCGTTGTATCTGGCGGGCGCGGTCGTCGCGCTCGGCGTCGCGAAGACGGCGATGGGCCTCCCGCTGCTCGCGCTCGGCCTGTGGCTGACGTGGGGCCTGGTCCACCGTCACCGTGCGCCGCCGCCGGCGCCGGCGACCTGACGGCCGCTCCCGCCTTCCGAGCGGAGTGGGTTGCGGCTCGCCTCAGATCGCCGCCCGCGCGAGCGGGGCGTGCATGATGCTCCCGCGGTTGCCGTCGAGCGCTTCGAGCGCGTCGGCTGCTGCGTCCTGTTCGCGCTCTTGCGCGATCGTCATCGCGGCACGCCGGGCGGCCTGGCCGTAGGCGGGCTGGTCGAGCACGGCGCGGACTGCGGCAGCGATCTTCGCCGCGCTCGCGGTGGGCTTCAGTCGCACGCCCGCTCCTGCGTGCGCTGCGCGCGCGGCGACGTCGTTCTGGTCGCGGCCGAAGGGCAGCATCACGAGCGGCACGCCCGCGGCGAGCGCTTTGACGACCGAGCCGTGCCCGGCGTGCGTGACCATCGCGGCCGCGTGCTCCAAGACCTCGGAGTGCGGCGCGGACTGCACGACCGTGACGTTCGCGGGCGCGGCGACGGCAGCCGGGTCGATCGCGGGCCCGGTGGTGATGATCGCCCGCACCGGCAGCGTGCCGAGTGCCTGAGCGATGCGGTCGATCGCACGGCCCTGGTCCATGAATGTCGAGCTCAGGCCGACCAGGACGAGCGGGTCGTCGCCCGCCGGCAGCTCCAGTGGCTCGGTCCATACCGGGTCCCCGAGCCGCGCGCCGGTCGTCACCACGTTCTCGGGCGGCATGAAGCCCGGGTACTCCAGGGCCCGCGTGGTGAGCAGGAGCAGCCGGTCGACGTCGGTCATCTGCTCGAGCGTGTGACGCAACGCCGACAGGCCGTTCGCGGCGCGCGCGTCGTTGATCGCCGGCAGGCCCTTGTCCCACATGCGGTCGCTCAACGCGAAGACGACGCGGTCGCGCAGGCGGCCGGCGGCACCGTTCGCGGGCGCCAGTCCGGGACCGAATGGCGGCGCGCCCCATCCCGGCAGCGCGAGGACGGTCGTCGACACCACGGCGCACGGCACACCGAGCCCGCGGGCGCCGATCATGCTGCTGAACGTCAGCAGTTCACCGACGGCGACGTCGACGGGGCGGCGCTCCAGCTCGCCGCGCACGTCGTCGGCGAACGCCCGCGCCGGACCGCAGAAGTAGCCGTCGCGCGAGCGGGCGAGGCTGCCCATCGGCGTGCGCGCCTCCCAGTCGCGCGCGAGGTCGCTCGAGGGATCGAGGTCGAAGCGGTGCGGCGCGGTCGTCCAAGGGCTGTACTCGGCGCCGATCCCGCGGACCTCTGCCTCCAGTACCGGGTCGGTCAGGAAGCGCACGGCGTGCCCGCGCTTGAGCAGCGTCGAGGCGACGGAGAGGGTCGGCGGGACGTTGCCGCCGCCGGCGGACAGGGCGAACAGGAACCGGCTCATGCGTCGTTCTCCTTCAGGGATGCCACGACGGCGAGCGCCATCGCGAGCAGATGGTCGTGGGTGGCCGCGCGCGAGAGATGCATGTCGCGGCGCAGGATCTGCCAGACGTAGACGTCGGTCGCGACGACGAGGCGGGTGATCGCCGCCTTACGGGCCTTCGACCCGGCGGGCAGGAAGGGCTCGAACGTGCGCGCGACCCAGCGGCGGTGCCCGTCGCGGCCGAGCGCGAGGATGTCGACCAGCTCGGGCAGGCGATGCTCGAGCGCGAGCATCCGCACGACGATGTCGCCGGTCTGCTCGTAGTCCTCGAGCAGCAGGGCGATCGCGCCCGGAATGTCCCCCGGCGCGGCGGCAGCCCGGATCTCGCTGATCTCCTCGTGCATGTTCTCGTGCGCGAAGGCGACGAGCAGTCCGGCCTTGTCGCCGAAGTGATTGGTCAGGGTCGGAGCGCTGACACCGGCCTCGCGGGCGAGCTCGGCGAACGTGAGCTCGTCGTACCACCGCGTGCGCAGCGCCTCACCGAACACGTCGAGGATTCGCTCGCGCGTGGCCTGCTTGGCGTCGGCGCGGGCGTTCATCCGATACGAGCGCTTCCGGGCTGATCCCTGGGTCGTCATTTGGCTTAAGTAAAACCAATCCAAATGAGGATGTCAAGGGCTCCGCTCAGATGATCCGGGCCTTCAGCCGCGCGAACTCCGCGGCGTCGATCGCGCCGCTCTCCTTCAGCCGCACCAGTCGCTCGAGCTGATCGACCGGGTCGGCGGCCTCATCCCCGTCAGCCGGAACCGGCGGCGGTGGTGGTGCCGGCGCGGCAGCCCGTGTGGACGACACCGGCGCCAGCGCCACCGCGCGCGGGTCGAGCGGGATCGCGTCCTCGGCCGCCTCGTCGCGGTCGCGGCGGCTCGCCCATCCCAGCGCGCCGATCCCGAGGAGCGGGATCAGCGCCATCGGCACGAACGTCACGAGCAGGACGATCGCGGCGATGCGCGCGCCGTCGTTGTCCGGCTGCGCGTCCGGGCCGAACGCCGCGTAGGCCACCGTTCCGGCGATCGCCAGGAACAGCAGCGACCACATGATCAGGCCGAAGCCGATCCGTGACGACGCCCGCTGCCCGCGGCTGCCGATGGCGTGGCACGCGAGGCCGGCGAGGCCCAGGAACGTCGCGCCGAAGACCGACATGATCTTCAGGCCGGTGCCCTCGGGACACGGCCGCGCGCTGACGTAGGGGCCACCGCTCGCGCACGTGCCGGTCTGCGTGAGGTCGTAGATCGCCCAGCACCCGATCGCCAGGCCGCCGAGGCACAGCACCCAGCCGAGGACCACGAGCAGCGTGCGGCCCACCGGCCGGCGTTCCGCGGCGCCGCTCGTGTCCTGCCACATCAGGCGGGGGCGAACGTCAGGTTCTGCCGGTTCTCGGGGTCGACCTTCACGGCGTACTCGGATCCCGCCTCGTAGGCGGAGGTGTCGGTGCCGGCGATCGTCATGCGGTGCGTCACCTCGTAGGGCTCACCGCCCGCGATCGTGACGACCATCTGGAGGTCGAGCACCTTGTTCCCCGCGAGCTGCTCACCGGTGTCGGTGAAGCCCTTGAGGATGGCCGTCCCGTCGAGGCCCTCGGCCCAGAGCCGCCGCATCTCGGCGCCGCTCGCGTTGATCGCGTTGGCGTCGGCCATGAGCGACGCGCTCGACGCGTCCATGCCCGGCATCGCCCCGCCCGCGGCCGCCTGCATCTCCTTCGCCTGTGCCATCGAGTCCTTCATGCCCTTGAAGAGGCCCATGTCGCTCCTTCTGATCGTGGGTGTCCGGCGCTCAGATGTCGCCGAGGATCCGCTGCTTCTGCGCTTCGAACTCCGCGTCGCTGAGCAGGCCCTTGTCCTTCAGCGCCTGGAGCCGCTCCAGCCGGGCGACCGGGTCCTGCGCAGCGGTCGCGCCGGTGCCCTGCAGCGCCTGCCCCGAGAGGGCCATCGCCTGCTCGCCCTGGGACTGCCAGTCCAGGACGACGGTGTCGCGGTCCGCCGGATCGACCTTGACGGCCAGCGTCGTGCCCGGCTGCAGCATCGGCGCCTGCATCCGCGGGATGGACTGGCGGATCGTCGTCGTGTAGGGCCCCTGTCCGGGGACCGTGACCTCGAGCTGGACCTCGCAGACCGGGTGGTCGTTGATCGTCGCGCCGGTGTCGGTCACGCCGAGGACGCGCGCGGTCCCGGGAACGCCGGTCGCCGTGACCCGCTGCGTCTCCTGGATGCCCGCCATGGCGTCCTTGGCCTGTGCGAGCCCCTCGAGCATGGAGGGGCGCTTGTACTGCTTGGACATGTCGTTGATGTCCTTGAGGTCCTTCATGCCTTTGAACAGTCCCATGGGCGCGCAGCATCCCCGATCGGGCCGTCAAGTCAAGAGCGTCTCGTCACACAATCGAGTGCGCCGCCTCAGCGCCAGGGCACGCCGACGAGCACCGGCTCGGGCACGAGCGTGACGCCGAGGCGGTCCTCGACGGTCACCGCGATCTCGCGCGCGAAGGCGAGGAGCTGCTCGGTCCTCGCGCCGCCGCGGTTCGTCAGCGCGAGCGCGTGCTTCGACGACAGGGCGACGGGTCCGCGCGCCGCGCCGCGGGTGAACCCGGCCGCCTCGATGAGCCAGGCGGCCGAGGTCTTCACGCGGCCGTCCGGCTCGGGGAAGCGCGGCGGGCCGGCGCCGGTCCCGGGCACGCTCGCGGCGCGCTCCTCGAGCGCGCCGAACGCCGCGGCGTCCAGCACGGGATTTGTGAAGAACGACCCGGCGCTCCAGGTGTCGTGGTCCTCGGGGTCGAGCACCATGCCCTTGCCGCGCCGCAGCTCCAGGACCGCTGCGCGCACGTCGGCGAGCGGCGCGCCCGCACCCTGCGCCGTCCCCAGCGTTCGCGCGAGCTCGCCGTAGCGCAGCGGCGCCGACAGCGGTGCGGCGGCCAGCTCGAACGTCACCGAGAGCACGACGTGCGACGCGGTGTGCTTGAACGCGCTCGCGCGGTAGGCGAACCCGCACTGCTCCGGCGTGAGGTCGGCGACGGCGCCGCTGCGGCGGTCCAGGGCTCGCACGGCGACGATCGTCTCCGCGACCTCCTGCCCGTAGGCCCCGACGTTCTGGATCGGCGTGGCGCCGGTCGATCCGGGGATCCCGCTGAGGCACTCCAGCCCGGCGAGACCGGCGGCGACGCTCGCGGCGACGACGTCGTCCCACGGCTCGCCCGCCGCGACGACGAGGCGCACCCGTCCCCCTGCGAGCTCCTCGCGCGCGACGCCGCGCGTGGCGACCTGGACGACCGTCCCCGCGAACCCGGCGTCCGCGATCACGACGTTGCTGCCGCCGGCGAGCACCAGCAGCGGCTCGGCTGCGGCGTCCGCGGCGCGGACGAGGTCGACGAGCTCCGCCTCCGTCACGGCCGCCGCGAGCCGCCGCGCGGGGCCGCCGAGCCGCAGTGTGGTGCGGGGCGCGAGCGGCACGTCGGCGAGGACCTCGGGCACGGCGCGGAGCGTAGTGGCAGGCGTCACGGACCCGGAAGGCGGGGCTCGGCACTCGCCGCCCCGACCCGCCGCGGCTCCGGCACCGGCGCCTGACCGGCCGCGATGCGCGCGAGGCCGCGGATCACGGCGCGAAAGCCCACCGGCGTCGCGGCCGACGGCGAGGCGCCGGGATGCTGGGGCGCGATCCGCGCGCGCAGGACACCGGCGCGGATCGCGAAGCGCAGGGGCGGCTCGAGCAGGACGGTCTCGCCGTCGATGCCGGCGCTGACGGGCCCCGCCGAGCGCACCTCGAACTCCGGTGTCGACCACTCGCGCCACGGGCGGCGGACCCGAGCGCGCACGCCGCTGCGGCCGGCGACGATCGCGACGCCGAGCAGCCCGTCGTCGATGCGCGGGCGCGTTCCCGCGCCGATCCCGCCGCCGAGGCGGTAGCGGTTGTTGGAGACGAGGATCACGGCGGCCGTGCGGTGGACGGTCCCGCTCTGACTCGTCCATTCCAGGTCGAGCGCGCGCCCGTCCGGCCCGACGACGTCGGGGACGGTGTCGAGAATGGTGCGCACCTTGGCCGCGCGGTAGCCCTCGCGCTGGACCGCCTCGGCGTAGACCCCCAGCGAGGCGTTGTTGACGAACGTGCGGCCGTTGACCTCGGCGAGGTCGACGACGTGCTCGCCGGCGCCGGGCCCCAGCGCGTCGAGCGCGCCGATGTCGTCGTCGCGATCGACGCCGAGGTCGAGGGCGAAGTGGTTGCGCGTCCCGGACGGGATGCACGCGTACGGCAGGTCGTGCGCCGCGGCGATCCGCGCGACGATCGCCTGCGATCCGTCACCGCCCGCCATCGCGAGCGCGTCCGCGCCGCGAGCGACCGCATCCTCGACGAGCACGTTCAGGTCGTCGTCCGGCTCGAGCGTCACGACCTCGATCCCGCGCTCGATCGCGGCGCCGGCGAGGCCGGTGCGCTCCGCCCGCCCGTCACCGGAGCGGGGGTTGATGAAGAGCACGGGCCTGGACGGCGGGTCGGCGCGCGGCAGCGGGACGCGGACCGCGTAGGCGTGCCGCGCGAGGGCGAGGACGACGAGCGCGCCCGCGACGGTCACGAGATCCTGGACCAGCACGGCGCGTCCGGCGATCTCGATCAGCGCCCCGATCGTCAGCGCGGCCGCGAGCCCGAGCGCCACGGTCCTGCGCGCCCCGCGACGGCGGATCCCCCACCACGCGCACAGCGCGGCGACGATCAGCAGCGCGGGCCCGACGACGTCCACCGGCCAGCGGCGGACGAGCAGGAACAGCGCCCACGCGATCGTCAGCGCGCCGACCGCGAGCGCCCCGGCTGCCGCCGCCCGGCGCCCGGTCATGGGATGCTCCGGGGGTGACGCAGACCGCACGCGAAGACGTCCCGCCCCCGGCCCGGCCGGCGTCGGTGATCGAAGAGGTCGAGCGACTCGACGTCGGCGCGTACGCGGCCGTCGCGCGCACGCCGACCCCCACGCTCGACCGTGCGATGGCGAACCTCTCGCGCGCCGCCGACTACTCGAAGCTGTCGCTGGGGGCCGCTGCGGCGCTCGCGCTGACCGGCGGGCGCGGTCGCCGCGCCGCGGCCTTCGGGCTCGCGTCGCTCGGCGTCACCGCCACGGTCGTGAACGTCGCGATCAAGCCGATCGGGCGTCGCCACCGGCCGGACCGCGCCGCCCAGGACGTCCCGATCGCCCGGCACGTCCCGATGCCGATCTCCACGTCGTTCCCGTCCGGCCACTCGGCGGCGGCGTTCGCATTCGCCACCGGCGTCGGGCATGTCTCCCCGGCGGCCGGGTTCCCCCTGCGCGCTCTGGCGGCTCTTGTGGCGTACTCGCGAGTTCACACCGGGGTGCATTATCCCGGGGACGTCGTGGCGGGGTCGCTTTTGGGTGGCGCGCTCGCGCAGGCGACCTCCGTCGCATTGGACCGCCGGGCCGCACGTCGCGGCTGACGGGTCCGCGATTACGATCGCCGCATGCGCCGCCCGATCGCCCTGCTCGCCGTGCTCGCCGTCCTGCTTCCGGGGTCGCTCCTGGCCGCCGGCTGCGGCGACGACACGAAGACCGTGACCGCGACCAGCGCGTCCGGTCAGACGACGACGCGGACCGTGCCGGACGTGAAGTTCGCGAAGACGAAGTTCGTCCTGCACAGCGGCCTGGCGATCGGCGCCTTCCGCCGGTACATCTACAAGCCCTGGAAGGCCGGGACGCTCAAGCAGGGCGCCGACGGCCGCACCAAGGCGCTCGTGAAGGCCGCGGCGGCGGGCGCGTTCACCGCCAACGAGCTGCGGCTCGCGCGCAATGCGGCGCTGTCGGACGACAGGCTGCGCGGCCTCGGCGACAAGCTCGGCGGCCTCACGAAGCAGGCGCAGGCGCTCGTTCCCGGCTTCAAGGACGGCACGTTCAGCGCCGGGGACATCGGCGTGCTCGCCGCCGAGCTCGGCGGCGTGACGGCGCTGGCCAAGACGCTCGGCGTCGACGTGAAGGCGCTCCCGGTCACGAGCCTGGGCGGCTGAGCGCCGCTCAGGAGGTCAGGTCGACGGCGGTGCCGTCGAACCACGCCGCGCCCGCACCGTCCCCGTCGTTCCACGGCGGCCGCAGCGGATCCTCGAGCCGCTCGACCTCGTCGACGTAGGCGCGCATCCCCGTGATCGCCGGGGCCGCCGACGCGATTGCGAGGAACTCCGCGCGCTCGACGTGCAGGCCCGCGGCGAGCGGCCGCGAGCCCCCGTCGTACACCGCGCGCTTGAGCGCGCCGACGGTGGCGGGCGCGCGCCGCGCCAGCCGGGCGGCGGTCGCCTGGGCCTCGCCGAGCAGGGCGTCGGCCGCGACGACGCGGTGCACGAGCCCGGCGGCGAGCGCCGCGTGCGGGTCCAGCGGGCGGGCCTCCAGCATGAGCTCGAGCGCGCGCGCCGGGCCGAGCGCCCGCGCGAGGCGCTGCGTCCCGCCGGCGCCGGGGATGATCCCCACGCTGATCTCGGGCAGCCCGATCGCGTAGGGCCCGTCGGCCATGTAGCGCAGGTCGCACGCGAGGGCGAGCTCGCAGCCGCCGCCCGTCGCGGTGCCGTTCAGCGCCGCGATGAAGACCTGCTCCATGCGGCCCATGCGGACGAACAGCTCGTGCACCTGGTGCAGCTCGACGATGCCCGACGCCGGGCTCCGACCGAGCGCGCCCGCCGCTCCGGGCACGCGCCGCAGCGCGCCGACCGTGCGCACCGCGCCGCCCGCGACCCCGCGCCCGACGCTCGCACCGACGGCCTCGGCCCCCTCGACGATCTCCGCGATGTCGTAGTGCATGACGAAGACGCCGTCGATCGACCCGGTGAGCACGACGGCGCCGACGGACCGGTCGCCCTCCAGCGAGCGGGTCAGCGCGTCCAGTTCGTCCACCATGGCGCCGGTCATGAATCCCGACGGCGGGTTGTCGAGGGTCACGGTCAGGACGCGGCCTTCGCGGCTGGTGTGCAGCGTGGACAAGGTGATCTCCCGGGGTCGGTGGACCGCGATCGTATGCTCCGCGAGGCATGCCGCTCATCGACGTCAGCGTCCCGATCCGCGCCGCGATGCCGATCTGGCCCGGCAACGCCGGGGTCGACCTCGAGCTGACCGACTCGATCGCAGGCGGCGACGTCGCGAACGTGACGGCCGTGCGCCTGGGCGCGCACACCGGCACGCACGTCGATGCCCCGCGGCACTTCCTCGCGGACGGGAGCACGGCGGAGACGATCGACCCGGAGATCCTCGTCGGCGAGGCGATCGTCGCGGACCTGACGGGCGCGGAGCGGCTCGACGCGGACGCGATCGAGGGCCTGGCGCTCGCGGACGACGTGGCGCGACTCCTGCTCAAGACCTCCAATTCGGAGCTGTGGGCGGACGACGCCTTCCGCCCCGATCACCTGCGGCTCGACGCGTCGGGCGCGCAGGCGGTGCTGGATCTCGGCATCGCCCTCGTCGGGATCGACTACCTCTCGATCGGCGACGCGGACGCCCACCGGCTGCTGCTCGGCGCCGGCGTCGTGCCGCTCGAGGGCCTCGATCTGCGCGGCGTCGAGCCCGGCCGCTACACGCTGATCTGCACGGCGCTGCGGCTCGCCGGCTCCGACGGCGCGCCGGCACGCGCACTGCTGGACGGCCCGCTCGGCTGACGCGGCCGCGCCGAGGCGCAAGCTACGCACGGCGGTCGCGTAGTCCGGGCCGTCGAAACTCCGGCGCATTGGGCGTACCGTCGTCTGTTGGAGGGTTCCATGACCAACGCACAGACCCAGCCGCAGACGACGCCGAACCTCTTCCAGGTGACGCTGACCGTGGACACCGGCGGGCCCGGGGACGCCGAGGCCCTGCGCACGGCGTTCAGCGAGGGCGCGCCGCTCCTCGCCAGCCCGCTCACCATCAGCGACGACGACGGCTACATGACGATCCTCTTCGCCGGGGTCGACGACGACCCCACGCAACTGGGCGCAAACGCGGCTCTCGCCATACCCGGCGCCGACATCGTCGCCTCCCTGGCGGGGTTCGGCGACGAGCGGTCCCCCGCTGCGGCGGTCCTCAAGGCGCTGCTGACGTTCTGGTCGGTGCGCGAGGCCGCGGGCCTGCCGCCGCGTCACGACCTGCGGATCGACGTCGTGCCGGCTCCTGCGCTGCGACAGAACAGCGTCTCGGTGAGCTGGTCCGACGGGACGCCCGACGACTCCCCACAGTTCGGCACAGCGCTCGGACGCGGACCTACCCGCCGATCTCCAGCACGACCTTGATGTCGTCGCCCGTCGGCGTCAGCGCCGTCGCGAAGTCGTCGAGCGCGACGCGCCGCGTGATGAGCGCGTCGAGCCACTGCGGGTCGGCGGCGGCGAGCGCCGTCGCGGCCGCGCGGTAGTGGCGCAGATTGGCGTTCACGGAGCCGAACACGACGTCGTTCTCGAGCACCATCGCGCGATTCCACGCGCCCGGGTCCACGGCCGTCTCGCGCCCGGCGCTCGAGACGCCGGTGAGGCACACGATGCCGTTCGTCGCCGTGTGGCCGACGACGTCCACGATGACGGGCGGTGCACCGGTCGCCTCGATGACGACGTCCGCGTGGACGTCCGCCTCGCCGACCGCGCCGCAGTGATACGTCGCGCCGAGCGCCTCCACCAGCGCCGGCTTGGGCCCCTCGCTCGTCCGGTCCAGGACGTGGACGTCGAACCCGCGCTGCGCGCCGAGCAGCGCCGCGAGCAGCCCGATCGGCCCGGCACCCGTCACGAGCACGCTGCGGGGAGCGAAGACGGCCCGGCTGCCGATGCGCTCGATGTGCTCCCACGCCTTGGCGACGACGGTCGTGGGCTCGAGCAGGACGCCGCGCGCCCCGAGCAGCGGGTCGAGCTTCACGGCGTGGCCGACCGGGACGCGGAACAGCTCGGCGCCGAAGCCGTGCAGACCCTTGATGCCGTGCTCGGTGTACTCGCCGTTGCGGCACATGTCCCACTCGCCGACCGCGCAGTTCGCGCACGGGACCGGGTCCGGCATCCGCACGACGCCCGCGACGAGGTCGCCGGGCGCCAGCCCGGAGCCTGCGGGCGCCTCGCGAACCCGGCCCAGCGACTCGTGGCCGAGGATCAGGTGCTCCTCCCCGGGCGGCGCCTGGCCGTACTGCGCGGCGACGATCTCGCGGTCGGTCCCGCAGATGCCGATCGCGATCGTCTCGACGAGGACGTCTCCCAGCGCGGCGGCCGGCTCGGGCATGTCGCGGACCGCGGCGGAGTCGGCCTGCCCGGGCGTGACGGTGAGCGCGCGCATGCGCGGAATCTACGGCGTCAGCGCGGCAGCCAGGAGCTGTCGGCCTCGAGCGCGGCCACCGTCGCCCGGCGGCCGTGCAGGCGCACCCGGTCGAGCTGGTGGAACTCGAGCATGCCGACGCCGTCGTCGGGCGGGACGATCACGAGGTCGGCGTGCGTGCGCGCAAGGCGGTCGACGTCGGCGCTGCCGAGCAGCAGCGCCCGCGTCAGCGTCTCCCCGAAGCCGGTGAGCGCGCCGTCCTCGCCGTTCGCACCGCGGAAGCGCTGATGGCGTGACGTCGACCGCGACGACCGGGCCCTCGTTCGCGCGCGGCCATCACGTCGACCGGCAGGTTGTTCAGCACGCCGCCGTCCACGAGCAGGCGGCCGTCCAGGCGCACGGGCTCGACGAGCCCCGGCAGCGACATGCTCGCGCCCGACGGTCGCGTAGAGCTCGCCGCGGCGATGCACGACGAGGTCGCCGCTGACGAGGTCGCCGCTGACGCAGAAGAAGTCGCGCTCGGCGTCCTCGATCAGCCCGGGCAGGTTGCGCGCGCAGCATCGCGGCGATCCGCTCGCCCTTGATCAGCGAATGCCGCGGGATCCGGTAGTCGGTCAGCGGGCGCCGGCGCACCCACTCCTCGTAGCAGCGGGCGTCGATCTCGTCGGGCTCCATCCCGAGCGCGTACATCGCGCCGAGCAGCGCGCCCATGCTGCAGCCGCCGACGCGGTCGATCTCGATGCCCGCGGCGCGGAACTCGTCGAGCACCCCGATGTGCGCGAAGGCGCGCGCGCCGCCACCCGAGAACACGATGCCGACCGAGCGGCCGGCGATGCGCCGCGCGGCGCGCCCGAGGTCGCGCTGCGCCGCGCCCGGCCGGACGAGGTAGAGCGTCTGCGACGCGAGCGCGTCGAGCCACTCGGTCGCCGCGCCGGCGCGTCCCGACCAGACCAGCAGCTCGGCGCCGTGCAGGTCCGCACGCTCGGCGAACGGCGCGGCGTCCCCGTCGCCGGCGACGGCGATCACGCGGTCGGCCTGGCGCACCGCGAACGCCGTCCACGCGTCGCCGTCGCGACCGGCGAGCACGACGTGGTCGTGATCACGCTCCAGGCGCTCGAGCAGCTCGGCGCGCCCGGCGTCGTCGTCGCGGTCGGCGGGGTCCATGAGCGTCGCGGGGCCCGCCGCGCCCAGCTCGCCCAGGAGCGCCGGGAGGATGTCGTCGAGCGGAACCCGGTCGTCGAGGCCCACGACCGCGATCGTGGCGCCCGGGCTCGGCGCGGGCGCGGCGAGCGCGCGGCTCGCCTGGAGCTGTGCCCCGGTCTCGCGCAGCAGCGCGCGCGCGAAGCCCGGCTCGTCCGCCAGCAGCGCGTCGAAGTCCTCGCGGCCGACCTCGAGCACCCGGCTGTCGCGCCGGGCGCTGACGGACGCCGACCGCGGGGCCTCCGCGAGCAGCGCGAGCTCGCCGACGACGTCGCCCGGGCCGAGCACGCGCAGCACCTCGTCGTCCATGACGACGTCGAGCCTGCCGGCGGCGACGATGAAGACGCTGCCGACGGGGTCGCCCTCGCGGAAGAGATGCTCGCCGGCCCGCACGTGCACCTCGCGCACGCGCTCGCTCGAGTGCCCGCGCGGACGCCGGCGGCAGGCTCGCGAACAGCGGGACGCCGGCGAGGATCTCCGCGACCGTGCGCGGATGGCCGGTCGTGCGCGGCGGTGCACGGCGGCAGTGCCGGCCGGCGCGCGGCCGCAGCACGGGCACCGTCACCGCGGCGGGCTCGGGCGCCTCGTCGTCGTCGGGCGCGGGGACGATCCGGCCGGTGAACGGCGCGAGGATCGCGACGAGGAGGAAGCAGCCGAGCGCGAAGGTCCAGCCGCGGTCGAAGGCGTCGGCGACCTCGGCGGGCCCGGGACGGCCGACGATCGCCACGAGCAGCGCGATGCCGAGGACCGCGCCGAGCTGCCGGGCGACCGAGTTCATGCCCGTGCCGGTGGCGAAGCGCCCGCCGGGGATCTCCGCGACGGCGGCGCCGCCGACGACCGGGAAGCAGATGCCCGCGCCGACGCCGAGCAGCGCCATCGCCGGGAGCCACTCGCCGACGTAGTCCGGGCGCAGCCCGACGCGTGATGAGCCAGTACACGCCGCCCGCCCAGATCAGCGCGCCGATCGGAATCACCCAGCGCGCGCCGATCCGGGCCGCGAGCGCCGACGCCGGCCGCGCCACGGCCGCCGCGATGAACGGTCCCGGGGTGATCGCCAGGCCGGCCTCCAGGACCGAGTAGCCCCACACGGTCGTGAGGAAGAGGACGTTGCACAGCACGTACGAGTAGAAGCCGGCCGCGCCCATGAGCGTCAGCAGGTTGGCGACGGACACCGAGCGGATCCGCAGCAGCGAGAGGTCGATCATCGGCGCGGCGTGCCAGCGGCAGCGCGCGACGAACACCGCCGCGAGCGCGAGGCCCGCGGCGATGCAGCCCCAGGTCGCCGGGCTGTCCCATCCCCAGCTGTCGCCCTGGACGACGCCGAGCGTGAACAGCGCGGTCGCCGCCGCGAGCTGCGTCGCGCCGATGAGGTCCGGGACCGTCCGCCGGCCGGGCGCGCGGCTCTCGACGAGCACCCGATGCGCCAGCACGAGCGCGATCGCGCCCAGCGGGACGTTGACGAGGAAGACGAGCCGCCAGCCCTGAAGCTCCACGAGCACGCCGCCGAGCGCCGGGCCCAGGCCGGCGGCGAGGGCCGCGACCGCGCTCCACATCGCCACGCCGTGCGCGCGCCGGGGGCCGGGGAAGGCCTGGAGGACGAGCGCGAGCGACGCCGGGACCAGGATCGCCGCGCCCAGCGCCTGGAGCGCGCGGGCCGCGATCAGCAGACCGACGCTCGGGGCCACCGCGCACAGGACGGACGCGATCGCGAAGAGCCAGATGCCCCACTCGAACAGGCGCTTGCGCCCGAGCAGGTCGGCGATCCGGCCGGCCGGCAGCAGGAACGCCGCGAAGACGATGTTGTAGGCGTTGAGCACCCACGAGATGCCGCCGAGCGACGCGGTCGGGAACGACTCGCGGATGTCCGGGAACGCGACGTTGACGATCGTGGCGTCGAGGAAGGCCAGCGCCGCCCCCGCGCAGGCGACCCAGAGGACGGCGCCGGGCCTGATGGCGCGCCGCGTCACCACCTCGCGAGTTCCAGGGCGTGGGCGTCGGCTCTGTGCGGGCGCGCGGGTCGCGGCCCTCGGCGGGTCGGTCGATGGTGGCGCTCACGTGATGACGGCGATCATGACGGCAAGCGCGAAGAGCGTGACGATGTGCAACGTCTGATCCACGACGACGGTCACGCCGGGTTGCGTGGCCGGATCCGTGCGCTTGACGTCCAGCATCCACCATCGGACGACCCGCCCGTCGTCCTGCACGAGATGTGGCAGGAAGACGAGCGCGAGCAGCAGCACCCCGGTCAGGACGGAGAGGTCCGCGGTCAGGACGACCCAGGCGATCGCCGGGACGAACACCAGCGTGTAGACGCTCACGTGCGAGAGCAGGGCCCGACGGGCGACGGGATCGTGACCGAGCCCGCCGTGCTTGTGGCGTGCCTGCCAGTCGGTCTGGAGCAGGAAGTCGCCGACCAGGTGACAGACGATGAACACGACGAGGACCTCGACCCAGAGCACGCGCGGACTACCGGTCCCGGGCCGCGCAGGGCGTCAGGCGCCGGCGGGCGCGGACTGTGGCATCCGTGGTCATGTCGGCGGTCGCGTCGGTCCGGCGGTGGCCGCCGCCGAAGGACCCGAGTCCAGCGATCCCCCCGAGCCGTGACGCGCCGCCGTTCCTGGCGTCGCACGGGCCCTCTGAAGGCTGTTCTCTCCCCCTGGATCCTTCGGCGGCGGGCTCTGGGACCGCCGGCAGGACCCATCTTGCGTGAGCAGGACCGGGCGTTGTGTGCGTGGCATCACCCGTGTGCGCGCCGTCACGGGAGGGGGCCCGGGCGGGATCTCAGACCCCGGCGGTGACGGGCTCGCGGATGAGGTCGGCGGCCTTCTCGCCGACCATGATCGCCGGGGCGTTGGTGTTGCCGCCGGGGATGACCGGCATGACCGAGGCGTCGGCGACCCGCAGGCCCTCGACGCCGCGGACGCGCAGCTGCGGATCCACGACCGCCAGCTCGTCGGAGCCGATGCGGCACGTGCCGACCGGGTGGTAGAGCAGCTCCATGCGGCGGCGCAGGTCGGCCTCGATGTCGTCGTCGGTGACGGCCCCGGAACCGGGGAACAGCTCGCGCCCGGCGACGGGGCCGAACTGGGCGATGATCTCGCGCGCGAGCTTCATCCCGGCGACCATCGACGCGATGTCCTCCGGCTCGGTGAGCGAGTTCGTGAGGATCCGCGGCTTGGCGAACGGGTCCGGGGACCGGAGCCAGACGCGGCCGCGGCTCTTCGGGCTGACGAGCACGGGCCCGAGGCTCATCGCGTGGCCGTCGTACTCGCCCTGGCCGTGGTCGGCGAAGTACACGGGAGCGAAGTGGAACTGGACGTCGGGCGCGGGCAGGCCCGGCCGCGTGCGCACGAAGGCGAAGGCCTCGGCGACCGTCGACGTGAGCGGCCCGGTCTTCTTGAAGAGCCACTCCAGGAGGTACTTCGGGTGCTCGGCATCGGCGAGCGACCCGCCGTTCGGGAGGTCCCAGATGCCCAGGCAGTAGGGATGGTCCTGGAGGTTCATGCCGACGCCGGGCAGGTCCGCCTGAACGGGGACGCCGATGTCGCGCAGGTGGTCGGCGGGGCCGATCCCGGACAGCAGCAGGATCTGCGGCGAGCCGAACGCGCCGGCGGACAGGACGATGTCGCGGCGCGCGCGGGCGACCTTCGTCTCGCCGCCCTGGCGGTAGCGCACGCCGACGGCGCGGCCGTTCTCGACGTCGACCCGCAGCACCTGGGCGCCGGTCACGACCTCGAGGTTCGGCCGCTTCATGACGGGCCGCAGGAACGCCTCGGAGGTGCTGAGCCGCCGGCCGTTCTTCTGCGTCACCTGCACGAGCGCGGCGCCGTCCTGCTCGGGGCCGTTGTAGTCGTCGATGCGCGGGATCCCGGCGGCCTCGGCGGCGACGAGGAACGTCTCGGTCACCGCACGCGGCGAGTTCTCGTCGGCGACGTTCAGCTCACCGCCGACGGCGTGGTACTCGGACGGGCCGCCCTCGCGGTTCTCGGACTTCAGGAAGTACTCCCTGACGCCCTCCCAGCCCCAGCCGGTCGCGCCCTGCGCCTCCCACAGGTCGTAGTCCAGCGGACGCCCGCGGACGTAGAGCATCGCGTTCATCGAGGAGGATCCGCCCAGGCCCTTGCCGCGCGGGCAGTACAGCGAGCGGCCGTCCACGCCGGGCTCCGCCTCGGTGTAGAGCTCCCAGTCGAGCTTCGTGCGGAACTGCTTGGCGAACGCCGCCGGGATCGTGACGTTCATGTGCCGGCCCTTGCCGGTTCCCGCCTCGATCAGCAGGACCCGCGCATCGGGGTCCTCCGACAGGCGGTTGGCGAGGACGCAGCCGGCCGAGCCGGCGCCCACGATGACGTAGTCCGCAGAAGGCATCTTCTGATCCTCTCAGGTTGGGAGTCCGCCGCCGAACCGACTCCGAAGATCCTTCTTCGAGAACTTCCCGACCGACGTCTTCGGCACCTCGTCGATCATCTCGATGCGCTCGGGCATCCACCACTTCGGGATCAGCCCCTCGAGGTGCTCGCGAACGTCGTCGGCGGTGAGCGCGCCCTCGCTGACGGCGACGACGCATGCGAGCGGGCGCTCGCCCCAGCGCTCGTCGGGCACGCCGATCACGGCCGCCTCGCGCACCTGCGGGTGGGCCATGATCTCGTTCTCCAGCTCGACCGAGCTGATCCACTCGCCGCCGGACTTGATCAGGTCCTTCGTGCGATCCACGAGCCGTACGTAGCCCTCGGGATCGATCGTCGCGATGTCGCCGGTCTTCAGCCAGCCGTCGACGGTGAACGAGTCCCCGGACCGCTCGTCGTTGTAGTAGCCGGCCGCGATCCATGGCCCGCTCGCCTGCAGCTCGCCGCGCGCCTCGCCGTCCCACGGCTGCTCGGTCTCGTCGTCGGGATCGACGATCCGCAGGTCGACGAGCGGGACGGGCACACCGGCCGTCGCGCGCAATCCGGCGAGCTCCGGGTCGTGCTGCTCGCCGAGCGTCGACTTCATCGTCGCGACCGACGCGATCGGGCTGGTCTCGGTCATCCCCCACGCCTGCAGGATCGAGATGCCGGTGCGCTCGCGGAACGTCTCGCTGAGCGATCGCGGCACGGCGGAGCCGCCGCAGGCGATCACGCGCAGCGCCGACAGGTCGCGGCCCTCGATCTCCGCTGCGACGCCCTGCCAGATCGTCGGCACGCCCGCGGCGACGGTCACGCGCTCGGACTCCATGAGGTCGGCGATCGCGGGCGCGCTCAGGTCGGGGCCCGGCATGACGTAGTTCGCGCCGGCCATCACCGCCGAGTGACCGAGGCCCCACGCGTTCGCGTGGAACATCGGGACGACGGGCAGGATGGTGTCGCGCTCGCTGATGCCCAGCGCGTCCGCGGTCATGCACATCAGGCCGTGCAGCACCTGCGAGCGGTGGCTGTAGACGACGCCCTTGGGATGGCCGGTCGTCCCGCTCGTGTAACACATGCCGGCGGCGCGATGCTCGTCGTGCGCGTGGAAGTCCGCGGGCTCGGCGCCGGCCAGCAGCTCCTCGTAGTCCAGCCAGCGGGAGTCGTCGGCCGGGACCTCGTGGTCGGCGCCGTCGTCCATGACGACGAGGTGCTTGACCGTCTCGAAGGTCGGGACCAGCGGCAGGAAGATCGGCAGCAGCGAGCGGTCGACGAAGATGATCTCGTCCTCGGCGTGGTTGACCGCGTACGTCACCTGCTCGGGGAAGAGGCGGATGTTCAGCGTGTGGGCGATGCGGCCGCTGCACGGCGCCGCGTAGTAGAGCTCCAGGTGGCGCGCGGTGTTCCACGCGAAGGTGCCGACCCGCGCGTCGGGAGAGAGCCCGAGCGACTGGAACGCACCGCCGAGCAGCCGGGTTCGCGCCGCCCAGTCGGCGTACGTCGTCCGCTCACGGCCGGAGGCCGTGGCGGTGACGATCTGCTTGGACCCGAACAGGCGCTCCGCCCGCTGGAAGACGTGCGTGAGCGACAGCGGTGCGTCCGACATGATTCCGCGCATGGCGAGAACCTAATCCGAATCCGGCGGTGGTGCGCCCGGTGTCAGGCGACTGGCGCGCCGACGCCCGCGCGCTCCGTCACGCGGTAGGCCTCGACGTCGAAGCGCCTGGTCCACTTGCGGTAGTGCCACGCCGACGACGGCCACACGGCCGACGGCTCGCCGCTCGGGTCCAGGTACCAGCTGTTGCAGCCGCCGGTGGCCCAGACCGTCCGGCTGGCCATCTCGTGGACGCGACGCGCGTACTGGTCCTGCGCGTCCTGCGTCACCTCGACGCTCGCCAGGCCGTGCACCTCCATCGTGCGCAGCGCGTCCATGACGTACGTGATCGCGGACTCGATCTGCATGATCTGCGACATGTGCCCGGTGCCGGTGCCGATGCTGCCGATGCGGAAGAGGTTGGGGAAGTTCGTGGTCGTGACGCCGCGGTAGGCCTTGGGTGCATCGCCCCACCAGGCGGCCAGCGACTCCCCGCCCCGCCCGTGGATGCGGCCGGCGATCGGCGGGTCGGTGACGTGGAAGCCGGTGGCGCAGACGATCGCGTCGACCTCGTGCTCGGTGCCGTCCTCCGTGACGACCGAGTGCTCGCGGATCTCGGTGATGCGTGAGGTCTCGAGGTCGACGTTGGGCTGGTTCAGCGCGGGGTACCAGACGCTCGTGATGAGGATGCGCTTGCAGCCGATCTCGAAGTCCGGCGTCAGCTTCTCGCGCAGCGCGGGGTCGTCGATCGTCGCGCGCATGTAGGCCTTGGAGATCGCCTGCATGAGCTTGCGGAAGCGGCGGTGGTGCATGTTCTTGAGCATCACCCCGTCGCGATACACGAACTGCCAGCCGCGGATGAGCTTCTGCAGCTGCGGGACGGCGCGCAGCAGTCGGCGCTCGGCCTCGGTGACGTCGCGGTCGTTGCGCGGGATGACCCAGCCGGCGGTGCGCTGGAAGACCGTGAGATGGCTGACGCGCTTCTGCAGCTCGGGCACGATCTGGATCGCCGAGGCGCCCGTGCCGATGACGGCGACGCGCTCACCGGTCAGGTCGTGGTCGTGGTTCCAGTCGCCGGAGTGGAACAGCGCGCCCTGGAAGCGGTCGAGGCCGGCGATGTCCGGGTAGGTCGGGTCCGTCAGCACGCCGCTGCCGTCGACGACGACGTCCGCGGTCAGCTCGAGCGTCGTCGTGCGGATGTCCCAGACGGCACGCTCGGCGTCCCAGCGTGCGTCGAGCACCTCCTCGCCGAAGCGCGTCTGCTCGTCGATGCGCAGATCGCGCGCGACCTGCTGGGAGTACTCCCAGATCTGCTTGCCGCTGGAGAACGTGCGCTCCCAGTCGGGGTTCGGGGCGAACGAGAACGAGTAGAGGTGCGAGGGGACGTCGCAGGCGATCCCGGGGTAGGTGTTCTGGCGCCAGACGCCGCCGACGTCCTGCGCGCGCTCGAGGATCAGCCAGTCGGAGATGCCCGCCCTGCGCAGCGCGTGGACCATCGCGAGGCCCGTGAAGCCCGCGCCGATGATGGCGACACGCACATGGGCACCACCGGGGTCGCCTGCGGGGGGTGCCGGCGAGCCGATCGACGTCGGGGGGGTGTGACGGACGGCGGTGGTGCCCATGTGGTGTGCCTCTCCTCGGATGGTGCGACGCGGCGCAGAATAGACAGACCGTCGAGAAAAATCAACACCATGTTGATTCCGGCCGGCGAACCGCCTAGTCTGCGGCCATGACGACGATCTCGCGCGGCCGGCGCACAACCTCGCATCGCAAGGGGGACGTCAACCAGCGGGCGATCATCGACACCGCCGAGCGGCTGCTCGCCGAGGTCCCCCTCGCGGACATCTCGGTCGCCGACCTGGCCCGCGGCGCGGGCATCTCGCGGTCGAGCTTCTACTTCTACTTCGGGTCCAAGCACGACGTGCTGCTCGCGCTGCTCGACGAGGCGGCCGGCGAGCTGCAGGTCGTCGTGGAGGCGATGGCCGAGAACATCGCCGAGGACCCGCGCGGCCAGATCACGCACGGCATCGAGGCCACGGCGGGCCTGTGGCGCGAGCACGGGCCGGCGCTGCGGGGCATCGTCGCCGCGGCGGCGACCGACGACGTGGTCAACACGATCTGGTCGGACCTCGTCGGCCGGTTCGTCGACGTGAACGCGCAGATGATCCGCGCCGAGCGTGAGCGCGGGGCCGCGCCGGACACCGGGCCGTCCCCCGAGCAGCTCGCGACGGCGCTGGTGCGCCTCAACGAGCACACGTTCCACCTCGCCTCGGCCGGCGCCCCGCCGGCGCTCGGCGACGACGCGGCGGGGGTCCTCACCGAGATCTGGCTGCGCTCGATCTACGGGCGCGACGACGTCTGAGTCGCGGGCGCGTCACACGACGCGCAGCGTCTCCCCCTCGGCGGTGACGACGTCCCCCGGGTGCAGCTGGCGCCCGCGGCGCAGCTCCACCTCGCCGTTGACGTGCACGTGCCCGTCCTCGAGGAGCGCCTTCGCCTCGCCGCCGTCCTGCGCGACGCCCGCCAGCTTCAGCAACTGGCCCAGGCGGATCATGTGGCCCCGGATCGGGACGTCCTGCGGCTCGGCCCCCATCGCCTCAGCCCTCCGGGAACGCCGTGAAGCCGAGCGGCCCCAGGTCGGCGAGCCGGCTCGCGGCGATGCCCCGGTCGGACACGGTGATCACGCGGCCCTTCGCGACGAGCGACCGGCGGACGAGCGATCCGCTCGCGCCCGCGCCGTGCGCGACACGGCCCGCCTCGGTGATGCCGGAGCGCTGGACGTGCAGGCCGACGGCGCCGGCGAACGGGGTCGCGGCGGCCGCGCGGGCGAGCGGCACGGGGACGGCCGGCCCTGCGTTGCCCATGTCGTACTGCTGCAGCGGGAGCACCGCCAGCTTCTCCGGCCCCCACCACAGGAACGCGTGGTGGTCCCACTCGGCCTCCGTGCTCGCGCCCTGGTCGCCGAGCACTCGCTGCTGCAGGCGGCGCGGCGACCGCAGGTCGGAGACGTCGAACAGCGAGACCTGCGGGCCCTGGCGGATGCCCTGGTCCGTGGCGTCCTGGCCCACGCCGAGCAGCAGGCCGTCGCCGACCGGATGCAGGTAGGCCGAGTAGCCGGCGACCTTGAGCTCGCCGACGGCCTTCGGTGCGCGCGGGTCGGAGAGGTCGAGCGTGTACAGCGGGATCGACCTGGCGGAACGTCACGAGGTACCCGGCGTCGCCGAGGAACCGCACGGCGTAGATGCGCTCGCCCTTCCCGAGCCCGCCGACGCGCCCGACGGTCACGAGCCGGGAACCCTCCTCGCGCAGCACCGAGACGCCGCTCTCGCTGTCGCGCTGCTGGGCCCCGGCCATCCACAGCGGGTCCTCGGTGGTGGCGACGCGCAGGACGCCGCGGTCCTCCGACAGCGCGAACTGGTTGAGGACGAAGCCCGGGACGCTGCCGCTGGAGCGATAGGTCGTGCGCTCGGGGTTCGAGGTGTCGAACCGGTGGATCTCCGTCGTCATCCGCGGGGGGACGTCCTGCGGGGTGTCGAGGCTCGGCACGTAGCGCTGGCTTGCGACGTAGAGGCCCGTCGGGGAGGCGTAGACGACCTGGGCACCCGCGATCACCGCGTCGCGGTCCACGCTGTAGAGCCCGCGGTCGAGGTCGATCGTCATGACGCTCAGGAGGTCGAGCCCCGAGTAGGCGGTGGGTCGGCGGACGGCGCCACAGCCCACGAGCGGCCGGCGGAACGTGCGGCGCGAGATGTTCGAGCGGATCGTCGTCTCCGGGATGAACGCGTCGACGCCCTCGCCGGCCTGCGCGACGTCGGGCGGCGTGTTGAGCACCACGCGCGCCGTGCCGCCGGTGAGCCGCCCGCTCACGTACTGGCCGTCCACGGCGAGCGTGCGCGAGACGCTCATCGCCGCCGGGTCCTTCACGTTGACCTCGGTGAGCAGGGTGCGTGACGCGACCACGTAGGGCAGCATCGCCGCGACGGGCCCGTCCCCACCGCCCGTGGCGGTGGGCGCGACCGATCCGATCACCAGCAGCCGCCCGCCGCGCAGGAGCAGCTGCTGGGGCGAGCCCTCGAGCGCGAGTGAGCCGACGAGCCGCGGCGTGTCCGCCGTCACGTCGTAGGCGAGCAGCTTCGTCCCCGCGAGCAGGAAGACGCGCGAGCCGTCCGTCTTGACGATGTCCGGCTCGTCGACGCCCTGCTCCTGGACGTTCGTGCCGGAGAACGCGTCGCCGGCGCCCGCGTCGGCCAGCGGCGCCGCGGTGGGCGCGACGGAGACCGCCTCGGGGCCGCCGGTCGCACGGCGCTGCTGGACCGGGTTCAGCGTCGCGCCGATCGGCGGGATCGCGCGCGGCGGCACGCCGTCGACGAGCGTCGGGCGGCTCACGTAGCGCCGGCCGTAGGCGACGAGGCTGGGGCACGAGGCGAACGCCTTCAGCGTCTTCGCCTGCGCGGGCGCACGGCGGGTGGCCGCCGCGGCGCTGCCGGGCAGTGACGCGGAGACGAGTGCGAGCAGGCCCGCGACGCAGAGAAGGCGGCGCATGGCGGCGACGGTAGCGCACGCGCGCCACGCCGGAGCCGGAGCGGTCAGATCTCCTCGGGCACCATCTCGATCGCGCCGCAGGGACACTCCTGCGCGCAGATCCCGCAGCCCTTGCAGTAGTCCAGGTCGAACGCGTACCCGTCCGCCTCGTCGACCTTCAGGACGGCGTTGTCGGGGCAGACGCCGTAGCAGTTGTCACAGCCGAAGCAGTTGCCGCACGACATGCAGCGGCGGGCCTCGAAGAGGGCGTTGTCCTCCGTCAGGCCGTGCTGCACCTCGTCGAACGAGGAGGTGCGACGCACGAGCGCGAGCTGCTCGGCCTCCGAGCGCGGCGCGTCGGCGTAGTACCAGACGTTGAGGCCGTCGTAGGTCGCCAGCGGCGGGCGCGGCGCGTGCTCGAACGGCTCGCCGCGCAGCCAGCCGTCGATGCAGCGCGCGGCCTGCTTGCCGTGGCCGATGCCGACGGTGACGGTGCGCTCGGCCGGCACCATGTCACCGCCCGCGAAGATCCCGGGATGCCCGGTCATCATGTCCGGGCCGACCTGCACGACGCCATCGGACACCTCGATGCCGTCCACGCCCTCGAGCAGCGAAAGGTCCGCGTCCTGGCCGAGCGCGAGGATCACCGTGTCGGCCTCGAGCTCCTCGGTCTCCCCCGTCGGCTGCGGGAAGCCCGTCTCGTCGAGCTCCATCTTCTCGACCACGATCCGGCCCTCGTCGGCCTGCGTGATGGTCTCCAGCCAGCGGAGCAGGATGCCCTCCTCCTCGGCCTCCTGCACCTCGAAGTCGTGTGCCGGCATGCGCTCGCGCGTGCGGCGATAGACGATCACGGCCTCCTCCGCCCCGAGCCGCTTGGCGGTGCGCGCGGCGTCGATCGCCGTGTTGCCGCCGCCGTAGACGACGACGCGCCGCCCGAGCTGCGGCGGCTCCGCGCCCTCCATGTCATGCAGCAGCCCGACCGCGTCGAGGATGCGCGCCGACTCGCCGGCCGGGATGTAGGCGCGGCGCCCGACGTGCGCGCCGACGGCGAGGAAGACCGCGTCGAACCCCTCGTCGGTGAGCGGGGTGTCCGCCCGCGTGACGGTCGTTTTCGGCTCGAAGACCACGCCGAGATCGAGGATCCGCTGGATCTCCCGGTCGAGGATGTCGCGCGGGAGGCGGTAGCGCGGGATCCCGAAGCGCATCATGCCGCCGGCCATCGGCCCGGCGTCGCGCATCGTGACGGCGTGCCCGCGCAGCGCGAGGTGGTGTGCCGCCGCCAGGCCGGACGGGCCGGCGCCGACGACGAGGACACGCTTCCCGCTGGGCGGCGCCGTGACCTCGAGGTTCCAGCCGCGCCGGATCGCCTCGTCGCCGAGGAAGCGCTCGACCGCGTTGATGCCGACGGCGTCGTCGACCTGCACGCGGTTGCAGGCGGTCTCGCAGGGGTGGTAGCAGACGCGGCCCATCACGGCCGGCAGCGGGTTGTCCGCGACGAGCGTGCGCCAGGCGGTCTCGTAGTCGCCGGCCTCGGCGTGGTAGAGCCAGCCCTGAATGTCCTCGCCGGCGGGACAGGCGTCGTTGCACGGCGGCAGGCGGTGCACGTACACCGGCCGCTCGTCGCGCCACGAGCCGGTCTTGTTGGCGAGGGAGGAGCCGACGTCGAGCGTGATCGCGAACGGCTTGGGCATCAGCTGCCTCCTGCGTCCGGGGGGAGCAGCCCGAAGCGCTTGATGTTGCGGTCGGCGCCGGCCTGGATGCGCGCGACGACGTCCGGGCGGCCCGGGTCGCCGAACAGGTGCGCGAACCGCCGCTGGCGCCGCAGGTAGTCCTCGACCGGCACCTGCCGGCGGATCTGCGAGACGCCGGTGACGATGCCGTCCTCGGCTTCGAACACCGGGAAGATGCCGGTCTCCTTCGCCAGCCGCGCGAGCCGGATCGTGTCGCTCGACGCGCTGCCCCAGCCCAGCGGGCACGGGACGAAGACGTGCAGGTAGCGCGGTCCGTGCATGCCCATGGCCTTCTCGACCTTCGCCTCCAGGTCTCGCAGTTCGGAGACCGTCGCGGTCGCGACGTACGGGATCTCGTGCGCCATCGCGATCAGCGGCGCGCTCTTGCCCTGGCCGAAGACGTTGCCCGGCTCCGGGCCGACCGCCTGGGTCGTCGCGGTGCGCGCCGCCGGCGGCGTTGCGCCCGACCGCTGGACGCCGGTGTTCATGTAGCCCTCGTTGTCGTAACAGATGTAGAGCACGTCGTCGCCGCGCTCGAACATCCCCGACAGGCAGCCGAAGCCGATGTCGACGGTGCCGCCGTCGCCGCCCTGGCCGATCACCCGCACGTCCTCGCGGCCCTTGGCCTTCAGCGCCGCGGCGATGCCGGTCGCCACAGCCGGGGCGTTGCCGAACAGGGAGTGCAGCCAGGCGATCTGCCACGAACTTTCGGGGTACGGCGTCGAGAAGACCTCCAGGCAGCCGGTCGCGTTGGCGGCGATGACGCGGCCGTGGGCCGCGCGGACGGCGGCGTCGAGCGCGTAGCGCGCGCCGAGCGCCTCGCCGCATCCCTGGCAGGCGCGGTGGCCGCACGTGATCGCGTTCGTCCGCTGCCCCTCGGCCTGGACGGAGCGCTCGTCCTCGGCGAGCAACCGCCCGCCCACCGCGAACGAGCCCGTCTGGTAGAAGCGGATCCGGGTCTTGTCCTTCGCCGGCATGCGGGTCACACCGCCTTGTGCGCGACGGCGCCGAGGTCGCGGAGGATGTTCTCGGCGTGCGGGCCGGATCGGCGCAGCTCGCCCATGCGCTCGAGCTCCCGCGCGACGAGGTCGGTGTCGAGGTCCAGGAACGACAGCGCCTCGAGCTCCCCGGCGTGCGCGCGGACGAGCATGTCGCGCAGCGACGCCTGCGTGATCGCGCGGCCGCCGAGGCCGGCGATGACGGTCGTGCCGTGCAGCTGGACGCCGGAGAGGGCCATCCGCACGTTGCCGCTCACGATCCCGCCGAGACCGACGGCGAGCGCCTTCTCCAGCACGACGACCTCCCGCGCGCCCTGCAGCGCCCCGCGGACCGCGTCGAGCGGGAACGGGCGGAACGACGAGATGCCGAGCGCGCCGACCGCGACGCCCTCGTCGCGCAGCTCGTCCACCGCCTCCTCGATCGTGCCGAGCACCGAGCCGAGCGCGACGACGATCGTCTCGGCCCCCTCGGTGCGGTAGGGGCGCACCAGCCCACCGGAGCGGCGGCCGAACGCCGCCTCGAAGTCGGCGGCGATCTCGGGGATCCGGTCGAGCGCGAGCATCTGCTTGTAGTGCTGAAGCGCCTTGACCTCCATGAACGCCTCGGGGCCGACCATCGCGCCGATCGTCACGGGGTCGTCGGGGTCGAGGACCTGACGCGGCTCGAACGGGGGCAGCCACGCGTCCACCTGCTCCTGCGAGGGCATGTCCACCTCCTCGTAGGCGTGCGTGAGGATGAAGCCGTCCATGCAGACCATGACCGGCGTGGAGAGCTCCTCGGCGAGCCGGAACGCCTGGATGTGGAGGTCGAGCGCCTCCTGGTTGTCCTCGGCGAAGAGCTGGATCCAGCCGCTGTCGCGCATCGACATCGAGTCGGAGTGGTCGTTCCAGATGTTGATGGGCGCGCCGATCGCGCGGTTGGCGATCGTCATCACGATCGGCAGGCCGAGCCCGGCCGCGTTGTAGACCGCCTCGCACATGTAGAGCAGGCCCTGGCTCGCGGTCGCGGTGTACGTGCGCGCGCCGGTCGCCGACGCGCCGATCGCCACCGACATCGCGGCGAACTCGGACTCGACGTTCACGAACTCGCACGGCGCCAGCTCGCCCGTCTTCACGAGCTGCGAGAGGCCTTCGACGATGTGGGTCTGCGGGCTGATCGGGTACGCGCAGATGACCTCGGGCCGGCACAGTGCCACGGCCTCGGCGACGGCGCGGGAGCCCTCGAGCTGTCTACGCATGGGCGGGCTCCGCCAGCTCGCGCGCGACCCAGTCGTAGGCGTCACGGGCTGCGGCGACGTTGCCGTCCACGAGGCGCGCGGGCAGCTTCTCGCCGATGGCCAGGACGACGGAGTCGAGCGAGATGAGCCCGCTCAGCGCGGCGAAGCCCGCGAGCAGGGCCGCGTTGGCGATCGGCCGGCCGGTGTGCTCCCGTGCGAGGTCGCTCGCGGGGACGGTCAGCAGGCGCTCGGACCGGAAGTCCTTGACGAACTCCTCCAGCCCGAGCTCGTCGAGGCTCTTCGCGGTGTTGATGAGCATGTACCCGTCGGGCCGCAGGCCGGCGAACACGTCCACCTGGTGGAGCAGCGTCGGATCCTGGATGATCAGCGCGTCGGGCTCGGCGACCGGCTCGCGCAGCCGGATCGGCCGGTCGTCGATGCGGCAGAAGGAGATGACGGGCGCGCCGTTGCGCTCCGAGCCGAAGCTCGGAAAGGCCTGTGCGTGGCGACCTTCGTCGAACGCCGCGAGCGACAGCATCTCCGCCGCGGTGACGACACCCTGGCCCCCTCGACCGTGGATGCGTACCTGGAACATCTCCGTCGATCCTCGCGCCCGCGGGCGCATCGGTCGTCGGGGATGAGACGTACGGGGCCTTCGGAAAACTACGGATCGGGAAAGCCGGGCGCGGGCGTGTCGCCTAGGCGCCGACCGCCCGCAGATGCCGGAACGGCTCGCCGCCGCGCAGTTCGCGGATGACCGACTCGACCATCCCGTCGGCGTCCGCCTCCTCCCCGTCGGTGACCGCGGCGACGGTCGCGCGCTTGTGCTGGATCACGCGCGCCATCGTCTCGTCGATCGTCTCCGCGGCGAGGAGGTACCAGGCGGTCACGGCGTCGCGCTGGCCGATGCGGTGGCAGCGGTCCTCGGCCTGGTCGTGCATCGCGGGCGTCCACTCCAGTTCCAGGAAGGCGACGTTGGACGCGCGCGTGAGCGTGATGCCCTGCGCCGCCACGCGGGTCGCGCAGACGATGAGCTGCGGCCCGCCGGGATCCTGGAAGGCGGCGATCGCGCGCTCGCGCGCCGCCGCGCTGTCGCTGCCGACCAGGTGGACCGCGTCGGGGAAGCGCTCGATGACCGCGTGCTGGACCTCGCGGTGGCGGGCGAACACGACGAGCGCCTCGCCGCTTGCCAGGAAGTCGTGGATCCACGCGAGC
This sequence comes from uncultured Actinomycetes bacterium, assembly GCA_963823375.1. Classification (GTDB taxonomy): domain Bacteria; phylum Actinomycetota; class Thermoleophilia; order Solirubrobacterales; family Solirubrobacteraceae; genus F1-60-MAGs163. The sequence goes on along the minus strand of CAWGLQ010000008.1, from coordinate 404,562 downwards.
GCGCCGTGGAGCTTGCCGCGCCCGGCGAGCCGCTGGAGCGTGCCGAGCTGCGCGAGCCGCTCGGCGCGGAGCGTCGCCGCGATCTTCGCGTTCAGCTCGCGCAGGTCGAGCGGCTGCTCGCGCAGCCACGCGATCACGTCGTCCTCGGCCAGCCGGTACTCGCGCACGTTGTCGAGCCCGATCGGGACGACGACCTGGCGCTTCTCCGGCAGCTGGGGCAGCACGTCGCGCTTGAGCCGGCGCACGAAACAGCGCCGACGCAGATGCCAGTGGAGGCGCTCCTCGCGCAGCTCGCCCGAGAACTGGCGGGCGAAGCGGGCGCCCGAGCCGAAGTCCTCCAGCCGCCCGATGACGCGCAGCTGCGCGACGAGCTCCTCAGCGTGGTTGAGGACCGGTGTCCCGGTCAGCGCGAGCTTCAGCCCTCCCTCCGGAACCGCGCCCGCCAGCCGGCGCACGGCCTGGGTGCGCTTGGCCTGTGGGTTCTTGCAGTAGTGCGACTCGTCGACGACGAGCCCCTGCGGGCGGCGCAGCGCGAGCTCGTCGCGGTGCGCGGCGACGATCTCGTAGTTCAGGATCGTGATGTCGGCGCGCGGCGGCACGCTTCCCCGGCCCTCGACGAGGGCGATCGTGCGATGCGGCAGCCAGCGCGCTGTCTCGCGCTCCCAGTTGAGCTTCAGCGACGCCGGGCAGACGACCACCGCGGGGAACGCGCCGTCGGCCTCCAGCGCGGCGAGCGCCTCGACCGTCTTGCCCAGCCCCTGCTCGTCGGCGAGGAACGCGCGGCGCGCGTCCAGGACGTACCGCACGCCTGCCCACTGGAACGGCTCGAGCTCTCCCCCGAGCACCGCCGCGACCTCCGGGATCGGCTCGGCCTCCGTCGCGCGCGAGCTGCGGATGCGGATCAGCGCCTCGTCGTGCTCGGCGCGCAGCTCGGCGAGCGCGCGCGCGGCGAGCCCCTCGACCTCGACCTCGTGCAGCGCGATGAAGTGGTCGAGCTGCTCGATGATCCACGGGTCGAGCGGCATCGTCCCCTCGGTCTCCGCGGCCGGGAGACGTTCGAAGGCCGCGCCCGCGTCGGGATCCCAGAGCACCTCGACCTTCAGCCGGCGCCCGCCGACCCGGTCCACGACCGCGAGCCGCGCCGGCGGCGGCGTCTGCCCGATCTCGGTGAGCGTCATGCAGCGCTCGGCCGCCGCGTCGATGCGCGCGGAGGACAGCTCGCGCAGCGCCTCGGCATGCGCGGGCGTCATCGCGACGAGCGTGCGGCCGTCGTGCTCGACCGCGCCGTCCGCCAGCTCCGCGGGAATCGTCCCGGCGCGCGTGCGCAGCGCCCACCAGCCGCGGCCGTCGTGGCGCGTCACGCCGACGCTGCCGACCCACCGCCGCTCCACGCCCGCGAGCCACGCGGCGACCTCGTCGCTCGGGACGAGATCCGGGAACCGGTCCAGGACGTCGGCGACGTGCACCGCGCACCAGTCGTCCACCGGGGCCCACCACTCGCGGGCATCCCAGTCGAAGCGCCGCTGCGGGATGCCGCGCACGGCACCCACGATGTGCGGGTCGTACGGGAACGCGAGCACCACGATCTCCCCGTGCTGTGCCGAGCGCCGCAGCTCGACGTTCGGGCGATCGGGGACGGGCTCCACGCGGGTGACGGTAGACGAACCCCCCGGCGTGGCGGATATGTGCCGGATGGCGAAGCGAATCCGCCACGCCCGGGGGGTGGCGCGCGGACGACTGGCCGGTCAGCCAGGACTCTTCGCTACGGTGCCGGCATGACCACGGCCGCCGGCGTCTCCAGCACGCTCACCTTCACTGACGAACAGCAGCAGTTCATCGACGCGATCCGCGACTTCAGCGCGCGCGAGGCCGGGACCCGCGAGCAGCGCGACCTGCTCACGCACGAGGGGACCGAGCAGCACAACCAGGACCTGTACAAGCGCTTCGCGAGCCTCGGCTACGTCGGCGCGGCGATTCCCGAGGAGTACGGCGGGGCCGGGGGCGGCGTCGTCGACCTCTGCCTCCTGCTCGACGAGACCACCAAGGGCCTGCTGCCGATGGCGGGGATGAGCGTCAGCCTGATCGTGGCCGGCGCGTACGAGCGCTTCGGGACCGAGGAGCAGAAGCAGGACATGCTCGGCGCCATCGCCCGCGGCGACGTCATGGCGATCGCGATGAGCGAGCCGGAGGCCGGCTCGGACGTCGGCGCCCTGAAGTGCAAGGCCGTCCGCGAGGGCGACACCTACCGCATCACCGGCCACAAGACCTGGATCAGCGCCGCGCACGTCGCCGAGCGCATCCTGCTGATCTGCCGCACCGACGCGAGCGGCTCCAAGCACGAGGGCATCACGATGCTCGAGGTGCCGGCGAACGCGAAGGGGATGGAGATCCGCGGCATCCAGACGATGGGCGGCAAGGAGGTCAACGACGTCTGGTTCGATGACGTCGTCGTCCCCGCCGAGAACCTCCTCGGCCAGGAGGGCGGGGGCTGGATGCAGCTCATGGCCGGCCTCAACGTCGAGCGCCTGATCATCGCGGCGAACATGCTCGGGCTCGCGCAGCGCGCGTTCGACGACGTCCTCGCGTACGTCAAGGAGCGCAAGCAGTTCGGCCGGCCGATCGGCAGCTTCCAGGTCCTCAAGCACCGCCTCGCCGACCTCGCGACGGAGATCGAGTGCGCCCGCCTGCTGACCTACGACGTCGCCCGCCGCGTCGACGCCGACCCTGCGGCGCTGTTCCCGAAGGAGGCGTCGATGGCCAAGATCAAGGCCACCGAGGTCGCCAAGACGGTGACGCTCGAGGGCATGCAGATGATGGGCGGCTACGGCTACGCGACCGAGTACGACATGGAGGCCTTCGTCCGCACCGCACTCGTCTCGTCGATCTACGGCGGGACGAACGAGGTCCAGCGCGAGATCGTCAGCAAGACGCTGGGGCTCTAGGTACGGCCCCCTGGCAGGACAGGTCGCGCCGCAGGCGCGACCTGATCGTTCTCCGAGATCACCAACCTGAGCGAGCCCTCGAAGAACTCCATCCCGCGCAGATGCCCGTGCGCGGCGTCCCACGCCCCTGACTCCAGGTCCGCCCGCAGCCGTTCCACGATCCGCTCCTCCACGCCCGGGTCGAGCAGCGCCCAGACCGACTGCGCGCTGCGGACCGCGGGATCGAGCATCGCCTCGGGGCGGTTCCAGTAGGCCTCGATGAACCCGTCCGTGCAGTCGGCGGGAGTCGGGATCCGCTCGATGCGGGTGCGCCCTCCGAGCTCGGCGGCGACGTCCGTGATCCGCCCGATCCGTGGCCGATCGGTCTCCAGGGCCTCCCCGAGCAGGTCCAGCTGCCATGCCGGCATCGCGTCGAGGTCGAACGTGAGGACCACGACCGCGCCGCGCGCGACCCGCCGCAGCTCCGCGAGTCCCTGGGCGCGCGGCTCCCAATGGTGGATCGTGATGCACGCCATCGCGGCGTCGACCGCGTCGTCATCCAGGGGCAGCGCCTCGGCCCGCGCATCGATGACCGGCGCCGACCCGGGCGGCCGCTGCGCCCGCATCGTCGCGCTCGGTTCGACGGCGAGCACCCAGCGGTCCGTCGGCTCGTAGGAGCCGGTGCCCGCGCCGACGTTGAGAACGGTCTGCGGGTCAGCGAGCGCCGCGTGGATCGGCGCTGCGATGCGCGGGTCGGCGCGCCGCTGCTCGCCGTACGTCCGGCCGTGGCGCTCGTAGTCGACGCGGTGACGGTTGGCCATCGCTCGGAGATCAATCAGCCCGCGAGATCGATCAGCCCGCGCCTGCGGCGCGGGCTGTCCTGCCAGGGGGCCGTACCTAGTCGTCCTTGGGCGCAGGCCTGAAGACGATCCGCTTGAGCTCGGCGATCGTGCCGCCGCCGAGGCGCATCGCGGTCTGGAAGCCCTCGGAGCCGACCTCACCGGCGTCGAGCGCGCGGCGCAGCTCGTTGAGCACGGCGCGGTCCTCGTCGGCGACGTCTTCGCGGCCGGCCTCGAGCAGGATCAGGTGACGGGGGCGCCGCAGCGCGGAGGCCGCGCGGACGAACGGGTCGCGCTCCTCGGCCTCGAGGCCGTCGAGGGCGACGACGACGCTGTCCCCCGCCTCCAGGCGCTTGGCGACCGTGGCCGTCAGCAGCTCTGATGCCTTCTCCTCCACCTGATCGTCCGGCACGCGTCCGGCGATGAGCTTGCGCAGCGCGCTCGGGGAGAGCACGAGGCCCTTGTCCTCGAAGACCCTGGCGGTGAACTGGTCGCGCACCTGCGGCGACGACGAGACGACGACGACGAGGCTCCCGGGCGAGTAGCGCATCCGGTCGACCGGGGAGAGGACGCGGCAGCGCGTCGTCAGGTCGCGCGGGCGCGGCGGACCGTCGCCCTGGCGCCGCGGCCGATCGGAGGACCAGGCACCCCGCTCATCGTCCGAGATCTTGACGCTGCGTGCAGGGGATGAATGGTCCATCCGCCCATGGTGACGCACGCGGCCCATCGCCGCGCCGCGCCCGCCCCTGCAGCCGGCTCAGGTGGGGTCGGTGAACTCGGCGGGCTGCCTGGCGAGCCCTGCCGTGACCGCCGCCAGCTGGTTCGGCGAGCCCAGCAGCGCGACCTGCAGCTCGGTCTCGAGCAGCAGCGCCTCGCGGGCGTCGCCCGGCCACGCGTCGTTGACGAGGCGCTTGCCGGCCCGGATCGCATCCGGCGAGCGGCCGGCGATGTCTGCGGCCAGCTCCCGCGCGGCCGCGAGCGGATCGTCCGCCACGCGCGTGACGAGCCCGATCTGCGCCGCCTCCTCGCCGCTGACCCGGCGACCCGTGTAGATGAGCTCCCGCGCGACGTCCGTTCGCACGAGCCCGGGCAGGGTCTGCGTGATCGCCATGTCGGGGATCAGGCCCCAGCGGATCTCCATGACCGAGAGCTTCGCGTCGGGCGCGGCGATCCGGATGTCGGCGCCGAGCGCGATCTGCAGCCCGCCGCCGAAGCACACGCCGTGCACCGCCGCGATGACCGGCACCGGGAGGCGCGTCCAGCCGTAGGCGACGCGCTGCGCGATGTTGGCGAGTTCGTCGCCCTCGCGCGCGACGAGATCGCCCGGAGAGATCGGGCCGCTCATGAGGCTCGCGATGTCCAGGCCCGAACAGAAGCTGGGGCCCTCGCCGTGCAGCACCACCGCGCGGACGCCGGGCGTCGCGGCGACCTGCTCGATGGCGCCGACGATGCCCTGGAACATCGCGGCGTCCAGCGCGTTGTGCTTGTCGGGGCGCGTCAGGCGCACCTCGGCGACGTGATCGGCGACGGCGATCGCGACGCGTGGCTCGGTGGCGGTGACGGTCGTCTCGGTCATGCGCGAAGCATAGGCGCGAACACGGTTCGAGCGTCGTATGACACCCGTCATAGTAGGGTGCCTCCATGCGCCAGCTCACGTACCTGGAGGCCGGTCGCGTCGCCTGGCAGGAGGCGCCGGACCCCGAGCCCGCCGACCCGCGCGGCGTGCTCGTCCGGCCGCTCGCCGTCGCCCGCTGCGACCTCGACCCGATCATGGCCGGACTGGGCATCTTCCCCGGCCCGTTCGCCGTCGGGCACGAGACGGTCGCCGAGGTCGTCGCCGTCGGCGCGGACGTCCGCGCGCGAGCGATCGGCGACCGCGTGCTCGTCCCCTTCCAGGTGTCGTGCGGGACATGCGATGCGTGTCGCGACGGGCGCTTCGCGGCGTGCCACACCTACCGAGCGAAGGCGGGCGCCGCCTTCGGGTTCGGTGAGGCGGGCGGCGGCCACGGCGGCGCCGTCGCCGACCTGCTCGCCGTGCCGAACGCCGATCACCTCCTGCTCGACGCGCCGGAGGGCCTCTCGCCGGCCGCGCTGTGCACGCTCCCCGACAACGTCACCGACGGTTTCCGTGCGGTCGGCCCACAGCTGGAACAGCACCCCGGAGCCGAGGTGCTCGTCGTCGGCGGGGCCGCCGCGTCGATCGGGCTCTACGCGGTCGCCGCCGCGCGCGCGTGCGGCGCGGGCCGCGTGCGTTACGTCGACGCCGACGCGGATCGGTGCGCAGCGGCGACGGCGCTGGGAGCCGAGGTCACGCACCTGGACGGCGCCTGGCCGCGCCGCTTCGATCGCGCCCCGATCGTGGTCGAGAACACCGCCGACGTCGAAGGGCTCGCGTGCGCGCTGCGCTCGACCGACGACTACGGCACCTGCACGAGCGTCGCGATCCACTTCGCCCCGACGACGCCGCTGCCGCTGCTGGAGCTCTACACGAAGGGGATCACCTACCACCTCTCGCGCGCCGACTCGCGCCGCTTCCTGCCGCAGGTCATCGCGCTGGCGGCGAGCGGAGCGCTCGACCCCCTCGCCGTCCCGACGACGATCGTCCCCTGGGACCGGGGCGACGAGGCGTGGCTGGAGCCGGCCACGAAGCTCGTGCTGGAACGCGTGTAGGCCTCGCAGGTTGCCCCGAGCCCCGGCGCGCGGATAGCGTGGACCCACCGCTGCCTCCTGAAGGGGGAGAGGCCGGTGGCCGGCGCTCTGCGCCGGCGTCCAACGCAAGGAGGAGCACCCGATGTCCGTAGCAACCCGACCGCGCCTGCGCGGTCTGTGCGTGATCGCCACGCTCTGTGCCCTGTTCGTCGCCGCTCCGGCCGCGAACGCCGCCACCACGACCCCGGTGATCCAGCCGCCGGTCGCGGGCGGCACGTACCTCGCCCTCGGCGACTCGCTCGCCTTCGGCTACCAGACCGCGCGCGTCCAGGCGTGCGCGGGCACCGGCTGCACGTCGCCGGACACCCAGTTCCCCACGAGCTACCCGACCATCTTCGGCCAGCTCTTCGGTGCGAACACCCTGGGCGTCAGGACGGTCAACCTCGGTTGCCCGGGTGAGACGAGCGGCACGCTCATCAACGACACCAACACGTCGAGCGGCTGCACGACCTATCCGTTCCCGATCCATTCCAACCACCCGGGCAAGACCCAGCTCCAGGCTGCGGTCGACACGCTGCAGACGTACGGCAAGCGCGTCTCCCCGATCACCATCGACATCGGCGCGAACGACGTGCTGCGGATGGTCAACGGGCAGTGCACGACCGCCGGCGTGATCAGCCTCAGCTGCGTGCTGCAGAACGCACCGGCGACGTTCGCGCAGGTGCAGTCCAACCTGGACTACACCCTGAACAAGCTCCGCCAGGAAGGCGGCGTCAAGCACGAGATCATCGTGATCGGGCTGTACAACCCGCTCTACCCGGCGATCTTCAACCAGGTGCTCACGCAGACGGGCAACTTCGCCGCCGCCACCCAGGCGGCCGACGGCACGGACGCGCTGCTCGCGCAGCTGAACGCGCTGCAGGCGACGACCGCCGCGAAGTACCGCGCCGTGTTCGCCAACCCGGCGCCGACGTTCAACCCGCCCGGTGCTCCGCATCCGCAGCTCGAGCTGAACACCATCTGCACGCTGACCGCCGTCTGCGGCCCGCTGCAGGACATCCACCCGACCGACGGCGGCTACGCCGCGTACGCCAACGTCGTGAAGGCGGCCTCCGGCTTCTAGACCGGACCGTCTCGGACAGGGGGCGGCGCTGCGGCGCCGCCCCCGCCGTCCGGGTCAGCCGTTCAGGTTGACCGGCAGCGTGCGCAGCTGGTTGACGAAGCCCGAGACGACGAACTTCGGCTCGCCGGCGAACGTCATGTTCGGGTAGCGCTTCAGCGTCTCCTCGAGCAGGATCCTCAGCTCGAGCCGCGCGAGCGCCGTGCCGAGGCAGAAGTGCCGGCCACCCGCGCCGAACGCCTGGTGCTCGGGATTGCGCAGGACGTCGAAGTGGTCGGGGTCCTCGTAGCGCGTCTCGTCGCGGTTGGACGAGACGTACCACATGACGACCTTGTCGCCCTCCTTGATGTCCTGACCGAGGAGCTCGGTGTCCTTCGTCGCCGTGCGGCGGAAGTGCGCGAACGCGGGGAACATCCGCAGCGCCTCCTCGACGGCGCCGGGGATGAGCGACGGATCGTCCAGCAGCAGCTGACGCTGCGAGGGATCGTCGAGCAGTGCGCGCATCGCGCTGCAGTACGTCGCCTTGGTGCTGTCGTTGCCGGCGGCCATGAGCAGGAAGAAGCCCATGACGATCTCGTGCTCCTCGAGCTTCTCCCCGTCGATCTCGGCGTGCACGAGGACGCTCGTCAGATCGTCGGTCGGGTTCTCGCGGCGGTCGGCGATCAGCACGCGGCAGCGCTCGAAGATCTCGGGGACGTCGCGCTCCATGACGGTCTGCACGCCCTCGGGGTTCACGTCGGGGTCGTTGGCGCCGAGGATCGAGTTCATCAGCCGCGCCCAGACGACGTCGTCGCCCTTCGGCAGGCCCATGAAGCTCGCGATGACGCGCGCGACGACGGGCTGGGCGACGTCGTCGACGAGGTCGCAGGTGTCGCGGCCCTCGAGCTGGTCGAGCACGTCGAGCGTGATCGCGCGGATCGCTTCCTCGTGCTCGGCGATGCGCTTCGGCGTGAAGCCGCGCTGGAAGAGCGCCTTGACGCGGTCGTGCTTGGGCGGGTCCTGGGCGATGAACATCGCCTGCATGAGCTCGAGCGGCAGGATCGAGTTCGTGATCGCCGTGATGCCGCCGCGCTCGGACGAGTAGGTCTGCCAGTCACGACTGACCTCGTGGACGCCCTCCGCGGTCGTCACCGACCAGTAGCCGGCCTCCTCGGGGAACTCCTCCATCCGAGCGGACCAGTGCACCGGGCACTCGGACCGCAGCCGCCGGAAGAGCTCGTTCGGCGGGCCGTCGACCCAACGCTCTTGTTCGAAGACCAGGGTCTCCTCGATCGGGGTGCTGGAATCGATGGACATGCAGGGGCCTCCGGGCGGGACTTCGGGGGACTTGACAGTGTGTCAAGCGCGCACCCTAGCGAAGAGCCGGGCCGTCTGCACGATTTTGCGGAACGACACCGATCGGCGCCGGCGGCGATGATCCCCGGCGATGATCGTCGCCCCGATCTTCGCGACGCTCCTCCTCGCCTACGTGCTGGTCTCGCGGCGGCTCGAGGGCAGCCCGGTCTCCCCCGCGTTCGTGTTCGCCGCGGGCGGCATCCTGACCGGTCTCGGCGGCGGGGTGGAGCTCACTCCCCAGGACCTGGGCGACACGAGCGGCGACGTCGTCCGCGTCCTCGCGGAGCTCGCGCTCGCGCTCGTCCTGTTCGCCGACGCCTCGTCGATCGGCCTGCGGCGCGCCGCCGCCGAGCGCCGGCTGCCGGACCGTCTGCTCGGCGTCGGGCTGCCGCTCACGATCGTCGCCGGGGCGCTCGCGGCCGCCGGCATGCTCGGCGACCTCGACATCTGGCTCTGCGTCCTCGTCGCCGCCCTGCTCGCCCCGACCGACGCCGCGCTCGCCGCGCCCGTCGTCAGCGACCCGCGCGTCCCCGGCCCGGTGCGTCGCGCGCTCGACGTCGAGGCCGGGCTCAACGACGGCGTCTGCGTCCCGGTCGTGACGTTCGCGGTCGCGGCGGCCGTGAGCGTCGAGGGATCCCCCACGACGGCCCTCTGGGAGGAGGCGCTCGTCACGATCGGCGGCGGGGTCCTGGTCGGCGCGTTCGCCGGGTGGGCGGGCGGCGCGCTGCTGGCGGCCGCCGAGCGGCGCGGCATGATCGCCGCCGACGTCCGCCCGTTCGCAGCGGCCGCGCTCGCGTTCGCCACGTTCTTCGCCGCGGACGAGGTGGGCGCGAGCGGGTTCATCGCCGCGTTCGTCGCCGGCCTCGTCGCCGCCCGGGCGCTCGGCGAGCATCGCCGGTCGCTCGTGCAGTTCAGCGAGCGGGACGGGACGCTGCTCTCATTCGCGGTCTTCTTCGCGTTCGGGATCCTCGCCGCCGGCGTGCTGGGCGACATCGCACCCGAGGAGGCGCTCTACGCGGTGCTCAGCCTGACGGTCGTGCGCATGGCCCCGGTGGCCCTGGCGCTCGCCCGGACCGGGCTCCGGCCGCAGAGCCTCGCGTTCATGGGCTGGTTCGGCCCGCGCGGGATCGCGACGATCGCACTGCTCCTCGTCGCGGTGGGAGACGAGCCGGACCTGGCCGGGCTCGACGTCGTCATCCGGACCGTGACGGCGACGGTGCTCCTCAGCATCGTCCTGCACGGCGTGAGCGCGCCGGCGCTCGTCAGGCGCTACGGCGCCTGGGCGACGACGCTGCCGGCCGGCGCGGCGGAGATCGCCGAGCCGGCCGACGGCCTGCCGTCGTGACTACGCGTCCTCGAGCTTGTGCCCGTGGGCCGCGAGGCCGTAGATGATCAGGATGTCGATGAGGACGATGATCAGGCCCCAGGTGGGGTACGCGTTGATCGAGAGCAGCGCGGCGATGAGGTTGAGGCTCGCCACGATGATCCCGAACCAGCGCGCCGCCTGATTGCGGGCGAAGATCCCGAAACCGGCGAAGATCTCCAGGACGCCGACGATCAGGACGATCCAGCCCCAGGTCTTCACGTCCTGGAACACGAGCTTCGTCTCGCCGACGAAGAACGTCGACTGGTCGATCGCGGCGATGCCCCAGATGACGTTCAGGATGCCGACGATGATCACCATGATGCCGGCGAACGTCAGCCACCCATGCCCGTCGGATCCGCGGTACGCGGTCTGGTCGGTCACTGCTTGCCTCCTGTGAATTGCTGCGCGCCGACGAACGCCCGCGCGCCATGTCGAAGCCGGATTCGCCCTGAGGGGCAGAAATCCTGCGCGCGACCGTCCAGCGCGGGTCCACCACCGCTCGCCGCGCTCAAGCCGACCGGAGCGCAGGCCGATGTTCGTCCATGGCCTCCCGTCGCGGGATCACCATCGCGTTCGGCCTGCTCATCGCCGGCCTGCTGGCGCACGCCGTCCACGCGGTCCTCGCGCCGGACAGCTACGCATCGTTCTTCGCGAACTGGCTCTACCTGGGGATCGAGTTCGGGGCGACCGCGCTGGTCTTCGCCCGCGCGCTGACCGTCCCGGCGGGCCGCTCCGCATGGCTCGCGGTCGGCACCGGCCTGCTGCTGCTGTCGACCGGCGACCTCGTCTGGACGGTCGCGGTCGGCGACGGCCCTGACGCGCCGTACCCGAGCGTCGCCGACGGCCTGTACCTGGCGACGTACGTCGGGCTGTACGCGGGCATCGTGCTGCTCATGCGCGACCGGGTGCGCCCGTGGACCCGCCAGCGCTGGCTCGACGGGCTGATCGGGATGCTCGCCGTCGCGGCGCTCGCCGTCGCGATCGTCTTCCCGGTCGTCCTCGACGTCACCGAGGGCAGCCCGACCGTCGTCGCCGTGACGCTGGCCTACCCCCTCCTCGACCTGCTGCTGCTCTGCTTCGTCGTCCTGGCGATGTCCCTCAACCGCCTGCGCCGCGACGCCACCTGGATCCTGCTCGCAGCGGGTCTGGGGACGATGGTGATCGCGGACTTCATCAGCACCTACCAGCAGGCGCGCGGGACATACGTGTCCGGGCACCTGCTCGACACGGCCTGGCCGCTCGCGCTCGTCCTCATGACCGGCGCCGCATGGAGCTCCACACGCGTGACCGAGCGGCGCGAGGCCCCCGACATCTCCGTCTGGCTGGCGGGCGCGTTCTCGCTGGCAGCGCTCGGCCTGCTCCTGTACGCGGGACTGGCCCACGTCGTGCCGGTCGCCGTCGTCCTCGCGGGGCTCGCGCTCGCATGCGGCGTCCTGCGCGGCTTCCTCGTCTTCCGCGAGAACCGGCGGCTGCTCGTCGCGGCAACACGCGAGTCGCTCACCGATGGGCTCACCGGCCTGAAGAACCGGCGAGCGCTGATCCGCGATCTGGACGCCGTGTTCGCGCGCGCCGCCGGGACGACGCACACGCTCGCGCTCTTCGACCTCAACGGGTTCAAGGGCTACAACGACACCTTCGGCCACGCGGCGGGCGACGACCTGCTCCGCCGGGTCGGCGGCCGGCTGGCCGACACCGTCGGCGCCGCCGGCGTGGCCTACCGGCTCGGGGGCGACGAGTTCTGCGTCATGTTCGACGACGCCGTCGAGACCGGCGGCCCGGCCATGGCCGCGGCGATCGACGCACTGCGGGCCGAGGGCGAGCACTTCACCGTCACGACGTCGGCCGGATCCGTGGTCATGCCCCGCGAGGCGGCGACGCCCGGCGAGGCGCTCGCGCTCGCCGACCAGCGCATGTACGCCGACAAGGGCGCCCAGCGCGGGTCCGCCCACAGCGCCGCGCGCGAAGTGCTGATCCAGCTGCTCAGCGAGCGCGAGCCCGACCTGCTGCGCCACATGCACGATGTGGCCACCCTCGCGCGCGAGGTCGCCCGCCACCTCGGCGTCGACACCGAGACGATCGAGACGACGGTCCGCGCCGCCGAGCTGCACGACATCGGCAAGGTCGCGATCCCCGACTCGATCCTGCACAAGCCCGGCGCGCTCGACGACGACGAGCAGCGCTTCATGCAGAAGCACACCCTGATCGGCGAGCGGATCGTCTCCGCGGCCGAGGCGATGCGACCCGTCGGCCGGATCGTCCGCTCGAGCCACGAGCGCTGGGACGGCGCCGGGTACCCCGACGGGCTCGGTGGCGAGAAGATCCCGCTGGCCGCGCGCATCGTGTTCGTGTGCGACGCCTTCGACGCGATGACGTCCACGCGCGAGTACCGCCCGCCGCTGACGCGGGCCGAGGCGATCGAGGAGCTCCGGCGCGGAGCCGGGACGCAGTTCGATCCGGACGTGGTCGCCGCGATGCTCGACGTGCTGGCATCGATCCCGGCGGACGCCGTCTCCAGCCGCAGCTGACCGTCGGCACGGCGCTCGCCGCGCCTGTGTACGGTTGCCGTCATGGGGACCCAGGCGCCGGAACAGGATCAGCCGCAGGACGCATATCTCGACGCGGGGCAGCTCTCGCGCTGGGAGTACCTCGGCATGGCGTCGGGCGTGCTGCTCTTCATCTCGCTCTTCCTGCCGTGGTTCACGACCGGGTCCAACCAGGACTCCGCGATCGCCTCGGCGGGCATCGGCCCCAACTCCGACGCGACGGCGTGGCAGACGTTCAAGGTCATGGACTGGCTGCTGCTCGCGCTGAGCTTCGCCCCGTTCATCCTCTCGTGGATCGTCGCGCGCCGGCACAAGCTCGACTGGCCGACCGGCGAGGTGACGATGGTCACCGGGCTGATCGGCATCTTCCTCGTGCTCTGCAACGGGCTCATCCTCGGCAAGCCGGATCCGGGCATCCAGATCGGGCTCGCGATCGGATGGTTCCTGGGCCTGATCGGCTGCATCGGGATCTTCACCGCCGGGCTCATCCGCCAGGGCGAGAACGCGAGCGGCAAGGGCCGCAAGCCGCCCGGCACGGTCTGACGCCGCGGCCGCGCGTCAGCGCTGGTCGAGCTCGGAGTCCCGCGGGACGTCGGTGACCTGCGGCTCCCCGGGCGGCTTGTCCTGCTTCAGGCCGGCGGCGCCGCGGAGCTTCCTGATCGTCGCCCAGAACGTCTTGCGCGCCTGCTCGTACGACGCCCGCGCCGCCTTCTGCGCCTCCGCGATCTGAGCGCGCAGCGGCGCGAGCCTGTTGCGCGCGTCGAACTGCGCGGCCTTGCATGCGGTCTTGTCCTTGGTGCGCCGCGCCTGCAGGCACACCTCGCGCTGTGCCCGGACGATCTCCTTCATCTGCAGCTTCAGCGGGTCGGTCTTCGCCATGAGCTGCGTCAGCGCGTCGCTGTAGCTCTGGCGCAGCTTCCGGCACGCCGCCAGGACCTTGCCCTTCGAGGGCGCGAGCTTCGTGCCGAGCTTGCCCTTGTCGGCCTTCGCGCAGAGCGCCGCGGCCTTGGGGAACGTCGCCGGGAAGCCGTCGAGCTTCAGCGCGGCGCCCGCGGGCGCTGCGGCGACCAGCAGGGTGGCGCAGACGACGCCGATGAGGACCATCCGGATGCGGAGCATCGCGCAATCAGAACGCATCGCGCCCGGCGGCGCAACCGCAGCGTTCACCACTTCGACTTCTCGTAGTCCTTCAGAAAGCAGCCGTAGAGGTCCTCGCCCGCCTCGCCGCGGACGATCGGGTCGTAGACGCGGGCGGCACCGTCGACCAGGTCCAGCGGCGCCTTGAAGCCCTCCTCGGCGAGCCGCATCTTCGTCGGGTGCGGCCGCTCGTCCGTGATCCAGCCCGTGTCGACGGCGGTCATGAGGATGCCGTCGGTCAGGAACTCCTCGGAGCTCGTGCGCGTGAGCATGTTGAGCGCGGCCTTGGCCATGTTGGTGTGCGGATGCCCGGGACCCTTGTAGCCGCGGCTGAACTGGCCCTCCATCGCGGAGACGTTCACCACGTACGTGCGCCGGGCGGGCGATGCGGCGAGCGCCGGCCGCAGCCGGCCGACGAGGATGAACGGCGCGGTCATGTTGCACAGCTGCACCTCGAGCAGCTCGACGGGATCGACCTCGTCGACCCGCTGGCTCCAGCTGTTGTGCTCGTGCAGGTCGGGGACCAGGCCGCCTGCGTCGATCGCCTCGCCGGACGCCACGCGCTCGGGCGACGCCGACCCGGCGGTGAGTGCGAGTGCCGTCAGCGCCTCCGGCGTCGGGGACCAGTGCGCGGACGCGGCGCGGGCGAGGCCGCCGCCGTTCGCGTCGGCGCTCGCAGGCCCGAGCGAGCGCATCTGCGGCAGCGGGCCGCCCGGAAGCGGCGCGGCCTCGGCGGCGGCGAGCAGCGCGTAGGACTCGGGTGAGCGGCGCACCGTCTGCGCGGCGTTGTTGATGAGGATGTCCAGATGCCCGCGCGCGGTCATCGTGTCGGCGAGCGCGATGACCTGCCCGGGGTCGCGCAGGTCGATGCCGATGATGTCGAGCCGGTCGAGCCAGTCCGCGCTGTCGGGCATCGCCGCGAAGCGCCGCGCGGCGTCCCGCGGGAAGCGGGTCGTGATCGTCGTGTGGGCGCCGTCGCGCAGCAGGCGCAGCGCGATGTACATGCCGATCTTCGCGCGCCCGCCCGTGAGCAGCGCGCGGCGGCCGGTGAGGTCGGTGCGCGCCGCGCGCCGCGCGTGGTTGCGCGCCGCGCAGGCCGGGCAGAGCTGGTGGTAGAAGACGTCGACCTGGGTGTAGTGCTCCTTGCACACGTAACACGCCTGCGAGCGCAGCAGCGTCCCCGCGCTCGACCCGCGCGCCGCCGGCTGCAGCGGCAGGCCCTGCGTCTCGTCGTCGATGCGCCCGGGCGCGGCGGTGGCGGTCCGCGCGAGCACGGCGGCGTCGGCGTCGCGCACGGCCTGCTGGCGCTCACGCTTGCGGTTCTTGCGCACGGTCTTGTAGAGGCGCCCCGTCGCCCGCCGCACCACGACGACGTCGGGATGATCGGCCGGGAGGTCGTCGAGCTCGGCGATGACGCGCAGGCAGACCGCGAGGTCGTCGGGGTCGATGCCGGCAGGCGGGTGGCCGGGGAGCGCGATGGTCTCCGTCATGGCCGGGACTGTAGGCCGTCGGTGTGAGAGGATCGGCCTGCTGAGCCCGAAAGGAGCCGAGCCATGGAATCGTCCCGACCGCAGCGCGTCCTCGTCGTCGCCCATCGCACGGCGGCGACGCCCGCGCTCCACGCCGCCGTCCGGGAGCGCGCCGCGCGCGGGCCCGCGACCTTCGCCCTGCTGGTCCCGGCCACCGGCCACGGCCTGCACCGTGTCACCGACCCGGGCGTCGAGGGCGACAGCGAGGCGCGCGCCGTCATCGACGCGGCCCTCCCCGGGCTGCAGGACGCGGCCGGCGGCCCCGTCGAGGGGTACGTCGGCGACCCCGATCCGCTCGCGGCGATCCAGGACGCGATCACGCTGCACGGGGCGTTCGACGAACTGCTGATCTCGACGCTGCCGCGCCGTCTCAGCAAGTGGCTGCACCTGGACCTGCCGCACAAGGCGGCGGTCACGGGACTGCCGGTCACCACGGTCACACCGGAGGACGACGGGGCCGCCACCGCCTGACGTGCCACTAGGATCCGGCGCGTGAGCACCATTCTCTACATCGCCGGCATCGTCGTCATCGCGTTCCTCATCGGCGGGCTCGCGCAGCTGCTGCTGCCCGGCAAGGACGGCATCGGCCCACTCGGCACGATGATGCTCGGCTTCGCCGGCAGCGTCGGCGGCGGCGTCATCGCCCTGATCATCTTCGGCGGGGTGAACGGCGCCGGCCTCATCGGCTCCGTGCTGTTCGCCGTGCTGCTGCTGTACATCGTGCGCAAGCTCAACGGCGGCGGCCTGCGGGATCCCGGCGAGGTCTGAGCGTCCGGCGCGTCAGCCGGTCTCGCTGACGCCCGTCAGGCCTTCTTCACGACGCTCGACTTCAGCTGCATCGGGCCGAACCCGTCCACCTTGCAGTCGATGTCGTGGTCGCCGACCCCGTTGACGAGGCGGATGTTGCGCACCTTCGTCCCGGCCTTGATCGGCGCCGAGCTGCCCTTGACCTTGAGCGCCTTGACGACGGTGACGGTGTCGCCGTCGGCGAGCACGTTGCCGACGGCGTCGCGGATGACGGGGCCCGCCTCCTGGTCGGCCTGCGCCGGCGACCACTCGTGCCCGCACATCGAGCAGACCTGCAGGTCGCCGCGCTCGTACGTGTACTCGCTGGCGCAGTCGGGGCAGGGCGGCGCGGCATCGGTCATGCGCCCACTATGGCGAACCCCGCGTCAGTCCGGCCTGTCGGGGAGCGTCGGCATCGCGGGGCCGATGTCGCGGTGCACGAGCACCGCGCGGCGGATCGCGCGCGTGCCGAAGCGCTCGCGGACGTCGTCGAGCGCGTCGTCGAGGCCGAGGGGCCTGCCGTCGAGCGGCAGCTCGAGCTGCGCGCCTTCGTCGTCGCGCAGGTTCGTCAGCGAGATGCCCAGCAGCGTCAGCCCGCGTGCGGCCACGAGCGGCTGCACGGCGGCAACGAGCTCGCGCGCGACGCGCAGGACCGTGTCGGTGCGGCGCGTGTGTCGCGGGAGCGACGCCGAGCGCGTCGCCCGCTGCTCGTAGTCCCCGAAGCGCAGCCGCAGCACCACGGTGCGGCAGCCCAGGCTCGCGTGGCGCAGCCGTCCCATGACGCGGTCGACGAGCGCCACGAGCACCGCGTCGAGCTCGGCCGGGGTCCGGCCGCGGGAGCCGAGCGCGGACTGCGAGCCGATCGACCGCCGGCGGCGCCGGGTGCGGACCGGCCGCGTGTCGCGGTTGTTGGCGAGCGCGTGCAGGTGACGCCCGCGATGGTTGCCGAGCAGCGCCACGAGCGTGCCCTCGTCCGTCGCGGCGAGCGCGCCGACCGTCCGCACGCCGGCGCCGTGCAGGACCGCTGCGGTCTTCGGGCCGACGCCCCAGATGGCCTCGACCGGCAGCGGGTGCAGGAACGCGCGCTCGCTCTCGTCGTCGTCGGCGACGACGAGCAGGCCGTCGGGCTTGGCCGCCGCGCTCGCGATCTTCGCGAGGTGCTTCGTGCGCGCGACGCCCACGGTGATCGGCAGTCCGACCTCGTCGTGAACCCGCGCGCGCAGGCGCGCGGCGATCTGCTCCGGCGAGCCCGCGATCGCCTCCATCCCGCGGACGTCGAGAAACGCCTCGTCGATCGAGATCCCCTCCACGAGCGGCGAGGTGTCTCGGAAGACCGCGAACACCTCCTTGCTCGCGGCGCTGTAGGCGTCCATGCGCGGGCGCACGACGATGGCCTGCGGACACAGCGCGAGCGCGCGCCGCCCGCCCATCGCCCCGCGGACGCCGAACGCCCGCGCCTCGTAGCTGGCCGCGAGCACGACCCCGCCGCCGACGATGACCGGGCGCCCGCGCAGCGCCGGATCGTCGCGCTGCTCGACGGAGGCGAAGAACGCGTCAAGGTCGGCGTGGAGGATGGTGGAGGGCAATGCGAACGTATGTTCGCCTCTCCGGAGCGGGGCGTCAACGGCTGCATGCCGGCTCGCACCGCACTCTCCGGAAATCCAGGGCGTACGATCACCGGATGCTGCGGGGGGTCGCATCACTGGGAGGACTGCTGCTCGCGCTCGCGTTCGCGACGTCCGCACAGGCGGCGGTGGCCCTCAACGAGGTGAACTGCGAGGGCACCGACTGGGTCGAGCTCGTGAACACCGGCGAGGAAACCGTCGACCTGTCCGGCTGGCTGCTCACCGACGATCCGCTGGACGCCGCTCGCGCCGACCACCGGCTGGTGCTCGCCGGCGGTACGACGCTCGCGGGACAGGCGTCGCTCGTCCTCGAGAAGAGCGCGTCCGGCTTCCCGTTCGGCATCAAGTGCGGCGAGGACACGATCCGCCTGGCCGACGGCGGCGGCGCGCTCGTGGACGAGGTCGTCGTTCCCGCGCTCGCCGCGTCCACCGACACGTGGGGCCGCTACCCGAACGGCACCGGCGACTGGCGGGAGACCGCCCCGAGCCGGGGCACGCCGAACGCGCCGTCCGAGGACGGAGGCGGTCCGCCGGCCGACGCGGCCGGCTGGCTGTTCGAGCCGGGGCAGGTCGTGGAGATCGATCTCGGCCTGTCGGACGAGGCCCGCGAGGAGCTCGACGAGGAGCCGGACGAGTACGTCGCCGGCACCTTCTCACTCACGACGTCCGGCGGAACCTACGGGCCGTACGCGGTGGGCGTGCGGCTCAAGGGGTCGGGGTCGTTCCAGCCGCTCTCGGGGAAGGCCGCGTTCAAGATCAGCTTCAACCACGTCGTGCCCGGTCAGCGATTCCTCGGCCTTCGCCGCCTCACGCTGAACAACATGGTGCAGGACCCGTCGATGCTCCACGAGCTGCTCGCGGCCGAGGTCTTCCGCGCCGCCGACGTCCCGGCGGCGCGGGCGGGCAACGCGTACGTGCGCGTGAACGGCGAGCCCTACGGGCTGTACCTCGACGTCGAGACGCTCGACGAGGTGTCGCTGCCGCGCTGGTTCCCGACCACGCGCCATCTCTACGAGGGCGCGCTGGCGCTCGACCTCTGGGCGGACACGCTCGACGAGTTCGAGGTCGACGAGGGCGACGAGGACGAGCGCGAGGACCTCGAGGCGCTGCGGGTCGCCGCGAACGCGCCCGAGTTCTCGCCCGCCGTGTCCGCCGTCGCGGACCTCGACGAGCTCACCCGGATGTGGGCGGCCGAGCGCTACATCGGCCACTGGGACGGGTACTCGGGCGAGGGTGGGCCGAACAACTACTACCTGCACAGCGACGCGGCGGGCCGGTTCAGCATGCTGCCGTCCGGCGCCGACCAGACCTTCGACAGGCGCACGTCATTCGACACGGGCGGCAAGGGCCGCCTGTTCGTGTCGTGCCTGGCCGAGCCGGCGTGCCGCGAGCGCTATCGCGCGGCGCTCGCGCTGGTGCACTCGCGGGTCGGCGCCCTCGATCTCGAGGAGCGCGCCGACGAACTCGCGGCGGCGCTCGCGCCTTGGCAGGCCCTGCCCCAGCGCTGGCCGCTGACCGCCGGCGACGTCGCGGCCGCGGTCGCCGACGCGCAGGCGTTCCTCGCCGGGAGGACGGTGGACGCCGACCGGTGGCTGGCGTCCGAGACGCCGGTGGAGCCGCCGGCTCCGCCCGCGGCCCCGCCGGCCGAGACCGGGGGTGAGCCCGCCGCGGCCGCCGTCGCATCCGCTTCCGTCTCCACTCAGGCCCGCATGGCACGCGCCGCGCCGCTGCGCGTGGGCGCAACCCGGGGGACGCGCGCGACCCTCACGACGTCGCTGCGCGTCCCGGGCGCCGGGCTCGTCACGCAGCGCGCGACCGTCCGCATCGGCTCACGCACCGTGTCGCTCTGCACCGTGCGGGTGACCGCCCGGGCCGCCGGGCCGCTCTCGGTCCGCTGCCGCCTCGGGCGCGCCGCGCAGCGGCTGCGCGCCGCCGGGGCCTTGCGCGCGAACCTGACGACGCGGTTCGCGCCGGCCGCCGGGGCGCCGCAGACGCTCACGCGCAAACTCGTCCTCGCGCGCGCCGCGAGCGGTTCGTGAACCTCGACGCGATCCCGCCTGAGCGTCGAGGCGCGGACCCCCGGAATCGTCGAGGCGCCTGAAAAGGACGCGTCCTCACTCGCGTGCATCCGATCGTCACGCTGACCGCAGCCGCTGCCGGCGGGCTGAGCGCCGCGTCGGCGCTTGCGCGGCACCGCCGGCCTGAGTACGGTCGAATGACCGCGTCCCGGCGCGGTCGCCATTCGGCCGCCGCGCCCGCGCCATGCCGCCATGCGTCCGCGCCCGGTCCGCCGGCCCCCACTCCGCCACCCCGCGAGGCTCGCAGGCCTCGCACTCGCAGCAGGCTGTCTCGTGATCAGCGCGTCGCCGCGGCCGGCTGTCGGCGACCTCGTCTCGACCTACCAGAAGATCCTCGAGCTGCGCGCACGCCCCGCGCCGCTCGTGCCGGCGTGGGTCCCGCCCCAGCTCCCCGTCGGGGAGATGACGATCTCCTCCAGCCGCCGGCGCGGCGGCTACGCCCTCGTGGTGACGAAGTTCGTGAACCGTGTCCCGATCGCCCGCCTGTACCTCGACGGGGGCGGCTACCGCTCGCTGTCCGAGGTCCGACGGGAGTTCGGCGCCCGGCCGGGGACGCGCATCAGTCCCACCAGCGTTCGCGGCCACGCCGGCGTGCTCGTGCGCGACCGCCGCGGCGCCACCCTCGCGTGGCGCGAGCGCGGCGTCACCTACGCGCTGATCACGCCGACCGTCCGTCGCGTATCCGTCCGCGACATGCGCACGACCGCCGCACGCCTGGACCGGCTCGAGGGCGCGTGGGCCGGCTCGCGCACCGACCGGGACGCCGAGGGCTACGACCGCGACGTCGGCGGTCTGCTCGTCACGACGAGCACAACCGTCAGCGGTACGGTCGAATGGGGCGCTCCCTGCGCGGACGCGAGCGGCCAGGTCCTCGCCCAGCGCGGCGGCTCGGCCACGGTCAGCTTCCTGCGCCGGGCCGGCGCAGGCTTCCGCATCGGCGTCCCCGTCGCCGGCGGGGACCCGACGTGGCAGGGCTCGATCGACGGCATCGTCTCCGCGACCGGCGTGACCCTGAGGCCTCGCCTCATCGGCACGCCGCGCTTCCAGAACGTCCTGGGCGAGACGCGTGACCTGGCCTGTGACCCCGGTGGCGCGCCGCTGACGCTCGCGTCGTTGCGGCTGCGCTGAACCGGGTGAGGCCGGGCACGCCCTCGGGGCCGACCGCGCCGACGCCCGCGACGTCCGGGGACGGCGGGATGCTGACCCCGACTGACTGCTGCCGCTTCGGCGCAACCGCCCCACAACGAAACGAAGCGCCCCTGGCGAGAGGGACGCTCCGTATAGCGGGGGCAGGATTCGAACCTGCGACCTTCGGGTTATGAGCCCGACGAGCTACCAGACTGCTCCACCCCGCGGCGTACCGACGATTCTACCAACCGGACGCCCCCGGGCTCAAGGCCGCAGGCGCCCGCCCACCTGCCTGACGAAGGCGCCGCCGATGGTCAGCGGATGGTTCACGACCGTGGCGGCGCGCCCCCAGAGCGTCAGCGGATCGTGGGCCAGCCCGAGCTGCCGCAGGATCGTCGCCGAGTCGAAGTAGACGCGCTCGCAGACGATCCCCTCGCCGCCCGGCTCGAACAGGAAGAACGCCGCCATCCGGCACGTGAAGGCGCGCCCCGTCGGGGGGATGCCGCGGTAGGGCCCGTCATGCGTGCCCTTCAGGTCGAACTCGACGATCACCGCGTCGTCGGCGTGGTGCATGGCGACCAGCTCGTTGCGCTGGTCGGGAAACGCCGTGCGGCTCTCGTCGAAGTACGCCGCGACCGCGTCCGCGCCGTCGTGCACGTCGCCGGTCGCGATCAGCTCGTACCGCGGATGGTCGAACGTCGTCATCGTGACGTCGAACTCGTGCCGGTTCTCGGACTCCATGTGCTCGCGGACGACCGCCTCGCGGCGCTCGCGCAGGCTCGTACCGGCCTTGGTCCCCATCGTCGTCCTCCCGTTCGCGGTGTCGTCCTCGCCGACCGTACCCGGCGCGGCGCGTCGTTGACACGACCGGCCCCGTCCCATAAGAGAGGTGGATGGCTCCGGGGCGCACCACCGATGACGCCCCGGCGATGCGCCTGCCGGGACGGCCGTTCGATCCGCTGAAGACGCTCGCCCGCCGGTTCGCGGGCGCGACCGGGCTGATCCTCCTCGTCGCGGTCATCGCGTACGTGGACCGCGACGGCTACACCGACGGCGCCGGCGGATCGCTGACGCCGCTCGACGCCATCTACTACTCGACGGTCTCGCTGACGACGACCGGGTACGGCGACATCTACCCGTCCTCGCAGGGGGCACGCGCCGTCACGGCGTTCGTGATCACGCCGCTGCGCATCGTCTTCCTCGTGCTGCTGGTCGGCACGACCGTCGAGATCCTGACCGAGAGGACGCGTCACGCGTGGCGCGTGCGACGCTGGAGGGACACCGTGCAGGACCACACCATCGTCTGCGGCTACGGCGCCAAGGGCGTCAACGCCATCGAGGCCCTCTGCGGGAACGGGGTTCCCCGTGACCGCGTCGTGGTCATCGAGCCCGACGAGGCACGGGCTGCGGCGGCCCTCGCCGCGGGGCATCCCGCCGTCGTCGGCAGCTCGACGCGCCGCGCGACGCTGATCGAGGCCGACGTGCACGACGCGCGGTCGATCGTCGTCACGGTCGGCGGGGACGACACCGCCGTCCTGACGATCCTGACGGTGCGGGAGCTGAACCCGGACGCGATCGTCGCCGCGACCGTGCACGAACAGGAGAACGCGCACCTGCTGCGGCAGAGCGGCGCGAACACGGTCGTGCCCTCGACGGGTGCGTCGGGCAGGCTGGCCGGCATCGCGACCTTTTCACCCGCGCTCGTGGGCGTCATCGACGACCTGCTCACCGTGGGCCAGGGGATCGAGCTCGTCGAGCACGAGCTCGGGCCGGGCGACGGCACGAGCCTGGACGATCGCCACGAGCAGGTCATCCTCGTCATCAGGGGCGGCGAGTCGCTGCTGTGGAACGACCCGCGCGCCGAGCCGCTGCGTCCCGGCGATCGGCTGGTCGAGATCACGACCGCGCCGGCGCCGACGGCCTGAGCGTCGTGGCGCGCATCTTCGTGACCCGGACGCTGCCGGGCCCGGCAGTCGACCGGATGGCGGCGGCCGGACACGACGTGACGGTTCACGGCGGCGACCTTCCCCCGACCCGTGAGGAGCTGCTCGCCGGCGTCGCCGAGGCCGATGGCCTCCTGAGCCTCCTCACCGACGGCATCGACGCCGAGCTGCTGACCGCGGCGCCGTCGCTGCGCGCGATCGCCAACTACGCCGTCGGCTGCGACAACATCGATCTGGACGCAGCAGACGCTCGCGGGATCCAGGTCGGCGCGACGCCGGGCGTGCTGACCGACGCCACGGCGGACCTCGCGATGGCGCTGCTGCTCACCGCCGCGCGCCGGCTGCCCGAGGCGCAGGCCGCCGTCCGCGACGGCGGCTGGCGGACGTGGGAGCCGCGCGGGTGGCTCGGCCTCGAGCTGCGCGGCGCGCGCCTGGCGGTGATCGGCTTCGGGCGCATCGGGCGCGCCGTCGCCGAGCGCGCGACGGCCTTCGGGATGGAGATCGAGCCCGTCGGCCGGGAGGACGATCTCCACGCAGCGCTCGCGCGCGCCGACGCCGTGAGCGTCCACGTCCCGCTGACCGCGCAGACGCGGCACCTCATCGACGCGGACGCGCTCGCCGCGATGAGCCCGACGTCGATCCTCGTCAACACCGCGCGCGGCCCGATCGTCGACCAGGACGCCCTCGCCGCCGCGCTGCGCAGCGGCTCGATCGGCGCCGCGGCACTCGACGTCACCGACCCCGAGCCGCTGCCGCCCGATGACGGCCTGCTGTCGGCGCCGAACCTCGTCGTCCTCCCCCACATCGGGTCGGCGACCGTGGCGACGCGCGAGCGCATGGCCGCGATGGCGGTCGACAACCTCCTCGCCGCGCTCGACGGCCGGCCGATGCCGCACCCTGCGGCCCGCAGCTGACCGACTAGCCTCGCTGCGTGCGCGTCGCCGTCGTCGACATCGGAACGAACTCCACGCGGCTGCTCGTCGCGGACGTCGACGCGGCGAGCGGGACGCTCACCGAGCTCGACCGGCGCAGCACCGTCACGCGGCTCGGGGTGGGCGTCGAGCGAACCGGCCGCCTCTCCGACGAGGCGATGGCGCGCGTCTTCGCCACGCTCGACACGTACAGGGCCGCGATCGACGAGCTCGGGGCCGAGCAGCGCATCGCCGTCCTGACGAGCGCGACGCGCGACGCGGAGAACGGCCCGCAGTTCACGGCCCGCGTGAGCGCCGACTACGGCCTGCAGGCGCGCACGATCCCCGGCGAGGAGGAGGCGCGTCTGTCGTTCCTCGGGGCCACGAGCCAGCGCGACCCGGGGGACCCGCGCACGATCGTCGTGCTCGACATCGGCGGCGGGTCGACCGAGTTCATCGCCGGCCGCGGACACGAGGTCGGCTTCCACGTCTCGACCCAGATCGGCGTGGTGCGCCTGAGCGAGCGCCACCTGCACGACGACCCGCCGGCGCCCGAGCAGCTCGACGCGCTCGCGGACGACGCGCGCGCGGGATTTCTCGATGCGATCCCCGCCGACGTGCGCGCCGGCGTCGACGCGATGATCGCCGTCGCCGGAACCGCCACGTCGATGGCCGCGATCGACCAGGCGCTCGAGCCATACGACCCGCGGCGCGTCGACGGCTACGTCGTCACGCTCGAGGCGTGCGAGGCGATCGGCGCGCGCCTGGCCGCGATCCCGGAGGACGAGCGCCGCCGCACGCCGGGACTGCACCCCGATCGCGCGCCGACGATCGTCGCGGGCAGCATCCTGATCGCCGAGGCGATGAAGGCCTTCGGCCTGACCGCCGCCGAGGTGTCCGAGCACGACATCCTCTACGGCGTCGCGCTCGACGCCGCGGGCGCCTAGAAAAAGAGGAAGCCGCCCGAGGGCGGCTTCCCAACACGTCGAGCCTGCGGAACAGGGCAGGGGTACAAACCCACAGGCCCGAATACTCATATGCCTCCGTCGTGCCGGGGATCCCAACCGTGGGCCGACCCGAGGAGCCAATGCCGCGGAGTATTCCGGACCCGTCAAGCGCGGGTCAAGTGAGGCGGACGAGTGGGCGCGCCGCTAGGCGAGATTCGACCTGCGCGGGTAGGCGATGCTCGGGTCCTGGAGAACGTTCACGAGGGCCGGCTTGCCGGCGGCGAACGCGCGGTCCAGCGCGGGCCGCAGCTCGCCCGGCGCGCTGACGAGCTCGCCGTGACAGCCGAGCGCCTCGACCAGCTGGTCGTAGCGCGTCTCGGGCCGCAGGTCCGCGATCACGGAGTACCCGTAAAGGAACTCCATCGGGTGCTTCTCGAGTCCCCAGATGCCGTTGTTCCCCATCACGCCGACGACGTTCACGCCGTGACGCGCGAGCGTGTCGAACTCCATGCCGCCGAAGCCGAATGCGCCGTCGCCGAGCAGCAGCACGACCTGCCGGCCGGGGTGCGCGAGCTTCGCGGCCAGCGCGTAGCCGGGCCCGGAGCCCAGGCAGCCGAACGGGCCCGGGTCGAGCCAGCAGCCCGGCTCGTAGGAGCGGATCACGCGCCCGGCGTAGGAGACGAAGTCGCCGCCGTCGCCGATGACGATCGCGTCGCGATCCAGCACGCCGTCCAGCTCCGCATAGATCCGCATCGGATGCAGCGGGGCTCGGTCGTCGGTGAGCTCGGCCTGCTCGGCCTGCAGCTTCTCCGTCTCGATCCCGCGAAGCTGCTCGACCCACGCGCCGGTCGCCGACTCGAGGCCGGCGGTGCCCTCGGTGAGCGCGTCGAGCGTCGCGCCGATGCCGCCGTACAGCTCTGCGGCGACGGTGCGCGGATGGTCGCGCAGCGGCTCGGCGCGATCGACGGTGATGATGTCGGTGTTCTCGCCGAACGCGCCGCCGAAGCCCAGGCGGAAGTCCATCGGCACGCCGATCACGAGCGCGACGTCGGCGTTCGTCAGGGCGGCGCTGCGCGCACGACTGAAGAACAGCTCGTCGTCTGCCGGCACGCATCCGCGCGCGAGGCCGTTGAGGAACACGGGGATGCGCCGCTCGCGCACCAGCCGCTGCAGCGCCTGCTCGCCGTGGCCCCAGTAGAGGTTCGTGCCGGCCATGATCACCGGGCGCTCGGCGTCGCGCAGCAGCGTGATCGCGCGCTCGATCCCGTCCGTCGCGGCGGGCTCGTCGGCCGGGCTGGGGATCGTCGTGGTGGGCTCCTCGTCCTCGGCCTCCATGAAGACGACGTCGAGCGGGAAGTCGAGGAACGTCGGCCCGGAGTGCGGAGCGAGCGACGTGGTCAGCGCGTCCGTGATCAGGCCGGGGATGTCGGCGGTGGCCTCCGCGGTCTGCGCGGTCTTCGCGAGCGGCCGCACGAACGGGACGTGATCGATCTCCTGGAGCGAGCCCTGCCCCCAGCGCATGGCCGGTGCCCGCCCGCCGAGGACGACGAGCGGGGAGTTGTTCTGGAGCGCCGAGCCCATCGCGCTCATGCCGTTCGTGACGCCGGGGCCCGCGGTGAGCGCGGCGACGCCCGGCTCCCGCGTGACCTTCGCCCAGCCTTCGGCGGCGAACGCGGCGGCCTGTTCGTGCCGGGTGTCGACGAGGTCGATCCCCTCCTCGCGGCAGCCGTCGTAGAGCGAGAACAGATGCCCGCCCGACAGGGTGAAGAGCTTCGTCACGCCGTGGTGGCGCAGACGGCGGGCGATCAGGCGGCCGCCGTGGAGCTGGGTGGAGGACTCGGTCTCGGTGCTCATCGCGCGGACACTACCCGCGCCTGCGCGACGGCGACGCCCCCGCGATGCATCGTCTTGGCGCTTTTCGGGTACTCCCGTGCTATCACCTACGACAACAACGCTTCCACCCCTGACGGACCAGCGCGGAAGGAGGCCGTTCCCATACCCGCCCAACCGCCCGTCAAGCGGCACCCATACGACCAGTGGTCGCCCGATGCCCGGGCCCTCGACCTGGTCGGCGACAAGTGGACCATGCTCATCATCCGGGACCTCGCGGGCGGCCCGCGGCGGTTCGTGGAGCTGCAGCGCACGCTCCCGGGCATCTCGACCGAGCAGCTCAGGTCCCGGCTCAATCGCATGGTCGCCGACGACCTGCTCACCCGTCAGCGCTACCGCGAGGTGCCGCCCCGCGTGGACTACGAGCTGACCGAGCGTTCCCGGGCGCTCCTGCCGGTGATCGGCGAGCTCGCACGCTGGGGCTACCAGTGGGCCTGGGGCCCGCCGCGGCCCGGCGAGATGATCGACATCGGAGCGATCCTGCGTGCAGCGACCGGTCTCACCATGCCCGGCTCGGTCGACGGGATCTTCGAGATCCGGATCGACCACCCCGAGCGCGGGGTTCTCGTCTACACGCTCACGGTCTCCGACGGCGCGCTCGGGTACGCCGAGCGTGGAGCGCCGGACGCCGATGCCCACATCAGCGGGCCCGACCGGGCGTTCGTCGAGGTGTTCCTCGAGCACGGCGCGCGGACCGAGCTCGAGGTGACGGGCGACGCCCAGCTCGCCGACCGGCTGATCGGCGTGCTGCGCAGCGGCGCGCCGGCCGCCTCACTCGCCTGACAGGCGCTCACGCACCCCCTGCTCGTCGAGGCCCTCGACGAGCAGGGTCTTGTCGCGCGAACGCGCGCCGCGCACGAGCGCGACCCGCGACGGGGCGACCCGCAGCGCGCTCGCGACCGCGCGCTCGAGCGCGTCGTTCGCGCGGCCGTCGACGGGCGGCGCCGTCACGCGCACGGCGAGGGTGCCGTCCGGGCGCAGCGTGACCTCCTCGCGGGCCGCGCGCGGCGTGAGCCGCACGCGCAGCCGCACTCCGTCAGCGCCGGCGGCCACCGCTCACAACTCCACGACGAGCCGGACGACGCCGTCCTGCACGTCGCCGATCCGGGCGTCCCGCCCGACGCTGCGACCGAGGGCGAGCATGCGGTCGTTCTCGGCGAGCACGTCGCCCGAGAGGCGCTGCAGGCCGTTCGCGCGCGCGGCCTCGACGAGCTCGCCCAGGAGGATCCGGCCGAGCCCGCGGCCCTGCCAGGCATCGACGATGGCGATCGCGAACTCCGCCTCGTCGGGGTCGTCGTCGAGACGGACATAGCGGGCGACGCCCACCCCCTCACCGGTCTGCGAATCGACCGCGCCGAGCGCCTCGCGATCACGGTGGTCCACATCGACGAGCTCCTCGACCCAGTGGCGCGGCAGCCGCGGTACGGCGGTGAGGAACCGGGCGTACCGGCTGCGGTCGCTGAGCGCCTCGAAACCGTCGACGAGCAGCCCCGCGTCCTCGGGCTCGACCGGGCGGATCACCGCAGTCGAGCCGTCGCGGAGCATGACCGTGCGCTGCATTGCGGCGGATCGTAGTGCGGGAACTGCGCGCCCGGCCCATTCCGCCGACTCGTTCCTCTAGTCTGGCGCCGACATATCCGACCAGCCGAATCCCGCGGCGGCCCAGCCGCCCGGGAGCGGGGGAACCATGTTCCCGGGGCGAAGCGGCTCATCCGAGCCGCCGCGCACGCTCTAAGCGCGAGCCCGTCAGCTCACCCCGTAGGCACTTTCTGGAGAGCGGTCATCACGTCGTCCCACACCCCGACTCGTACCCGTGCCGTCCGGCGGCGCGTCGCCATGCTCGCGCTCACGGGCCTCGCCGCCATGACCGCGAGCGCGCTGCCCGCGATCGCCGACGTCGGGAGTGGAGGTGGCGCCGCGGCGCCCGGCACGCCCGCGGTGAGCGGTGCCTCGTGCGGGAAGCTCCGGGCCTGGACCTGCGTCCGTGGCCAGGTCCTCACCCTCACCGGCGAGGAGCTGTCGAGCACGAGCGCGATCGTCTTCCTGGGCGGCGCCGGACGGCGCGACGACGTCGCGGTCCCGGTGCGCGCCCGCGCGGCCGCGACCGGCGAACTGCTCGTCGTCGTCCCGCGCCGTGCCCGCAGCGGACCGCTGAAGCTCGTCAGCGCGTTCGGCGCAGAGGCCCGCTCGCCGCAGCCGCTGACCGTCCTGCGCCAGGCGCCCGGCGTCGACGAGGCCAAGGGTCTCAAGGGCCTCGTGGCCGGCGGCAGGCGTGAGGCGGTCTTCGCGTACGGCGTCGCGGGGACCGTCCCGGACGGCGCGGCCGTCGAGGCGGTCCGCGTCGCCGACGGCGCCGTCGTGCGCACCTGGCCGATCGACTCCGGCGCGGCCGACGGCGAGGTCCGCTGGGACGGCTTCGCCGGCGACCGGCCCGTGCGGTCGGGCACCTACGTCCTGCGGCTCAACGCGGCCGCGGCGCCGGTCGCCACGCCGCGCCCCGGATCCGACGCGCAGGTCCGCGTGATCGAGGCGCTGTTCCCGATCCGCGCCGCCCACACGATCGGCGGTTCGGCGATGCAGCGCTTCGGCGGCGGGCGCGGGCATCAGGGCCAGGACGTCTTCGCCCGCTGCGGCGCGCCGCTCGCCGCGCTCTCCAAGGGCGTCGTGCACATCGCGGGCTTCCAGGGCGCCGCCGGCAACTACGTCGTCGTGGACACGCCCGACGGCGCCTCCTACGCGTACATGCATCTGCGCGAGCCGGCGCTCGTGCAGAAGGGCGACCGCGTCTACGCCGGCCAGCGCCTGGGCCTCGTCGGCGACACCGGTCGGGCGAGCGGTTGCCACCTGCACATCGAGCTGTGGAGCGCCCCGGGCTACTACCAGGGCGGCAGCCCGATCGACCCCCGTCCCAGCCTGGTGCGCTGGGACTTGAGTTCCTAGCGGCTCATCCGATCCGGGCGAGGCCCGGCGCCCGGACTTGTCTGGGAAGGTGCGGACCGCGAGGATGCCGCGACCACCGACGACCAGAAAGCCGGCCGCCCTGATGCCCATGCACCGCCGCAGCACCGACGAGGACAAGCGCCACGCCGACCGCGTGATCTCCGCCGAGGCGCTCGCGAGCATGCAGCTCGCCCTCGGCAAGCCCGCGCCGAAGAATCACTTTCCCCAGGGGACGATCGACCCGGACGTGGCGGCGGCCGTCATCAAGGACGAGCTGCTGCTCGACGGCAACGCGCGCCTGAACCTCGCGACGTTCGTGACGACGTGGATGGAGCCGCAGGCCGAGGCGCTGATGGCCGAGTGCTTCGACAAGAACATGATCGACAAGGACGAGTACCCGCAGACGGCCGAGCTCGAGCGGCGCTGCGTGAGCATGCTCGCCGACCTGTGGAACGCCCCGGACAGCGCCGGCGTCGGCTGCTCGACGACCGGGTCCAGCGAGGCCTGCATGCTCGGCGCACTGGCCCTCAAGCGCCGCTGGCAGCACCGCCGCAGGGCTGACGGCAAGAGCACCGAGAAGCCGAACCTCGTGCTCGGGATCAACGCGCAGATCTGCTGGGACAAGTTCTGCAACTTCTTCGAGGTCGAGCCGCGCTTCGTCCCGATGGACGGCGAGCGGTTCATCATCGGCGCAGAGGAGGCGGTGGCGCTGTGCGACGAGAACACGATCGGCGTCGTCGCGATCCTCGGCTCGACGTTCGACGGCGCGTACGAGCCGGTCGCCGAGATCAGCACCGCGCTCGACGCGCTGCAGGAGAAGACGGGCCTCGACATCCCGATCCACGTCGACGGTGCGTCCGGGGCGATGATCGCCCCGTTCATCGACCCGGACCTCAAGTGGGACTTCGAGCTGCCGCGGGTGGCCTCGATCAACACCTCCGGCCACAAGTACGGGAAGGTCTACCCCGGCGTCGGCTGGATCGTGTGGCGTGACGAGGAGGGGCTCCCCGACGACCTCGTCTTCAAGGTGAACTACCTCGGCGGCGAGATGCCGACGTTCGCGCTGAACTTCTCGCGCCCGGGCGCGCAGGTCGTGGCGCAGTACTACGAGTTCATCCGGCTCGGGCGCGAGGGCTTCGCCGCCGTGCAGCAGGCCTCCCGCGACGCGGCGATGCACCTCTCGTCGGAGATCGGGAAGCTGCCCCAGTTCAAGCTCATCACCGACGGCAGCGAGCTCCCGGTCTTCGCCTTCACGACCGCCGACGACGTGGAGCGCTTCGACGTGTTCGACGTCTCGCGCCGGCTGCGCGAGCGCGGCTGGCTCGTGCCGGCCTACTCGTTCCCCAAGAACCGCGAGGACCTCGCCGCGCTGCGCGTCGTGGTGCGCGACGGCAACATCGACCTCATGGACATGCTGCTCGACGACCTCACCCGGCTCGTGCCCGAGCTGGAGAAGCAGATCGAGCCGCTGGAGAAGGAAGTGAAGGAGACGTTCCACCATTAGGAACGGCCCCCTGGCAGGACGGACCGCCGGAGGCGGTCCGATGGCTCTCAGCGGATCGGCGGCACGATTGAGGTCGATCGGCCCGCCTTCGGCGGTCCGTCCTGCCAGGGGGCCGTACGTGCCCGGGGAGGGTCTCGAACCCCCACGTTCCCTGAGGAACCGCCGGGTTTAAGCCGGCCGCGTCTGCCAATTCCGCCACCCGGGCAGGTCCGGGACGCTAGTACACGCATCCGGAGTTCCGCGCGTTCGGCGGGTGCCTCGCCACACGGAACTCTCGGCCGCATGCACTAGCTTGTCCGCATGCGGCCCCGCCGCAAGCCCGTTTCCGCGAAACTTTCCGACGAGAACGGGGTTCTTGTCGATGAGGAATCAGTGGAGAGCGCTGCAATCGAACATGTCGCCGTACCGGGGATGCGCGGGCCCAGCCCGTTCCTGCGGCTGCAGTCCGACGAGAAGCTCGTCCAGCTGACGCGCCGCGGCAACCAGGCCGCCTACGAGGTCCTCGTCTCGCGCTACGACGCGCGGCTCATCGGCTTCACCCGCCACATGCTCGGATCCCGCGAGGACGCCGAGGACGTGGTCCAGGAGACGTTCGCCGCCGCCTACAACGCGATGGTCGCGGACGACCGCCCCATCAACGTCAAGCCGTGGCTCTACCGGATCGCGCGCAACCGCTCGCTGAACCACCTGCGCCGCAACACCGCGATCGCCGTCGACTCGTTCGACATGCACGTGTCCGAGCACGGCGCGACCACCGCGGACAAGGTCCACAAGAAGGAGGAGTTCCGTCAGCTGATGGCGGACGTGCAGGACCTCCCGGAGACCCAGAAGACCGCCCTCCTGCTGCGTGAGATCGACGCGCTCTCCTACGACCAGATCGCCGAGGCGATGGAGACGACGGTCCCGAGCGTCAAGTCGCTGCTCGTCCGCGCCCGCGTCGGCCTGGCCGAGGCCGCCGAGGCCCGCCTGCTGACCTGCGAGGAGGTCCGCGAGGAGCTCGGCGAGGTCGCCGAGGGCCTCAAGCGCCTCTCGCCCCCGGTCCGCCGTCACCTGCGCGAGTGCGAGCGCTGCTCGACCTTCCGCAAGTCGCTGAAGGACACGAACAAGGCCCTGGCGCTGATGCTGCCGATCGGCCCGCTCCTCCTCATCAAGAAGCTCGTCCTCGCCCAGCTCGGCACGACCGCGAGCGCCGGTGGCTCCGCCGCCGCGACGGCCACCGTCGCGACCGGCGCGTCGACCGCCGCCACCGGCGGCGCGATCTCCGCCGGCGTCAGCGCCGTCGCGACGAAGGCCGCCGCCACGGTGGCCGCCGCCGCGATCGTCACCGCCGGCGCCGTCGAGGTCGATCAGTCCGCGACCCGCACGCCGCTGCGCACGCCGGCCGCCGCGGTCGTCGCGCAGGCGCCCCCGGCGACCGCCCCCGTGAAGCCGCGCATCGCCGCAGCCAAGCCCGAGCGCACCGAGAAGCCCGCCGTCGTCGCCGCCAAGCCGGCCGAGACGCCGGCCGCCGAGACGCCCGCCCCCATCGTCACGCCTGACCCGGCCCCGGTCCCTGAGACACCGGTCGCCACCGATCCCGCTCCTGTCGAGCCGACCCCGCCCACGACGGGCGGCCCGCAGGAGCAGGTCGACGCCATCACCCTCCCGGGCCCCGTCGAGGAGCCGGCACCGCCGGTCACCGACCCGGCCCCCGAGGTCGTTCCCCCGATCGCCGTCGAGCCGGAGACGCCCACCACGGGCGGTCAGCCGTCGGCGCCGATCGAGGACATCACCCCGCCGCCGGCCGCCGAGACCCCGGCGACGCCCGCCCCGTAGGGCCCGGCTCAGCCGACCCGGTCGCCCAGCTCCGCGCCGGGCTCCGGGCTCAGCAGCAGGACGCCCTCCGCGCTGTAGGTGCCGAGGACCAGCACCTCCGAGCGCACCGGCCCGATCTGGCGCGGCGGGAAGTTCACGACGCCCACCACGAGCCGGCCGACCAGCTCCTCGCGCGGGTAGTTCGTGATCTGCGCCGAGCAGCGGCGCACGCCGATCTGCGGCCCGAAGTCGACGCGCAGCTTCCAGGCCGGCCTGCGGGCCTCGGGGAAGTCCTCGACCTCGACGATGCGCCCCACGCGCATGTCCGTCCGCACGAAGTCCTCGAACGTCGTCTCCGGCGCGACCGGCTCGTCCGTGCTCACGGGCGTTCGGTCCCGAACCGGAAGGAGCGGTAAGGCTGCTTCATCGGGCCGTTGGAGCCCACGGCGTCGACGTTGGGGATGGTCGGCGAGCGCACCGAGAGCACCGTGATGTCGGCGCCCTCGCGAACCGCGGGCTCGTCCGGGAACAGGATCGTCCGGCGGCCGTAGGCGGTGCGGCCGTCCACGCGGGTCTGGAACTGGATCTGGTACCCCGGCTGGCTGTTGATGCGCGTGCGCGACTCCGAGCGCAGGATGAAGCCGGGGTAGGTGCGGCGCATCTGCGCGATCAGCCCCGACGCGACGATCGGCTCGACGCCGGCGGGATCCCCGCGGTAGGCCGGGAGCGTGATCGGCCGCACGGTGAACGTCTCGGGATCGGGGTCCGACGCGCGTGTGCGCAGCTCGAGGGACGCTCCCGCGGGCGGTGGCGTGACGCGCTGCAGGCGGTCGGCGTCGTAGACGAGGTTGAAGGCGACCGGCTCGCGGACGACGACCGTCTGCGTCGCGGCGCCCGAGCCGCGCCCGAGCAGCACGAGCAGGGCCACGAGCGCGACGGCGACGAGCCCGCCGACGATCGCGCCCGTGCGGCCCCACGCCCGCACGCGCGGGCCGAGCAGCTCGGGCAGCGTCGGGCGGAACTCCGGCTTGACGGGCGGGCCCGCGAGCCGCTCAGGCACCGGACTCCGGCGGCGGGTTGCCGACGTCGAACAGCGCCTCGAGATCGTGCCGCGAGAAGGCCTCGAACGCGACGAGCGTCTGTGTGCGCGTGACGCCCGACAGCTCGCCGATCGTTCCCGAGATCACGTCCGCGAGCTGCTCGTGCCGGTGCACGCGCACGAGGCAGACGAAGTCCCACTCGCCGGTGACGGAGTACGCCTCCGCGACGCCGTCGACGTCGGCGAGCGCTCCGCCGAGCGTCGACATGACGTCGCGGTCGGCTTCGATCAGGACGACCGCCGTGATCATCGGAGCTCCAGTTCCGCGCCCGGGGCGAGCACGACGACGCTCGCCTTCCCGGTGCCCTCGACGTCGGCGGCGAACGACTGCACGTCGGTCTCGATCGGGGAGAACGTGTCGTAGTGGATCGGGACGATCTGCGGCGCCCCGAGCAGCTCCGCGGCGACGACCGCGTCGAAGCGATCCATCGTGTAGTGCCCGCCGATCGGCACGAGCGCCAGGTCGAGCTCGTCGCGGCGGCCGGGCAGCGCCAGGTCGCTGAAGAGCGCCGTGTCGCCGAGGTGGTAGATGGTCTTGTCACCGATGTGGACCACGATCCCGGCGGGGGTGTTGATCGTTCCCTGCGGCGTCGTCGAGGTGTGCCAGGCCGGCACCCAGCGCGCCCAGCCCCAGTCGAAGACGATCGTCCCGCCGAGGTTTGGGTCGCGGACGTCGTGGCCGCCGGGGAGATCGCCCACGAGCTCCCCCGCCAGCTCGACGATCGCGGCGACCGTGGCGCCCGTGCGCGTGGCGATCGCGACCGTGTCGCCGATGTGGTCGGCGTGCCCGTGCGTGAGCAGGATCGTGTCCGCCGCCACCTCGTCCGCGGTCACGGCGGCCTTGGGATTGCCCGTCAGGAACGGGTCGATCAGGACCGTCGTGCCCTCGTGCTCGAGCGCGAACGCCGAATGTCCCAGAAACCGCACGCTCACCCTGCTCATGTCCCGCTCCCTTGGTCGTTCTCCGCGTCGGCCCGTCGCCGCAGCTCCGCGCCCAGTCCCAGGCCGACGGCGACGCCGACGAGCATCCCGATCCGGGTCTCCTCGGCGACGAGCGTCCGCACGCCGGTGACCCGCTCACCGGCCGGCTCGAGCGTCGCGACCCGGACGACCTCGGCGTCATGTGCCTGGTCGAAGAATCCGCCCGCCTGGAGCGCCTCACCGAGGATCTGCTGCAGGCCGGGGGCGGCGTGCGTCACGATCTCCTGAGCGTGCGCGAAGCGGTCCCCGTCGAGCGCGAGCGCCTCGACGGCGGCGTCCACCTGCTCGGCGGTGTACCGGCCCTCAGCCATCGTCCGCAGCCTACCGGCGCGCCAGCGCAGCGCCGGCGAGGAGCCCGACGAGGAGCCCGGCGGCCCCGGCCGTCGGGCTCGCCTCGGTCACGACGAGCGGCATCAGCAGCAGGACCGCGGCCATGACGGCGGCGCCGATGAGGTCCGCCTCGGGGTCCTCTCCGCGCCGCGTCTCCAGCACCGGCCGCACGACCCATGCGCCGATCAGGCCGAGGGCGGCGCCGTTGGCGCCCAGCGCGAGCGGGATCGTCTCGAGTGCGGCCGCGGCGGCGATGCCGCCCATGCCCGCGGCGCAGAACACCAGGACGACCACGACGTGCCCGTGCCGCTGCTCGAGCAGGGTGCCGAACACCGCGATCGTGACCATGCAGGCCGCCGCGTACCAGAGGTTGTCGGCGAAGAACGGCGATGTCGCGATCTGCCACCACTGACCGTCGATCGGTCCGACGAGCGCGACCTGGGACGGGGCGAAGGCGGCGAGCGTGATCGTGCCCAGCGCACAGGCGACGACGAGGACGATGGTCGCGTACGGGCGCCGCGTCGGGTCTGCGCTGAGCCCGGGGATCTCGCCGGCACGCAGCTTCGGAAGGCGGGAGGCGGCCGAGCGGCCCCGCGACCGGCGCTCGGTCAGCTCCGGCGCGTCGAGCTTCGGTGCGCGCTTGCGCAGCCGCGTGCCGCAGTAGGGACACTCGGTGACATAGCTCGACACCTCCGAGCCGCAGCTCTTGCAGACGACGAAGAGATCGGGCGCAGGGGGCATGGACGCCCCCGATGCTACCTCCACCGAGGCATGGCGCTCGGCGGTTACGCGGGCGCGCCGTCGGGCTCGGACTCCGGCTCGAGGCCCGCGGCGGTCGCCTCGACGATCTCCTTCATGACCTCGCGCAGATCGTGGTTGGCCTCGTAGACCTTGCGCTGGCGCACGGAGCCGGTGCCGTTGCGCAGGAGGTCCTCGATGCCCTGGAGCTCCGCGGCGGACCCGAGCTCCTCCGCATGGGGCCGCAGGCGGTCCAGCAGGCGCTGCGCCAGGTCGCGCGCGCTGACCCGGTCGGATCCGGGCAGGTCCACGAGCGACGCGTCGAGCCCGTGCCGCGCGGCGAGCCACTTGTTCTCGTCGAGCATCTGCCACGGATAGTCCGACAGCTCCACGCCGGCGTCGAAGTGCTCGCACAGCTCCTTGACCATCGCCTGGATCAGCGCGGCGAGGCCGAGGGTGTGCTCGATCCGGGTCTGGCTGTCGCAGACGCGGATCTCCACCGTTCCGAGCCGGGGGTGCGGCCGGACGTCGTACCAGAGGTACGTGTAGTCCTCCATCACGCCGCTGCGCACCATGAAGTCGATCTCGTCGGCGTAGTGCTGCCAGGTCCCGTAGGCCGGCGGGACGCCGACGCGGGGGAACGCGCGGAAGATCGGGGTGCGCGTGGAGTGCAGGCCGGTGACGTCCGCGCGCCAGAACGGCGAGTTGACCGAGAGCGCGAGCAGGACGGGCACGTGCACGCGCATCCCGTCGGCCACGTGGATGGCCTTGTCGGCGCCGTCGACGCCCACGTGGACGTGCATGCCGAAGATCAGCTCCTGCCGCGCGACGAACCGCAGCGCGGAGATGATGTCGCGGTAGCGGTCGCGCCCGACGATCCGCTGGTCCTCCCACATCGCGAACGGATGGGTGCCGGACGACCCGATCGTCAGCCCGCTGCGCCCGGCCGTCGCGCGCACCTGCGCCCGCAGCGCGCGCAGCTGCGCGCCGGCCTCCACCGTCGATCGGCACGGATCGGTCGAGATCTCCAGGACCGATTCCATGAGCTCCGGCTTGATGTCCCCGGCCGGCGCATCCTCGAGCAGCGTCTCGATCGCGTTGACGAGGTCGTACCCCTCGCCGTGGACGATCATCAGCTCCTCTTCGATGCCGAGGGTGTAGCTCGGACCGGTGAAGCGATGCTCCATGGCGCCGGAGGGTACCCGTGCGCGCGGCCACGCAATCCGGTGGAGCAGTGGTTTCCCGCACGCGCCCGCGCCGGAACCGGGGTACCGTTAGGGGTCTACACCCCAAGCGACCAACGGGAGCAGGAGCAACAGTGGCCACAGCCGAGATGACAACCACCCGCCTCGAGGAGCTGCTCGGCGACGACGCCGACAGCCTGCTGAACCACCGCTGCGAGACGATCGACGCGTCGGATCTGCACCTTCCCGGCCCGGACTTCGTGGACCGCGTGTGGGTCCAGAGCGACCGGTCCCCGCAGGTCCTGCGCAACCTCCAGAGCCTCTTCGACCACGGCCGTCTGGGCGGCAGCGGCTACGTCTCGATCCTCCCCGTCGACCAGGGCATCGAGCACTCGGCGGCCGCGAGCTTCGCGCCCAACCCGATCTACTTCGATCCCGAGAACATCGTGAAGCTCGCGATCGAGGGCGGCTGCAACGCCGTCGCATCGACCGTCGGCGTGCTCGGCTCGGTCGCGCGCACCTACGCGCACCGGATCCCGTTCATCGTGAAGCTCAACCACAACGAGCTGCTCACGTACCCGAACAAGTTCGCCCAGATCGAGTTCGCCTCCGTCGACCGCGCGTACGACCTCGGCGCGGCCGCCGTCGGCGCGACGATCTACTTCGGGTCCGACGACGCGCACCGCGAGATCATCGAGATCGCCCAGGCCTTCGAGCGCGCGCACGAGCTCGGCATGTTCACCGTGCTGTGGTGCTACCTGCGCAACAGCGACTTCAAGGTCAACGGCGTCGACTACCACGCGTCGGCCGACCTGACGGGCCAGGCGAACCACCTCGGCGTCACGATCCAGGCCGACATCATCAAGCAGAAGCTGCCGGAGAACAACGGCGGCTACCTGGCGCTGAACAGCAACGGCGTCTCCTACGGCAAGACGAGCAAGCTCGTGTACGAGAAGCTCAGCAGCGACAACCCGATCGACCTGTGCCGCTACCAGGTCGCCAACTGCTACATGGGCCGCGCCGGCCTCATCAACTCCGGCGGCGCCTCCTCCGGCGCGACCGACCTCGCCGAGGCGGTCAAGACCGCGGTCGTCAACAAGCGCGCGGGCGGCACCGGCCTGATCTCCGGCCGCAAGGCGTTCCAGCGCCCGATGGACGAGGGCGCAGCCCTGCTGCACGCGATCCAGGACGTGTACCTGTCCCCCGAGGTCACGATCGCCTAGATGGCCACACGCCTGCGCCAGAGCATGCGGGAGTTCGAGGAGGCGTTCCTCGAGCAGACCGAGGCCGACCGCCGTCGTCGCGAGGAGGTCACCCGCGCGACGACGGTGCGGACGCACTCCCGCCGTCTCGAGAAGCAGCACAAGCACGGGACCGTGCGGTTCGTGCTGCTCGTGCTGCTGCTGATCACCGTGGCCGT
Source organism: uncultured Actinomycetes bacterium (assembly GCA_963823375.1). Classification (GTDB taxonomy): domain Bacteria; phylum Actinomycetota; class Thermoleophilia; order Solirubrobacterales; family Solirubrobacteraceae; genus F1-60-MAGs163. Next base: position 365,825 of record CAWGLQ010000008.1, on the reverse strand, counting down.
CGTCGTGACGGTCGCGATGTTCGAGACGCTTTACATGGTGATGGGCTAGGTACGGCCCCCTGGCAGGACAGGTCGGCGAAGCCGACCTGATGGTTCTCCTCAGCCCGCCGCCGACGCGCCGTGGCTAGGCCGCGTCCGCCGGCGCCTGTGCGGGCGCGGGCGCGGGCGTGACGACGGTGGCGGAGTCCTTCTCCTGCTGGATCTCCAGGTAGACCTCCTTGCGGAACACCGGGATGTCCCGCGGGGCCTGGATGCCGACCCGGACCTTCTCGCCCATGATCGACAGCACCGACACCTCGATGTCGTCCCCGATCATGATGCTCTGATTCGACTTCCGGGTCAGGACCAGCACTTCTCCACCGCCTCCGAGCGTGAGAGCGCGCCGCTGGAGCGCGCGTCGGACCAAACTACCAACGACGGTGGTGGTGGCGCAAGCGCAACTCCCAGTCGCAGTTTCCGGGGCATCGGCATTTCCACTGGTGTCGCGCGAGGCGCACGGCCGCGGCATGCGCCCTTCGGCTAGGCTCCCGCGACCGATGGCACGACGCTCGCTGAAGCCCCAGCTCAATCAGATTCGCACGTGGGTCCGTCAGGGACGGACCGACGCCTGGATCGCCCACCAGCTCGAAACGACCGTCCAGCAGGTCCAGGCGTTCAAGCGCGAGCACGACCTCGAGCCCGATGGCGCGCCCGACGCGGTCGCCGACCTCGCCGCCGACATCGATCTCCGCGCCGAGGACGACGCGCTGATCGCGGCGGAGCTCGAGGAGGAGGCCGCGCGCAAGGCCGAGGAGGATGCGCGCAAGGCCGAGGAGGCCGCCGCCAAGGGCGACGACGGGGACGAGGACGACGACGACGCCGCTCCGCGCCGTCGTCGGGGCCGGCGTGGCGGCCGGGGCCGCGCCCGCGGCGGGTCCCGCGAGCTCGAGGGCAGCTTCGATCACGGCGAGGAGGGTTACGGCCTGTGGCTCGACCCCGCCGTCGCCGACGATCCCGTGTACGCCGAGCACTGGGCGGGTCACCGCCCCGTGACGGTGACGATCGAGGAAGAGCAGATCGTCATCCGCCGCGCCGGCCCCGAGGCCGGCGCCGACGACTGATTCGTCGGCTACGGCGCCTCGAGGCGCCGTCCGCCCGCATAGTCGATCGCTCCGCGCACGTAGCGCGCGAACGCCGCGTCCGCCACGCGCGCGTCCCAGCTCCACGGCGCGCGCGGCGCGACCCGGGCCGCGAGGTCCAGGCACCAGCCGGTCCCGTCCTCGTAGAGCTCGACGAGCTCGTCGGCGCTGAACGCGCCGCCGAGGCGGCGCCGCAGCTCCGCGATGATCGCCTCCTCGACGCGCACCAGCGCGGGAACCTGCTCGGGCGCGGCATCGTCGAGGTACCGCTCCCCCTGCCGCCACTGCTGGATCGCGGTCTCGAAGGGCACGGGCCTCAGGCTAGCCGGAGGCCTCAGGTGCGGGTCTGCACGGTTGTCGCGGGGCGCAGAGAGGTCTACGTTCTGGTGGTCGACCGTGTTTGGAGGAACGATGTACGCCGCGATTCGCCGCTTCATCACCAAGGGAGACATGGACGAGGCGCTGCTCCGAGCCGACAAGGAGTACACGAAGGCCGTCGAGCGTCAGATCGGCTTCGTCGCGCACCAGATCGTCCGCACCGGGCCCGCAGAGGCGATCAGCGTCCTCTACTTCGACAACGAGGAGGAGGCCGACCGCAACCGCTTCTTCTCGACGGAGTTCATCGGCGTCGGCCTTGCAGGCCTCGGCGTCGAGCTCGTCGACGAATGGCGCGGTGAGGTGGAGGTGAGCGCCGCGTCGGACCTTGTCCTCGAGCGTCTTCACGCGATGGCGGAGGCGCGCAGGAGCATCGTCTGAGGTACGGCCCCCTGGCAGGACGAGCCGGCGAAGCCGGCTCGATCAATCTCGCGCCCCCGAACCGACTCAGCCGTTGCAGCTGGTGAGCAGCGGCGACCCGGCGACCACCGGGGGCGCCTGCACGACGCGGAAGGCGCTCCAGGGGATGCTGGACACCATGGTGCGGGTCACCGTCCCGTCCCACCCGGCCGTCGCCCGGTCCTCGAGGTAGATCTTCGAGGACCCGGAGTTGTCGACGACGTACATGCCGTACTGCTGGAGTGCCCGGGCGATCGTCTTCGCCATCGGTGAGAGGCCCATGGCGTTGAAGTCCGCCTCGCCGAGCGACGGGTTGAGCTGGAGGCGCGCGCCCTCCGGCGGATCCACGCCGGTGACGCCCTCGCCGTCGGACTTGGATGCCGGGTAGCGGCACCCGCTCGACGGGCTGTCCATCGCAAAGGCCAGTGCGTGGTCGATCCGGCCCTGCTGGATCTCCCACGGGCGGACGAGCCCCGCGAAGTACGGCGTGCCGGCGCCGCGGCCGGACAACCCGTCGGCGAACCGGCCGAAGTAGCCGCTCGTCGTGTGGTACCGCGAGCCGTTGGTGGCGGTGTAGGTGCCGTTCGCGTTTCGTTTCAGCTGCCAGAACGACCACTCGACGCCGGTCGCCGGATCCCAGAAGACGACCTGGCCGTCGTCGCCCTCGCCGGCCGTGGCGCCGGGGGGGATCGGCACGCCCGTGATCGTCGACCCGAACCCGGACCCGACCCGGGTGCTGTCACCGCTGTCGTACGAGCTGAAGTAGTTGGAGATCGAGACGGACGTCCGCGGGGTGTTCGCGTTCACCGGGTAGAGCGCGATCGCGAACTGGTCCGGGTCGCTCGTGAGCGGCAGGCCGTTGTCCGCGATCGCGTTGATGAACGTCGAGGACTGCGGGTCGACGGACGCCGACGGCGAGATCGGGGTGTTCCACGGCGACGCCGCGTCGTATGGGCGCAGGCTCGACGCCGCGTCCGGAGGCGGCGCGGGACCGGGCGCGGGGTCCGGGCCGCCCTCACCGACGTTCCACGTGCTGGCGGCCGACGTGCGGACCGTGATCGTGGCGATCCCGAGGCTGAGGCTCCGCGCCGCCACGCACGGGTCGGGCGTCGCCTGGCCGGTGTTGGGCGAGCAGTCCGGGACCGGCACGTTGTTGCGGAAGATGACGACGTCGTTGGGCGTGAGGATCAGCGGGTTCCCGGAGACGTCGAGCGACAGCGTGATCGACAGCGGGCTGCCGGGCGTCGCGGCCGGCGCGCTGATGACGAGCCCCTGGCCCAGGAACCCGTAGCCGACGGGCGGCGGCCCCGGGCCGCTCGACGTGGCCGTCACCGAACCGCCGTTCGGGCTGGTGAGGCTCACCGTCGGCATCGTCGGGCCGGGCGGTCCGCCGCCGGGGTTGTTCGTGAACGTCCCGCCGGGCGGCGGGTTGCTGGTCCAGCTGAGCGGCCCGCTGTAGCTCGTGTTGACCGTCCACGTCGCCTGCGCGGGGCTGGGGTCGTAGACGCCCGCCGGGTCCTTGGCGCGGACCTGGAAGGTGTGCGCGCCGTTCGCCAGGCCGGCGAGGCCCTCCGGCGACGTGCAGACGCTCCACGGGCCACCGTCCAGGCGGCACTCGTAGGTGGCGCCGGCGGTCAGGCTCGTGAAGAGGATCGTGGCGGCGGTGCTGGGCGTCGTGCCGGCCGGCGCCGAGGTGATGTACGTCTCGGGCGGCACCGGCTCGGGCAGCGCGCTCGGGTTCGCGAGCGGCGCGCCGGTGCTGACGTCGCCGAGCAGGACGTCGACCTCGATCGGATGCACCGTGATGTCACCCGCCACGCTCGCCTGGTCGCCGCGGTAGCCGACGCCGGCGTAGGCGGGGTCCGTGGGCGTGGGCATCCCGCTGACGGTGCCCGTCAGCCCCGCCTTGCGGATGATGTCGGCGAGCTCCGGCGAGCTGTCGGTGCCACACGGGATCGACGTCGGGGCGATGCCCTCCGTGAGGTTCGGATACCGGGCGGCCGCCCGCTCGGGCAGGCTCGTGTTGCCGTCGGCCGCCAGGCGCGCCGCCGGGGGGCCGAAGAACGCGCCGCCGGCGTTGACCTGGCCGAGCGTCGGCACCTTCGCCGCGGCGCTGTCGCTGGAGCCGGCGGCGTACTCGTTGTAGGGCTTGGACGGGAACAGGCACGCCGACAGCGCGACGCGATCGGGGTTGTTGACGTCGGAGGCGACCGTCGCCTTCGCGATGCGGACCCGCCCGTCCTTCGTGATCGCCGGGGCGATGCGCAGCGAGCCGGTCAGGCGGACGCCGGGGATGTAGTTCTGGACCGCGCCCGTGAAGACCTGACGGCAGTTGAAGTACCCGGCGGGGAAGTCCTCGCCCTCGATCAGCATCGGCTCCTTGAAGATGTCCTGGTCCATGATCCGCGCGATCCCGGTGATCCGGGTCTGCAGGTTGACCGTGACGTCGATGCCGACGTTCTTGCCGGGGATGTTGCCGAAGAGGTTCGCCTGGCCGCCGGAGTACCCGAGCGTGACGTCCTGCGATCCCTGCGCCGTCGTCAGCCCGCCGGGTGTGGTCGCCGTGCCCGTGCTCATGTTCACCGACACGCCGCCCGGAGCCACCCCGAGGCTCAGCGCGTTGGTGCGCAGCACGGTGTCCGCGGCGTTGGAGACCGCGCCACCCGGCGCGAAGCCCGTCGGGAACGGGTTCGGGTTCGGGCCGATCCAGTCGTTGCCGCCGACGACGCCGCCCGCCAGGATGCGTCCCGGGTCGTCGACACCGGGATACACCGGCAGATACACGCCGCTGGGCGCGCCGCCAGGCGTGTAGACGGGGTATCCCGGCATGCCTGAGCCCACGCCGAAGCCGAGGTCGGTCGGAGCTCCGTACAGGAACGCGTTGTAGGTCGCCGGGGCGATGCCCCCGGTGTCGCCGGCGCCCGCCATCCAGTCGCGGCACCCCTGCAGCAGCGGGTCGGTCCACGCGGCACTCGAGGCCAGCAGGCCGCCCGGGCGCCCAAGGGACCGCGCGGCGTTCGCGTCGGACCGCGCACCGGTGCCGGTGATGTCCCGGTTCCACAGCAGCGGCACCGACGACGAGCTCAGCGTCTTGTTCCCCGGCAGGAGCTTGATGTTGACGTTGCCCAGCGCGCCGCCGTCATAGGTGTCGCTGAACTCGACGACCGCGGCGAGCCCGCCGCCGAGTGCGACCTGCCGGGTCCCGAGCGACGGACCGAGGTTCACGGACGCCGTCGGGATGGAGCGCTGGTTGAGCGCCGTTCCCTGCGTCATGCAGTTCTGGCCGAGGGCCATCTGAGGCGGAGCGCCGCCGAACGTCGGGCGCGGATTCTGACCGGCCTCCTCCGAGCACGGGTTCCGCAGCCGGATGGTGACGGGGAGCTTGAAGTTCACGAGCGCCGCGCGCCGCAGGAACGACGTGCGCCGCACGATTCCCGGATGGCGCTTGACCTGCTTGCGCAGCTCCGCGCGCACCTTCGCCCGTTGGGACTTCGTCAGGCGCTTGGCATCAGCCGACGCGGCGGTGCCGGCCAAGCCCACGGACAGGCACAGCAGCATCGCGACCACGATGCGACCAACCCCCGTACATCCGACGCCCCGGCACTCCGACATCCACGGCCGACCCTCCCAGCTTGGGGGGGTGCGAGTCAACATAATCGTGCGGCCTGGCGTGCTGGCGGGGTGGGAGATTGATCGAGCCGGCTTTGCCGGCTCGTCCTGCCAGGGGGCCGTGCCTAGGGCAGGTTCTCGATCACATACGACCGCTCGCCCGGCCGGACCATGCCGAGACGGCGTGCTTCGCGCTCGAGCGCTCCGGGGCTGCGCAGGGCCTTGACGCGGCGTGCGAGGCGGTCGTGCTCGGCCTGGAGCCGGACGACGTCGGTGCGGCGCTGCGCGGCCTCGCCGCGTGTGGACCAGATCGACAGGAGCGGGTGGACGTAGAGGATCGCGACGAACGCGAACAGGACCAGCACCAGCAGCCGGCCGACGCGATCCCAGCGGATCGCTCCGCCGCGCGCGGGACCGGCCACGACCCGCGGGCGGGATGCGGGCCGCCGCGCGGTCTGCGGTGCGCGGGCGGCGTTGCGGGCGGCGGCCATCGGGCGATCCTTCGCCGCCCGGTGGCCGTTCCCTGCGCGTGGAGACGAACGTTCAGCGGCGCAGACCACTGCGACCGGGGTAGGTCGCGTCGGCCCCGAGCGCCTCCTCGATCCGCAGGAGCTGGTTGTACTTCGCGACGCGATCGGACCGCGCCGGCGCCCCCGTCTTGATCTGACCGCAACCCGTCGCCACGGCGAGGTCCGCGATCGTCGTGTCCTCGGTCTCGCCCGAGCGGTGGGACATGACGGCGGTGTAGCCGGCCTCGCGCGCCATGGCGATCGCGTCCAGCGTCTCGGTGAGCGTGCCGATCTGGTTGACCTTGATGAGGATCGAGTTGCCGACGCCGAGGTCGATCCCCCGCTTCAGCCGCTCGGTGTTCGTCACGAACAGGTCGTCGCCGACGAGCTGCACGCGGTCGCCGATCCGCTCGGTCAGCGCACGCCAGCCGTCCCAGTCCTCCTCGGCCATCCCGTCCTCCAGCGAGACGATCGGATACCGGTCCGCCATCTGCGCCCAGTAGTCCGCCATCTCGTCGGCGCTGAGGGTGCGCCCCTCGTGCTCGAGGACGTAGCTCCCGTCCTCGAAGATCTCGCTGACGGCCGGGTCCAGCGCGATGGCGAGGTCGGTGTCGGGCTTGTAGCCGGCGGCCTCGATGCCCGCGATGACGACCTGGATCGCCTCCTCGTTGGAGCCGAGGTCGGGCGCGAACCCGCCCTCGTCGCCGACCGTGGTGGACAGCCCGCGGTCGTGCAGCGTCTTCTTCAGCGCGTGGTAGGTCTCCACGCACATGCGCAGGCCCTCGGAGAACGAGGCCGCCCCGACGGGCATGACCATGAACTCCTGGAAGTCGACCTTGTTGTCCGCGTGCGCGCCGCCGTTGAGCACGTTCATCATCGGCACCGGCAGGATGTGCGCGCCCTCGCCGCCGAGATAGCGCCACAGGGGCAGCCCCTCCTCTGCGGCGGCCGCGTGCGCGGCCGCCAGCGAGACGCCGAGGATCGCGTTGGCGCCGAGCCGGGACTTGTTCGGCGTCCCGTCGAGGTCGCAGAGCGTGCGGTCCAGGCCGCGCTGGTCCTCGGCGTCCAGGCCTGCGATCGCCGCGGCGATCTCGCCGTTGACGTTCGCGACCGCCTTGGTGACCGCCTTGCCGAGGTAGGCATCGCCGCCGTCGCGGAGCTCGGTGGCCTCGAACTCGCCGGTCGAGGCACCGGAGGGCACGGCCGCGCGGCCCGCGGCGCCGGAGCGCAGCACCAGCTCGACCTCGACGGTGGGGTTGCCGCGGCTGTCGAGAATCTGGCGGGCGTGGACGCGGTCGATCTGGCTCATGAATCCTCCGGGGTCAGCTGTGCATGGGCGTAGTAGGTGAGCTGGGCGTCGAAATCGAGGTCCGGCCAGCGCTCACCGCGTGCGTCGGCGAGGCGCTCCGCGGCCTCGACGCGCCGGCGGAAGCGGCCGGTTGCGCCGCGCAGGGCGAGCTCCGGATCCACGTGCAGCTTGCGCGCCACATTGACGGCGGCGAACAGCACATCCCCCACCTCGGCGAACAGGCGCTCCCCGTCGGCGCCCCCGCGCGCCGAGCCGGCGAGCGCGTCGACGCCCGCGGTGAGGGCGTCGAGCGGGCCCTCGGCGTCGGGAAGATCAAAGCCGGAGGACGCGGCGCGGCGCTGGACCTTGCGCGCGAGCAGCGGCGCCGGAAGGTTCTCGGGCACCTCGCCGAAGATCCCCGCCTCGCGCCCCGGCTCGCCGGACTTGATCGCGTCCCAGTTGCGCAGCACGTCGCCGGACGTCTGGGCCTCGCGCAGCCCCGCCTCCGCCATCTCCTCGGGCGAGAAGACATGCGGGTGCCGGCGCACGAGCTTGTCGTGGCAGTGGTCGGCGACCCGGGCGAGGTCTCCGGCGCCGCGCTCCTCCATCAGCAGCGACAGGAAGTGGACCTGGAAGAGGACGTCGCCGAGCTCGTCGAGCAGCCCGGCGTCGTCACCGGCGTTGGCCGCGTCGGCCAGCTCGTACGCCTCCTCGACGGTATGCGGGACGATCGAGCGCTCGTCCTGCTCGCGGTCCCAGGGGCACTCGCGGCGCAGGCGGCGCGTCAGGTCGTCCAGCCGGACGAGCGCCTCTTGAATCTCCGCACGGCTCACCGTGCGGAGACTAGAGGCGGACGCCCGCGCGCCGCGGTCAGCCCGCGGGCGTGGTCTGCTGGGGCGGAGCGGTCTGCTGCGCCGGAGCGGTCTGCGTCTGCGGAGCCGCCGTCTGCTGCGGGATCGCGCCGGGCGGCACCGTCGACGCCGGCTTGGTCTTCGAGTTCGCGCAGTCCGGCACGATGTAGCCCTTCGCGCACTCGGTCTCCCCGCGCCAGCGGTCCTGGTACTCGTTGCCGAACTTCGTCAGCGCGTCGCGCTGGCGGTTGGACACGATGATCTGCTTGATCGACGCGCGCAGCTGGCTGTCGAGCGGCTGCGTGCTCGCCGGCGTGATGCGCGTGACCTGGAAGACGTAGTAGCCCTCGCTCGTCTTGACCGGGCCGTAGACCGGGCCCTTCTTCGCGTCGAAGACGGCCTTGTCGAAGGCCTTCTCGCCCTGACCCTGCGTCACGTTGTTCAGGCGCCCGGCGTTGGCCTTCGTCGTCGGGTCGGTCGAGTACTTCCTCACGGCGTCCTCGAACGACATGCCGCCCTCGAGCGCCGCCTTCGCGGCGTTCGCCTGCGCCTCGGTCTTCGTGAGGATCACGAGGAGGTCGCGCGTGGCCGGCTGCGTGAACTGCTTCTTCTTGTTGTCGTTGTAGTAGTCGGTGACGTCCGACTGGGTGACTTCCTCGGTGCCCTTCGTCAGCTTCTCCGTGATCTTCTGCTCGATCAGCTGCGTGCGCTGGCGGTAGAGCAGGTCGGCCTCGGTCTGGTCGGACTCCTTGAGGAACGCGGCGTAGGCCTTCGCCGTCGGGAACGCCTGCTGGCGCGCCTTGTCGAACGACGCCTTGACTTCCTTGTCCGAAATCTTGATGTCCTGGCGCTCGGCCTCGGCCTCGAGCCATGCGGCGCGGACGAGGAAGGACATGACCTGACCCTTCAGCTGGTCGTACTGCTGCTGGCAGGACTTCTTCAGCTGGGCCTCGGTCGGCTTCGGCTGACCCTTGACCGGCTTGGGCAGCGTCGCCTTGCGGTCCGCGATGCACTTCGTGAAGTCCGGCGGATCCGGAAGAACGATCTTCGCGCCCGCCTGGGCACCGGCGGACTTCGCGGCGATCGTCAGCCACCGGTTGAAGGTTTCCTGGGACGTCGTCGTCCCGTCGACGTTCATCACGTCGCCCTCAGGCACGGAGTTCCCACCGCACGCGGCGAGGGACAGGGCGAGGGCGAAAAAAACGGCGCCAAGCGCCAGGGGAGCACGCAGAGTCTTGTTCATCGCCTCGGCAGTGTAGGGAGATGCGGCGGGCAACGCGCCACCAATGCTGCAAACGCCTTCCGGCGTCCCGGTCAGGCCGCCGCGCGCACGGCTGCGAGCAGTCCGTCGGCCGCCCGGACGACGGCGGGCAGCCGCTCCTCGGCGTCCTCCGGGACCTTCAGCGAGACCTGTGAGCGCCCCGGTTCGTAGCGGGCGTCGGGCAGCTCCTCGCGCAGGCGCTCCTGCCGCGCCTCGTCGAGATCGATGGGCGTCACCGAGAGCCGCTCCTTGGTGATCGTCACCGCGCGCGCACCGGCGTGCCCGAGCTTGATCCGCGCCTGCTGGAGCGCGAGCAGGTTCTCCAGCGGCAACGGCACCGGCCCGAAGCGGTCCTCGAGCTCGTCGCGCAGCTCGCCCAGGTCGCCGACCTCGCGGGCCGCGGCGACGCGGCGATGCACGTCGATCTTCGCGGCCTCGTACGGGATGTAGTCGGCGGGGACATAGGCGTCGACGCTCACGTCCAGGCGCACCGGCTCGACCTCATCCTCGCCGTCCGGCGGGCCCGCGGCGCGAACCGCCTCGTCGAGCATCGCGAGGTACAGCTCGAATCCGAGCGCGGCAACGTGCCCGGACTGCTCGTCGCCGAGGAGGTTGCCGGCGCCGCGGATCTCCAGATCGCGCATCGCGACCTTGAAGCCCGCACCGAGCTCGGTGTAGTCGCTGAGCGCGCTGAGGCGCTTCATGGCCTCCTCCGTCAGAGCGGCGGCGCTCGGGTACAGGAGGTAGGCGTATGCCCGCTCACGGCTGCGACCCACCCGGCCGCGGATCTGGTAGAGCTGGCTGAGCCCGAAGAGGTCGGCGCGCTCGACGATCAGCGTGTTCGCCTGCGGGATGTCGATGCCCGACTCGATGATGCTCGTCGCGACCAGGACGTCCGCCTCCCCGCGCAGGAAGCTCATCATCCGCTTCTCGAGCTCCTGCTCGTCGAGCTGGCCGTGGGCGACCTCGAAGCGCATCCCGGGACACAGGCCGCGCAGCCGCTCGGCGGTCTCGTCGATCGTCTCGACGCGGTTGTGGAGGAAGAACGCCTGCCCGCCGCGGCCGTGCTCGCGCTCCAGCGCCTGCCGGACCAGCTGCTCGTCGTAGTCGCCGACGTACGTCTTCACGGGGCGGCGACCCTCCGGCGGCGTCTCGATGACGCTGATGTCGCGCATGCCGGCGAGCGACATCTGCAGCGTGCGCGGGATCGGCGTGGCGCTCATCGCGATGACGTCGACCTTGAGCTTCAGCTGGCGCAGCAGCTCCTTCTGCTTGACGCCGAAGCGCTGCTCCTCGTCGACGATGAGCAGCCCGAGGTCCTTCGGGCGCATGTCGCGGCCGAGCACCCGGTGGGTGCCGATGAGGATGTCGACCTTCCCCTCGTTGAACGCGGCGACCACGTCCCGCTGCTCGGCGGCCGAGCGGAACCGGCTGACGACGTCGATCGTGAACGGGTAGTCCTTCAGGCGCTCGGCGAACGTGCCGTGGTGCTGCTGGGCGAGGATCGTCGTCGGCGCGAGGATCAGGACCTGCTTGCCGTCGTTGGCGGCCTTGAACGCGGCGCGCAGGGCGACCTCGGTCTTCCCGTAGCCCACGTCGCCGCAGATCAGCCGGTCCATCGGCTGGGCACGCTCCATGTCGGCCTTCACGGCCTCGATCGCCTCGGACTGGTCGGCGGTCTCCGTCCAGGGGAACGCGGCCTCGAAGTCGATCTGCCAGGCGCTGTCGGGCGGGAACTCGTGCCCGGCGCGCCGGCGCCGCTCGCTGTAGAGGTTGAGCAGCTCGCCCGCCAGCTCCTGCGCCGCCCGGCGTGCACGGGCCTTCAGCGTCTCCCACGACTTCCCGCCGAGCTTCGACAGCTTCACGCCGCCGTCGCCGGCGGCCGCGGCTCCGACGTAGCGCGTGATCTTCGCGAGCTGGTCGACGGGCATGAAGACCTTGTCCGTCCCGGCGTACTCGAGCTCGAGGTAGTCGCGCGTGATGCCGGCGACGGTCTTCGTCTCGAAGCCGGCGAAGCGGGCGACGCCGTGGTCCTCGTGGACCACGATGTCCCCGGTGCGCAGCTCGGTGAACGACCCGAGGCGTCCCCGGCGGCGCTGGGCCGAGCTCTGTCCCCCGGTGCGCTCGGCGCGGCGGCGGCGGAAGAGCCGGTGCTCGGGGATGACGGCCAGACGCAGCCCGGCCGCGATGAACCCGTCGCGCAGCGTCGCGCTCGCGAAGTGCAGGGACCCGGCGTCGGGATCGCGGCTCGTGCCGGCCGTGCCCGTGTCCTCCTCGAGCCATGGGGCGCGCAGCCGCGCGAGGTTGTACGCCGCGCGCTCCCCCTCCCCGCGCCGGCTGAACGTCACGACCGTCCGGTAGCCGGAGCGCACGTGCTGCTCCAGCGCGGGCTCCGCCTCGGCCATCGACCGTGCGCCGACGTCGGCGGCCTGGGCGCGGAACTCGATGGGCTGGTCGGAGGAGAGCGACGAGAGGCGGATGCGGCAGCGCGCGTCGAGCGCCGCGGCGACCGCGTCCGGGGAGACGTAGAGCTGGTGCGCGTCGGCGTCGTGGAACGCGGCGCACACGTCCTGCCAGTGGTCGGCGAGCGCCGGGGCGATGTCCTCCTCGGCGGCGATCAGGACGGCGGTGTCGGCCGGCGCCAGGTCGAGCAGGGCGTGGAAGCGGTCGGTCGGCAGCAGTTCGGCGATGTCCGGCCGGTCCTCGGCCTCGGACAGCGCGGCGATCTCGGCGAGCTCGCGGTGCTCCGGGGAGAGCTCGGCCGCGGGGGCGATCTCGACGGCGTCGAGCTCGCCCAGCGAGCGCTGCGTGAACGTCGAGAAGTGCCGCAGCGACTCGACCTCGATGTCGAAGAGGTCCGCGCGGACCGCGTGGTCCTCGGTGGCCGGGTAGACGTCGACGATGCCGCCGCGGATCGCGAACTGGCCGCGATCCTCGACCTGCTCGACGCGCTCGTACCCGGCGGCGACCAGGTCGGCGGCGAGCTCGTCCAGGTCGAGCAGGTCGCCGCGGCTGATCGTGAACGGGCGCGGGCGCAGCGCCGGGTCCGGGACCTTCTCGCTGAGCGCCACCGCCGACACGACGATCACGGGCGGCTCCCCGTCGCCGGCCGCTGCGGCGTCCCAGCTCGTCAGCGCGTCGAGCGCGGCGACCCGCAGGCCGACGAGATGCGGCGGCGGCGTCAGATGGGACTCGTAGGCGACGCCGCGGCTCGGCGAGAAGCGGACCGGACGCGGGTGCAGCCACGCGCGCAGGTCCGTGGCGAGATCCTGTGCCTGACGGTCGTCCCCGGCCACCACGACCGCCGGGCGGCCGGCGGCCAGGGCGTCGTCGACCCCGTCGAGCAGCGCGGCGACGAGGTACGGCCGCAGCGAGGCCGAGACGAACGCGCGACCGCCGTCGCGCGCGAGCGCGACACCGCTCGGGTCGTGGGCGAGCTGGCTCAGAAGGGGGCGCAGGGACATCGTGTCGGGCACGCCGAACGGCCGCGCGGATGCGCGGCCGGGGGTGCCGTTCGACGATAGCGATCAGGCGGTGGCGTCGATGTTGAGGCGCACGTACCCGATCTCGACGCGCCCGTCGCCCGTGGTGTCGAGCCGCCCGAGGACCGCCGCGACGAAGGGCTCGCGCAGGTCTTCGGGCAGCTGCTGCAGGTGCGCGCCGAGGTTGATCTCCCGCAGGTAGGCGTGCGGCTCGTCCGGCGTGACCGGCCGCTCCTCCAGCCAGGCACGTGCCTCGCTGAAGCCCGCCGCGGTCAGCAGCTCCTCCGTCTCCCCGGGTGGGGCGAACCGCCACGGGCCCGCCCAGTGGGCGAGATGCGGCGCGTAGGGGTCCTCCCCGCCGACGGCGCGGGCGGCGGCATGGACCGCCGCGATGTTGCCCTCGCCGCCGCACTGCGCGACGAGCCGCCCGCCGGGCCGCAGCGCGGCCCGCAACCGCCTGAAGAGCAGGGCGTGGTCTCCGATCCAATGGAAGGTCGCGGTCGAAAGGATCGCGTCGGCGGGTTCCACGTCCAGCTCCGTCAGGTCGGCGACGAGCAACTCGACGCGCGGGTCGTCGCCCAGGCGCTCACGTGCCGCGGCGATCATCGACGCCGACCCGTCGACGCCGATCACGCGGCCACGCGGAAGCCGGTCGAGCAGCGCCTGCGTGACGCGACCGGACCCGCAGCCGGCGTCGATCACCGTCTCGCCGCCCTCGAGCGGGAGCCGGTCCAGGACTGCGCGGCCCATCGCCTCCATCGGCGCGGAGAGCCGGTCGTAGTCAGCACCGTTCCAGTTGCGAGCAATCGACATGAGCGTACGTTATCACGTACGCTCGTATGTCGCTAGGGCCCGGGGCGCTCAGCGCGCGGGCAGCTCGAGTTCGCCGCGGACGATCCGCTCGGCGACGTCGGCGGCGTCGCGCACGAGCGCGTCGACCTCGGCGACGGGCTGCCGCCAGCGGCCGAGGACGTAGGCGGCGACGATCTCCGGGTCGGTCGAGTCCGGGCGCCCGACGCCGACGCGCACGCGGGCGAAGTCGGGGGAGCCCAGGCCGCGCCGCAGCGACTTGAGGCCGTTGTGGCCGGCGAGCCCGCCGCCCAGCCGGGGGCGGATGTCGCCGAACGGCAGGTCGATCTCGTCGTGCAGCACGAGGACCCGGTCGAGCTCCACCTTGAAGGCGCCGCGCGCGGGGCCGGCACAGGTCCCCGACTCGTTCATGTACGTCAGCGGCTGCAGCAACGCGACGCGTGGCCCGCCGATGCCCGCGCGGCCTTCGGCGAGCAGCCCGCCGAACTTCTTCTTCGGCTTGCCGAGGTCCCAGCGGGACGCGAGCTCGGCGAGCGACTCCGAACCCCACGTTGTGCGGGGTGCGCTCGTATTCGGGACCGGGGTTGCCGAGCCCGACGATGAGCCAGTCGGCCGGCGCGGTCCCGCTGAACGGGTTGCGCACGGCGCGGGAGAGCTAGTCCTCGTCGCCGCCGGAGTCGCCGGCGTCGGCGGAGGCGTCGCCCTCGCCCACGAGCTCGGTCTCCTCCTCGATGCCCTCTTCCTCCTCGTCGGTCCGCAGGCGCGGAGCCAGGAGGGACACGGCGACGGTCTCGGCGTCGTCGAGCAGCGTGACGCCGGAGGGGATGACCACGGCGGACAGCGGGAGCGTGTCGCCGATGTTCAGCTCGGAGACGTCGACCGTGAGCATCTCGGGGATCTCGTTCGGGAGCGCCTCGACGGTGACCTCGCGCAGCGACTGGTCGAGCACGCCGCCGTCGCGGATGCCCGGCGCGTTCTCGGAGCCGACGAGCTCGATCGTCACGATGGCCTCGATCGGCTTGCTCAGGTCCACCCGCAGGAAGTCCACGTGGGTCGTCTCACCGCGCACCGGGTGGTGCTGGGCGTCCTTGAGCACGGCCGACGTGCTCTTGCCGTCCAGCGAGAGCTCGACGACGGCGCCCGACGCCTGCAGCGCGTGCCGCAGCTCGCGCGCGTCCACGGCGAACGGGAGCGGATCGCCGCCGCGGCCGTAGAGGATGCCGGGGACGAGACCTTCGCGACGCAGGCGGCGGGTCGTCCGCGAGCCCTCGACGTCACGGGGCTGAATGGTGAGGGTGGTGGTGTCTGAACTGGCCATGAGCGACGATCGAAGGTAGCAGGGACGGGCGGGATGCAGCCGGTCCCGCGGGCGCGGCTCAGGTGCCGGCGGGGCCGATCTGGCGGGCGGCGCGGAACTGCTCCTGCAGCGTCGCGAACCCGGGCTTCGGCGCGCCGTCGAACGACACGACGCCCTTCTGGTGCAGCGGCGAGGCCGGCCGCGGGTTGCCGCCGTCCCACTGCGGACGCACGCGGAACTCCTGCAGCGCCCAGTAGATCGAGCCCGACAGCCACGGCTTGGTCGCGTACACGCCCATGTGGAAGCGGATGAAGTCCTGCTGGAACTGGTTGGTCCCCCGCTCCTCGATCGGGCCGTCGCGATTGGCCTCCGCGCCGAACTCGCTGATCATCAGCGCCTTGTCCGGGTAGCACGTCGCGCACGGTGTCGAGGTACTCCGAGAGCAGGTCGCGGTCGGCGATCGACCCGTTCGGGCCGGGATACCAGCCGAAGTAGTCGTTGATTCCGATCACGTCCAGCGGCGCGTACTCCGCCTGGCAGCCGACACCCGGCGCGGCGGCGAACGCGATGCCGACGGGTCGCGTCGGGTCGAGGGACTTGGCGGTCTCCGCGGCGCGCTTGATGTACGCCGCCTGCGACGGGCCCGGCCGCGAGCTCATCTCGTTGCCGACCGACCACAGCAGCACCGACGGATGGTTGCGATCGGCGAGCACGCTCGCCTCCATCACGTCGACGGCGGCGTCGCGCACCTGCGCCTTCGCCAGCTCCTCCGTGTCGACCTGGTAGATCGGGAACCTCCGACCAGACGAGCATTCCCTGCCGGTCGGCCTGCTCGAGCGTGTACGGGTGCAGCGGGTAGTGCGCGCGGATGAGCTTCGCGCCCAGGTCGCGCGTCCAGGCGAGCTGCTGGTCGCGGGCGGCGTTGTCGATCGCGAAACCG
Organism: uncultured Actinomycetes bacterium; assembly: GCA_963823375.1. GTDB lineage: Bacteria > Actinomycetota > Thermoleophilia > Solirubrobacterales > Solirubrobacteraceae > F1-60-MAGs163. The sequence goes on along the minus strand of CAWGLQ010000008.1, from coordinate 349,886 downwards.
CGCGTCCGCGAGTCCTCCTGCAGCCCGACGCCGCGGATGTCGAGCTGTCTGCCGTTGAGGACCAGGCGGCCGTCCGACACCTTGATCGACCGCACGCCGATCGAGCGGCGGAAGGTCTGCAGCGTGCGCTTCCCGGAGAGCGCGCGCAGCGTCGCGTCGTACAGGTAGGGGCGGTCCGGTGACCAGAGGCGGGGCTTCACGACGCGGATGCTCTTCGTCAGCGTCGCCGACGACTTCGGGCCGAGCGACACCCGCCCCACGCGCACGCTGCGCGAACCGAAGCGGCCCATGACCGTCACCGTTCGCGAGGACACGCCGGCGTTGCGCACCCGGACGTTCCAGTTGACCGTCGCGGCGCAGGTGGCGCACGGCAGGTCCGGACGCACGTCGACCGTGTCGAAGTCGATGTCGTCGACGGCGCGGAGGTAGACCTCCCGCAGGATGCCGCCGTAGTTCCACCAGCCGCCGAGCGGCCGCCCGCGCACGTCGAACTTCGCCGGCGGGAAGTCGCTGCCCGTCCGGCGGCTGTCCACGCGCAGGACGAGCCGGTTGACGCCGTTCCGCTTGAGGAAGCCGCGCGGGAGGCGCAGCTCGAACGGCAGGTAGGCGCCGACGTGCTTCCCGATGAAGCGCCCGTTGAGCCAGGCGGAGACGCGGTAGTTGACCGACTCGAACCGCGCCGTCCACATCAGCGCCTTGCGCCCCGAGGGCAGGCGGAAGTCCTTGCGATACCAGCCGACCGCGCCCGCGAACGACGCGGCGCTCTCGTCGGTCGCGTTCCAGGCGTTCGGGACGGTCGTCGCGGTCCAGCCCGCGGTCGACGCGTCGCGCTGCCAGCCACGGCCGTCACCGTTGAAGGCGGGGTCCGGGCGGAAGAGCCAGGTGCCGTCCACGAGGAACCGCCCGGACGGGCCGTCCCGGTAGAGCGTGCGCGAGGACGGCGTCGACACGACCGACGAGGCGGGCGGGCCCGCGGACGGGGGCGCCTGGACCGGCGGCGTCTGCGCGCTCGCGCCGGAAGCCCCGGCGAGGACCAGCGCCGCAGCGGCGGCGAGCGAGGCGATCGCGCGACTCAGCATGCCTCGTCCCCCGCGATCTTCGGGCCGATGCCCGTCACGACGACCTCGCCGCCGAGGAACGGCACGCCGCGCCGGTCGATGTCGACGCACTGGACGTACGGGAGGCTCGTCCCGCCGACGTCCCAGGCGACGCGCGTGGGCCCGCTCGCCGGCAGCAGCGCGTGGGAGGTGCTCGAGTCGATGCGCAGGACGCGGACCTCCCCGGGCCGGCTGAGCGCGCGCACGTTGCGGCGAACGGCCGCCTCGCAGGCGGGCGTCCCGGCGCAGCCGTCGATCAGCGCGACCATGGAGGCCTCGTCGCCGCCGGCTTCGGCGCGGAGCAGGTCGGTCACGGCCGTCCGCTCGCGGTTCTCCGCCGTCAGCCAGCGGGCGACGAGGAAGGAGAACAGGACGAAGATGGCCGCGCCGAACGCGATGGTCATCGCATGGCGCAACGTCACGACGGTCCAGGGTAGGGATCGCGGCGGGCGGCACGCGCCGGTCCGGGTAGGCTGCATGCGTGCTCGCAAAGATCGTCTACAAGCCGTTCGCGATCGTCCTCGGCATCGGCGCCGGCCGTGCGGCCGGCAAGGCGTTCAACGCCGCCTGGGAGCACTCGCACGGCGCGAAGCCGCCGAACCCGACCACCGAGGAGGCCACCTGGGGCCAGGTGCTCGGGTCCGCCGCGCTGCGCGCGACGACGTTCGCGATCACCGCTGCTGCGGTGGACCGGGCCGGCGCCAAGGGCTTCCGGTACCTCACCGGCTACTGGCCCGGCGACAAGGCGCCCGAGCCGGTCAAGCAGGTCAGCGCCCGCGACGCCTGATCGCCCCCGGCGCGCGTGGACTCCCCCGCCGTCCTGCTGCTCGAGCGCCTCGGCCTCACGGACGATGAGCTCTGCCGCATCCTCGACGTCGACCCGATCGCCGTCATCACCGGTGACCTCGACCACCGGCCCGAGCTGCCGATCCTGCTCGCGCTCACGGACGAGCCGGCGGCGCGTTTCGGCGCGGGCGTCCTGCAGCGGTGGGTCCGCACGACCGGCCCGTCCGGCCGGCCACTCGACCACCTGCTGGCGCGCGACTTCGGCGCGTTCGAGGTGGCGGTGGAGCGACTCGACGAGCGCGGGTTCGTGATCGGCGGCTAGCTGCGGTCCCCGTCGTCGAGTGGAACGATCCCCAGCTCGGCCGCCCACAGCGCCGCGTTGCCCACGACGTCCGCCCACGGCATCGTCGTCCCGCGGAGGCGATCGGCGCCCAGGAGGCCTTCGAGGCGGCAGTCGTGGAGCTCGCAGGCCTTCAGCGTCGCGTCGCGCAGGTCGAACTCGGTCATGTCGCAGCGGTGGAAGCGGACGCCGTCGAGCTGGGCACCCATGGCGTCGGACTGGCGCAGGAGGCAGTCCGCAAACGTCACGCGCGTGAGCCGGGAGCCCGTGAACGAGGCGAGGTCGATCCGGCAGCCGCGGATCGTGACGTCCGTGAGGGTCGCGTCGGTGAGGGCGATGCCGGTCATCCGGCAGTCCGCGATCGCGACGGCGCGGAGGTTCGCGCGGCGGGCCTCGACGTTGGCGAGGTTGCCGCGGGCCACCTGCACGTCGAAGAGCGCGAGCGCCTCGAGCTTCGAGCCGCCGAGCGACACGTCGGTCAGCCGGCTCTCGCGCATCGTGACTCCGGAGGCTCGCTGGTCGTCGAGCTCCGCGCCCTCCAGCTCGAGCTCGTCGTAGGTCGCCTCGTCGTCGAGGCGGGTGAGGTCCGTCACGACGGACCTCCCGTCAGAAGAGCTGGTTCTCGCCGCCGAAGACTTCGCTGACGGTGTCGTCGGTGAAGATCCGGCGGATCGAGTCGGTCAGCAGGTCGGCGCACGAGAGCTGGCGGATGTTGTCCGGCGCTCCGGGGCGCAGCGGGATCGTGTCGGTGACGACGATCTGCTCGAAGCCGGCGGCGGCGAGGTTCTCGTAGGCGTTGCCGCTGAAGACCGGGTGCGTCGCGGCGGCGAACACGCGCGAGGCGCCCGCGTCGAGCACGGTCTGCCCGGCGGCCTTCAGCGTGCCGGCGGTGTCGATCATGTCGTCGACGATCACGGCGGTCTTGCCGCGCACGTCACCGATGACGTAGCCGATCTCCGCGACCTGCTGGGCCGGGCGCTCCTTGTCGAGGATCGCGAGCTCGGCACCGACCTTGGAGGCGAACTTCTTGTTGAGCTTCACGCGGCCGGCGTCCGGCGAGACGACGACGAGGTCCTGCAGGCCGAGATCGTCGAAGTACTGCGTGAGCATGAACATCGCGGTCATGTGGTCGACCGGGATGTTGAAGAAGCCCTGGACCTGGCCGGCGTGGAGGTCCATGGTGAGGACGCGGTCGGCTCCCGCCGCCTCGAGCATCCGCGCGACCAGGCGGGCGCTGATCGGCTCGCGCGGCGAGGACTTCTTGTCCTGGCGCGAGTACCCGAACCACGGGGTGACGGCGATGACGCGGTGGGCCGACGCGCCGACGGCGGCGTCGATCATCACCAGGAGCTCCATCAGCGCGTCGTTGGCCGTGACCCCGGTGGCGGGGTTGCCGCACGTCGGCTGGACGATGAAGACGTCCGCGCCGCGGATCGACTCCTCGAAGCGGCAGTAGACCTCGCCGTTGGAGAACGTCTTGAGGGTGACCGGGCCGAGGTCCACCTGCAGCCGGTCGGCGATCTTGTTCGCCAGCTCGGGATTGGCACGGCCCGAGAACAGCATGAGCCGCTTGTCGTAGTCGATCGGGAGGCTGGTGTTCACGTGCTCAGGCTCGGGCCAGTCGGCGCCGGGGAGTGTAGGTGTGAGCTCGGTCATGACCGTGCCGCGTCCTCGTCGGCGGCCGCCGCGCGGCGCTCGTCGTAGCCGTCCACGTTCGACTGGCGCTCGCGCGCGATGCCGAGCGCACCGTCGGGGACGTCCTCGGTGATGACGGAGCCCGCCGCGGTCCACGCGCGGTCTCCCACGCGGACGGGCGCGATGTACGAGACGTGGACCGACCCGCGGACGCCCGCGCCGATGGTCGTGCGGTGCTTGCGGCGGCCGTCGTAGTTGGCGGTGATCGTCCCGGCGCCGAGGTTCGAGCCCGGCCCGACGTCCGCGTCGCCCACGTAGGACAGGTGCGGGACCTTGGAGCCCTCGCCGATGTCCGAGTTCTTGACCTCGACGAACGTGCCGATCTTCGCGCGCTCGCGCACGACGGTGCCCGGGCGCAGGTAGGCGAACGGCCCGACGCTCGCGCCGTCGCGGACCTCGGCGTCGACCCCGTAGCTGTGGAGGACGGTCACCTCGTCGCCGATCGTGATGTTCGTCAGCGTCGCGCCCGGTCCGAGCCGGCAGCGCTCGCCGGCCGAGGTCGTTCCGCGCAGGATGGTGAAGGGCTCGACGACGGTGTCCTGGCCGAGCCGCACGCCGGCGTCGATCTGCGTGGAGGCCGGGTCGATGACGTCCACGCCCGCACGCTGGTGGGCCTCGATGATGCGCCTGCGGGCCAGGTCGCGCGCCTGGGCGAGCTGCACGCGGTCGTTGATGCCGAGCACGATGCCCGGGTCCATGAACGAATGCGCGGCCACGGTCGCGCCGGAGTCGCGCAGCAGCGACAGGACGTCGGGGAGGTACAGCTCGCCCTGGGCGTTGTCCGTGGTGAGCCGGGGCAGCGCGCCGAGCAGTGCGCCTCCGTCGAAGACGTAGATGCCGGTGTTGACCTCGCGGATCGCGAGCTCCTCGGTGCGTCGCGTCGCCGCCGGCCTTCGTCTCGACGATGCGCTCGAGCATGCCGCCGTCGCCGCGCACCACGCGTCCGTAGCCCGACGGGTCGTCGAGATACGTGGTCGCCACCGTGGCGGCGGCGCGCTGGTAGGCGTGCGAGCCGACGAGCTCCCGGATCGCGTCGGCGGAGACGAGCGGGACGTCACCGCTCAGGATGACGACCGGCTTGTCCGCGACCAGCAGGTCCGCGGCCGCCGCGACGGCCCCGCCGGTGCCGTTCGGCTCCGGCTGGACGGCGATCTCGATGTCCGGGTCGAGCTGCCCGTCGAGCGGGCGCGAGGGCGCGTCGACGACGATGATCCGCTCCGCTCCGGCCTCGCGCGCTGCGGCGACGGGCCACGCGATCATCGGCATGCCGCAGAGGTCGTGGAGGACCTTCGGCGTGCGGGACCGCATGCGGGTTCCCTGGCCGGCCGCGAGGATGACCACGATCGGCGCGTTCACGGGGCCATCCTACCGAGACTGCGGGGCAGGGATTCGAACCCTGACTTGACGGCTCCAAAGGCCGCTGTGCTGCCGGTTACACCACCCCGCACCGGTGTGCGGGTGGAGCATAGGCGCGCCTGCGGGCACCCTGGATCGCTACTCGTCTTCCTCCGAGCTGCGCTCGTGATCGGCTTCGCCGTAGACGGCACCGGACTGCTCCTCTGCGGGGAACGCGTCGTGCTCGGGGGAACGGCCCTCCCAGTTCTCGGCGCGCTCGATCAGTTCCTTCTCGGCCTGTTCGAAGCCCTCGGCCTCGCCACCGCCCGCCTCCTCGACGGGCCGCCGGGCCTCGCGGCGCTTCTCCATCCAGTCGTTCATGAACCTGTTGTACCCGAATAGCCCCGGGTCCGCACCCGGGGCCTCTACGGACCGGGCGGGGCGGACCGCCGCAGGTTCCCGAGCTGCGCGACGAGACCCGCCGGGGCCAGCGGATCCAATGCGAGCGCGCGCGCGTCGGCGGCCGTCGCCAGCCGGCGCTCGGGGCGCAGCATCGCGACGCTCAGCTCCCGCTCGGCCGCCGCCGCCATCAGCGCCTCCCAGCCCTCACCGGTGCCCTCCAGCAGGTCGGGGTCGACGGCGGCGAGGACGACGAGATAGGGCCGGCCGTCGTGTGCCGAGCCGATGGCGAGCCCCGTCCCGGCGTCGAGATCCTCGAGCACCGCCCGCGCGTGAGCCGGGTCCGAGCGCCGGGATGTCGGGGGCGACGAGCACCACGGGCCCGTCATGGCCCTCGAGCGCGATGGCGGCCGCGGCGCCGGAGGTCGCCTCGAACGCCTGGCCCGGAGCGAGCGCGGCGGCCCACCGGCGAGCCACGGCGCGCAGCTCACGGCGCAGGCGCTGCGCGGCGCCGGGGCCGACCGCGCGGTCGAGCTCGGGGTCGTGCGGTGCGCCGAGGGCGTCGAGCACGACCGCGGCCAGCATGCCGCGGATCGTATGGCGCGGGCTACCCGGCCGGCTGCGCGGCGTCCGCGGGCGCGGCCTCGTCGGGCGTGGTGCTGCGGGCCGTGGAGTCCGTCGGCGTCTCGTCCGGGGCGGACACGCCGCCGGTGCTGTCGACCGCCGGGGGTGCGGGCTCGGGCGCAGGCGCAGGCTCGGGCGCAGGCGCAGGCTCGGGCGCAGGCGCGGGCTCCGGCTCGACGGCGGGCGCCGGTGCAGGCTGCTCGGGGGCGGCCGGGTCCGGAGGCGCGGGGGCGGGATCGGGTGCCGGGGCGGGCTCGGGTGCCGGCGTGGGCTCGGGCGCGGGCGCGGGGGCCGGCTCCTCGGGCGTCGCGGGCGGGGAGATCGGGTCGAGCCCCTGCTCGACGGACACCGCGTCGCTCACGCCGTCGTTGTTGGAGTCGCGCGTGCCGTCCGGGACGCCGTTGCGGCTGGAGCCGTTGTTCGGGTCGTCGCCGAGGCGGAACTCCGTCGTGTTCTTCACGCCGTCGCCGTCCGCGTCGCCGGCGCCGTCACGGAAGTCGCGGGGGTCGAGGCCGTGCTTCAGCTCCCAGCCGTCGGGGGCGCCGTCGTTGTCGGTGTCGGCGCTCGACGGGTTGGTGCCGCGGCGGACCTCGGCGGCGGTGCTCACGCCGTCACCGTCGGGGTCGGCGGAGCCACCGGCGACCGCGCCGCCGTTGCCGGGGGCCACGACGCCGCCGGGGGAGCCGGTGCGCGCGGGAGTCGTCTGCGCGACGGTGCGGCGACGGCTGACGAGGGTCAGCGCGACCCGCTCCCCGGCGGGGAGCACGGCCGGGGTGCCGCCGTTGAAGAGGCCCAGCCGCCCGGACACGGGCAGCGAGGCGACGGCCGTGGTGCGCCCGGAGGTCGCCTCCCGCGGCGCGTCGGGCACGACGAGGCGCTGCGCCTGCGGCGCCTGGCTCTCCGGCCAGGCGTCGAAGCCCAGGACCCACTGGTTGAGCGCGACGAGGCTGCCCCAGACCATGAGGCAGCCCGCCGAGACGCCGAGTGCCGCTGCCAGACGGGCGCGGCGGCGGCCCTGGGCACGAAGTTCGTCAGAGGCGGAACGTGGCGGCATAGTCGTGCGTTCGGCATCCGCCGCGCCCACCTTGATCGAACATCCGTCCAGATTCGGTACCCGGTGCTCAGGGGCACCGCCCGGCGCGCCGAAGGCGCCGCTCAGCGCGGACGGGGGACGCGCCCGGCGCTGGTTCCCGCCTCGCTGGCGGGGCCGCCTCGGTGCGCGATTCCCAGCACGCGCATGGCCTTGAGGCCCAGGCTGAGCTTCTCCCGGCCATCCGTCGAGCCGACGTCGAGTCCCGACAGCTCGCGGACGCGCTCGAGCCGGTAGCGGATCGTGTGCCGGTGGGTGAAGAGGCGCTGGGCGGTGCCGGCGATGTTCCCGTCGGCATCCAGGAACGCCTCGACGGTCGTGACGAGGCCGGTCTCGTACTGCTCGTCGTAGGCGACGAGCGGCTCGACGGTCTCCGCGTAGAAGCGCTGGAGCTCGGCGGGATCCTCGGCCATGGCGGACAGGAGCAACCGGTAGGCCCCGGTCTCGTCGAAGGCGAGGACGGGGCGCTCGGCGTCACCCTCGGCGACGTTGGCCGCCAGCAGCGCCTCGCTCGCCGCGCGATGCAGCTCGCCGGGATCCGGGCACGGGCGGCTGCACCCGACGGTGAACGTATGTCCTGGCAGCCCCGCCTGCAGCTCCCGCCGCACGCTCTCCGCGGCGCGCGCCGCGGCGTCGTCCTCGACGGACGGCAGGAGCACGAGCACCTCGTCGCCCGGCAGCTCCTGGCGCTCGGTGAGCGCGGCGATCGCGCCCGTGACGGCGGCGCTCGCCCCGCGCTCGACGAGCGCGAGGATGCGCGTGCGGCGACCGTCGTCACCGGCGACATGGGCATGCGCCCGCACGACGAGCACGCTCGCGCCCTCGTCCAGATCGACGCCGAGCTCCGCGGCGTGCTCCCGCACGGTGTCCGTGCCCGTCAGCTCGCGGGCGAGCAGGGCGCGCAGGAAGGCCTCCGCCGCCTGCGCGGAGGCGCGCTCGGGCGCGCGCAGGCGCTCGACCTCGGCGGCGAGGATCGTCGTGACGAGGCGGACGACGATCGGGTCCGGCGGGGAGGCGGCACGCAGGCGGAGCGTGCCGACGGGCTCGTCGGCGACGCGCAGCTCATGCGCCTCGACCCCGGCGCGGTCGGCGAGAATCGCCTGCTCGTCGGCGCTCGAGCGCGCGGCGACCGCCAGCACGTGCCCGGCGCGATCGCTCAGCACAAGGCTGGCCTCGAGGGCCCGGGAGGCCGCGCGCACGACCTCGGGGATGCCCGCGCCGGACGCGACGGCATCGGTGATCGCATCGAGGGCTTCGAGGTCGGTCCGCCCCGGCGCCCCCTGCGCCGGCGTCGACATGCCCGGAAGTGTAGGCGCGCGGGCGAGCTCAGCTCGCCCAGAGCCACACGACGAGCGCGCCGATGATGACTCCGACGCCCATGAACGCGGCGACGACGTACAGCGAGAGGAAGACCGCCCCGATGCGCTCCCAGACGCGCGAGTACGACTGCCAGGCGGGGATCGCGAGCAGGCCGACCCAGGCTGCGACGGCGAACACGCCGCTGCAGGCGGCCACGAGGAGGATGATCGATTCGTTGCTCATCGCTGCTCCGGCGCGTCATTGTGGCGCACGAAGGCGACGACCAGCGCCACCACGGCGACGACCGAGAAGCTCATCGCCGCGGCCCCTTCGCCGCCCAGGACGTCGGACGCGTAGTGCACCCGCAGGTACAGGCGGGTCAGGCCGACGAGGGCGGCCAGGACGATCGCGGCGATGACGACCCACCAGCGCCCGCGCAGGGCCGGCACCAGCCGGACGGCGACGACGGCGAGCGCGATCCAGGCCATCGCGTACGCCGCATGCCCGGACGGGTACGCCGAGCCGGCGGCGTCGATGAGCGCGTTGGACGGTCGCGGGCGGTCGAGCATGTGCTTGGCGACCTGCACGCAGGCCACGGTCAGACCCATGCCGATCGCGATGACGGCCGCCTCCAGGATCCGCCGGCGCAGGAGCAGGACGATGGCCACGAGCGCGCACAGCGGCTGCATCAGCCACGGCGCGCCGAAGATCGTGAGCGCCTCGGCGATGTCGACCGCGGTCGCGTTGTAGGTCTCGACCGCGAAGTCGTTGACCGGGCCGTCGAACGCCGCCGCGTCGGCGCCGCTGAGCAGGATCCAGTAGCCGAAGTAGGCGAACGAGCCGACCGCGGCGAACGCCAGCAGCGTGGTGAGCTCGAGCCCGAGCTGACCGGGTGTCAGCCGGCCGATGAAGAACCGCAGCGGGCCCTGCGCCCAGCGCACGACCGGCCGCAGCAGGCGCAGCCCGGGACGGTCGAGCGCGGCGTCGACCCGCTGATCCAGCAGCGCCCGGTTCTCGGCGACGCCCAGCCAGCGGACGAGCCACACGATCCCGACCACGATCGTGATCGCGATGCCCAGCCCGAGCGCGCCCTCCTTGGCGATCTTCAGCACGCGGTCGAAGCTCTGCCAGAAGACGTAGCCGATCATGATGAACGTCGTCGCCCACAGGCCCGCGCCGAGCACGTCGTACGGGATGAAGCGCCGGAACGGCATCCGTCCCGACCCTGCGAGGAACGGCGCGACCGCGCGCACGATGCCGACGAAGCGGCCGATGAAGATCGCCTTGCCGCCGTGGTTGGCGAAGAACGCCTCGACCTGCACCAGGCGCTCCGGCGTGATCTGGAAGCGGGGGCCGTGCTTGACGAGGAACTCGCGGCCCAGCCGCTGCCCGAGCATGTAGCTCGCGCAGTCGCCGGCGACGGCCGCCACCCAGGCGATGCCGATGAGCGTGATGACGTTGATCTCGCCCTGGCCGGCGACGACGCCGCCGAGCATCATCGCGGTCTCCCCCGGGGCGATCAGGCCGACGAACGCGCCGGTCTCCAGGAACGCGAGCACGCCGACGAGCAGGTAGGTCCAGTTGCCGAGCACCTGCCCGATGTCGATCAGCAGCTCGTCGAGCTTCGGCAGCTCGACCGCCCCGCTGCCGTAGACGCAGAGCAGGATCGCGATCAGCACGCCGCCGACGAGCAGCGGCGGCTCGAGATGCCGGCGGCGCCGCACGAGCGCGGCGACGAGCACCGCGGCGGCGACGAACGGCCAGACCTTCACCCGAGGTCTCCAGGCCGCAGCGCCGGGTACCAGGGCTCGACCGCGACGGGCCGCGGGTCGCGCCCGCTGAGCGAGACGGCGGCCGACCGGGCCCGCTCGACGTCGGCGAACAGCCCGACGACCGTCGGCCCGGACCCGCAGACGAGCGCGTGGTCGGCGCCGGCTCCGCGCACGTCGTCGAGCGTCCAGGCGAGCTCGGGGACGAGGGAGACGGCGGCCGGCTCGAGGTCGTTCAGGAGCAGGTCGCCGGGCGCGAGCGGGGCGCCCGCGGCGAGCGCGGCGACCAGGTCGGCGCTCCGCGCCTCGAGCGCCGCGCCGGAGCGCGGGAGCCGGAGGCGATCCGCCTCGCGGAACACGTCGGCGGTCGCGAGCTGCTGGGGCGAGCGCACGACGAGGATCCCGAACGGCGCCGGGTCGGGCAGCGCGTGCAGCACCTCGCCGGCGCCCGTGGCGAGATACCTCCGGGGACGGACCTGCGCCGGGACGTCGGCCCCCAACGACGCCGCGATCTCGCGCAGCAGCCCGTCGTCCCGCACCCCGGCCGCCCGCGCGGCGAGGCGCAGCGCGGCCGCGGCGTCGGCCGACCCGCCCGCCATCCCGGCGGCGACGGGGATCCGCTTCTCGATCACGAGGCGCACCGGCGCGCCGGTCCAGCCGGTGCGGTCGCGGAACGCGCGCAGCGCCGCGGCCGCGAGGTTGTCGCCCTCGACCCCGGGGCAGTGAACCTCGTCGGCGACCTGACCGAGCTCCGCCGGGATCAGCCGCACGCGGTCGCAGAGGTCGACCGGCTGCATGACGGTCACGAGCTCGTGCCGCCCGTCCTCGCGGGTGGGCCCGAGCGTCAGGCCGAGGTTCACCTTCGCCGGGGCGTACTCGGCGAGCGCGTTCACGAAGCGAGTGCCTCCGCGAGAAGGCGGAACTCGGCGGGCGTCAGGCGCTCGGCCCGCTCGTCGGCGGGATGGCCGATCACCTCGAGCGCCGCACGCGCACGCGCGCGGACGTCGGGACCGGCGACGCCGCCGGCCAGCTCCAGCGACCGCGGCAGCGCCTTGCGGCGATGGGCGAACGCGGCGCGCACGAGCCGGCGCAGACCCGGCGGGGGCGCCGGCCCCGTGCGCTCGAGCCGCACGAGCACGGAGTCGACGTTCGGGACGGGGAAGAAGACGGTGCGCGAGACGGGCCGGGCGACCTCGACGTCACAGGCGAGCTGGGCGATCACCGACGGGACGCCGTACAGCGAGTCGCCGACGTGCGCGGCGAGGCGCACCCCGACCTCCTTCTGCACCATGGCGACCCAGCGGGTGACCGCGGGCAGCTCCTCGATCGTGCGCAGGATCGCTCCGGCCGCAATGCCGTAGGGCAGGTTCGCGACGACCTTCGTCGGCTCGGGGTCGAGGCTCGCGAGGTCCAGCTCCATCGCGTCGGCGACATGGAGCGTCGTGTTCGGGAGCGGGGCGAGCGCCTCGCTCAGCGCGGGCACGAGACCCGGGTCGATCTCGACGACGTGCACGTGCGCGCAGCGCGGGGCCAGATGCTCGCTGAGCACGCCGAGCCCGCCGCCGACCTCCAGCACGACGTCGTCCGGCGACAGCTCGGCGAGCCGCTCGATGACCCCGAGGATGTTGGAGTCGACGAGGAAGTTCTGCCCGAGATCCCGGCGCGGGCGCACGTCGTGCTCGCGCATGCGGCGCAGGCTCGGCTGCGTGGGCGCTGGTCGCTCGTCCATCGTGGGTCCCGTCGCGGCCGCCCTCACCAGCCGAAGAGCTCCGCCGCGTTGCGCTCGACGACGTCCTCCAGCTCGGCGTAGGTCGATCCGCGGCGCTCGGCGAGGAACTGCGCCGTGTGGACGACGAAGGCGGGCTGGTTGCGCTCCTTGCGCACGGCCTGCGGGGTGAGATACGGCGCGTCGGTCTCGACGAGCAGGCGCTCATCGGGCACGCGCTCCGCGGCGGCGGCGAGGTCCGCGGCGCTGGGGTAGGTGACGTTCCCCGCGAAGGAGATCCACCAGAGCGGCTGCTCGAGGCACTCGTCGAGCCGGTCCGGCATCGAGAAGCAGTGGAGGATCACCCGCACGCCGTCGGCGTGGTCGCGGAGCGTCGCGATCGTGTCGTCCTCCGCCGCGCGCGAGTGGATCACGAGCGGCTTGCCGAGCTCGCGCGCCAGCTCGATCTGCGCCTCGAACGCGCGCTGCTGGTCGGCCTTCGGCGCACGGTCGCGGAAGTGGTCCAGGCCGGTCTCGCCGATCGCCCGGCAGCGCTCGTGCGCGGCGAACGAGCGCAGCAGGTCCGTCGCGCGGTCGTCGTAGCCCTCGGCGAGGTTCGGATGACGCCCGACGGCGAGGTAGACCTCGGGGAAGCGCTCGGCCGCCATCGTCGCCGAGCGACACGACTCCGCGTCCATGCCGACGGTCAGGATCCGCCTCACGCCTGCGGCCCGCGCGGCGGCGAGCAGCTCGTCGTTCGAGGGCTCGCAGGAGTCCAGGTGGGTGTGGCTGTCGATCACGCGGCTGCGGGCTCCGGCGGCTGCTTGGGGAACAGCGGCTCGATCGGCTGGACCGCGCCCACCCGCCGCGCGCCGAGCTGCGCCGCCTCGAGCGCGTGGTCCGGGGTGCCCAGCGCGGCGAGCAGGCGCTCGGACGTCGCGGGCAGCCACGGCTGGAGCAGGACGGTGAGCACGCGCAGGCCCTCGGCGAGGCTCGCGAGCACGACGTCCAGCTCGCCCGCCGCCGACTCGTCCTTGGCGAGCTTCCAGGGCGCGCGCTCCTCGACGTAGCGGTTCAGGCGTCGCACGCGCACCCAGATCTCCTCGAGCGCCTGCGTCACCTCGGCCTGGTCGAGCAGCTCCGTGACGCGGGTCGCCAGCTCGTCGAAGTCGGCGTCGAGCGCGGGGTCGTGACGCACGTCCGGCGCCTGCCCGTCGCGGTAGCGGCCGATCATCGCGATCGTGCGACTCGCGAGGTTCCCGTAGTCGTTGGCGAGCTCGCGCTCGTAGCGCTCCTCGAACGCGCCGGCCGACACCGAGCCGTCCTGGCCGAACGACACGTCGCGCATGAGGTAGTAGCGCAGCGCGTCGGAGCCGAAGCGGTCGATGACGACGAACGGATCCAGGACGTTCCCGAGCGACTTGCTCATCTTCTCGCCGTCCATCAGCAGGAAGCCGTGGACGAAGACGTGGTCGGGAACCGGCAGGTCGGCGGCCATCAGCAGCGCCGGCCAGTAGATCGTGTGGAACTTCAGGATGTCCTTGCCGATGAGCTGGTAGCTCGCGGGCCAGAACCGGTCGGACAGATCCTCGCCCTCGCGCGCGAACGAGAGCGCCGTGTAGTAGTTCAGGAGCGCGTCCCACCAGACGTAGAAGACCTGGCCCGGATCCCACGGGACGGGGACGCCCCAGTCCAGGCCGCTGCGCGTGAGCGACACGTCCTGCAGTCCGCCCTGGATGAACGAGAGCGCCTCGTTGTAGCGGACGCGCGGCTGGACGAAGTCGGGGCGCTCGGCGAACAGCCGCTCCAGCGGCTCGGCGAACGCGGACAGGCGGAAGAACCAGTTGTGCTCGTGCTCGCGGGTGAGCGTGATCTTGTGGATCGGGCAGGTGTTGCCTTCGGCGATCTCGCGCTCGGTCTTGAAGTCCGCGCAGCGCGGGCAGTACCAGCCCTCGTACACGCCTTCGTAGGCGTGCCCGTTGTCCTTCACGCGCGTGAGGACCTCCTGGACCTTGGCGATGTGCCGCGGGTCGCTCGTGCGGATGAAGAAGTCGTTCGATGCGCCGAGCTGCGGCGCGAGCGCCTGGAAGCGCTCGTAGTTGCGGTCCGCGAGCTCACCGGGCGTGACCCCCTCGCGCTCGGCCGCGAGCTTCACCGGCTCGCCGTGCTCGTCCGTGCCGGTCAGGAAGAAGACGTCCTGCCCGCGCTGGCGGTGGTGGCGTGCCAGCACGTCGGCGGCGATCGTCGTGTACGCGTGCCCGAGATGCGGGGCGGCGTTGACGTAGTAGATCGGCGTCGTGACGTAGAACGTGGAGCGGGCCATGCCGCCCGAACGCTAGTGGGTCGGCTGGCCGCTCCGGGCGCGGCGCCCGGGCGCCCGCGTCCCGCTCCGTCGCCCGCGACGGCGCAGGCCCACGCCGGCGCCCGCACCGATGCCGGCGGCGCCGAGCGCCGCCCACGTGATCGGCGGCGCGACGGCGCGGGGCGCAGCGTCCACCGCCGGGCCCGGACGCACCACAGGGGGCCGCGGGCGCCGTGGCCGCGGCCGCGGCGCCGGCGCGAGCGGCGCCGGAGCGCCCGGCGGGGCGGCGATCAGCCGGAGCGGATCCCGGTATCCCCAGCGCTGCGACGCGGTCCGTGCGCCGAGGTACAGGGCGCCGCGCCGCCCGAGTCGCCCGACGGGCATCCCGGCCGCGACGAGCGCGCTGCGGCGCGGCGAGGCGCGCTCGAGACCGAACTCGGTCGCCACCAGCGCGCCACAGCGCAGGGTCAGCCCGGGTCCCAGCCGCGGATGGCGGCCGGCGAACGTCACGCGCCCGCTGCAGGGCGCCCGCACGACCGCGCCCGGAGCGCCCGCCAGGCGCACGCCGCGGTGCGCGCCGCGGGCGAACGGCGTCCGCACGTCGAAGTCGAACTCGCGCACCACGGAGGCGCCGGGCAGCGGCGGCGTCCATGGCCCGGCGTGCGCGACGGCGGCGTTGACGAGGGTCAGGACGAGCGTGATGAGGACCGGGAGGAGGGGCACCACGTCGATGCAACACGACGGGGCCAGCGGCCGGGGCGGTCCGCGCGGCGCCCGTCAGCGCCGTGTCACGGGCACGCGCGCATCCGCGCCGGATCCGTCACACCTCGCCGGCGACGGCGGCGCCGTAGAGGTCGTTCGCCGGGAGATCGGTCAGGTGCGCGACGACGCTCGCGGCGACCCGCGGACGCGCGCCCGCCTCGACCAGCCGGCGCACCGCCTCGATCGCGGCGGCGCGGTCCGCCGCGCCGGCCGCGGCCGGGCCGATCACGAGGACCACCTCCCCCCGCACCTGCTCGGCGGCGTACCGGTCCGCGAGTTCGCGCGCGGTTCCGCGGACGATCTCCTCGTGCAGCTTCGTCAACTCCCGGCACACCGCGACCGGGCGCTCGGGATCGAGCGCGGCGAGCACCGCGAGCGTCGCCGGGGCTCGGCGCGGGGACTCGAACGCGACCAGCGTGTCCTCGGCCCGGAGCACCGCCTCGAGCTCGCCCTTGCGACGCGGGAGAAAGCCGACGAACCGCCACGTCTCCGCCTGCATGCCGCTCGCCACGAGCGCCGTCAGCGCCGCGCTCGGGCCCGGCATGACCTCCACGGCGAGCCCCGCGGCGACGGCCGCCTGCACGAGGACCAGGCCGGGGTCGCTCACCAGCGGCATCCCGGCATCGCTCACGAGGGCGACGATCTCACCCGCGAGCATCCGCTCGACGAGGCGCGGCGCGGCGCGGCGCTCGGCGTGCGCGTCGTAGCGCACGCGTTCGGCGGACACCCCGTAGCGGTCGAGCAGCACCTTGCTCGTGCGCGTGTCCTCGCACGCGATGACGTCCGCCTCGCGCAGCGCGGCCAGCGTGCGCAGCGTGATGTCCTCGAGGTTGCCGATCGGCGTCGGGCAGACGATCAGCCGTCCGGCGCCGGAGCCGCTCACTCCGTGAACTCCTCAAAGGCCAGCGTCGCCGCCCCCAGCAGCCCGGCGTCCGCGCCGAAGCGGGCCGGAACGATCTCCACGAGCTCGCGCATGCCGGGGAAGGCGTGCTCGGCGACCTCGAGCCGGGCCGGTCCAAGGAGGACCTCGCCCGCCGCGATCGCCCCGCCGCCGACGACGATGCGCTCCGGGTTGAAGACGTTCACGAGCGTGACCATGCCGGCTCCGAGCGCGTGCCCGACCTCGGCGATCGCCGCGCGGGCGGCCGGGTCCCCGTCGTGGGCGAGCTCGGTGACGAGCGCGCCGGTGACCTCGCGGCCCTCGCGCGCCTCGCGTGCGAGGGCCGACTCCGGATGCGCCTGTGCGGCTGCCACGCCCGCGCGCCCGATGGCGTTGCCGGACGCGAACCACTCGAGGTGCCCGCGGCCGGGGCACCGTCCCTGGCACGGCGGCCCGTCGAGCATCACGACCATGTGGCCCAGCTCCGCGGCGCCGCCGGCGGCGCCGCGCACGAGCCCGCCGTTGCAGACGATCCCGCCGCCGATGCCGGTGCCGACGGTGAGCATCACCGCGTCGTCGCAGCCGAGCGCGGCGCCGTGGCGCCACTCGGCGAGCATCGAGCAGTTCCCGTCGTTGTCGATCACGACGGGGATGCCCAGGCGCTCCTCCATCAGCGCCTGGAACCGCACGTCCTCCAGCGGGAGGTGCGGGCAGGCGGCGACCACACCGCGGCGGGTGTCGAGCGCACCGGGGATGCCGAAGCCGGCCCCGAGCACTGGCCCGGGCGCCGCGTCGGCGGCCTCGCGCACCATCTCGGCGAGGACGTCCAGCAGCTCGGTCGTCCCGAGATCCTGTGAGGACCGCTGCGCGCGGTGATGCACCGCGAGGTCCGCGTCCACTGCGCCGGCGAGGAGCTTGGTTCCCCCGACGTCCACCCCGATGACGCACGCGCCGGCCACGGGCGGCACCATACCCGGCAGATGGCTGCCGACCCGCCGCCGCCGGATTCCGGCGGGCGTCCCCCATACCGCGTCCACCGCACGCCGCCCCGCTGGCTCTCGCGCGGCGGCCCGACGCTCGACGAGCTGCGCGCGCGCACGCCGCAGCCGGCGACGCCGGGCCCCGGCAGCGCACCGAGCCGGCGCCGCGCGTCCCGGCCGGCCCGGCCGCCGTGGCGGCGGATCCTCAAGTGGGCGCTCCTCGCGCTCGCCGGCTGGGTCGCGCTCTCCGTCGTGTTGTTCCTGTTCTCGGCGCAGTTCCTGCAGGACCGCGTGGACGACGCCACGAAGGCACAGCTCGCCGGGGGCAGCGTGCCGGTCGTCTCCCCTGCGACGGTCCTGATCCTCGGATCGGACCAGCGGACGGAAGGCACCAAGGAGCCCGGCGCGAGCACGTCCGGGCCCAGCCGCTCGGACTCGATGCAGCTGATGCGGGTCGGCGGGGGCCACAGCGCGAAGCTCTCGATCCCGCGCGACACGATCGTCGAGATCCCGGGGCACGGCCTCAACAAGATCAACGCCGCGTACGCGATCGGCGGCTCGGAGCTCGCGGTCCAGACCGTGAAGCAGTACCTCGGGATCGAGATCAACCACGTGATCCTCGTGAACTTCGAGAAGTTCCCCCAGCTCATCGATGCGATGGGCGGCATCGACTACACCGGCGGCTGCGTCGTCTCGCGCATCAACGGCGGCTTTCGCAACGGCGGCTTCACCCTGCGGCTGAAGGCGGGCACGACCCACATCGACGGCCGCCAGGCGCTCGCGCTCTCACGGACCCGCACGAACCTCTGCAACCCGCGCGAGAACGACCTCACGCGTGAACGCCGGCAGCAGAAGGTCATCGCCGAGATGCGCTCCCAGGTCCTCTCTCCCTCCGGGTTCATCCGCTGGCCCTTCATCGCCTGGCGCGCGCCGCAGACGATCACCAGTGACATGGGCGCGGCCGGGCTCTCGGGCCTGTTCGCGACGATCGCGACATCGGGCAACGCGACGCCGCGGATCCTGAAGCCGACGGGGACGGCGACCCTGCCCGACGGCGGCGCGGGGCTGACGGTCTCCCCCGAGTCCCGGCGCCGCCAGGTCGCGCGGTTCCTGCGCGAGTAGGCGCTAGGACGCGGGGCCGGACGAGCCGGCCTGCTTGGCCGCGGGCTTCGCGTCGGCCTTCTTGTCCTTCTTCTTCTCGGCCTGCTTGTCGGCCATCTTCGCGTCGTGCTTGTCGGCGCCGTCCTTGGCCGACTTCTCGAGCTCCCGGTTGCGGCGCCTGGTGCCGTAGTCGGTGTTGTGGAAGCCCTTGCCCTTGAAGTGGACCGCGACGGGGTGGAACACGCGCTCGACCGGGACGCCCGTCTCGGGGTCTTCGGTCAGGGTCTCGTCGTGGATCGACTGCAGGATCTCGAACGTCGATCCGTCGGGACGGCGATACTCGTAGATCGGCATTGCGGGCCTGAGGATAGAGGATGCCCCGGGAGGATCGGCACTCGTCCATGCCGAGTGCCAAGCCCTTCCGCGGAGCGCTCCTGCGCTGTAGCGTGAGCGAACCGTGCGCGCCGCACGCACCGCAGCGGTCCTCCTGGGCATCGCGGTCGCAGCGCCGATCGCCGCGCCCGCCTCCGCTCACGTCGGAGACGGTGCTCCACGCGCCACCGCGGACGCGAAGAAGAAGAAGCCCAAGCCGGTCAAGTGCAAGGCCGGGCAGGTCCGCGTGACGCTCGGCAAGCGGGTGACGTGCCGGCGCCTCACCGCGGCTGCCGGGCAGCGCGGCCCGCAGGTCGCGCTGCTGCTCGCCATAGCGCAGCGGGACCGGAAGCTGAAGACCAGGAGCGGGCGCCGGATCCCGTCGTTCTGGAGCGTCGGCGGCGGCCGGCTGAAGGCCGTTCGGACCCGGCTCGTCCGCGCGCTGCCCAAGGCGCTGGCGCTCGGCGCTCGCGCACACTCCAGCGTTCAGGGCGATCCGACGGCCTGCGCCGACCTCGCCGGTCAGCAGGCGCAGTCGAGCTCGTTCGACGGCTTCTCCGTCTCGGTCGCTGCGACGGGCGCCGTCACGATGACCGTCGCCCTGTCGACCGGCTACCGCATCGAGGTGCTCATCGACTCGAACCCGACCTGCTCGAACCTCGACCTCCCGGCGTGCCCCGATCCCGACGGCGCCCTCCGCGGCCGCGACTCCCATCGCAGCGCCCTGGGCCTGCGCGTGACGAAGGACGGCGCGCTCCTGCAAGCGGTTCGCACGACGGTCCGCTCGACGCAGACGCTCCGCGGCACCGTCGCCGACGACGCGAAGCTCGACACGGTGAACGTCGAGGACGTCGCGCGGGAGAGCACGAGCGTGTCGCTCCCGGGCGCGAACGTGTCCGTCTCCCTCTCGGTCCTGCGGACGGCGGACCTCGACATGCGCAGCGGAGCGACGCGCAACGCCACCGTCCGCGCCGGCGTCGGCGGATTCAGCGCGGCGGACGCGGGCCGCACGGTTGACGAGTACGCGCGGACGTTCCCGGCGCTCATCAGCGAGGAGCGCGAGAACTACAAGCGCCGCGAGTCACGTTGGCAGGCTCCGGGGACGTGCGCGAAGCTCACGTTCGACCCCGCGACCGAGAGCCTGGCCCCGCTCGCCGACGGCGGCAGCGGCAGCGTCACCGGCAAGATCGAGGCCAACGCGGGCGGCGTGGCCGCAAAGGCGAAGTGGACGGTCACGGCGATGGCGAACGGGGCGTTCACCCCGCCCACCGCACAGGGCGGGAGCGCACCGTTCCGGTACGTCGTCACGCGGACCGGGAGGAACGTCCGGCTGAGCGGCAGCTTCAGGGCCACGTCGACGGCGGGCGTCGCGGAGGGCACCTGGACACAGAAGACCCAGGAGCCGGGGCCGGACGCGCACTACGTCGTGGACGCCGTCAACTACGACGCGAACCACATCAGCTCGTCGACGGAGGCGCAGAACACGATCTGCGACGTCAACGGCAACGTGCACGAGTCACTGCACCTGAACACGCCGCGCCCGTTCAAGCCGGAGACGAACAAGCTCACGTTCTCCGCCGATGCCTACGGGGGGATCATCGGGCTCGACCCCGGGGACGAGCCGGCCACCCGGACCGGGGTCGTCCACGGCTGCGACATCAGCGTCGACCCGCCCCCGCCCGCCTGCGACGTCGACGTCAACCTCGAGGTCCCGGTGGGGATCGGCGTCATCGTCGACATCGCGGCGCGGAGCTCCGAAGCGAAGGTGACCTGGATCCTTCCCGTGATCGCCGTCGGCGACAGCGGCCCGGCGTTCCCGTGTTATGGCCCGACCCTGGTCGCGACGCCGAACCCCGAGGAGCGCACGGTCCCCGCCGACAACGTCCTCACCCCCGGATCGCACACGTTGATGGTCACCCGGCCAGCCGGCTTCAATGCGCCGTTCGGCACGATCCAGGGAACCACCGCCGCGAGCATCACGTTCCACCGCGTCAACGCTGACGGCTCGCCGTACACCGGCTGACTACCATCCGCCGCCATGCCCGAAGACGTCGTGACCATGGACAAGGTCGTCGCGCTGTGCAAGCGCCGCGGTTTCATCTTCCCCTCGTCGGAGATCTACGGCGGCCTCGGCTCGACGTACGACTACGGGCACTACGGCGTGCTGCTGAAGACGAACGTCAAGAACGCGTGGTGGCAGGCGATGCTGAGCCGCGACGACATCGTCGCCCTCGACTCGGCGATCCTCCAGCACCCGCGGGTGTGGGAGGCCAGCGGTCACGTCGGCGGCTTCAGCGACCCGATGGTCGACTGCCGCACCTGCAAGGCACG
This sequence comes from uncultured Actinomycetes bacterium, assembly GCA_963823375.1. GTDB lineage: Bacteria > Actinomycetota > Thermoleophilia > Solirubrobacterales > Solirubrobacteraceae > F1-60-MAGs163. The sequence goes on along the minus strand of CAWGLQ010000008.1, from coordinate 329,019 downwards.
CTTCCGCGCCGACCATGTCGCCGAGCTGCAGTGCCCGCAGAAGCCGTCCAAGGCTCCGGGTGAGGGGCCCGACTGCGACCTGACCGAGGCGCGCGAGTTCAACCTCATGTTCGAGACGACGGTCGGCCCGGTGAAGGACTCCGGCTCGGTCGCCTACCTGCGCCCCGAGACGGCGCAGGGCATCTTCATCAACTTCAAGAACGTCCTGCAGTTCGCCCGCAAGAAGCCGCCGTTCGGCATCGCGCAGGTCGGCAAGTCGTTCCGCAACGAGATCACGCCCGGCAACTTCATCTTCCGCACGCGCGAGTTCGAGCAGATGGAGATGGAGTTCTTCGTCCCGCCCGCCGAGGCGGACGAGTGGTACCGGTACTGGATCGAGACGCGCGAGCGCTGGTACACGGACCTCGGCATCCGGCCCGACCACCTCATGGTCCGCCCGCACGAGTCCGACGAGCTCTCGCACTACTCCTCCGGGACGAGCGACATCGAGTACCTGTTCCCGATCGGATGGAGCGAGCTCGAGGGCATCGCCAACCGCGGGAACTTCGACCTCTCCGCCCACGCCGAGCATTCGGGCGAGAAGCTCGAGTACTTCGACCAGGGCTCCGGCGAGCGCTACGTCCCCCACGTCATCGAGCCGGCCGCGGGCGCCGACCGCGCGACGCTCGCCTTCCTCGTCGACGCCTACGACGAGGAGGAGGTCGCGGGCGAGCAGCGCACCGTGCTGAAGCTCCATCCGCGCCTGTCCCCCGTGAAGGCGGCGGTCCTGCCGCTCGTGCGCAAGGACGGTCAGCCCGAGCTCGCGCGCGAGGTGCACGCAGCGCTCGCGCCGATCATGCAGGCCGAGTACGACGAGGGCGGCTCGATCGGCAAGCGCTACCGCCGCCAGGACGAGATCGGCACGCCGTGGTGCGTGACGATCGACCACGAGTCGCTCGAGAACCGCACGGTGACCGTCCGCGACCGTGACTCGCTCGAGCAGGAGCGCGTCGCGATCGACGAGCTTCCGGCGCTGCTCGCGGGCCGGCTCGCGACGTCGTGGACGAGCCCCAAGCTCGCCGCCGTCTGACCGGACGTCACCCGCGCGGGCGGGCCGGGCTCGCGCAGCACGCCCTCGATCGCGTCGAGGCGCTCGTGCAGGCGGTCCAGCCGCTCGATGATCGGGTCGTTGCCCTCGTCGTGGATCTCCTGCTGGCGCCGCGCGACGAAGCTGCTCGTGATGACGGCGGTCACGACCGAGAGGAACGCCAGTCCGCCGAGGAGCAGGAGCGTGGCGACGGCTCGGCCCGCGTCGCTCTGCGGAACGATGTCGCCGTAGCCGACCGTCGTCACCGTCTGCAGCGCCCACCACATGCCGAGCCAGACCGTCGGGAAGGTGTCCTTGTCGATCAGGTGCTCGACGACGCCCCAGATGACGACGGCGGCCAGCCAGAGGACGACGATCACCGCGGCGGCGAACCGCGGGCGCAGGCCCTTCGCGCGTTCACGGCGATCGAGCCAGTCGAGCGTGCGGCCGCGCGGATCACGGGTGGGCATCCTCGTGCTGTTCGGCGGACTGCGGACGCCTCCTGCGCGCGTCAACTGACCCGCTGGTCAGTACCATCTGCGCATGGCCACCTCGACACCCGACCATCGCTCCGCGACCGCCGACGTCAGCTACACCGACCTGTACCGCCGCTGGGAGCTCGGGAACTGGTCGGCGACGGAGATCGACTTCACGCAGGACCGGATCGACTGGCACGAGAAGCTCACCGAGGAGCAGCGGCGCTCGGCGCTGTGGTTCTACAACCTCTTCTTCCACGGCGAGGACGCGGTGACCGACGGGCTGTCGCCGTACATCGACGCCGCGCCGCTCGAGGAGCAGAAGTACTTCATCGCCACCCAGCAGGTGGACGAGGCCCGGCACTCGGTCTTCTTCAAGCGCTTCATGGACGAGGTCGTCGGGCTCGGCGACGGGACGATGGCCGGCGGCATGGCCGCGACCGAAGGACTGCTGACCTGGGGACACCGCAAGGTCTTCGGCTGCCTCGACGAGATGTGCGACCGCCTGCGGCGCGACCAGAGCCCGCGCCAGCTCGCCGCGGCGGTGACGCTCTACCACGTGATCATCGAGGGCACGCTCGCCCAGCCCGGCCAGCACTTCATGGAGAGCTACATCGAGCAGCTCGACATCCTCCCCGGCTTCCGCGAGGGCATCCGCAACGTCGCCCTGGACGAGCAGCGGCACATCGCGTTCGGCGTGAAGCTGCTCGCGGACCTGTACGCCGCGAACCCGCAGGAGACCCAGGACGCGATCGTCGAGACGATCCGCGAGGTCGGTCCGTACACCTCGGCGATCGCCATGCCGCCCGGCTGGGACGAGACGTACTACACGGCGTTCGGCTTCACCTACGACGAGCTGGGCATCGAGGGCACGCGCTCGCTCGAGTTCCGGCTCAAGGCGATCGGCCTGGACCTCGAGTCGATCCCGCGCTTCCCGATCGCGATGGACCTGCCGCTCGAGGAGCGCTCGCGCCGCGGGCGCGTGCTGCTGGAGGCCAACCTGACCGGGCCGCAGGGTCCCGCAGTCCGTGACCCCGACGCGATCGCGACGATGTTCGACGTGCTGCGCCGCTCGGCCGAGCCCAGCGCGGTGAAGCCGGGCACGGTCATCCAGTGGGACTTCACCGACCACGAGCCCTGGCACCTGACGCTCAGCAACGGCAGCACGGCCGCCGAGCGCGGGCCCGCCCCGAACGCCGACCTGCGGCTCGCGGTCGCGTTCGACGACTGGGTCGACGTGTTCGCGGGTCGCGCCGATGCGCGCCGGCTGCTGCTGCGCCGCCGCCTGCGGCCGTCGGGTGACCTGCGCCTGCTGCTGCGGTTCCCCCGTCTCTTCCCCGCCTGACGCGCCGCGGATAGGGTCCGCCGCGATGCGGATCCTCGTGACGGGCGCCAGCGGCTTCATCGGCGGACCCACGTGCGCGGCGCTGGCCGCTCGCGGCCATGAGGTGCTCGCGCTCGTGCGCCGTCCCGGATCCGAGCCGGCCGGCACGCACGCCGTGCGCGGGGACCTGACCGACGCGGCCTCGCTCGAGCGCGCCCTGCGGGAGGCGGCCCCGGAGGCGGTCATCCATCTCGCCGCCGAGAACGGCGCCCAGCGCAACGAGGCCAAGCTGCGGGCCGCCAACGTCGCGGGGCTCGAGCACCTGATCGCGGCCTGCCGCGCCTGCGACCCGCCGCCGCGCGTCGTCTTCGTCTCCACGGTCGTGACGGGCGACGCCCACGGCGCGCTCCTCACCGAGGAGACCGCGCTGCCCGTGCAGACGGCGTACGGGCGCTCCAAGCAGGAGGGCGAGGCGCTGCTCGCGGACTCGGGGCTCGACGTGACGATCGTTCGCCCGTGCCACGTGTACGGCGCCGGCGGCTGGTTCGCCGAGGAGATCGTCGCCCGCCTGCGTCAGCCCGGCCGGTTCGCGATCGTCGGACGCGGCGACAACCGGTGGGACATGGTGCACGTGGACGACCTGGCGCTCGCGCTCGCGCTCGCCGCGGAGTCCGGTCGCCCCGGGGAGATCTATCACTGCGCCGACGACACGCCGACGACCTACAGGGAGGCCGTCGCCCGCACGGCGACCGCGCTGGGCGTCGGCGCGCCGCGGCGCATCCCGGTGGCCGTCGCCAAGCTCGCTGCGGGCAACGGGCCGATCATCACGGTCACGCGGTCGGCCCGCACGTCGAACGCGAAGCTGAAGGCCGAACTCGGATGGGAGCCGGCCTTCCCCGACTCGCGCGACGGGATCCCCGCGGTCGTCGCCCAGCTGGGCTGACTCAGCCGCGCGCGCCCAGCAGCGGGCGCACGGCGTCGCGGCAGGCCGCCAGCAGGGGCGCGGGGTCCCGGTCCGGCTCTGCCAGCAGCCGCATCGCCGCACCGTCCCCGACGGCGAACAGGAGATCCGCCAGGACCTCCGGCGGAGCCGCGAGGGTGACGATGCCGGCACGCTCCTTCGCGGCGAGAACCTCGCCCACCTCGCTGCGCATCCTGCCCAGCAGCGCCTCCAGCTCGGTCGCGACCTCGGGATGGCGGCGCGCGACCGCGAACAGCTCGAGCGTGACGGTCACGAACTCGGGGTCGTCGCGCACCGTGTGCTGCAGCGAGGCGACGAGCTCGTCCACGATCTCGTCCGCGCTCTGGGCGCGGTCCAGCCGCTCGCGCAGCAGCGGGAGGCGCAGGGAGGCATCCCGGCGGACCACCTCGGCGAGCATCCGCTCCTTCGTCCCGAAGTAGTAGTGCAGCAGCCCGCGGGAGACGCCGGCCTCGCGCGCGACGTGGTCGAACGTCGAGCCGGCCGCGCCGCGACGGGCGACCGACGAGCGCATCGCGTCGACGATCCGCTGCGCCTTCTCACCCTCGATCGGGCGCTGGGTGGCCGAGGCCTCCATCGCGCCGATCCTAGCCTGCCGCAGCGTCCCGGCGGAGCCGCCCAGAACGACGAAGGGCGCCCGCGGGCGCCCTCCTGAGACGTGGTCCGGCGTGCCGGGTCAGGACGACGCTTCCGCGTCGGCCTCCACCTCTTCGGCGGCCACCTCGGCCTCCGCCACGACCTCCTCGGCCGGGGCCGGGGCCTCCTGCACCGGGCTCGGAGCGGGCTCCGGCGGCGCGGTGGTCGAGACGTAGTCGAACTCCTCCTCGGCGCCGAACAGGACGTCGAGGACCTTGTTGCGCAGACCCTCGCTGAGGGCGAGCGCCAGGGCGGCGCCGATGACGACCACGAGGATCGCGCGGCCGATGTGCCGCTTCTTCTTCTGCTGCACGATCAGGTGCTCACGCGCGCCGGCGATGCCGCGCCCGGCGGAGGCGAGCTGCGCCTGGAGCTTCTCGTCGTCGAACAGCGCGTTGACGAGATTGTCCGAGCCCTTGGCCCGGTCGAATGCCTCGCGCGCGGACAGGTAGGCGACCTTGGCGTTGTCGCGGACGGCCGGGTCCTCCATGGCGCGCCGGACGTACGGGCTCGCCAGCAGATCCTGCACGGTCTGGGCGGCCTTCCCCGCCCCGCCTGATGCGTCCATTTCCGTCTTCTCCCTCGCTGGTGACTGCGAAGGGGCGAGTCTACCCCCGGGGCGAGCCCGCGGGGGCGCCGGGTCAGATTTCGAAGACGACGCCGTCCGCCGCGATCTCGACCGGGGCGCCGAACGCCTCGGCCGCGCCCTCACAGGCGTCGTCCACGTCGAGCTCGTCGGAGATGTGCGTGAGGACCAGCCTGCGGGCCCCGGCGCGCCGTCCGTGGGCGCCCGCCTCCTCACACGTGAGGTGTCCGCGCACGCCGCTGCGCTCCGGGCGCGGGAGCGTGGATTCGATCAGCAGCAGGTCGGCGTCCCGGGCGAAGTCGACGAGCGCGTCGTTGGGCGAACAGTCCGCGCTGAACACCAGGCGCGGGCCGTCCTCCCCGACCGGCGTCACGTCGATGGCGAAGGTCGGCACGTAGTGGGGCACCTCGCGGAACCGCATCCGCAGCGACCCGATCTCGACCGCACCGGCGGGGTCGTACTCCTGCGAACGAAACGCGTCCTCGACGAGCCGCTCGGCACCCCAGAGGCTGCCGAGCGTGCGCAGCGTCGTCGTGCCGTCGGGCGGGAGGTGCAGCGTCGGTCGCGCCGGCCTGTCGGTGCCGGGATGCCCGCCGACCGGGACGGGCTGCTGGCGCGGAGCGTAGGTCAGCGCATACGCGTAGGGGATGAGATCCAGGCAGTGGTCGGCATGCATGTGACTGATGACGACGCCGTCGACGTCGACGTAGTCGACGACCGAGCGCAGCTTGGCGAACACGCCGTTGCCGCAGTCGAGCAGCACCCTGGTGCCCTCGTGCTCGACGAGGTACCCACTGCAGGCGCCGCCCGCGTCCTGCCAAGACGGCGACTTCCCCAGAACTGTGATTCGCACGCTCGCCATCCCTCCCGTGAACGGAGCGGCACTCTACCCACGGCGCGCCGAAGGCGCTGTGGCATCCGTCACGCAGCGTGGAGTGCGGCCTGTTCCTCGGCCGTCGGGAACGCCCACGTCGTGCGCGTCCGCCGCTCCTGCCGGAACACGAACCGGAGTTGCTGGGGCGGGCGCAGCCCCTCGGGATGGTCGGGACGGAACGTGGCGCACGCCTCGTCGAGATTCAGCGCGCACAGCATGTTGCGCTGAAAGAAGCAGTCCTCACACGACACCTTCGCCGCCGTCGTCCGTCCCCTCGCCATTGCCCGTGATGCCCCCTGCGCTCGCTTGCCGATCCAGCCGTCGGCACCAAAGCACAGCGTCGCCGGCGCCCGCAACGCGACTGTTCGGAAAGCGCAGGTTTTTCGTCAGGGGGGCCGCAGCGCGACCTCGCAAACGCCGGGTTTCGACGTTGACCACACCGAGCACGGGCGCGTGTGAAGATTCCCCCACCAGGCCGGAGCGGTTCCCGCATCGTCCGGGAAACGTCATGTCCCCGTCTCCGCCCACAGCCTGCGACACCGTCATCGTCGGTGCGGGGATCGTCGGACTCGCCACGGCTCGCGAGGCGCTCCTGCGGCGCCCGGGATCGCACGTCGTCGTGCTCGAGCGCGGCGCCGGCATCGCGGGCGGGCAGACGGGGAGCAACAGCGGCGTGATCCACGCCGGCGTGTACTACACCCCAGGCTCGCGGAAGGCCCGGCTGTGCGTCGACGGCGCGCGGCGGCTCTACGCGCTCTGCGAGGAGCTCGGCGTGCCCGCCGAGCGCTGCGGCAAGCTCATCGTGGCCCGCTCCGCGAGCGAGCTGCCGCGGCTGGCGGAGCTCGAGCGCCGCGCCGCCGCCAACGGGGTGACCGTCCGGCGTCTGGACGGCGCCGGGATCGCGGACGTCGAGCCCCACGCGCGCGGCGTCGCGGCGCTCCACGTCCCCGACACCGGCATCGTCGACTTCGCGCGCGTCGCCGACGCGCTGCTGGGCGAGGTCGTGGCGCACGGCGGGGTGCTCGTCACCGGCTGCCCCGTCGCGGCGGTCACCGGTGGGGTCGTCCGCCACGCCCGCGGGTCCACCCGCGCCGCGACGGTGATCGCGTGCGCCGGCATGGACGCCGATCGCCTGGCACGCCGCAGCGGCGGTCCGGCCGATCCGCGGATCGTCCCGTTCCGCGGCAGCTACCTGCGACTGCGTCGCCCCGAGCTCGTCCGCGCGCTGATCTACCCGGTGCCCGATCCGGCGCTCCCGTTCCTCGGCGTGCACCTCACCCGCAGGCTCCAGGGAGACGTCGTCGCGGGCCCCACCGCGCTTCCGGCGCTGACCGGCCTGCGCGACACGCTCACCTGGCCGGGCACGTGGCGGATGGCCTGGCGCTGGCGGCGCCACGCCGTGCGCGAGCTCGGCTACGCGATGTCACGTGCGGCGTACGCCCGGGAGGTCCGCACGCTCGTCCCCGAGGTCACCGACGAGGACCTGGTTCCCGCCTTCGCCGGCGTGCGTGCCCAGGCCGTCGGCCGCGACGGCGCGCTCCTCGACGATTTCGTCCTGGAGGGATCGGGCGGCACGCTGCACGTCCGCAACGCGCCGTCGCCCGCCGCCACCGCGGCGCTGGCGATCGCCGGTGAGCTCGCCGACCGCGCCGGGCTGCGAAGCACCGCCGGGGCCTGACGGCCGTACCCTCGGCGAGGATGCGAATTCTGGTGACCGGCGCCAGCGGCGCCATCGGCGGGGCACTCGCACCGGCGCTGGCGCGCGCGGGCCACGACGTCCGCGCGTTCGCGCGCGACCCGGCTCGCGTGACGTGCGCGGGTGTGGACGAGATCGTCACCGGTGATGCGGTGACGGGCGCGGGACTCGACGCAGCGGTCGACGGCGCCGACGTCGTCTACCACCTCATCCATTCGATGGAGTCGGCCGGTCGGGCCGGCGGCAGCTTTCCCGAGCGTGAGCGCCGCACGGCCGCGAACGTCGTCGCGGCGTGCGAGCGCGCCGGCGTGCGGCGGGTGGTGTACCTCGGGGGATTGGTCCCCGAGGACCACGCGGCGTCGCCCCACCTCGCCAGCCGGCTCGCCGTCGAGGAGGCGCTGCTCGGCGCGGCGCCCGAGGCGGTCGCGCTCCGCGCATCGATCGTCATCAGCGCGGCCTCGCGCTCGTTCCGGTTCCTCGTGCGGCTGGTCGAGCGCTCCCCCGTCCTCCCGCTGCCGGCCTGGCGCGATCACCGCACCCAGCCGATCGACGGGCGCGACGTCATCGCCTACCTCGTCGCCGCAGGGACGTCGGATGCGGTGGACGGACCGATGTCCCTCGACATCGCGGGACCGGACCTCATGACCTACGGCGACATGGTCCGGCGGATCGGCGACGCGCTGCTCGTACACCGGACCCCGATCGAGCTGCCGTTCTCCCTGACCCCGATCGCGAGTGCCATCGCAGCCGCGATCGCCGGCGAGGACGTCGAGCTCATCGGCCCGCTCATGGAGGGCCTCGGTGGCGATCTGCTCCCGCGCGACGATCGCGCGCAGGCGCTGTTCGGCGTGCGGCTGCACCGGTTCGACGCGGCCGTGGAGCGGGCGCTGCGCGACTGGGAGTCCCGCGAGGAGCTCGCGGCGCGGTAGCGTCGCCGCGCGATGGGTGAGGTCGACGTGAGCATCGACATCGCCGCCCCGCCCGAAGCGGTGTGGGCGGTCGCGCTGGATCCCGACCGGCTCGCCGACTGGGTGACGATTCACCGTCATCTCGGCCGGCACAGCGAGGGCGCCGCGCGCGAGGGCTATGAGATGACGCAGACGCTGACGCTGCGCGGCGCGCCGTTCAAGGTACGCTGGCGCCTGGCGACATGCGAGGCGCCGCGCATCGCCGACTGGGTCGGAGACGGGCCCGCAGGGTCGCGCGCGGAGACGTCCTATCTCCTCGAGGAACACGACGGCGGAACGCGATTCACCTATCACAACGAGTTCCACGCACCGCTCGGCGTTCTCGGTCGTGTCGCACAGCGCGCCGTCGCCGGTGACATCCCGCGGACGGAGGCGCTGAAGTCGCTTGCCCGCCTGAAAGCGATCTGTGAGCGGCAACGCGCCCGATAGGTGGCGTTCGCGCCACCAGAAATCAGGTTTGTGAGAATCGCCTGAGGGAATAACCAGGCAGGTGTGACGGTAAGTCGCACCTTGAGAGAATCCGGAACTTCCGGTGTTACCTTCGTGTTTCCGGTCCAGACCCCCGACCACCCGACGTCAGAAGGATGTCTTCCCGCCATGGCCGATTTCGTAGATGAGAAGGTCCAGGAGATGGAGTTGCGTCTGAAGGAACTCCGCCCCCTGGTGGACGAGTACGCGCGCCTGGAGGCTGCCGTCACAGCGCTCGCGGGCGTCGGTGCAACCAATGGCCGCAGCGGCCGGACCCGCGCCACCGCGACCCCGCGCAAGCGGACCGCCACCCGCAGGGCGCCCGGAAGCGCCAAGCGCGGGCGCCCGAAGGGCAGCGGTCAGCGGGGCAAGCAGGCCCTGGAGATCGTCCGCGCCAAGCCCGGCATCACGATCCCCGAGATCGCCGACGCGATGGGCATCAAGCAGAACTACCTGTACCGCGTCATGCCCGGCCTCCAGCAGGACGGCCTCGTCAGCAAGAAGGGCAAGGGCTGGTACGCAAAGGACGCTGCGTAGCGGCTGACGGTGGTGGTTGTGCGGGGGATGGCCCTCCCCGCACAACGGTGGCTCGGCCAAGGTGCCGGGCCTCAGCGCTTGGGTTCACCAACTGTGCGGTGAGTGCCATCCCCCGCACTTCCAGCGTGGCCGGCTTCTTGAGCGGAAGGTCGGGCGTCGTTGACCGTCCGCGAACCTCAGGAAGCAGGCCCCCCAGCGCGCAGGGGCGGGTGCGGCGACACCCGGAACAGTTGGTGAACCCGTGCGTGCGGGCCCGGCGTCTTGGCCGAGGCACCGTTGTTCCGGGGGGCGCCGCACGCGCCCCCCGGGGACACAACAGAGGTCTAGATCAGGCCGAGCTCGGAGACGGCCTGGCGCTCCTCCATCAGCTCTGCGGCGCTCGCGTCGATCCGCTCGCGTGAGAAGTCGTCGATCTCGAGGCCCTGGACGATCTCGTAGTCGCCGCCCGCGCAGGTGCACGGGAACGAGGAGATGATTCCCTCGGGGACGCCGTATGAGCCGTCGGACGGGACCGACATGGACACCCAGTCGCCCTCCGGCGTGCCGAGGACCCAGTCGTGCATGTGGCCGATGGCCGCGTTCGCCGCGGACGCCGCCGAGGACGCGCCGCGCGCGTCGATGATCGCCGCGCCGCGCTTGGCGACCGTCGGGATGTACTCGCTCGCGTACCACTCCTGATCGACGAGCTCGATCGCCGGCTGACCCTTCACCTTCGCGTGGAAGAGATCCGGGTACTGCGTGGTGGAGTGGTTGCCCCAGATCGTCATGTTGGTGACGTCGGTGACCGCCGTGCCGGTCTTCTGCGCGAGCTGTGCGATCGCGCGGTTGTGATCCAGGCGCGTCATCGCGTGGAAGCGCGACGCCGGGACGTCCGGCGCGTTGGCCTGGGCGATCAGCGCGTTGGTGTTCGCCGGGTTGCCGACGACGAGGATGCGCACGTCGTCCGCGGCGCCCGCGTTGATCGCCTCGCCCTGCGGGCGGAAGATGCCGCCGTTGGCCTCGAGCAGGTCGGCGCGCTCCATGCCCGGCCCGCGCGGCCGGGCGCCGACGAGCAGGCCGATGTTCGTGCCGTCGAAGGCCTGCTTGGGATCGTCGTGGATGTCGATCCCCGCGAGCAGCGGGAAGGCGCAGTCGTCGAGCTCCATCGCGGTGCCCTCGGCCGCCTTGACGGCCTGCGGGATCTCGAGCAGCTTCAGGTGCACCGGCGTGTCGGGGCCGAGCAGCTGCCCGCTCGCGATGCGGAAGAGGATGGCGTAGCCGATCTGGCCGGCGGCGCCGGTGACGGTGACGTTCACGGGGGTCATCGGGGATTCATCTCCTGGGGGACGGCGTGGAGGGCAAGCGGGTGAGGCCGGACGCTACCGGGGCGCCTCAGGCCATGGCCTGCCGCAGGTTCTCGTCAATCGACGCGAGGAAGTCCTGCGTCGTCTGGAACGGCTGGTCGGGGCCGACGAGCAGGGCGAGGTCCTTCGTCATCTTCCCGCTCTCGACGGTCTCGATGCACACGCGCTCGAGCGTGTCGGCGAACTGCGTGACCTCGGGCGTCCCGTCCATCCGCCCGCGTGCCGCGAGCCCGCGAGTCCACGCGAAGATCGAGGCGATCGGGTTGGTCGACGTGGGATTGCCCTTCTCGTGCTCGCGGAAGTGCCGCGTGACGGTGCCGTGAGCGGCCTCGGCCTCGACGGTCTTTCCGTCGGGTGTCATCAGCACGCTCGTCATCAGGCCGAGCGAGCCGAAGCCCTGGGCGACGGTGTCGGACTGCACGTCGCCGTCGTAGTTCTTGCACGCCCAGACGTAGCCGCCTTCCCACTTCAGCGCCGCGGCGACCATGTCGTCGATGAGGCGGTGCTCATAGGTGATGCCGGCGGCCTCGAAGTCGGACTTGAACTCCGCGTCGTACACCTCGGCGAAGAGATCCTTGAAGCGACCGTCGTACTTCTTGAGAATCGTGTTCTTCGTGGAGAGGTAGACCGGGAACCCGCGGTCGAGCCCGTAGCGCATCGATGCGCGCGCGAAGTCGCGGATCGAGTCGTCGAGGTTGTACATCGCCATCGCGACGCCGCCGCCCGGAAAGTCGTACACGTCGAGCTCGATCGGGTCGCTGCCGTCCTTGGGCGTGTAGGTCATCGTCAGCGTGCCCTCGCCGGGCACGACGAGGTCGGTGGCGCGGTACTGGTCGCCGAACGCGTGACGGCCGATGACGATCGGCTTGGTCCAGCCCGGAACCAGGCGCGGGACGTTCGAGATGACGATCGGCTCGCGGAAGATGACGCCGCCGAGGATGTTGCGGATCGTCCCGTTCGGCGAGCGCCACATGCTCTTGAGGCCGAACTCCTCGACGCGCGCCTCGTCGGGCGTGATCGTCGCGCACTTCACCCCGACGCCGTACTGCTTGATCGCGTTGGCGGCGTCGACGGTGATCTGGTCGTCGGTCGCGTCGCGCTGCTCGATCCCGAGGTCGTAGTACTTCAGATCGACATCGAGGTACGGGAGGATCAGCTGGTCCTTGATGAACTGCCAGATGATGCGGGTCATCTCGTCGCCGTCGAGCTCGACGACCGGATTCTGCACCTGGATCTTCGCCATGGTGTCCTTCGGCTCGGGTGTCGTGGGGAGGCGGCGATGCTAGTCGCTCGCTGGCCTCCGGGCGGCCCGCAGCGTAGCCTGCGCGCATGGCCACGATCCGGGCGACCACCCCCGCACTCGTCACGCACGAGGTCCTCAACCAGCCTCCGCCGCTGGCGGGCCGCAACCTGTTCCGCGACAACGTCCCGCTCGTCGAGGCGCTCGAGCGTGAGGGCGCGGGCTGGGCCGCGGAGCGCGCGAGCGAGGTGGGCGCATTCTGGGGCGGCGAGCCCTACGCGGTCTGGGGCGAGCGGGCCAACACGCACACCCCGGTGCTCCGCACGCACGACCGCTACGGGAACCGGATCGACGAGGTCGACTTCGACCCGTCGTGGCATCAGCTCATGACCGCGAGCGTGCGCGACGAGCTGCACGCGCTCCCGTGGCGGACGGACCGCGACGGCGGCCACACCGCACGCGCCGCGATGTACATCACCGCGATCCAGGCCGAGGCCGGGTTCGCCTGCCCGACGACGATGACCTATGCGGCCATCCCAGCCCTGCGGATGCAGCCGGAGCTCGCCGCGGAATGGGAGCCGCTGCTCACCGCGACGACGTACGACCCAGAGCTGAAGCCGGCGACCGAGAAGGGCTCGGCCATCTGCGGGATGGCGATGACCGAGAAGCAGGGCGGCTCGGACGTCCGCGCGAACACGACCACCGCGACGCCGCTCAACGGCGGCGGGCCGGGGGCCGAGTACGAGATCGTCGGCCACAAGTGGTTCTGCTCGGCGCCGATGAGCGACCTCTTCCTGATCCTCGCGCAGACCGACGAGGGCCTGTCGTGCTTCGCCCTGCCGCGGATCCTCCCCGACGGATCGCGCAACGCGATGCGCATCCAGCGCCTGAAGGACAAGCTCGGCAACCGCTCCAACGCGTCGAGCGAGGTCGAGTACCACGGCGCCTGGGCGCGGATGGTCGGAGAGCCGGGCCGCGGCGTGCCGACGATCATCGAGATGGTCGGCCACACGCGCCTGGACTGCATCCTCGGAACGGCCGCGGCGATGCGCCGCGGCGTGGCCGAGGCGACCTGGCACGCCGATCACCGCAGCGCCTTCGGCAAGGTCCTCAGCGAGCAGCCGCTGATGCAGAACGTGCTCGCCGACCTCGCGCTCGAGGCCGAGGCCACGACCGCGATGGCGATGCGCCTGGCGCGCGCGTACGACGCGGCGGAGTCCGACCCCGCGGAGGCGCACCTCAAGCGCCTCGGCACCGCGGTCGGGAAGTACTACGCGTGCAAGCGCGCCCCGCAGCACGCGTTCGAGGCGCTGGAGTGCTTCGGCGGCGTCGGGTTCGTCGAGGAGTCCGGGATGCCGCGGCTCTACCGCGAGGCGCCGCTCGCGTCGATCTGGGAGGGCTCCGGGAACGTCATGGCACTCGACGTGCTCCGCGCGCTGACGCGGACACCCGAGGCACTCGAGGCGTACTTCGGCGAGCTCGACCTCGCAGCCGGCGCCGACCCTCGCTACGACGCCTTCGTCGACGACCTGCGCGCCGAGTTCGCCGACGCCGAGCAGATCGAGACCCGCGCGCGCCGGATCGTCGAGCAGATGGCGAAGGCGCTCCAGGGCTCGCTGCTCGTCCGCCACGCGCCGCCCGCCGTCGCCGACGCGTTCTGCGCCGCGCGGCTGGCCGGCGATGCGGGGCTGAACTACGGCACGCTCCCCGCGGGCGTCGACGTGGAGGCGATCATCGAGCGCCACACGCCGGTCGCCGCCTGACCCGGCACCGGGTCCGGGTCGGGAGTGTGACCCGCCGCCCGGGTGCCGGGGGTACTCTCACCTCACCGTGATGGGCGACCGCTCCATCCAGCTGTTCCGGGTCTTCGGGATCCGCATCGGCGCGAGCCCGAGCTGGTTCCTCGTGCTGTTCCTGATGATCTGGTGGCTGTCGAGCTACTTCCAGCGGGTGCTCGTCGACTCCTCGAACACCGTCGCGTTCGCCATCGCGGTCGCCGCGACGCTGCTCTTCTTCGTCTCGCTGCTGCTGCACGAGCTCGGCCACGCGCTGACGGCGCGGCGACTGGGAATCGGGACGAGCGGCATCGACCTGTGGCTCTTCGGCGGCGTCGCGAAGCTCACCCGCGACTCGAAGAACCCCAGGGAGGAGTTCCTCGTCGCGGCCGCGGGCCCCGCCGTCACGGCGGTCATCGTCCTCGTGTGCGTGGGCGCCGGGGCGCTCGCGCAGGAGATGACGGGCGTCGTCGACTCCGCGACCTTCCAGGACGTGAGCACGACGCCCAGCGTGGCGCTGATCGGCTACCTCGGGCTGATCAACCTCGTCCTGCTCGTCTTCAACCTCATCCCCGCCTTCCCGCTCGACGGCGGGCGCATCGCGCGCGCCATCGCCTGGCGCGTCACGGGCGACCGCAGCCGCGGCACGCGGTTCTCCGCCCGCCTGGGCGAGCTCTTCTCCTGGCTCATGATCGGCCTGGGCATCTTCGTCTTCATCCGCGGCGACGTCGTGAGCGGCCTGTGGTTCGGCCTGCTCGGCTGGTTCCTCGGCCAGGCAGCGCGCGGCGCCGTCGCCGGATCGAAGTACGCCGAGGCGCTCGAGGGCGTCACGGCCGGGGACGTCATGGACGACCAGCCCGTGACGATCCCGGCGACGACGACGGTGATCGACGCGCACGACCGCTACTTCGGCCTCTACCGGGCGCCGTGGTTCGCGGTCACCGACGAACTCGGCCGTTTCGAGGGGATCCTCCAGGCGACGACCGTAGACGCGGCGCTCGCCGAGGGACGGCCCGCGCTGACCGTGCGCGACATCCTCGACCCCGCAGCGGAGCCCGAGTCCTGGGTCACGCGCGACACGCCCGTCGAGGCCCTGCTCGGCCTCGACGCGGTCCGCCGGCTCGGCGCGGTCATCGTCGTCGACGCCGACGACCGTCTGTGCGGCGTCGTCACGGCTGATCAGCTGCGCCGCGCCCTCGCCGCGGCCGCGCCGCAGACGTAGGTCCGCAGGCCGCCAATCCGACCTCTGCGATTGGGATTCCGCCGCGCCGGGCGGGGCACAGGCGCAGGCCGCCGAACCGTGTCCCGCGTATAGAGTCCAGACGCCGCGCAGGTACTCCGCGCGGCGGCAACGACCCCTCTCGAAGAGCCAGATGCCAGCACATGACGTCCTGATCATCGGCGCGGGCCTCGCAGGCCAGCGCGCCGCACTCGCCGCCGCCCAGCGGGGCGCCACCGTGGCGATCATGAGCAAGGTGCACCCCGTGCGCTCGCACTCGGTCGCCGCGGCCGGAGGCATCAACGCCGCGGTGAACCCCGCGGACGACTGGCGCTCGCACGCCTACGACACCGTCAAGGGCTCGGACTTCCTCGGCGACCAGGACGCCATCGAGGTGATGTGCCGCGAGGCTCCGGACGAGGTCATGAACCTCGAGCACATCGGCCTGACGTTCCACCGCAACGAGAAGGGCGAGATCGACCTGCGCGCCTTCGGCGGCGCGTCGATGAAGCGCACGGCCTACGTCGCCGACATCACCGGCCAGGCGATGCTGCACGTCCTCTACGAGCAGCTGATGAAGTTCCACGAGGTCATCGACCGCTTCGAGGAGTGGTTCGTCACCTCGATCGTCCTCGACGAGCAGGGTCACTGCGTCGGCGTCGTCGCCCGCGAGATCCGCAGCGGCCGCACGGAGACGTTCTCCGCCAAGAACGTCATCCTCGCCTCGGGCGGCGCGGGACAGTGCTTCAAGCCCACGACGAACGCGCTCATCTGCACGGGTGACGGCATCGCCCAGGCCTACGGGGTCGGCGCGCCGCTCATGGACATGGAGATGATCCAGTACCACCCGACGACGCTCGCCGAGAACGGCTTCCTCATCACCGAGGGCGCCCGCGGCGAGGGCGCGCATCTCCTGAACTCCGCCGGCGAGCGCTTCATGGAGAAGTACGCGCCGAACAAGATGGAGCTCGCCTCGCGCGACGTCGTCTCCCGCGCCGAGCAGACCGAGATCCTCGAGGGTCGCGGCGTCGGCCCGGAGGGCACCGGCATCTGGCTCGACATCACGGTCGTCCCGAAGAAGCGCACGCTCGAGGCGCTGCGCGAGATCGTGAACATCGGCAAGGACTTCGCCGGCGTGGACATCACCCGCGACCCGATCATGATCCAGCCGGGGATGCACTACATCATGGGCGGCGTCAAGACCGACATCAACGGCGCGACGTCGATCCCGGGCCTCTACGCGGCCGGCGAGGTCGCCTGCGTCTCGGTCCACGGCGGCAACCGCCTCGGAGCCAACTCGCTGCTCGACACGCTCATCTTCGGCCGCCGCTCCGGCGAGCACGCCGCCGAGCGGTCCGAGGGCATGGCGATGCCGACGGCCGCCAAGGACCAGCAGAAGCAGGACGAGGCGATGGTCGCCGAGATCCTCGCGCGCCCCAAGACCGGGCGCCGGATCTCCGAGATCAAGGAGGAGCTCGGCACCACGATGAACCGGTACGTCGCCGTCTTCCGCGAGGAGGAGGGGCTGAACACCGCTCACGAGGTCGTTCGCCGGCTCAAGGAGGAGGCGAAGACCGCCTACGTCGACGACAAGGGCAGCGTCTTCAACCAGGACGTGCTCGGCGCCATCGAGCTGGACTACATGCTCACCGTCGCCGAGGCGATCGTCGTCGCCGCAGTCGAGCGCAAGGAGTCGCGCGGCGCGCAGTTCCGCACCGACTACCCGGAGCGCAACGACGAGGAGTGGCTCAAGCACATCGACGTCTCGCGCAACGGCGACGACAGCCCCCACCTCTCCTACTCCCCCGTCACCATCACCCAGTGGCAGCCCGAGGAGCGCAAGTACTAGATGGCCGAGTTCACCCTCAAGATCCGCCGGTACAACCCCGAGTCGGGCGAGGCGCCCTACTGGGATGAGCACACCGTCGAGCTCGAGCCGCACCGCTCGGTCCTCGAGGGCCTGC
Source organism: uncultured Actinomycetes bacterium (assembly GCA_963823375.1). Taxonomy (GTDB): domain Bacteria; phylum Actinomycetota; class Thermoleophilia; order Solirubrobacterales; family Solirubrobacteraceae; genus F1-60-MAGs163. Next base: position 311,868 of record CAWGLQ010000008.1, on the reverse strand, counting down.
TCCAGGCGAAGGCGACGACCGACGGCTCGATCGGCGTGCGCTGCTCCTGCCGCGCCGCGATCTGCGGCTCGTGCGGCGTGCGCATCAACGGCAAGCCGGGTCTCGCCTGCCACACGCACCTGGACTCGGCGCTCGCCTCATCGGAGGACGGGGTCATCACCGTCGAGCCGATGGGCAACATGCCGGTCATCCGTGACCTGATCGTGGACATGGACGCGGTGCACTGGAAGAAGATCCAGCGCGTCACGCCGTGGCTCATCAACAAGGAGCCGATCCCCGAGCGCGAGTACATCGTCCCGCGCGAGTCGATGATCGACGTCACGCAGACGGCCGCCTGCATCCAGTGCGGCGCCTGCGTCTCCGACTGCCTCTCGATGGAGGCCGACCCGCTGTTCGTCGGCCCGGCCGCCCTCGCCAAGGCCTACCGCTTCGTCGGCGACCCGCGTGACGCCAAGCACGAGCAGCGCCTGAAGAACCTCTCGCAGGATCCGCACGGCATCTACTCCTGCACCCACTGCTTCAAGTGCATCGAGGCCTGCCCGAAGGGCGTCGCCCCGATGAACCAGATCATGCGCCTGCGCCGCATCGCCGGCAGCGACCACGGGATCGTGGATCGCAACAACGGCCACCGTCACGAGAAGGCGTTCGTCAGCCTCGTGCGCGACAACGGCCTGCTGTGGGAGGCCGAGCTGCTCCCGCGCTCCTACGGCGGCGACTCCTGGTTCGGGAAGTTCGCGCCGCCCGCGGGAGCCGAGCTGGTCGCCTCGCTGCCCGCCATCACGACCGCGCTGCTGCGCCGCAAGGTGACGATCACCGGCGCGCTGAAGCCGCACAAGATCCCGTCGGCCGACCTGACGGCGGTCAAGCGGATCTACGACATCGTCGAAGGCCGCGACGAGCGCGTCGAGCTGAACCTCTACATCACCGGCACGGACGAGGACAACGCCGAGAACGTCCCCGAGCCGACGTCGGTCGGGGCGGAGAGCCCCGCCGCGGAAGGGACGAACTGACATGAAGGTCGCCTACTGGCCCGGCTGCGTCAGCCGTGGATTCACCCCCGAGCTGCACGGCTCGATGGCGCAGATCGCGCCGCTGCTGGACATCGAGCTCGTCGAGCTGGACCGCGCGAACTGCTGCGGCGCCGGCGTCATCGCCGAGCACAGCCAGGAGCTCGCCGACACGCTGAACGCGCGCACCTTCGCGCTCGCCCAGGCCGTGCCCGGCGCGGACCTCATGATGAACATCTGCTCGACCTGCCAGGGCGCGCAGAGCGAGTGCCAGGAGCGCCTGGACGCGAACGCCGAGTACCGCGCACACGTCAACGAGACGCTCAAGGCCGCCGAGGGCCTGGAGTACACCGAGGGCGTCATCAACAAGAACTTCCTCTGGGTGCTCGTCGAGGACGTCGGCCTCGACAACCTGAAGTCGCTCGTCAAGCGCCCGCTCACCGACCTGCGCGTCGGCCCCTTCTACGGGTGCTACATCGTCCGCCCCACCGACCGCCTGGGCATCAACGCCGAGCAACCCGCGTGACACGTACCTCGCGCAGGTCATCGAGGCGCTCGGCGGCACGGTCATCGACTACGCGGGCAGCCACAAGTGCTGCGGCTTCCCGATCATCACGATGAACAAGGACGCGTCGCTCAAGCAGGCCGGCACGCACCTCGGCGACGCGATGGACGCGGAGGCGGACTGCCTGGTCACGCCGTGCCCGCTGTGCCACCTGAACCTCGACCTCCAGCAGCCGCTCGCCGAGCGCGCCGTCGGCCGTCACCTGCAGATGCCGGTGCTGCACCTGCCGCAGCTCGTCGGCCTGGCCCTCGGCCTCACGCCGAAGGAGATCGGCCTGCATCGCCACGTCGTCAAGCCGACGGCCGTGGTGGACTGGACCGAGGCCGTCGTCGCGGGCGTGGGCTCGGGCGGCGCTTCCGGCTGGTAGCGCGCCGCCGCCTCAGGCCGGCGCGACGACGAGCCCGCGGTCGACCGCCAGCTCGGCGAGCTGGACCGTGTTCAGCGCGGCGCCCTTGAGCAGGTTGTCGCCGACCACGAAGAAGTTGAGGCTGCGCGGGTCGCCGAGGTCCACGCGCACGCGGCCGACGAACGTCTCGTCGCGCCCGGCCGCCTCGAGCGGCGTCGGCGCGTCCTCGACGATGAGGTTCGGGAACGCGCGCAGCGCCTCGAGCGCCTCGTCCAGGTCGACCTCGCGCTCGAACGTCGCCTTCACCTCGATCGCGTGGCCGACCATCACCGGCACGCGGACGCACGTCGGCGAGACCGCCAGCTCCGGCAGGTCGAGGATCTTGCGGCTCTCGTTCTGGAGCTTCATCTCCTCGTCCGTGTAGCCGTTCTCGCCGAGCGTGCCGAGCATCGGCACGACGTTGTAGGCGAGCGTGTTGGCGTGGACGCTGGACTCCACGAGCGACGCGGCCTGGCGGCCGTCGCTCACGAGCAGCGTGATGTCCTTGTGCAGCAGCGGCACCTGGAAGGCGAGCTCGTCGATGCCCTTCTGCCCGGCGCCGCCGGCGGCCTGGTAGCTCGTGGCGACCATGGCGGTCATCCCGAACGCGTCGTGCAGCGCCTTGGCCGGCAGCATCGCGACCATCGTGGTGCAGTTCGGGTTGGCGATGATGCCCTTGCGGGCGTCGTCGATCGCCTCCGGGTTGACCTCGCTGACGACGAGCGGAACGTCGGGGTCCATCCGCCAGGCGGACGAGTTGTCGACGACGACCGCGCCGCCGGCGACGAACTTCTCCGCCCAGGCCTTCGAGGTCGACCCGCCGGCCGAGAACAGCGCCAGGTGGTAGCCCTGCACCGTCTCGTCGGTCAGCGGCTGGATGACGCCGTAGCCGTCCAGCTTCTTCCCGGCCGAGCGCTCGCTGGCGAACGGCACGATGGCCTCGGCCTCGAATCCGCGCCGCTCCAGCGTGCGCAGCATGATCTGGCCCACCGCTCCGGTGGCGCCGACGACGGCGACCCTCATGAGGCGAACTCCCCGAACGGCTGCTCGCGACGGATCGTGTCGTCCCCCTGCAGCTCGAACGCCCCGTGGAGCGCGCGGACGGCGTCCGGGACGCGGTCGGCGGCGACGACGCACGAGATCTTGATCGGCGAGGTCGAGATCATCTCGATGTTGATCCCCTGCTCGCCCAGCACGGTGAAGACCTTGGCCGCGACGCCGGGGTGCGTCTTCATCCCCGCGCCGACGATCGACACCTTGCCCATCGCCTCGTCGGCCTGCACGCCGCCGGAGCCGAGCTCGGCGACGAGCGCCTCCAGGGCCTCGCGGGCGAGCCGCAGGTCGTCGCGCGGGACGGTGAACGACATGTCCGCGCGTGCGCCCTCGGACACGGGCTCGTTCTGAATGATCATGTCCACGTTGACGTTCGCGTCGGCGAGCGCCGTCGCGATCCGCCCGGCGATGCCCGGCGTGTCCGGGATGCCGGTGAGCGTGACGCGGGCCTCGCCGGTCGAGTGGGTGACGGCGGTGATCAGGGGGTGTTCCATGGTCTCTCTCTCCGAGACGACGATCGTTCCGGGACTGTCATCAAAGCTGGACCGGCAGTGGATCCGCACGCCGTGGTTGCGCGCGTACTCGACGCTGCGCAGCTGCAGGACGCCCGCGCCCGAGGCGCTCATCTCGAGCATCTCCTCGAACGAGACGACGTCGAGCTTGCGTGCGTCGGGGACGATCCGCGGGTCGGCGCTGAAGACCCCCGGCACGTCCGTGTAGATCTCGCAGACCTCGGCGCCGACGGCGGCGGCGAGTGCGACCGCGGTCGTGTCCGAGCCACCACGGCCGAGCGTCGTCACGTCCTTGGCGGTCGAGACGCCCTGGAAGCCGGCGACGAGGACGATGGAGTCCTCGTCGAGCGCGTCCATGATGCGGTCGGCGCGCACGTCGAGGATCCGCGCCTTCGTGTGCGAGGTGTCGGTGACGATGCCGGCCTGCGAGCCGGTCAGCGAGATCGCGCGGTGCCCCAGGTCGTTGATCGCCATGGCGCAGAGCGCGCAGGACACCCGCTCGCCCGTGGAGAGCAGCATGTCCATCTCACGCGGGTCCGGGCTCGGGGACACCTCGAAGGCGTCGGCGATCAGGCGATCGGTCTCATGGCCGCGCGCGCTGAGGACGGCGACCACGCGGTGCCCCTGCTCGCGCTTGGCGACGATGCGCCCGGCGGCGTGCTTGAGGCGCGCTGCGTCGGCGACCGACGTGCCGCCGAACTTCATGACGATCGTGCCCTTGCTCATGCGAGCGGTGAAGGATACGAGGGCGGGGGCGCGGCGTCAGACCGCGCGCCGTCCGAGCATCGCGCGGCCGAGTGTCACCTCGTCGGCGTACTCGAGGTCCGAGCCCACCGGAAGGCCGCTCGCAAGGCGCGTGACGGTGACGTCTGCGGAGCGCTCGTGCAGGCCGCGGGCGATGTGCAGCGCCGTCGCCTCGCCGGTCGTGGTGGGGTTCGTCGCCAGGACGACCTCGGTGACCGGGCCGCCGAGGACGCGGGCGTAGAGCTCCTCGATCCGCAGGTTCTCGGGGTCCACCCCGTCGATCGGCGACAGCGCGCCGCCGAGGACGTGGTAGCGGCCGCGAAACTCGTGCGTGCGCTCGACGGGGATGACGTCGCCCGGCTCCTCCACGACGCACAGGACCGACTCGTCGCGGCGCTCGTCCTGGCAGATCGTGCAGCGCGGGCCCTCCGCGAGGTTGAAGCAGATCTCGCAGAACCCCACCTTCTCCTTGACGTCGCGGATCGCGTCCGCGAGCGCGATCGCGTCCTCGGGCGAGCGGCGCAGGATGTCGAAGGCCAGGCGCTGCGCCGTCCGCGGCCCGACGCCCGGCAGCTTGCCGAGCTCGGTGATCAGGCGCTGGATGGGCGGGGCGTGGATGGCCGGCCCCTACATCCCCGGCAGGCCCAGGCCGCCGCCGAGACCCCCGGCGATGCCGCCCATGCGGTCGGCGGCGAGCTGCTGTGCGGAGCGGATCCCCTCGTTGACCGCCGCCAGGACCATGTCCTGGAGCAGCTCGGCGTCCTCGGGGTCGATCGCCTCGGGGTCGATGGTGATCGACTTGACGATCAGGTCGCCGCTGACCGTCACGGTGACCATGCCGCCGCCGGCCGACGCCTCGACCTGCTCGTCCTTGAGCTTCTCCTGCGCGGCGAGCATGTCCGCCTGCATCTTCTGGACCTGCTTGAGCATCTGATTCATGTTCGGCTGGGGCATCAGGCTGGTCCTTGCGGCTCGGGTTCGGGGACGATCTCCTCGGCGTCGAACTCTTGCACGATGCGGGCGACGAGCTCGTCACCCGCCAGCTCGGGCGGCGCCTGCGGCTCGCCGATGTCGCGCAGCTCGTAGACGAGACGCAGCCGCGCCCCGGTCAGGGCGAGCAGCGCCTCGCCGAGCGCCCGGCGGTGATCGGGGTTCTCGGCGGCCATCCGGCGGTTGAAGGTGTCGTCGGGCGCGAACGCCACGGTGAGCGCGCCGTCGGTCAGGTCGACCGCGCGGGCGTTGCCGAGCGCCGCCGCCAGCAGCGCGTAGTCGGCCTCGATCGTCTGCAGCGCGGCGGGCCAGACCTCCTCGATCTCCGCGAGCGTCACGTCCGTGCGCTGCGGCACCGCCACCGGGGGCGGGATCGTCGCGGCCGGGGCCTGCGCGGGCGCGGCCGGCGCTGCGCCGGCCTCGGCGGGCGCGGGGTCCGGCACCGCGGCGACGGCCGACGGCTGCGCGGGCGCGGGAGGCGGCTCCGGGGGCGCCGCGGCGGGCGGAGCCGGAGCGGGAGCGGCCGGCTCGGGCACGGAGGACAGCGGCGCTGCGACGGGCGCCGGCGCCGCGCCGCCCTGCAGCTGCGCCTCCAGCCGGCCGATGCGCGTGAGCAGGGCCTTGGTCGACGCGTCGACCTCGGGGGTCGCGGCCTGCACGAGCGCGAGCTCCAGGCGCGTCCGCGGGTCGGCGCCGTCCTTGACCGCGCGCAGGGCGACGGCGAGCAGCTCGAGCAGGCGGACGAGATCGCCGGCGGCGACGCGCTGGGCCTGCTCGGAGAGCCGGGCGTCGCGCTCGGGCGTCACCCGCAGGTCGGGCGGAACGGCGCCGAGCGTTCCGGTCACCAGCAGCTCGCGCGTGTGGACCTCGATGTCCCGCATCGCGGACACGAGGTCGCGGCCGGTGCCGGCGAGCGCCGCGGCGACCCGCAGCGCGCCCGCCGCGTCATGCGCGGCCACGGCGTCGAGCGCGCCGAAGAGCAGGTCGTCGTCGACGGCGCCCAGGACGGCGAGGACGTCCGGGACCGTGATCGACGTCCCCGAGTACGTGACGAGCTGCTCGAGCGTCCCGAGCGCGTCGCGGAACGAGCCGGTCGCGTGGCGGGCGAGCAGGGCGAGCGCGTCGGGCGCGATCTCGATCCCCTCCTGCGCCGAGACGCGCTGCAGGACGGACGCGAGCTGCTCGACCGTCGGCCGGCCGAAGTCGAAGCGATGGCAGCGGTCCACGACGGTCGGCAGGACCTTCTGTGCCTCCGTCGTCGCGAGCACGAAGATCGTGCCGGGCGGCGGCTCCTCGAGCGTCTTGAGGAACGCGTTCCACGCCTGCGACGTGAGCATGTGCGCCTCGTCGAGGATGTAGACCTTGGAGCGCCCGGAGACCGGGGCGAAGGCGACCTTGTCGCGCAGTTCGCGGATGTCGTCCACCGAGTTGTGCGAGGCGGCGTCCATCTCGATGACGTCGAGCGACGTGGCGTTCTGGATCGCGACGCACGCCTCGCAGACGCCGCAGGGCTCGATCGTCGGCCCGTTCACGCAGTTCAGGCAGGCGGCGAGGATCTTCGCCATCGACGTCTTGCCGGTGCCGCGGGAGCCCACGAACAGGTAGGCGTGGTGGACCTTCCCCTGCTGCACCGCATTGCTGAGCGTGCGGACGACGTGCTCCTGGCCGACGACGTCCGCGAACGTCCTCGGGCGATGGCGGCGGTAGAGCGACGGTCCGGCGGTCACGAAGGCCGAGGGTACACGTCCGCGCGGCGCGGCCCGGACCCCCCGGATAGGGTCCAGCGCCATGGATGACGCGCTCCTGGAGAACCTCCTGGACTGGCTGCGGATCCCGTCGATCTCGACCGGTGGCGGGGACCCGCACGACCTGCACCGCGCGGCGGAGTGGGTCTGCGAGCGCGTGCGCGCGGCGGGCGGCGAGGCGGGCCTCGTGACGTTCGCAGACGGGAATCCGCTGGCCGTCGGCGAGCTGCGTGCAGCCGATCCCGGCGCGCCGACGGTGCTCATCTACGGCCACTACGACGTCCAGGGAATCGGGGATCCGGACGCCTGGGAATCGCCGCCGTTCGAGCCCACGGTGCGCGGCGAGCGCGTGTACGCGCGCGGCGCGGCGGACGACAAGGGCAACTTCCTGCCGCTGCTGCAGGCCGCCTGCGCGCTCGCCGCCGCCGGCGAGCTGCCGGTGCACGTCCGCGTGCTCGTCGAGGGCGAGGAGGAGGCCGGCGGCGAGAGCGTCGAGCGCTGGGTCCGCGAGGACGAGCGCGGCGCGGACTGCGCGATCGTCTTCGACTCCGGGATGGAGGACGTCCACACCCCCGCGATCACGATCGGGCTGCGCGGCGTCGTCGCGGCCGAGCTGACCGTGACGGCGCAGCCGCGCGACCTGCACTCCGGCATGTACGGCGGGGTGACGCTGAGCGCCACGCACGTGCTGCTGGGCGTCCTGGGCGCCGTCCTCCCGGGTCCCGACGGCGTGCTGCGCGACGAGCTGCGCGAGGGGATCGTCTCCCCGTCGCCCGCGGAGCTCGAGTCCTGGGCCTCCCTGCGCCCGTCAAGGCTCGCGCTCGAGGAGATCGGCGCCCGGCCCGTGGTACCGGGCGCCGCCGACGCGTGGCGCGAGCGGACCGGCGCCGACGCGTCGCTCGACGTGAACCTCGTCGAGGGCGGCGCGGCGCGCACGATCGTCCCGGCGCACGCGCGGGCGTTCCTGACACTGCGCCTGGCGCCCGGCCAGGATCCCGAGCGGATGCGCGACGTGCTCGACGGGCTGCTGCGCGGCGCGCTGCCGGCAGGGGCCGAGCTCGACGTGACGTACACGCTCGCCTCGCCGTCGCTGACCGACGCGGATCAGCCGGCCGTGCATCTCGCACGCGAGGCGATCGAGCGGGCGACCGGGATGCGCTGCGCGCTCGTGCGCTCCGGCGGGTCGATCCCGGTCGTCGCCGCGATGGCCGCACGTGGATGGCCCGTGATCGTCAGCGGGTTCGGGACGGCGGAGGACGAGATCCACGCGCCGAACGAGTCCTACCGCCTGGAGAGCCTCGATCTCGGCCGCCGCGCGGGTGCCGAGATGCTGCGCGCACTGGCCGCGCTGCCGAGAGGCTGACGCGCGACCGTGGCCCGCGCCGCACGGCTGACCGCCGGGATCGGAGCACTCGCCGCTGCCCTCTGGCTGCTCGTCGGGCGCGGCCTGGTCAACTACGACACGCTCTACTCGCTCGTCTGGGGACGGCAGATCGCGCAGGGCCAGACGCCGGACATCGACGTCGCCCTCGCCCCCACGCCGCATCCGCTCGCGACGCTCGCCGGCGTCGTGGCGTCCCCGCTCAGCATGGCGAGCGACGCCGGAGTGCACGGCGAGTCCGCGCAGACGGCGACGCTGATCGTGGCGTTCCTCGCACTGGCGCTGCTCGGCTGGGTCGTCTACGCCCTGGGGACCGCGTGGTTCGACCCGTGGGTCGGCGTGCTCGCGGCGGCGATCGTCCTCACGCGCCGGCCGGTGCTCGACTTCGGCGCGCGCGCCTACGTCGACATCCCCTATCTCGTGCTCGTCCTCGGCGCGCTGCTCGTCGAGACGCGGCGGCCGCGTGCGGGGCTGCCGGTCCTCGGGCTGTTGGCGGTCGCCGGGCTGATCCGCCCCGAGGCGTGGCTGTTCTCCGCCGCGTACTTCGTGTACCTCGTGTGGAGCGGCGAGCGGGACCTGGGAAGGCTCGCGAAGCTGGCGGCCGTCGCCGCGAGCGGGCCGCTCCTCTGGGCGCTCGCCGACTGGGCGCTCGCAGGCTCACCGCTGCACTCGCTGACCGGCACCCGTGACTCGGCCTCGACGCTCGGGCGCGTGACCGGGCTGGACGACGTGCCGGTCACGGTCCCGCGCCGCCTCGGCGAGATCCTGCGTGAGCCCGTCCTGCTCGGCGCCGCCGGAGGCCTGATCCTGTCGTGGCTGTGGCTGCGCGACCGCGTGCGCCCGGCGATCGTCGCGGGCGTCCTGGCGCTCGCGGCGTTCTGCATCCTCGCGGCGTCCGGCCTGCCGATCCTGGGGCGCTACCTCCTGCTCCCCGCCGCGATCGGGGCGATCCTCTGCGGGGCGGGAGCGTTCGGCTGGCGTTCGCTCCCGCAGGACGACCGGCGCCGGCGGCCCTGGGCGTGGTTCGGCCTCGCCACGCTCGTCGCGCTGCTCGTCTTCGCCCCGGCGCAGATCCAGCGGATCGGCGACCTGCGCGACGCGCTGCGCATCCAGGACGGCATCCAGGACGACCTGCGCGCGTTCGTCCACCGGCCGCCGGGCGTGCTCAGCGAGGCGTGCACGCCGGTCGGCGTGCCGAACCATCGCCCGATCCCGCTGCTGGCGCTGTGGCTCGACACCGAGCCGCAGCGCGTCGTGAGCCTCCAGGAGCGCACGATCGCGCGGGGGGCGTACGCGCGTCCCGCGACGGCGCGGGTGGCGCGCGACTACGTCCTGGACCCGCGGGACCGCGACAAGGCGATCCCGCCGCCCCCGCCCGGGTTCAGGCTCGTCGCCGGGAACCGCTCGTGGCGGGTCTTCCAGGACTGCGCGTCCAGGTGATGAAAGAGCGGACCGTGCACCCTGCGTCGAAGTGCGCTCGCGGGCGCCGATACCGGGGCGCGGCTCCGGCTCGGGGATTCCCGCCACGCCCGCCGATGACCGCTTAAGGCTGCTTCCTTCCGGACCTGACCTGGTTCACGGCTCGACGTCGTACGGGACCCGGGCCATCGACACCTTGCTCGGCGCGGCGACACCGCGGGCCACACCCCTCGGAAGGGGATTCAGCCCCGCTAGAGCGGATTGCGAGTACAGGGCACCGCTAATTCCCCGCCTAGCACGGTCCACGGCGAGTGTACCCCCGGGCGGAAATCGAGGGCACGGCGCGCCGCCGGGGGGATGTGGCGGCGCGCCGTGCCGGTCGTCGCGCCCTGCGGCATCCTGCCGCGGCCGGGCGCCACGAGGGGGAACGGCTACGGGGCCTCGGTGCCTCCGCTGGAGGTGGTCGTGGTCGGCGTCACCGTCGTCGTGGTGGTCGTCGGCGGCTGCGTCGTCTGCGTCGTGGTCGTCGTCAGCGTCGTCGTCTGCGTCGGAACGGTCGGCGCGGTGCGGGTGATCGTCGTCCCCGTGGTCTGCGGCTCGGAGTCGTCGCCCCCGCCCGTGATGAGCAGCGCCGCGATCACGCCGGCGACGATGATCGCCACGGCCGCCAGAACCCACGGCCAGGGGCTCGAGTCCTTCGGCGGCGGAGGCGGCGCGCCGTAGCCCGGCTGCTGCGGATACCCCGGCTGCTGGGGATAGCCCGGCTGCTGCCCGCCCGCGGGGTACTGCCGCGTCGGGTCCTGGCCCGGATCCTGTGGGGTCGACATCACGGGAACGCTACGTGCGCCTGCGGACGGCGAGGTGGTCGGCGAGGGCCGCGGCACGTGTCGTACACTCGGCGCGTCGTTTCGAGGGCGCGTAGCTCAGCGGGAGAGCGCTCGCTTCACACGCGAGAGGTCGCTGGTTCGAAACCAGCCGCGCCCACTTCGAGAAGCCCCGCATTCGCGGGGTTTCTTCGTTTCGCGGGGCAGCACCGCCCAAGGGCCAAAGCCGAGTCGGGGTTCACGTCGTCCTCGCCTTGAGGCACCGCTGCGAGGACGTCACGGTCTGGCTGCTCTCGATGGCACCGTCGAAGGCCGTCGTGTACTGGGCGACGTACTTCGCGTACCAGCGCCCGCCCGTGCACCCCGTGGTTGCGATGTACGGGATGCGCTGGCCGCGCCGGATGCCCGACCGCTCGCGCACGTAGCTGCCGTTCCGCTTGAGGTACTGGATGGGGATCGTCGTCTGGAAATCCTTCAGCGCGGCGATCACGCCCGGTGCCGGCGACTGCAGGTTGCGCGGGACGGTGAACGACAGGCGGTACCGATATCGCGAGTCGCCGCTGAGCGTCGTCAGCGTGCCGGTCACGACCTCGCGGATGATCAGCGGTGACTCGCCGACGATCAGCAGTGCGATGCCCCGCCCGTTTGCGAGGTTGAAGATCCGCACCGTGATCTCCTCGTCGAGGCCGATGCCGATGCCGCGCCCGGATCCGCTCCCGACACGCGAGCCGGCAGGACACCGCTGTTCGTCCTCATAGACCTGCGCCACCGTGCACGACGGGAAGCGCCGGTTGTTCGTGATGCCGTTCCGGGACAGGTAGACGACGGCCTTTGCGGTCGCGAACTGCACCTGGCGGCCGAGATCGGGCGTGATGTCGTCGAACCACGCGCGCACCTTCAGCGCGACGGCCTCGGGCCGCGCCGTCGTCCCCGCCCTGCTGGGCGATGCCGAGCCCTTGAACTGCTGCACGGACTCGATCGCGAGTGCGGGGGTGGTCACGGCGAGCGCGGTGACGAGGGTGGCGGCGGCAAGGATCAGGCGGCGCGGCATGTCGACCTCTCGGGGTGGAACGAACCGGAGAAGTCAGGTCGCGCTGCCGGTCCACGAACCGGCCCCGCGAGGGATGCCCTCGACCTTCAATGTACTCGGATTTGTCCGGACCCAGGGCTTGAGGTTCGTCACCCGATCGGTGGCTGCGAGATGATCTTCACCGTGTCGGTGCCCACCCGGCCCAGGCTGTCGGTCACCGTCACGGTCACCTGGTGGGTTCCCTCGGCGAGCGTCGCCTGGATCGACGGACCGGTGCCGAGCGCGCCGGCGAGGTTGCTCGTCCACTTGTAGCCCGAGTTGGGAATCGTCGCCACGCCCTGGGCGTCGGCGGTCGCGGCGAGGGTGAACGGCACGCCCGGCGTGACGTACCGGTCCACGTAGCCCGGCGGCAGCGTGGGCTGGGTGATCGTCACGCTCGGCTTGCCCGTCGCAGCGCCGATGTTGAGCTTGATCGAGGCGGTGCCAACGAGTCCGCCGGAGTTCGTGGACGACAGCGTGACGGTGTGCTGGCCCTGCGTGGTGATCTGCGTCGACAGGAGCCGCGCACCAGTACCGACGACCTGCCCGTCGACGAGCCAGGTGGCCCGATCGCTCAGATCACCGTCCGTCGTGTCGAAGGCGGAGCCGCGGAGATTGATCCGCTGGTCGGTGGCGAAGCTCGCGCCGTCCGCCGGCTCGTCGATCTTGACCTGCGGCGGCTTGACCGCGACCGGCACCGGGGCGGGGACCGGGGTCAGTGTCCTGATCTCGTACGTGATCGACGCCTGGTCGCCGTCGCCCAGCCGGCCGCTGTGGCGGCTGCCGCCGGAGGCCCGCCTGGTGCCGGTCACGCTGTCCGGCACGTACGCGAGCGACAGGCGCTTGCGGCGGTCGTTGGACTCGATGTCGCCCTGGTCGTTGTCGCCGTAGACGAACGAGTCCTCGTCCCAGAGGTCCAGCGTGATCGGCACCGCCGTGCCGTCGGGCGCCTTGCGCACGAAGCCCGGCGCCCGCCAGACCCGGTTGTCGTCCTCGAGCCAGCGCTCGATGCCGTCGCGCTCGTAGAGCACCCGCCCGTTCACCACGAGCTTGACCCCGCGCAGCTTCCAGCCGCCCGCGACGCCGTCCGACGACTTCTCGATCTGCACGCGCTCGATGTCGCCCACGCTCAGCCCCGACAGCAGCGCCGTGTCGATCGGGACGCTGTAGGTGTCCCGGTCTCCACGCTCGAAGTCGTCGTAGAGGCGCTTGTCGAGGTTGAAGCGCAGCCCCGGGCCGACGCGCAGGTACACGTCGTCGTTCGTGCCGGAGAACCGCGCCGAACTCGTGCGGATCTCGACCGTCATGCTCGTCACCGGCTCGGGGAAGCGCTGTCCCACCGTGATCGCCTTGATGTACCCGAACGGCGCGTACGGCAGCGGGAAGGAGAAGCTGTCGCGCCCGTTGATCTCGCCGGACTGGAAACCCTGGCCGGCGATGGTCGCGCGCCCGAACATGTCGGCGCGGTCCGCCGGCGTCGGATCGCCGAGCGCGCGGAGCAGCCCGACGCCCTTCATCGACGTCACCTTCACGTGCACGAACTTCGTCCCGCCCTGGAGGAACTGGCTCGAGGAGACCGGGAAGACGTCGCCGCTGGGCTGGACCTGCCCGAACAGCGGGATCAGCGACTGGAAGAGCCCCCGGAAGTACGTCCGGCTGCGGTCGAAGTAGTCGCGGATCGCGTTGCGCGCCCCGATCAGGTCGCCGCCGAGCCCGTTGCGCGAGCCGCAGATGTTCAGCGAGAACGACGGATCGCACGGCTCGCCCTGGCCCTGCCAGTGGCCCGTCATCATGCCGATCTTCAGCGCGTACTTCAGGTCGTGGTCGAGCGCGCTCCCCTTGCGGTTCCCGTAGTTGCGCATCCGGGTCCAGAGCGTGTCGTCGGCGACGACCTCACGCAGGGACTGCAGCCACTGGCGCGTCGCGAAGTACGCGGTCATGTAGGCGTCCTCGTACCCGGGCCGGCCGGGCCAGTCCTTGTTGACGCCCTTGAACACCTTCTTGTTGTCCTCGGTGTTCCAGGCGCCGTGCGGGCGCTCCTTGTGGAACGTGGACTCACCGATGTAGACGTTGAGCTTGTCGCGCGTCACGGGCGGCACGTCGAACCAGGTGGGCGTGCGCCCGACACTGAGCGTCGACCAGTCGGTCCCGTCCACTCCGGGAACGCCCTGCTTCTCGATCCAGTTCGAGTGCGAGTAGAAGTCCTGCAGCGAGTGCAGCGTGATCCCGATCACCGTCAGCATCTGCGCCTCGCGGTTCACGCCGCCGGACGCCTTGATGCTGCGGATCGCCTGGGTCGTCGCCTTCTGCAGGCGCTCCCATTCGCGTCGGGCCTGGTTGACGTCGAAGACGTCCCAGATCGACGAGTCGAAGTGCATGCGCCCGGCGCCCTCGAGGACGGCCTTCGGCCAGTTCTCGCGCGGGCCGAACAGCGAGCCGAGAACCTCGACGCTCGTCTTCGCGTGACCGGACTGCGGGATCTTCGACGAGTTCGAGTAGAGGTCGACGAGCCAGTTGCTCACGACCCCGACGTCGGCCGCCGTGCGCCCGAAGCCCTCGCTGGTCATCGCGTCGCGCGTGATGTCCGAATGCGGGCCGGTGTCGAACGCCGAGGCGGGCGCCGCCGGAAGCGCGAGGAGCACCGCGACCCCGAGCAGCATCCCGAGGCGGGTCAGGCGCGCCTGCTGGCGGAACGGGCGCATCGGGCGACCGTACCCGAGTGCAGGCCGGCGCGCCAGGGCCTGCGCGAATGCTGCAGCTTCGCGGAGCCGCCGCGCCGGCCGGGTCCATGATCGGCCTCCGTTAGGGTTGTCGGCCCGCGCGGGTGTGCCGCGCAGCCGACCCGCCAAGGACGGTCCGCGTTGACACCGCTAGCCGCAGCCCGCCGCCGACTGCTCACACTCCCCCACCGCGCCGCCGAGAGTCGCGCCGGGCGGCGCCTGATCTACGAGGTCCGCAACCGGCGGGTGTTCTCCGACCTCTATCAGCACGACCGCATGCTGCACGACCGCGTACGCGTCGATGCCTACGTCGCCGGCATCGAGAAGCACGTGCGGCCGGGCGATGTCGTCGCGGATCTCGGCACCGGTTCGGGGGTGCTCGCGTTCCTCGCGGCACGTGCCGGCGCCTCGACCGTCCACGCGATCGAGCACGGCCAGATCATCGAGGCGGCCGAGGCCGGGGCCCGCGCCAACGGGATCGGCAACGTGCGCTTTCACCGGACGCACAGTCAGCGGTTCGACCCGGGCGAGCGGGTCGACGTCCTGCTCCACGAGCAGATCGGCGACGCCGCGTTCGACGAGCGCGTGATCGACAACATCGCGGATCTGCGCGACCGCGTCCTCAAGCCGGGCGGGCGCATCCTCCCGGGCCGGCTCGGGCTCTACATCGCCCCGGTCGAACTCGCCGAGCCGTTCCGGGCGCCGTACGCCTGGCAGCAGGCCGACCTCCACGGGCTCGACTTCTCCGCGCTGCGATCGCTGGCCCCGGCCCAGGGCCACGGGTACCGCTACCGCCTGTTCCGGCCGTTCCCGCTCGGGCGCATGCTCGCGGACCCCGAGCCCGTCGCGATCGTCGACCTGCACACCGCCCGCCCGGGAGACCTGCCGACCACGTTCACCTACGAGCGCCCGGTCACCGCCGGCGGACAGCTCGACGGCTTCTGCGTCTGGTTCGCGGCGTGGTTCGACGACGACCTCTCGTTCACGTCCTCACCGCTGGACCCGCCCACGAGCTGGGCCACGCCGCTGTTGCGCGTCGCCACGCGCAGCGTCGCCGCGGGCGACACGCTGCGCTTCGAGCTCCGCGCGGGCGACCTCGCCGCGCCGGAGACCTGGGACTGGGACGACTGAGACGCTGCCTCAGCAGGCCACCGTCACCTTGCCGCGAGCCACGACCTTCTTGCCGACGATGACCTTCGCCCGCCACTCGCCGCCGATCTGCTGCGGCCCGAACGGGCCCTTCGCGAAGCTGTAGCCGTAGGGCTGGATCAGCGTCTTCTTCTCGCCGACGGGCCAGCGGAAGGCCGCCTTGATGACGTCCGCGTCGCTCGGCTCGGTCGTGAACCCGGCGAGCGCGGGGCCGCCCCAGACGCCCACGCCGACCTTCGTGCGCTTCGCGATCCCGCGGCCGCGGTAGATCACCCGCAGGCTGCGCTGCCCGTTCCCCATGTCCAGGCACTCGTCGATCGTCCCGTTGTTCTTGACCTGGGGCGACGTGCCGCCCGCGGACGTGGTCCAGCCGAGCACCGAGACGCGGACCTTCGCCTGCGCGGCGCCCGCCGGCAGCGCGAGCGCGGCGACCACCGCCACCGCCCCGAGGATCCGCAGGCGATGGACGTCTCGTGGCGCGCGCATCGGCGGATCCTCCCGGCGGCAGGTGTGCGCCGTCAAGACGAACGGAATGTGAATCCGTTCCACGGCGCGCAGACCGGCGGGTACGCTCGCGCGATCGCCAGCGATCGCACGAACTCCGGAGGCACTGCCATGACCCGGCCGACGCTCAGCTACGCGAACGTGATGTCCACGATCGCCGTCTTCCTCGCGCTCGGAGGCGGGGCGTGGGCGGTGACGGGTGACCAGGCGGCCAAGCCGCTCACGGTGACCGCGTGCGTCAAGAAGGCCGGGAAGCAGAAGGGCCAGCTGCGTGTGGTCGCTGCGAAGGCCAAGTGCCGCAAGGACGAGCGGCGGCTGAAGTGGACGAGCGCGTCGGCGACGCCGGTGACGACGCCGACAGGCGCAGTCGGCCCTGCCGGCGCGGCCGGTCCAGCGGGTGCGGCCGGTCCAGCGCGGCCGGCCAGCGGGCGATCGGCCCCGCCGGAGCGGCCGGCCCCGCCGGCGGCCCCGGACCCGCAGGGCCCGACAGGCCCCGCCGGATCCGCCGACACGCCGTCGGCGATCCTCAGCAAGCTCTCCACCGTCGACGGCTCGGGCTCGGGCCTGGACGCGAGCCTGCTCGACGGTCACGACTCGTCCTACTTCCTGCCGACGACCGGGAAGGCGGCCGACGCGAACCAGCTCGACGGGATCAACTCCACGGGCTTTGCGCGCCTGAGCACCTCGTCGACCGGGCTGATCAGCGTCGGTGGGATGAGCGCGCACACGTGCGCCGACTTCAACCTCAGCCTCGGGGGCGTCGATCCCGGGAATGTCGTGATCGTCCGTGAGGGCGCGGCGGTGACGCTCCCCGACGGGATCGTGATGACCTCCGGCTCGGTCCAGTCGGGCGGCGGGGTGCATGTGCGCTTCTGCAATGTGCTGACGACGGCGTCCCCGGCGTTCAGCAACTTCCCGATCCGCTGGTACGCGTTCACGCCGTAGTCCGGCGGCTCAGCTGATCACTTCGGCGGCAGCGAGGACGCGAACGCCGCGCCCGCGTCCACCCAGCGGGCGAGCTCCGCGTCCTCCGCGATGCCCTCGCCGGACACCCTCACGAACCCGCGCATCGGCCGGCCGGTGAAGTCCATCGGGCCGACGTGCGGCTCGCCGAGCGCGCTCTGCGCGTCGTCGGCGGCGAGACGGACCATCAGGTCCTCGCCGAGCGTGCCGCACGCCATGTTGCCGTGGAGCATCCACGCGATCCCACCGAACATCTTGCGCTCGCTCACCCCCTCACGGCCACCGACGATGTCCCTGATCCTCGCCGCGAGCTCCTCCGAGTACGCCATGGCGCGAGTCTAGGTCGAACGCGGGGGTGTAACGCCGTCGCCCCCGCGGATGACTGGCGCGGCATGAGCATTCCCTCCGCCATTCAGGAATTCATCGATGCGCAGTGCGACGCGGCGACCACGCGCTACGACGACCTGCGCGCCGTGATCTTCAACGGCACGCTCAAGCGCTCACCGGAGGAGAGCCACACCGACGGCCTCGTCGCGATCCCGCGCGGGATCCTTGAGCGCGTCGGCGTGCGCGTCGACGAGGTCCGGACGGTGGACCACGCGATCCCTCCGGGCGTCTGGCCCGACATGCGCGAGCACGGATACCAGGAGGACGACTTCCCGGCGATCTACCGCGAGCTCGTGCAGCCCGCCGACATCATCCTGCTGACGGGCCCGATCTGGCTCGGCGACCAGAGCTCGATGACGCGCAAGATCATCGAGCGTCTGTACGCCTACTCCGGCGAGCTCAACGATCGCGGCCAGTGGTCCTATTACGGAAAGGTCGGCGCGGCGATCACCACGGGCAACGAGGACGGCGGCAAGCACGTCAGCGCGCAGCTGCTCTACGCGCTGCAGCACATCGGCCTCACGATCCCGCCGCAGTCGGACTGCCTACTGGGTCGGCGAGGCCGGCCCCGGCCCGTCCTATCTCGACGCCGACGGCGGCGGCGAGCACAACGCCTGGACCACGCGCAACAGCGTCTTCCTCGCCTGGAACGTCCTGCACCTGGCGCGCATGCTCAAGGACGCCGGCGGCATCCCCGCGTACGGCAACGCCGCCACCGACTGGGACCTCTCACAGGCCGATCACCCGAACCCGGAGTACCGCGGCTAGATCACCCCGCACCGAACATCGGCCGGATCGGCGCCCGCGCCCTGCGCACGACGATGGCGCGGCCCGGGCGAGCCGTAGCGATGTAGCCGGCCTTCACGACGACCTTCGGGCCCACGAGCCGGCCCCGCGAGAGCCGGCGGACCCAGACCGATCCCTTGGCGACGCTCAGGATCGTGCGCGACGCGTTGGTGTCGACGAGGTAGGTGGTCCCGCGGACGCCGCCGCCGACCGAGCCGGCCTGCCAGCTGGACCCGGTGCCGCCGAGGGCATCGGAGACCTTCGACCAGATCTTCCCGAGCAGCAGCGTGCCCTTGAAGCTCCTCGACGTGTCGGTGAACGCCCCGCACCGATCGTCCTGCTTCAGCGCGCCGCCCTTGGCGATGCGCGTGATGCTGCCGTCCGCGAACTTCAGCTCGACGTTCACGTCGGCCGTCAGCTTCTCGCCGACGCCGAGCCCGTGTCCCGCCTGGGAGGCGAGCTGGGTGGTCTGGCCGGGCGGGTAGGTCGTCACCTCGGTCACCTTGGGGTCGCACTCCTCGCGCCGGGTGACGGTCATCGTCCCGGCGTTCTTCATCGCGGACATCCCGCCGGTGATGGTCTGGGAACCGCCGGTGTCGGCGAGCGTGAACGTCCGCGGCTCGGTGAGCAGGAAGGGCTGGACCGACCCCATGTCGGCGAGGCGCACCCCGCCCTGGCAGATGACCGAGACAGCCGGAACGTTGATCTCGGCTGCCCACGTGACCTCGATCCGTCCGCCGGACTTCACGATCGCGACGTGCAGCGTCCCGGTGGTCGGGGGCTTCGTGAGCGTGCAGAGCGGCACCCCGGAATACGCCTCGTTCTCGACGGTGATCGGCCCGGTGCCCTCCCAGGCCGTCGGATCCTTCCCGCTCCCGACCGGGCGCAGTACGACGTCGGCCTTCGCCACGCCCTTGCCGATGTACGAGCCCGCAGCGAGCGTCGAGTCGATCGACAGCGCCGCCCGGTACGTGACCGTCTTCTTGGGCGCGGTCACAGCTGCGGCGATCGGCGGTGCCACCGACGCCGCGGCCACGACGAGCAACGCGGCGAACACGGCTCGCCAGGTGCCGGGGTTCCGGCGGATGGACGCTTGCATCAGAGGCCTCCTCGATCTCGGAGACCGACGTTACGGACGGGCGCTCGCCCTGCCATCCGCATGGTCTACGGCCGCATCCCCGCAGGATCCCGCGGCACCGTGGAGCCGCGTGCGCTGCGGGACGCCGCGCGGCCCGGTGCCCGACATAAATTTCTGCGAAACATTCGGCCGCTTCGCGGGTTCTGCCGTCTGATGGCGCATCTTCGCGACGAGCCGTTCACTGTCACGGTCGATACCACGGAAACCGGGGCGCTGATCGAGGTCCGCGGTGAGCTCGATCTCGCGAACGCGGACGCGGTCGCCACGGCGATCGCCGGCGTCGCCAACGGCGGCGTCACGACGCTCGACCTGTCGGGCATCCGGTTCCTCGATTCGACCGGGCTGCGGATGCTGCTCGTCAACGCGCGCACCTTCGGTGATGGCCTGTCGATCATCCCGTCGCCGGCGGTCACGCGAACGATCGAGATCGCCGGCGTCACCGACCGGCTCCCGATCGATCAGAGCTGGCCGCCCTCGCCGGACCCCGGCACCTGACGCTCGCGCCCGAGCTCGGCGTTGATCTCGGCGCCGACGAGCAGCGCGATGTTCGAGACCCAGAGCCAGATCAGGAAGACGATGATGCCGCCGAGCGAGCCGTAGGTCGCGTTGTACGAACCGAAGTTCGCCACGTAGAACGCGAAGCCGGCGGACGCGGCGATCCAGAGGAGCACCGCGATCATGCCCCCCGGCGTCACCCAGCGCAGGCGCGGATGCTGCACGTCGGGCGAGGCCCAGTAGAGGATCGCCAGCAGGAAGGTCAGGACGAGCAGCAGGACCGGCCACTTCGCGATGTCCCATGCCGTGACGGCCGCGGACCCGACGCCGACGAGGTCGCCGACCTCGCGGGCGAGCGGCCCCGTCACGGTCACGGCGATCGCCACGGTGGCCAGCATCAGCAGCGTCACGACGGTGACCACCAGCCGCAGCGGCACGGTCTTCCAGAACGGCCTGCCCTCCTCGACGTCCCAGATCGTGTTCGCGGCGCGGATGAACGCCCCGACGTACCCGGACGCCGCCCACAGCGCGCCGCCCAGACCGAGGGCGAAGGTCAGCCCTGCGCCGCTCTGGTTGCGCTGAAGGCCTTCGAGCGCGCTCACCACGATGTCCTTCGCGGGCCCCGGCGCGGCGGTGGTGAGGTTGTCGATGAGCGGGTCGATCGCGGACGCTCCGATGAGCCCCAGGACGGACACGAGCGCCAGCAGCGCGGGGAACACCGAGAGCACGCCGTAGTACGTCAGCGCCGCGGCCCAGTCCGTGAGGCCGTCCGCCCTTGCCTCACGCCAGACGCGACCGGCGACGGAGCGCGGGGCGATGCGGATAGTGCCCGCCGGGCGGGCAACATCCGCATCGGCGTGCCGGGTGGCCGTCATCACTCGGTCATGTGCCGGCAGGCTGCGCCTGAGCGCGCCCGTCCGACTGGCGGCGTCCGGCGATCCAGCCGGCGGTCGTCCCCACCGCGGCCCCGGCGCCGAGGAGCGCCATGCTGCGGATCGGGCGCCGCCTGCCCTTGGCGACCGCGCCGTGTGCTGCGTGGCGGGCCGTCACCTTCGCCGCCTTGCGCGCGGCCCGTGTCTTGATCTTGGTCATGGAGGGTCAGTACCCCGGGGCGGCGCCGGCGAAGCACGGCTCCCTCCCGCGCCCGGTCGGCGCGGGAGGGCGCGTCGGCCTCAGGTGCGGCTGAGCTCGCGCTCGGTGGCGTCCAGCACGCCGGCGCGGTTCTTGTGCGCCCGCTCGTACGCGCGGGTCTTCTCGGCGACCCCCTCGTCGCCGGTGCCGAGCGCCGAGCGGATCTCGTCGGCGTTCTGCTCGTCGTACCCGGGCCACGGCTCATCCGCGCGCAGCGCCTCGATGCGGCTCAGGATCGTCACGCGCTTCTCGCCACGCCGCTCGTAGCTGTCGATCTTCGCGAGATCGATCTGCGAGAGGGACGGCAGGCGCGCCGTGATGTCGTCGGCGTTGAGGCTGTCGTACTGGGCGATCGGGAGATCGCCCGCGGACGCGACGGCGCCCTTGACCCGGCCCTCGGCGCGAGCGACACCCGGGGCCCTGCGTGCCTGGCGTGCGGTCCGGCGCGTCGCCTTCTGCGCGCGTCCCGCGGAGCGCTTCGCCGTCGTCCCGGCGTCCCGGAGTGCATCGGCGGCGCCCGTCTCCGTGATGTCGTAGCTGGGCTCGTCCTCGATCTCCGCGCCGACGACCTTGTCGGTCAGCCGCGGGATCTCGTCGAGGATCCGCTCGAGCATCCGCTCCTCCTCGCCGCGGATCGAGGCCGCCAGCCGCGCGGTCGTCCGGTCGCCGACCGATCGTGCGAGTCGCTCGATCGCGGTGTAGGTGGCGATCTCCAGCGCCTCGGTGGCTGCGGCGTCCTTGGCGTTCTTCAGCACCTTCTCCTCGCCCCCGGTCCCACGGATCAGGTTCAGCGGGGTCCTGCCGAGCGCCAGTGTCTGCGCGACGGCCGCCGCTGCGAGCGCGACGGTCGCGGCGATCGGATCCGCACCACCGATCTCGCTGCGGCGCGCGCCGACCCGGTCGGCGTGGTCACGGGTCTCCTGGAGATGCCGTTCCAGAGACGTCCGGTAGCGCCCGCGCGGGGTCATGGCGATCTGCGCCTGGAGCTCACGGACCAGGCCGCGCTCACTGGCCTGGGCTTCTCCGAGGTACTGCACGAGCTTCTGCTTCTCTGCGTTCACGGTTGCTCCGTTCATGGGGGTGAGGTCATCCGCGTACCCGCGGCGGCCCCCTCGCGAAACGCTGTTTCGCCCGGCGCGGCGTGGGCATCACGGTCTCCCACCACAACCGTCAAGGAGCGCTCAAATGGACTTCAGCGAGATCATCTTCGCCATCCTGCTCGGCCTGTTCGCAGGCGCCGTCGGCAAGCTGCTCATGCCGGGCGACGACCCCGGCGGCGTCGTCGCGACGATCCTGCTCGGCCTCGCCGGCTCGTTCGTCGGCTTCGTCGTGTTCACGAAGGTGCTCGGCATCGGCGACTCCGACGCCTTCGACTGGGGCGGCGTCATCGGCGCGATCCTCGGCGTGATGCTGCTGCTCGGGATCTACCGGGCGGTCGCAGGGCGCGGCGATGGCCACCACACGCCCTCGGGGTACTCGAGCTGAGGGGCGGCCCTACAACCCGAGCTCGGGAAGCGGCTCGCGCGAGACCCGCTCGACGAGGCGACCGGCCTCGCCCGACTTCTCGACCACGAGATACCCGTCGCCCTTGTCGACGACGTCCTCAACCTCGAGCAGCTCGTGGCCGGGGACGACGACGAAGCGCCGACGGTTCGCGCGGACGGCGCGGTAGTCCTCGGCGCGCATCCGCAGGTGCTCGACACAGCCCAGGCGACCGCATTCACAGATCAGGTCGACGGCGTCCCCGGCCTCGGGACGCCCCGCCTGGATCGCCTCGTTGACCCGGCGGAACGTCGCTTCGTTCATTGCGATCCGTGATTCGTGCATGGCCTTCCTGTGGCCGGGCGCGCGGATTCGCAAACCGAATTCCGTGCCGTCACCCCGCGACGCCCGCGGCGACCCCCTGTGTCTGCTCGTGGTGATGGAGGTCCTGCGCATGACCGTGCTTCGCGGCAGCGGCGACCGGATTGAGGTCGAAGACCACCTGCTTCACGGTGCCGGTGAACGCGTACGGCGCCCTGTCCTCGTAGGCGCGGTCGACGACGAGGCCGTAGTCCTTGCCGATGTCCATGCCGGCGTAGCTCGTGAACGTGACCGGGACGGTCTTGGGCATGTCGCCCTCGCCGACCGGCTCGCCGTTGACGAGCAGCGTCACGTGGCCGCCGCTTCCGGGCTTGGGCTCCGCCGACTCGAACAGCATCTCCACGTGCACCTCACCGGTCGGCAACGGCGTCCTGGCGGATTGCTTGTACGTCTCCACGCCGAGCAGCGAGTACGTGTGGTGCAGGATCCCGCCGGAGTCGACCCAGAGCCCGAAGCCGCCGATGAAGTCGGCGAGCGCGATGATCACGCCCTCGGCGCCGCCGTCGGGCACGACGAGGTCGGCCTCGATCGCGTACGAGCGGCCGTAGACGCGCGGCACCATCCCGAACTGAACGCTGTCGACGTCGCCCGCGAACGGGAAGCGCGTCTGCGTCGGCATCGGCGGGAGGATCCCGTAGAGGACGGAGACGCCGGCCATCAGCGGCAGCACGCGGTTGCGCTCCGCCTCGCTCCACCAGAGCTCCTGCAGCTCCTGGACCTTCTCCGGGTGGTCGGCGGCGACGTCCTTCGCCTGGGAGAAGTCGGTCGTCAGGTCGTAGAGCTCCCAGCCGACGTCGCGATCCGGATCCCAGTCGGCATCCGGGCCCATGGCCGCGAGGCTCTCCGGCGAGAGATCCCACGGCAGCCGGTCGGGGCGCGAGGCGGCCCACCAGCCGTCCTTGTACATGGCGCGAGCACCGAACATCTCGAAGTACTGCGTCGTGTGACGTTCCGGAGCCTGCGGATCGTCGACGGTGTAGAGGAAGCTCGTCCCGTCCATCGGCTCTTGGTCGATGCCGTCGACCTGCTCAGGCTCGGGGATGCCGGCCGCCTCGAGGACGGTGGGGCCGATGTCGATGACGTGGGTGAACTGCGAGCGCATCTCGTCGCTCGGCTGCAGCCGCGCAGGCCATGCGACGACCATCGGGTCGCGTGTGCCGCCGAGGTGGGCGGCGTCCTGCTTGCCCCATTGAAACGGCGTGTTGAGCGCGTGCGCCCAGGCCGCCGCACAGTGCGGTGCGGTGTCGGGACCGCCGAGCGCGGTGAGCCCGCCGTACTTGTCGATCAGGTCAGTCTGTTGCTTGGGGTCGAGGACCAGGCCGTTGAGGAACGTCAGCTCGTTGAACGAGCCGGTCGTCGTGCCCTCCATGCTCGCGCCGTTGTCGCCCCAGATGTAGAAGATCAGCGTGTTGTCGAGGTCACCCATCTCCTCGATCTCGTCCAGCAGGCGGCCGACGTTCCAGTCGGCGTTCTCCTGGAAGCCGCAGTAGACCTCCATCTGCCGTGCATAGAGCTCCTTCGCGGTGTCGTCGAGGTCATCCCACGCCGGCAGCGCATCCGGGCGGGGGGTGAGCTCGGTGTCCTGCGGCACGATCCCGAGCCGCTTCTGCCGCTCGAGGATCTGCTCGCGCAGGGCGTCCCAGCCCTCGTCGAACTGTCCCTTGTACTTGTCGGCCCACTCGGTCGCGACGTGGTGCGGTGCGTGCGCGCAGCCGGTCGAGTAGAACATGAACCAGGGCTTCTCCTGGTCCTGTGCGCGGACCCGGTGCAGCCATTCGGTGGCCTTGTCGGTGAGGTCGTCCGGGAAGTAGTACTCCTCGCCGTCCTGGCCCTCGGGCACCCCGAGGACGGTGTCGTCCATGGTGATGATCGGGTCGTACTGGCCGGCGGCGCCGGACAGGAAGCCCCACCAGTGGTTGAAGCCCCAGGCCTTCGGCCAGTGGTCGAACGGGCCCGCCGCGCCCTGGACGTTGTTCGGTGTCAGGTGCCACTTGCCGAAGCCGCCCGTGACGTAGCCGTTGTCGGCGAGGATCCGCGGCAGCCCGGCACAGCTCTTGGGCTTCGCCGCCGTGTAGCCGGGGAACGGCCCCGGGAACTCGGCGACCGACCCGAAGCCGACGCGGTGCTGGTTGCGCCCGGTCAGCAGCGCCGAGCGCGTCGGGGAGCACACCGCCGTCACGTGGAAGCGGTTGTACGTCGTGCCCATCTGCTGCACACGCGTGTAGTTCGGCGTGCGCACCGGGCCGCCGAACGTGTCCGGCGCTCCGAAGCCGGCGTCGTCGATGAGGACGATGAGCACGTTCGGCGCCCCCTCGGGCGCCGTCGGGCCGGGAATCATCGACCAGTCCGCCACCGAGTCTCGCAGCGTCCGGCCCGCGGTCCCGCCGAAGGCGCGGTCGGGGATCGGCAGCCTGGACCGGTCCGGCGAGAACTTGTGCATCGCCTCGGCGAGCGAGTCCTTCAGCGGTCGCAGCAGGCCGCCCTCGTCGGTCTGCACCACCGACTTGGCGGGCGTGCCGGGCATCGCCTGCTCGATCGCGAGGCGATCCTCGCTGCGGATGACGGCGATGATGCCCGCCCCGCCGAGCGGCAGCGCCTCGCCGATCTTCTCGCCGAGGCCGCTCTTGAGCCGGTGATCGGCGAACTTGCCGATGGCGGCGCCACCGGCCGCGCCCACGGCGACGGCCGCGAGCAGCTCCGGCTGCAGCAGCCCGACGACGAGCCCGACGCCGCCGCCCCACCCCAGGCCGTGGCGGCCCATGTGGTCGCCGGTGCTGACGACGCTGACCTCACCGTCCTCGTGATGCTCGACGAGGATCACGCCCTCGACCTTCACCTTCCGCGCCTTGACGAGCGCGGTGACGGCGTCGAAGTCGCGCTTGGCGGCGTCGAGGTCCTGGTAGGCGCCCACGAGGACGTCATGCGGCTGGTGGCTCATCGGAGATCCTTCAGCGGTCGGGGTGGAGTGCTCGGATTCTGTGTGCACGCATCGTGACGCACGTCACCCAGGTGGGGTGAAACTCGTCAGCGCGCGACGCGGAAACCGAGGTTGCCGGTCGAGCTGTCGGGCGTGTTCGAGCTGCGCGCGTCGACGCGGTAGCGGTTGCAGTACGAGGTGTGGCAGAGGTACGAGCCGCCGCGCATGACGCGCGCCTCGCCGTCCTCGGGCCCCCGAGGGTCGGCGCGCGGGCTGCGCGCGTAGTAGCCGGGGTCGAACCAGTCGGCGGTCCACTCCCACACGTTCCCGGTCATCTGGAAGAGACCGTGGCCGTTGGGCTCGAAGGCGCCGACGGGCGCCGTGCCGATGAACCCGTCCGCGCCGGTGTCGCGCTCGGGGAAACGGCCCTGGAAGACGTTCATCCGGTGCGCGCCGCCGGGCTCGAGCTCGTCGCCCCACGGGAAGCGGTGATGGACGAGGCCGCCGCGCGCCGCGTACTCCCACTCGGCCTCGGTCGGCAGCCGCGTCCCCGACCAGGCGCAGAAGGCCTGGGCGTCGTTCCAGGAGACGTGCACGACGGGGTGATCGTCGCGGCCCTGCAGACCGGAGTCCGGGCCCTCGGGGTGATCCCACGCGGCGCCGTGCACCTGCCGCCACCACTCCGCGCCCGCGACGGCGCGCGTCGGCGGGAAGTCGTCGGGCAGCAGGCCCGCGAAGACGAACGTCCAGCCGTAGCGCTCGGCCTCCGTCCGGTGGCCCGTCGCCGCGACGAACGCCGCGAACTGCGCGTTGGTCACGGCGTGGCGCGCGATCGCGAACGGCGTGAGCTGCACGTCGTGCGTGGGTCCCTCGCCGTCCGCCGGGTAGCCGTAGCCGCCGTCGGTCCCCATGACGAACGTCCCGCCCTCCAGCGCGACGAGATCCGCGTCGGCGATGCCGGCGCCCGCCCCGATGGCGGCGCCGAGATCCGGACCGGGATCGGCCGCCGCCGGCCGGTCACCAGCGCCCGGGGCGCAGCAGCCCTCAGACCCCGCGCTCAACCGGGATGCGCTGCTCGTCGGCGGCCTGGGTGAACGCCGCGTAGTCGGCGTCGTTCTGGTCGGCGTACGCGACCGCGAACTGCTCGAGCGCGCGGTCGAACGTGTCGTCGTCGCCGAGGTAGCCGGCGATCTTCGCGGCGTCGCCGGTGCGGGCATGCGCGCGGGCGAGCGTGCGCGCCGCAGAGCTCGCCGTACCGCGCGAGGCGCTCCGGCGGCATCGTCTCGATCAGCGCCGAGCCCTTCATGTCGCGCAGCTGGCGCACGTAGAACTCGCGGTGGCGCTCACCGCGTCCCGGTGACCCAGCCGAGGAACGCGTCGCTCGCCGCCTGCATGACGCGCTGGCCCTGCACGACCCGCTCGCCCTGGTGCTCGTACTCGCTCGCGCCGGCGTAGGGCGCGAGCACCGACGTGTTCGCCTCCTTCACCTGCAGGAACAGCGGGTCGTCGTCGCGGTCGCCCATCAGCAGGACCATGAACGCCTCGGTCCCGACCGATCCGACGCCGACGACCTTCCGTGCGAAGTCCTCGAAGTGGTAGTGGTCGAGGACGAGCGCGCCGATCCGGCGTCGAGCGTGTCCGCGTAGTCGGCGAGTCCCTGGCGGACGATCTGCTCGGCCTCGTCGGCGATGTCCTCGGGCGGGCGCACGATCACCGGCGGCTCCTGCTTGATCCGGTAGCCGCCGTCGACCTGCTCGGCGAACTTCGCCAGCGACCCGAGGCTCGTCCGCTTGCGCGCCTTGGCGAGGTTCTTCTCGCGCGGCCTTGATCGCGGCCTTGTCGGCCGTCGGCGCTGAGCTGCGCCAGCATGTCCTCGACGTCGATGCGCGCGTACCAGACGTCGAGGAAGCGCATCGTCGCGCGCCGTGGCCATCGTCGTCCGGTAGGCCGCGGCGGCGGCCCGCGCCGCCGCGCGCTGCTCCTTGCGGCGGTGGCCGTTGTCGCGGGCGGCGACGACGAAGCTCGCGACGAGCCGCTTGACGTCCCACTCGAACGCGGCGGGCAGCGTCTCGTCGAAGTCGTTGAGGTCGAAGACGAGGCGACGGTCGGGAGCCGCGAACACGCCGAAGTTCGACAGGTGCGCGTCACCGCAGCACTGCACGCGCAGCCCGGTCGTCGGGGTCCGCGAGAGGTCCCACGCCATGATCGCCGCGCCACCGCGATAGAACGTGAACGGCGAGACGATCATCCGGCCGTGGCGGATCGGCACGAGATCGGGGACCCGCGTCGCGTTCTGCTCCTCGAGCACGCCCACGGGGTCCGGGCGGTCGTCCGGCGCCTGCCATTCCGCATGCGCCTCGACGGGCACGTTCTCGCGCTCGGCGCGCCCCTCCGCCAGGCGATCCTCGATCGCCTTGGGGAGGTCCAGAACCCCCCGCGGCTTCCGCGCCTTCTTGGCGCTCTTCTTCTTCTTCGTCGCGGTCTTGTCGGCCTTGGCCATGGGCGAACGCTACCCCTCTGGTGAGGGTCGCGTGTCACCCGATCTGGTCGAGGACGCGGCTGCGGTCCGGTGATGGGGTGTCCGTCGTCCACATCACCGACTTGAGGAGACACCCATGACCAAGGACGCATCACGCGTCACCGGCTGGTGGCTGTTCGCCGGCATCGTCCTCGGCGTCGCAGCGATCCTGAACATCATCTACGGGATCGGCGCCATCGACAATTCGACGTTCTTCGTCAACGACTCGAAGTTCATCCTCGGCGACCTCAACACCTGGGGCTGGGTGACGCTGATCATCGGCATCGTCCAGGGCATCGCCGCCTTCTCGCTCTGGTCCGGCGGGGGCTTCGGGCGCTGGATCGGCATCTTCGCCTCGGCCGCGAGCGCGATCGCAGCGCTGCTGTCGATCTCCGCGTACCCCTTCTGGTCGCTGTCCGTGTTCGCACTGGCGATCATCGTCCTGTACCAACTGGCCAGGCCCTCCTCGGGCCAGGGCGCCTACTGACGTGAAGGTCACAGGGGCGGCCGCGTGCACCCGGCCGCCCCTGAGGCGCCGCCCCGACCGACCACGAGAGGACACGACATGGGACTGCTCCGCCACAACGACGAACCGCAGAACGGACGCCGCTTCCAGATGCGCGAGAAGCTCGCCTCGATCGGCGACGACTCGTGGATCGAGGACGACCGGGGCGAGAAGGTCTTCAAGGTCGACGGCAAGGCCCTGCGCGCCCGCGACACCTACATGCTCAAGGACCGCGACGGCAACGAGGTCGCGAAGGTCCAGGAGAAGAAGCTCAGCGTCCGCGACAAGATGAAGGTGGAGCGGGACGGCCACACCCTGGCGACCGTGCACAAGGCGCTCGTCGGGATCCGCGACCGCTTCGACATCGAGGTCGAGGACGGCGAGGACCTCAAGGCGCACGGCAACGTGCTGCAGCACGAGTACGAGATCAAGCGCGACGGCACGGTCGTCGCGACGGTGTCGAAGAAGTGGTTCCGCGTGCGCGACACCTACGGCGTCGAGGTCGCCGGCGGCGAGGACGAGGCGCTCCTGCTCGCCCTGACCGTCGCGCTCGACGAACTGGCGCGCCACTGACGGGCACCTGACCCGCCACCGCTCCGCGCGGCTCCGGTTGTAGGGGACGTCAACCCCCTCCCCTCACCCCCGCAAGGAGCACCGCATGACCAGACCGACCCTCCTCGCCGCGGCGGCGCTCGCCGTCGCGGCACTCGCGCCGGCGGCCGCGTCGGCCGCCGACGTCGGCGGCGTCCCCGCCGCCTCCCAGTCGCAGATGGCGCTGCCGAGCCCCGGCGACGCGCAGTACCGCGTCCCGGCCGGCAAGGTCGAGCACCGCGTGACGATCGTCAAGGTGTCCGGCACGAAGGCCGTCCCCTCGAACGAGCGCCAGGAGCTCTGGCTGAGCTCGAGCCGCTCGCGGATGGTCGTCCGCGACGCCGCGACCGGGAAGCTGCGCGTCGAGATCGTCGACCGCCCCGGCGAGACCCGGATCTACGACGCCCGCAAGCGGCGCGTGACGATCTCGCGCACGACGTCGAAGACGCCCGCCTACACCTCGGCGGCGTTCGAGGCGGCGCTGCACCGCGCCTACGTCCAGCAGGGCATCATGAAGGTGGCCGGTGAGCGCACCGTCGACGGCCGCCGCCTGCTGCTCCTCGAGTCGGTGCCGGGCAAGTGGAAGAGCAGCGACCCGGGCTCCCGCGCGACGGCGCTCGTCGATGCGCTCACCTACGAGCCCGCCGAGATCGAGTCGACCCTCGAGAACGGCCTGTTCCGCCAGACCGTGACCAACCGCGTCGTCGAGACCCTCGACGCGGGCAGGGCCGTCGTGGCGAAGCTCGCCATGAGCAGGCACGCAGGTGCAAAGCTGACACGCACCGGTCGCTGAGCACCCGCCGCTGACGCGCCGGACGAGATTGCGGGAACCCTGACCCGCAACCGTCCGGCGTGACGGCGGTTGTACAGGTGACGACGTCCAGCTGCCACACCCCGAATCTCAAGGACGACAAGGCCATGATCACCTCCATCCTCCGCACCGCCGCCGCCGCGGCGATCGCCGCCGCGCTCATGGTGGGCGGCGCAGCGATCGCCCAGAACGGGACCAGCGATTCCGCCATGACCGTCGGCGCGCGCACGATCATCTCCGGCCAGGATCCCAGCCCGGTCGACTTCCCGGGGCTGCGCGGCGACCGGCCCGGCCGGCCGCTGCCGTCGGGCTACTCCGCGGTGGGCTACCGCGTGAGCATCACCCGCGGCGCGGTCAAGGCGCTCCCGACCTTCGTCGTGCGCTGCCCGGCCGGGAAGCGGCTCGTGACGATGGCCGCCTCCGAGGGCAGCCGCATCGCCCCGCAGGTCGTCGGCCTCACGCCGTTCGTCCGCCGCCGCGCGTTCGAGTACCAGGGCAGCCCGAGCTGGGGCGTCGTGGTGGACATCGCCCCGAGCGTCGCGACCGGGCAGACCGTCACCGGCACCGTCTATGGCCTCTGCCGCTGATCACGTCCGCAGCCTGCGCGCACGCCGGCTGACCCGCGGCGCCGCTCTGGCGCTCCTGGTCGCCCTCGCCCTGCCCGCCGCGCTGCCGAGCGCTCAGGCGCAGGCGGCCCAGCGCGCGCGCGTCTGCTCCGTGTACCGCGCCCCCGTGCTGAACAGCCCGGACGGCTTCGTCGTCGGCTACCTCTTCCGGCCCGACCCGGTCCGGATCTCGCGGCGCAGCGCCAACCGGCGCTGGGCGCGGATCGTGACGTCCGACGAGCTGCGCGGCTGGGTCCGCGCGCGCTACCTCTGCCGCCGATGATCGCCGTCCTCCCCCGCACCTCCGACACGCAGCTGGTCGCCGCCTACCGCGCGGGCGATCCGGCGGCGTTCGACGCGATCCACGCGCGCTATCAGCCGCGGCTGGAGCGCTTCGCGCGCAAGATCCTCGCCCGCTCGACGCCGGCCGTCGCGGAGGACGTCGTCCAGGAGGCGATGCTCCGGGCGAGCCGCGCGCTGCTGCGCGACGACCGTGCGATCGACCTCAAGCCGTGGCTCTTCCGGCTGACGCGCAACTGCGCGCTGGACGAGCTCAGCCGCGTCAAGGGCGGGTCGGTGCCGCTCGACGACGAGGAGGCGGGCATCTTCCTGGCGGCCCCCGCGTCGACGGAGCCCGCCGAGGCCGCGGACCGGCGCGCCGGAGTGCGCGAGCTCCTGGAGGACATCGCCACGCTTCCCGAGGTCCAGCGGCACGCGCTGCTGCGCCGCGAGCTCGACGGCCAGAGCCACGAGGAGATCGCGCGCGAACTCGGGCTGACCGAGCAGTCGACGAAGAGCCTCGTGTTCCGTGCGCGGGCGAACCTCATCCGTGAGCGCGAGGCGCGCACCGAGGACTGCGCCGAGGTCCGGATGCAGCTGATCGAGGCCGCCGACGCCCACCGCCGCGCGTCGCCGCAGACGCTCCGGCACGTGGCGAAGTGCCCCGCCTGCCGCGAGTTCCGCGAGGACCTGAAGCAGTCGCGCCGCGCGATCGCGATCCTCGACCCCGGCATCCTGCTGATCGGCCTGGGCGCGGGCGGCGGCGCGCTGCACTGGCTCTCCGGCAAGGGCATCGCCGTCAAGGCCGGCGCCGCGGCGACCGCGGGCGTCGCCGCCGTCGGCGTCGCGGTCCTCGGCACGCAGGTCTTCGGCCCCGGCGACCCCTCGCCGGTCGCCGTCCGCAGCCCGGCCGTCCCCTCCGGCAGCCTCGCCGTCCGGCAGCCCGTGCCCCAGGGCACCGCGATCGTCCGTCAGACGCTGCTGATCCCGGCGGGATCCGGCGCGCGCGAGCAGGCCGTGATCACCTGCCCGGCACCGCTGCGGGTCGCCGACCTGCTGCCGCCGACCGGCGCCAAGCTGCGCGTCGCCTACACCCCCGCGACGATCGTCGGCGAAAGCCGGGTCGCGCGCGTCGACCTGAGCGGGCCCGCGCTGACGCGCGACACGCGGGTCACCGTGTCCGTGCTGTGCCGCCGGGCGACCGAGGCCGGGTCGATCCGCGCCGCCGACCAGCGCGCGGCGAGCACGCCGACCCACCGCGTGCAGGTCCGCGACGAACTGCTGCGCGTGCGCCCCGACGGGCAGGCGCGCGGCTCGGTGCGCCGCGGGCAGCCGGTGACGCTCGTGCGGTCCGCGGGCGGATGGTCGCTCGTCGTGACCGACGCGGGCACGCGCGGCTGGCTGCCGGCGCGTGCGCTCTCCCCGATCGAGCCCTAGCCGACCGTGGCGGGCTCGGACTCCCCGCGGCGCTCGGCCCAGATCTCGTCCGGCTCGAGCAGCAGCGCGCCCTCGCCCGTGACGTACGCCTCCTCGCCGTGGCTCACGACGTCCAGGCCGAGCGCCTCGTCGCGCTCGCTCACCCGCAGCGTCGCGAACGCGCCGATGAGCTTCAGCAGCGCGTACGTCATGCAGAACGCGTAGACCGGCGCCACGACGACCGCGATCACCTGCCACAGGAACTGGTCGGCGTTCCCGTAGATGAGGCCGTCGCCGAGGCCGCCGTTCCAGCCCACCTGTGCGACGAGCCCGAGGAAGAGCATGCCCGTGAGTCCCGCGATGCCGTGCGCGCCGAGCACGTCGAGCGTCTCGTCCACGTGCGTGCGCGGACGCCACATGATGATCGCGTAGCTCGGGAGCGCGGCGACCACGCCGAGCGCCATCGCCCAGCCGGGACTGATGTAGCCGGCCGCGGGCGTGATGCCGACGCAGCCGACGATGATCGCCGTCGCCGCGCCGATCGCCGTGACCTTGCGCGCTCGCAGCAGGTCGAGCACGAACCACGTCGCCAGCGCGAAGGCGGGGGTGATCAGCGTGTTGACGAAGGCGAGGACGCTGACGCCGCTCGCCGTCAGGCCGCTGCCGCCGTTGAAGCCGAACCAGCCGAACCACAGGAGGCCGGCGCCGAGCAGGACGTACACCGCGTTGTGCGGGAGGAGCGCCTGGCGGCCGTAGTCCTTGCGCGCCCCGACGACGAGCGCCGCCGCGAGCGCCGAGAAGCCCGAGGCCATCTCGACCGGGACGCCGCCGGCGAAGTCGAGCGTGCCGCCCTCCATGAGCCAGCCGCCGCCGAACGCCCAGTGCGCGAGCACGGCGTAGACGAGCACCGACCACAGCGCGGCGAAGACGAGGAACGGGCCGAAGCGCATCCGCTCGACCACGGCACCGGAGACGAGCGCGGTGGTGACGATGCAGAACGTCGCCTGGAAGGCCATGAACAGCAGGTGCGGGATCGTCTGCCCGTCACGCGGTTCGAGCGTCACGTCCTGCAGGAACGCGTGCCCCAGGCCGCCGATGATCGAGCCGTCGCCGTCGAACGCGATCGAGTACCCGATCACGACCCAGGTGATCAGCGCGATCGCGAGCGCCGCGATGCACATCATGAACGTGTTGAGCGTGTTCTTGGAGCGCACGAGGCCCGCGTAGAAGAGGCCGAGCGCCGGGGTCATGAGGAGGACGAGCGCCGTCGCCGCGAGCATCCACGCGGTGTCGCCCGTGTCGATCGCCGAGGTCATGCCGCGTCCACCGGCGTCACCGCGCCGGCGTCCGTGTCACCCGTGCGGATGCGGACCACGCGGTCGAGCGGGACCACGAAGATCTTGCCGTCGCCGACCTCGCCGGTCCGCGCGCCGGCGCAGAGCGCGTCGACCGTCGCGTCGACGAACTCGTCGGACACCGCGATCTCGATGCGCGTCTTCTCGGCCAGGCCCATCCGGACGGTGGTGCCGCGGTAGGTCTCGACGCGGTCGAGCTCGCCGCCGTGGCCCTGGACGCGCGTCATCGACAGCCCGCGCACCTCGGCGCGGTACAGGGCTTCGAGCACGTCGTTCGTCTTCTCGGGACGGACGATGCCGATCACGAGCTTCATGGATGACCCTTTCTTCAGGTCCGGCGCGTGGGGACAGGCCGGACGACCGGGGCAGGATCACCGGGAGATCGGCGCGGGTCGTTCGACGGTTGTCCAAGACGGCGCGCCGCCGTTTGTACATCTGGACAAACGCCTTTCCATTCGCTGCCCGATGCGTCAAGCTGCCGCGCGATCGCCGGAGGGGCGGAAGGAGCGGGAATGGAGCAGGCGGACGTCGTCATCGTGGGTGCGCGCTGCGCGGGAACCGCCGCGGCGGCGCCGCTCGCGCGCGCCGGGCGCCGCGTCGTCGTGCTCGACCGGATGCGGTTCCCCTCCGACCAGCTCTCGACGCACGTGCTGCAACCCGCCGGGGCCAGCGAACTGGTGAAGCTCGGCGCGATGCCGCGCATCCTGGCGCTCAACCCGTCGCTCGTCCGCTGGGTGCGCCTGGAGGCCGAGGGTGCCGTGTGCTTCGAGCGCCTGCGTCCCGCGGAGGACGGCACGGACTTCGGTCTCTGCATCCCGCGGGACCTGCAGGACGTCCAGCTCGTCGAGGCCGCTCGGGAACAGGGCGCCGACATCCGCGAGGCGTGCACCGTCGACGACGTGATCTGGCGGGCGGGACGGGTCGCAGGCGTGCGCTACCGCGACGCGGACGGGACGCCGTGCGAGATCGGGGCGACGCTCGTGATCGGGGCGGACGGGCGGCGCTCCACCGTGTCGTCGCTGGTCGGGTCGTGGACGCCGTACCGCGTGTCCCGCAACGGGCGCGGGCTCGTGTTCCGCTACCTCGACGACCCGCGCGCCGGCACGCGCGACGCCGAGACCTACTTCCAGTGGCGGCAGGGCGACTCGTTCGCCTTCGCGTTCCCGACGGCGCCCGCCGGCCGCATCCTGATCCTCCTCATGGGCCACCGCGACGAGGTGCGCGAGGCGCGCCGGGACCCCGAGGGGCACTGGGCGCGCAAGCTCCGCGAGCACCCGGGCCTCGCCGACCGGATCGCTGGAGCGCCCCAGGGCTCGAAGCTGCGATCGACGGGCGAGACGCCCGCGTTCTTCCGCGCATCCTCCGGACCGGGCTGGGCGCTCGCCGGAGACGCCGGGCACTTCAAGGATCCGGTGACGGGCCAGGGGATGCGCGACGCACTGTGGGCAGGCCGCACACTCGCCGAGGGCGTCCTGCCGGTCCTCGACAACCCCGCCGCGGTCGACCTCGCCACGCGCACCTGGGAGGCGCGCCGCGACCGCGAGTGCATGCCGTCCTACCACTTCGCCAACGCCGACACGCGCGTCGAGCGCCAGTCGCCGACCGTGTGCGAACTCGTCCGCGAGGCGGGCCGCACGCCCGAGCCCGACCTCGGCGACCTGTTCGGCCGCGCCCGCACGCCCCAGCAGATCGCGACGCTCCCGCGGCTCGCCCGCGCGACCGGGGCGGCGCTGCGCCGCGGCGAGCGCCCGCGCCGCGAGACGCTGATCCGCGCGGCGGCCGACCTGCGCACCGAAATCGAGATCCGGATGGAGGCTCGCGCCGGCCGCTTCCGCAGCGCCCGGCCCGTCACCGGCTCGGACCATCCGGGTGCGGACTGGCCGGCCCCGCCCGCGGTGCGCCGTGACGTGCCCGTCCCCGACGCCGCGCCCGCCCAGGTGCCGTCATGACGCGGATCGCCGTCGTCCAGCCCGCGCTGGAGCTCGGCGCGGTCGAGCGCAACCTGGCGCGGATCGAGGACCTGGTCCGCGACGCCCACCGTGAGCACGCCGCGGACGTCGTCGTCGTGCCCGAGGCGTGTACGAGCCCGAACGTCTACGCGCGGATCCTGCGCGGCGCCGCGCGCCCGGTCGACGGCCAGCCCTTCCAGCTGCTGACGCGCCTGGCCCGCGAGCTCGACTGCGTCGTCGCGGGCGGGTTCCTGGCGGTCCGCGGCGCCGACACGTACGGCACGTACGTGCTCGCGGAGCCGGACGGCGCGGTGCACCTGCACGACAAGGACATCCCCACCGCCTGGGAACAGAACTACTACGTCGGGGGTGACGACGACGGCGTCGTGCGCTGCGAGACGCTCGGCGCGACCGTGGGCCTCATGTCCGGGTGGGAGTGGGCGCGCAACCGCACCGCCGCGCGGGTGCGGGCGGGCGGCGCCGAGGTCGTCATCGGCGGCATGTGCTGGCCTTCGATGCCGCTGAACTGGCCCGGCCCGCTGCGCTGGTGGTCGGAGCGCGAGCACGCGACCTGGCGCCGCCAGGCGCGCGAGCTCCCCGGCCAGGTGGCGCGGATCACGGGCGTCCCGGTCGCGCACGCCTCGCACGTCGGGCCGGTGGCGGGGCAGACACCGCTGGGGCCGGGCATCCCGTGGCGGACCGTGATGGTCGGCGAGTCGCAGGTCTGCGACCGCAACGGCCGGATCCTTGCGCGGCTGTCGCTGGAGGACGGCGAGGGGCACGTGGCAGCCGACGTCGAGCTCCAGCCCCCGCGTCCGCTCGAGCCGGTGGGCGACCGGTACTGGATCCCGAAGATGTCGCTGACGACCCACGCGGCGTGGCACGGCATGAACGCGCACGGTGCCCTGAACTACCGCCTGCGCCGCGCCCGCCATGGCTTCCCGTGGCAGGCATGGCCCGCCGGCGACCTGCCCGACGCGCTGCCGCCGTCGGCCTCCAGCGACGTTCCCGCAGCGACCAGCTGACGTTCCCAGCGGCCGCTGGACGTCCGTCCGAGCCGCCCACGTCCGTTTCTGGACGTCCGTCCGAGGCGCCTGCGCGGGTCCGTCACGGTGGTGCCCGGTCACCCGTTGACCTCCCCCCAAAGAGCCTGACCGAAGGGATTCGCCGATGCTCAACCGCCTCCGACCAGTCCTCGCCCTGACCGCGCTCGGACTGCTCATCCTTCCCGCCGGGGCCTCCGCCCGGAGCTTCGAGCGGACGTTCCCGCGCGCCGCGTCGCTCTGCGCCGCGGTCGACGCCGGCAACCCGCCCGCCTCGCTCGCGGGCGCGACGACGCAGGTGAAGACCGCCTGCGCCGCGCTGAAGTCCGCGCACGCCTCCGCGCTCTCCTCCTTCGCCGCGGCGACCGCGGGCCTGGAGGACCAGATGACGGCGATCAACGCCAACGCCGCCGCCGCCTGCGCCGACGCGCGCGCCTCCGGCAACCGCGCAGCGTGCGCCGTCGCGATGCGCAACGCCCGCGCTGCGCTGCGTCCGATCATGCAGCGCTGGCGCACCGCCGCCCGCGCCCAGCAGCGCGCGCTGAACACCGCCCGAAGCCGGTTCTGGTCGGCCGTGGGCAACGTGCGGGGAACGACGCAGGACCCGGTCGTCCCCGTCGATCCGGACCCGATCGGCATCACCTGATCTCGCGGACGGGGATGCGGGGTCGAGACGACCTCGCATCCCTTTTCGCGCCGCCCGTCGCCGGTTAGGATCGCGCCATGGGCATGGAGTGGGGTACGGCAGGCGACTTCCCCTCGGTGTACGAGGAGCTCATGGTGCCGGCGTTCTTCGGCCACTACGCCGAGGATCTCGTCGCCCGCGCCGAACTGCAGGAGGGCGACCGGCTGCTCGACGTCGCCTGCGGGACCGGCATCGTGCCGCGCGCAGCGGCCGCCACCGGAACGCCGCTGGGCCGGATCACGGGCCTGGACATGACGCCCGGGATGCTCGCGGTCGCCGCGCGGGTCGCGGGTGACACCGGCGCCGAGTGGGTCGAGGGAGACGCCACCGCGATGCCCTTCGAGGACGGATCGTTCGACGTCCTGACCTGCCAGCAGGGGCTGCAGTTCTTCCCCGACCGCGATGCGGGTGCGCGGGAGTTCCGGCGCGTCCTGGCGCCGGGCGGGCGGGCGCTCGTAGCGTGCTGGACGGCGATCGAGGACCAGACCGCACACAACGCCTACATGGCGGCGATCGCGCCCTTCGAGCCCGACCTCGCCGGGGTCGGCTCCGCCCCGTTCGCGTTCAGCGACGCGGACGCGCTCGCGGCGCTCCTCGAGGGTGCGGGATTCGCACAGGTCGACGTCGTCCGCGTCGAGCACGTGGCCCGCTTCGCGTCGGCCGGCGAGTTCGTGCGGTCGTTCGCGGAGGGATCGCCGCTCGCGCTCGCACTGGCGGGCATGCCGCCGGAGCGCGACACGGCGATGCGCGAGGCCGCGCTGCCCGCGCTCGCCGCGTTCGAGGACGACACGGGCTTCGCCGCGCCGATGGCGACCCACGTCGCCGTCGCCCGCGCCTAGCCCGCGGCGCTGCGAGCGCGGCCGAACAGCGCCGCGATCTCGGGATCCATGAGGTAGTCGGTCCCGCCGTCGTCGCGGGCCGTGGTCGTGATCGGGAAGTCCAGCCCGAGCTTGCGGCACCAGCGACCCGGCCAGGCCAGGATGCCGGCGAGGCCGTGGGCGCCCTTGTCCAGCCCGAGCCGCGAGGCGACCTCGTTGCCGGAATGCCGCTCACCGGGGGTGTCGATGAGGAGGTCGAACAGCTCGCGCGCCGGGTCCGACAGGCGGCCGTAGAGCCAGCGCGCGTCGTCGACGTCGCCGGCGCTCCATGCGCGCCGGTCGTGGTGGCGCCACGGCGGGCCGGGCCCG
Source organism: uncultured Actinomycetes bacterium (assembly GCA_963823375.1). Classification (GTDB taxonomy): domain Bacteria; phylum Actinomycetota; class Thermoleophilia; order Solirubrobacterales; family Solirubrobacteraceae; genus F1-60-MAGs163. The sequence goes on along the minus strand of CAWGLQ010000008.1, from coordinate 273,177 downwards.
CCGCGGCGCGGGCCGCCGCGCGGCGGCCCCGAGCCCGGCGGTGACGCCAGGAAGGCCGCGAACCAGAGATAGAACTCCGGCACCCGATCCTCCGGGACGTCGACCGTCACGGGCTTGTCGGCCATCAGGCGCCGCGCTCCGCGCCGGCCCGGCGTCCGTGGCAGGGACCGCCGCCGTGGCGACCGCGACCGCGCCGGCCACGCGGACCGCGCAGGTCCTCGCTGCCGACCTGGGCGTCCCAGTGGGCCGCCATCTGCAGGAAGCGCGCATGAAAGCGCTCGAACTGCTCGACGCGATGCGCCGGCACCTCGACCGTGACCTGACGCGTCTCGCCTGCGTCGTCCTGCTCAGGGGTGATGTCTTCGCTTGACATGTGATGTCCTTTCTTCTGTACGGGAATAAGTATAGCTAAGTATTTACTTGTGTCAAGGCGGGACCGAAGCACCCCCCTGACAGGCCGCGCTACCGTCCGGCGGCGATGCAGCGGATCACCCGGCGCGAGGCCCTGGGACGTGGCGCCGCGCTCGCCGGCCTCGCCGCGAGCGGCGGCGTGCTCGCCGCGTGCGGGTCCTCCGGCGACGAGCCCGACGCGCCGAGCGTCGTCGTCGTCGGCGCCGGCCTCGCCGGGCTCACGTGCGCCTACCGCCTGCGCCAGGCTGGCATCACCGCCCGCGTGTTCGAAGCACAGCAGCGCGTCGGTGGGCGCTGCTGGTCCACGCGGTCGGTCGTCCCGGGCCTCGTCGGCGAGCACGGCGGCGAGCTGATCGACACCGGGCACGTGCGGATCCGCGCGCTCGCGGCCGAGCTCGGACTGGAGCTCGAGGACCGCCTTGCGGCCGAGCGCCGGGAGGACGCGCGCGACGCGATCGTGCTCGACGGCCGCCGGCGGACCGAGGCGGCTGCGACGGCCGGCTTCGACGGGATGGTCGCCCTGCTCGACGCCGAGGCGCGGCGCATCGGCCCCTACCGTGCCGGCGCCGCCTCGCCCGCCGCACGCGCCTTCGACGCCCGGTCGGCCCAGGACTGGATCGACGCGCACGTCCCCGGCGGCGGCACCTCGCTCCTGGGCCGCGCGGTCGGCGCGGAGCTGACCGGCGCGTTCGGCCTGGACCCGCGCGACCTCAGCGCGATCGCCCTCCTGCAGGAGTACACGGGCGCGGACGCGGGACCGCACGAGCGCTTCCACGTCCGCGGCGGCAACGACCAGATCCCGCGCAAGCTCGCCGCCGCGCTGCCCGAACGCGTCCTGCGCGTCGGCTCGGCGATGCAGGGCCTGCGCCGCACCTCCTCCGGCCGGTTCGAGATGCTGATGGACCGCTACCGCAGGCCGGTCAAGGCCGACGTCATCGTCCTCGCCCAGCCGCTGCCCGCACTGCGCGAGGCCGACCTGACGGGCGTCGCGCTCCCGGACGAGTACCGGCGGATGATCGCGAGCCTCGGCATGGGGACCGGCGCGAAGCTGCTGCTCGGGCTGCGCCGGCGCCCGCCGGCGTTCGGCGACTGGTCGGGCGAGCTCCTCGCCGACGATCCGGCGCTGCAGACCTGGGACAGCTCGCTCGCCCAGCAGCCGCAGGTACGCGAGGGCCTGCTCACGCTCTTCACCGGCGGAGCCGCCGCGCTCGCGCTGCCCGGGACCGCCGCCCATGCCCCGGCGCCGCCGAGCCTCGTGCGCGATGCGGTCGGCCGGCTCGAGCAGGTGGCCCCGGGGATCGGCGACGCGCTGACCGGGGATGCGTGGCTCGACGCCTGGCACCGCGACCGCTGGTCCGGCAACGGCTCGTACGCCGCGTTCGGGCCCGGTCAGGTCACCGCCTTCTGGGGTCTGCTCCAGCGGCCCGCCGGGCGGATCGTCTTCGCCGGCGAGCACACCTCCACGCGCGCGCAGGGGTATCTCGAGGGCGCCGTGGAGTCCGGCGAGCGCGCGGCGCGTCAGGTGACCGCGCTGCTGCGGCGCGGTGGCTGACCGCTACGCGGCGCGCGTGGCTCGCGGCTTGCGGGGCGCCTTGGCGCGCTTCTTCTTCGGCGCCGCCTCGCGCGGCACCAGGTCGAGCAGCTCGTGGAAGGCGTGCTGCACCTCCTCGGCGAGGAACCACACGTCCGGGACCTCCTCGCGATCGCCGACGATCCCGAAGTCGATCCGGTCCTGGTAGCTGAGGATCGTGAGGTTGAGCCCCATGCCGTCGGTGATGACCGAGAGCGGGTAGTTGGCCTCCAGGCGGGCGCCGCAGAAGTACAGCGGGACGGGTGAGCCGGGGACGTTCGAGATCACGACGTTCAGCGGCGGGTGCAGCGTGCCGGCGGCGGCGACGTTCAGCAGCGTCTGCGCCGTGCGGGCGAGCATGAGCGGCGGGATGCCCTCGTTGGCCTCCTGCAGGAGCATGCGCGGCGTCGTGTTGTGCCGCGCCTTCGCGTGGTCCATCGCCTCGTGCGCCGCGTGCACCCGCTGTGCGGGCTCGTGCTCGTTGGTCGGGATCGGCACGGTCATCATCGACACGCGGTTCCCGAAGGTCCCGAACTCCTCGGGCAGCCGGACCGACACGGGGATCATCGCCAGCAGCGGGTCCGTCGGCAGCTCGTCGTGGACGAGCAGCCACTCGCGCAGCGCGCCCGCGGTGATCGCCACCACCACGTCGTTGACCGTCACGCCGAAGTGGTTCTTGATCCGCTTGACGTCGGTCAGCGAGACGGTCGTGAACGCGCAGCGCCGGTGCGCGGAGATCCGGCGGTTGAGGCTCGTCTTGGGGGCCAGCAGGCGCTCGACCACGAGGTCGTCGCCCTTGCCGGGCACCAGCTCGGCGACGCGGCGCGCGGCGCCGGAGAGGACGTTGATCCCCGGCACGCTGCGCAGCGTCGGCACGAGGTCGAGGTTCGGCAGGGTCGTCGGCAGCGAGCGCAGCGCCTTCGCCGAGTGGCGCGGCGTGGCGGTGAGGCCGCGCGCCAGCAGCTCCAAGCGGCTGGGGACGCTGTCGCGCACGCCGCCGGGCTCGGGCAGCGGGATCTCGCGCCCCTCGGGCACGAGGTCCATGAGCGTCACGAGGATCTCGGCGCCGGAAAGGCCGTCGAGCGCGGCGTGGTGGACCTTCGTCAGCAGCGCGACCTTCGTCCCGTCCTCGACGCCGTGGATGAGGTACATCTCCCAGAGCGGCCGGCTGCGGTCGAGCCGGCGCTCGAAGATGCGCGCGCTCTGCTCGGCGAGCTGGCGCAGGTTCCCCGGTGCCGGCAGCGCGATCTCGCGGACGTGGTAGTCGAGGTCGATCTCCGCCTCCTCGACCCAGAACGGGTGGTCGAGGCTGAACGGGACCTCGACGAGGCGCCAGCGGAACGGCGTCAGCAGATGCAGGCGTTCGCGCAGCATCGCGCGCACACGTCCCACGGTCAGGGCACCGCCGGGAGCGGTCGCCGGGTCGTACACGGCCAGGCTGCCGACGTGGCCGTGTGTCCGGTTGTTCTCGAGCGCCAGGAACTGGGCGTCGAGGCTCGTGAGCTGTCGCATGGTCTCCGTTGCGGCGCCCCTCCGGGGGCGTCCTCTCCTGCCCGCGAGCCTACTCACCGGGCGCGGGCCGGGCGATCGTGGTTTCCCGCATCCGGGCGGCCGTCGTGGCGTCTGACCGCTCCTTTTCCGCGCCGGCGGCGTTGCAGGGGTGCAATGACCGTCCCCTGCCCTGCAGAACCGCAGGAAATGCCGTATCATTCGCGAACCCGCGGTGTAGGTATCCGTACGTGGCCCGGCACGCCGTCAGGATTGAGGTGCGCTTAACGACCGTACGGAAGTATGCGCGGGCTTCGCGGCTTGCGCAGCCGCAACCCCCTCTCGGATGGCACGGATCGCCCGTCAGCAACGGGTGGCTCATGCCGCGGAATCGGACGAGGACGTTGCATCCGCAACCACTTTGCGCTAAAATCCGACTTCGAGGATCGGATATATGGAACTGAACACACTGACACTTTCGAAGAACCTTCCGGACGAGATCCGCGAGCCGACCACGGTCGCGGACCCGGTCGACCAGCTGCTGCGCCGTGCGGCGCAGTACCGCCTGCTGCGCCCGGCCGAGGAGCTGGAGCTCGCTCAGCGCATCGAGCGCGGCGACCTGCGCGCGAAGGAGCTGCTGATCAACTCCAACCTGCGCCTGGTCGTCTCGATCGCCCGCCGCTACCAGGGGCTGGGGCTCGGCATGTCCGACCTCGTCCAGGAGGGCATGATCGGCCTGATCCGCGCCGCGGAGAAGTTCGACTGGCGCAAGGGCTTCCGCTTCTCGACCTACGCGACGCTGTGGATCCGCCAGGCGATCCAGCGCGGGCTGGACAACACCGCCCGCACCGTCCGCCTGCCCGCGAACGTCGCCCAGCAGACCCGCAAGGTCGACCGCGTCGCGGCCGATCTGGCGGCGAAGCTCGAGCGTGACCCCACCGCTGAGGAGATCGCGGCCGAGACGGGCTTCGAGCCCGACGAGGTCGAGCGCCTGCGCAAGCTGGACTCGCGTCCGGCGAGCCTCGACGCGCGCGTCGGCGACGACGACTCCGCATCGCTCGGCGAGCTGCTCGACAGCAACGCCCCCACGCCCGAGGAGGAGGTCGGCCGCGACGACGTCGCCGACCAGCTCGACAAGGCGCTGGCGGAGCTGCCCGTCGAGGAGCGCGCGGTGATCGAGCTGCGCTTCGGCCGCAAGGGCGAGCAGCCGCACACCGTCGCGCAGGCCGGCCGCAAGCTCGGCGTCAGCACCGCCGAGGCCCAGCGCCTCGAGGAGCGCGCGCTGAACCGCCTCGCCCGCCAGGACCGCGTCGCGGCTCTGCGCGAGGCTGCGTAAGGCACGGCCCCCTGGCAGGACGCGCCGCCGAAGGCGGCGTGATCAATCTCAAGACGCACCACGACTCCCCGAGAGCCCGCCCACCCGGCGGGCTCTCGTGCTTCCCGGGCCCGGTCAGCCGCGGACCGTCACCGCGACGACCCGGCTGAACCCCTCGGCGAACGGGTGGTCGGGCCGCGGCGCGACGCGCACGCGGAAGCGATAGGTCACCGTCGCCCCGACAGTGGCCGTGAACCGGTAGGTCGTGGCCCACCGTCCGGTCCCGGAGGTGCGCAGCCCCTGCGTGCGCACGGGCTGCCAGCGGCCCTTGAGCGGGTTGTACCCCTGCAGCTCGAGTTCGCGGCCGCGGCGGGGAACGTGGCCGCCGAGCAGCCGGCCCGAGAAGCGGACGGCCTGTCCGTTGCGCAGGCTGCCGCGACTTGCCCGGACCGTGACGCGGGCGGGCACCGCCACGACGATCGCGCGGCTGGCCGCGCCGATCGCCTGCTCGGTGTCGGCGACGACGAGGCGGATCCGCCGGCTCGTCGCGGCGCGGAGGGTCGCGGACACGCGCCCACGTATCGTCGCTGACGCGGAACGCCCGCAGCTTCCACTCCCCGGCGCCGATGCGGTCCTGGAACTCCACCCGGCGGCCCGGGACGAACGTGCCGTCGAGCTGCGTCACGCGCCCGCTGACGACGACGGCGCTCCCGGCGCGCACCCGGGCGCTCGCGGCCCCGTGGACCGCGCCGACCGTGATCCCCGCCGCGACGTTGAGGCGGTCGCGCAGCGGTAGGCGCAGCGCGACCGGGTCGGCGGCCGTGCCGTACCAGACGAGGCCCATGTTCCCGGCGCAGTCCCGGACGCGGAACCGCGCCGTGTACTCGCCCGCCGGGAGCCGGTCGTCGGGAACGATCCCGGTCACCGCCCGGCGCTCGACCTGCGCGGCATGGGTCTGCCAGTCCCGCGCTCCGGTGGGCCGCAGCTCCAGGGCGGCGGAGGCGATGCACTCCTCGCCCACGCTCGCGCGCAGCCGCCGCGGCTCCGATGTGGCGCTGCGCTCGACGGTCCCGGCCGGTGCGTTGCGATCGACGCGGAACGTCGCCCGCTGCGGGTCGCTCATGTTCCCGGCGGCGTCGACGGCGCGGACGGTCACGACGTGGAGCCCGTCGTCGGGCAGGTCGATCGTGACGCCCGGCCGGCGGACGCGCACCGGCGCCGCGTCGTCCACCTGGTACTCGACGTAGGCGCCGTCCGTGGTCGGGGCACCGTCCGCCGCGGAGACCATGCCCGACAGCTGCGCCTGGTCGGCCGCGTCGGCGCGCAGCCGCACACCGCGGCTCAGCCACTCGCCCTCGGGAGCGATGAGCGGTGCGCCGTCGGTGGTCAGGACGACGCCCGGCGGTGTGCGGTCGATGCGCACGAGGCCCTCGCCGACGGCGGCGGACGCGACGCCCGCCCCGCTGACCGAGCGGGCGCGGACGGTCGTCACGCCCTCGGGCAGATCCCCGAGGTCGACGAGCGCCCGCTCGCCGCGATGGGTGATCGCGGTGCCGGGGTCGGTGGCGCCGCGCGCGACGGCGTACCCCGCGACACCCGACGGGCCGCTCGGCGAGGTCGGCGGGAGGCTCAGCACGACGTTCTCGGGACCGGTGCCCGTCGACCACCGGGCGGCGGCGCCGACGGCCGCCTGCCCGGGGACGGCGTCGTCCAGCCGCAGCGGGGCCGACCACGGGCCCTTGGCTCCGGCGCGCACGGCGTCGGTCGCCCAGGCGCGCGCCTGCCATTCGCCGGGACCGGGGACGCGGACCGCGAGCGAGGTCGGCGCGCCGTTCGCGGATCCCTCGGCGCACCCGCTGCCGTCCAGCCGGCACACCTCCCAGGCGACGCTGCGCACGCCCGACCCGCGAGCCCCGTCCCGCGGGTCGATCGCGAGCTCGAAGGCGTTCGTCGCGCGCCACCCCGAGCCGCCGCGGATGTCGGGCGCGCCGACGGTCGGCGGGACGTTGTCGACGGTCACCGTCGCACGGTCCTCGACCACCTGCCCGCCGGCGTCGACGGCGCGGATGACGATCGTCGACGGACCGTCCGGGAGCCGGGTCGTGTCGAACGAGGACTCGAGCCAGACGTCGTCGGGACACGGCTTCATCGCGTAGTCGTCGCACGGAAGCGCGCGGCTCGCGACGGCCTGTCCGCCGGCCTCGATCGCGAGCGAGCGCACACCGGCATTGTCGGTCCCGCGCATCTTCAGGTAGGCGGCGCCGTGCAGGTTGGTTCCGCCCCACCAGAGGTCGCCCGCGTATGCGCGCGTCTCGGGTGCGACGTCGTCGCGGACGTCGAGCGTGACGTTGCGCAGCGTCGTCGCGGCGCGCACGCGGTCGCGCTGGCATCCGGTGCTGAGCCAGCAGATCGCCGCCAGCTGCACGCTCGACGCGCTGAGCGGGAGATCGACGTGGAGCGTCGGCGGCCCGATCCAGGAGCACATGTGCTGGAAGGCGCACCACACGTCGGTGCGCCCGTCCACGCGGATCCCGGCACGCCACCCGTCGACGCCGGAGCTGCCCTTCTCGTCGTACGCGGTGGCGTCAGCGTGCAGGCCGGTGATGACGGTGCCGGGGGTCGCGACGGCCTGCAGGCCGCCGGTTGCGCCGGACCCGGCGAGCACGGGCACGCCGCCGGGGCTGCGGAGGCTGTTCCTGACCTTCATACCGCGCACGCTGTCGGCGAGGCACGAGGCGTCGGCGGCGATCAGGCTCGTGTCGCCGTATGGCGTCCACGACCGGTTGACCGTCGACGGATCGCAGGCACGGACCTGATAGGTGCCGGCGTGCGCACCGGGCGCGGCAAGCAGGGTGAGCAGGACCACTGCGGGGACGGCGGCGAGCCGCCGCGCCCTGAGGAACGCGGGGAACGACATGGGACCGACCTTCCTTGGCTACTGGGATCCCGCGGATGCGGGGGTTCGGGCTTCATGCCCTAGTGCGTGACCCGCCCAGGTTTCCCCCCTTGGCGAATCGCGGTGATACGACGGCAGTGGCGCAGGATGTCACACTCGGCGACGTGCCCGAGTTGCCGGAGGTCGAGATCACCGCTCGCCGCCTGGACGCGGCGCTGCGCGGGGTGGAGATCGCCTCGGCGCTCGCGCCGGGCATCAATGCGCTGAAGACGTTCGATCCGCCGCTCGACACCCTCACGGGGCACTCGATCACGGCGGTCCGACGGCGCGGCAAGCACCTCGTCGTCGACGTGACGGGCGACCTCTCGCTGCTCCTCCACCTGATGTCCGCCGGGCGCCTGCAGCTGTTCGACAAGCAGGCCGGCCCACGTGACCGGACCTCGCGCCTGCTCGTGCGGCTCACCGACGGCCGCGAACTGCGCCTGCGCGAGTTCGGCACGCGCCAGGCGGCGTGGGTGAAGCTCCTGCCGACAGCGGCCGTCGAGGAGGACCCGGCGATCGCCGGGCTCGGGCCGGAGGCCTGGCCCGACCCGCCCCCGCTGCGTGAGCTGCTCGCGCCGGAGGGCGCCCGCCCGCTGCACGCCGTCCTCCGTGACCAGCACGTGATCACGGGCATCGGCCGCTCGTGGGTGGACGAGATCCTGTGGACCGCCCGGCTCTCCCCGTTCCAGCGGGCCGGCGACCTCGACGAGGCGCAGGCGACGGCGCTGCGGGACGCCGTCGTCGGGCGGCTCGGCGACGCGCTCGAGCACTACGAGCAGGTCGTGACGCTCCCGATCCCGGACAAGCTCCCGCTCCCACTGCTCGTCCATCGCCACGCCGGCGAGCCGTGCCCGGCCTGCGGCACGACGATCGAGGCGATCCACTACGAGAGCTACGTCCTGTGTTACTGCCCGACCGACCAGACCGATGGGCGTGTGCTCAAGGACCGCAGGTTGTCGCGGCTGCTCAAGTAGCGGCGGACTCTGCGACGGCGTGGCGACGTTCTCGCCGCTGAATGGCCGTCCGGCCCCGGGCGGGCCGTATCGTCGGCGGACCTTCAGAACCTGACCCCGAAAGGACCCCGAGATGCTCGAGCCCGGCGACGCGGCACCCGACTTCACCCTCCCCGACCAGAACGGCGAGCCCGTCAAGCTCTCCGACCTGCGCGGAAGCACGATCGTCCTCTACTTCTACCCCAAGGCCTCGACACCCGGCTGCACCACCCAGGCATGCGGCGTGCGTGACCATCTGCCGGCCTATGAGGACGCGGGCGCCGTCGTGCTCGGCGTCTCCCCCGACCCGGTGAAGAAGGTCAAGAAGTTCCACGAGAAGGAGGGCCTGAACTTCACGCTGCTCGCCGACGAGGACCACGCGGTGTGTGAGGCGTACGGGACGTGGGCCGAGAAGTCGATGTACGGCCGGAAGTACTGGGGCGCCGTGCGCGCGACGTACGTGATCGACGCCGAGGGCGTGGTGCGCCACGTCATCCCGAAGGTCTCGCCGAAGACCCACGACGACGAGGTGCTCGGCGTGCTGGCGGAGCTGACCGCGGCCTGAGGCAGGTGCGAGCGGGCGGACGGGCGCGTCCCGCCCGCCCCCTACGCTGCCGGGCGTGGTCAAGTACCTTGGCTCCAAGCGCGGGCTCGTCCCGCTGATCGGCGAGCTCGCGCGCCGCATTCCCGCGCGGACCGCCTGCGACCTGTTCGCCGGGACCACGCGGGTCGGACAGGAGCTGCGGCGGGCGGGGCTCGTCGTCCACAGCAACGACCTCGCCACCTACAGCGAGGCGTTCGGGCAGGCGTACATCGCGGCGGACGACGAGACCCTCGACCGCGTGCGCCTGCGCGCGCATCTCGCCGAGCTCTCCGCGCTGCCGGGTCGCGACGGCTACGTCACCCGCACCTTCTGCGAGGAGGCGCGGTTCTTCCAGCCGCAGAACGGGCGGCGGATCGATGCGATCCGCGACGCGATCGACGAGCTCGACGTGACGCCGGTCGAGCGGGGAGCCCTGCTCACGAGCCTGCTCGAGGCGGCCGACCGCGTCGACTCGACCTGCGGCCTGCAGATGGCCTACGTCAAGCAGTGGGCGCCGCGCTCGCACCGCGACCTCGAACTGCGCGAGCCGGCCGCGGTGGCGGGCCCGGCGGGAACGGTGACGCGGCTCGACGCGCTCGACCTCGCCCCCGCGCTCGGGGACACCGACCTCGTGTACCTCGACCCGCCGTACAACCAGCACTCCTACTTCTCCAACTACCACGTGTGGGAGACCCTGATGCGGTGGGACGCGCCGGAGGCCTACGGCGTCGCCCGCAAGCGCGTCGACTGCCGGACGACGAAGAGCCCGTTCAACCGCACGCGCCTGGCCTGGGACGCGCTGGAGCGGCTCGTGACGTCGATCCGCGCGCCCTGGATCGTGCTCTCGTTCAGCGACGAGGGCTTCCACGACGCCGACGACCTCGCGGCGCTGCTCGCCGAGCGCGGCCACGTGCGCGCCGTGACCGTCGAGCGCCCCCGCTACGTCGGTGCGCGGATCGGGATCCACGACCCCTCCGGCAACCGCGTCGGCACCGTCTCGCACGTGCGCAACCGCGAGACGCTCTGGGTCGTGGGACCCGGCGCAGCCGCCGTGGACGGGGTCACGTCCGGGCTGCTCGAGGGCCCCGCGCCGGGCCGCGCGGCACGCGCCGCATAGGCTCCCTCGCGGTGACCCCGGACCTGCTGCTCCCGCTCGCCGCGTCCACCGACGCCGCGGGCGCGCTGACCGACATCTTCATCGTCCTGCTCGCGGCGAAGCTCGGCGACGAGCTGTTCAAGCGCATCCACCAGCCGACCGTGGTCGGAGAGATCCTCGCGGGAGTCCTGATCGGGCCCTCCGTGCTCGGGCTGGTGGACCTCGGCGAGGTGCTCGAGGTGTTCTCCGAGCTCGGCGTCATCTTCCTGCTCTTCTGGGTCGGGCTCGAGACGCGTCTCTCGGATCTGCGGTCGGTCGGGCGCATCGCGCTGCTCGTCGCCGTGCTGGGCGTCGTGTTCCCCGGCGTCGCCGGCTACGCGCTCGGCGCGGTGCGCGGTGAGGACGCGGCGACCTCGGCGTTCTTCGCCGCCGCGCTCGTCGCGACGAGCGTCGGCATCACCTCGGCCGTGCTCGCCGAGCTCGGCGCCGTGCGCACCCGGCCCGGGCGGACGATCCTCGGCGCCGCCGTGGTCGACGACATCCTCGCGATCCTCGTCCTCTCGGTCGCCGTCGGCATCGCCGAGGGCGGCTCGGTCGATGCCGGCGACCTGCTCATCACGGCCGGCCTGTCGGTCGCCTTCATCGCGTTCGTCGCGCTCGGCGGCGGCCAGCTCCTGCGCGCCCGCCCGGGCCTGCTCACGGCACCGCGGTTCGCCGAATCCCCGCTCCTGCCCGCGGTGCTGCTCTGCCTCGGGCTGGCGGTCGTGGCCGGCAAGATCGGCCTGGCGGGCATCATCGGCGCCTTCCTCGCCGGCATGGTCATCGCCGAGTCGCCGGACCGCGAGGCCGTCGAGAACGAGGTCGGCCCGCTCTACGCGTTCTTCCCGCCGTTCTTCTTCGCCGCCATCGGCATCCAGCTCGATCTCGACGCCCTCGCCGACCCGTCCACGCTGCTGCTGCTGCTCGGCGTCACGGCGCTCGCCGTGGTGACGAAGCTCGCGGGCGGCTGGCTCGGCGCGCGCGGCCTGGGCGCGCGTGACGCCCTCGTCGTCGGCGTCGGCATGATCCCGCGCGGCGAGGTGGGCATCATCGTCGCGAGCATCGGCGCGGCCGAGGGGGTCGTGACCGACCGGCTGTTCGCCGTCATCGTCGGCATGGCGGTGCTCACGACGCTGATCGTGCCGCCGGTCCTCCGCGTCCTGCTGCAGCACCGCGACGACCTGGACGACGAATCCCTCCCCGCGAGCGCCCCCGCGTGACCGGCCGCCGACCCCCGGACGCCGTCATCCTCGACAACGACGGCCTGACCCTCGACAGCGAGACGGTCTGGACGCGCGCGGAAGAGGTGCTGTTCGAGCGCCACGGCCGGACGTTCACCCACGCGAACAAGCTCGAGCTCGTCGGCTCCGCCGGGCCGATCGCCGCCGCGAAGCTCGAGCGCATGCTCGACCTGCCGGCCGGCGATGGCGCGGGCGCGCTCGATGCCCTGGGAGACCTCGTCGTCGAGGAGCTGTCCCGCGGCTGTGAGCCGATGCCCGGCGCCCGCGAGCTGATCGCGGCGCTCGCCGCGGCCGGCACGCCGTTCGCCCTGTGCTCGAACTCGCCGCGCCGGGTCGTCGACGCGGCACTGCGGGGTTCGGGGCTCACGGGCGCGTTCGCCGCGACCGTCGCGGGCGACGAGGTCGAGCACGGCAAGCCCGCTCCGGACCCCTATCTCGCCGCCGCCGCCGCACTCGGCGCGGCGCCGGCCGCCTGCATCGCACTCGAGGACTCGCCGACCGGCGCCGCCAGCGCGCGCGCCGCGGGGATGACGGTCGTCGGCATCCCGTCCGTGCCGGGCGTGTCGCTCGCGGGCGACGTCGACGCCGAGTTCGCGTCGCTCGAGGACCCGGCGCTCTGGGCGCTTCTCGGCCTTCAGCCGACCGGTGCCGGCAGCGCCGCGTCCTGATCCCCGCCGGGGTGCCGACGGCGGAAGACCCACCAGCTGATGCCTCCGACCGGTATCGGCAGCCAGTACGAGAACAGGCGATAGGCGAGGGTCGCGAGAACCGCGTCGCCGCCCGCCACGCCCGCCAGCGCCAGCGATCCCGTCAGGCCCGCCTCGACGAACCCCAGGCCGCCCGGGGTGACCGGAATCTGGGCCAGCAGCTGCGCGGTGAAGTACGCCAGCAGGACAAGCGACAGCGCCGCGTCGGCGCCCACGGCACGCAGCGCGACCGCGAGCACCGCGAAGTCCAGCAGCGTCTTCCCCAGCGAGCCGGTCAGCGCGAGTTTCCAGCGCGCGCCGACGACGCGCACGATGAGGTCGCGCTCCTCGACCAGGCGCGCCGGGAGATCGGTCAGTGGCGGGCGGCGCGGTCGCAGGCGGTTGCGCACACGCTGGACGATGACCCCGATCCGGCGCAGCGGGCGATCGGTGACGACCAGGACGACGCCGCCTGCGATGAGCGCCAGCAGGATCATGCCCGCCCAGACCAGCAGCGTCCGGATTCCCGCGTCGACGCGGCCCTCGAGGATCGCCGGAACGGCGAGCAGCGGGAGGCCGAGCAGGACGCCGAACGTCAACAGGTTCGCCGCCGTGAGCCCGGTCGCCGTCGCGCCGCGCGGGGCCCCCGCATCGACGAGCATCCGGTACTGCAGCGCGCCCGCGGCGGCGCCGCCGCCGGGCACGACCCGTCCGAAGGCGTTGCTCGCGAGCTGTGAGGTCCCGATCTGCCACAGGCTCGCGCGCCGGATCGCGACCCACATCACGACCCAGAGGCAGACGAAGCTCCCGGCCTCGAGCACCAGCATCAGCGGGAACCACCACCAGCCGATCTCCCGCAGCCGCGGGGCGGACGAGAGCACCTCGACGAGCCCCGGCCCCAGGACGTAGAGCGTCAGCAGGACGAGGGTCAGCAGGAGCGCGATGCGGGCGACCTGCCGCGCTGTGCGCCGTGGCGCCGCGCGCTCGCGCTCGGCGAGCTCGGCCTCGGTGAGCGCCTCGAGCCGCGCGCGCTCGGCGTCGTCCATGACCGGCGGTTCCGGCCAGACCGGGCGCCGCCTGGCGCCGTGATGATCCTGGCCCTCCACCGGTCGCTCCGGGCGGCTCACCCCGCGAGCACGCTGACGGCGGCCGCCGCGCGACGGGCGCGCTCGCGCGCGGCTTCGACGTCAGCGCCCGTGGCGAGCGCGACGCCCATTCGCCGGCCGGGCCGCGCGTCCGGCTTGCCGAAGAGACGCACCTGCACGTCGACCGAGACGGCGAGCGCCTCGGCCACGCCGGTGACCACCGGCGCGTCGCCGGGGCCGTCCGCCAGCACGACCGCGCTCGCGCCGGGAGCCAGCAGCGGGATCTCCCCGGCCGGCACCGCCAGCCCGAGAATCGCCCGGACATGCAGCGCGAACTCGCTCAGGGTCTGCGTCGCCATCGTGACCATGCCCGTGTCGTGGGGCCGCGGCGAGACCTCGCTGAACAGCACCTCGTCCCCGCGGATGAACAGCTCGACGCCGAAGATGCCCGTTCCGCCCAGCGCCTCGGTCACCGCGCCGGCGACCTCCGCGGCCCGCGCACGGGCGCCGTCCGACATCTGCTGGGGCTGCCAGCTCTCGCGGTAGTCGCCGTCCACCTGAACGTGGCCGATCGGCGCGCAGAACGACGTGCCGCCGGCATGCCGCACCGTGAGCAGCGTGATCTCGTAGTCGAAGTCGACGAAGCCCTCGGCGATCACGCGGCCGCCACCGGTGCGCCCGCCCGTCTGCGCGTACTCCCAGGACGCCGCGGCGTCCGCGGCCGCCCGCACGACGGACTGGCCCTTGCCGCTGGAGGACATCACCGGCTTGACGACGCACGGCGTGCCGAGCTCCGCGACCGCCGCCTGGAGCTCCTCGAGGCTGTCGCAGAAGCGGTAGGGCGACGTCGGCAGGCCGAGCTCCTCGGCGGCGAGCCGGCGGATTCCCTCACGGTCCATCGTCAGGCGCGCCGCCCGCGCCGTCGGGACGACATGCAGTCCCTCGGCCTCCAGCTCCTCCAGCACCGGCGTCGCGATCGCCTCGATCTCCGGCACGACCAGCAGATCGGCGCACGGCCGCGCGCGCTCGGCCTCGAGCAGGTCGCGCAGCGCCCGCGGATCGGTCATGTCGACGACGGCCGCGCGGTCGGCGACCTGCATCGCGGGGGCGCCCGCGTAGCGGTCCACGGCGAGGACCTCGCATCCGAGCCGCTTCGCCTCGAGGACGACCTCGCGCCCCAGCTCGCCCGAGCCGAGCAGGACGAGGCGCACGGCTGCGGGCGTCCCCGGCGTTCCGATCACGATGCTCATGAGCGGGGCAGCTTACGCGCGGGCGGCCGGGAGGGCCGGTGGAGGCGTATACCCTCGGCCCCGTGGCGCTCGCCTCGATCCTTGACGGCGCGGGGAACTTCTTCGACGCGGTCGGAAGCTTCTTCGACAGCCTCGCGTCGGTCAGCCTGATCCCCCTGCTGCTGGGGATGGTGGCGTTCGTCGGCTACCTCTCGCTGCGCGCCAAGGCGCTGCACAACACGCTGCGCGCCGCCTACCCCGACGAGCGGATCCCCTACCGCCTGATCTGGGGCGCCTACATCGCCGCCTACGGCTTCAACAACGTCGTCCCGGCCCGCGGAGGCGACGTGATCAAGCTCTTCCTCGTCAAGACGTCGGTCCCGAACTCCCGCTACCCGGCGGTCGCCGCCACGTTCGGCGTCGAGCAGATCTTCGACCTCACGATCGCGATCCCCATCCTGCTGTTCGCCTTCACGCAGGGCGTGTTCCCCAAGCCGCCGGACTTCTCCGACCTCGACGCCTTCGACCTCTCGTTCTTCGCCGCCAACCCGCAGTTCACGCTGTTCGTCATCACCGGGCTCGCGGTCCTCATCCTGGCGCTCTTCGCGTGGCTTTCGCGACGCGTCGTCTCGTTCTGGATGAACGTGCGCCAGGGCCTGACGGTCCTGTTCGACCGGCGCCGCTACGTCCGCGAGGTCTGGCTCGTGCAGTTCGCGGGCTGGCTCCTGCGCTGCACGGCGTTCTGGCTCCTGCTCGACGCCTTCGGCGTCGGCGGCTCGGTGCGCAACGTCCTGCTCGTGCTCGGCATCAACGCGGTCGCGGCGCTCGTCCCGTTCACGCCGGGCGGCGCGGGCGTGCAGCAGGCGCTCCTCGTCAAGGTCTTCGCCGGGACCGCCGCGGGAGCGACGGTCGCCGCCTACTCCGTCGGCCAGCAGATCGCGATCGCCGTCGTCTCGCTCGGCGTCGGCTTCGGCGCCCTGTTCTTCGTGTTCGGGTTCCGCTCGTTCCGCGACGTCGCCGCCGCGGGCAAGGCGCACCGCGAGGCCGACCGCGCGGCCGGACCGCAGCCGGCGGGCTGACTCAGCGCAGGCCCTGACGGGCTTCGCGGACGAGCGTCACGGCCTCCGGGAACACCGTCGCCATCACGGCGCGGATCTGCTCCGCCTGCTCGATCGTCGTGCCCTGGACGTTCACGCGGTTGATCGCCGCGACCGTCATGTCCACCGCGAGCTTGATCGCGTTGTCGGCCCATGCGAGCGACTGCTGGCTCGAGAGCTGCTCCGCGAACTCCGCCATTCGCTTCTGCAGTTCGTCCGGGTCGCCGAACAGGTCTCCGAAACCACCCATGCCTTCCATGCTTCAATCGTACCCGTGTCCCCGATCGCCACCGGAGCAGGCGTCGACCTGGCGTATGCGGAGCATGGCTCGGGCGCGCCGGTCCTGCTGATTCACGGCCTCGCCGCCGATCGCGAGACGCTCGCGCCGCTCGCGGGCGAGATCGCCGGGGCGGGCGGCGAGACGCGCGTCATCGCCTACTCGCGCCGCGGATACGCGGGAAGCGGAGCACCGGAGCCCTATCTGGGCACGACCGTCGCCGAGCAGACGCAGGATGCCGTCGCGCTCCTCGGCGCGCTCGACGCCGCGCCGGCGCTGGTCGCGGGTGACGGCTTCGGCGCGCTCGTCGCGCTCGACCTCCTGCTGCGCCACGCGGACCTGGTCCGCGCCGCCGTGCTCGCGGACCCGCCGCTCTTCGCGCTCGCCCCCGACGCGACCCGCGAGCTCTCGGACTGGCAGGAGCGGCTGCGCGTGGCGGTCGCCGAGGGCGGCCCCGCCGCCGGCGTCGCGGCGCACCTTGCGGGCCGCGGCTCGGAGCCCGACCGGCGGCGGGCCGAGGCGGCGCACGCGGCGTTCTTCGCCGACGTCGCCGGGCTGTCGAGCCTGCCCGTCACACGCGGGGCGCTGCGCGCGATCGCGCGGCCCGTGGTCGTGGTGACGGGGCCTGGGTCGTCGCCGGCGACGGTGGAGGCCGCGGACGCGCTCGGGGAGTTGGTGCCCGGTTCGCGGCGGGTGGTGGATGGGGACGTGGCGGGCGCGGTGGGCTTGCTGCTTGCCTGATGGTGGTGGCAGCGCCTTGAGATTGATCAGACCGGCTCTGCCGGTCTGTCCTGCCAGGGGGCCGTGCCTGGGCCCGTCCGCCAGGGTGCCGTACCCCCTCAACCGCCCCGCTGGTGGAAATAGAACTCCGGCAGTGCGCTGCGGGTGATCGTGGTCGTGAGGTAGCTCTGGAGCTCGGGGTCGGCGGTGCGGACGGCGATGTCGTCGAGCGTGACGATCCCCGCAAGGCGGCCGTCCTCCTCGAGCACGGGCAGCCGGCGGATGCCGAAGCGGGCCATGAGCGTCGCGGCCTCGCGGAGGTCCATGCCCGGCTCGCCGGTGACGACGGGCGTCGAGGCGTGATCGGACGCCGCGCCGGCCGGATCCCGGCCTCCGGCGACCACGATCACGGCGACGTCGCGGTCGGTGATGAAGCCCACGGGGGCGCCGTTCTCGGCGCAGAGCACGACGCCGCCGACGTTGCGCTCGCGCATGATCTCGGCCACCTCGCGGATCGGTGTGTGGGGCGCCGCCGTGACGACGGTCCGGGTCATGATGTCGCGGATCACCATCGTCCGGCGATGCTACCCGCTCGCGGCGGCCGCGCTCCCTAGACTCCTCGCTCCCGATGGCCGCACCGACAACGCCCGCCACCCCCGAGGAGACCCTCGCGACCGAGACCGCCACCCGCATGCGTGCGGCGGTCAGCGCCTGGCTCGCAGCGATCCTGACGCTCGCAGGCGCCGTCGTCAGCGGCATCGTCTTCGGCAAGCTCCCCGACCTCGACGACAAGGTCGTCACGATCAACGACGCGCTCGGCCATCTCGCGGCCGGCACGGACATCCCCCCTGGCCGCGCCGTCGGCCAGCTGCAGTACATCGGCGACCACCAGCTGGAGTACGTCATCGGGCCGCTGCTGTCGGCCCTCGGCGCGCTCTTCATCTTCGTCGTGCTCGCCTACCTCTACCGCGCCGTCCGTGCGCGCGGCGGAGGTCTGTCGCAGGTCGCGCTGATCGCGATCGCCGTCGGCGCCGTCACCTACGCCGTCGGCACGGCGGTCGTCGGCGTCATGCGCGTCGTGGAGGGCGCGGGCCTCGCCGACGACGCGACGAACTCGGACGCGCTCGACGCGATCGGGTCCGGATCGATCGTCGCGGGCACGATCCTCCAGCTGCTCGGCTCGCTGAGCCTCGGCTTCGCGTTCGTCCTCGTGGCCCTGCACGCCATGCGGGTCGGCCTGCTCACCCGCTTCATGGGCATCCTCGGCATGATCGCCGGCGCCACGTTCGTGCTCCCGCTCGACCAGCAGGGCATCATCCGCGCGTTCTGGCTCGGCGCCGTCGGCTTCCTCATCGCCGGCCGCTGGCCGAGCCCCGTCCCCGCGTGGACGAGCGGGCAGGCCGAGCCGTGGCCGAGCGCCCGCGAGGCGCGCGACTCCCGCGCCGCGCGCCGCGGCGAGCCGGCGCCCGCGCCCGAGACGCCCGCGCCGACGCTCCCCGCGCCGTCCGACGGGCCCACGCAGGGCCAGCGCCGCAAGAAGCGCAAGAAGTAGCGGCAATCCCCGGATGCCACGCCCCGCGTCCGTCGCATAGCGTCTCCGCGCGATGACCACCCTCCTCGCCTCCCGCTCCGACGTCACGCTCCAGGCCCAGGAGCTCGTCCGTGATCCCACGCAGTTCAAGTGGTACGCGGTCGCGTTGCTGGCGATCGTCTTCGTGATCTACGCGAACGAGGTCGAGCGCGGGCGGCTGGACATCGTCGCCGCGGGCCTCGCCGTCTGGCTCGCCGACTGGTTCAACGAGATCCTCAACTCGGTGATCCTCGAGGTGTCCGACCGGGCGCCGCTCTGGGCGACGACGGGGCCGACGGCCTACCAGTTCCTCGTCGGGCTGAACGTCGAGATCTCGTTCATGTTCGCGCTCGGCGGGATCGTCTACGCGAAGCTCCTGCCCGCCGACCGCAGCGTGCGGATCCTCGGGATGCCCAACCGGCTGACGATCGCCCTTGGCATGTCGCTGCTGAGCGTCCTCGTCGAGCTGTTCCTCCACGAGACGGGGACGTTCCACTGGGACTACTGGTGGTGGAACACGCCGTTCGTGCCGCTCGTCTTCGTGTTCGGCTACCTGTGGTTCTACCTCTACGCCGCCTGGGTCTACGACGCCCCGGACCAGGCCGCGCGCTGGCGGCGCCTCGGCGGACTGGCCGCGATCAACGTCGTGATGGCGCTTGTCTTTGGCGTCGGGCTGGGGTGGCTCTGACGGCATAGGATCCGCCCATGTCCGATGACGCCACCCTTGAGGCCGAGCTCGAAGCGCTGCTGCAACGGGAATGGTTCGACCCGCCCGAGGACTTCGTCCGCGATGCGCTGATCACCGACCTCTCCCTGCACGACGCCGCCGAGCGCGACCCGGTCGGCTGGTGGGAGGAGCAGGCTCGGGCGCTCGACTGGTTCGAGCCCTGGGAGCACGTGCTCGAGGACGAGGACGCGCCGTTCTACCGCTGGTTCTCCGGCGGGAAGCTCAACGTCTCGCACAACTGCCTGGACCGGCATGTCGCCGCCGGCCTCGGCGACCGCGTCGCACTGCACTGGCACGGCGAGGAGGGCGAGACGCGCGCGATCACCTACGCGCAGCTGCTCGCCGACGTCCAGCGCTGCGCGAACGCCCTGAAGGCCCGCGGCATCGGCCCCGGCGACGTCGTCGGCATCTACCTGCCGATGATCCCCGAGGTCGTCGTCGCGATGCTCGCGTGCACGCGGATCGGCGCGCCGCACAACGTCGTGTTCGGCGGCTTCAGCGCCGAGTCGGTGCACGAGCGGATGGCGTTCAGCAACGCGAGCGCGCTCATCACCTCCGACGGCGGGCGGCGGAAGGGGAAGACGGCGGCCGTGAAGGCGGAGGTCGACCGCGTGATGCGCGACCTCTCCCACCTGGAGACGATCATGGTCGTCCGCCACACCGGCGACGCGTGTGAGATGCGCGAGGGCCGGGACGTGTGGTGGCACGAGGCGCTGGAGGCGGCGGACCCCGAGTGTCCCGCCGAGCCGCTCGATGCCGAGCACCCGCTCTTCATCCTCTACTCCTCGGGGTCGACCGCGAAGCCGAAGGGCATCCAGCACACGACCGGGGGCTACCTGACGGGCGTGGCGTGGACCTTCCGGCACGTCTTCGACGTCAAGCCGGAGTCGGACGTCTTCTGGTGCAGCGCCGACGTCGGCTGGGTCACCGGCCACAGCTACATCGTCTACGGCCCGCTGGCGAACGGCGCGACGTCCGTCATGTTCGAAGGCGCCCCCGACTACCCGCACAAGGGCATCTGGTGGGAGCTGTGCGAGCGCTACGGCGTGACGATCTTCTACACCGCACCGACGGCGATCCGCACGTGCATGAAGTGGGGCGCCGAGGAGGTGCAGCGCCACGACCTCTCCAAGCTGCGGCTGCTCGGCACGGTCGGCGAGCCGATCAACCCGAAGGCGTGGGTCTGGTACTGGCACGTCGTCGGCGGCGGGCGCTGCCCGGTCGTCGACACGTGGTGGCAGACCGAGACCGGGCAGATCATGATCACGACGCTCCCCGGCGCGCAGCGGATGAAGCCCGGGTCGGCCGGCACGCCGCTCCCGGGCCTGCGGGCGACCGTCGTGGACAACGACGGCCGCGAGGTCCAGCGCGACGTGCAGGGCCTGCTGACGCTGCGCCATCCGTGGCCCGGCATGCTGCGCACGCTCTACAAGGAGCCCGACCGCTTCCTGTCCGGCTACTGGGAGCGCTTCGGCGCGCCCAACTACTTCGTCGGCGACGCGAGCCGCCAGGACCACGACGGCTACTTCTGGGTGATCGGGCGCGTGGACGACGTTCTCAACGTCTCCGGCCACCGCATGTCGACCGCCGAGATCGAGTCCGCGATCGTCAGCCACCCGAAGGTCGCCGAGGCGGCCGTCATCGGCCAGAGCGACGAGGACACCGGCCAGTCGATCTGCGCGTTCGTGACGCTGCGCGGGGACCTCGACGGCGACGACGAGCTGATCGAGGCGATCCGCGACCACGTCGCCGTGCGGATCGGCAAGCTCGCGCGGCCGCGGCGGATCATCTGGGCGGGTGACCTGCCGAAGACGCGCTCGGGGAAGATCATGCGCCGGCTGCTGCGCGACATCGCCGAGGGTCGCGAGCTCGGGGACGTCACGACGCTGCGCGACCCGGACGTCATGGCGCAGCTCTCCGCGAGCATGGCCGGGCACGAGGACGAGGGCTGAGGACCCCCGCGGGCGCCGCGGTCAGCGCGCGCCGAGCGCGTCGAGCTTGGCCTGCGTGCGCATCTCGCTGAGGATGCGCTCCAGCCGCGGCTCGGTGTCGCGGTCCACATGCGTCATCGCGCCGGCCACAGCCGGGTGCACCTGCTCGATCTGCCGGTGCATCTCGTGCGCGACGGCGCGGTAGCTCGGGTGGCCCTCGCGACCGGAGCGCAACTCGATCAGCTGCATCGCCTCGCGCGCGTTGAGGTCGAGGACGTAGCGGATCCGGTAGCCGAGACAGAGCGCGTAGAGCGCCTCGCCCTCACGACCGTCCGCCGCCAGGCGATTCCACTCCGCGCGCGAGACGTCGAGCGCGCGCTGGTACTCGCCCGCCACGCCCGCCGCCTCCAGCTCGTCGGGAACGCCCGCGCCGAGGTGCGGGCCCAGGCGCTGCCACTGCACGGTGAGCATGCGGTGGCGCTGCAGGTCACGGAAGGCGCCGTAGTCGCTGACGATCTCGAAGCGGTAGCGCAGCGCCTCGAGCCCGCGGCCGGGACGGTGGCGGCGGTTGCGCCGCTCGCCCATGAGGTCGGTGAGCAGCGCGCGGCGCTCGTCGCCCGACAGCGCTGCGAGGCGGGTGCGGGTGACCTCCTCCGGCGCGCCCGCGGCCTCGAACAGCAGCGCGGCGAGCAGCGCGTCCTCGTCGCCGTCGACGTGCAGCAGCCTGACGGACGGCCCGCCGTCGGCGTCCTCGCCGGGCTCACGGTCGAGGCCCAGCCGTGCGGCCCAGCGCCGGCCGGCCGCCTCGCGCTCCTCCAGGAACGTGATCCACTCGCCGCCGCGGTCGGGGCGCTCGACGCGCGAGACGAAGCTCGGCATCACCTGCTGGAGCGTGTCGAGGATCATCCGGCCGTAGTGGCGCGCCTCGGGCAGCGGGTGGGCGAGCAGGTGGAGCACGAGCTGCTCGTAGGTCTGACCCGTCGCGAAGATGCCCATGTGCGACAGCGACGCCGCGGGAAGCAGGCCACGCAGGAGGTCGAGCGCCTTCGCCTGGCACGCCCGCGAGTGGGCCGCCTCGGACTCCCCGTCCGCGCGGGCGAACTGACCCTGCGCCCACGCGTGCACGCGCGGCAGCGCTGCGGCGTAGATGTCGAAGACCTCGTTCATCGCGGTCTCGTAGGCCGGCCCGAGTGAGGCGTCGCGGTAGTAGCGGTACCCGCCGCCCGGCATCGGCGCGTCGTAGGCGATGTAGCGGGTCGACTGCTCGAGGTAGGCGCCCAGGCGCGGGCGCTGCAGCACCTTCGTGAGGACGTTCGACACCCATTCGCAGGCGATGTGCGCCCCGCCGAGCTGGGCGACCGAGTCGTCCCCGTAGCCGACGAAGATCCGCTCGTAGAGCTGCGCGGCGCGCTCGCCCTCGGCCCCGTCGAACGCCTCGCCGCCGGTGTCCGGGAGCGAGTCCGCGAACTCGTCGAGGAACAGCCGGCGCAGCGTCCCCTGGTAGCGCGAATAGCGCGCGAACAGGGCGCCCTTGACCGTCTCGGGCAGATTCACGAGCCCGAAGACCGGTCCGTCGAGGCTCGTCACGTGCGGGGCCAGCCGGGCGGCCTCAGCGGGGGTGAACGTCTCGACGGGGTACTCCACGGGCGGGGGAGGCTAGCGCGGGGATCGGCGCACGTCTTCGCCGCCTCGCCGTGTTCATTCCCCACTGAGTCGGTGGTTTTGCTACGGTTCCCAAACATCGTATTCTTGATCCACATTCGGAGATTTCCCTTGAGCCCCGTCACCCGCCCCCTTCTGACCCTCGTCGCAGCGATCGCCGCCGCACTGGCCGTCGCCGGCTGCTCCGGCGGCGCCAGCGACTCGACGGCGGCCGGTGACGTCGCCGCGTCCGACGGCGAGAACGGCACGATCTCGCTCGTCGCCTACTCGACGCCGCAGGTCGTCTACGACGAGATCATCCCCGCGTTCCAGAAGACCGCCGCCGGGAAGGGCATCGGCGTGAAGACCTCCTTCGGGGCGTCCGGCGACCAGAGCCGGGCGGTCGAGGCCGGCCTCTCCGCCGACGTCGTCTCGTTCTCGATCGAGCCCGACATGGAGCGCCTCGTGAAGGCCGACATCGTCGCGCCGGACTGGGCCGACACGCCCACCAAGGGGCTCGTCACGACCTCCGTCGTCTCCTTCATCGTCCGCAAGGGCAACCCGAAGGGCATCAAGACCTGGGACGACCTCCTGAGGCCGGGTCTCGAGGTGCTGACGCCCAACCCGTTCACCTCAGGGGCCGCGAAGTGGAACCTCCTGGCCGCCTACGGCCAGGCCTCGGGCGGCGGCAAGAACCCCGACGCCGGCCTCGCCTACGTCGAGAAGCTCATCAAGGACAACGTCAAGGTCCAGGACAAGTCGGGCCGCGAGGCGCTGCAGAGCTTCGTCTCGGGCAACGGCGACGTCCTGCTCTCCTACGAGTACGAGGCGACGACGGCGCAGAAGAAGGGCGAGGACGTGGACTACGTCACGCCGGACGACACGATCAAGATCGACATCACGATCGCGCCGACCTCGACGTCGAAGAATCCGGACGCCGCGAAGTCGTTCCTGGACTACGTGCTGTCCGAGCCCGCGCAGCAGGCGTTCGCGAACTGGGGCTACCGCCCGGTCAACGAGACCGTCCTGAAGGCGAACGCCTCGAAGTTCCCGGAGCCCTCCGGGCTGTTCACGATCGACGACCTCGGCGGCTGGTCGAAGGTGAACGACGAGCTCTTCGACCCGGAGAACGGCTCGATCGCGAAGATCGAGGAGCAAGCGGGAGTGTCGACGGAGAAGTGAGCACGCCCGCCGTCACCGCCGGAGACACGCTCTCCCCCGCCGGTCGCGACGACCGCCGCGGCGCCGCGCGCGCCCCGTCGGTCGCGCGCCCCGGCCCGCTCGCGCTCGGCGTCGTCACGCTGTGGCTCAGCCTCATCGTGCTGCTGCCGCTCGCCGCCGTGTTCGCGCAGTCCTTCGAGAACGGCCTCGACGGCTTCTGGGCGGCGGTCTCCAACCGCCAGGCGGTGGCGGCGCTGCGGTTCACGCTCATCGTCGCGCTGGTCGTCGCGGCGATCAACTCGGTGTTCGGGACGCTGATCGCCTGGGTGCTCGTCCGCGACGAGCTTCCCCGGCAAGCGGACCATCAACGCGCTGATCGACCTGCCGTTCGCGCTGCCCACGATCGTCGCCGGGATCGTGCTGATGGCGCTGTACGGCAACACGAGCCCGGTCGGCATCGACGTCGCCTTCACGCAGGCGGCCGTCGCGCTCGCGCTGCTGTTCGTGACGCTGCCGTTCGTCGTGCGGTCGGTCCAGCCGGTGCTGATCGAGCTGGACCGCGAGATGGAGGCCGCGGCCGCCTCGCTCGGGGCCTCGCGGCTGACGATCTTCCGCCGCATCGTGCTGCCGAACCTGCGGCCGGCGATCATCGGCGGCGCGGCGCTCGCGTTCGCCCGGGCCGTCGGCGAGTTCGGCTCGATCGTCCTGATCTCGGGGAACATCCCGTTCGAGACGCAGGTCGCGTCGGTCTACGTCTTCAAGCAGATCGAGAGCGACGCACCGATCTCCGCGGCCGCGGTCTCGGTGCTGCTGCTGACGATCTCGCTGGCCGTGCTGTTCGTCATCCGCCTCTACGCGAGCTGGAGCGCGCGCCATGAGCGCTGAGCGCGCCAGCCGCTACAGCCTGCGCTTCGTCGCGCTCGGCTACCTCGCGCTGCTGCTGTTCGTCCCGGTCGGCATCGTCCTCTACCGGACGTTCGAGCCGGGCCTGGACGCCGTCTGGGCGTCGATCACGACGCCGGCGGCGCAGAGCGCGTTCCGCCTGACGCTGCTCGTCACGATCATCGCCGTCCCGCTGAACACGATCTTCGGGATCCTCGCCGCGCTCGTGCTCGTCCGCGGGCGTTTCCGCGGCAAGGCGCTCCTCGACGCCCTGATCGACCTGCCCTTCGCCGTCTCGCCGATCGTCATCGGCCTCTCGCTGATCCTCGTCTACGGGACGACCGGCTGGTTCGGGGACGAACTGGCGAGTCTCGGGATCCAGGTCATCTTCTCGGTGCCCGGGATCATCCTCGCGACGATCTTCGTGACGCTGCCGTTCGTCGCGCGCGAGGTCGCCCCCGTCCTGCGCGAGGTCGGCGACGAGCAGGAGCAGGCGGCCGCGACGCTCGGCGCGTCGCGCTGGCAGACGTTCCTGCGCGTCACCCTTCCGGCGATCCGCTGGGGCGTCGCGTACGGCGTCATCCTCTCGACCGCGCGCGCCATCGGCGAGTTCGGCGCCGTCAGCGTCGTCAGCGGCAAGATCGCGGGCGAGACGGAGACCATGACGCTGCTCGTCGAGAAGCGCTTCCAGAACTTCGACCTCGCGGGCGCCTATGCGGCCTCCGCGCTGCTGGCCGTCATCGCGCTCGTGACCCTGCTCGCGATGACCCTCATCAAGCCCCGCAAGGAGCACGAATGATCACCGCCTCGAACGTCACGAAGCGCTTCGGCGACTTCACCGCGCTGGACGACGTCTCCGTCGAGATCCCGCCCGGCTCGCTCACCGCCCTGCTCGGCCCCAGCGGCTCGGGCAAGTCGACGCTGCTGCGGATCATCGCGGGGCTCGAGGTGCCGGACGACGGCCACATCGTCATCGACGGGACCGACCAGACGTACGTGCCGCCGCAGAAGCGCGAGATCGGCTTCGTCTTCCAGCACTACGCCGCGTTCAAGCACATGACGGTGCGCGACAACGTCGCCTTCGGCCTGTCGATCCGCAAGCGGCCCAAGGCCGAGATCTCCGCGCGCGTGGACGAGCTGCTGGAGATCGTCGGGCTCGCCGGCTACCAGCAGCGCTACCCCTCCCAGCTCTCCGGCGGCCAGCGCCAGCGCATGGCGCTCGCCCGCGCGCTCGCCGTGCAGCCGCGCGTGCTGCTCCTCGACGAGCCGTTCGGCGCGCTGGACGCGAACGTCCGCGCCGACCTGCGCGCCTGGCTGCGCCGGCTGCACGAGGAGGTGCCGGTGACGACCGTGCTCGTGACGCACGACCAGGAGGAGGCGCTGGAGATCGCCGACCGGATCGTCGTGATGAGCCACGGGAACATCGAGCAGGTCGGGACTCCGCGCGAGCTCTACGACCGGCCGGCCAACGACTTCGTCATGAGCTTCCTCGGGCCGGTGACGACGCTCGGCGGCCGCCTCGTGCGCCCGCACGACCTGCACGTCACGTCCGAGGCCCGCGAGGGCGCGATGGAGGCGATGGTCGGGCGGATCACGCACCTGGGCTTCGAGGTGCGCGTCGACCTGATCCTCGCCGACGGCGAGGCGCTGGGCGCGCAGCTCACGCGCGGTGAGGCCGAGGCGCTGGAGCTGGCGGAGGGCGACGTCGTCTGGATCGGGCCCGATCGCGCGGCCGCGCGCGTCAGTGCTTGACCCAGGCGTCCGGGTCGTCGGTGAGCTGCGCGACCTGCGCGGGCAGCTCACCTGAGGCGAGGTCGGCGAGGGTCACGACCTCGAGGACCCCGCGCAGGTTCGCGCGCAGCGCGACCCACATGCGCGGCAGCGCGGCCGCCGCGCCCTGGTAGGCCAGGCGCTCGGGGCCGGTGCCGCGGATCGACGCGAGCGGCCCCTCGACGGCCCGCAGGACGTCGGCGACCGTGATCTCGGCGGCCGGCCGGTCGAGCCAGTAGCCGCCGTCGGCGCCGCGGCGGCTGGCGACGATGCCCGCCGTGCGCAGCTCGCTGAGGATGTTCTCCAGGAACTTCAGCGGGATGTCCTGGGCCGAGGCGATCCGCTCGCCCTTGACCGGGCCCTCGCCCTCCGCCGCGGCGAGCTCGGCGGCGGCGCGGACGGCGTAGTCGGCCTTGGCGGTGATGCGCACGGCGCAGAGTGTGCCGGATCGGCCTAGAGCAGGCCGAGCGCGCGACCGGCCGCGGCGGCCGCCGAGAGGAGCGGCCCGGGGATGATGCCCTGCGCGCCGTCCTCGACGAGGTCGAAGAGCCACTGCGGGAGGATGCCGACGACGAGGATCGCCGCGCCCATGACGACCGCGACGAGCTGCGTCTCCCAGCCGCCGGCGCGCGCCGCCTCCGCGTCGTCCTGGGGCGCGCCGCCGGCGAGCGCCGCGCGGCCGGTCAGCGGATCGGGCCCGGGCGTGACCGGCGCGGGCTGTGCCTCGTCGCGCCACATCGTCGCGATCACCGGCAGGTAGTAGGCGAGCGAGATCATCGACCCGATCACGATGACGATGCCCAGCCACGTGTAGCCGCCGTCGGCCGCGGCCTCGATCAGGCGGAACTTGCCGATGAACCCGGCGGTCGCGGGGATGCCGGCGAGGCTCAGCATCGCGAGCGTCATCGCGACGGCGGCCGCCGGGCGCTGCGCCGCGAGCCCGCGCAGCGCGGCCATGTCGTCGCCGTCGCCCGTCTCGCGCTCGCGGAGCGTCACGACCGCGAACGCGGCCATGTTCGCCAGCAGGTAGACGGCGAGGTAGAAGAGGACCGCCTGGATGCCGAGGTCGGTCACGACGACGACGCCGACGAGGATGTACCCGGCCTGCGCGATCGACGAGTACGCGAGCATCCGCTTGAGCGAGGACTGCCCGAGCGCGCCGACGTTGCCGATCAGGATCGAGATCACCGCGATCGCGATCCAGACCGGGCGCCAGTCGTCGACGACCGGGATCAGCGCGGTGTCGAAGAGGCGGATGATCACGGCGAACGCGGCGATCTTCGTCGCCACGGACATGAACGCGGTCACCGGCGTCGGCGCGCCCTCGTAGACGTCGGGCGTCCACTGGTGGAACGGCGCCATCGACGCCTTGAAGGCGAGGCCCGACGATCGTCATGCCCGACGCCGGTCAGGACGAGCACGTCACCGGCGAGGCCCTTCTCGACGAGCTGCGCGGCGATCCGGCCGTAGTCGGTCGTCCCCGTCGCGCCGTAGAGCAGCGCGAAGCCGTAGAGCAGCGTCGCCGAGCCGACCGAGCCGATGATCAGGTACTTCAGGCCCGACTCGAGCGAGCGCTCGCTGCGCAGGAGCGCCGCGCAGAGGATGTACAGCGGGAGCGACAGCAGCTCGAGGCCGACGAACGCCGACACGAGGTTGTCGCGCGGCGGCGAGCACGACCATGCCCGCGGACGACGTCAGCAGCAGCGCGAAGAACTCGCCGTGCGCGATCTCGCGCGTCGCCTCGTCGCGCCAGGCGAGCAGCGTCGTCGCGATGCCCGCGACGCACGACGATGAGCGTCGTGATGAGCGTCAGCGGGTCGAGCTGCAGCGCGCCCTCGATCAGCGAGGCCCGCTCGTCCCACTGCCACATCGTGCAGCGCGATCGCCGCGCCGAAGCTCGCGATGCTCAGGGCGGGGACGATCTGCGCGCGGACGAAGCGCGGGCCCAGGAGCCCGGCGAACAGGACGACGATGGCGCCGCCGAGCAGCGCGAGCAGCGGCGAGAGCCCGGCCCAGTCGATGTCGGGAGCCTTGGCGGCGGCGAGCAGGGTGGTCATGGCGCCGCGTCCTTCCCGGCCGGGACCGTGCGTCGCGACCTGCTGCTCCTTCTGGACGATCTTGCTCGCGGCCAGGGAGCCTTCGACGGCCCGCTCACCGCGCTGCAGCGCGAACTGCGGGTAGAGCGCGAGCGCGACCACGACGAGCACCATCGGCACGATCACGACGCTCGTCGCGCAGGCTCAGCTCGCGCGCCTCGACCAGCGGCCCGACGCGGTTGTGCATCGAGCGGATGTAGAAGCGCAGCGCGTACACGGCGGCGAGCGCGACGCCGATGAACGCGACGACCGCGATCGCGGTCTTGTCCTGGAAGACGCCGAGCAGGATCAGGAACTCGGCGATGAAGTTCGCGCTGCCCGGCATCGCGAGGAGGGCGAACGTCAGCACGAGGAAGACGGCGGCGAGCACCGGGGCGCGGGTGGCGATGCCGCCCATGTCGCGCAGGTCCTCGCTGCCGCCGGCGCGCGCCGCGAGCACCGCGACGATGAAGATCAGCGGGACCGAGACGATCGCGTGGTTGACCGACTGCAGCAGCGCTCCGTCGCCGCCGCGCGCGTCGAGCGCGAAGATCCCCAGGACGATGAAGCCGAGCTGGGCGACCGAGGAGTAGCCGAGCACGAGCCGCGTGTTCGTCGCCGTGAACGCCATCGCCGACCCGTAGAGGATCGAGGCGAGCGCGACGAGCAGCAGCAGCTCCTGGAACTCGACGGCGGCGTCGGGGAACAGCGGCAGCGCGATCTGCAGGAAGCCGTACGCGGCGACCTTGGAGAGGATCGCGGTGAAGACCGCCAGCGGCGCGATCGGCATCTGCCGGTAGCCGTCGGGCATCCAGCCGTGGAACGGGAACGACGGCATCTTGATGAGGAAGGCGAGCGCGAAGACGAGGAAGATCCACTTCTGCGAGCCGTCCGAGACGAGGTTCAGCGCGCAGCTCGCTGAGCACGAAGGTCGTGTTGCCGCTCTCCTGGCCGGAGAGCACGCCGGTCGCGATCGCGCCCGACGAGCATCAGCAGCGAGCCGACGAGCGTGTAGATGAAGAGCTTGAGGACCGCGGCGCCGCGCTTCTCGGGGTCCGTGCCCCACATCAGCGTGAGGAAGTAGAACGGCACGAGCATGAGGTCGAAGAAGACGACGAACAGCGCGAGGTCCTGCGCGAGGAACGCGCCCATGACGCCGCTCTGCGCCAGGCCCATCAGCAGCGCGTAGAGCCCGGGCCGCTCGGCCGGCTCGTCGCGCAGCGCGGCCCACAGCGCGGCGGCCGCGAACGCGATCGCGGTCGTCAGGAGCAGGATCACGTTGAGCCCGCCGACGCCGAGCTTGTAGTGGATGCCGAGCGCCGCGATCCACGTCTCGTCCGTGACGTACTGCAGGCCCGGCCGGCCGGTGTCGTAGTCGGCGACGATGACGATCGCGTAGGCGAGCGTCATCAGGACGCCGGCGAGCATCACCCAGCGCGCCGCGGCGCGCGGCATCAGCGCGGCGATCAGTCCGGTCGCGAGCGGCAGCCAGAGGACGATGCTCAGGTGGATGGTCACGCGGCCCTCACCAGCAGGTAGAGGAGGACGACCGACAGGCCGGCGACGACGAGGCCCGCGTAGCTGCGGGTGAGGCCGGTCTGCAGCGCGCGCACCGCGGCGGAGCCCGCGCGGACGATGCCGGTCGTGCCGCCGATCAGCGCGCCGTTGATGACGATGCGCTCGAACGAGTCACGCGCCCAGCGGCCGAACCACGAGAACGGGCGGACGATCAGCAGGCCGATCAGCTCGTCGAAGTACCACTTGTTCACGAACAGGCGGTGCAGCGCCGGGAAGCCGCTCCTGCCAGGCGGCCGCCCGGCCCGACCCGACCGCCCAGATGCGGTAGGCGACGGCGAGGAACCCGACCGAGATGACGGTGCTGAGCACGAGCCCGAAGGTCTCCAGGCCCTCGTTCGCCGGGTGCTCGACGATCGAGTCGGCGAACGTCGGCTCGAGGAAGTCCGGGAGCCACTCCGTGATCCCGTACGGCAGGAAGACGACGCCCGGCGATGACCGCGAGCACGGCGAGCACGCCCATCGCGAAGCGCATCTGCCAGGTCCGCTCGGCGATGTGATGCTCCTCGCCCGGGAACCCGACGTCCGTGTCCTCGATCTCGCCCGTGGCCGGGTTCGTCGGATGCTCGGCGTGATGGATGTGCCCGTGCTCGAGCTCGGTGGCCTCCTCGCACGGGTCGCCCCAGAACGCGCGGTAGATCATCCGCCACGTGTAGAGGACGGTGAACGCCGCGCCGATGTAGCCGATCGCGTAGAGGCCGTAGTACCAGCCGCCGCGCTGGCCGACCTCGAACAGCAGCGCGTCCTTGGAGAAGAAGCCCGACATCAGCGGGAACGCGCTGAGCGCCAGGCCGCCGGCGACGAAGCACGCGAACGTGAACGGCATCGCCTTGCGGAACCCGCGCATCCTGTCCAGCGACTGCTCGCCGCCCATCGCCGAGATCAGCGAGCCGGCGGACATGAAGAGCAGCGCCTTGAAGAAGGCGTGCGTCATGAGATGGAAGAACCCGCCGACGTAGGCGGCGGCCGAGACGCCCATGATCATGTAGCCGATCTGGGACATCGTCGAGTACGCGATGACGCGCTTGAGGTCGGTCACCGCGAGGCCGATCGTGCCGGCGATCAGCAGCGTCAACGCGCCGACGATCGGCGCCGACGTCGGCGGCGGTCGGCGCCCACTCGAACAGCGGGTGCAGGCGGCCGATGAGGTAGACGCCGGCGGTGACCATCGTCGCCGCGTGGATCAGCGAGGAGACCGGCGTCGGGCCCTCCATGGCGTCCGGGAGCCACGTGTGCAGCGGGACCTGGGCGGACTTCGCGAACGCGCCGATGAGGATCAGGATGCAGCCCGCGACGAGCGTGGCGTCGTTCTTCGGGAAGGCCTCCTGCACGCCGTCGAACAGGGCGCCGTAGTCGAGCACGCCCATCTCGCGGAAGATGAAGAACGTCCCGAGCACGAGGCCGACGTCGCCGACGACGTTGATGACGAACGCCTTGATGCCGGCCGACGTCGCCGTCTGGCGCCGGTACCAGTACGAGATCAGCATGTAGCTCGCCGCGCCGACGAACGCCCAGCCGACGATGAGCAGCGCGAGGTTGCCCGCGAGCACGAGCAGCAGCATCGAGAAGACGAAGAAGTTCAGGTACGCGAAGAAGCGCGTGTAGCCGCGGTCGGAGCTCATGTACCCGACCGAGTACAGGTGGATCAGCGTCGAGACGCCGGACACGATCAGCGCCATCAGGACCGCCAGCGGATCGACGTAGATCCCGAGCTTGATCTGCACGCCGGCGACGTTCACGAGGTCCCACAGCGACGACGTCGCCAGGCGCTCCTCGGCGGGCAGGTCCTGCAGCTTGAAGAACGTGATGACCGCGAACACGAACGCCAGCGCGATCGCGGCGGTCCCGATCCAGCCCGCGACCTTGGGCGTCCAGACGCGGCCGCCGAGGGCGATGACGAGCGTGCCGGCGAGCGGCATGGCGAGGACGAGCCAGGCGGCGGTCGAAAGGCTCATCCGTGCAGCTCCCGCAGCTCGTCCACGTCGATCGGCAGCCGGCGCCGGTAGAGCGCGACGATGATGCCCAGGCCGATCGCGACCTCACAGGCCGCGACGACCATCACGACGATCGCGAAGATCTGCCCGTCGCCGTCGGCCCACATGCGCGCGAAGCCGAGCAGCGCGAGGTTGCCGGCGTTGAGCATGAGCTCCAGGCACAGCAGCACGACGAGCGGGTTGCGGCGCACGAGCACGCCGACGGCGCCGAGCGCGAACATCAGGGCGGAGACGACGAGGTACCAGGAGGTGTTCATCGCGCCGGCTCCCCGCGCGGCTGCTCCTCGTCGCGCAGCTCGCGGTCGCCCTCGCTCGGCGCGGGCAGCGGCTTCGTGATGCCGTAGCCCGCGACGCCCTCGGCCATCGACCCGGCCGCGGCGGGCATCGGGATCGAGACGAGGTCGTGGTCCGGGTCGATCGTGCGATCCGGCGCCGAGATCTCGTCCTCGGGGATGCCGCCGCGGCGACCGGCGAGCGCGACGGCGCCGACGGCCGCGACGAGCAGCAGGAACGAGGCGAGCTCGAACGGCAGCAGGAAGCGGTTCAGCAGCAGGTCGCCGATCTGCGCGGGCGAGCCGTACTCGACGGTGACCTCGGGCCCGGAGGAGTCGATCGCCTTGAGCCCCGTGCCCAGGACGGCGATGCAGAGCTCGACGAAGATCGCCAGGCCGAACGCGATCGCCAGCGCCCGCTGCCGCGCGCTCGCGCGCCACAGCAGCGCCGGCTTGTCACCGCCGCCGACGTACGCGACCACGAACACGTAGAGGACCATCACCGCGCCGGCGTAGACGACGATCTGGGCGAACGCGACGAACTGCGCCTCGAGCAGCAGGAACAGCAGCGCGAGCGCGATCAGGTGGACGACGAGCGAGAGCGCGCAGTAGAACGGGTTGCGGAGCGTGACGACGCCGACGGCTCCGGCGAGCGCCACGATCGCGAACAGGAAGAAGAAGAACCCCATGGATGGCGCGGCGGCAGGCTACTCGCCCTCGGCCCGCAGCGGCGTGCGCTCCGGAGGCTCGGCGAGCAGCATCTCCTTGGTGAAGATGAGGTCCGAGCGGTTGTAGTCGGACATCTCGAAGTCGTGGCCCATCGTGATCGCGTCGAACGGGCACGCGACCTCGCAGTAGCCGCAGAAGATGCAGCGACTCAGGTTGATCTCGTAGACGGCGGCGTAGCGCTCGCCCGCGGACACGCGGTGCTCCGGCGTGTTCTCGGCGGCGACCACGCGGATGCAGTCGGCCGGGCACGCGGCGGCGCACAGCGAGCAGCCGACGCACTTCTCCAGGCCGGTGTCGGCGAACTTGTGGAGTCGGTGGCGCCCGCGGAAGCGCGGGTACACGGGGATCTTCTCCTCCGGGTACGACACCGTGGAGACGCCCGTCGTGAGCTGGCCGAACGTCGTCTTCAGCCCGCGCAGCGTCTCGCCGAACGCGCGGTACAGGCCGCCGGCGCCGCCCGCGCGCTGCGGGCCGCGCACGACCTGGACGACATCGGCTTCCGGGTTCCAGGGCATCGCGTCTAGCTCCAGGCCACGACGACGATCGCCGTGACGAGCACGTTGAGGGTGGCCAGGGGGAGCAGGACCTTCCAGCCGAATGCCATCAGCTGGTCGTAGCGCAGGCGCGGCAGCGTCGCGCGGATCCAGATGAAGAACAGCGTGAACGCGAGCATCTTGCCGATGACGACGAACGGGTCGACCCAGGTCGGCGGATCGATGCCGAACGGCAGCAGCCAGCCGCCGAGGAAGCAGGTGGCCGCGATCGCCGAGACGACCAGGATGTTCAGGTACTCGGCGAAGAAGTAGAGGGCGAAGCGGCCGCCGCCGTACTCCGTCATGTATCCGCCGACGAGCTCCGCGTCCGCCTCGACGAGGTCGAACGGCGGGCGGTTGGTCTCCGCGAAGCTCGCGATCATGAAGATGAGGAACCCGACGAACTGCGGGATCACGTACCACATGCCCTGCTGCGCCTCGACGATCTCCGTGAGCGACATCGTCTGCGCCGTGATGATCACGCCGACGAGCGCCATGCCCTGCGCGACCTCGTAGGAGATGAGCTGCGCCGCGGCGCGCATCGAGCCCAGGAACGAGTACTTGGACCCGGACGACCAGCCGCCGAGCATCACGCCGTAGAACGCGATCGCCCCGAGCGCGAAGACGTACAGCGGGCCGACGGTGACGTCGATCCCGTAGAGGCCGACGGGCGTGCCGGCGATGTCGACGACGTTGCCGAACGGGACGAGCGCCAGCGCGGCGACCGCGGCGACGATCGAGAGGATCGGCGCGAGCGTGAAGAGCCAGCCGATCGAGGTGCTCGGGCGGAAGCCCTCCTTCGTGAGGAGCTTGATGATGTCGGCGAGCGGCGTGAACGCGCCGAGCGGGCCGACGCGGTTGGGGCCGTAGCGGTTCTGGAACCGGCCGAGGACCTTGCGCTCCATCACGAGGACCAGCGGCACGAGCTGGAGGCCGACCGCGAAGATCACGAGCGACTTGAGGATCACGATCCACCACGGCTCGGAATAGCCGACGACCGCGAGCGAGGTCTGCAGGCTCGGGATCATGCGCGGCGCACCTCGACCAGCGGGCCCTGGAGCCGGTTGGCGCCGTCGGCGGGCATCGCCGTCTCCAGCGACACCGTGCCCTCGAGCGCGCTCGCGCGGATGAACGCGACGCCGCTGACGGTGTCCCCGCCGGAGCCGACGACGAGCTGCTCGCCCTCGCTGACGCCCAGGCGCGCCGCGTCCTGCGGCGCGAGCTCGACGCGCTGGCGCGGGTGCAGGAACTTCAGCGCGGGCGAGGCGCCGACCTCGGGCGCCGCCCAGATCGAGCGGAACGTCCCCAGGCGCAGGCTGCCGTTGGCGGGCGCCGCGGCCGGTGCGGTCTCGAGGTCGAACGGCCCGAGCGCGGCCGCGGGCGCGGCGGACGCCTGCTCGCGGGCGGGCCAGCGCACGCCGCGGGCGCCGATCTCGTCGAGCGTCAGGCCGGCGTAGAACGGGACGGCCGCGATCAGCCGCGCGGTCACCATGCTCGACGTCAGCACGCCGAGGTCGTGGCCCAGGCGGCGCGCGAGCTCGGCGAGCACCTGCCACTCGGCGCGCGTCTCCCCCTGGCGGCCGATCGCGCGGCGCAGGCGCTGCAGGCGCCCGTCGGGATGGACGACGGTGCCCTCCTTCTCGGCGTAGGACTCGGCGGGGAAGATGACGGTCGCGTGCTCGCGCAGGCCCGCGGTGAGGAAGCCGGCGTGCGCGATCACGGTGCTCGCCTTCTCCATCGCGGCCGACCACGCCGCGGCGTCCGGCTGGTCGACGAGCGGGTCGGTGTGCAGGAGGTACAGCGCGGGGATCTCGCCGGCGGCGGCGGCGGCGGCGATCTCGCGCGGCGGCGCGGCCGGTCGCGCGGCGCGGCGGCGAGGCCCGGCGCCGTGTCCGGGAGCACCCCGGCCTCGCGCAGCCCGCGGCCGTTGGCGCCGGTGGGGATCTGCAGCAGGCCGGCGCCGTCGCGGCCGGCGAGGCCGAGGCGCTGGGCGACGTTCAGCAGCGCGCGCGCCGCGTGGGCGCCGCGCGGGCCCGGCGGTGACCCGCTCGCCCCAGAGGATCACGACGTCCTCGCCGGCGTCGCGCAGCCCGGCGGCGATCGCGCGGACGGCGGCGCCGTCGGCGGCCGCGGCGCTCGCGAGCGCGTCGACGTCCGCGTCGGGGCGGCCGGCGAGCGCGGCGTCGAGCGCGCCCAGCCAGGCCTCGCCGGTGCCCGGGCGCCATGAGGCTCGTCGCCTCCGCGCGCGGGTCGAGCGCGGTCGGGCGCGCGCTCGCGGTGAAGAGCCGCACGCCGTGGTGGCGCACGCCCTTGCGGATCCGCAGGTCGAGGATCGGCGCGTCGTCGATCGGGTCGGTGCCGACGACGAGGACGGCGTGCGCGTACTGCAGGTCGGGAACCGTCGCCTGGAGCTCGGGCGCGGCGAGCGCGATCTGCGTCTCGCGGTCGAGCGTGCTGCCGGCGCGCGAGTCGAGGTCGGCCGAGCCGAGCACGTCGCGCAGCGAGCGTCTGCAGGAGGAAGCCCTCCTCGTTCGTCGTCTCGCCGCCGGCGAGCGCCGCGGTGCGCGCACCCGACCGGCCGAGCGCCGCGGCCGCCGCGTCGAGCGCGACGTCCCAGGTGACCGGGCGCAGCTCGCCGCCGTCGCGCAGCAGCGGCTCGGTGATGCGCTCGTCGACGTGGATCGCCTGGTAGGCGAAGCGGCCCTTGTCGCAGAGCCAGCCGTCGTCGACCTCGTCGTGGTCGCGCTGCAGCACGCGCAGGACGCGCTCGTCGCGGACGGTGAAGCTCACGTTGCACTGCGCCGGGCAGAGCGTGCAGACCGAGCCCGACTGCTCGATGTCCCACGGGCCGCGCGCGGAAGCGGTAGGGCCGCGAGGTGAGCGCGCCGACGGGGCACAGCTCGATGATGTTGCCGCTGAACGGCGCGACGTACGGGATGCCCGTCGAACGTGCCGACGAACGTGTGCGCGCCGCGGTCGTGCAGCACGAGCTGGACGTCCTCGCTGACCTCCTGGCTGAAGCGCACGCAGCGGTAGCAGAGGATGCAGCGCTCGCGGTCGATCGCGATCAGCGGGCTCAGCGCGAGCGGCTTCTCGAAGTGGCGCTTGGGCTCGACGAAGCGCGAGATGCCGCCGCCCCAGCCGAACGACTTGTCCTGCAGCGGGCACTCGCCGCCCTTGTCGCAGACCGGGCAGTCGAGCGGGTGGTTGATGAGCAGGAACTCGAGGACCGCCTCCTGCGCCTCCTGCACCCGCGGCGTGTTCGTGTGCACGACCATGCCGTCCTTGACCGGGGTCGCGCAGCCGGCCTGGAGCTTCGGCACGCCCTCGATCTCGACGAGGCACATGCGGCACGCGCCGACCGGCGGGCCGATCTTCGGCTCGTAACAGAAGACCGGGATCTCGGTCTCGCCGTACTGCAGCGCGGCGTCGACGAGCATCGCGTTCTGGGGAGCCGTCACCTCGCGCCCGTCGAGCGTGAAGGTCACCATCTCCTGGACGGGGCGCGGCACTAGGCGGACACCCCCGCGAGCAGCTCCTGCTCCCGGCGCCCGCGCGCGTCCTCGATGTACTGCTCGAACTCGGGGCGGAACTTCTTGATCATCGAGCCGATCGGCATCGCCATCGCGTCGCCGAGCACGCACAGGCAGTTGCCGATGATGTGCTCCTGGACGGAGGCCATGATGTCGAGGTCCATCGGGGTCGCGCTGCCGTCCTTGATGCGGCTGAGCATCGTGTGCGTCCAGGTCGTGCCCTCGCGGCACGGCGTGCACTTGCCGCACGACTCGTGCGCGTAGAACTTCGCCGTCCAGAGCGCGACGTCGACGACGGAGTTCGAGTCGTCGACGATGATGATCGCGCCGGAGCCGAGCATCGAGCCGGCCTTGGCGAGCGTGTCGAAGTCGTAGCTGAGGTCCAGGTCGTCGGCGGTCAGGACCGGCGAGGAGGAGCCGCCGGGGAACCAGAACTTCACCTCGCGCCCCTCGGGCGGGCCGCCCGCGAGGCCGTAGACGATGTCCCGGCTCGACATGCCGAGCTCGATCTCGTAGTTGCCGGGACGCTGGACGTTGCCCGCTGATCGAGATGAGCTTCGTGCCCGCCGAGTTCTCGACGCCGATCCGCGCGTACGCCTCGGCGCCCATCTCGACGATGTGCGGGATCGTCGAGAGCGTCTCGACGTTGTTGATGAGCGTCGGGCCCTGGAACAGGCCGGCGTTCGCCGGGAACGGCGGCTTCAGGCGCGGGTTGCCGCGCTTGCCCTCCAGCGAGTCGAGCAGCCCGGTCTCCTCGCCGCAGATGTACGCGCCCGCGCCGCGCGAGACGTGCAGCGACAGGCTGAACCCCGAGCCGAGGATGTCCTCGCCGAGGTAGCCCTTCGCGTAGGCCTCGGCGATCGCCGCGTCGAGGACGTCGGCCTGCAGCTCGTACTCGCCGCGGATGTAGATGAAGCTCTTGGTCGCGCCCGACGGCGTACGCGGCGATGATCAGGCCCTCGACGAGCTGATGCGGGTTCTTCTGCATCAGCTCGCGGTCCTTGAACGTGCCCGGCTCGGACTCGTCCGCGTTGCAGACGACGTACTTCTGCATGTCGCCCTTGGGCAGGAACGACGCCTTGACGCCCATGTTGAACCCGGCGCCGCCGCGGCCGCGCAGGCCCGCGCCCTTGAAGGTCTCGATGAGCTCCTCGGGCTGCGTGCCGAGCGCCGAGCGCAGCGAGGCGTAGCCGCCGCGGCGCTCGTAGACGTCGATCGTCGCGAGGCCGGGCGCGTCGATGTCCTTGAAGAGCAGGATGTCGGTCACGAGGCGTCTCCGCGTGCGTTGGGGTCGACGCTCGCGCGGCGCGCGATCTGCTTCTCGGGAAGCGGCTCCTCGCCGCGGCGGATCTGGCCGAGCAGCTCCGGCACGTCGTCGGTCGTGAGCGGCCCGACGTACGTGCCGTTGACCGAGGCCATCGGCGCGATGTCGCACGCGCCGAGGCACTCGAACGAGCGGATGTTCACGTCCGGGTCCTCGCCGGCGTGCTCGGCGAACGCGGCGTACAGCTCCTGCGCTCCGCAGAGCGAGCAGGAGATGTTCGTGCAGACGTAGACGTCCGTGCGGCCCGCGGGACGCATGTGGAACATGTCGTAGAACGAGCCGACCCCGACGAGATCGGCGGGGGTCTGGCGCAGAACGCAGGCCGCCTGCTCGACACCCTCGGGCGTGCACCAGCCGTAGCGGCGCTGCACGGCCTTCAGCGCCGCGATCGTCGCCGCCTTCGTCTCCGGGTACTTCGCCATCTCCGCCTCGATCTCGGCGCGCAGGTCCGCGGGGACCTCGGTGGTCGCCGGATCGGGGACGACGGACGGGTCCTTCGTGAGGTCGGCCGCGTCGTCCCACCCGGGGATGCGCGAGCCGCCGGCGAAGCGGGCGACGGAGCTGGGGTCGATCCTCATCGGTCCACGCCTCCCAGCACCGGGTCGAGCATCGCGAGCGTCGCGATCATGTCCGCGATCAGGTGGCCCTCGACCATCGGTGCCGTCGCCTGCAGGTTCACGAAGCTCGGGTCGCGCATGTGCACGCGCGCGGGCTTCGAGGAGCCGTCGGCGCGGACGAAGCAGCCGAGCTCGCCGCGCGGCGCCTCGATCGGGAAGTAGACCTCGCCCGGCGGGACGCGGAAGCCCTCGGTCACGAGCTTGAAGTGGTGGATCAGCGCCTCCATCGACGTCGCCAGCTCGTGGCGCGGCGGCAGCGCGACCTTGCGGTCCTCGGTGATGAAGG
Organism: uncultured Actinomycetes bacterium; assembly: GCA_963823375.1. Lineage (GTDB taxonomy): Bacteria > Actinomycetota > Thermoleophilia > Solirubrobacterales > Solirubrobacteraceae > F1-60-MAGs163. The sequence continues at coordinate 233,790 of CAWGLQ010000008.1, read as the reverse complement.
GCCCCTCGGGCAGGCCGTCGAGCGCCTGGTCGATGATCGTGCAGGACTCCTTGATCTCGGCGAGGCGCACCGCGTAGCGGTCGTAGTTGTCGCCCTGCGTGCCGACCGGGATCTTGAAGTCGAAGTCCTCGTACGAGCAGTACGGCATCGCCTTGCGCAGGTCCCACGGGTTGCCGGTCGCGCGCAGCAGCGGGCCGGTCACGCCGAGGTCCAGCAGCTGCTGCTCGGGCAGCGGGCAGACGCCGCGCAGGCGCTGCACGAAGATCTCGTTCTTGTTCAGGAGGTCGCCGTAGACGTCGGCGCGATCCGGCATGACGCTCGTGAACCGGCGGACCATCTCGGATCCAGCCGGCGGGGATGTCCTCCATGACGCCGCCGACCTGGAAGTAGCGCGTGTGCATGCGCTGGCCGGAGGACATCTCGAACAGGTCCAGGAGCTGCTCGCGCTCGCGGAAGCAGTACCACCAGACCGAGATCGCGCCGAGGTCCAGCGCGCTCGTCCCGAGCCACACGAGGTGGCTCATGATCCGGTTGAGCTCCATGTGGATGACGCGCAGGTACTGCGCGCGCTTGGGGACGTCGATCTCCAGCAGCGTCTCGACCGCGCCGCAGAACGCGTACGCGTTGAAGTAGTAGGAGAGGTAGTCCATCCGCTCGACGACGGGGATGGCCTTCCAGTAGCTCTTCTGCTCGGCGGTCTTCTCGATCCCGGTGTGGACGTAGCCGATGATCGGCTTGACGTCGCGCAGGATCTCGCCGTCGAGCGTGACGAGCAGCCGCAGCACGCCGTGCGTGGCCGGATGGTGCGGGCCGATGTTGAGCGACAGCAGCTCGCGCCCGCCCTCGACGACGGGCTCCTCGGCGAGCGTGATGCTCTCCTCCATGCGGCGGTAGTCGGAGAGGCCGCGCTCCTCCCCCGTCGTCACGCGAACCACCGAGCGCCCGAGGTCTCGTTGTGCGTGAAGAGGATCGGCTCGCCGCCGATGGGGAAGTCGCGGCGCTGCGGGTGACCCTCGTAGTCCTCGGGCATGAGGATGCGGCGCAGGTCGTGATGGCCCTCGAAGACCACGCCGAACATGTCGTAGACCTCGCGCTCCTGATGGTCGGCGGTCGGCCAGTGCGGCGTCACGGACGGGACCTGCGGGTCGCTCGTCGACACGCGCACCTTCACGCCGATGCGATCGAGCGCCTCCATGTCGAGCAGCTGGTAGTGCACCGCCAGCCGCGGCTCGTCCGGGTACTCGTCGGCGCCGTGGACGCTCGCGAGGAACCGGTAGCCGCGCTCGCGCAGCGCCTCGAGCGTCTCGACGATCACGTCGGGCGCGACGACGAGCGTCGCCTGCCCGCGGAAGAAGACGGTGTCCAGGACGCCGGTGTCGTGCCGTTCGCGCAGATCCCGTGCGATGAGCTCCAGGCCGGTGGCGTCAGGCACCGGAGTCCTCCGTGCCGCCGCCGCCGAACACGTTCACGCCGGTGGACGTGCGGTTCGCGCCGGGGACGACCTCCTCGGTGCCCTCGCCGCCGTAGCGCTCGCGCCAGCCGAGGCTCGGGTCCTGCTGGACCATCGACCGCAGCTGGATGATCCCGTGCATCAGCGCCTCGGGGCGCGGCGGGCAGCCCGGGACGTGGACGTCGACCGGCATGAACTTGTCGGCCGGCACGATCGCGTAGTTGTTGAAGACGCCCATCGACGACGAGCAGGCGCCCATCGCGATCGCGTACTTCGGCTCGAGCATCTGGTCGTAGATGCGCCGGACGACGGGCGCCATCTTGATGCTCACGCGCCCGGAGAGGATGAGCAGGTCGGCCTGGCGCGGCGAGGCGCGGAAGGCCTCGAAGCCGAAGCGGGCGATGTCGAGCCGCGCGCCGACGATCGACATCATCTCGATCGCGCAGCACGCGAGGCCGAACGTCAGCGGGAACATCGAGTTCCCGCGCGCCCAGTCGACGGCCTTGTCGAGCGTCGTGGTGAGGACGCGCTCCTCGACGTACTTGTCGAGGTCCTGGCCCTCGAGGTCGCCGCGGAGCATGTCGCGGGCCTTGAGCTGGCGCGCGCGGAAGTCCGCGGGCACGGACTGGCGGACTACTTCCATGTGAGTGCTCCCCTGCGCCAGACGTAGACGAACGCGACCATCAGCAGCGCGATGAACACGATGGTCTCGACCAGCGCGAACGTGCCGAACGCGCGCAGCTGCACCGCGATCGGATAGAGGAACAGGACCTCGATGTCGAACAGCAGGAAGAGCATCGCGACGAGGTAGAAGCTGATGCCGAACCGGAATCCCTGCCGGATCTCCGACGGCATGCCCGACTCGTAGGGATCGAGCTTGTGATCGATCGCGCGCTTGGGGCCGAGCACGTAGTTGAGCCACGAGAACGCGACGCCGATCACCGTTCCGAGCAGCACGAAGACGATCGCCGGGGCGTAGGTGCTCAGCACGCAATGGTTTGTATCAGCTACCAAGCACTGGCAAACGCCCGATGCGGGCTTGTGACAAAGGGCTCGAAATGGCGCAGACAGCAGAGATCACGGCCGTCCTCGTCGCCGCGCTGAACGTGGCGGCGGCCCTCGCCGGGGCCTGGGCGTGGTGGCGCGCCGAGTCGCCCGCGGCGCTGTGGTGGATCTGGCGCGCGGCCCAGCTCTCGACGACCGTCCTCGCCGCCGTGGCCGCGATCGCGCTCGTCACGGGCTTCGATCCGCCGGACGGGCTCTTCTGGCTCTACATGCTCCTGCCGATGGCCGTGTCGATCATCGCCGAGCAGCTGCGCATCGCCGCGGCGCAGACCGTGCTCGACCACCGTGGACTGCCGGACGCCCAGGCCGTCGGCGCGCTTCCGGACGACGAGCAGGCCGAGATCGTCGACGCCATCCTCGCGCGCGAGATCGCGATCGTCGCACTGGCCGCCCTGGTGGTGGCGTTCCTGGCGGTGCGGGTGTTGATGACAACTTAGGCGCCGTAATGCAGCCCGGCGAAAGAACCCCTGTGATGCAGCAGCGGGCGGCCGCCGTCGGGGTCGGCGTCGAGCGCGCGGATCTCCGCGATCCCGATCGTGTGGTCGCCGCCGGGGAGCATCTCGTGCACGTCGCAGACGAGCCATGCCAGGACGTCGCGCAGGACCGGCACGCCGTCCTCCTCCCCGTGCTCGACGGCCGCGAACTTCTCGGCCATCTGCGCCTTGCTGGCGAACAGCATCGCCAGGTCCTCCTGGCCCTCGCGCAGCACGTTCACGGAGAAGCGCCCGGCGCCGCGCACGGCGTCGAGCGTCCGCGAGGCGTTGTCGAAGCAGACGAGCAGCAGCGGCGGGTCGAGCGAGACCGACGCGACGGCGCTCGTCGTCAGGCCGGACGGGCCGTCGGAGCCGGCGCACGCGACGACCGCGACGCCGGTCGTGAAGTGCCCCATGACCTCGCGGAATCGCTGCTGGTCGGCCGCCATGCCCCCCGGAAGCTACCGCCCGGACTCATCACACCGGAAGGAGGCACGCCGCAGACCGCGAAACCCGATCGCGGCAGCCCGGCGTCGGCACACGACGATCGCTCCTGGTGACAACCCCGCGATCGCTCTGACACGGCGGCAACCGGCCGGCGCCGGGCGCTTACGTACGGCCCCCCGGCAGGGCCGGTGCCACGGCCCCCTGGCAGGGCCGGACCGGCAGAGCCGGTCCGTTGGTTCTCAACGCCCGCGCAGCCGGCCCGCCAGCACTCCCGGCGAGTTTCGACCAGTCACTGATCATTTCCCGCACGGAACGCCGGATGGGCGCCGCGCCACTCACCCCGCGGCGCGCCACACAGCGCCCCGCCACGCCCTCTCGTATGATCCGCCACCGTCATGAAGCTGCGCCGTCTTCTTCTGCTCACGCTCCTGTCGCTCGCGGCCGCCGGCGTGCTGTCCGCCTGCGGGTCCGAGGGTGTGGACGTCCCCGACTCCTCCGCGTCGATCCAGAACGGCGCCACGCTGTTCGCCGAGCGCTGCTCGGGCTGCCACACGATGGATGTCGCAGGTGCGCAGGGCTCCGCAGCCAAGGTGAGCGACCGCGAGCGCGTCGACGGGCCGAACTTCAACAAGCGCAAGGTCTGTTACGAGGACTCGCTGTACGCGATCCGCAACGGCGGCGCGTCCGGCGCGATCATGCCCGGCAACATCGTCGTCGGCACGCAGGCCCGCGATGTCGCCGCCTTCATCGCCGAGTACTCCGGCAAGCAGGCCACGGACCCGCCGTCGCCGAGCGGCCCGGCCGTGACGTGCCCCGCCCTCCCCGCGCAGGCCGGCGGCTGACGCTCCGCGGAGCGGCGGCGTGCTCGACCTGAAGCTGCTCCGCGGCGACCCGGACACCGTCCGCGCGGCACTCGCGCGGCGTGGTGAGGACGGCGGTCTGGACCGCGTGCTCGCGCTCGACGAGCGCCGCCGCGCGATCCTGCCCGACCTCGAGGCGCTCCGCGGCGAGCAGAACGCCGCCAACGACGCGATCGCCGCTGCCAAGCGCGAGGGATCGGGCGCCGACGACGCGATCGCGCGCATGCGTGAGGTCGCCGGGCGCGCGAAGGGCCTCGCCGAGGAGCTGTCGACGGTGGACGCCGAGCTGCAGGACGTGCTCGCGCGGCTGCCGAACCTCCCGGATCCGGGCTCGCCGGACGCCGACACGGTCGTGCGCGAGGTCGGGACGGCGCCGGAGCTGACCGCACCGCGCGACCACCTGGAGCTCGCCGGGCCGATGATCGACATGGAGCACGCGGCCCGCCTGTCGGGCTCGCGCTTCGCCTATCTGCGCGGCGACCTCGTCTTCCTCGAGCTGGCGCTCGTGCGCTGGACGCTCGAGCTGCTGCGCGGCCACGGCTTCGAGCCGGTGATCCCGCCGGTGCTCGTCCGCGAGGAGGCGCTCTACGGGACGGGCTTCCTCCCGGACACCGAGCAGCAGATCTACGCGCTCCCCGAGGACGAGCTCTACCTCGTCGGCACGAGCGAGGTGGCGCTCGCCTCCCTGCACGCCGGCGAGATCATCGAGGCCGGCGACCTGCCGCTGCGCTACGCCGGCTTCTCCCCGTGCTTCCGCCGTGAGGCCGGCGCCGCGGGCCGCGACACGCGCGGCATCTTCCGCGTCCACCAGTTCGACAAGGTCGAGATGTTCAGCTTCGTCGAGCCGTCGGCCTCGAAGGAGGAGCACGAGCGGCTGCTCGCGATCGAGGAGGAGATCCTCCAGACGCTCGGCCTGTCCTACCGCGTCGTCGACATCGCGATCGGCGACCTGGGCAACTCGGCGGCGCGCAAGTTCGACTGCGAGGCGTGGATCCCCAGCCAGGAGAAGTTCCGCGAGCTGACGTCCACGTCGAACACGACGGACTACCAGGCGCGCCGCCTGGAGATCCGCTGGCGGCCGCCCGGCGGCGGGAAGCCCGAGACGCTGCACACGCTCAACGGCACCGCGGTCGCGGTCGGCCGCACGATGATCGCCCTGCTCGAGAACGGTCAGCGCGACGACGGGACCGTCGTGCTGCCCGAGGCGCTCACGCCCTACGGCGCGCCCGCGTCGCTTGCGGCCGCGCCGTCCAGCTGAGTCCGGAAAGCGGAGGGAGCGGGATTCGAACCCGCGGACGAGTTGCCCCGTCTCCGGCTTTCAAGGCCGGTGCATTCAACCGCTCTGCCATCCCTCCGCCGTCCATTCTGGCGCAAGTCCCGCTAGCTTCTACGCGATGCGCCGCGCGATCTCCGTCCTGCTCATCGCCGTCGTCGCCGCATTCGCGCTCGCCGCGTGCGGCGGAAGCGACGACTCCTCGCCTCCCACGAAGGCCGAGTACAAGCAGGACTACACGCCGATCAACGACGCGGTCGGCGTCCTCGCCACTGATGTCGGCAACGCCATCGAGAACGCGTCCGGCAAGTCGAACAAGCAGCTCGAGAAGACGTTCGGCGACCTCGCCGACCGGATGAACTCCGAGGCCGGCAAGCTCGACGACCTCACGCCCGCGGACGACCCGGTCGTCGAGACGCAGCAGCCCGCGATGGTGAAGGCGATGCGGACCATCGCCGACGACCTCGACGCCGTCTCCAGCGGCGCCAAGGAGAACGACCTGAAGGGCGCGGCCGAGGGCGCGGCCAAGCTCACCCGGGATGCCCCGGCGCTCGGCAAGGCCCGCCGGACGCTGAACAAGGCGCTCGGAATCAAGACGGAAACCTGATTCCGGGGGACGCCCCGATAGCGTCCCGCCGCATGTCACGTCCCATCATCGGTCTGCTGACCGCGCTGCTCGCCGGCTGCGCCCTCGCCGCCTGCGGTGGCGGAGACGACGAGACGACGACCGCCGACTTCCGCCAGGACTACGCGCCGATCAGCGCCGCGATCCGCGGGCTCGGCTCGGAGGTCGGCAGCGCGGTGACCGGCGCCAAGGAGAAGTCGGACCTCGAGCTGCAGGAGCAGTTCGCGGACCTCGCCGACCGCGCGAACGTCGTGGCCGATGACCTCGAGAAGGCGCAGGCGCCCGACGACGCGGCGATCACGACGACCCGCACGCTGCTCGTCGCGGGCGTCCGCAGGGCGGCGAACGATCTCGATGCGATCAGCGGCGCGGCGGCGGCACACGACGCCAAGGCGGCGAAGGCCGCGACGATCAAACTGGCGGCGGACTCCGAGGAGATCCGCGAGCCGCGGCGCAAGCTCGACCAGCTGGTCCTGTCCTCGAACTGACGCGCCTCAGGCGCGCGGCACCTGCTGCGTGATGCAGTGGATGTTCCCGCCGCCCAGCAGCACCTCGCGCGTGGGGACGCCGACGACGTCCCGCTCCGGGTAGAGCGCGGTGAGGATCGCGAGCGCCTGGGCGTCGGTGCGCTCGTCGAGCAGCGGCATGACGATCCGCGTGTTGGCGATGTAGTAGTTGACGTAGGACCCCGCGAGCCGGTCGCCCGCCAGGCGCGTCTTCGCGCCGGCGATCCCGTCGATGCCGTCGGCCTCCTCCTGCGTCATCGCCAGCGGCCCGGGCATCGGCAGCCGGTGCACCTCGAGCGAGCGCCCGCGCGCGTCGGTCATCTGCTCCAGGCGCGCGAGCGCGTCAGCGGAGATCGCGTGCTGGGGATCGGACTCGTCGTCGGTCCAGTGCAGCGCGACGACGCCGGGACGCACGAAGCAGCAGATGTTGTCGACGTGGCCGTCGGTCTCGTCGTTGAACGTGCCCGCGCCCAGCCACAGCACCTTCTCCGCGCCGAGGTACGCGCAGAGGTGCGACTCGATGCGCTCGCGCGTGAGCGACGGGTTGCGGTTGGGGTTGAGGAGGCACTCCTCGGTCGTGATGACCGTGCCCTCCCCGTCGACGTGGATCGATCCGCCCTCGAGGATCAGCGGCGCGCGGTAGCGCCCGGCGCGCTCGATCTCCAGCACCTTGCGCGCGACCTCGTCGTCGTTCTTCCACGGCCAGTAGATGCCGCCCTCGGTCCCGCCCCACGCGTTGAAGGCCCAGTCCACGCCACGCCGGCCGCCGGACCCGTCGACCACGAACGTCGGACCGACGTCGCGCATCCACGCGTCGTCGGTCGTCATCTCGATCACGCGGACCTCGGGCGGCAGCACCCCGCGCGCGTTGTCGAACTGCCGCTGGGAGACGGCCATCGTGACCGGGTCGCCGCCGCCCGCGATCGCCGTGGCGACGGCGGCGAACTCGGCCTGCGCCGGCTTGGCGCCCATCCGCCAGGAGTCCGGCCGCTCGGGCCAGATCATCCAGCAGCCCTCGTGCTCGGCCCATTCGGCCGGCATGTGGAAGCCGTCGGCGGCGGGCGTCGTCGCGTACGTGGTCGTCATGGCCGCTCATCCTGAACGGTCGCGCGATCACAGGCGAGCGTCGCGGCGCCGCGCCGGGCTACACTGCCTCCCCTTGCCCGGAGAGGTGGCCGAGTGGCTGAAGGCACTCGCCTGCTAAGCGAGTAACGGGGTTGAACCCCGTTCGCGGGTTCGAATCCCGCCCTCTCCGCTGTTTTCCGGTTTCAGGAGGCCGGTTGTGCGACATCCGCTCCTTTCGGGCGTCAGGATGTGTTCCAGCATGCGGATGTCGCTACGGACGGCCACCTTCGCGCGCCCCAGGGGCGCGCTGCGCGCGCTCGCGGCCCTGTGCTGCGCGGCGGCGCTCGCCGTGGTGCCCGCCACCGCGCAGGCGGCGCTCCCGACCGCTGCCCCGGCCCTCAAGAAGGGCGACCCGTCGGGCGTCTGCATCGCGCAGATCCTGAAGAAGGGCAAGCTCGTCCCGCTCAAGCAGTCGGTGTACCGCTACCGCTACGTGCGCATCAAGAAGGGGAAGAACCGCGGCAAGTTCCGCCGCAAGATCATCCTCGCCAGGGCGCAGGTCAAGACCGCGTGCATCACGCAGTGCGTGCAGCTGCGCAAGAAGGGCAAGACGCTCCAGCCCGTCTTCCGCACCCGCCGCATGTGGGTTCGTGAGCCGAGCCGCGGCCGGCTCGTGAAGGTCAAGCGCCTGCGCCGTGTCTGGCTGCTCGGCCCGTGCTCATCGCTGCCCTCGATCGAGAACCTCGGCACCCCGGTCACGGTGAGCGTCCTCGACAAGAGCTCGCTGACGTTCGACTTCTCGGCCTTCAAGCGCGAGGCGCCGCTGACCGGGCAGCTGAAGGGCTACGTCCCGGGCAAGCTCCTCGACAACGCCGACAACCAGGTGATCCTCACGTCGGGCCGGCTGGACCTCGGCCGCACGACGATGTTCACGGACACCGTGTGCGGCGGCCAGCCGTCGGACTCGATCCGCACCGCCGATCCCGCCCGCCTCAAGCTCAACGAGGGGCGCCAGAGCACCCTGACCCTGGGGCAGAACGGCACGGTGAACGCCCTCACGTACATGGTGCTCGACCTGCCGCTGGAGCTGCGCAACGGGGACGACGGCTGCTCGAAGCCCTACGTCTCCACCGGCTACTCCTCGGCGAACGAGACGGTCCGCCTGACCGGGGCCGTCGGCGCGCAGGGTCTCGCGCAGGTCCCGCTGAAGATGAACCCGGTCGACATCGACCTGTTCGGCTGCCTGTCCCCCGGCTCGACGACGCAGCCGTGCAACGGCTTCGAGGTGCCGCTCCCGGCGACGGTGAGCATCAACCTCCAGGTCTCCGTCGTCGCCGGCGCCTGACGGCGACGTTCAGTTCGCGAGCCCGCCGAGCACCGCGTACGGGTGCGTGGCGCGCCAGGCGTCGGCGGCCGTGCCCTCGACGATGATGTTCTCGGCGCCGAGGTCCTCGCGTCTTCAGCCGTGCGGCGAGCTCGTTGGCGTCGTCCTCGGTGGCGACCGAGATGAAGACGTGCTTCCAGCGGCGCAGCGGCGCGAGGCCCTCCGACTCCAGGCGATCGGCGACGGCGAGCGCCTGGTCATGCGTCTCCAGGTCGATCCGCACCTCCCACTGCGCGCCGCGCTCGGCGGACTCGCGCGCCTCGCGCTGCTCGAGTGCCGCGTGCTCGGCGGCCTCCTGCTCGGGGGTGAGCGGCAGCGGCTCGTCCGGGTCCTTCCAGGCCTCCTCGACGGGATGCCACTGCGCGATCGTCACGACGCCGTGCAGGTCGTGCGCCGTCAGGACCTCGGCGACCGCGGCGGCGGCGCGCTCGGCCTGGGCGCGGTCGGCCGTGTAGACGAACACGTCCGTGCCCGTCGGCCGAGACGGGCAGCCGCCCGTCCAGGTGATCCTGGACCTCGTGCGCGATCTCGCGCTCGTGCATCCCCTTCAGAAGATGGCCCGCGCCGATCTCGTCCTCGAGCTCGGCATGGACCCGCCAGTCGTCACTCATGCACCAAGCGTATCCCGCTCGGGCCGGGCTACACTGCCTACTCGCTGCGCCCGTAGCTCAGCTGGATAGAGCGTCGGTCTACGGAACCGAAGGTCAGAGGTTCGAATCCTCTCGGGCGCGTACCCCTCCTCAGGTCAGCTACTTGCGCTTGAGCTTCTGCGGCTTTTCGTACGTGTGGCCTTCGAGGCACCCGCTGCGGAGGTTGCGGTTCTTCATCACGACGTTGGTCGCGACGTAGACGTCGAGTGTCCTGACGTTGATGTGCCCGCTCGTGGTGCCGGTGCCGCCCCCGGCGCCCTCCGTCTGGATCGGCGGCACCGTGGCCTTGCTCCCGTCGCTGCCCCACCGCATGTAGTCGCCCTCCCGCCTCAGGCGCAAGGTGCCGAAGTCGACCATGGTCGCTGCGCACGCCATGCCGCTCGTGCTCTCGCCCGAGCTGAAGAACAGCTCACGGATGCGGATCTTCGTGCCCTTCCCGCTGATCGTCAGCGTGTTGACCGGCGCCGACCCCGCAGCGGCCTGCTTGTAGGTGTAGTCGCCGTCCTTGAGCGTCGTGCTCGTCTTCTTCCTCGTCGTCTTCTTCTTGCACTTCTTCTTGTTCGTCGACTTGCACTTGGTCGCGGCTCCGGTGGCCTGACCCGTTTCCGCCGAGGCAGACGGCAAGAAGCTGACGGAGGCGAACGCGACGACGAGGGCGAGGGCGAGGCGGCACATGAGCGCAATCCAACCAGATGTCAGCGATGTCCACCAGCCGCGGAGCAGACCGGCAGGTCCAGCCCCGGCCGCGCCGACAGGTGGCGTCTTGACCGCCGCTGCCTGCGCGGCTGCGGCGAGCGAAAGGCGAGTGGGTAGCCTTCGCCGCACGCGTCTCCCTCTCGCGCTGCTCGCGCTGCTCGCCGTTCTGGTCCTTCCCGCTTGCGGTGGCGACGACGGCGGGGGCGGGACCTCGGCGGCCACGGCCACCGCTCCGGCGTTTACGGAGATCAGCGTGCAGGACGCCGCAGCGAAGGCCGACGCAGGCGCTCTGCTCGTGGACGTCCGGGAGGACGACGAGTGGGATGCCGGGCACGCGCCCGACGCGGTCCACGTGCCGCTCCGGGACCTCACGGATGCGAAGCTGGCGGAGCTCGACGAGCGGCGCGGCGACGGTGAGCTGATCTTCATCTGCCGGTCGGGCAACCGCTCCGGGCAGGCGGCCGCGGCCGCACAGGCGGCCGGCCTCGCCGACGTCGCCAGCGTCGCGGGCGGTATGGGCGATTGGGTGACGGCGGGCCTCCCGCTCGAGCCCGAGAGCGGCGAGATCATCTGAGCTGACGGCGTGGGTCGCCGCGTGAGCTCGGGATCTGGTCGCAGGTCCCGGCTGTGGCGCAGCGAAAGGCGGTGGCCGCGACCTGATCCGTCGGGCTCGCTGACTGATTCCATGTCGAGAAGCGCCGGCCGGCTCCGCTCACCAGGTGAAGGGCCACGACAGGCGCGGCCCACGACACCAGGAGACTCACGATGCCGAAGTACCTGCTCCTCAAGCACTACCGCGGCGGCCCGGAGCCGCACCATCCCGTTCCCCCCGATGGACCAGTGGGCCCCCGAGGACGTGGAGGCGCACATGGCCTTCCAGCGGCACGTCAGCGAGCTGCTCGAGGAGAACGGCGAGTACGTCGACGCGCAGGCGCTCACGCCGACGCGCACCTGGGTGCGCTACGGCGGCCCGGACGCGGCGCCGGTCACCACCGACGGCCCGCTCCCGGAGACCAGCGACCTCGTCGCGGGCTGGTACATGATCGACGTCGACTCGCACGAGCGTGCGCTCGAGGTCGCGGCGTACGTCTCGTCCGAGCCCGGCCCGGGCGGCGAGCCGCTCTACGAGTGGATCGACGTCCGGGAGGTCATGTCCGGGGCGCCCTCGGAGGACTGACCGGCGTGACCGGCGAGCCGCCACGCCGCGCTGGACGAGGGCGCCCTGCGCGCCCTCGTCCCGCGGGTGCTCGCGGGCCTGGTCCGGCGCGGCGAGGACTTCGACGCCGCCGAGGACGCGCTGCAGGAGGCGCTGCTCGAGGCGCTGCGCGTGTGGCCCGAGCACCCGCCGCGCGACCCGCGCGCGTGGCTGACGACGGTCGCGACCCGGCGGCTCGTCGACGCCCGCCGCAGCGAGGCCGCCCGTCACCGCCGCGAGGAGGCGACGCACGCCGAGCCGCCGCCGGCCCCCGCCGTCGAGGAGGGCGACGACACCCTCTTCCTGCTCTTCTGCTGCTGCCACCCCGACCTCGCGCCCGCCTCCCAGGTGGCGCTGACCCTGCGCGCCGTCGGCGGCCTCACCACCCGCGAGATCGCCGACGCCTTCTACGTGCCGGAGGCGACGATGGCGCAGCGGATCAGCCGCGCCAAGCGGACCCTGCGCGGACGCCGCCTGGACCAGCCCGGCGACCTCGCCGTCGTGCTGCGCGTGCTCTACCTCGTCTACACGGCCGGGCCACGGCGGGCCGGGTCGACCTGGCCGCGCGAGGCGATCCGGCTCGCCCGCCAGCTCACCCTCGCCACCGACGAACCGGAGGCGCGCGGGCTGCTCGCGCTGATGCTCCTGAACCACGCCCGCCTGCCGGCGCGATTCGACGCCGAGGGCCGGATCGTCACGCTCGACCGGCAGGACCGCGGCCTGTGGGACACCCGCGAGATCGCCGAGGGCGTGCGCGTCCTGCAGTCGGCGCTGGCCGCTCCAGCGTCCCGGGCGCTACCAGATCGAGGCCGCCATCGCCGCCCTGCACGACGACGCGGCCAGCGCCGAGGAGACCGACTGGCCGCAGATCCTCGCCTGGTACGACGACCTCGTCGCCCTCACCGACGACCCGGTGCGCCAGGACCCCGCCGCCGTGCTCGGCCGCGCGGTCGCGGTCGGCCACGTCCTCGGTCCCGCCGCCGGGCTGCGCGAGACCGACCGGCTGCGCGAGGTGCTCGGCGACCGCCACCGGTGGCATGCCGTCCGCGGCCACCTGCACGAGCTGGGCGGCGACCTGCCCGCCGCCGCCACGGCCTACGCCGAGGCCGCCCGGCGCGCCACGAACGTCGCCGAGCGCGACCACCTGGTCCGCCAGGCCGCCCGCGCTCGGGCCGCCCCCTGAGGCCTACCGCGGCGGCGGCCCGCTGTACCTGCGGCTCTGCTTCGCGCCCGCGTCGGTCCAGCTGACGTCGTCGCCCTTGAGCGTGAGCGATCGCAGGTCGGCGTCGGTCGCCGACGCACTCAGCGGGATCGTCTGCTGGAGGACGTTCGGCGGGACGATCGGATTGAGCTGGATCGATCGCGCGCCGCTCACCGAGCGGTACGCGATGCCCAGCAGACACGTCGACGACAGCGCGACCTTGACGACGCTCGCACCCGGCGCGGTGAAGTCGATCTGGCGCACGGACGCCGAGCCGCCCGCACCGGGGACCGGCCGCATGTCCACGGTCGGAACGCTCGGATAGCCGCCCTTGCCGGGACGGAGCTGGAGCGCCACGCACCTGCCCGGCCGCGAGAGCAGCCGCACGCCCTTGTTGCGCTGGCCGTTGAAGTCGAAGTTGAACGACTTGAACCGGCGCCTGGGGCCGGCCTTCGCGTCGCAGAACGTCCAGCCCCCTCCGCGGAAGCCGAACGCGTAGTACTGCCCGGAGTGCAGCTTCTGCACCTGGACGCCGTTCGTGCGCAGGACCTTCCGCGCCGCGGCGTTCGTGCAGGCGTTCCCGCGTCGCCGCCACGGCTGACGTGGCGCCGGTCGTGAACATCAGGACGGTCAGGCCGGCGGCGAGCGCGATGCGGTGCATGGCGCGCATCATGCCATCGGCGTTGCCGCGGCCGGCGCAACGGGGCGTCGCGACCGTTCAGCTCACGTACGTCGCCAATGCCGGCGTCGCAGCGGAGGCGTTGCCCACCGCATCGAAGGCGATGACGCTGTAGTGGTACTCCGTCTTGTGCTCGCGGCCGGGATCGATGAACTCCGGCGTCGTGCTCGTTCCGGCGAGGCTGCCGTCGCGATAGATGCGGTAGCTCGCGACGCCCTTGTCGTCCGCCGGCGCGGTCCAGCGCAGCGTGACGGTCAGCCCGACGGGGTCGGCGGTCGCCGTCAGCCCGACCGGGACGCCCGGAGCCTGGCGGTCGGGCAGCGCCCGCGGCAGGGCCCAGACGACGCCGGAGGGCCTCGACAGGTTGCGGGCCATGTCCACGGCGAACACGCGGTACTGGTGCGCCACGCCGTTGGGCAGCTCGGGATCGGTGAACGTCGTCCCCGTGATCGTGACGACGTACTGCCCGTCGCGGTAGACCTCGTAGCCGGCGATGCCGCCCGCGTCCTCGGACGCCCGCCACGTCAGGACCGCCTCGCCGTCACCCGGGACGGCGACGAGACCGACGACGCGGCCGGGCGCCGTCCGATCTTCAACGCACGCCCACACGGCCTTGCGCCGCACGACGCGCTTTCGGTGACCGCGCGCGTCGCGCACCGTCACGCGGACGCGCTTGGTCCGCTTCTCAAGGACCTTGCCGGCCCGGCACGTCGCCAGGCCGGCCGGGCCGGCGGGCGCCGCCCCCACCGCCGCGGGACACAGCAGCCCGAGCGCGAACGCCTGGAGGAGCAGCCTGGCCGTGAGTCGGTGGTGGGAGCGCATGGTGATGGCCGGTCGCGTCGCGATCAGCTCACGTACGTGGACACGGCCGGGGCCTGGGCGGACACGTTGCCCGCGGCGTCCATGGCCTCCACCGTGTAGGTGTACGTCTTCCCATTGGCGAGGTCGAGGTCGGAGTAGCTCGTTCCCGTCGGCTGGCTCACGAGGACGTAGGCACCCGAGTTCGTCTTGCGGTACACGCGGTAGCGCAGGACGCCGACGTTGTCGGTCGACGCCGTCCACGCGACCGTGATCGAGTGCTGCTGGTTGTTCTTCGTGAGCGTGATGCCGCCGGGGATCGACGGCGCCAGGGTGTCGCGCGGCGTCACGTTCACGGGCGAGCTCGCCGCCGACGTGTTGCCGTTGGCATCGACCGCCGCGACGGTGTACGCGTACTGCGTCCCGTTCGTGAGCCCCGTGTCGGTGAACGACGGGCCCGCGGGGGACCCGACGAGCTGACCGCCGCGGTAGACCTTGTAGCCGGTGACCCCCACGTTGTCGGTGGACGCCGTCCAGGTCAGCGCGACCTGGTTGGTGCCCGCCGTCCCAGCGAGGTTCGCCGGGACCGACGGCGGTGTCTGGTCGGAGACCACCGGCGCCGTCGGCGTGGCGTTGACCGGCGATGACGACGTCGATGCGTTGCCCGATGCGTCGACCGCGACGACCTTGTAGGTGTGCTGCACGCCGTTCGCCAGACCGGTGTCCGCGAAGTACGGCGTCGTCGGCGAGCCGACGAGGACGTCGTCGCGATACACGCGGTAGCCGGTCACCCCGACGTTGTCGGTCGCCGCATTCCAGACGAGCGACACCTGGGTGTCGCCCGGAGTCGCGGCGAGGCCTCCTGGAGTCGACGGTGCGACCGTGTCCGCGGGTGTCGCGGAGACGCTGCTCGCGGACGAGGCGTTCCCCGCGGCGTCGATCGCGAGCACGGTGTACGCGTACGTCGTCCCGTTCACGAGCTGCACGTCCGTGAACGTCCGGCCCTCCTGGAAGGCGATGGCGATGCCGTCGCGGCGCAGCTCGTAGAACACGACGCCGACGTCGTCGCTCGCGGCGCCCCAGCTGAGCGCGACCTGGCGGTCGCCCGGCGCCGCGGTGAAGGCGGGCGGCGCGGTGGGCGCCGTGACGTCCTTGGCCGCCGGGCCCTTCGGCGTGGCGCTGATCGTCGCGGTCGCCGAGACGTTCCCGGCGCCGTCGACGGCTGCGACGCCGTACGTGTATGCGCGGCCGTTCGTCAGCCCGGCGTCGGTGTGCCCGGCGGTGCCGGGCGAGGCGACGAGCGCGCCGTCGCGGTACACGCGGTAACCGGTCACTGCGACGTTGTCGCTCGCCGCGTTCCAGACGAGCGTCACCTGGCCGTTGCCCGCGATGGCGTCGACCCCGCCCGGGGCCGATGGAGCCTGCAGGTCGCCGACCGTCTTCGTCGCGGTCGCGGGGACGCAGACCCAGACGAGCTTCTTCACCCAGACGCGCTTGCGCTTCAGCTTGCCGTGGACCCGGACCCGCTTGGTCACGCGGACGCGCTTCTTCTTGCGCGCGAGTGTCTTACCCGTGGCGCACTTCGGCTTCTTCGCGGCGGACGTCGCCGTCGCTGTCGACGACGCGCCGAACGCGACCGGGACGAGCGATCCGCTCAGCATCAGTGCAGCGAGCACGGCTGCGACGACGCGGTGCAGCGCGGGGTGGGTGACGGGGGTCATGCGGCCTCCTTGGCCATGTCAGGGTCGGGGGTGAGCAACGAGCGAAGTCGCGGGAGTTCCCGCGGCCGATCGACCGCGAGCGCGGCGATCGGGGCCCCGTCGCGCAGGGCGACGGCGGTGAAGGAGCGGGCGGCGCGGTCGCCGTCGATGAGCAGGTCGGTCGCGCCCATGGGGCTGCCGAGACCCTGCAGGCGCACGCCGTGGACGTCGCTCCACCAGCTCGTGACCGGTGGGCGCTGGGCGTCCGCGCCGAGGATCGCCCGCGCGACGGCGCGACCCTGGTGGGCGGCCGCCTCCCAGTGGTCGCCACCGGCCAGATCGCCGGCGGCGTGGATCTCCGGCCGCGCCAGCAGGTCGCCGAGCGGCGCGTTGAGCCACTCGACCTCGGGGGTGACCCCGATCGCGACCAGCAGGAGGTCGAGCTCCACCCGCGTGCCGTCCTGGAGGTCGAGGGCGTCGAGACGATTCCGGGTCACGGACGGCGCGCCGACGCCGACGCCGAGCCGCACGTCGACTCCCTCGTCGCGCTGCACGCCGACGAGCCACCGCGCGAGCTCCGGGTGGAGCGCGCGGCCGAGCGGGAGCGGCGCGGCCTCGACGAGTGTCACGTCGGCGCCCAGGCGCCTGGCGGTCGCCGCGACCTCCTGGCCGATGAGTCCCGCCCCGAGGATCACGAGCCGTGCGCCCGGGTGCAGCGCGTCGCGCAGGCCCTGGGCGTCAGCGAGTGTGCGCAGCGCATGGACGTTCGCGAGTCCCGCCGTCCCGTCCAGGACGCGGGGCCGGCTGCCGGTCGCGAGGACGAGCCGGTCGTAGGGCAGCCGGGCGCCGGAGGACAGCAGCAGGTCGCGCGCATCAGGGTCGATGCCGCTCGCGCGATCGCCGAGGACGAGCTGGACGTCATGGTCGGCGTGCCAGCCGCCGGGGCGCAGCGCGAGGGCACCCGGCTCCAGCTCTCCGGCGAGGAACGCCTTGGAGAGCGGCGGACGGTCGTAGGGAGCGAGTCCCTCGCCGCAGACCATCGTGATCGGCCCGTCGTGCCCGTCCCGGCGCAAGGTCTCCGCGCAGCGCTGCGCCGCCAGACCGCCGCCGGCGATGACCACGCGCGGGGTGTGTCCGTCACGCGGCGACATCGGCGGTCGCGGCCCTCCGTGCCGCCTCGCGCTTGGGATCCCCGGGCACCGTGCGGCGCAGGAACAGGAAGACGATCAGGACGGACCCGCTGAGCATCGTGGCCTGCAGCCACGGCTCCTCGGCGTCCGTGCCCGCTCCGAGCGTGTGCGCGAGCCCGAGCGCCCAAGCCACGACCGTCGCGCGGTGGGCGTTGCGCCAGCGCCTGGTCCCGATGCGCCGGCGGGCGTAGAAGCTCAGCCCGAGCGCGATCGCGAGCCAGCCGGCGATGATGCCGATGCTCGTCCACAGCGGCCGGTACCCGATCGTGAACGGGACCGAGATGTTCACGAGCGTCGCGTTCATCCACGGGTCGCCGAGCAGCGTGACGCCGTGGACCGCGAGCGCCACGAGGCCGGCGAGCGCCGTCGACTCGTGGAGCGAGAGCATCACGCGCGTGGCGCCCTTGCGCCGCGGCAACCCGTTCGCCATCAGGAGGCCGAGGATCACCGACAGCGTGATCGCCAGCAGCGAGACGACGCCGGCCGAACGGGAGGCGATCCACCAGCCGTGCTCGAGCGGGTTGGGTGCGGTCGTCATGCCGCCCTCGAATCGGTCAGGCGCAGGCGGATCGCCGGTCGAGCCGGAGCGGGGTCGATGCGTTCCATCCCGCCGTGCTCGTCGAAGGCGATCCCGCCGTGACGGGCGAGCACGCTGCGGGCGGCGGCGGGCCCGCCGAGCAGCGCGGTCTTCGCAAGCGCCTCGGCCTCGACGCCCGTCGGGGCGAGCGCGGACACGGCGATCAGACCGGTGAAGCACGGCCGCCCCGTGGACGGGTCGAGCAGGTGATGGCGCACCGTGCCGTCGGCACCGCGCCAGATGCGCGAGCGCAGTCCCGACGTGGCGACCGCACCGCCGCGCACCTGGAACCCCGCGACGAGGTCGCCCGTGAAGGGATGCTCGACGTCCACGCGTCGTGGCGCGGCGCCCTCACCGCCCATCCGCACGTCGCCGCCGCAGTCGACCGCCCAGTGCGTGTACCCCGCGAGCAGCGTGCCGGCCAGGTCCGCGGCGTGACCCTTGCCGCTGCCGCCCGTGTCGAGGTGCACGCCCGGGGGCCGCGTGATCGTCCCGGCGTCGTCGTCGACGATGATCTCCCGCCAGCGGGAGGTCGCGTCCGGCTTCGCGGGGCGACGTTCAGGCGGCAGTGTCGCGAGGGCCGCGGAGAGGTCCAGGCGGCGGCTCGCGTCCCAGGACTCGACGTATCCGGTCGCCGTGAGCGCGTCGAGCAGCGTCGGGTCCACGAGCCCGCCGGAGATCTCGGCCGCCTCGCACGCCGCGGCGACGGCGCTTCGCAGGAGGTCGGACGCGGGCACCGCCGGTCGGGGATCCGCGTTCAGCGCGCACAGCTCCGAGGCCGGCTTGAAGCGCGACAGCGTGCGGTCGTACGCGTTCAGGAAGCGCTCGACGCGATCGGCCGCGGCTTCCGGTGACGGAACGCCGGCGCGTGCCGCGGGGCCGACGAGGATCCGGATTCGCGTGCCCATGAGCTTGAGCCGGCGATCGGCGGAGGTGTTCGCCGGCGTGCTCATGACGTCGTCGTCGCGACGGGGGCCGGAGCGGGAACGGGTGCGGGCGCGGGTGCGGCGGGCGCCGGCGCTGCGACGGGCTCGAGGGCGGTCGGTGTCGTCGCGACGGGCGCCGGCGCAGCGGCGGTGGGCGCGGTCGCCTGCGGGCTCGAGACCTGGTCGACCGCCGGCGCGGGGGCCGCCCCGGCGCCCGAACCCGAGCGCTGCGACCGGCTCGACGCGCGCTGCGTGGTCGCGGCGGCGGTCGTCGGCGAGGGTGCTCCGTCCCCGCCGGCCGCCACAGCCGCCACGGTCGAGCGGGCGGCCGCAGGGCGGCGCACGACGATCACCCGGTCAACGTCGCGGCGGCGGATCTGCGCCCGGGTCAGCCCGTCGAGGCTGATCCGGCGCGTGACGACGACCTTCTGCAGAACACCGGGCTGGGGGGGCTGCGCAAGCGCCCCGGGCCGGAGCCCGAGCGCGGGATCCTCACCCGCCGCCATCCGGCTGGCGAAGAGCAGCGAGAAGCAGGCGAACAGGGTGAACGCCCCGATGTGCACGGGGACCGACGACGGCCGGTAGGGCGTCTTTCCGACCGCGCGTACCGGCGTCGGCGCCGCGGGGACGGGGACCGGCGGGCCGGCGCTCGTGGAGAGGACGTCGGTCACGGCGTCGCCACCGCCTGCTCCGCAGTCGCGGTCGGCGCCCCGGCCGTCGTCGGGACGGCCACGACCGTGCCGCACGCGTCGAGCACGGCGCCCGGAACGTCCTGGGGGAGCGGATGCGTGGTCCGGAGCGGCATGCGGGCGCGAGCCCGAGCGCGTGCTGCGCGACGCCGGGCGGCGCGTCGGGCGCGGCGCGCAATACGGCGTGCGCGGCGCGCAGCGCCCCTGGAGGTCTTGGCCGACGCCTTCGCGGCGACCGGGACCGCCGAGTCGGCGGTCGAGGCGGGGATGCCGCCGGCGGTCGCGGACAGACACTCGTCCTCTGCGGCGCCGGTCTGCGGAAGCTCGACGGGGACCTCCACCGACCCCGTGACGCTCGCCGCGTCGTCCTCGGCGCCGGCGGACGGCGACGTGCGCCGCGCCGCGGTCGCCGGGGGCGCGGCGGCGGTCTGCGCAGAGGCGGTGGTGGAGACCGCAGGCTCGACGGGCGCGGCAGGCGCAGCAGGCGCGGCGGCCGGCACGGGTGAGAACCCCGACGGTCCGGTGCACCTCGACCGTTCGCATCGGCGCCGCGAGCGTCGCCGCGACAGGCTTCGTGGTCCCGTGCTCCTGAGCCGTCCTCGAGGCGGTCGCGACACCCGCGAGCACGCCGAGCGCCGCAAGGGTTCCGGCTGCGGCGATCTTCGTGCGTGGGGCGCTGGGTCGTGCCATGTGGCGTCGTGCTCCTCGGTCGGGTCGTACGTGTTCCGGGTCGTGCACTCGGCCGCTGGGACCCCGGAACGCGGCAAGCGTGACGCCCGAATTCCGGCGTGATGGACGTTTCTCCGATGCCGAAATCGCCGCGCCACCGCACATCGCTCGGGAGGCACCGCAGGGCGCACGCTCGGCGGCGTTGCCGCGGCCGGCAACGCCGGGTCAACGCCCCGGCAATGT
The DNA here is from genome assembly GCA_963823375.1 of uncultured Actinomycetes bacterium. GTDB lineage: Bacteria > Actinomycetota > Thermoleophilia > Solirubrobacterales > Solirubrobacteraceae > F1-60-MAGs163. The sequence continues at coordinate 213,429 of CAWGLQ010000008.1, read as the reverse complement.
CCGGGCGACACCTTCCCGGCCATGCCCGCCACGACCGCACCCCGCACTCCGCACGGCCCGATGACGATCAAGGGGAATCGCGAGGGATTCCCCCCATGCGCGACCCCCCGTGCTCGCGGCAGCCTTCGCGGCATGCTCACACGCCTCCCCGCCGCCGTCCTGCTCCTCGCCCTGCTGATCGCCGCGCCGGCCTCGGCCGGTACCAAGAAGGTCGCGCCCGACCTGCGGGCCGTCCGCGCGACCGCGCCCACCAGCGCCCACGCCGGCGGGGCGCTCCCGGTGCGCCTCGTCGTGGCGAGCAGCGCCCGCCTGCGGCGTGCCGCGGGCGTGCGCGTCTACCTCTCCAAGGACCGCAGGCGCTCGAAGGACGACGTGCGCCTGGCCCAGAGCGCGCGCGTTCCGGCGATGCGCGCCGGCCGCGCCACCGTGAGCGTTCCCGCGCAGGTGCCCGCCGGGCGGACGGGAACCCTGCGCGTCCTGGCCTGCGCCGACGACCCGGGACGGCTGCGCGAGCGTCGTGAGACCAACAACTGCGCCGTCGCGCCGGCCGCGATCGTCATCGCGGCGCAGGCCGACTCGTCGCGATCGGCCGCCGCCCTGATCGAGGCCGATCGCGCCGCCGGGCGGATCTCGATGGAGCAGTCGCTGCTCTTCCGCGTCTACGCCGTCTTCGGCGACGAGCGCCTGCCGTCGAAGTACGCCGGGGACGCCGGCGGCGCGCCGGACGACCTCGTGCTGCGCGACGTGGCCGCGAACTGGCGCAAGCTCTCGAGCAGGGCCCGCCGGATCCTCACGCCGTTCACGCGCCCGCCCGCCGCCAAGGGCTCCTGGTTCAGCAAGCTCTCCGGCCCCGGCGCACAGACCGCCGAGCGAGGCGACGAGTACGACCCGTGCACCTCACAGCAGTTCTCGGACCCCGGCTGGAAGAACGTCTCCGCGGCCGGCGGCAAGGTCCGCATCTGGTGGTGGAAGAACAACCCGAACGACCAGGCGCTGGCCTCCACGCTCGCGTCGACCGTGAACGCGGCGTGGCCCGTCTACCAGAAGCTGATGGTGCGCACGCCCCTGAGCGACGCGAAGGAGAAGCTCTGCTACCACGGCCCGGACGGCGCGCTCGACATCTACCTGCTCGACAGCATCCCGCGTGCGACGGGTCTCACCATCCCGTCGTGGCTGACGCGCTGGAGCGAGGCCGAATGCGACGCGTCGCCGGCGTTCATCGTGATGGAGAACCGGTCGGGCACCTTCACGCGCCCGTTCACCGTCGCGCACGAACTGTTCCACGCCTTCCAGTTCGCGTTCACCCACAAGGGCGGATGCTTCACGGACACGTGGTTCGACGAGGGGTCCGCGAACTGGGCGGCCCACACGATCCTCCCCCAGGACGACGGCGAGCACTTCTTCAAGGACGGGCTCGAGGATCCGCGCGACGCGATCGACGGGCGCGACTACGAGAGCTGGCCGTTCATGCTCTGGATGGAGAAGACGCTCGGCGCCCAGACCATCCGCAAGACCTACGAGCAGTTCGAGAAGCAGCCGGGGATGCTCGCCGTCGACGCCGCGATCGGCGGCCTGCGCAAGCACGCCCTCGACTTCGCGCGGCACGCGTGGAACCAGAAGCCGCTCGACCCGTCGTTCGTCGCCTGGGATCGCTTCCCGGTGACGCCGAAGGTCGACCACCACGAGATCGTGCAGTCGCACCTGTTCCTCGCCGGTCAGCACGAGCGCACGGCGAACGTCCCGGTCGACATCAGCGCGCATGCCCGCGACTACCGCAGCTTCACGATCACCGACGACAAGCTGCGTCAGGTGACGTTCCGCAACCCGCTCGCCAAGGACCCCGACGCGCGGGTGGGCGCGATCCTCACGCTCCGCGGCGGCGCGACGCGCTTCGAGGACTGGTCGGGCAAGGAGACCGTGCGCATGTGCCGCGACCAGCCCGATCAGGACGTCGCCGACATCGTGATCGTCTACGCGGCGAGCGACCCGCGGCTCGAAGGCGCCAAGCGGATGACCGGCAACCCGGAGCTCGCGCTGAAGGACGAGTGCGAGGGCCTCCCGTGGCGGTACAAGATCCTGAGCCTGTCCCTCACCTCGCACGCGGACGGCGCCAAGAGCGCAAGCTCGGACACGTTCTGCGGGAGCGTCGCGGGCCGGGCGATCCGCGGCATCACCGACTTCCAGGGCGGCACGAGCACGCCGGAGTTCGATCCGGACAACCAGATCAAGCTGGGCTACGGCGGCACGCTCACGGGCGACATCGGCCTGCGCGCCCCCGGCTCCTTCGCCTACACGCTCACCGGCTGCGACGACGACGAGCAGTACTGCGCGACGTCGTTCACCCGGCCGGTCCTCGGGGACGGCACCTGGTCGTTCGGATTCTCCGTGGAGGCCGCGAGCCGGACCGCGAAGGACGCGGAGCTCACCTGGGTGCTCGCGAATCCGTCGGTCGGCTTCGTCGACTACGGCCCGGAGGTGTGCAACGTCTCCGAGATCTGGAAGGGCATGGCGCTCGAGGACCGGCAACAGACGGTGCCGCTCGCGACGCTCGAGGACACCGAGCCGTTCACGCTCCGCTTCCAGGGCGACAAGGCGTGGTCGAGCGACCAGTCCGGCAAGGCCGCCGTCATCACCTACGACTGGACCTACGAGGTGACGCTGCAGCGGGTCGACGAGCAGGGCCGGCCTTTGTAGGGAGGCCTTGACAGCGCCCTTCCGGCGCGAAGAGGATCGCCGGGAGCCCCGGCTCGGAGCCGGGGCTCTCACTGGACGCCCGTCCCGGCGTCCGCGAATCGATTCACACGGGAGGAGACCCACAGATGAGATTGCGCTTGTGCATGTCCCTGCTCGCGCTCGCGGCGCTCGCCGCTTCCGCGACACCCGCCATGGCGGACGGTCCGGGGGTCGGCACCCCCACCGTCGTCACGCTCGGCGACTCGGCCATCTCCGGCGAAGCCGGACGCTGGGCCGGCAACACCAACGGCTCGTCGGGCAACGTCGACGCGCTCGGCTCGACCGCCTACTGGGACACCCCCAGCGGCGAGGCGATCAGCGGCTGTCACCGCTCGAAGGCCGCGCAGGCCCACATCGGCGGCGGGATCGCGAGCGCGAACCTCGCGTGCTCGGGCGCCCGCACGTACACACACGGCACGGCCTCGGGTGAGGACTTCAAGCCGGGCATCGACTTCTACAGCGACGCCCAGGGACGTCAGGGTCAGGCACGGGCGCTGCAGCAGTACGCCGCGACGCACAACGTCAAGGCGGTCACGGTGATGATCGGCGCCAACAACTACGGCTTCGCCGACATCGTCACGCAGTGCGTGCTCAACTGGCACACGTCGCCCTCGTGGTGGAAGAACTACTGCTACGACGACTCGGGCATCAGCTCGCGCTTCACGGCCGACGCGTCAGGCGACCGAGACCGCGAACGTGCGCGGCGCGCTGCAGAACGTCGCGACCGCGATGGCGAACGCGGGCTACAACAGCTCGCAGTACACGATCCTCGCGCAGACCTACTGGTCGCCGCTCCCGCGCGGGTCGGGCATCCGCTACCCGGAGAGCGGCTGGTCGCGCCAGTCGATCGGCGGCTGCGGCGTGTGGAACAGGGACGCCGACTGGGCCAACGACACGGTCGTCGTCGCGATGAACAACACGACGAAGAACGCGGCCAACACCAGTGGCCTGCCGAACGTGAAGATCCTCGACCTGCAGCAGTCGCTGAACGGGCGCCGGCTGTGCGAGAACACGGTCGGCCTGCTCGAGGAGAAGAGCGTCGCCAACTGGCAGAGCGCCGGCGCGGTCGACAAGACCGAGTGGGTCTCGCAGGTGCGCACGGTCTCGGCGATCTTCCCGCCGTACCAGATCCAGGAGGGCTCGCACGCGAGCTACTGGGGCCAGAAGGCCATGCGCAGCTGTCTGCGCCAGGCCTACAACGGCGGCGCCGTCCGCGGCGGTGTGTGCGTTCGCAGCGCGAACGGGCTCAACGCGCAGGGCGAGCCGAACATGCTCCTGCAGTAACACGGGGCCTCGACCCGGCGGCGCGGGGCGGTTCGCCCCGCGCCGCCGCCGAGCGCCCGCTAGAGTCGCCGCCCGTGCGGCTGACGCTCGTCCAGGCATTCCGGATCACCGCGCTCGCCGAGGCGGCGAGCTTCCTCGCGCTGCTCGGCGCGACGTACGTCAAGTACGCCCAGGACGAGCCCGCGGGTGTGCAGGTCCTCGGACCGCTGCACGGGCTGTTGTTCATCGCCTACGTGCTGCTCGCGCTCAACCTCGCGCCGCGCGCCGGATGGAGCACGAAGACGACGCTCTGGGTGCTCGTCGCGGCGGTCATCCCGTTCGGCGGCTTCGTCGTGGACCGCTGGCTCGCCCGCACGCCGCCGGTCCTCAGCGCCTGATCGCGCTCAGCGGCGCTTGGGCGCGCACGTCCGGTACTTGCGGGTGCTGCTGACCTTGCGCCCGTCGGTCAGCGTCACGGAGATCTTGACCGTGAACCGGCCCTTGGGCAGCCCGCGCAGGTCGACCGGCGCCGTCACGCGCTTTCCCGATCGCGTGGCGACGCGCTTGCCGTTCAGGCTCACCGTCGCGCTCTTCAGCTTGAAGCCCTTGGGCTGCCGCAGCCGGATCCGGAAGTTGCGGCGGCTGACGCACTGCCTGGCCGATGGCAGGACGATCACCGCTGCGGCCTTCGGCAGCGGGGCCAGCGCCGGCTTGCCGGGCACGGGCACGGGCGCAGGCGCAGGAGCAGGAGCGGGCGACGGGATCACCGGCGGCGGGCCCGGGGCCGCGTCGAGGGCGTAGCGGACGACCCGGTCGCGACCCCGCTGCGAGACATAGGCCGAGCCGTCGATGCCGAACGCCGCGTCAGTGGGATCGTCGGCGAACACGGGGCCGGGATCGAACGACTCGAGGAACGTGAGACCGGGCTGGAACCGGAAGACCGAACTCGTGTCGCCGGACTGGGTGACCAGGACGTCACCGGACGGACCGACGTCGACCGACTGCGGACCGGCGATCCCGCCGGGGCCCGAGCCGTCCTCGGCGAACACGCCCAGGAACGCTCCGGCCGCCGAGAAGCGGGCGACGTAGTTGTCATCGGAGTTCGTGACGTAGACCTCACCGGATCCCGTCACGGCGATGCCCTCGAGATCGCCGGTGCCCGCCTTGCACTCGTCCGTGCAGGTCTCGTAGCCCGTTCCGCCACCGTTGTCGACATCGATGCCGAAGGCGCGGACGAAGACGCCGAGCCCCGTGAACTGCGAGACCCGGTTGTTGATCGTCTCGGTCACGTAGACATCACCGGACGGGCCGACCGCGATCGCCCCGGGCCGCTCCAGGTCGCCGCCATCGGTCCCGCCCTGCCCCCAGGTGCGGACGACGGTGCCGTCCGGGGTGTACTGGTGGATACGGCGGTTGCCGTCGTCGGTGACGTAGACCGCCAACCCGTCCGGCGAGACGGCGACGTCCTCGACGCCCTGGGTCTCGCCCGGTGCCGTGCCGTCGACGCCGGCCTTGCACCCGGCGAGGCAGACCTCGAATCCGGTTCCGCCGGCGACCGCGACGTCCTTGCCCCACGTCCGCTCGAAGCCGCCACCGGGCCCGAACTTCACGGTGCGCTCGTTGACGTTGTCGGCGACGTAGACGGAGCCGTCGGGTCCGACGTCGACGCCCTGCGGCCCGTCGAGCTGGCCCTCCGCCGTGCCCGTGCCCGACCCGAGGATGGCGCTCTGCGTGAACGCCGCCTCGGCGGCTCCGGCGCCCGCGAGCATCAGCGCGGTCGCATACAACGCGGTGAGTGCCCGAGACGTCCTGCTGCGCATCCCCTCATCCCCCCGCTGGACCGTCCGGGTGAGGCGCGAGTCAATCGCAGCGTTCGCGCGGCGTCAAGGCGCGTTGACCTTGGTCCGCCGGACGGTTAGCGTCGCGCCCGTGTCCGCACGCCCGCTGATCGCACTGACCCTCTGCGCCGCGCTGCTCGCGGCCCTCCCGGCGGCAGCTCCCGCTGGGGATGCCGGCGCGGCGAAGAAGACCTGCAAGAAGGTCAAGGGCAAGAAGAAGTGCTCGGCCAAGAAGAAGAAGCAGGCCGCATCACGCCTCCCCGCCGACGGCACCTACAACACGGGCGACGGGGCGCTCAACATCAACCTCTCCACGCGGGGGGGCAAGCGCATCTTGCAGGTCCGGGTGAAGATCCCATTGACGTGCGCCCCGTCCGGCGTGACGCAGCCGCGGACGCTGTCGATCGCGAACGTCTCCCTCGCGGGAACCGCGTTCCAGGGGACCACCGGCGCGAATCCGGTGTTCGGCGAGACGACCGTCAGCGGGACGTTCCTCAGCGCCACGAAGGTTCACGTGAAGGCGCAGACGACGAACTACCCGGACGGCACAGAACTCTGCAACGGGTCCGTCGACGTCACGAAGACCCTGAAGTCCGGGTACTGATCCGCTCGGGGTCTCGTGCTGTTCTGGTACGCGCAGCCGCTGCGGCGCCGGCGCCGCGATCCGGACTGACGGCGCCCGGCGACGGACGACCGCCGGGTTTCTACGGTCGGCGGGCGGCTCCGGCACGACGACATCAACGACAGGCGGTGCGCCTCCCGCACGCCGGCCCTTCAGAGGAGGTCGTTGCATGTCCCGGTCCCAGCTTCTCGGCGCAGCCGTCGCCGCGCTCGTCGCGCTCGCAGCGGTCCCCGCCCTCGCCGGCGCCGCCCCGGGCGCACGCGTCGCGGCGGCCACGTGCCCCGGCACGTTCACCGTGCTGCACTCCGATCACATCGGCGCAGTCGGGTTCCCCGCCGGCCAATACCGCATCGCCAGGAACAGGCTGTCGTGCTCCTCGGCGTCGCAGCTCTTCTCGCGCTTTCTCGAGGACTACGACGGCGTTCTCCCCACACCGTGGAAGCTGATCGGGAACATCCGCCGGTTCCAGAAGACCGGCACTGCGACCGAGTTCCAGGTCACGCCGCTCACGCCGCCGAAGCCGAGCAGCCTCACCTGCCCGGGCACGTTCACGGTGCTGCACAACGACCGCGTCGGCGCGATGTCGGTCCCGGCCGGCCGCTGGCAGATCACGCTGCTGTCGACGACCGGGCTCAGCTGCGCCCAGGCGGCCTCGCAGTTCGCGACGTTCCTGGACGACGACTGGTCCGGCGCGCTGCCCAGGCCGTGGACCATGAACGTCGGCACGCGCACGTTCCGGACGTCGCCCACCAACGGTTTCCGGATCACGTACAAGGGCGCGAACACCGGCGGCGGCGGGCATCACCCGGACAACCTCCAGGTGGACTGCCCCACGTTCCGCGTGCTGAACAACGACCGCGTCGGCGCCCTCGTCCTGCCGAAGGGCACGTACAACATGTGGGCATGGGGCTCGGTCTCCTGCAGGCAGGCATCCGCAGACTTCCGGGCCTTCCTGAATGATCCGCGCGGTGACCTTCCACCGCAGTGGGTCGAGATCCCCCAGACGGGCAGCTTCGTCCGCGGCGCGTCCGGGTTCCGGGTGAAGCCCGTCTCGTGACGCTCACCCCCGCGAGCCCCGAGCCGGCTGCGGCGCCCGGCTGCCATCCTGGCCGGGTGCCCAGGCCGTCACCCATCCGCATCGCGGTCCTCGCGGCCGGCGCCGCCGTCGTCCTGGTCCGTGCCCGCCCCGGCCGCCGCGCCCACCGGGCCGCGCATCGCCGGTTGTCCGGTCTTCCCCGCGGGCAACGCCTGGAACCGCGACGTCTCGCAGGACCCCGTGGACCCGCGGTCGGACGCCTACCTGCGCTCGATCGGCCGTGGCCTGCGGCTGCATCCGGACTTCGGGTCGGGCAGGTACGGGAACTACGGCATCCCCATCACCGTCGCGTCCGCGACCCAGCCGGCGCGCCGCCTGCGGTTCACGAGCTACCCCGACGAGAGCGACCGCGTGCCCTACCCGATCCCGTCCCGCGCGCGTGTCGAGGGCGGGTCCGACCGGCACGTGCTCGTGGTGCAGCGTGGGACCTGCAAGCTCTTCGAGCTGTACGGGGCGCGGCGCGAGGCCGGGCGCTGGACGGCGGCGAACGGCGCCGTCTGGAACCTGCGCTCCAATCGGCTGCGGCCACGCGGGTGGACGTCGGCGGACGCCGCCGGCCTGCCGATCACGCCGGGCCTGGCGCGCCCCGACGAGGCGAGCGCCGGGGCGATCCGTCACGCGCTGCGCTTCACCGCGCCGCGCACCCAGCGCGCGTACGTGGCACCCGCGCGGCACTTCGCGAGCTCCGACCGCGACCCGGACCTGCCGCCGATGGGCCTGCGGGTCCGGCTCAAGGCCTCGTTCGCACTCGGGGGGTACCGCGGGCAGTCGCTCGCGATCCTGCGCGCGCTGAAGACGTACGGGATGATCCTCGCCGACAACGGGTCGCCGTGGTACGTCAGCGGGGCCGCCGACCGGCGCTGGAACGACGCGGACATCGAACAGCTGAAGCGCGTGCCGGCGTCGGCGTTCGAAGTCGTGCGGGCCGGGTCCATCACCCGCTGAGCGAGGCGCGAGGATTACGATCGCGACCATGCTCACGGACCAGGACTGGGACCGCTTCTCCCGCGACGGCTTCCTCCACCTGGGTCAGGTGCTCGACGCGGACGCCGTCGACCGGCTGACGCAGCGCGCCGACGATCTCGCGATGGGACGCGTCGTCAATGACGCGATCGCCATGCAGCTGGACACCGGCGGCGCCTACGACGAGCTGCCCGAGGCCGTCCCCGCCTTCGAAGCGGGGACGCTCACCTATCGCAAGATCCAGGGCCTGGAGACCGACGACGAGTTCCTCCCGCTGATCCGCGACCCGCTCTTCCTCGAGGTCTGCGCGCGCATCTACGGCCCGCACGTCCCGCTCTCGATCTTCCGCGCGATGATCATGAACAAGCCCGCCGGGCAGGGCACCGTGCTCCCGTGGCACCAGGACGGCGGCGACGTGTGGGCGCTGGATCGCGAGCCGCTCGTGACCATCTGGATCGCGCTCGACCCTGCGACGACCGCGAACGGCTGCATGGAGGCCGTCCGCGGGTCGCACCGGCTGGGCCTGCTGAGCGCCCACGGGAGCACCGTGTCGGACGCGGACGCCGCGACGCACTGCCCGGCCGAGCTCGTCGTGCCGCTCGAGGTGCCGTCCGGGCACGCCGTCCTGCTGCACAACTGGCTGATCCACCGGTCGGGCGTGAACCCGTCGCCCATCCCCCGTCGCGCCGTGACCGTCTGCTACGTCGACGGGCGGACGCGCAGCGTGCTGACCGGCGACCTGCTGCCCCTGATCGCGGGAACCGTCGATCCCGAGCCTCACCGCTACGTCCGGCAGCTGCAGATCGACAACGAGGCGCTGCGCGCGTCGTTCGCCGAGGCCGAGGCGTACGCCAGGAGCCTCGAGGCCGAGCGCGAGCGGCTCGCGGCCGGCCGGATCCCACGTTCGCCGGCGGCGTGCCCGTCACGCTGCCGATCACCGGCGACACGTACCTCGGCGGCCTCGTGATCGACGCGCAGGACCGGCCGATCATCGCGGGCACGAACATCGAGGTCCCGAACTCCCAGATCGCGCTCGTCCGGCTCACGACCGCGGGCGCGCCGGACGCGACGTTCAGCGGCGACGGCCAGCTCGTCGCCGGGCTTCCCGGGACGGGCATCGCGCCGCAGGTCTCCGGACTCGCGATCGACGCGGGCGGCGGGTTGCTCGTCGCGGGCGCGGCGTTCTCCGGCGGCATCCCGTACACGACCACCTTCTACGTGACGCGCTTCTCCGGCGACGGCGACCCGGACGCCGGGTACGGCGCGGGCGGCTGGCGCCAGATCGGGACCTCGAGCCAGCGGGTTCCGCGAGCTCGCGGCGATCCGTCCGCTTCCGGGCGGCGGCGCCGTCGTCGCCGGTCATGACGTCGACCTGGTTCGTCGCCAGGCTCACCGCCGGCGGCGCGCTCGACACGACGTTCGACGGCGACGGGCTCGCGACGACGGACCTCGGCAAGGGCGCCCTCGACATCGTCTCCGACTACGGGCTCGCGGTCGACGCCGGCGGGCGGCCGATCGTCGTCGGGCCAGTTCACGAGCAACAGCATCGGCGCCCGCTGGGCGATCGCGCGCTGGACGACCGCCGGCACACTCGACTCCGACCTTCGGCACGGGCACCCCGATCGCCGGCGTCGTGCTCGGCCCGACCGGCCACGCCGCCTCAACGACATCGAGGAGCAGTGCGACGGGCGCCTCATCGTCACCGGCATCGCCTCGCGGCCCGACGACACGGGCAACGCGGTGACCGTCGCGCGCTACACCGCCACGGGAGCGCTCGACGCGCACCTTCGGCTCCGCGAACACGACCCCGGGGATCACGCGCCTGAGCATCGGCAGCAACGCCATCGGCTCGGACGTCGCGCTGAGCGCCGCGGGCCGCGACGGTCGTGGGCTTCCGCCGCGCGAACGTCCAGCCCGAGGGCATACGCGACCTGCCGGTCGTGGCGCGCCTGGCGAAGGACGACTCGTGCGCGGGCGGCGCGCCGCAGGAGCCCGGCCCCGGCCCGGCGCCCGCGGTCCCCGGTCCGGCGCCCGCAGCACCGCCGGCCCCCGCGAAGGCCGCGGCGCTCCCGTCGTTCGCGAGCCTCGTGACGCTCCCGGGCACGAGGGCGTGTGTGAGCAGGCGGCGGTTCAGCATCCGCCTGCGCGTGCCGCGCGGCTCGACCGTCACCTCCGCCGAGGTGAAGGTCAACGGGAAGCGCGTCGCGGTGCGCCGCGGCGCCCGGCTGCGGTCCGTCGTCAACCTCACGAAGCTCCCGAAGGGCCGCTTCCGCGTGCAGATCACGATGAAGCTCGCCGACGGGCGGACCGTCAAGGGCACGCGGGCCTACCGGACCTGCGCGGTCAAGCGCCGCTCGGGCGCCGCGCCGCGCGTCTGAGTCAGCCCGCCGCCGTCGCCGTCGCCGGGTGCTCCTGCGCCCAGGCGATGATCGCCTTGGAGTCGGCGATCGCCTCGCCGTCGTCGGTCACGAGCAACGGCACCCACGACTGCCCGCTGAGGCGCTTGACCTCGCGCCGCCCGGAGGTGAAGTCCGGCAGCGGCCCGAGCCCATAGGCCTTGATGACCTCGGGCTCGTACCCGGCCTCCGTCAGCGCCTCGTGCGCCAGCCGGCACGGATGCTCGCGCATCCCCGGCACCTGGAACGTCCCCCAGCACACGTAGAGCTTCACGGCCTCACGACTCCTCTCGGGTGTCCGACTTCCAGATCACGAACGCCTTGCGCACGGTCTGGCGCACATGCCAGGTCCCGCGCCAGCCGTCCGGCGTGAACAGCAGCGAGCCCGGCCCGACCTCGTGGAGCGCCCCGTCGTCGCCGACGATCGTCGCCTCGCCGGCGACGAACTGCATGACCTCCGAGATCCCGTCCTTGACCGACGGGAACGACCCCGGGGTGCACGCCCACACGCCGATCTCCAGGCGCTCGTCCTCGTGGACGACGATCGCGGACTCGACCGGGTCCCCGGCGAACGCCCCCGGCTTGGGCCCGATGACGTCGAGCGGGACGGTCGCGGCGTCGATGCCGCGTGCCGCGATCAGGTCCTGCGCCTCGCTCATGGGGCGCAGTATCGCTCAGGCGGGCGCGGGCGTCGCGTCGGGTGCGCCGTCCTGCGCGTGGTAGGACTCGAGCAGCTCCTCCTCGTCGTCCTTGCCGGGGAAGCGCAGCCACACGAGCAGGGCGCCGAGCAGGATCGCGATGATGCCCGCGCTGTAGGCCCACTTGTCGCCGTCCAGGAACGCGCTGCTTGGCGCCGGCGATGATCTGGTCGCTGTACTGCGGGTACTGCTGGGCGGTCGCCTCCGCGCTGGAGAACGACTTCGTCAGCTCGCTCTGCACGCTGTCGGTGACCTTGTCGCTGTTCGGCGAGCTCGCGATCTGCGAGTTCACGGAGCTCGCGTAGCCGGCCGTCAGCAGCGCGCCGAGGATCGACTGCATGAGCGCGCCGCCGAGGTCGCGCTGCAGGTCCGCCGTCCCCGACGCCATGCCGGCGCGCTGCACCGGCACCGAGCCGGTGAGCGACCGCGAGGCGGGCGTGCCGGCGAAGCCGACGCCGATGCCGACGAACACGTAGGCGAGCGCGACCTTCCAGTACGGGATGCCCTCGTCCCAGAGCAGGAGCATCGTGAGGAACCCGAGCAGGCAGAAGACGTAGCCGACGAGGAGCGTGAAGCGCGACCCGCGCGCGTCGATGAGCTTCGCCGAGCGCGGGGCGACGACGACCATCGCCAGCGCGGCGGGGATGATCGCGGCGCCGGCGTCGAGCGTCGAGTAGCCCAGGACGTTCTGCAGGAACTGCTGGCCGACGAACGCCGCCGCCATCAGCGAGCCGAAGACGATGATGCCCGCCACGGCCGCCACCCAGAACGTCGTCCGTGCCGCCACGTGCAGGTCGTAGAGCGGGTTCGCGGCGCGCCGCTGGCGCAGGACGAACGCCCCGGTGGCGGCCAGCGCGAGCAGGATCAGTCCGATCGGCCGCGGTCTGCGCGTTCGGAACCGCGGCGAAGTTGATGCCCAGGACGAGCGCGCCGACGAGGACGACCGACAGGATGCCGCCGAGGTTGTCCACCGGCTCCGTCGTCTCGTTGACGTGCGCGGGGACGAACCGCAGCGCGGCGAGCAGCGCCAGCGCCGCGAGCGGCAGCGTCACGAGGAACACCGAGCCCCAGTCGAACTGCTCGAGCAGCGCGCCCGAGACCAGCGGGCCGAGCGCGGAGATCGCGCCGCCGATGCCCGACCACAGCGCGATCGCCTTCGTCCGCGGCGACCCCGACGCCCAGAGCGCGGTGATCAGCGCCAGCGTCGTCGGATAGGCCATGCCGGCGGAGACGCCGCCGAGCAGCCGGGCGCCGAACAGGACCTCGATCGACCCGGCCGTGCCGGCGACGATGCTCGCCGGGATCGACAGCGCCATGCCGAGGACGAGCAGGAGCTTGCGGCCGTAGCGGTCGCCGACCGCGCCGAGGTACAGCACCGAGGCGGCGAGGCCCAGCGAGTAGCCGACCGCGACGAGGTTCAGCTCGGTCTGGCTGGCGTCGAACGCCTTCCCGATGTCCGGCAGCGCGACGTTCGCGACCGACAGGTTGAGGTTCGCGACGGCTGCGACGAGGATCAGCGTCCCGAGGACGAGCCCCGCGCGCTGCGGGCCGCCGGGGGACGCCGCGGGGCCGCCGTCTGCTGCGTTCATGCGCGGCAGCCTATGACTAGGCGAAGACGATCGTCTTGTTCCCGTCGACGAGGACGCGGTCCTCCAGGTGCCAGCGAACCGCGCGCGCCAGGACGAGGCGCTCGATGTCGGCGCCCATGCGCGTGAGCTCCTCGACGTCGGCGCGATGCGAGACCCGGACGACGTCCTGCTCGATGATCGGCCCGCCGTCGAGCTCCTCGGTGACGTAGTGGGCGCTCGCGCCGATGATCTTCACCCCGCGCTCGAGCGCGCGCCGATAGGGGTCCGCGCCGGGGAATGCCGGCAGGAACGAGTGGTGGATGTTGATGACCGGCACGCGCGCGCGCGCGAGAAAGTCGCCGCTGAGGATCTGCATGTACCGGGCCAGGACGACCGTGTCGCAGCGGGCCTCCGCGAGCGCCCGCAGGATGGCCGCCTCGGCCTCGGGCTTGGCGTCCGCGCGCACCGGCACGTGGACGAACGGGACGCCGAACGACTCGACCGCGGCACGGGTCGTCTCGTGGTTGGAGACGACGACGGCGACGTCGGCGTCGAGGTCCCCGCGGCTCGCGCGCCAGAGCACGTCGAGCAGGCAGTGGTCCTCCCGCGAGGCGAGCACGGCGATGCGGCGCGGACCCGCCACGCGCGCCAGCCGCCACTCCATGTCGCGGGGCCCCGCGACCGTCGCCGCGAAGTCGGCCTCGAGCGCGGCCCAGGCGTCCTCCCCCTGATCGAGGGTGAACGTCATCCGCATGAAGAACCGGCCGCCGGACGGGTCGGTCGAGTGCTGGTCGGAGGTGACGATGTTCGCCCCGCGCTCGAACAGGAACGCGGAGACCGCGGCCACGATCCCGGGGCCGTCGGGGCAGGAGATGAGCAGCCGGGCGATCGGCGGAGTCGCAGGCATGTGGCGGGCGCGCTACTCGCTGAAGCGGCCGCTGCGGATGCGCTCGGCCTCCATCAGCACGATCTCCTGCGCGGCCGGGACGACCACGTCGGAGTCGGGCACGAAGTCGATGTCCTGGTTGCGGCCCTCGTAGTCGACGCTGTTGAGGATCACGCGGATCGCGTTGAGGTGCGCGAGGTGCTTGTTCTCCGAGCGCACGATCGTCCACGGCGCGTGCGTCGTCGAGGAGCGCTTGAGCATCGCGTACTTCATCTCCGTGAAGTCGTCCCAGTGCTCCTGGGCCTGCACGTCGATCTCGCTGAGCTTCCACTGCCGCAGCAGGTCGTCGCGGCGGCGGTCGAACCGGCGCTTCTGCTCCTCCTTGGTCACGGAGAAGTAGAGCTTCACGAGGATCGTGCCCTGGCGGACGAGGTCCTTCTCGAACCCGACCACGCCGCGCATGAAGTTGCGGTACTCCTCGTCGCTGCAGAAGCCGAAGACCGGCTCCACCATCGCGCGGTTGTACCAGGAGCGGTCGAACAGGACCATCTCGCCGCCGTGCGGGAACTCCGCGACGTAGCGCTGGAAGTACCACTGCCCGCGCTGCTCCTCGGTCGGCTTGCCGAGCGCGACGACGCGGTAGTGCTTGGGGTTCATGTAGCGCGTGACGCGCCGGATCGTCCCGCCCTTGCCGGCCGCGTCCCGGCCCTCGAACAGGATGATCATGCGGCGCTGCTCGGCCTCGAGGTGCTTCTGGAGCTTCAGCAGCTCGACCTGGAGCGGCTTGAGCGAGCGCTCCGCGCGGCGCTTGCGGACCGCGCCGCGTTCCTCCTTGCGCAGACGCTCGTAGTCGGTGATGAGGTCTGCGAGCGGCAGGTCGCGGCCGGCCGCGTGCACCGTCTCCGTGTCTGCGTGCCCGTTCGTGGCCGCGCTCTCCGTATCCATGCCCTCAACGGTAGGGGGCGCGGGTCGCTCGCGCCAACCGTGGTCGCCCGCAACCGGACGGGGTCCACGTTCAGGGAGCGGTCTGCGCGCCGCCGGGGTCCCGGTGCTCGGACACGTTCGTGCCGGTCTCCCCGGCGAGGCCGCGTCCCGTGTCGCCCGGGGACCAGCCGGGCCCGTTGAGCAGATAGCCGGCGCGCTCGCGCCAACTCCGCGCGCCGCGCAGGTCGCGCGCGATGTCGCGCCACTCGTGCGTGGCGACCGTGACCGGATGGTGCGTCTCGAGGTTCGTCGTGAGGCCGTAGCGCACGCGCTCGCCCTCGGGCTCGAACGTGCCGAACATGCGGTCCCAGATGATCAGGATCCCGCCGTAGTTGCGGTCGAGATACTGCTGCTGGGACCCGTGGTGCACGCGGTGGTGGGACGGCGTGTTGAAGAGGAACTCGATCGGGCGCGGGAGCCGGCCGATCCGCTCGGTGTGCAGCCCGAACTGGTAGATCAGGCTCACCGACTGCATCCCGAAGATCATCCACGGCGGGAAGAAGAGCGCGCACGGCGCCCAGAACGGCAGCGCCGTCATCGGGACGATCGGCTGGCGCAGCGCCGTGGACAGGTTGAAGTGCTGCGAGGAGTGGTGGACGACGTGCGCCGCCCAGAAGACGCGCACCTCGTGGCCGACCCGGTGGTACCAGTAGAACGCGAGGTCGTCGGCGAGGAACAGCAGCGCGTACGTCCACCACTGGTCGGTCGGCAGGTGCCACGGGCTGACGGTGTAGATCCCGGCGTAGGCGATGATCGCCACGAGCCCCCAGACGGCGCCGACGATGACGCTCGTCAGCCCCATCGTCAGGCTCGTCGCGGTGTCCTTCTTCTCGTAGCCGATCAGGTCGTCGTCGTCGTGCGTGTGCCGGAACGAGACGATCTCCAGCACCAGGAACAGGATGAAGAACGGGATCGCGGGGAGGACGAGATCGTGCATCAGGCGAGGGCCGCGAGCGCGGCGGTCAGGGAGCGGGACAGGAGGTCGTCGGCGAGCAGTGCGGCGCGGTCGCCGTCGCCGTCCGCGATCGCGGCGACGAGCGCGGCCTGCGCGTCGAGGTCGCGCGCCTCGGACTCGAAGACCTCCTGCGAGGCCTCCTGCGCGGCGGCGCCGGCGGCCAGCAGGCTGTTGTAGGCGAGCAGGTACGCGAGGTTGTCGGACGCCTCGACGATCGCGCGCCACAGCTCCTCGTAGCGAGCCGAGAGCGCGGGCAGTGCGGCCGCGGGGTTCGTCCCGTCGGACGCCCGCCGCACCAGCGCCGCGACCTGCACCGCGCTCGCGCGGGCGGCGGCGAGCCGCGCGACGTCGATGCCGATCCAGCGACGCGCCTCGACGACGGAGCGCAGGACCTCGGGGCCGGCGCCGCGCTCGCCGGCGAACGGCACGTGCGCGAGCAGGTCGAGCCCGCCGTCCGTGCGCCAGTCGCGCACGCGGGTCGCGCCGCCGTGGCGGACCTCGACGAGCCCGGCCTGCTGCAGGCGCTTGAGCGCCTCGCGAACCGCGTGGCGGTTGACGGCGAAGGACTCGGCGAGCAGTCGCTCGGCCGGGAGCGGGTCGCCCGGGGCGTAGCCGCCGGCGAGGATCCCCGCCCGGAGCTGGTCGAACACGGCCTCCGAGACGGGCCGCCGCGGGATCGGGTCGTGCTGCATCGCGAAGAGGATAACTGATTGGACCAGTTGCGGGAGCAGCGTCGCCACTAGGCTCGGAGCCGATGCCCCACCGTCGCAAGCGCCCACCGGCTCGCCGCGTCCGCGTCATCGGCGCCGGCGGCACGATCGGGATGAACGGCGCCGGCGGCGCGCGTCCCGAGCTCGATGCGGAGGCGCTCGTCGCCGCGGTCCCGGGGCTCGCCGGACACGAGGGTCTCGAGACGCAGACGGTCGCGAACCTCCCGAGCGCGCATCTGACGCTCGCCCAGCAGCTCGAGATCTGCCGCGCGGCGCGTGACGCCGCGCGGCGCGGCATCGGCGTCGTCGTCACGCACGGCACGGACACGCTCGAGGAGACGGCGATGCTGTGCGACATCGTCAGCGACGCCGAGGCGCCCGTCGTCTTCACCGGCGCGATCCGCCCGGCGTCGGCGCCCGGCGCCGACGGCCCGGCGAACCTCGTCGACGCCGTCGCGGTCGCGGCGAGCGACGACGCGACCGGCCTGGGCGTGCTCGTCGTCTTCGGCGGCGAGATCCACCACGCGCGCGTCGTGCGCAAGACGGACACGACCTCGCTCACCGCCTTCTCCTCGCCGCAGATGGGGCCGCTCGGCCGCGTCACCGAGGGCCACCCGACGATCTGGTCGCAGATCCCGCGCAACCCGACGCTCGACCCGCCGCGAGCTCGACAAGCGCGTCTTCATCATCCCGACGACCTCCGGGGACGACGGCGCGCTCGCGCGCGCGGCGCTCGCCACCGATCCCGACGGCGTCGTGATCGGGACGCTCGGCGCCGGGCACATGACGCCCGACCTCCTCGCGCTCTGGGCCGAGGCGGCGGAGCGGATCCCGGTCGTCGCCTACTGCCGCCCCGAGCGCGGCGTGATTCTGAACTCGACATACGGGTATGCAGGGTCGGAGATGGACCTGCGCCTCACCGGCCTGATCCCGGCGGGATTCCTCTCGCCCCAGGCCGCGCGGATGAAGCTCCTGGCGTGCGTCGCCAGCGGACTCTCGATCGACGAGGTCCGCTGGGCGTTCAGCCAGGACGACGGGTAACGAGACATCGCCCTCGAAAGGGCCGGCGCGGCGAAGCCGCGCCGGATTCGATCTCAAAGTCCCTAGCCGACGCCGAGTCCCATCGACACACCCAAGCCCGAGGCGTAGTCTCGGCGGACCACCCGCCAACAACGAGGAGAGCGACATGGAGACCGCACCCTTCGACCCCGACATGGGATCGGACATCCGCCAGGACGCGCTCGCCGAGCTGCGCAATCACGCCGACGCCGAGGCGGCCAGCGCGCGCACGACGCAGGACGTCGAGCGCTCCGAGGAGATCGGGCGCATGGCCGACGACCTGCAGCGCACCGTCGACGGGCCGCAGAGCTAGACCGCGGCGACGGCCACGTAGTGTCGGGGGCATGACGACCCCTCCGACCATCGCCGTCTACGGCGCCACCGGCTACACCGGCACGCTCGTGGCGGCGGAGCTCGCCCGCCGCGGCGTGCCGATGATCCTCGCCGGGCGCGACGCGCTGAAGCTCGACGCCGCGACCGCCGCGGCCCGCGCCGCCGGCGGCGAGGTGGTGGGCGTCCGGCCCGCGAGCATCGACGACCCGCAGGCGCTGATCGGGGCCCTCGAGGGCGCCGCGGTCGTCATCAACGCGGCGGGCCCGTTCCTCCACACCGGCGCTCCCGTGCTGCGCGCGGCGATCGCCGCCGGGACGCACTACGTCGACACGACCGGCGAGCAGCCGTGGATCCGCGAGACGTTCGACGTCTTCGGCGCGGACCTCGAGAGCGCCGGCGTCGCGGCGGTCGCCGGGATGGGATTCGACTACGTCCCCGGCGACCTGCTCTGCAACCTCGTGGGCCGCACGACCGAGCCGCTGCGCCAGCTCATCGTGGCCTACGACGTCCACGGCTTCGACCCGACCCGCGGGACGATGCGCTCGTCGCTCGAGATGCTCAAGGGCGGCGACGTCGTCTACGAGGACGGCCGCTGGGTGCCGGCACCGGCCGGCATCACGCGCGCGAGCGTCGTGTTCCCCGAGCCCGCCGGGCGCCAGACCGTCTCGCGCTACCCCTCCGGGGAGCAGATCACGGTGCCGCGCCACGTGCGCACGCGCAAGGTCGTCTCGCTGCTCTCGACGCGCGCGGTCGCGCCCCCCGGCCTGGAGCGCGCGCTGCCGATCCTGACGCCCGCGATCTCCGCGGCGCTGCGCGTCGACCCGCTGCGCGAACGCCTGTCGGAGCGGATCGGCGACCTGCCGGAGGGCCCCTCGGAGGAGCGCCGCCAGGCCGTCGCATGGACGATCGTCTGCTTCGCCCGCGGCGAGGACGGCCGTGAGGCGCGCGGCCTGGTGCGCGGCCCCGACATCTACGGCCTCACGGCGGTCACGACCGTGCACGGAGCGCTGCTGCTCGCCGAGGGCGGCGCCACCGGCGCGCACGCGCCGGCCACGGCGTTCGAGCCGCTGGCGTTCCTCGAGCACCTCGCGCCGTTCGGCGTCAGCTGGGAGCTGCCCGAGGGAGCCGGCGCGCCGGCTCAGCCGCCGGCGAGCGCGCCGGCGTAGACCTGCCAGGCCAGCGCGGTCTTCGCCACGAGGCTCAGGATCAGGTACACGCGCTCGGCGAACGCCGGGTCGGCCCAGCGCCCACGCCCGCGGTACTGCAGCCACATGTTCACCGCGAACGTGTTGAAGAGGACGAACAGGCTGACGAAGATCCCGATGACGAAGCCCGGAACCCCGTCGCCCTCGGTCGTCGAGACGATCAGCTGGGCGGTGATCGCGATCCACGGCACCGCGCCGATCACGCAGCCGTAGACGAACGGCCGCCAGTCGACGTCATCGCGACCGACGTTGACCTGCTCCTGGACGAGCCCGAAGAGGATCATCGCCGCGTTCGCCCCGAACAGCGCGATGAGCGCGACGAGCTCGCTGACGCCGGCGAGCATCGCGATCAGCACGATCATGAGCGACGCGCTGACCGAGTACTCCCACCAGCGGGCGGGGTTGATGCCGCGCGCGACGTTCGCCTCGTACCAGCGCCGCGGGCGCCCGCTCGAGACGGTCAGGTGGTCGACCGCCGCGAGCAGCAGGAACGCGGCGACGAGCCAGTCGATCCGCACGCTGCCGAGGTCGGCGGCGCCGTAGTCGCCCTGCCCGGGCGGGCCGGTCAGGAACGACGCCGTCACCGGAAGCGACGCGGCGGTCGCGAGCGCCAGCAGGAGGACGGCCTGGAGCGCGTGGATCGATCCCGACGATGATGTTCAGGCGGCGCAGGCGCGCGGCTGCGCCGGGGTCGAGTGGTCGTGGCGTGGACGGGAGCATCTGCCGAAGGTACGCACGTCGGCGTCCTGCGGACGTTCCGGCGCCGGCAGCGTCGCCCACCGGCTGAGAACCTGGGAGGATCCGCACGTGGAACGCGGCGGCGTGGACGAGACCCGGGGCGAGGTGATCGGCCGCCGCGTGCGGACGGTCCCGCCGATGATCCTCGGGGCGCTGCTCGTCACGGTGCTGCTGCCGATCCTGATCCCGGTCGCGCTCGTCGTCGACGTCTTCCGGTACGCCACGCGCCGTGTCCCGTTCATGGCGATCCGCGGGCTGCTCGTCCTCTGGGTCTACCTCGTCGGCGAGACGCTCGGCATCCTCGTCTTCACCGCCGCCTGGTTCCTGGCGCTCGGCCCGCGCCGGCGCGAGTGGCTGCACACGAGCACGTGGCACGTCCAGCAGGTCTGGGCGGGCTCGATCTTCGCCGCGGCGCGCTTCGCGCTCGGGCTGAAGGTCAGCGTCGAGGGCGACGACGAGGTCGAGCCCGGGCCGATGATCGTGCTCGTCCGCCACGCGAGCATCATCGACAACCTGCTGCCGTCGGTCTTCGTCTCGCGCGCCGCACCGGATCCGGCTGCGCTACCTGCTCAAGCGCGAACTGCTGAACGACCCGGGCCTGGACATCGGCGGCAAGCGCCTGCCGAACTACTTCGTGCGGCGCGGGACCGGCGCGGAGATCGAGCGCGAGAACGTCCGCCGCCTGTCCGAGGGCATGGGCGCCCGACGACGGCATGCTGATCTTCCCCGAGGGCACGCGCTTCACCGAGGAGCGCCGCCGCGGCATGATCGACAAGATCGCCGAGCGCGACCCGGCCCTGGCGTCGCGCGCGGAGCAGATCCACCACCTGCTGCCGCCCAAGGTCGGCGGCGTGCTCGCGATCCTCGACGGGGCGCCCGACGCGGACGTCCTCGTGATGGGCCACGTCGGGTTCGACGGCCTGCGCCTGATCTCGGAGATCTGGCAGGGCGTGCTCGTCGGGCGTGAGATCCGCGTGCGCTTCCGGCGCATCCCCCGCGCCGACATCCCGCTCGACGCCGACGGACGCGTCGCATGGCTGTTCGACACGTGGCTCGAGCTGGACGGCTGGATCGGCGAGCAGCTCGAGCGCCGGGCGCGCGCGGCCGCGCCGAAGCCGGCGCCCGCCCCGGCCGCCTGACCCACGCCGCCGCGCGAGCGGTCAGGCCGCGGGAACGTGGCTCATCGCGTGCTCGGCGAGCGCGGTGATCGTCAGCGACGGGTTCACGCCCGGGTTGGCGGGCATCGTGGAGCCGTCGACGATCAGCAGGTTCTCGTAGCCGAACGCGCGGCTCGCGGCATCGACGACGCCGGTCTGCGGCGAGGCGCCGATGACGCACCCGCCGAGGAAGTGCGCGGTCGACGGGACCGCGCGCCCGACGTCGAGGATCGTGCTCTGCGCGTAGCCGCCCATCCGCCGCGCCGCGAGCGCGGCGACGCGGTTGGCGACCGGCAGGAAGACGCTCGGCGGCGTCGCCCTCGCCGTGCGCGGTGTCCATGACGAGGCCGCGGCCCAGCCGGCGGCGGCGCAGGACCAGACGCAGCGAGGAGTCGACGCTCTGCATCGTCGTGAAGATGACGCTGCGCCGTGACCAGCCGACGGGATTCGCGGTGTGCGCCGCGATGCGCGGCCGGCGGACGAGCGCGCCGACGAGCTTGCGCAGGCGCTGCGCCCGCGTCCCGTCGCCGACGAGGGGGACGAACAGCGGGGCGTTGCCGTCGCCCGCGTCGCCCGTAGGTGTTGTTCGTGATGTGCGTGTGCTCGTCGGGGTAGATCGACGCGGTGATCGTCACGTCGTCGGTGTAGTCGGCATCCGGGGCGAACGCGGTGGCGGCGGTGATCGTCTCGCTGTTCGTGCGCACGAGGTGCCCGAGGCGCGGCGAGAGCCGCGGCAGCGACCCGGACTCGCGGCAGCGCAGCAGCAGCTCGTTCGTCCCGAGCGTCCCGCCGGCGAACACGACGCCGCGGGCGCGCACGATGCGGCGCCCGGCCGGCGCGCGCCGGAGGCGTCGCGACGTGCTCGACGACGTACCCGCCGGACCCGTCGGCCGCAGCGGCCGGCCGCACGTCGACGACGCGCCGCTCGGCCTCGATGCGCGCGCCGGCGCGCTCGGCGAACCACAGGTAGTTCTTCATCAGCGTGTTCTTCGCGCCGACGCGGCAGCCGAGGATGCACTGCCCGCAGCGGGTGCAGCCGGTGCGGCGCGGGCCCTCGCCGCCGAAGTACGGGTCGTCGACCTCGACGCCGGGCTCGCCCATGAAGACGGCGACCGGCGTCGTGCGGTAGCTGCCGGGCACGCCGAGGTCCTCCGCGAGCCCCTGCATCAGCCGCTCGCTCGGCCCGTCGAACGGCGGCTCGACGACGCCGAGCATCCGCGAGGCGGTCGCGTAGTGCGGGGCCAGCTCGGCGCGCCAGTCGGCGAGGTCGGCCCACTGCGGATGGCGGTAGAACGCGTCGGAGTGCGGGACGTACGAGGTGTTGGCCCAGGTCAGCGAGCCGCCGCCGACGCCGACGCCCGTCAGGACGTTGACGTGGCGGAACGGCGTGATCTTCATGATCCCGCGCATCCCGAGCTGCGGGAGCCACTGCGCCTTCGCGGTCTCCCACGAGGTCTGCGCGAAGTCCGTCGTCCTCCCAGCGCCGGCCCTGCTCGAGCACGAGGACCGAATGGCCCTTCTCGGCCAGGCGCAGCGCGCTGACGCTGCCGCCGAAGCCGGAGCCGATCACCACCCAGTCGACGTCGAAGGCTGGGACGGGCACGCGCCGGAGTCTACGATCGCGGCATGGACGGCCCGCATCTCGCCCAGCTGAACATCGCGCGCGCCGTCGCACCGCTGGACAGCGAGACGCTGCAGCCGTTCATGGACGCGATCGACGGCGTCAACGCGATCGCCGACGCGGCGCCCGGATTCGTCTGGCGCCTGGAGGGCGACGACGATGAGCACCCGGGAGCGACCGGCATCCAGGCCTACGAGGATCCGTGGCTGATCGTGAACCTCAGCGTCTGGGAGTCACGTCCCGCGCTGTGGGACTTCGTCTACGGCGGGGAGCACCTGTCGGTCATGCGCCGCCGGCGCGAGTGGTTCAGCGCGCTGGCCGAGTCGCATCTCGTCCTCTGGTGGATCCCGCAGGGCGAGATCCCCACGGTCGAACAGGCCGTGACGAAATTGGATCACCTGCGCGCCCACGGCCCGACGCCCGAGGCGTTCACGTTCAAGACGGCCTTCGAAGCCTCCGGCGCAACGGTGGCCTGAGGACGAGGCCGGGAGGGCCCGCCGCCTGGGCGGACCCTCCCGTGAACCTCGTGACGTCTACGCGCCGAGCACGTCCGCGAACGACTGGCGACCTTCGCGTAGCCCGAGTCCTTCGGGTGCAGGCAGTCCGCGCCGCCGACCCAGTCGGCCGGGGCGAGGTCGCCGTAGGACTCTGCGACCTCGACGCCGTACTGCGCGCCGACGGACCGCATGATCCCGTGGATGCCGCTCGCGAACGGGCCGAACCCGCCCTCGAGCACGAGCGCCGCCAGCTGGACGGACCCCGGGAACGCATTCAGGTAGCACTGGCCGATGCCGTTGTCGTACGTGCCGATGACGATCCGGGCATCCGGGCCGGCAGCCGCGCGCAGCGTCGACAGGGCCTGGGTGAGATCCGCCTGGTAGGCCGCGAACTCCGAGCCGACGACGCCGAGGCAGCCCGGCGTGATCCCGGTGATGCAGGCGCCGATGATCGGGTTCGTGACGTCGTTGCCGCCGATCGAGACCGTGACGACCTCGACGTTGTCGCGCGGATTGCTGTTGCCGTTGCGCGCCTGGAGGATCCCCGTGGCGGCCGGCAGCTGACCCGCGATCATCGTGGGCGTCGTGGCGCCCGGAACCGACAGGTTGGTGAGGCCGAGCTTCTTGCAGCCCTGGTTCGGCTTCGGGTTGTCGGACGGCGAGCAGTCGAAGCCGTCCTTGAGCAGCGTGTTGAGCTGCGCGACGTAGCCGCCCTCGCTCGGGACGGTGGCGCCGTAGCCGTAGCCCCAGGAGTCGCCGAGCGACAGCTGAAGCGGGCTCGCCGCGAACGCGGCGGGAGCGGACAGGGCGGTGAGCGCGAGGACGAGCGATGCGAGCATCGCCGAGCGCAGACCTCGGGACATGGAACTTCCTCTCGTTGGGACACACCGGCGTCATGCCGGACGGGAGAGACCCTCTCGCAGGAGGCCCAAGACCGCAACCACCCTGGACGGCCGCACTACGGGATGTACCAGCGGTCCATGTACTGCTCGAGGAAGCTGCTGACCATGGTCCGGTCCGGCACGGACGCGGCGAGCCCGTAGATCGGGGCCATGCCGCCCTCGGCCTCGGGCTGGGCGCGCACGGCGGCGACGGCGTCGCGCAGGTCGGCGCCGAAACGCTCGGCGAGCTCGGGCTGGGTGTGGCGCAGCGTGACGCAGATGTGCACGCACGCCGGCCGGTGCAGGCCGTTGAGGCTCCACCCGCGCGCGGTCATCTCGTCCATCACGCGGTAGACGTCGAGCCCGTCCTCCGTCGTGCGCGAACGCGAGGACGTAGAGCGGGTCGCCGAGCAGCTCGCAGGCCGTCGGTCGCGCGGATCGCGTCCTTCATGGTCGCCGCCGTCTCGAGGATCCGGCGGGTCGCGTCGAGGTAGCCCGACTCGCCGAACGACGACCATCGCCGCCCAGCACGCGGCGCTCAGCCCGCCGGGGCGCGAGCCCGCGAACGTCGGCGTCGCGTAGAGCCCGCCCGGCCAGTCGGTGAACGTGAAGTACTGGTGGTGGCGCAGGTCGTCGCCGCGGTAGAGGACGACGGACGTGCCCTTCGCCGCGTAGCCGAACTTGTGGGTGTCGGCGCTCATCGACGTCACGCCCGGGAGGCGGAAGTCGAACGGCGGGACGTCGTATCCCAGGCGCGTCGGCCCACGGCAGGATGAACCCGCCCAGGCACCCGTCGGTGTGGAAGCCGACGCCGCGCTCGCGCGCGATCTCGCTGAGGTGCTCGATCGGGTCGATCAGGCCGTGCGGGAACGCCGGCGCCGACCCGACGACGACGACGGTGCGCTCGTCGATCGCGGCGGCCATCGCGTCGACGTCGGCGACGAACGCGTCCGTCACCGGGACCTTGCGCTGCTCGATCCCGAACGCGTCGGCGGCCTTGTCGAACGCGGCGTGCGCGGTCTCCGGGCAGGACCATCACGGGCGTGCTCGATGCCGGCGGCGCGGCCGCGCCGGGCGTAGGCGCGCATCGCGAGCATGATCGACTCGGTCCCGCCCGAGGTCACCGTGCCGACGATGTCGTCGCCGGTCGCGTCCGCACCGAGCATCCCGGCGGTCATCGCGACGATCTCGGCTTCGAGCTTCGCCGCGCTGGGCCAGACGTCGAGGTGCAGCGGGTTGCTCTGCGAGTGCAGCGCGTACGCCTGGTTGAGGAACGCGACGTGATCGGGCTCTCCGTCGTAGACGGCGCCCGAGACCTGGCCGCTCTCCCAGCGAGCGCGCTCGGCGTCGGCCATGAGCTCCAGGTCGGCGAGCACCTGCTCGCGATCGACGCCCTCGGCGGGCAGCCGGGCGTGCGTCGGCAGCGTGCCGCGGTAGGGCTTCAGCGCGCGGTCCAGGTCCGCGAGGGGATCGTCACTCATGTGCTGCTCCTCGTCCCGCGGTTCAGGCGGGCGTAGATCGGCTTCGTTGCCTTGTAGATCTTCACGAACTCGGCGAAGCGGGCGTCGAACAGCGCGGCGTTCGCCGGATCCGGGGCGAATGTCGCGGCGACGCCGCACCCGCTGCGGGACGTCCTCCGCCGTCAGCTCGCCGAGCGCGATCCCCGCGAGGAACGCGGCGCCGCGCACGTTGGCGTGCACGGGGTCGGCGACGGCGAGGATCTCGCGCTGCAGGACGTCCGCGAAGGTCTGCGACCACAGCGGCGAGAGCGCGCCGCCGCCGATGAAGCGGATCGGGTCCAGGCGCCCGCCGCAGAACTTCTCCACGTACCGCTGCATCCAGCGCGCGTTGAGCGCGACGCCCTCGAGCACGCTGCGAACGAGCTGCGCGCGCGTCGTGTCGAGCGAGAGGTTCAGCCAGCCCGCCGCGAACGAGCGCGTCGTCGACAGGCGTGCGCTCGCCGTTCAGCCACGGGCAGAACAGCACGCCGCCGCTGCCGGGCGGCGCCTGCGCGGCGAGCGCGGTCAGCGCCTCGTAGCCCCGCGTCGGCCTCCGGCGTGCCGGCGAGCCAGGCGTCGCGCAGCATCGCCAGCGACGCGCCGGCGGTCTGCTGCTCGCAGGAGACGAGGTAGCGACCCGGGAGCGCCGACGGGAGCGCCGCGATCGCGTGGAACGGGTCGGTCTTCTTGCGCGACACGTGGCAGGAGAGCCACGACGAGGTGCCGACGTAGAGGTGGGGCACCCGGTCCCCGACCGCGCCGGACCCGACCGCCCCGCTCATCGTGTCGGGCGTCGCGGTGACGACGAGCGCCTGCTCGCCCACGCCGAGCTCGGATGCGGCGCCCGCGCTGATCGGCCCGACGACGCTCGCGCTCGGGCGCAGCGGCGGGAGCCGCGACTCGTCGAGGCCCGCGAGCCGCAGCAGCGCGGGGTCGTAGCGCACGCGCTGCGGGTCGCGGACGTCGGTGACCCAGTGCAGCGTGGCGGTGTCGTACGACGCCGAGCGCACGCCGGTGAGCCGCAGGTTCAGCCAGTCCACGGGCTCCAGGAACGTCGCCGCCGCCTCCCAGATCTCCGGGCGCTCGTGGCGCAGGTACTGCAGGTGGGCGAACGGATCACGGCCGGACAGCGAGGGCGCGCCGCCCGTCAGCCGGATCCAGCGCGCGATGCGCTGCGGCGCGTAGCCCTCGACCCGCAGCCCGCCGGCGCCCGCCCCGGCGATGCGGCGGGCGTGGTCGGCGCCGCGCGCATCGAGCCAGGTGAGCGCGGGGCCGAGCGGGTCGCCGGCCGCGTCGACCGCCACCGTCCCGGCCCACTGTCCCGTCACCGCGACGGCCACCGCCGCGCGCAGGTCGTCGCCGGCCTGAGCGGCGACGCGCCGGGAACACGACACGACGGCGCTCCACCAGTCCTCCGGACGCTGCTCCGCGGCGCCGTGCGGGCCGAGCAGCATCTCCACCGGCGCAAAGGCGGATGCCCGCACGATGCCGTCGAATCCGACGAGTGCGACCTTGGGCCCGCCCGTCCCCAGATCGATCGCGAGCACGTACGGCACGCCAGCAGACTACGGAGAATTGCTGACTCGCCGCCCCCTCGCCTCGGCTAGCCTGCGCCCGCTCCTCGATCCCTGAAAGGGACCATGAACCCGCTCACGTCGGTCCACGTCGCAACCCTCCCGCCGGCCCGCTTCCAGGAGGTCCTCGACCCGCAGCAGTGGGAGATCCTCGACGCGGCCAACCGCCACGCGCGGGACATCCTCGGGGACCGGCGGATCTGGAACATCAACTCGACGCCGAGCGGCGGCGGCGTCGCCGAGATGCTGCAGTCGCTCGTCGCCTACGCCCGCGGCGCAGGCGTGGACGCGCGCTGGAGCGTCATCGACGGCGAGCCCGAGTTCTTCGTCCTCACCAAGCGCATCCACCACATGCTGCACGGCAGCCCGGGCGACGGCGGCCCGCTCGGGCCCGCCGAGCGCGAGGTCTACGAGCGCGTGACGCAGGCCAACGCAGAGCGTCTGGCGACCGAGCTCGAGCCGGGTGACGTCGTGCTCCTCCACGACCCGCAGACGGCCGGCATGGTCCCGGCGCTCGCGGGCCGCAACGTCCATCTGATCTGGCGCTCGCACATCGGGATCGACGTTCCCAACGAGCACGTCCGCGCAGGTCTGGGACTTCCTGCTGCCGTACGTCGATGAGGCTCAGGCGTTCATCTTCACCCGCCGGGAATACGTGCCGGAGCAGCTCGCGGGCCGCGACGTCACGCTGATCCCGCCGTCGATCGACGTCTTCGCGCAGAAGAACCAGGCGATGAGCCAGGAGCAGGTCGTCTCGATCCTCGTGACCGCGGGCATCATCGACGCGGAGGCGATCGTCCCGCCCACGTACCTGCACCACGACGGGCGCGAGGACCACGTCGCCCGCCAGGCGGAGATGGACGAGGACGAGCGGCTGACGCTGAGCGACCGGCTGATCGTGCAGGTCTCGCGCTGGGATCCGCTGAAGGACCCGATCGGCGTGATGCAGGGCTTCGCCGAACACGTCGCCCCGTACGTCGCGGACGCGCGCCTCGTCCTCGCCGGCCCCTCGCCCGCGGGCGTGACCGACGACCCGGAGGGCGCCGTCGTCCTCGAGCAGGTCCGGGCCGCCCGCCTGACGCTCGCGCCCGACGTGCGCCGCCGCGTGCACCTCGCGAGCCTGCCGATGGTCGATCGCGGCGAGAACGCCGCGATCGTCAACGCGATCCAGCGGCACGCCACGATCGTCGTGCAGAAGAGCCTGGCGGAGGGCTTCGGCCTCACGGTCGCCGAGGCGATGTGGAAGGACCGGCCGGTCGTCGCGAGCGGCGTCGGCGGGATCCAGGACCAGATCGTCGACGGCGAGAGCGGCGTCCTGCTCGCGGACCCGCGCGACCTCGCCGCCTACGGCAGCGCCGATCAGCGCGCTCCTCGCCGACCCGGCGACGATGCACGCGATGGGCGACGCGGCGCGCGAGCGCGTGCGCGCGGAGTTCCTCGGCTCCCGGCACCTGATCCAGTACCTGGGCCTGTTCCAGCGCCTGACCGACGGCGACGGGTTCGGCGCGAGCGCCTGAAGGCAGGGACGGCGGCCGCGCCGTCGAAAGCGGCCGGTGGGCACCCTGCCCGCCGAGTTCCCCATGTCGCCTCCGCCCCAGCCAGACGCCGCGACCGTGCTCCTCGGCGAGCGCCGCGAGGGCGAGGCGGGCCTGCCCTCGACGCGCTCGGTGCTGCGCGTCGTCCTGATCGTCCTCTGCGTCGTCGGGGTCCTGGTGCTCATCCGGCTGCTGTGGCAGCCGATCGCCTGGATCATCCTCGCGACCTTCGTCGCGATCGCGCTCTCGGGTCCCGTGAACATCCTGGCGCGCCGGATGCGGCGCGGCCTGGCGATCACGATCGTCTACCTGGCCGTGATCCTCGTCCCGGTCGGGCCTCGCTGCGCTGATCGTCCCGCCGCTCGTGCGTCAGGGCGTGGACTTCGTCGAGAATCTGCCGCAGTACTCCAACGACCTGCAGGACTACGTCGAGAAGAACCAGAAGCTGCAGAACCTCAACGACGACCTCGGGCTCACGGACCGCGTCAGCAAGCTGGCCAACGACGCGCCGAACCAGGTCGGCGCGGCGGCCGGCGTCCTGCGCGACCTGGGCAGCGGCCTCGTCAACTCGATCTTCGCGGGCTTCACGATCTTCGTCCTGAGCATCTTCATGGTGGCCCGCGGACGCAGCTGGGTCGACGCCGCGATCGACCTGCGCGGCACCGCGCACGACGAGAAGATCAAGGCGGCGCTCGACCGGATAGCCACGGCCGTCGGCAACTACGTCGGCGGAGCGATCGTCCAGGCCTCGATCGCGGGCATCACCTCGTTCATCATGCTGACGATCCTGGGCGTGCCGTTTGCAGGTGCGCTCGCGGTCCTGGTCGCCATCCTCGACCTCATCCCGCTCGTCGGCGCCACGATCGCGGCGTTCGCGGTCGGGCTCGTCACGCTCTTCACCGACTTCCCGACCGCGACGATCGTCTGGATCGTCTTCGCGCTCGCCTACCAGCAGTTCGAGAACTACGTGATCCAGCCGCAGATCCAGAAGCGCGCCGTCGAGCTCGAGCCGTTCATCGTCCTGGTCTCCGTCCTGTTCGGCGGTGCGCTGTTCGGCATCGTCGGCGCGCTGCTCGCGATCCCGATCGCCGCCACGATCCAGATCTCCGTGCAGGAGTGGTGGCGCTACCGCGTCGCGGCACAGGCCGAGCTGATCGTCGCCGGGGCCGACATTCCGCCGCCCGCCGCCGGGCTCCCGGACGACACGCCCCCAGCACCCGCGTGACCCGCCGCCTGCCCCTCGTGCGAGCATCCGGCGCATGACCCGAATCGGCATCCTCACCGGCGGCGGCGACTGCCCCGGCCTCAACGCGGTGATCCGCGGCATCGTCCGCAAGGGCGTCAAGGTGCACGGCCACGAGTTCGTCGGCTTCCGCTACGGCTGGGCCGGCGTCGTCGAGGGCACCACGATCGACCTGTCGATCGAGGCGACCTCCGGCCTGCTGCCGCGCGGCGGCACGATCCTCGGCACCTCGCGGACCAACCCCTACAAGGGCGACGCCGACGGCACGGCCATCGTCCGCGCCGGGATGGAGAAGGCCGGGGTCGACGCGCTGATCCCGATCGGCGGCGAGGACACGCTGGGCGTCGCGGGCCGGCTCGCGGCCGACGGCGTGCCGGTCATCGGCGTGCCGAAGACGATCGACAACGACCTCGCGGGAACCGACTACACGTTCGGCTTCGACACCGCCGTCCAGGTCGCGACGGACGCGATCGACCGCCTGCACACGACCGCCGAGTCCCACAACCGGGTGCTCGTCGTCGAGGTGATGGGCCGTCACGCCGGCTGGATCGCCTGCCACTCGGGCATGGCGGGCGGCGCCGACGCGATCCTCGTCCCGGAGCGGCCGTTCGACATCGACGACGTCTGCGCGCACCTGCGCGCCCGCCACGCGCGCGGCCGGTCGTTCTCGATCGTCGTCGCGAGCGAGGGCGCCCAGCCGGCCGAGGGCTCGATGACGACCAAGAACGCCGAGGTCGACGAGTTCGGCCACGTGCGGCTCGGCGGGATCGCCGCCTGGCTCGAGCAGGAGATCGAGCAGCGCACCGGGTACGAGACCCGCATGGTCGTCCTCGGTCACGTGCAGCGCGGCGGCACCCCGACGGCGTTCGACCGCGTCCTGGCGACGCGCTACGGCGTCGAGGCCGTGGACGCGCTGACGCGCGGTGAGACCGGCCGGATGGTCTCGCTGCGCGGGACCGACGTCGTGACCGTCCCGCTCGCCGAGGCGCTGGCCGAGCCCAAGCTGCTGGATCCGGCGCTGTTCGCGACGGCGGAGGTGTTCTTCGGATGAAGCGGCTCGCGCTCAGCGCCGTCCTGCTCGCGCTGCTGCTCGCCGGCTGCGGCGGTGACGACGTCGAGAAGTCCAACGCCTACGTCGACAGCGTGAACATCGCGCAGACCCGCTTCGCGGCGAGCTTCGAGCGCCTCGCGCGCGACATCACGAGCTCGAGCACGCCGGCGCAGGACCGCAGGACGCTGCGCAGCATCACGGACGACGCTCGACACGACCGTCGTGGACCTGCGCAAGATCGTCCCGCCGGACAAGGTCAAGGCGCAGCACACCCAGCTCGTCGACGCCCTCGCCGAGTACGGCGAGGCGATCGGCGCCGCGGAGCAGAAGCTCGGCGGGTCGGCCGAGCAGGCGACGGCCGCGGAGGCGCGGCTGGCCGCGGACACGGCGCGCACGAGCACGCGGGTCAACGCCGCGATCGCGGCGATCAATCAGAAGCTGCGGGAGTAGCGCCCGGCGGCGACGGGAGCCCGCGGCTCGCACCGGCCTCGGCGGCGAGACGCTCGAGCGCCGCGGTCAGGTCGTCGAGGTGCCGGTGGGCGCGCTCGACGCGCAGCGAGACGTCCCCGGCGGCGTCCAGGAGCCGGGCGGGTGCGGTGGGGTCGCGCGGCGGCGGGCCCGCGGGCGGGCTGTCGGCGGCCATCGCAGGCGATCCTACGGACGGCGGCGGACCGTACCCTGGGGGCATGTCCCCCTTCTGGATCTGGACGCAGGCGGCGATCGTCGTGTTCGTGACGGCCGGGATCGTCATCGCGATCGTGAAGCTCGCGTGACGGCGGCGGCGGCGGCGCGGCGTAGCATCGCCACGACCGAGTGACGGAGGGGCGATGTTCAGCACGATCGTGGTGGGGACCGACGGGTCGGAGACGGCCACGGAGGCCGTGCGCCAGGCCGTCGAGCTGGCGACCGCGGTCGGCGGCCGCGCTCGAGATCGTCTGCGCCTACGAGCCGGTGCCCGCCGCGCGGCTGCGCGGCGAGCGCGCAGCACGTGCCCGCGGACGTCGAGTGGATGGTCGGCCCGCGCGAGGACGTCGACGCGACCCTCGCGGCGGCCGCGGAGCTCGCGCAGGCGGCGGGCGATCACCGCCGCCGTGCACGCGCGCCAGGGCGATCCGGCCGACGCGATCCTCGACGTGGCCGAGGAGACCGGCGCCGACCTCGTCGTGATCGGCAACAAGGGGATGACGGGCGCCAAGCGCTTCCTGCTCGGCTCGGTGCCGAACAAGATCAGCCATCACGCCCCGTGCGGCGTCCTCATCATCCGGACGAGCTGAGCCGTCAGCGCGAGGCGGCGGACGGCGTGCCGCCGCCGCCCGGGGTGGTGCGCGTCGTCGCGGCGGCCGCGTCGAGCAGGCCCCAGCCGTAGCGGGTGTCGTAGCCCTTGGCCCCGAGGTCGCGCGAGGTGCTCTCGAGGTGGCGCTCGATCCGCTGCGGCGACGGGTTCGCGCCCAGGACGCCGCTGGCGACGACGAGCGCCGCGGTCGCGGCGACGTGCGGCACCGCCATCGACGTGCCCTCGTAGGTGCCGGGGATGCCGAACGTCCCCACGGCGCGGCCGAGCAGCGTCACCTGGAAGATGTTGCGGCCGGCGGCGTCGCCGGGACGGCAGTTCGCGTCGCCGGTGAGCGCGGCGTCGGCGCCGCCGCCCGGGGCGACGATGTCCAGGCCGCTGCCCCCGTTGGAGAACTCCGCCAGGCAGCCGTGCTCGGTGGTCGCGCCGACCGACAGCACGCCGGTGGCGCGGGCCGGGTAGGCGACGCGCGCGCGGCCCTCGTTGCCCGACGCGGCGACGACGAGCGACCCGCGCGCGCGGGCGTAGGCGATCGCGTCGAGGATCTGCGGGATGTCGGCGGCCCGCACGTCGGAGTCGAACTCGAGGCTCAGGTTGATGATCTTCACGCCGCGGCGCGCGGCGAAGCGGATGCCCGCGGCGATGTCGGTCGCGTTGCCCTCACCCGCGGCGTCGAGCACGCGCACCGGGAGCAGGCGCGCCCCGTAGGCGAGCCCGGTGAGGCCCACGCCGTTGTTCGTCGCCTCGGCGAGCGTGCCCGCGACGTGCGTGCCGTGGCCGTTGCGGTCGTTCGGGTAGGGATCGCGATCGACGAAGTCGTACCCGCGCAGGAACTGGCCGGGGGCGAAGTCCGGGGACCTGACGTACGGCGGCCGGTTGCCGTAGGCCACGCCCGTGTCGAGCACGGCGATCGCCACGCCGCGCCCGCCCGGGGCGCCCGCGGTGATGAGGTTGGCCCAGGCCTGCGGCGCGTTGACGCCCGCGGGGCCGGTGAAGTTCCACTGCACGTCCTGCCAGGCGCCGGTCCGGTTCTCGCGGCCCGGGTCGTTCGGGACGAACCCGGTGGAGGCGGACGCATGGGCCTTGACGTTGGGCACGGCGTAGCGCACGTCCGGCCGGGCGCGCAGACCGCGCAGCGCGGCGTCGACGCTCCTGACCTTCAGGACGGCGGGACCGCCGGCTGGACGTCCGCGCCGTCGTGGCGGTCGACCCGGGCTCGAACTGCACGACGACCTGACCGGGCTCCGCGTCCAGCGCGAGCGCCCCGCCGGGCAGCGCGAGGCCCGCGACGAGCGCGGACGCGAGGGCGATGATCGTGTGCGGGATGCGGAGCATGTCGGGCCGGGCGCTGCGGGGCGCCGTGCGGGCCCACATCAAGGAACACCGGTCAGGGCACCGAAGTTCCGTGTCACGCCATGATGGCGCACTGTGGATGCGATCGCGCGCACAACGGACGAGGAGTGGATGCGGGCGGCGCTCGAGGAGGCGCGCGCCGCCGCAGGCGCACGGCGACGTCCCGATCGGTGCCGTCGTGGTGCACGCGGGCCGGGTGATCGGCCGCGGCCACAACGAGCGCGAGGTCCAGCAGGACCCGACCGCGCACGCCGAGGTGCTCGCGCTGCGCGAGGCGGCCGCCGCGCTGCGGTCCTGGCGCGTCCTGGACAGCACGCTGTACGTGACGCTGGAGCCGTGCGCGATGTGCGCCGGCGCGATCGTCCTCTCGCGGATCCCGCGCGTGGTCTACGGCGCACCCGACCCGAAGGCGGGCGCGGCGGGCAGCGTGCTGGACGTCCTCGCCGACGAGCGCCTGAACCACCGCCCCGTCGTCGAGGGCGGCGTGCTCGCGGACGCGTGCGGCGACCTGCTGCGCGCGTTCTTCGCCGGCCGCCGGGGGCTGTCCGGCTAGATTCGCGCGATGACCCTCCGCGAAGTCCGGCTCGCCGACGAGCTCGCGCCCGGCAGCAACCTGCTCGAGGACCGCGTCTACGAGGACTGCCTGATCCTCGGCCCGGCGGTCCTCGGCCTCGTGGACACCTGGGAGCTGACGGACTGCACGTTCAGCGGGCCCTGGGAGGAGGTGTTCTGGGTCGCCCCCGAGAAGGCGATCCAGGGACCGATCGCCCTGCGCAACGTCGCGTTCCGGCGCTGCACCTTCGCCCCGCACATCGGGATCATCGGGCCGCAGGAGGTCATCGAGCAGGTCGGCCGGGACCTCCTCGCCTGACGACTCCTCAGAAGATGACGTAGGCCTTGGTCAGCGGCTCGTGGATCTCCCACGTGCCGGACCAGCCGCGCGGGAAGACGGCGAGGTCGCCGGCGCCGATCCGCACCGGGTCCGAGCCGTCGGCGGTGACCGTCATCGACCCGTCGAGGACGTGGATGAACTCGGCGACCGTCTCGAAGCTCCACCGCGACGGGCCGGGCGTGCAGCGCCAGATCCCCGCGGACTGCTCGCCGTCGCTCCACATCTCGACGCCCGACGTGTGCATCGCTCCGCCGGTCGCCTCCTTCAGCGGTCCCCAGTCCTCGAGCTGGTCGGGAACGACGGTGACCTTCTGCAGGCGGGTGACGACGTCGGGCGACATGGGCGCATCCTCGCAGAAGGGAGCGGGGCTCGGCCGCGGCCTCACGTGAGGCCGCGGCCGTCACCGCACCCCTCCGGCTCAGCCGTGTCCGTGGCCACCACCCGTGACGGTGAACGAGTTCGAGGTGCGCGACGAGCAGATCGCGAAGGTCTCGATGTACGTCTCCGACCGCGCGCTCCTCGAGCGCATCGGCGCCATCGACCGCCCGCCCGGTCAGGTCGGGACGCGGCGCATCGGCGCGCCCGACGACGCGGGCGACTGAGCGCCCGCTACCCTGTCCAGCCCGTCCGCAGGGACACCAGGAGGGGTGCCGGAGCGGTTGAACGGGGCGGTCTCGAAAACCGTTGTAGGGGTAACCCCTCTACCGAGGGTTCGAATCCCTCCCCCTCCGTTGTTCCGCCACGTCATCGCCGTGTAAGACGCTGCTGCGATCCTTCCGGGATGTCCGACGCGCCCGGGGTGGATGTGCTGGTCGTCGATGACGAGGCGACGATCAGCGAGGTCGTCGCCCGCTACCTGACCCGCGCGGGCCACCGCACGCGCACCGCGGCCGACGGCCCGGCAGCCGTCGCCTCGGTGATCGAGCGTCGTCCGGACGTGCTCGTGCTCGACGTGATGCTCCCCGGCTTCAGCGGCCTGGAGGTGATGCGCCGCGTCCGCGAGCAGGAGGGCCCGGCTCCGGGGATCATCCTGCTCACGGCCCGCGGGGAGGAACACGATCGGGTCAGCGGACTGCGGCAGGGCGCCGACGACTACCTCGTCAAGCCGTTCTCGCCGGCCGAGCTCGTCGCCCGGGTCGAGGCGCTCGTACGCCGGCTGGCGGTGCACGAGGAGCCGGCCGCGCCGGACGAGCAGCCGCTGGTCTTCGACGGCCTGATCGTCGATCTAGCCGGACGCCGCGTCGTCGTGGACGGGGCGGAGGTCGAGATGACGCAGCGCGAGTTCGATCTGCTCGCGTTCCTTGCGCGCAATCCGGGGCGCGCGTTCGACCGCGATCAGCTGATGGACGCGGTCTGGGCATTTCCGTTCTACACCGACACCTCCACGGTCACGGTGCACGTGCGCCGGGTGCGATCGAAGATCGAAGCCGACCCGGCGAACCCGGTGCGTCTGCAGACGGTGTGGGGCGTCGGGTATCGGTTCAGCGCATGAGCGGTCGCGCGGATCTGCGGCTGCTCGCCGTCCCCGCGGCGGTCGCGCTGGTCGGCGGGATCGTCGTCGGGCTGGCGGACTCCTGGCATGGAGGGCTCGTGACGGTCGCGCTGCTCGCGGCCGTGGGGGTGCCCGCGCTCGCACTGGCGGTGTTCGCCACGGGCAACCGTGACCGTCTCGGGTCGCTGCGCAGCCAGTTCGCGCTGATCGCGGCGATCGCCGCGGGGCAGCTGGTCGCGACCGCCGTCCTGTTCGCACTGGTCATGTTCCTCAGCCCGCACGACGCGCTGCTCGCGGTCGTCGTCGGCGCGTTCTGCGGCGCGGTCGCGCTCGTCTCCGCGGTGCTGCTGGCGCGTGGCGTCCTGGGCGACGTGGAGCACGTCCGCGACGGCCTCGAGGCCGTCGGGGAGGGCCGGCGCGACGTGGACTTCTCCACCGGCGGGCGTGACGAGCTGGCCGTGCTCGCGGTTGAGGCCGAGCGGATGACCGCGCGCCTCGGCGCGGAGGAGCGCGCCCGCCGCGAGCTCGTCGCCGCCGTCTCGCACGACCTGCGCACGCCGATCACCTCGATGCGCCTGCTCATGGACGCCCTCGACGACCAGCTCGTCGAGGGCGAGGACCGCGCCGCGTACCTGCGGCGCATCGGCGTCCACGTGCGGATCCTCAGCGCGCTCGTGGACGACCTGTTCGAGCTGACGCGCATCGAGACCGGCGAGATCACCTGGTCGATGTCCCGCGTGCATCTCGACACACTCGTCCCCGAGGCGGTGGACGCGCTGCGAACGGAGGCATCGGCGAAGGGCGTCGAGATGCACTGCGACGTGCCCGCCGGGCTCGACCCCGTGCGGGCCGACGCCGCGCGCCTGCAGCGTGTGCTCTTCAACCTGATCCAGAATGCGATCCGGCACACGCCCGCCGACGGCAGCGTCGTCGTCCTCGCCGAGCGCGTCGGCCCGCGACTCGAGGTCGAGGTCGCCGACTCCGGCACCGGGATCGCCGCGGCCGACCGCGGGCGCGTCTTCGAGCCGTTCGCGCAGGGCGAGGACCGGGCCGAGCGCGGCGACGGCGCCGGACTGGGGCTTGCGATCGCCCGCGCGATCGTCGAGGCGCACGGAGGCGACATCTGGCTCGAGGAGGCCGAGGCGGGAGCGCGCGTGCGCTTCAGCCTGCGGCCTGCCTGAGTCCCGTCACCCTCTCGTCACATCGTCCCGTCACCCTGGCTGTCATGAACCTCTCAACGCTCCGTCGCGCCGCATGCCTCATGACCCTTGCGAGCCTCGCGCTCCCCGCCTCGTCGATGGCGCGTCCCGCCGTGCCGTCGGCGCCGAGCGCCGACGCCGCGAGAACCGGCGTCACCGTGAAGACGGCGAGCAGCCGCTTCGGGACGATCCTCGTCGACGGCGCCGGCCGCACGCTCTACCTGTTCACGGCCGACCGCGGAAAGACGAGCCGCTGCTACGGCGCGTGCGCGAAGGCCTGGCCGGTGACCTACGCCAAGGGCACGCCGCGGGCCGCCGGCGGCGCGCGGGCGTCGCTGCTGGGCCGGACCAAGCGCCGCGACGGGCGCCTGCAGGTCACCTACCGCGGCCGCCCGCTCTACTACTACG
The DNA here is from genome assembly GCA_963823375.1 of uncultured Actinomycetes bacterium. Taxonomy (GTDB): domain Bacteria; phylum Actinomycetota; class Thermoleophilia; order Solirubrobacterales; family Solirubrobacteraceae; genus F1-60-MAGs163. The sequence goes on along the minus strand of CAWGLQ010000008.1, from coordinate 175,689 downwards.
TCAACGAGCGGGCCGGTCAGGTGCTCTGCCAGAACGTGAACGAGTTCGGCGGGCTGTGGCTCGTCGTGCGCCCGAATGGCACGGCCGTCCGCGGCGGCTGACCGCGATGACCGCGCGCGTCCTCCTCGTCATCGGTGGGTTGCTGGCGGCGCTGGGCATCGGCTTCCTCGCGTTCGGCCGCTTCGTCGACGACTTCACCCTGTCGCTCGTGCTGCAGGCGGTCTGGTTCGGCGTCGTCGCGGTGGTGGCGCTCCTGGTGGTCCGCCGCTCGCCGGGCCTGCGGACCCCGGTGCTGGGCACCCTCGCGTTGTGCGCCGCGGCCGGAGCGGTGACCTTCTACTGGACGACGGTTCGTGACGAGACGGTCAGCGAGACGGTCGTGACCGGCGTGAAGGCCAGCGACGTCCGCTCCGACACCCCGGCGCCGCCCGCCGCCGAGCCGGAGCCCCGGCCTCGGCCGAAGGTCAACGTCGAACGGGCCTCCGGCACGTTCGCGAGCCTCGCGCACGAGACGACCGGCGACGCTGCGGTGATCGACCTGGCCGACGGCGGTCGCCGGCTGACGCTCACCGACCTGAACACCGACAACGGGCCCGATCTCCTGGTCTACCTCGTGCCCGGCTCGTCCAACGCGGAGGGCAGCGTCGACGGCGGGACGAGCCTCGGCCGTCTCAAGGGCAACATCGGGACGCAGCAGTACGAGATCCCCGATGGTGTGAGCCTCGCGAGCGGCGCGTCGGTCGTCATCTGGTGCCGGGCGTTCACCGTCGCGTTCGGCGTCGCCCAGCTCGCGCGGTCCTGAGGGTGAAGTGCGGATCGGGACGAGCTGGAGGTCTGCCATAGCCGCCTGAGCGCAGCCCCGCTAGGCGTTGAGAGCGGCCGTCAGGACCTCCGCCGCCTCCCGCGTCGCCACGGGACGGCGCTCCAGCCTGCGGCCGCGCTCGTCGACGATGTCGACGCTGATGCTGCGAGGGCCGCAGGCTCCGCCGAACGGCGCGCTGAGCAGCCACCGCAGCACGCTGCCCGGCGCCAGCCGCTGACGGACGACGGCGCGCGGGAACCGCTGCCCGTGCACCAGACCGTCGAGCGCGCCGCTGCGGTCCAGTCGCGCGAGCGCGTCCGCCCCTCCGATCGCGCGCTCGCCGATGACGATCTGCGGGGCCGTCGCTCCGCCGGTCCGCTCCAGGAGCGTCCTGCGACCGTGCGGCAGCACCTCGACCGGCTGCTCGGAGAACGCGATCCCGCGGCGCCTGAGCCGGCGGCGGGCGTTGGAGCAGTGCAGACAGCCGGCGAGGGTGTAGACGAGCACGGGCTCGTCGCCTGCGGGCGCGGGCGGCTCGTCGGGGATCGCCGCCGGGCGCACAGGTCAGCCCGCCGCGCCGCGCACGCCGATCACGGCGAGCAGCTCGTCCAGCGCGCCCTCGGATGCGCGCGCCGCCGTCTCGACCATCAGGACGTGCACCTGCTCGCGGCTCAGGCGGTCGTATTCGAGCCACTGGCGCACGGCGCCCTCGGCCAGCGCCTCCCAGGCGCGCAGGAGGCCCATCTGCTCGGGGGTGAGGTCATCGACCGGCCCGAGGCCGATGACCTCGGCGAGCCGCTGCGCCGCCATCTCGCGGGCATCGTCGACGATCGCGCCGATCTCCGGGTCGGCCGATCCGGTGACCGCGATCGCCGCGAGGTAGAGGTCGCGGTTGCGCTCGATCGCGTCGAGCCACCGTCCGACGCTCTCGTCCAGGCGCGAGCGGGCCGTGGCCCCCTGAACGAACGCGGGCACGGGCAGCTCGGGGATGCGCATGAGCCGCCGAACGACCTCGACGTACAGCTCGCGCTTGGTGCCGAAGTGGTGGTTGATGAGCCCGCGGGTGATGCCCGCCGCCTCGGCGATGCTGTCCAGCGAGACCTCGTCGTACGGATGCGAGCGGAAGATCTCGTCGGCGGCCCGCAGGATCTGCGCGCGGCGCTCGTCGGGCGCGAGGCGCCGGGCCCGCACACGGGGCTGGTCAGGCATCGTCGTCGTCGATCGCCGCGAGCAGCGCTCCGGCGTCCACCTGCCCGCCGACCTCCACCGTCAGCACCGACACGACGCCGTCGGCCGTGGCGAGGATCTCGTGCTCCATCTTCATCGCCTCCATCGCGAGCAGCGGCTGGCCGGCGCTCACGCGGTCGCCCAGCGACACGTCGACGCGGATGACGGTGCCGGGCATCGGCGCCAGCAGCGAGCCGGGCGCGACCTGCGCGGCGGGGTCCGGGTAGCGCTCGGCCTCGACGAGATCCACCTGTCCCGCAGGGCCGGACACGTGCACCGCGCGCCCCGCGCCGCGGCGAACGCTCCAGCGCGAGCGCACGCCGTCGAGCTCCAGCTCGACGGCATCAGGGGCGGCCTCGATCAGCCGGACGTCCCCGGCGACGGGCTCGCCGTCGACGGCGAGATGGTCGAGCGCGCCGCGGACGAAGCGGTAGGTGACGGCGATCGTCGCGTCGCCGTCCGTGAACTCGACGGCCTGGTCGTCCCCGGGGTTGTTGCGCCAGCCGCTGGGGAGCGTCGCGAGCACCGGCGCGGCGGCGCGGCGCTCGGCCTGGCCGGCGAGGGCCGCCGCCGCGAGCGCGGCCGCCCGCTCCGCGTCGTCCACGAGGCCCGCGACCAGGCCCTCGGCGCCGGGCCGCGCGAGGAAATGGGTGTCGACGTCGCCGGCGAGGAAGGCGGGGTCCTCGAGCAGCCGCACGAGGAAGTCGCGGTTCGTGCGCAGGCCGTCGATCTGCGCCTCGCGCAGCCCGGCGGCCAGGACGCGGGCCGCCTCGGTGCGCGTCGGAGCGTGGGCGATGACCTTCGCGACCATCGGGTCGTAGTGGACGGAGACCGTCGAGCCGTCCTCCACGCCGGTGTCCACGCGGAGCCCGCGGCGCTCGGGGAAGCGCAGCCGCGTCAGCGCGCCGGTCTGCGGAAGGAAGTCCGCCGACGGGTCCTCCGCGTACAGGCGCACCTCGATCGCGTGTCCGCGCGGCGCGGGCGCGTGCGCGGCCTGCGGGAGATGTGCGCCCGCCGCGACCTCGAGCTGGAGTCGCACGAGGTCCAGGCCCGTGACCTCCTCGGTCACCGGATGCTCGACCTGCAGCCGCGTGTTCACCTCGAGGAAGTGGAAGGCGCCGTCCGGGGAGAGGAGGAACTCGACGGTGCCCGCGCCGACGTAGCCGATCGCCTTCCCGGCGGCGATCGCCGCGTCGCCCATGTGGGCGCGCAGCACGTCGTCGACGGCGACGGACGGCGACTCCTCGAGGATCTTCTGGTGGCGGCGCTGCACCGAGCACTCGCGCTCGCCCAGATGCGTGACGGTGCCGTGGTGGTCGCCGAGGATCTGGATCTCGACGTGGCGGCCCGAGGGGATGTAGCGCTCGAGCAGCAGCGTGTCGTCGCCGAAGGCGTCGGCGGCGAGCCGGCGCGAGGAGGCGACCGCCGCCTCGAGCGCATCGGCCGACGTGACGACCTGCATGCCCTTGCCGCCGCCGCCCGCGGACGGCTTGACGAGCAGCGGATAGCCGACCGTCTCGGCCGCCTCGAGCAGCGCGGGACCTTCGAGCCCGCCCGCGTCGACGTCGGGCAGGACCGGGACGCCCGCGCCTGAGAGCAGGCGCTTGGCGCCGAGCTTGGATCCCATGCGCTCGATCGCGTCCGGCGACGGGCCGACGAACGTGATCCCCGCGTCCGCACACGCCTGGGCGAACGCGGCGTTCTCGGCGAGGAAGCCGTAGCCCGGATGGATCGCGTCGGCCCCGGTCGCACGCGCCGCGTCGATGATCGCGTCCGCGCGCAGGTAGGACTCCGCCGGCGACGCGCCGCCCAGGCGCACGGCCCGGTCGGCGAGGCGGACGAACAGGGCGTCCGCGTCGGGATCGGAGTGGACGGCGACGGTCGCGATGCCCATCTCCCGCGCGGTGCGGATGATGCGGCAGGCGATCTCGCCGCGGTTGGCGACGAGCAGGGTGCGGATCTCGCGCGGCTCGGTCACCCGGTCACATCCTCATGACGCCGTAGCCGTCGGCGCCGTGGATCGCGGACCCGTGACACGCCGAGAGCGCCAGGCCGAGCACGGTGCGGCTGTCGCGCGGATCGATGATGCCGTCGTCGAAGACGCGGCCGGACATGGGCAGTGCGAGCGACTGCGACTCGATCATCTGCTCGACGCCGGCGCGCAGCTGCGCGTCGGCCTCCTCGTCGTACGGCTGACCGCGTGACTCCGCGGCCGCCCGCGCGACGATCGACAGCACGCCCGCCAGCTGCGCGCCGCCCATCACCGCGATCTTCGCGTTGGGCCAGACGAAGTTGAACCGCGGCAGGTAGCCGTCGCCGCTCATGCCGTAGTTGCCGGCGCCGTAGGACCCGCCGCAGACCATCGAGATGTGCGGCACCTCGGAGTTCGAGACCGCGTGGATCATCTGCGAGCCGTGCTTGATGATCCCGCGCTGCTCGTACTCGGCGCCGACCATGTAGCCGGTCACGTTGTGGAGGAAGAGCAGCGGGACGTCGATCTGGTTGCTCAGCTGGATGAACTGCGTCGCCTTCTGCGACTCCTCGCTGAACAGGATCCCCTGCGTGTTCGCGAGGATCCCGACCGGGAACCCGTGGATCGCCGCCCAGCCCGTCGTCAGCGACGTGCCGTAGGCGGGCTTGAACTCGTCGTAGTCCGATCCGTCCACGAGCCGCGCGATGACCTCGCGCATGTCGAACGGCTCCTTGAGGTCCACCGACGCGATCCCGCAGAGGTCGTCGACGTCGTGGAGCGGCTCGCGGACCGGCAGCACGGTCGGTCCCGGCCCCTGCTTGCGCCAGTTCAGCCGGCGCACGATCTGGCGGGCCAGGCGGATCGCGTCGGGCTCGTCAACGGCGAGGTAGTCGCCCAGGCCGGAGACGCGGGCGTGCATCTCGGCGCCGCCGAGGGACTCGTCGTCCGACTCCTCCCCGGTCGCCATCTTCACGAGCGGCGGACCGCCGAGGAAGACCTTCGAGCGCTCCTTGATGAAGACCGTGTAGTCCGCCATCCCGGGGTTGTAGGCGCCGCCGGCGGTGGCGTTGCCGAAGACCACCGAGATGTTCGGGATGCGCGCCTTGGAGAGCTCGGCCTGGCGCCGGAAGCCCGCGCCGCCGGGGACGAAGATCTCCGCCTGCGTCGGCAGGTCCGCGCCTCCGGACTCGGTCAGCGCGATGTACGGCAGCCGGTTGACGCGGGCGGTCTCCATCGCGCGGACGGCGCGCCGGAACGAGTACGGGTTCTGCGACCCGCCCTTGACGGTCGCCTCGCTGGCGACGATGACGCACTCCACGCCCTCGACCACGCCGATGCCGGTGATGACGCTCGCGCCGGTCTTGAACTGCGTGTCGTAGGCGGCGAACGGGCTGAGCTCGAGGAACGCCGTGTCGCGGTCGAGCAGCAGCTCGATGCGCTCGCGCGGCAGCAGCTTGCCCCGCTCGCGGTGACGCTGCGTGTAGCGCTCGCCGCCGCCGGCGCGCACGTCCTCGAGCACCTCGTCGAGCTGCCCGATCAGCTCGAGCATCGCCTCGCGCTTGCGCTGGAAGTCGGGCGCGTCGCGGTCGACGCTCGTGCGCAGGACGCTCATCGGACCGGCCTCAGTAGGACTTCGGCAGCCCGAGCGCGTGCTGGGCGACGTGGTTGAGGATCATCTGCTCGCTCACCGGGGCGATGCGCAGCAGCCGGGCCATCCACCACATGTCGGAGATCCCGTACTCGGTCGCGACGCCGTTGCCCCCGTGCGTCTGGATCGCGGCGTCCACGCAGTGCACGGCGGCCTCGGCGGCGGCGAACTTCGCCATGTTCGACGCCTCCCCCGCAAGCGCGCCGGCGCGGGCGTCGATGAGCGCCGCGGCCTTCTGCGTCATCAGGCGCGCGAGCTCCAGCTCGATCTTGCCGCGCGCCAGCGGATGCGCGATCGCCTGGTGGGCGCCGATCGGCGTGCTCCACACCGCGCGCTCGTTCGCGTACGCGGCGGCCTTCTCCAGCGCGCGCCGCGCGAGCCCGTTGGCGCCCGCCGCGGCGATGACCCGCTCGGGGTTCAGCCCGTCGAACGTCACCGCGAGCCCGCCCTCCTCGCCACCGACGATGCGGTCCGGCTCGACCTCGACGTCGTCGAAGAAGAGCGTCCACTGGCGATCGGGGCCCGAGGTAGGGCAGCTTGATCGGGTCGCGCGTGAATCCGGGGGCGTCGACGTCGACGATGCAGAGCGTCGGCTTCCCGAGCACGCCGTCGGGGCGGCGGAACCGGGTGACGACGAGCACCGCGTCGGCGTCCTCGACGCCGGAGATGTAGGTCTTCTGGCCGGAGAGCAGGTACCGGTCACCGTCGCGGCGGACCTCGGTGCGCAGGTTGTGCGAGTTCGTGCCCGCGTCCGGCTCGGTGATGGCGAAGGCGACCTTCGTCGTGCCGGCCGCGATCCCGCGCAGCCAGCGCTCCTGCTGCTCGGGCGTGCCGTGCAGCGAGAGGATCGTCCCCGCGATGGCCGGCGAGACGACGAGCATGAGCGTCGTCATCCCGATCGACGCGGCGATCTCCTCGGCGACGAGCGTCAGGCCGGACATGCCCATCCCGCCACCGCCCCACTGCTGGGGGATGTTGATGCCGGTGAAGCCGGCGGCCGAGAGCGCCTCCCAGAGCTCCGTCGGCGGGAGCCCGGCCTCCTGACAGGTCCGCGGGTACCCCTCGCCGAACCCGAGACAGATGCCGCGCACCGACGCGCGGATCGCCTGTTCCTCGTCGGACGGGACGAGCGACAGGGTGAGAGCGGTCTCCGTCTGCATGGGCCCGCACGCTACCAGCTTGTTGACGGCGCGACAATAGCTGCTGGCGGTCCGTCGATTCCGGGCGTGCGCCCCGGTGGCGGCATATGCTCGTCGCCTGATGGAGCTTCGGCTGCGCCGGACGATGGAGCGGCTCCCCGGCTGGCTGCAACGGCTGGTGGAGATCGGGGCCCTCCCGGAGGACTCCGCGGAGACCCGCGCGCGCAAGTCCGTGCTGGTCCTCTCGTCCGTCCTGATGGCCGGCATGGCGTGCGTCTGGGTCGTGACCTACGCCGTCCTCGGGCTCTGGCTGTCGGCGGCGATCCCGTTCGCCTACCAGGTGGCCACCGCGATCAGCATCGCGACGTTCGCGCGGACGCGCCGCTACATCCTGTTCCGCGACGGGCAGCTCGTGCTCCCCCTCCTGCTCCCGTTCGCCCTGCAGTGGAGCCTGGGCGGCTTCGAGAACTCGTCGGCCGTCGCGCTCTGGGCGATCACCTCGCCGCTCGGCGCGCTGCTCTTCGTCGGCGGGCGGCAGGCCGTCCCGTGGTTCCTCGCGTTCGTGGGCCTCGTCGCGTTCTCCGTGGCGATCGACCCGGCACTCGCCGAGAACGCCCCCGACATCCCGCAGGGCGTCGTCCTGGCGTTCTTCGCGCTCAACATCCTCGGCGTCGCGACGACCGTGTTCGCGCTGATGCAGTACTTCGTCCGGGCCCGCGAGCGGGCGCTGCGCGACCTCGCGGCCGAGCACCTCGCGCTCGAGCGCGAGCAGGACAAGTCCGAGCGCCTGCTGCTGAACGTGCTGCCGGCGCCCGTGGCGGCGCGCCTCAAGGAGCGACGAGAGCGTCATCGCCGACGACTTCGCGGCGGTGACCGTCCTGTTCGCCGACCTCGTGGGGTTCACCCCGCTCTCCGAGCGACTCTCCGCAGCGGCGCTCGTCTCGCTGCTCGACGGCGTCTTCGCGCGCTGGGACGCGCTCGCCGCCGCGCACGGCGTGGAGAAGATCAAGACGATCGGCGACGCCTACATGGTCGCCGGGGGCATCCCCGTCCCGCGGCAGGATCACGCCGAGGCGATCGCGGACGTCGCGCTCGCGATGGGCCCCGAACTGGCGGCGTGCGCGGAGGAGGCCGGGGTGTCGCTGCAGGTGCGGATCGGCATCGACAGCGGCCCCGTCGTCGCCGGCGTCATCGGCCGGACGAAGTTCAGCTACGACCTCTGGGGCGACACGGTGAACACCGCGAGCCGGATGGAGTCGCACGCCGAGCCCGGCATGATCCAGGTGACCGAGCGCGCGTGCGAGCGACTGCGCGAGCGGTTCGATCTGCGCGAGCGCGGGACGGTCGACGTCAAGGGCAAGGGCCCGATGACGAGCTACCTGCTGCTCGGCCGGCGCGCCTAGGCCGAGCGGTACCGCTCGAGGACGGCCGGCACGTCGTCGAGGATCGCCTCGTCCCCCGCGTACCAGCTGCCGGGACGCGGCCAATGGGTGACGACGTCGGTGAACCCGAGCGCGGCCGCGCGCTCGATCGCCTCGGTGAACGCGTCGATGCTCGACAGCGAGAAGACGGGCGCGGAATCGAGCATCACGTAGCGATCGACGGCATCGGGCGCCCGGCCGCGGGCGGCCAGCGCCTCGCCGAACAGGTCGGCGCGCTCGGCGACGGCGGTCCACCACGACTCGAGGTCGTCCACCGGCGCACCGGTCGTGATCCAGCCCTGCCCGTACTCGGCGGCGAGGGCGATCGACCGCGGGGCGTTGGCCGCGACGACGAACGGCACGCGCGGCTGCTGCACGCACCCGGGCGTGCTGCGCGCATCGACCGCCTCGAAGAACTCGCCCTTCCAGGTCGTCGCCTCGCCGGTCAGGACACGGTCCAGCAGCTCCACGAACTCGCGGAAGCGGGCGACCCGCTCCTTCGGGGGCAGCGGATCGCCGCCGAGCACCGTCGCGTCGAAGCCCAGGCCGCCGGCGCCGAGCCCGAGCAGCACCCGTCCGCCGGAGATGTCGTCGAGTGCGGTGACGGCGCGCGCGAACGCGACGGGATGCCGGAAGTTCGCCGACGCGACGAGCGTGCCGAGACGGATCCGCGACGTCACCGTCGCCGCAGCCGTCAGGGTCGGCACGGCGTCGAACCACGGGCCGTCGACGAGGTCGCGCCAGCCGATGTGGTCGTACGTCCACGCGTGGTCGAAGCCGAGCTCCTCCGCACGGCTCCAGCGATGCCGGGCGTCGGCCCAGCGCAGCTCGGGGAGGATCGTGATGCCGAAACGCACGGGCGCCGACACTACCCGCTCCCGCGGGCCGGCTCGAGCGCTGCGGATAGGGTCCGCGCATGGCGGATCACTGCATCGTCGGCGCCGGGCCGGGAGGCCTTGCGGCAACCCGCGCGTTCCTGGCCCAGGGACTCGACGTCGACTGCTTCGAGCGCCACGACGACGTGGGCGGCATCTGGGACCAGGACAACCCCGGATCCCCGATGTACGACTCGGCCCATTTCATCTCCTCGCGCTCGATGTCGGGATTCCACGGGTACCCGATGCCCGGCGACCTGCCGGACTATCCCTCCCACCGCCAGGTGCTGGCCTACCTGCGCGCGTTCGCCCGCGACTACGACCTGTACCGCGCGATCGAGCTCGGGACCGCCGTCGAGCATGCCGCGCTCGAGGACGGCGGCTGGACCGTCACGCTCTCCACGGGCGAGACGCGCCGCTACCGCACGCTCGTCTGCGCGAACGGCACGACCTGGCACCCGAACATGCCCGAGCTCCCCGGCGCGGAGACGTTCACCGGCGATCTGCTGCACTCGCACGACTACCGCAGCAGCGCGCTGTTCACGGGTCGGCGCGTCCTCGTCGTCGGCGCCGGGAACTCGGGCGTCGACATCGCCTGCGACGCGGCGACCGCCGCCGGGACCGCGGCGATCAGCGTGCGGCGCGGGTACCACATCGTCCCGAAGTACCTGTTCGGCACGCCGGCCGACGAGTTCGCCGACAAGGGCCCGCATCTGCCGATGCCCGTCGCCCAGCGCGTGCTCACCTGGGTCCTGCGCGCACAGATCGGCGACCCGGCGAAGCACGGGTGGCCCAAGCCGGACCACCGCCTGTTCGAGACGCACCCGATCGTCAACGACCAGATCCTCCATCACCTGCGTCACGGCGACCTCACGGTGCGGCCCGACGTGACCGGGTTCGACGAGGGCGACGTGCTGTTCCGGGACGGCACGCGCGAGCCGTTCGACGTCGTCGTCATGGCGACGGGGTACCGCTGGCCCGTCCCCTACGTCGACCGCTCGCTGCTGCGCTGGCGCGGCGAGCGCGCGGACCTGTACCTGCACCTGTTCAGCCGCGAGCACGACGGCCTCGCCGCGATCGGCTTCACCGAGGGCGACGGCGGCGCGTACGGGCTGTTCGACGAGATGGCCGACCTGATCGCGCGCGCGACGCGGCTCGCGGACACCGACCCCGCCGCGCACGCGCGGCTGCGGCAGATCGTGCGCACCGAGCGCCCGGACCTCTCGGGCGGCGTGCGCCACGTCCAGGCCGACCGGATGGCCAACTACCTGAACATGGTCGCCTACCGCAAGGCGATGGCGCAGCTGCGCAGCCGCTTCGGCTGGCCGGCGGTGGACGAGGCGACCTTCGCGACCGTCCGCGCGAGTGCGCGCGAGCGCGCCGTCACCGCCTGAGCCGCCATGTCCGCGCTGACGCCGCAGCTCCCCGCGCTGACGACCCTCGCCGCCGAGCACGCGGCGGCCGGGGACGCCGAGGGACGCCTCGCCGCGCCCGTCGTCGACGCGCTGCGCGACGCCGGCCTGTTCCGCGCGCTCGTCCCGCAGGCGCTCGGAGGCCTCGAGGCCGAGCCCCAGGAGTTCCTCGACGCGGTGCGCATGCTCGCCGGCGGCGATGCCGCGGCCGCCTGGATCGTCGCCGTCTGCGGGACCGGCGGCATGCTCGCCGCGTATCTCGAGCCGGCGGTCGCCGCAGAGGTCTACGGTGACGGGGCGATCGTCGGCGGCGTGTTCGCCCCGCGCGGGCGCGCGCTGCCGGACGGCGACGAGCTGCTCGTGAGCGGGCGCTGGTCGTTCGCGAGCGGGAGCGCGCACGCGGACTGGCTGATGGTCGGATGCCTCGTCGCCGACGGTGAGGACGTCGTGCGCACGCCGGCGGGCGGGCCGGACGTGCGGCTCGTGCTGTTCCCCCGCGCGGCCTTCAAGGTCCTCGACACGTGGGACGTCGCCGGCCTGCGCGCGACCGGGAGCGACGACATCACGCTGAACGGCGCGCGCGCCCCGCTCGCCCGCTCGGCGTCGCTCATCACGCAGGCGCCGCTCGTCGACACGCCGCTCTACGCGTTCCCGCCCTTCGGGCTGCTCGCGCTGTCGATCGCCTCGGTGACGCTGGGCATCGCCCGCGGCGCGGTCGACGACCTGATCGAGCTCGCGGGCGGCAAGACGCCGACCGGCTCCACGCGGTCACTGGCCGCCAGGCCCGACACGCAGGCCCGCGTCGCCCGCGCGCAGGCGGCGCTCGATGCCGCGCAGGCGCTCGTCGCCGCAGCCGTCGGCGACGCATGGACGGCAGCGCGCGCGGGCGAGCCCATCACCGTCGCCGGGCGTGCCGCGCTGCGCCGCGCGGCGACGCACGCGACCGAGACCGCCGCGCGCCGTCACGAGCGACATGTACGCGCTGGGCGGCGGAACCTCGGTCTACGCGTCGAGCCCGCTGCAGCGCCGGCACCGCGACATCCACGTCGCCACGCAGCACGCGCTCGTCGGGCCGGCGACCTGGGAGCTGACCGGGCGGCTCGCGCTCGGGCTCGAGACCGACGCCGGGCAGCTGTAGGTCAGCCGCCCGCGGAGCGGTAGGCGTCCGCCGCCGCGAGGTGCCGGTCGAGCGAGCGCTCGATCGACGCGGCGTCGCGCGGCGGCAGGTACCACACGATGCGCGTGACGCCCGCGGCCGCGAGGCGCTCGAGCCGCTCGGGCTCGGTCGGCGCGACCTGCAGCGTCGTCGGCAGCGCGCCGCGGCCCGCCTCCTCCCCCAGCACCCGCAGCTTCTCCACCCGCGCCACCATCTTGTCGTCGTCGCCGAGGAAGTTCGGGTACCACGCGTCGCCGTAGCGGACGACGCGCTCCAGGACGCGCTTGCCGTTGCCGCCGAGCAGGACCGGCGGACCGCCCGGCTGGAGCGGCTTGGGCCAGCTCCACGTCGGCGGGAACGCGATGTGGTCGCCCTCGTAGGACGCCTCGTCCTGCGTCCACAGCGCGCGCATCGCCTCGACGCCCTCGCGCATGCGCCCGAAGCGGCGCGCCGGGTCCACGCCGTGGTCCTCCATCTCCTCGATGTTCCAGCCGGCGCCGACGCCGAGCAGGACGCGGCCGCCGCTGAGCACGTCGAGGCTCGCGACGGCCTTCGCGGTCACGATCGGATCGCGCTGGGCCATCAGCAGGATGCCCGTGCCCAGGCGCAGCGTCGTCGTGGCCGCGGCCGCGAACGCCAGCGCGACGAACGGGTCGTGCGTCCGCGCGTACTCGCGCGGGAGGTCGCCGCCGACCGGGTAGGGCGTGCGTCGGCTGACGGGGATGTGCGTGTGCTCGGGGAAGAACAGGGACTCGAACCCGCGCTCCTCGGTCATCCGCGCGATCGTCGCCGGATCGGCCGACTCGTCGGTGGGGAACACGGCGACGCCGAAGTGCATCGGCGGATCCTATGCCGGGCGCGGCGGCGCCCCTGCGCCGGGCACGACCCGCGCGTGCTCGGTCGCGAACGCCGCCCACACGCGATCGCCGGCGGCGGGCGCCGATCCCGGCGGGCGCATCGGCGACCAGGTCGCCCAGGCGCGCGCGCACCCGGCCCTCATCCGGCGACACGGCCATGACGACGCGCTCGAGCACGACCCGGCCGGACGCGGCGGGCCCGGGGTCCGCGCGCAGCAGCTCGACCTCCCAGGGGTACACCGCGATGCCGACCGCGCCGCTCGCGCGCGCGGGGAGCCGGACGGAGCCGCCGCCGTCGAGGGAGACGAGGGCGCCGTCTCCGTCGGGCGTCGCCGTCCCGCCGAGCAGGCTCGCGCCGGTGAACGCCGCGACGAACGCGTCGGCCGGGGCGGCGACCAGCTCGTCGATCGTGCCCTCCTGGCGCACCCGGCCATCGACGATCACCGCGGCGCGGTCGGCCAGCGCGGCGGCGTCGCGGAAGTCGTGCGTCACCACGATCGCCGGAAGGTCGAGCTCGGCGAGGACGTCCTGGAGCTCGGCGCGCACGGTCCCGCGCGTGTGCGCGTCGAGCGCGGCGAGCGGCTCGTCGAGCAGGAGCACCCCCGGCTCGCGCGCCAGCGCGCGCGCGAGTGCCACCCGCTGGCGCTCGCCCCCGGACAGCACGCCCGGTCGCTCGTCCGCGAGGCCGGCGATCCGCATGCGCTCCAGCAGCGCGTCGACGCGCGCCGTCCCGCCGAACGCCACGTTGTCGCGGACGCTGAGATGCGGGAACAGCGCGTAGTCCTGGAAGACCATCCCGACCGACCGGCGCTCCGGCGGCAGCGCGCACGCCCGCCGCCGTGTCGAACCAGACCTCGTCGCCGAGCGCGATCCGTCCGGCGTCCGGCGCCAGCAGCCCGGCGATCGCGCGCAGGACCGTCGTCTTGCCGGCGCCCGAGGGCCCGACGAGCGCCAGCGTCTCGGCGCCGACGTCCAGCCGGACGCTCAGCTCGAAGGACCGAAGAGCGGTGGTGAGATCGGCCCGGAGCCGGCCCACGAGCTGAGCACCTTGTAGGAGATGAGCACGCCGGCGCTGAGCACCACGAGCAGGATCGAGATGGCGATGGCGACGTCGAGATCGCTCTCGAGCTGCTCGTAGATCGCGAGCGTCAGCGTCTGCGTCCGTCCCTGGACGTTGCCGGCGAAGATGATCGTGGCCCCGAACTCGCCGACGCCGCGCGCGAACGCCAGCACCCAGCCTGCGAGCAGGCCGCTCGCCGCGAGCGGCAGCGCGACGCGCCGGAACGTGCGCGCGGGGCCGGCGCCGAGCGTCCGCGCCGCGCCCGTCAGCGCCGGGTCCACGCCCTCGAACGCGCTGATCGCCTGGCGCACGTAGAGCGGGCCCGCGACGAACGTCACGGCGAGCACGACGGCCCACTCGGTGAACGGCAGCACGATGCCCGCCGAGTCCAGGCCGTCGCCGAGCAGTCCGGTGACGCCGAACGCCGCGAGCAGCCCGATCCCGGCGACCGCCGGCGGCAGCACGAGCGGCAGTTCGATGACCGTCACGAGCGCGCCCCTCCCGCGGAAGCGGCGCGTCGCGAGCAGGTACGCGGCCGGTGTCCCGACGAGGAGGATCGCGACGTTCGCGATCGCCGTCGTGCGCGCCGTGACCACGAGCGCGTCGCGCACGGCCGCGGAGCTCAGCAGGTCCGGCAGGTCGCGCAGCGGCACCTGCGTGAACAGCGCGACCACGGGCAGCGCGAAGAACGTGACCGCGATGCCCAGCGCGAGCGCGAGCATCGCGGTGAATCCCGCCGAGCGGGTTCCGGCGCTCATCGGCGCGGGATCCCGAAGCCCGCGGCGCGCAGGATCGCCTGTCCGCGCGGCGCCCGCACGCGCGTGACGAACGCCTGCGCCCCGGCGGCGTTCGCCCCGCGCCGGCGGACGATGCAGAACGCGTAGCGGATCGGCGGCTGCGCCCGGGCGGGCAGGGCGATCTGGCGGACGCGGCGGCCGGCGATGCGGCCGTCGGTCAGGTAGACGAAGCCGGCGTCGGCGGACCCGAGCGCGACCTTCGAGACGACCCCGGCGACGTTCGACTCGTTGCTGACGAGGTTGCGCGTCAGGACGGAGCCCAGGCGCAGCCGGCCCAGCAGCGTCCGCGTGTAGTCGCCCGACGGGCACCCCGGGCGCCCCGACCGCGACGCGGCGACGCGGGCCGGCCGCGAGGTCGTCGACCGAGCGGATCCGCGCGCGGTTGGCCCGCGGGACGATGAGGATGAGCTTGTTCGTGGCGAAGACCGACGGCCGGCCGCAGCGCCCGGCGCGATACAGCTCGGTGGGCTCCTCCGTGCTGGCCGACGCGAAGAGGTCCGCCGGGGCGCCGGCCTCGATCTGCCGCTGCAGCAGCCCCGACCCCCCGAAGCTGTAGCGCTGCGCGCCGTCGATGCGCGGGAACACGCCGCGCAGCGAGGACGCCGCGTAGACCGTCGCCGCGGGCGCGGCGGCGGGCGCGGCGGCGGCGCTCAGCAGGGCGAGCGTGACGAGCAGCGTGCCGACGGCGCGCCCCGGTCAACGGTCCCCCTCGACGACGAGGACCGACGTGGCCTTGACGATCGCCGTCGCGGCCTTCCCCTCCGCCAGCCCGAGCTCCTCGACGGAGTCGCGCGTGATCGCCGCCGTCACGAGGAACGGGCCGGCCTCGATCTCCACGAGGGCCATCACGCCGTCCACCTCGACGGACTTCACGACCCCCGGGAAGCGGTTGCGGGCCGAGACCGGCTGCCCGGTCTCGTGCCGGCGCGGACGCGCCGTGAGCCGCTCGATCTCCGACGGCGGGACGAGCCGCCGGTTGCGCTCGTCGCGGGTCGTGCGCAGCTTGCCGGCGCGATCCCAGCGCCGCAGCGTGTCCACGCTGACGCCGATCGCGCGGGCCGCCTCGCCCATCGGGACACCGTTCATGCCTGCCTATGTATCACATAGGCAGACGCCGCGACCGGGTCAACCACCGGTGCGCGCCGTCCCCCCGACGGCGCGCACCGGCTGGCGCCGCCTCAGCGCCCTGTGACCCGCTGGAGCCTGGTCTTCAGCGACACCTGCGCCCCGTTCGTCCCGACGGCCTTGGCCGTCAGGCGCGGAGAAGCGTTCAGGAGCCGCGAGCCGGTGCGGTAGAGCGTGACCTCGACGATGCCCGTGCCGGCCGGCAGATCCCGGACGACGACGGTGCGGCCGGTGACGGTCACCGACGGCGATCCGGCGGCGCCCGCTGCGAGCAGCACGCCCTTCGCCGCCTTCGCGGCGCCGAGCTGGAGGATGGTCCGCTTGCCGCCGGCCTGCACGATGCGCAGGCGGCCGATGCCCTTGCGGGCCGTCAGCGCGCCGCGGCCGGCGAGCGTTGCGGGCAGCGGGAACGCGACGCTGCCGAGCGCCGTGCGGCTGTCCACGCGCAGGCGCAGGCCGGTGCCGACGTTCGTGCGCCACTGGCCGGCCGTGTAGCGCGTCGCGCAGCGGGCCGTCCGGATCGTCTCGGTCATCGTGCGCGCCGCGCCCTTGCGCGGCGTCGCGGTGACGAGCAGGGTGTGGACGTCGCCGTCGGCGAACGCCTTGGGCGCGACCGACGCCGTCCAGCGCCCGCGGCCGCCCGACGTGCGCAGGGCGCGGCCGTCGAGCTGGAGCTTCACGGACCGGATCTTGCGCGCGGGAGCGGTGAGTGCGAGCCCGAGCGGTGCGTCGGGCGCGACCGCGCCGTCGGCCTTCATCCGCAGGCGGATCGCGCCGACGCCCGGAGCGTTCAGGCGCCGGAAGCCGAGGCCGGTCACGACCTGGCGGCACTGGGCATCCGTGAGCAGCCCGCCGTCGATGATCCCCAGGTCGTCCGACGCCGGCGGCGTCGCCGACGGGGTGGCGACCGGCGCCGGGTTCTGCGGCTCGGGCTCGGGCTGCGGCTTGGCGGTGATGACCGCCGTCGCGAGCGACGTCGCGGTCTCGGTGCCGCCGGGCCCGGTGCGCGGTCACGACGACGCGCATCGTCGAGCCGACGTCCGCGGCGACGAGGTCGTACGTCGAGCCCGTCGCGCCGGGGATGTCGACGCAGTTGTCGCCCGCGGCGTCGCAGCGCTGCCACTGGCGCGAGAGCGTGATCGGGCCGCTGCCGCTCCACGTGCCGTCGTCGGCCGTGAGCGTGTGCTCCTCGCGGAGCGTCCCGGTGATCGTCGGGTCGTCCGACGCCGACGGCGGGGTCAGCACGGTCGGCGCGGTCACGACGGCGGTCTGGGCCGACGTCGCGTCCACGGAGCCGCCGGCGTTGGAGCCGGTGACCCGCACGCGGATCGTCGAGCCGACGTCGTCCGCCGTCACGTCGTAGGTCGGCGTCGGTGGCGCCCGGGATCTCGACGCACGCGGCGCCGGAGGCGTCGCAGCGCAGCCACTGGCGGGTGAACGTGATCGTCGGGGAGCCGGTCCACGTGCCGTCGTCGGCGGTGAGCGTCTCACCGTCGTGCGGCGTGCCGGTGATGGTGGGCGTGCCGGTGTTCTGCGGATCGATCGCGTCGACGCCCGTGGTGGGCCCCGAGGTCGCGGAGTCCGAGCCGCCGGCGTTCGTGCGCCGTGACGACGCACGCGGATCGCTGCGCCGATGTCGGCGGGCGTCACGTCGTACGTCGTGTCGGTCGCGCCCGGGATGTCGGCGCAGTTCGACCCGTCCGCGTCGCAGCGGCGCCACTGGTAGCTCGTAGGTGATCGTCGGGGAGCCGGTCCACGTGCCGGCGTCGGCCGTGAGCGTCTCGCCGTCGGTCGGCGTGCCGGAGATCGACGGCGGCACGTCGTTGGCGGGCGGGATCGCATCGACGACCGCGCTGGCGGGCGAGGTGGCGTCCACCGCGCCGCCGGCGTTCGTGCCGGTGACGACGACGCGCAGGCGCGAGCCGATGTCGGCGGGCGTCAGGTCGTAGGTCGCGTCCGTGGCGCCCGGGATGTCGGCGCAGTCGTCGCCGGCGGCGTCGCAGCGGCGCCACTGGTAGGTGTAGGAGATCGTCGGCGTGCCGGTCCAGGTGCCCGTCGTCCGCGGTGAGCGTCTCGCCGTCGGTCGTCGTCCCGCTGATCGACGGGTCGCCGGTGTTCGACGGCGCGGCGGCGCCGATCGTCGGGGTCGGGATCGGACTCGGCGGTCGCGTCGCCCGCGGCGTTGGTCGCGGTGACCGCGACGCGCAGCGTCCCGTCGACGTCGCCGGACGTGAGGTCGTAGGTCGCGTCCGTGGCGCCCGGGATGTCCGCGCAGTTGTCGCCCGCGGTGTCGCAGCGGCGCCACTGGTAGGTGTAGGAGATCGTCGGCGTGCCGGTCCACGTGCCGTCCGCGGCGGTCAGCGTCTCACCGTCGGTGACCGTGCCGCTGATCGTCGGGATCGCCGTGTTCACCGGCGGCGTCGGGCGCGACCTGCGTGGTCGGATCGGACTCGGCGGTCGCGTCGCCCGCGGCGTTCGTCGCGGTGACCGCGACGCGCAGCGTCCCGTCGACGTCGCCGGACGTCACGTCGTACGTCGCGTCCGTCGCGCCCGGGATGTCGGCGCAGTTGTCGCCGGCCGCGTCGCACAGACGCCACTGGTAGGTGTAGGAGATCGTCGGCGTGCCCGTCCAGGTGCCGTCCGCGGCGGTCAGCGTCTCACCGTCGGTGACCGTGCCGCTGATCGTCGGCAGCGCGGTGTTCACCGGCGGCGCCGGCGCGACCTGCGTGGTCGGATCGGACTCGGCGGTCGCGTCGCCCGCGGCGTTCGTCGCGGTGACCGCGACGCGCAGCGTCCCGTCGACGTCGCCGGACGTCAGCGTCGTACGTCGCGTCCGTCGCGCCCGGGATGTCGGCGCAGTTGTCGCCGGCCGCGTCGCACAGACGCCACTGGTAGGTGTAGGAGATCGTCGGCGTGCCCGTCCAGGTGCCGTCCGCCGCGGTCAGCGTCTCACCGTCGGTGACCGTGCCGCTGATCGTCGGGATGTCCGTGTTGACCGGCGGCGTCGGGCGCGACCTCGTCGGTCGCGTCCGACGAGGCGTCGGCGTCGCCGCCGGCGTTCGTCGCGGTGACGCGTGACGCGGATCGTGGCGCCGACCTCGCTCGCGGTGAGCTCGTAGGTCGAGCCGGTCGCGCCGGCGATGTCGGAGCAGCTGGAGCCGCCGCTGTCGCAGCGCGCGCCACTGGTAGGCGTAGGTGATGGTCGGCGTGCCGGTCCACGTGCCCGGTCGTCGCCGACAGCGTCTCGCCGTCGGTGACGGTGCCGGTGATCACCGGCGGCGCCGTGTTGACGGGCGGGTCGGGAGCGACGACGGCGGTCGGCGTTCGACGAGGCGAACGAGGACCCGGCGCCGTTCGTGCCGGTGACGCGCACGCGGATCGTCGAGCCGACGTCGCCGGCGACGAGCGTGTACGTCGCGCCCGTCTCGCCGGAGATGTCGGCGCAGCTCAGCGCCGGCGGCGTCGCAGCGGCGCCACTGGTAGCGTGTAGGTGATCGTCGGGGTGCCGGTCCAGGTGCCCGTCGTCGCCGAGCAGCACCTGGCCGTCACGCGCGGTGCCGGAGATCGCCGGCAGCACCGTGTTCACGGGCGGGGCCGCCACGACGAGGGCCGAGGCCGCGGACGTGGCCGGCGTCGAGCCCGCCCCGTTGGTCGCGGTGACGACGACGCGCAGCGTGCCGCCGACGTCGCCGGGGACCGGCGTGTACGTGGACGCGGTCGCCGACGGGATGTCCGCGCAGGCCGACCCGGCGGCGTTGCAGCGCCGCCACTGGTGGGCGTACGTGATCGTCGGGGTGCCCGTCCAGGTCCCCGTGGAGGCTGCGATCGTCGAGCCCTCGGTCGGCGTGCCGCTGATTGCGGGCAGCACGGTGTTGACCGGTAGCGTCGGCACGACGATCGCCGAGGCCGCCGCGGTGGCCTGAGCCGACCCGGCGGCGTTGGTCGCCGTGACGACGACCCGCGTTGTGCCGCCGACCTCGGTCGGCGTCAGGAGGTAGGTGGAGGCGTTCGCGCCGACGATCGGCTGGCATGCCGCGCCGAGCGCGTCGCAGCGCTGCCACTGGTAGGCGTAGGTGATGGTCGGCGAGCCCGTCCACGTGCCGGTGGTCGCCGACAGCGTCTGACCGTCGCGCGCCGTGCCGGAGATCACGGGGAGCACCGTGTTGACCGGCGGCGCCGCGGCGACGACCGCGCTGACCGCGGAGAACGCGGCGGAGTTGCCCGCGGCGTTGGTCCCGGTGACGCGCGAGCGCAGCGTCCCGCCGATGTCGGTCGGCGATCGCCGTGTACGTCGAGCTCGGTCGCGCCGCGATGTCCACGCACGACGCGCCCGCGGCGTTGCAGCGCTGCCACTGGTAGGTGAAGGTGATCGTCGGCGAGCCCGTCCAGGTGCCGTTCGTGCGTCGTCAGCGTCTGACCGTCACGCGCCGTGCCCGACAGCGTCGGGACGGCCGTGTTGACCGGCGGCGTCGCGGTGATGACGGCGCTCTGCGTCGTGGTCGCCGGGGTCGAGCCGGCGGCGTTCGTCGCCGTGACGACGCCGCGGATCGTGAAGCCGACGTCGGCCGCGACGAGCGTGTAGGTCGTCCCCGTCTGACCGGCGATCGTCACGCAGCTCGCGCCGGCCGCGTTGCAGCGCTGCCAGGAGCGGGCGTAGGTGATCGTCGGCGTGCCGTCCCACGTGCCCTGGGAGAGCGTGAGGGCCGAGCCCTGCTGGGTCGTGCCGGAGAGCGCCGGGGCGACGGTGACGAACGGGGCGAGCGCGGCGATGACGGCCGTCTGCGGCGCCGTGGCGCGTCGCGTTGCCGGCCGTGTTCGTGCCGGTCACGACGACGCGGATCGTGGAGCCCACGTCCGTGCGCGGTGAGCGTGTAGGTGGACGCGGTCGCCGACGCGATGTCGGCGCACGAGGCGCCGGCCGCGTTGCAGCGACGCCACTGGTACGTGAAGGTCGGTGCCGGAGCGCCGGTCCACGTGCCCGGGTTGGCCGTCAGCACGCTGCGGTCCGTCGTCGTGCCCGAGATCGACGGGGCGCCCGTGTTGGCGGGCGTCTGCAGGTAGGTGTCGTTGACGAGGGTGACGACGCCCGGCAGGTAGGTGTCCTGCGAGGTGCCGAGCGCGAGCGTCGTGCTCGTGGCGCTGTTCGGGATGAACCCGTTCGCCGTGATCTCGTCCGCGTCGATGCCGAGCTGGTTGACGTAGTTCGGGTTCTTCGTCGTGACGTGCGCGCCGGCGCGGGAGATCGTCGAGTTGAACTGGTCGTTCGTCGCGTTGACGGCGTCCGTCAGCGTGGAGCCGTTCAGCGTCGCCGTCTCGGTGTTGATGTCGGCGTCGCCCTCCCAGGCGACGAGCCCGACCTTCGCGTTCACGGTGCCGCTGGCGGGCGTCTGGAAGCTGTCGAGCGGGATCGTCACCGAGGGACGCGTCGCCGCGACGAGCGAGGTGAGGCCGTCGTAGACGCCGACCTGCTGGATGCTCTTGCTCGGGTCGGTGTAGACGACCGTGAGCGCCCAGCCGGCGTAGCGGTCCTCGCCGGTGCCGGCCTGGACGTTGGCGCCCCAGTACGTGCCGGCGCCGCCGGCCTGCACGAGCGCGGTGACGTCGGCGAAGCCCTGGTAGCGCGAGACGCGCTGGGAGTCGGTGTCGACGACGGACGCGGTGACGTCCTGGTAGCCCGCGAGCGCCGGCGTGCGGAACTTCATCGTGCCGTTCGACGCGGGAGTGGGCGCGGCGCTGCCGCCCGTCCCGGCCGTCGTGTCGGCGCCCCAGTACAGGCCCGCGAACTTCACGACCGCGCCGACGGGCAGCGTGAGGTTCGCGCTGCTGGAGCTGAACGTCGTCGCGTCGCTGTCGGCGTTGACGTTGGTCATCGTGAAGTCGCCGTTGCCCTGGCTCGTGTCGGTGCCGTTGCGCACGCCGTTGCAGCCGCCGCCGCTGCAGGTCATCAGCGTGTTCGACACGAGAACGGAGTCCGCGCGGTCGATCGTCTGGTACCGCAGCGAGAACGTGCGGTCGGCGAAGGCGGAGGGGACGAGGACGAGGAGGGCCGTGAGAACGACCAGGGCGGCGCAAGCCGACCGATGTGCGCGGGTCATTGGGCGGCTATCGGACCGATTTGGGCGCCCACTTGAGCGGTGAGACGAGCGCGCCGGGCGGTTGGCGCGGCCGCGGTCTATGGGGTGAAGACCCCAGAACGCAGGTCCAGAGACGATTGGCGGGATTCCGGACCGGCTCCCTGCGGAGATCTACGGTCGTCCACCCGGGCTGGACACGCGCCGGGCTTGACGGACGGCGCGCCGGCGGCTGTGATCGTCCGCATGACCGCGATCCCCCTCCCCGCAGACACCGACCTCGACGCGGAGACCCGCGAGCGTCTCGCCGCGCTTCCGGCCCTGAACGTGCTGCGGATGGTCGCGCACGCCCCGCCGAGTCTCGTGCCGTTCTTCGACATGGGCGCGGCGCTGCTGCTGAAGGCCGAGCTGCCCGCGCGCGACCGCGAGCTCGCCATCCTCCGCGTGGCCCACCTCACCGGCGCCGCGTACGAATGGCACCAGCACGAGATCATCGGCCGGGCCGTCGGCCTGACCGACGCGGATCTCGACCTCGCGCGCGCACGGAGCGTCGGCGGACGAGCTCGACAGCCTGCTGATCGCCGCGACCGACGAGATCACCACGGCGGTCCGGCTGACGGACGAGACGCTCGCCGAGCTGCTCCGCGTGCTCGGGACCCGTCAGACGATGGAGCTCATCATCACCGTGGCGCACTACAACGCCGTCAGCCGCATCCTCGAGTCGGCGCGCGTGCCGATCGAGGAGGGCTGGGCGCTGGATCCCGGGGAGTTCGCGCCGGACTCCGGCTAGCCCGCGCCGACGCCCGTCCCGATCGGGCAGCTCACGCCGGTGCCGCCCAGGCCGCAGTAGCCGTGCGGGACCTTGTGGAGGTACTGCTGGTGGTAGTCCTCGGCGTAGTAGAACGGCCGGGCGCCGGCCTGCGCGATCTCGGTCGTGATCTCGCCGCGGCCCGCGGCGGTCAGCGCCGCCTGGTAGCGATCACGCGAGGCGAGCGCGGCCGCGTGCTGGTCCTCGCCGTCCCAGTAGAGGGCCGAGCGGTACTGCGTGCCGACGTCGTTCCCCTGGCGCATGTGCTGCGTCGGGTCGTGGCCCTCCCAGAAGACGCGCAGCAGCTCGTCGTAGGTGACCTTCGACGGGTCGTACGCGACGAGCACGGCCTCGGTGTGACCGGTCCGGCCGGTGCACGTCTCCTCGTAGGTCGGGTTCGGGGTCGTCCCGCCGGCGTAGCCGACGGCGGTCGAGTACACGCCGGGCGTCTGCCAGAAGAGGCGCTCGGCGCCCCAGAAGCAGCCCAGGCCGAAGATCGCGGTGCGGATGCCCGGCGGGAACGGCGGCCGGATCGGCGTGCCGAGCACCGCGTGGGTGTCCGGGATCCCGGGCAGCTCGTGGTCGCGCCCGGGCAGGGTCTCGTCCGGCGCGGGGACGCTCAGCTTGGTGGAGAGGCGGTCGAGGAAGCTCATGTTCATCAGTCTCCCGAGCGGCCCGATCGTGACACCCGTCAGCGCCGGCCGAAGATCTGCAGGAAGAACAGGAAGATGTTGAAGATGTCGAGGAAGATCCCGGCGGCGAGCGGGATCGCCTCGTTCTGCCCGGCGCGGCGCAGGCGGTTGAAGTCCAGGACGGTGTAGAGGCCGAAGACGCCGAGCCCGAGCAGCGCGTAGATGAGCGACCCGCCCGGCATGTTCACGAAGATCGTGATGATCCCGACGACGATCAGGCCGAGCAGCAGGAAGAACGCGATGCGGTAGAGCCCCGAGAGGTCGCGGCGGATCGCGTAGCCGCCCGCGCCGAGCGCCGCCACGAAGAGCCCGGTGGCGGCGGCCGCCTGGTAGAGCGCCGTCGGATCGTTCTCGGCGTAGTACGCGAGCGTCGTCCCGATGCTGACCCCGAGCAGCAGGCCGAGACCGAACAGGAGCACGAGCGCGAGCTGGCGATTGCCCTTCGCGTTGGCGACGTTCAGGCCGATGATGCAGCCGATCGCCCCGATCCACGGGATCAGCCACCAGATGCCGGTCAGGTCCTTGCCGATGTAGGCGCCGCCGGCGGCGAAGAGGCACGTGATCGCGACGAGCCCCATCACCTCGCCGAAGATCGAGAGCGAACGGTCGCGGTCGGTGGCGACGGGCAGCGCGCCGGCGGGAGATGACATGCGCCGGATCATCTCGAATCGGGCGATAAGGTGCGGCCGATGACGAGTTCGAGCGGTTTCGACGACGCGACGCTCCGCCGGTTCGCCGACCTCATGGTGGGGTTCGGCGCCAACGTGCAGCCGGGCCAGATCACGGCGATCGGCGGTGACATCGGCAAGGAGGAGGTCGTCCGCGCGCTCGCCGAGAGCGCGTATCGCCACGGCGCCAAGTTCGTGGACGCGTCCTTCTTCGACCTCCACATCAAGCGCGCGCGTCTGCGCTACGCGCCCGAGGACACGCTCGACTTCGTGCCGTCCTGGTACGGCGAGCGCATCCTCGCGCTCGGCGACCAGCGCTGCGCGCGGATCGCGCTGAGCGGGCCGATCGCCCCGGGGCTGCTCGACGACATCGATCCCGCGCGGATCGGCCGCGACCAGCTGCCGTTCCTGCGCGAGAGCGGCAAGGTCGTCAACGACGCGACGACGAACTGGTCGATCGGCCCCTGCCCGAGTCAGCCGTGGGCGAATCTCGTCCATCCGGACCTCGAGCCGGAGGCGGCGCTCGCGAAGCTCGTCGAGGAACTCGTGCACGTCCTGCGGCTCGACGAGGAGGACCCCGTCGCCGTCTGGACCGCGCGCGCCGACGCGCTCGTCACCGCCGCGACGCGGATCACCGAGCGGCGCTTCGACGCACTGCACTTCGAGGGGCCGGGCACCGACCTGACGGTGGGGCTGCTGCCGTCGAGCCGCTTCCGCGCCGCGCGGTTCCAGACCGTCGACGGCATCGTCCACATGCCGAACCTCCCGACCGAGGAGGTCTTCAGCACGCCGGATCCGCAGCGCACCGAGGGCGTCGTGCGGTCGACCAAGCCGCTCGTCGTCGGCGGCTCGATCATCCGCGGGCTCGAGGTGGAGTTCCAGGGCGGGAGCGTCACCCGCATCGACGCGCAGGAGAACGCCGACGTCCTGCGCGGCTACACCTCGAAGGACGAGGGCGCCTCACGGCTCGGCGAGGTCGCGCTCGTCGACCGCGAGGGGCGGATCGGCAAGCTCGGCACGACGTTCTTCGACACGCTGCTCGACGAGAACGCGGCGAGTCACGTCGCGCTGGGCTCGGCGTACGCCGAGTGCCTCGAGGACCCGGCCGACCACAAGCGCATGAACGAGAGCCAGATCCACATCGACTTCATGATCGGCGCCGACGACGTGTCGGTCACCGGCCTCACCACCGGCGGCGAGCGCGTCCCGGTGCTCGTCGGGGGTGACTGGCAGCTCTAGGTCGCCGGCTGCTCGCGCCGCCGCCACCAGATCACGGCGCCGGCGCTGAGCGCCACCAGGACCGCGGCGAGCAGCGGCGCCGAGAGCGGGCCGATGACGTCGCCCACCCGCGTCCAGTTCTCGCCGAGCAGCCAGCCCGCGCCGATCAGCACGCTGTTCCAGACGAGCGTGCCGGCCAGCGTCAGCGCGATGTAGAGCGGCCGCGACATCCGCAGCAGGCCCGCGGGCAGCGAGACCAGGCTGCGCACGCCGGGGATGCAACGTCCGACGAGGACGACCACGGGCCCGCGCCGCGTGAACCACGCCTCCGCGCGGTCGAGCTCGTCCGGGCCGACGCGCAGGAGCCGCCCGTACCGCAGGATGAACGGACGCCCCCCGGCCCGCGCGAGCTCGTAGAGGAACACCGACCCGGCGACGGAGCCGAGCGTGCTCGCCACGAGGACGCCGGGCGCCGTGAGGTCGCCCTGGGCGACGAGGTATCCGGCGAGCGGGAGCACCGCCTCGGAGGGGATCGGCGGAAAGACGTTCTCCGCGAACATGAGCGCGACGAGCCCGAGCAGGCCCAGGTCGCGCAGCACGGTCGCGGCGGTGTCCGAGAGGGCGAGCAGCTCCGGCAGCGGCGGCATCCGGGGGACGCTAGGTCCCCCGGATAAAGACGACATGAGTGTCAGGTGTTGAGGCCGTCGCTACCCTTGCGCCGTCCAGGAGAGGTGCCGGAGCGGTTGAACGGGCACGACTGGAAATCGTGTGACGGGCGTAAGTTCGTCCGAGGGTTCGAATCCCTCCCTCTCCGCTCGGTGCGCCTGAGCTGGCGTTTCAGGGCTCTGCGGGTCACGCTCGGCGCTGAACGTCGGGGGGGATGGCCTCGTGTTGGCGCGCGAGGTCGATCGCGGTGACGAGCGCCTCGGCGATCGCGGTGGGCGTGGGCGGGCAGCCCGGGATGCGGATGTCGACGGGCAGGATGTCGTCGATCGAGCCCGCAAGCTGTGCCGGGTCGCCGATCACACCGGCGCCCAGTGCGCAGTCGCCGAGGGCGGCGACGAGTCGGGGCTCGGGCATCGCCGCGTACGCGGCGCGGAGCGGTTCGACCATGCGGGTGGTGATGCTGCCGGTGATGAGCAGGACGTCTGCGTGACGGGGCGAGGCGACGATGGACAGGCCGAAGCGGTCCAGGTCGTAGTGCGGTCCGGCGGTGTTCGTGAGCTCGTGCTCGCAGCCGTTGCATGATCCGCAGTCGACGTGGCGCAGTGCGAGTGATCCGCCGCTCGCGGGCGCGGGCAGCGCAGCCAGGCGGCGCAGGTCTTGCAGGCGCTTGAAGAGGACGAACATCGTTCAGCGGTCCGCGCAGGCGTAGCAGAGCTCGAAGCTCTTGTTGATGAGGGGGAAGTCGGGGACGATGTTGCCGGGAACGACGCGGGCGAGGACCGGCCAGTTGGCGTAGGAGGCGGTCCGCAGGTGCAGCCGGGTGATGCGGTCCGCGTCGGCCTCGACGCAGCAGACGGTTGCGCCGCGCGGGCTCTCGACGCGACCCGCGCCGGTGTGCGCGGGGTCGCGGGCCTGCATCGTGGATCCGCGGCCCGGTGGTGTGGCGAGCAGGTCGTCGAGCAGCCTGCAGGTCTGCTGCAGCTCGGCGGCACGGACCTGCGAGCGGGCGGCGACGTCACCTGTTGCGGCCTCCGGTCGCGCGGGCTGCAGACCGGGGTACCACAGGAGGTCTTCGGCGTCGGTGCGCGCGTCACGGTGGACGCCGCTGGCCCTGGCGGCCGGACCGACCGCGCCCCAGAGTTCGGCGTCTGCGCGAGCGAGCACCCCGACGCCGACGAAACGGTCCTGGGCGGAGGCCATGAAGTTCAGCGTTCTCCACGCCGTCGCGGCCTCACCGGCGATCGCTTCGACCTCGACGCGCGCCTCGGCTGCGATTGCGGCGTCGAGCGCGCCGATGCCGTAGCCGACGCGCACCGTGCCGAAGAGGAACCGGTGCCCGCCGAGGCGCTCGTTGATCCGCTGCGCACGTTCCTTGAGCGCGAGGAATGTCATGGCGCCGGGGTCGAAGCCGATGCCGGCGCAGAGCGCGGAGAGGTCGTGCAGGTGGTTGTAGAGCCGCTCGAGTTCGAGCAGCAGGGTGCGCTGACGGCGAAGGTCCTCGTCGGGCGCGAGCCCGAGCGCGGACTCGGCGGCCTGCGCGTACGCGACGCTGTTGGTGACCGCGCACGCCGCGCAGGCGCGCTGCGCGACCCCGACACCGTCGGTGAGCATCTGTCCTTCCGCGGCGCGTTCCAGGCCGCGGTGCTTGTAGAAGAGACGAACATCGAGATGCAGGACGCGTTCGCCGACGACGTGGAAGCGGAAGTGCCCGGATTCGATCACGCCCGCGTGGATCGGGCCGACGGCGATCTGGTGGACGTCCGGTCCGGTGACGGGTGTCACCCAGGCGGCCGGATCGTCCGGGTGCGCGACGAGCGCCCGCAGCGGATCGTGGCCGTCGAAGTGCACGTCGTACAGGTCGTGCGCTTCGCGCTCGTCCCACTGGGCGGCGGGAAGCAGGTCGACGATGGTGTCGAGGTGCCCGTTCTGCGCGATGGAGGTGAGGAGGCGTCGCTTGCGCTCGTGGCGCAGCACGAGGCGTACGGCGCCGCCGTCGATCGCGTAGAGCGACTCGAACTCGGCTCCGCGCTCGAGCGCGTGCGTGACGGTCGCGCGCCAGCGGTGGGCGTCGACCGGTTCGATGGCGGCCCGCTGGGTCATCGGATGCCTGCCATGAGGTGCTCGACCATTGCGGAGCCCGGCAGCGTGACCGCGACGATCGTGAGCGCGAGCATCAGGACGCCGCACACCGCGGTGAGGCGGTTCAGGCGGCGCGCGGATCGCACCGAGCGCCAGCGCTTGACGCGGGGCTCCCCGACGAGCGCGTCGATGAGGGCGTGGGCGAGCCCGAGGAAGCCGAGTGCCAGGAGCAGCGCGGCGACGATCGTCACGGCGGTCTCGCCGGCGGTGATGCCGCCGAGCAGGATCAGCAGCTCGCTCACGAAGAGCGGTGAGGGTGGCATCGCGGCCAGCGCGGCGACGCTCACGCCGGCCGCTGTCGCGGTCGGCGGGTTGGCGAACGCCAGTCCGCGCACGGCGCGCTCGTGTGCGCGCGGGGCGTGGCGCAGCATCGGCCCGGCGGCGTAGAAGCCCAGGGACTTGGCCAGCGCGTGCCCGGCGACGTGGACGATGACGCCCGCGGTCGCCAGCGGTGTGGCGAACCCGATGCCGATCGCCAGGACGCCCATGTGCTCGAGGCTGGAGTACGCCAGAAGGCGCTTCCAGGCCATCGACCGCCACAGGAACGGGACCGCGACGGCGAGCGACACGAGGCCGAACGCGAGGACCAGCGCGCTCGCGGTGCCGGGGGCGAGCGCGGGGCCCAGCGTCGTGAGGACACGCCACACGACCAGGACCACGGTCGGGAGCAGCGCGGCGGACAGCAGGGCGCTGACCGCCGGGGGCGCCTCGCTGTGGGCGTCGGGCAGCCAGTTGTGCACCGGCGCCCAGCCGACCTTCGTCGCAAGCCCGGCGACGATCAGCACGAACGCGACGACCGCGGGACCGTCGCCGAGCCGCGGCGCAGCGCGTGCGATCGACTGCCAGTCGAGCGTGTCGAGGGCGCCCCCGCTCGGCGCGATCGCCACGTACAGGACGATGATGCCGAGCATGGCGACGGCCAGCCCGAACGTCGTCAGCACGAGGTACTTCCACCCGGCCTCCAGCGCCCCGCGCGTCCCGCTGTAGGCGACGAGCAGCGCCGACGCACCGGTCGTCGCCTCGACGAGCAGCCACGCGAGCCCGAGGTTGTCGACGAGCGGGATCAGCAGCAGCGCCGCCCAGAACGCGTAGAACGCGACGTAGTACATCGAGCGCCCACGCGCGGCCGTGACGAGCCCGCGTCCCGACGCGGCGAGCTGCGCGGGCGCGACCAGCGCACTGAGCAGGCCGATCACGGCGATGACCGCGAGGAACACGCCGCCGGCTGCGTCGAGCACCCACCACCCGCCGCGGTGCGGATCGCCGGCGTCCGCCAGGCCGATCGCCGCGAGCGCCAGCGAGAGTGCGGCCGTCAGCGCCGCGCCGACGAGGTTGAGACTGTCCGCCTGCCGCGCGGTCCGTGCAAACCAGGTGGCCGCACCGGTGAGGATCGCGCACGCGGGAGCTGCGATGACGAGTGCCTCAATCATGCAGGCTCTCCAGCATCGTGGTGTCGCCGGTGCCGAACTCGTCGTGGATGCGGGTCGTGAACGCGGCGGCGACGGCGACGACGATCACCAGGTCGAAGAGCACGCCGATCTCGACGATCCCGGGCAGTCCGCCGGGTGCGGCGAGCGCCGCGAGGTAGACGCCGTTCTCGGCGACCAGGAACCCGACGGCCTGCAGCACGGCCGAGCGTCGCAGGACGGCGATCAGGATTCCGAGGACCACGAGCGCGACGGCGCCCTGCCCGGCCGCCTGGCTGTCCAGGCCCAGTGGCGGGGCGAGCTGGACGGCGGCGAGCGTGAGTGAGGCGGCGATCGTCGCCCGCGTCATCGGCGCGAGTTCGCCGGCGATCAGCCGCGGCTCGCGCGTGCGCCGCACCACCCACGCAAGCCCGAGCGGCAGCAGGATCCCCTTTCCGACGAGCAGGACCCCGCCGATGACCAGCTCCGAGGTCTCGTCGAATCCGTGGGCCAGCGCGTACGCCCCGAGCGCCACCGACTGCACGCCGACGAGCACCACGGCGACGGTGCGGCGGCGGGCGATCACGATCGCAAGGCCGATCGCGCTGACCGCGATCACGAACAGCGTGCTCATGCGGCGACCCCCAGCAGCCTGCTGGCGAGCCCGAGCATGGCGATGACCGCGCCCCCGTACAGCAGCACGGGAACGCGCAGCAGCCGCATCTTCGGTTGCACCGACTCGGCGACCGCGAGCAGCACCGCGAACGCGCTGACCCATCCGGCGAGCCACAGGAACTGCACTGCCGGCGAGCCGGGATGCGGGACGAGGATCTCTGCGGCGAGCACGAGCACGGCCCAGGTGCGGGCGGCCGCCGACCAGTGCAGCAGCGCGAGGTCACGGCCGGCGTACTCGAGCGTCGGCCCCTCGTGCACCATCGTCAGTTCCAGGTGCGTGTCGGGGTTGTCGATCGGCCGGCGTCCGGTCTCGGCGAGGGTCACGAGGGCCAGGCCGATCGCCGCCGCCCACTGCGCGGGTTCGCGCCACGCATCGCCGCCGGCGGCCGCGTCGCGCATGGTGAGCAGATCGGTGCTGTGAGCGGGGAATGCCAGGAGCGCCAGGACGACGAGCAGCAGCCCCTCGACGAACACCGCGAACGTGAGCTCGCGCGCGGCGCCCATCAGCTCGAACCCGCTGGCGGTGTCCCACGCGGCCGCGGCGAGCGCGAATCGTCCGATCGCCAGCAGCGCGAAGAGGACGAGCGCGTCGTGACCGAGTCCCCAGTCCGGTGAGGCGCTTGCGACCGGCAGCACGAGCAGCGCCAGCAGGGTCGCCGCGGCGCTCAGGGGAACCGCGAGGTCGTACACCAAGGTCGATGGCTGCGGGCGGACCCCGCTGCGATGCCACAGGCGACGCAACTCCCGGTAGGGCTGCAGTGCCGACGCCCCGCGGCGGCCCTGGGCCCGTGCCTTGAGCCACTGCACGGCTCCGACGAGCAGCGGTGCGAGCACGATCCCGCTCAGCTGAACAGCGCCCGCGGCGATCGTCTGCCCGGTCACGAGAACACCCCCAGGCGCAGCAGCGCGAGCAGGACGAGCAACAGCGCGACGAGGTAGCCCAGGTACACGCGAAGGCTCCCCGACTGCACCCGCCGAGCGAGTCCTGCGGCGCGCGCCGCCAGGCGCAGGGTCGGCTCGAACACGTGCGTGTCGA
This sequence comes from uncultured Actinomycetes bacterium, assembly GCA_963823375.1. Lineage (GTDB taxonomy): Bacteria > Actinomycetota > Thermoleophilia > Solirubrobacterales > Solirubrobacteraceae > F1-60-MAGs163. Next base: position 144,819 of record CAWGLQ010000008.1, on the reverse strand, counting down.
AGACGTGCGGCACCTCGCCACGGAACTGGACCTCGTCGACGACGCCCGGCGAACCGGTCGTGACGGTGTCCCGGCGCGTGCGCAGCAGGCCGTCGATCATCAGGCGCAGCGGCTTGGTGAAGCCGGTGAGCGTCCAGCCCAGCGGCGGGGTGTCCGGCTGACCGCTGACCCAGACCGGCGCCGGGGCGGCGCGGCGCCGGCCGCGGGCCGCTGCGACGAGCGCCGTGGCCAAGGCCAGCGCGAGCAGCAGCGCCGGGGTCGGCAGCGACCCGGTTCCCGGGAGGTCGAGCCCGAGCGATGCTTGCCCCGACCACGATCCCGGGCCCAGCTGCGCAAGGCGCGGGACGAGCACTCCGGCGAGCACGGCGAGCAGGAGGCACAGCGCGGCGAGGAACCCGATCGCGACGCGTGTGCCCATCGCGGGCTCACGGGCGTCAGCGGCCTGCGAGGAGCGCGGGTGTCCGAGCAGCATGAGGCCCGCGACGCCGACGAAGCACAGCGCGGCCAGCGCCGCCGTCGCCGCCAGCGTCGCGGCGCCGAACGCGCCGATCAGCGCGAAGCCGTCCTCCTGCGTCACCGGCAGACGCAGCAGCGCCTGGAGCCCGATCCATTCCGAGACGAACCCGTTGAGCAGCGGCAGGCCGGCGATGGCGAGCGCCGCGACGCCGATGGCGCCGCCGGTGACCGGCATCCTGCGCAGCAGCCCGCCCATCCGGTCGATCTGCAGGCTGCCCGCCGCCTCGCCCGCGACGCCCGCTCCGAGGAACAGCGCGCCCTTGAACGCCGCATGGTTGAGCACCTGCAGCAGCGCCGCGGCGAACGCGATCGCCGCCCATTCCTGCTGTCCGGCGGAGTCAAGCAGCAGCGCCGCACCGAGACCGAGAACCACGATTCCGGCGTGCTCGATCGAGCTGAATGCGAGCAGCCGCTTGAGTTCCCGTTGCACCAGGGCGTAGAGCACGCCGACGAGCGCCGAGAGCGAGCCGAGGACAACCAGGACCACGCCGGTCCAGGTAGGGATTCCCGTGAGCCACAGCAGCAGCACACGGATCAGCCCGTACAGCGCGAGCATGATCATCACGCCCGACATCAGCGCCGAGATGTGACTCGGCGCAACCGGGTGGGCGCGCGGCAGCCAGACATGCAGCGGCACGATGCCCGCCTTCGTCAGGAAACCGACCAACGCCGTCACCAGCACGAGCGTCTGCAGGCCACCGGGCCCCAGCGGCGCGCCGCCGATCGCGCCATGCGCGGAGAGAATCAGCATCGCGGCCCACACGCCGACCGCGCCGACATGCGTGATCCCGACGTACACGATCACCGCTCGCCGGACCTCCTCGTCCTGGCGCGCGACGAGCATCGCCCCCGCCGGGATCAGCGTCATCAGCTCCCAGCACACGAGGAACGTCGTGACGTCACGCGCCGCGACCAGGCCCCCCATGGCGAGCACGAACGCCGCCGTCAGCGCCGCAAGGACGGCTGACCTTCGGCCCGCCGGAAGCGCGTCCCGCGCGTACACGACGGCGGGGAGGGCAACGACGCACAACACGAGCAGGAAGAACCCGCTGAGCGCGTCCAGGCCGAAAGCCGGATGCACGCCGCTGCGAAACCCGGCGCCCACCGGCCCACCACCGGCGAACACCCCGACCGCGCCGATCGCCATCGCCAGCACGCCGACCGCCTGCAACGCCAGCGACGCGCGATGACTCCCCGCAAGAGCACCCAGACCCGCGACGGCGATCAGGCCCGCTCCGACACAGACCGCAAGCCACATGCCGCTCACAGCGACGCCGCGGTGCGCTCTCGCTCGGCCGCAAGCGCGCGCCCGTCGGCGAGCAGGACGACAGCACTCGCACGCTCGTCGGAGACCAGCAGGACGGTCGTGACCTCCCGGTCGAGCACACGCCAAGGAGCACACGGATCGCCGTCGGAGCTCTTCCACGCGCGGGTCTCCAGGAGGTCGGTCACGATGTCCTCCGGCGCGCCCCGGACGGCTGCGCCGACGAGAGGTCCTCGAGGAGCGCCTGCTGTTCCTCGAGCTGGCTTGTGAGGATCTGTCGCGCCAGGTCCAGGATCTCCAGGATACGAGGATCCCTGACCCGGTAGTACACGCTCGTCCCGTCCTTCCTGCTGCTCAGGACGCCGGCCTTGCGCAGCAGGTTGAGCTGCTGCGAGGTGCCGCTGGACTCCGACTCCATCGCAGCCCTCAGATCGCCCACCGTGCGCTCACCACCGCGCAGGAGTTCGACGAGCCGCATCCGCGTCGGATGCCCGAGCAGCCGGAAGACCTCGGCCTCGAGCTGCCAGAGCGGCCCGCTCACGCGGTACGCGCCGGCGCGGGATGTGGCGCTTGCAGACTCATACCTCGAAGGTAGCAAACCTTCCAATCTTCAAGAAGTGTAAGATCTTGAGGCTGGAATCCCAGAGCGGAGGCTGCCTTGGCGCGCGAAACCCGAGGTGCTGCGCCTGATCTGCGACGCGGACGAGTTCAACGCCTGCGCGAACGGCTGCCCAAGCGCGCACGTGCCGGCATCGCGCCCGCCACCCGGTGGGATGTCGGCCTGGTGGTTCAGGCCGTCCGTGACGACGTTCCCCTGGCGACCATGTACGCGGTCACCCCCGCAGACGGTGACCACTCCATCGCGCTGGCACGGCTGGAACGCTCGCTGCGGGCGGCGATCGCCTGACGCGGACGTCGTGTCCGCGTTCGCGGCGGGGCGCGATTACCGCGAGCGAGCGGGCTTGGGCTGCTCGTCGGCGAGCTCGCTGAGCAGTGACTGCGAGTCCGACAACGCCGAGCTCAGGATCTGCCGAGCGACCGCGAGCAGCTGGGACACTCGCGGATCGCGGAGGCTGTAGTAGACGCTCGTGCCGACCCGCCGGCTCTCAAGTACGCCCTGTTGACGCAGCGCCGCAAGATGCTGGGAGGTGCCACTTGAATCCAGCTGCAACTCGGCCTGAAGGTCGCCGACGGTCCGCTCGCCCCCGCTGAGCAACTCCAGGATGCGAATGCGCACCGGATGCCCGAGGACGCGAAACAGCTGCGCCTTGACCACGTACACAGGGTCGGAGCGCACGGGCGCGGAGCTGCCGTCGGGAGGCTGCGTCGTGGGAGGTGGCTTTCGCCGAGGAGCCATGAGGTTCGAGACTAGACGGCCGAACGGTCGGCGCGAACGGCGATCCTATCAAACTCCTAGATCTTAGAAGTCACTAAGATATGAGGTATGAGCAGCGCCTCGAAGTCGCGCCCGGTCCCCAGCTTCAACGTCGGCGACGCAGTGGTCCACCCCCGGCACGGTGCCGGGCGGATCGTCAGTCACCGGCGACGGCGCCTGCTCGGAACCACGCGCGACTACCTGGAGATCGACGTCCAGCATGCATCGATGCGGATCCTCGTGCCGTGCGACACCGCCGCAGCCGTCGGCCTGCGCAAGGTCATCGGCCGCCGTCGCCTGCGGCGCGTGGTCGACGTCCTCGCCGCTGCCCCCGAGCCGGTCCCGTCCGGCTGGTCGCCCCGCCAGAAGCACTACCAGGCCAAGCTCGAGAGCGGCGAACTGCTCGAGCTGGCCGGCATCGTCCGTGACCTGTCCGGGCGCGCTGCCGGGCGCGATCTCTCATCCACCGAACGAGGGATGCTCCACCGCTCCCGAACGATCCTCGCGTCAGAGGTGGGGTACGCCCTCGGAGTCGACATCGAACGCGCCGGCAGCTACATCGACAAACACATCGCGCCCGTGGCCGGGTGAACCTGAACATGTCCGACCGCCCGAAGCCCCTCAAGCCGCGTCGGCGGTTCGTGCTTGTCCCGCCGAGCCCGCAGCGGCCACAGCGGCGCTTCGTCCTGGTGCCGAACGGCGCCCGTCCGCCGATGACCGCGGACGCTGCCGAGACGCCACCGGTCGCCGAGTGGACCGTGCCGCCGCCCGGCCCACCGCCGGCCCGCAAGCCCGGGGCCGACCAGCCGCCACCTCAAGCCGCGTGAACGCAAGGAGAGCTGCCGTGTCCACCGATCTCTCACCTCGGCTGCAGCCATCGGCCTCCTACAGCGTCACCATGCGCCTCCACATGCCGCAGGAGGGAGCCGCGTTCGCCGCCGTAGCCCGCGCCGTCGCCGACGCAGGCGCGATCCTCGGAGCGATCGATCTCGTGCGTGTCGAGTCCGACGAGGTCGTGCGCGACGTCACCGTCGCGTGCGCCGACACACCGCATGCCGACGCGGTGGTGCAGGCAGTGCGCAGCGTCGAGCGGATCCGCGTCGACAGCGTCTCCGACCGCACGTTCCTGCTGCACAAGGGTGGCAAGATCGAGGTCACCCCCAAGCTTGCGATCAGGACGCGCGACGACCTCTCGATGGCCTACACCCCGGGCGTCGGGCGCGTGTCGATGGCCATCCATGACGACCCGAGCAAGGCCTGGGCACTCACCATCAAGGGCAACGCCGTGGCGATCGTCTCCGATGGCACGGCCGTTCTGGGCCTCGGCGACATCGGTCCGGCAGCCGCGATGCCGGTGATGGAGGGCAAGGCGATGCTCTTCAAGAAGTTCGCGGGCGTCGACGCCTTCCCGCTGTGCCTCGACACCAAGGACGCCGACGAGATCGTCGCGATCGTCAAGGCGATCGCACCCGGCTTCGGCGGGATCAACCTGGAGGACATCGCCGCGCCCCGGTGCTTTGAGATCGAGCGTCGGCTTCGCGCCGAACTCGACATCCCCGTCTTTCACGACGACCAGCACGGCACCGCGATCGTCGTGTTGGCGGCTCTGCTGAATGCCCTGAAGGTCGTGGGCAAGTCGCCGGCCGACGTCACCGTCGTCGTCGTGGGGGCCGGCGCGGCCGGCGCTGCTTGCGCCGACATCCTCCTCGCCCAGGGAACCGGCGACGTCATCGTGTGCAACCGCCGCGGCGCCCTCTACGCCGGCGCCGAACATCTCGATGCCGATCGCGCCTCGCTGGCGGAGCGCACGAACAGGCACGGCGTGCGGGGAACCCCCGACGAAGTGCTGGCAGGCGCGGACGTCCTGGTCGGAGTCTCCGGCCCCGGCTCCGTCACCCCGGCCGGGGTGCGCAGCATGGCGCGCGACGCGATCGTGTTCGCGATGGCCAACCCCGTTCCCGAGATCCAGCCGGAGGAGATCCGCGACGAGGTCGCCGTGATGGCGACCGGGCGCTCGGACTATCCCAACCAGATCAACAACGTGCTCGCCTTCCCAGGCGTCTTTCGCGGAACGCTCGACGTGCGCGCCGACGCCATCAACGAGGAGATGAAGCTCGCCGCCGCAAACGCCATCGCACAGAGCATCCCCGAGGACGAACTGCACGCCGACTACATCATCCCCAGCGTCTTCAACCGCCACGTCGCAGACGCGGTGGCCGAAGCGGTCGCCGACGCGGCGGTGGCAAGCGGCGTGGCGCGACGCGAGCAAGGAGCCAGACACCTTCAGCACACGACGCCGCGCGATGGCCCGTCCTGACCGACAGCGCGACGCGCAGGAGGCCGCTGCCCTGCCACGCTCGTTCGTCACGCTCCCGCCCTCCGCCACCGAGGACTACACCGTCTACCTCAACGGCGTGGCCCAGGAGGAGGACGTCGACTTCCGCGTCGACGGGCGGAGCCTCGTGTTCGACCGATCGCTGCGCCGAGACCGGATCTCAGGCTGGCGCTGGTTCCTCGGTGCCTGGGGCGTCGGGACCTACCGCCAGGACGACACGATCGACGTGCGCTACGAGGTCGACGGCGAGATCCGAGTCGCCCACGCACTCCCGATCACCATCTCCGACGAAAGCGCGATCGACGAGGCCATCTGAATGCACGTCCGCCAGACCCGCCCCAGCCTGGAGACGAGAAGCCGGAGCCGTCCGGGTCGCGGCGCGGTTGAAGAAGCGCAAGGGCCGCAGCTAGGACGGTTCGAACTCGCTCCCGGTCAAGCCACAGGACCGCGCCGCAGTGCTGCTCCGCGGACCCGCCGATCGCCCGTAGCGATGAGCAGCCGGACCACCTCATCGAGCGATTGAGGGTTCGCACGTCGTCCCTCCCTCTCCGCTCGTTGCGCCCCGCTTGCGCTCGCCGACAGCGGCTGGCACGATGCGCGAGTCCGCGGGAAGTGGCCGTCGTCCAGGGGGGAACGTCGTGCTCAGGTCCGGAAGAACCAGTGGCGTCACCCGAACGCTCGGCGCGCTCTGGCTCGCCGTGCTGGCCTTCGGCCCGGCGCAGGCGGTCGCCGGAACCTGGCTGAAGCCGACGAGCGCCGTCGAGGGCTCGGTGCGACTGAGCTGGGCGTGGACGTCCGGCGTCGCCGGAGCACTCGCCACGACCTCGGAGGGCTCCATCCGGTTCGACGTGCGGGACCGTGCGCCCGGCACGAGCGCCCTGCTCGGATGGGTTCCGGGTGAGTTCCCCTCGTGGGCCACCGAGCCGCAGCGGGTGCCGGGCTTCTTCCTGCGCGCGCAGGCGCAGGTGGAGCGGTTTCGCGAGACCCGGACCGAGCAGTGCGGCGACGGGACGCCCGCCGTCCGGACCGTGGCGCTGACCGGCGCGGGCCCCGCGAACGCCCTCCTGATGACCGACGAGCCGGACGTCGACGCGGTGCGCCGCACCGGCCGCATCGACATCGACCCGCCGTTCCTCGTCCACCGCGACGGGGTCTACCGGCTCGGGCAGGCCGTTCTCGGGACCGGCGTGTTCAGCGTGCGCGAGACGGGCGCGCAGTGCGAGTACAACGACGCCGAGGTACCGATCACCACCCCCCGCCCCATGGTCGATGCCGCGCGCGCCGAGACCGGGGCCGGCCTCATGGGCTTCGACGCGCTCGTCGCGCTCACCGATGGGATCGACGACATACGGCTCACGGTCACGACCGGGGGCGGCCTGCGGATCCAGCGCACCGCGACCGCGAACGTCACGGCGGCGGGCGGCGCCACCGGGAAGGTGACGATGGAGGTCGACCTGCGCGTCGCCGGCCCGCTGGACGCCCACAGCGCCCTCTGCCGCGTGATCACCCGCGGTGAGGCCGCGCGCCTGCGCAACGCTGCGGAGGCGCAGCGGCTCGCCCGTCGCCGCGGGTTCACGCGGGTGGCCATCGGCAGGGCGATGACAGCGGTGCCCGGCGACCGGGCCCGCTACGTCATGCGGTGGGGCGGCTCCAGCGCTCCGTGCGGTGCTGCGCTCGGGACCCGGAAGTCCCCGGCGCTGTTCCCCGTGCGCCGCGCCGCGCGCTGACGCCGCCGACGGCGCGTCCGTGCTCCGACCTATGACGGGGTGCGAGGGGCGAACGCCGCGTACAGCTCCGGCAGCAGCGACGCGAGGTTCGCGTACTCCTCCGCGCAGTGCAGGGCGAGCTGCTGCGGGAGACCGTCCGGCAGCGCGCGCCGGCGGACGACCGGCCGGTTGATCAGCCGCGCGCCGGCGGCGCCGAGTGGGCCGGGCAGGTCGGGGCGCAGGACGGCGCCGAGCCAGAACCGGCTGCGCAGGACGAGCCCGTCGTCGTCGCGCAGCCAGACGTGCGCCATGACCGAGTGGCGGACGTGCAGCCGGTCGTCGCCGACGAGGCCGCACACGATCGTCCCGACCCGCGGGTCGTCGAGCGCGTCGGTCGAGAACCCCAGGGCGCTCGGCGGGCAGAACGCGATCCGCGCGTGGACGACGCCCGTGCCGACGTCCTCGACGGGATGGTGCACCGTCCCCCAGTGCGCCTTCGCGCCCCGGGTCGCGGGCTGCTCGACCCGGTTGGAGCGGTGCGCCGCGGGGTGCCAGATCCGGTAGCGCAGGGGACCGCGCGGATGCCAGTCGAACCACCAGTCGACCATCTCCGCGGTGACGCCCGGCATCGGCGTGCGGACCGCGATGTAGGACACGCCGTCGGGCAGGGTGCACCAGCCGTTCTCCACGGCGACGGGCTGCGGGTCGAGCAGGCGGTCGAGGTCGCGGCGCGGCAGCGCCTGCGCGGGATCCATCGGCCCCGCCCCGATCGCGGCGAGCGCCGCCGGGTCGGGCGGCGCCATCGGCCGGTCCAGGTACGCGGCGAGGTCGTCCGTCACGGCCGGCCCATCCAGGTGTGGAAGCGGCCGTCCGGGTCGTACACCGCGCGGACCGCGTCGTAGCGCGCGTAGTGCTCATCGCTGAGGAAGCGCGCGGGCCGCTCCCCGAGGTTCTCGTCGGCCAGCTGGATACCGCTCGCGAGCGGCGCCATCGCGGCCATGTGCTCGCGCGGCCAGGCCGCGTTCTGCGCGTCGCGCTGCGCGTCGTCCCAGATCGCGTAGAGCGCGATGTAGATCTCGTCCTCGACGCTGTAGGCCATGTCGGGACGGGCGGGCGTCGCCGGGTGCGACGGCGCCCAGTTCATCCACAGCATGTGTGAGAAGCCGCCCTCCGGCAGCGTCTCGGCGATGCGCCGCAGGCCCGGCAGCAGGTCGTCGACCGGCGCGTGCGTCCACATGTTGTCGACGGCGTAGCGATGGTCGTCCGGATACTGGGCGTGAACGCCGGCGTAGAGGTCCTCCATGCGCCCGGCCGCGTACGGCAGCGCGGCCTTCGCGCGGTCGACCACCGGGCAGGTCTCGAGCAGCGCGAGGATCTCGCGGGCCTCCTCCTCGGAGTCCGCGAGGACGGGCCCGGTCACGACGACCTCCAGTTCGCCCTCCGCGTCGCGATGGACGACGACCATCAGCTCCATCCGCGGCGGGATCCGGGGGCCGATCTCGTGCACCCAGCGAAAGACGTCCTCGAGGACGTCGAGCGGATACAGATAGAGCGCGTTCGCGACGACCTTCGGCTTCGGGTACAGGCGCAGGTGGAAGCGGGTGACGACGCCGAAGAACCCGGGACCGGATCCGCGCGCGGCCCAGTAGAGGTCCTGGTTCTGCGTGGCGTCGGCGCGCACGACCTCGCCCGCAGCCGTGACGACGTCGACCGCCTCGACGCTCATGCACGCCGGCCCGTGCAGCCGGCCGTTCCAGCCGTAGCCGCCCTGGAGCAGGTACCCGCCGACGCCGACGCCGACGCAGTGCCCGCCGGGGAAGAACCGGTCGTGCTCGGCGAGCGTCGCCGCGAGGACGTGCCCCGGACATCCCGGCTCCACGGTCGCCCGCATCCCTTCGGCGTCCACCGTCACGGCGGCCATGCGCGAGAGGTCGATGAGCATCCCGCCGTCGCGCAGGTGATTGCCCGCCCAGCTGTGCCCGCCTGAGCGCACGCCGATCGTGTGCCCTGCCTCGCCGGCCGCGCGAACGGCACGCACGACGTCGGCCTCGCTGCGCGCGTGGACGATCACGTCGGGATGGCGATCCGGCGTCCGGGCGTTCCAGACGGCGGCGCGGCGCGCGGCTTCGTACTCCGGCGCCCCGCGTTCGAGCACGAGGAGTTCCCCTTCGGTCATGATTCCACGATACAGTACGTTTGTTCCGCGATGCAAGACGCCGCCTCAACACCGGCCACTCCCGCCCCGCGTTCCGGCGTTCAGGCGATCGCCCGGGCCGGCAGCGTGCTGCGTGCACTGGAGGCGGCGCCCGCCGGGCTGGCGCTCGGTGAGCTCGCGGCGGCGGTCGACCTGCCGAAGTCCACGGTCCACCGCCTGGTGCAGGCGCTGGCCGAGGAGGATCTCGTCCGCACCGGCGCAGGCGGGCGCATCCGTCTGGGCCCCGGCCTCGCGCGCCTGGGCGCCGCCGCGCACGATGCGCTCGCGGACATGCTGCGCCTGCCGCTTCAGGATCTGCGGCGCGAGCTCGACGAGACGGCCGATCTCGCGGTCCTCGACGGCGCGACCGTGCGCTTCATCGACCAGGCGCCGGCGCCGCACCGGCTCCGCGCGGTGTCCGCCGTCGGGTCGGCCTTCCCGCTGCACTGCACCGCGAACGGCAAGGCGCTCCTGTCGGCGCTCGGCGACGACGAGGTCCGCCACCTGCTCCCCGCCCAGCTCCCGCGCTTCACGCCCGCGACGATCACTGCACCCGCCGCGCTGCTCGCGGAGCTCGAGGAGATCCGCCGCGCCGGCGTCGCCTTCGACCGCGAGGAGCACACGGAGGGGATCTCGGCCGTCGCCGCCGTCATCCGCGACGCGACCGGGCCCGTCGCCGCGATCTCGGTGCCCGTGCCCACCCAGCGCTTCACCGGGAACGAGCAGCGCTACGTAGGCGCGGTCCGCGCGACCGCGCTGCGGGCGTCGGCGCTGATCGGCGGCGAGCCGCTCAGCCGCTGATGCCGGCGGCGGTTCCGGGCTCCAGCGCGGGTGATCCCTCGTGCTCGGGAATCACGAGCACGATGTGATGGCGGGACACCGCGATGACCTCGTGGTGCGTGCCCTGCCCCTCACGTCCGATCAGCTCGACGACGCAGTCGGTCATCGGGACGAACTCGCGCTCGGTGGCGTTCAGCACGTCGCTGACGCGGCTGCGGTACCCGTCGCGGGCGAGCGTGATCCAGCCCGAGATCCGGTGGCGGTCGGTCTCCAGATACACGCGCTCGCGCCGCTGCTCCATGGACCGGAGCCTAGTCGCCCGGCGGGAGCGACTGGACGAGCGCACGATCGTGTGCGTAGCTCAGCAGCCGCCGCGCGCGGTCCGGCGGCACCCAGCGCAACTCGTCGACCTCGTCGTTCGGGGCGAACTCGCCGCCGACGACGACCATCCGCCAGTAGCGCACGAGCTTCGGGCGACCGCGGTTGTCGCGATAGCGGACCGGCTCCAGCTCCTGACCCAGCTCGCAGACGAAGCCCGTCTCCTCCTCCACCTCGCGCAGCGCCGCCTGCTCGAAGGTCTCGCCCCGGTCGAGCTTGCCCTTCGGCAGCGACCAGTCGTCGTAGCGCGGCCGATGCACCACGGCGATGCGGCCGTCGCGCTCGAGGATCCCGCCGGCCGCCTCGACCTGGCGGACGACGCCGGTCACCGCATCGCCTGGAGCTCGCGCGGCCGCAGCAGGACGATCAGCTCGCCGCGCGCCCCGTCGAGCCGGACGCCCGCGATCCCGCCCTTCTTCATGTCGATCCGCGCTCCGGTGAGGTCGTGGACGACCTGGCTGAAGTCCGGCTCGTGGCCCACGACGACGACGCGGCCGTCGCCATCGTCGTCGGACTCGGCGAGCTGCAGTGCCTCGGCGGCGTCGAACCCGCTCGTGAGCGGCTTGTGCTCGACCGGCTCGACCCCGAGCGCCTCGCACGCCAGCCGCGCCGTGTCACGGGCGCGGACCTTCGGGCTGGTGTAGACGAGCGCCGGCTGGACGCCCAGCGCCTTCAGCGCGAGCCCCGCCGACCGCGCCTGCTCCTCACCGCGATCGGTGAGACGACGCTCGCTGTCTGCGCGCGTGCCGTGCGGTTCAGCGTCGCCGTGTCGCAGGAGCCAGAGCTGCCGTGCCATGGTTCGCGCAGCGTAGACCAGCCGGGACGCTCGCCGGAGCCCGGTCCTCAGTCCCAGTTGCGGGCGGGCTCGGGCGCGCCGTGTCCCTCGCGGCCGGCCAGCTCCAGCCGCGCGACGGCTCGCAGGTGGACCTCGTCGGGGCCGTCCGCCAGACGGAGCGTTCGCGCACCCGCGTAGAGGGCCGCCAGCGGGAAGTCGCCGGACACGCCGGCGCCGCCGAACGCCTGGATCGCGCGGTCGGTCACGCGGCACGCGAGGCGCGCCGCGACGACCTTGATCGCGGCGATCTCCTTCTGCGCATGCTTGTTGCCGACGGTGTCCATCATCCACGCCGTCTTGAGCACGAGCAGGCGCGCCTGCTCGATCTCGATCCGCGACTCGGCGATCCACTCGCGGATGACGCCCTGGGAGGCGAGCGGACGGCCGAATGCCACCCGGTGCCGCACGCGGTCGGTCATGAGCTCGAGCGCGCGCTCGCTCATCCCGATCGCCCGCATGCAGTGATGGACACGACCGGGGCCGAGCCGGGCCTGCGCGATCGCGAACCCCATGCCCTCATCCCCGATCAGGTTCTCCTTCGGGACGCGGACGTCCGTGTAGGTCACCTCCGGGTGCCCGTGCTGGTCGTGGTAGCCGAAGATCGTGAGGTCGCGCTCGACCTTGACGCCGGGGGTGTCGAACGGCACGAGGATCATCGAGTGCTGCGCGTACCGCGGCCCGTCCGGGTTGGAGACGCCCATCACGATCGCGATCTGGCAGCGCGGGTCCATCGCGCCGCTGCTCCACCACTTGCGACCGTTGATGACGTACTCGTCGCCGTCGGCGACGATCGTCGTGGCCATGTTCGTCGCGTCGCTCGAGGCCACCTCGGGCTCGGTCATCCCGAAGCACGAGCGGATCTCGCCCTCCAGCAGCGGGTGCAGCCAGCGCTCCTGCTGCTCCGGGGTGCCGAACATCGCCAGCACCTCCATGTTGCCGGTGTCGGGCGCCGCGCAGTTGATGACCTCGGGCGCGATCTCGATGCTGCGGCCGGTGATCTCGGCGAGCGGCGCGTACTCGAGGTTCGTCAGCCCGGCGCCGTGCGTCTCGTCGGGGAGGAACAGGTTCCAGAGCCCCTCGGCGCGCGCCTTGGCCTTCAGCTGCTCGACGACGGGCGGGACGACGTGCGGATCACCCTCGCGTCGCTGCTGCGCGTACACGGCCTCCGCCGGATAGACGTGCTCGTCCATGAAGCGCGTCAGCTGCTGCTGCAGCGCGAGCGCGCGCTCGGTGTGCGCGAAGTCCATGAGTCGGGCCTCCAGGTCGGTCAGGCGGGCCGGGGGGACGCTATCGAGCCGCGGTCGCCCGGTAGCGTTCGGCCGCGTGAGCATCCACGAGATCGCCTCCGACGACGTCGTCCGCAGCCACGAGGAGGGCGCGCTGAACGAGCGGCCGCCGCTGCTCGTGATCGATCCGCTCCTCGCCTTCCTCGACGCCGTCGGACTGGGCGACGGCGAGCCCGAGGTCCAGCCGGTCGGCGACGGGCACTCGAACGTCACCTACCTCGTGACGCGCGGCGACGCGGAGTTCGTGGTGCGCCGCCCGCCGCGCGGGCCGCTGCCCCCGAGCGCGCACGACGTGCTGCGCGAGGCGCGCGTGCTGCGCGGGCTCGAAGGCCGCGCGCGCGTGCCGAAGGTGCTCGCGGTCTGCGACGACGAGGCCGTGATCGGCTCGCCGTTCTACGTCATGGAGAAGGTCGAGGGCCTCGTCGTCACGACCGAGGTCCCGGACGAGCTCGACACCGTCGAGGACCGTCGCCTGATGGGCGAGGAGCTCGTCGACGCGCTCGTCGAGGTGCACGCCGTGGACTGGCGCGACGCCGGGCTCGAGGGCTTCGGCAAGCCGACCGGCTACCTCGAGCGTCAGCTGAAGCGCTTCCTGGGCCTCTGGGAGATCAACCGCACACGCGAGATCCCCGCGGTCGAGAGCGTCGGCCGCTGGCTCGCCGACACGATGCCCGAGTCGGGGCCGGCGACGGTCGTGCACGGCGACTACCGCCTGGGCAACACGATGTTCGCGCCGCAGGCGCCCGCGCGCCTGGTCGCGATCTTCGACTGGGAGATGTCCACGATCGGCGACCCCAAGGCCGACCTCGGCTACCTGTGCACGCTGTGGACGGACCGCGACGACCCGCCCGCCGGGATGTTCGAGCTGACCGGCGTGACCCGCGAGCCCGGGTTCCTCTCGCGCGACGAGCTCGTGGCGCGCTACGAGGAGCGCTCGGGCCGCGCGATGTCCGACATCCGCTGGTACCAGACGCTCGCGCTGTGGAAGTCCATCGTCTTCATGGAGGGCAACTACAAGCGCGCGATCGCCGGCGCGACGGACGACCCCTTCCTCAAGCGCTTCGGGGACGGCGTCGTCGAGCTCGCCGCCCGCGCCGAGGAGCTCACCCGCGGTGGCTGAGGTCGATGTCGACCCACCCATCCCGCGCGGGCTGCTCGTCGACTGGGGCGGCGTGCTGACGACGGACGTCTTCGTCTCGTTCCAGCAGTTCTGCCGCAACGAGGGCCTCGACCAGACGCTCGTGCGCGACATGTTCCGCTCGGACCCGGAGGGGCGCCGCACACTGTTCGAGCTGGAGACCGGGGAGCTGACGGAACCGGAGTTCGAGGAGCGGTTCGCCCGCCTGCTCGGGCTGCGCCCGGACCGCGCTCCCGGGATGATCGACCGCCTCTTCGGCGGCATGAAGGCTGACATCGTCATGTTCGACGCGGTGCGCTCGGCCAAGCGCAAGGGCCTGCGCACCGGGCTGCTGTCGAACTCCTGGGGCGTGGACCGCTACGACCGCAGTCACTTCGGCGAGCTGTTCGACGCGATCGTGATCAGCGGCGAGGAGGGCATCCGCAAGCCCGACCGCGCGATCTACGAGCTGGCGGTCGAGCGCATGGAACTGCCCGCGTGCGACATCGTCTTCGTCGACGACCTGCCGGGGAACCTCAAGCCCGCACGCGACCTCGGCATGACGACGGTGCACCACGAGAACGGGCTGCATACGGTGTCGCAGCTCGAGCACCTGTTCCACGTGCCGCTCCGTTAGGTACGGCCCCCTGGCAGGACGGGTCGGCGAAGCCGAACCGATCTCAATTCCAGGGTCACTGGCGCCTGCAAGGCAACCTGACGTCCACAACCTGCGAGCTCTCGATCGACCCGTCGAACGACGTCGTGTAGAACGCGGTGTAGCGCCCGGCCCAGAACCCCTTCGCGCACCCGGTCGTCGCGATGTACGGGATGCGGCGCCCGCGGCGCAGGACGTGGCGCCCGCCGCGCCGCAGGTACTGCACCGGCACGGTGACGCGCAGGTCCTTGATCGCGGCGATCACCCCGGGCGCCGGTGATTGCAGGTTGCGCGGGACGCTGAACGACAACCGGTAGCGCCACTGCGGATCGCTGCGCAGCGTCGTCAGATCGGCGACGACGACGTCGCGGATGATCAGGGGGCTCGTCCCGACGACGAGCACGATGTCGCCCTTCCCCGCCGGGCGGTTGAACACCTGCAGCGTGACGTGTTCGTCGAGCCCGATCCCGATGCCGCGTGCGGTCCCGGTGCCGACGCGCGAGCCGGCGGGGCACTGCGTCTCGTCCTGGAACACGATCGCCGGTGCGCAGGAGGGGAAGAGGTGGTTGTTCGTCAGCCCCTCGCGCGGGAACAGGATCTCGCCGCGCACCGTGGCGAACTGCACGCCGCGGTCGAGGTCGGGCGCAAGGTCGTCGAACCATCCGCGCACCGTCAACGCCACCGCGCGCGGCCGCTCGGGCGTGCCCGCGACGTTCGGCTTCACCGTCGCCGACGCGCGCTGGACCGACTGGATCGCGTGCGCGGTCGCCGGCGCCGCGCAGGCCGCGGCGAGGGTGACGGCGATCACGACGCGGCGCACCGGCCCACCCTACGCCCGCCGCCCGTCACTCGGCCAGGATGCGCTCCCGCAGCTCGTCGCCGCGCCCTGCCGCGACGGCGCGGCCGGCACGCTGCTCGCTCAGCTCGACGCCGTGCGACTGGGCGAGCTCCAGCAGGTCCTGGCGCTCCTCCGTCTCGCGCGCCGCGCGCAGGAACAGCCAGCAGAACAGCCCGATCGTCACGAGCGAGCCCTCGACCATCATGATCGCGCCCGCGGCGACCTGGTCCGCCGCAGGAGAGATGTCCCATGCGGCCTCGCCCGGCGCATACACGTCGTAGAGCGCCCCGCCGCCGAACACGAACACGTTCCCGAGCACGGCCGCGGTCAGGCGGACGGCGATGATGTAGACGAGCCGCGCCGCGTTGCCGAACCAGGCCGGTTTGGGCAGCGGGCCGAGCAGCGCCATCCACATGTTCATCCCCAGCGCGAGGAACAGCGCGTGCTGGATCGCGTGGACGTCGTCGCTGCTCACCGCCCCCTCGTGCAGCACGCGCAGGTGCCACGCGTAGAGGTTCAGCGCCCACAGCGAGAACGCGACGACCGGGTGGGCGAGCACCCGCAGCGCGCCCATCCCGGGGAGCCGCAGCACCGGCGCGATCAGCGGGCCCGTGAGCCCGAGGACCAGCAGCAGCGCCGCAAGGTCGCCGATCATCAGGTGCTCGAGCATGTGCGCCCAGAACAGCTCGTCGGCGGCGGCCGCAAGCGGCGAGACGAGGGCCGCGAGCAGCAGGAAGAGCCCACCGCCGAAGCAGGCCAGCCGCCAGCCGGGGACGGCCCGGGACGTGCCCCGCAGACGCCGCACACCCGCGAGGTACAGGGCCGCGTACGCCAGCAGGCCGATGACGATCGGCAGCGCCTGCGTGACGCCCGGCCAGCTGATGTCGCCCGCGGCGAGGACCACGCCCGTCAGCGTACGCGGCGCGCCGCTACCCGAGCGCGATGAGCGCGACGCCGGTCAGCGCCAGCCCGACGCCGACCGCCTGCACCGTCCGCAGGCGCTCCCCCAGGAATCCGCGCGCGAGCAGCACCGTCGTCACCGGATACAGCGCGCCGACGACCGACACGATGCTCAGCGCGCCGAGCGTCTGCGCCACGCCGTACAGCCCGGTCGCCGAGACGTCGAGCACGCCGGCGCCCGCGACGAGCGTGCGGTCACGGCCGACGGGAAGCTTGGTGCGTCGCGCGAGCACGAGGACGGCGAGCACGGCGACCCCGAGGATCCGGACGAAGAAGAGCAGCCACAGGACGCTGAAGTCGGCCGCCGGATCGGAGAGGGCGAAGTACCCGCCGAAGCCGAGCGCCGCGCACAGCGCGAGCACGATGCTCAGCCGCGAGCTGCGGGTGTGCTCGTGCGTCTCCTCCTCGACGGTCGCCTCGAGCGAGGCGAGGATCACGCCCGTCATCGTCACCACGAGGCCCGCGGCGACGAGCGCCGAGAGTGCGTCGCCGCTCAGCACACCGACGAGGACCGGCAGCGCGGCGCCGCTCGCGGAGATCGGCGCGACGATGCTCATCGTGCCGATCGCCAGGCCGCTGTAGAAGAACCCCAGCGCGCTCACGCCGCAGACACCGGCGGCGAGCGCGTAGAGGACGGCGTCACGCGGAGGGAGCGCCTCCCCGCTGATCAGCAGCGCCGCGACGACGAGGACGAGCCCCACGCCCTCGACGCCGAGCAGGACGCCGAGGACCGAGGAACGCTTCGTGACGAGCCCGCCGGCGAAGTCCGCCGAGCCCCAGCAGGCCGAGGCCACCAGGGAGAGGGCTATGGCCAGCACAGGGTTAGGAGTAGCAGCCCGCGCGGAGAACCATCAGCCCGCGCCTGCGGCGCGGGCTGTCCTGCCAGGGGGCCGTACCTACTTCTTCCCGCGGTTCACCAGCTTCAGCACCTTGCCGAGCCGGCGGGTGTTCTTCTCCGTGTACGGGAACATGTGGATGTCCCGCTTCGGGAAGCTCCGCGACACGACGATCGTCTGCGGCTCGCAGTACTTGCGGATGCCGTTGGCGCCGTGGCGCGAGCCGATGCCGGACTGCTTGGCGCCGCCCATCGGCAGCTCCAGGGCCGTGTAGTTGATCAGCGCGTCGTTGACGTTCACGGCGCCCGAGTGGATCCGGCGCGCGACCGCCTCGCCCTTTGCGAGGTCCTTCGTGAACACCGAGCCGCCGAGGCCGAAGATCGAGTCGTTGGCCATCTTGATGGCCTCCTCCGCGTCCTCGACCTTCATGATCGGCAGCGTCGGGCCGAAGGTCTCCTCGGTCATCGCGTCCATCGTGTGGTCGACGTCGGTGAGGACCGTCGGCTCGAAGAAGAGGCCCTGGCCCTCACGGCGCTTTCCGCCGACGAGCACCTTCGCGCCCTTGGCGACCGCGTCCGTCACGTGCTTCTCGACGATGTCGAGCTGCGGCGGGAACGTCATCGCGCCGACGTCCACGGAGCCCGGTCCCTCCGAGCGGCCGTGGCGCAGGTCGGACACCTTCTGCGTGACCTTCTGGACGAACTCGTCGTACACCGGCGCCTCGACGTAGACGCGCTCGATCGAGATGCACGTCTGGCCCGAGTTCTGCATCGAGTAGAAGACCGCGGAGTTGGCGGCGCGGTCCAGGTCGGCGTCGCGCAGGACGATCATCGGGTCCTTGCCGCCGAGCTCCAGCGACGCCGGGATCAGGCGCTCGGCCGCGGCCATCGCGACCTTCTTGCCCGTCGGCGTCGAGCCGGTGAACATGATCATGTCCACCTCGTCGATCAGCGCGCGGCCGGTGCCGCCGCGGCCCGTCGCCACCTGGTAGACGTCCCGCGGCAGGCCGCACTCCTCCAGGCACTCGGCCATCAGGAGCGACGTGAGGGGCGTGATCTCGCTCGGCTTGAGGATCACCGCATTGCCGGCGGCGAGCGCCGGGATGCAGTCGCCGAACGAGTTCGTCAGCGGGTAGTTCCACGGGCCGATGACGCCGATGACGCCGAGCGGGCGCCAGCGGACCGTCAGCTTCTTGCCCTTCACGAAGAGCTGCGACGAGCTGACCTTCTCGTCCGCGAGGTACTTCGGCGCGTTCTTGGCCCAGAACCCGAACGCGTGGGCGCCGTACGAGATCTCCGCGAGCTGCGCGTCCTCGTAGGTCTTGCCGGTCTCCGACACGATCGTGTCGATGATCCGGTCCTGGTTGTCCATGATCCACTTCTGGGCGCGCTTGAAGATCGGAGCGCGGCCCTCGAAGCCGAGTGCCTCCCAGCCGGGCTGCACGTGGCGTGCGCGCTCGGCCATCTCGTGGACGGCCGCCGCATCGAGGTCGGGAACGTGCGCGATGACCTCGCCCGTGCCCGGGTTCTCGACCGGGATGCTCCCGGCGCTGCCGTTCGCGTTGCCGTTGACGGCGGCCCCGTCGGGGGCCTGCTGCTCGACGCTCGCCATGTCCCTCTCCTGCTGCTTGACGGTGTGTCAGCGCAGGCTATCGGGTACGGCCCCCTGGCGGGACGCGTCGGCGAAGCCGACGCGATCAATCTCCTAAGCGACCGAAACCGAAACGATCCCCACCGGCTCCAGCGGCGCGTCGCGCCCGTCGGTCGGGGCGGCCTCGATCTTGTCGATGACGTCCATGCCGTCCGTGATCTGGCCGAAGACGGTGTGCTTGCCGTCGAGCCACGGGCAGGCCGCGGCGGTCACGAGGAAGAACTGCGAGCCGTTCGTGTTCGGGCCGGCGTTGGCCATCGCCAGCGCGCCGCGCACGATCTTGTGGTCGTTGAACTCGTCCTCGAACTGGTAGCCGGGCCCGCCGGTGCCGTCACCGCGCGGGCAGCCGCCCTGGATCATGAAGTCGGGGATGATCCGGTGGAAGCCCAGGCCGTCGTAGAAGCCGTCGGCGGCGAGCTTCGTGAAGTTCTCGACGGTCTTGGGGGCGTCGGCGTCGAACAGCTCGATCGTGATGTCGCCTTCGCTGGTCTTCATGGTCGCGACGGACATGCCGGCGCTCCTTTCGTTGCTCGTGGGGTGCGCGCCGACCGGGTCAGCGGTACAGGCGGATCTCGTTGAAGCGGACGGTCGTGCCCGCGGCCGGCGGCGTGGTGACCCAGAGCATGACCCAGCGGTAGGTCTCGGTCCCCGGGTCGAGCTTCAGGACGAGCTCGTTGTCGCCGGCCTTGTCGCCGTCGGCCGGCGGGCTCGAGGTGACGGACCCCGCGGGAGCGTCGCCGTCGACCGAGCCGGCCTCGCCGAGGCGGCTCCAGTCGGCACTGTCGGCGGCCTCGGGAGCCTTGTCGCCGTTGGCGCCGAAGACCTGGAGCGTGAAGCCGGGCGTCTTCGTGACGAGGCGGAGCTTCAGGACGGTGTCGGCATCCTCCAGATCGACGAGGAAGCCGACGTTCATGTCCGCGCCGGGCGGGGTCGTCGCGAACCACGACGTGTTCGGATCGCCGTCGAGCGCGCGGGACGGGTCGCCGGACGCGGTCGCGCGCTTGGAGGGGTCGTACAGCGACCCGCCGGAGAGCGGCAGCAGGATCGGCGTGGTCCCGGGCTCCGGCGCCTCGGTCGTCGTCGTGGTCGTCGTCGGCGTGGTGGTCGGCGTCGTCGTCGGCGTGACGGGCACGATCGGCTCGACGGGCACGACCGGCTCGATCGGCGTGGTGTCGACCGGAAGCGGCTCCGGGACGTCCGTGTACGTGGGCTCCGTCGTGTCGACGGTCGTCTCCGTCGGCAGCGGCGTGACCTTCGCGAGCGTCTCGACCTTGACGGCCTGCGCGGGCGGCTCGTCGTTCAGCGCGGCGTAGCTCGCGGCGACCGCGCCGCCGGTCAGCACGAGGGCGAGCGACCCGGCGAGCAGGACCGCCCGCAGCCCGGGGGTGCGTCGCGGCGGGCTGACGGCGGTGCCGCAGTGCAGGCACCAGTCCTCGTCGGCGGCCAGCGCGGATCCGCAGCTGCGGCAGCGCGGTGCACCGTCCTCGGCCGGGACGTCATCCGGCCCGGGGGCGAGCAGGTCGTCGGGCAGCGGCGTCTGCGGCGCCTCGACGTCCACGGGGTCGGACTCGACGAGCGTCATCGCCGTCAGCTTGCCAGACCGGTAGGCGGGGGACAAAGGAGAACCGTCACGCCTTGACCTGCTCGAGCTTCAGCGCGGTCCCGTTGACCTGCTCACCGGTGACCTGCTCGATCACGCGCTCGGCCTCGGACTCCGGGACGGACAGCAGCGAGAACTTTCCGAGGACCTTGACGTCCTTCACGGCCTCGCCGTCGACGCCCGCCGCGTGGGTGACCGCGTGGACGATGTCGGCGGGCTCCAGGCCCGCGTCCCGCCCGACGCTCACGATGAGCTGCGTGTAGGGCTCGTCGGCGGGGCGCTTGATGTGCGGCTTCTCGTGGCGCTTGGGACGCTCCTCGACCTTCGCCGGCGCGACCTTCGCGCCCGGCGACCACGGGGTGATCGTCGTGCCGATGTGCTGCTCGATCGCCTCGAGCTCCCGCTGCTGGCGCGACTCGACGAACGTGATCGCACGCCCGGAGCGCCCGACGCGGCCGGTCCGGCCGATGCGGTGGACGTAGACGTCCGGCGAGGTCGGGACGTCGAAGTTCACGACGTGCGTGACCGTGGAGATGTCCAGGCCGCGCGCGGCGACGTCGGTGGCGACGAGGATCGGCACGCGCCCGCCCTTGAACGAGAGCATCACGCCGTCGCGCGAGCCCTGCGACATGTCGCCGTGCAGGGCCTTGACGTTCATGCCCTTGTCGCGCAGCGTGCGGTACAGCTGATCGCAGCGGATCTTCGTGCGCGCGAAGACGATGGCCTGCGTCGGGCGCTCCGCCTCGAGGACCTCGACGAGCTTCGGCGCCTTGTCCTTCGCGGCGACCTCGACGCGGAACTGCTCCACGGTGTCGACGGTGAGGTTCTTGGACTCCACCTTCACGAGCACCGGGTCGTAGAGGTAGCGGTCGGCGAGCTTGCGGATCGGCGGCGGCATCGTCGCACTGAAGAGCGCGGTCTGCCGGCTGTTCGGCGTGAGCGACAGGATCTTCTCGACGTCCTCGAGGAAGCCGAGGTCGAGCATCTCGTCGGCCTCGTCCAGGACGACGAAGCGGCAGGAGTGCAGGATCAGCGACGCGCGGGACATGAGGTCCATCACGCGGCCGACCGTGCCCACGACGACGTGCCCGCCGGCGCGCAGCTGCGCCTGCTGGGTGCGGATCGGCGCGCCGCCGAAGACGGCGACGACGTCCACGCCCTTCGGCTGGCCGTACGCGCGCAGCGCCTGGGTGACCTGGATGCACAGCTCGCGGGTCGGCGTGAGGACCAGCGCCTGGACCTCGGAGACGGAGGGATCCACGTATTCCATGATCGGGATCCCGAACGCCGCGGTCTTCCCGGAGCCGGTCTGCGCCTGCCCGATGATGTCGCTCCCCTGGAGCAGCGGGGGGATCGCCTGCTCCTGGATGGGGCTCGGCTCCTGGTAGCCGACGTCCTCCAATGCCTGGAGGAGGGGCGCGGACAGGCCGAGATCGGTGAAGGACGTCACCCGCAGCAGAGTAGAGGGACGGGCGCGAGCGCCTCGTCCCGGGAGGCGTCAGGCAGTCAGCTGCGGACGTCGAGCAGCAGCTTGCCCGTCGTCCGGCGCTCGGCGAGATCCACCTGTGCGCGGGCGGCCTCGGCGAGCGGGTAGGTCGCCCCGACGACCACGCGCAGCTCACCGGCTGCGGCGCGTGCGAACAGGTCGGCGACCGGCGCGTCGAGCAGCTCGGCCGGGTGCTCGAGGCAGTGGCGAAACCAGAATCCCGTGACGGTGCGCGAGGCGCGCATGAGCCGGCGCGTGTTGACGGTGTTCGTCGCCCCGCCCGAGACGCCGTAGGTGACGATGCGGCCGAACGGGGCGAGCGCCTCGAGCGAGGCGTCGAAGACCTCGCCGCCGATCGCGTCGAGGACGACGTCGACGGGCGCGCCGCCGTTGGCCTCCAGCAGGCGCTCGGTCAGCCCCTCGGCGTCGGTGGCCACCGCGACGTCGGCGCCGAGATCCAGCGCGAGCGCGCGCTTCTCCTCCGAGGAGGCCGTCGCGATCACGCGCCCGGCGCCGGTCAGCGGCCGTGCGAGCTGGACGGCGAGCGACCCGGTGCCCCCGGCCGCAGCGTGGACGACGACGCTCTCGCCGGCCGCCACGCGCGCGCTCGTGCGCAGCAGGTGCCATGCGGTCAGGCCCTGGAGCAGCAGCGCGAGCGCGGCGCCGTCCGCCAGGTCGTCCGGGATCGCGAACGCGTGGGCCTCCGGGACCGCCGCGACCTCCGCGTAGCCCCCGCGACCGCCCGTGAGCGCGGCGACGCGCTCGCCGGTGTCGCGCCGCACCCCGGCGACCTCCGCCCCCGGAACGAACGGCAACTGGCTCGCCGCGAGGTACTCGTTGCGGCGCTGGTGGGTGTCGGCGAAGTTCACCCCGGCGGTGGCGACGTCCACGAGCACCTCGCCGGGACCGGCCACCGGCTCGCCGATCTCGGCGAGCCGCAGCACCTCCGGCCCCCCGAACTCCTGTTGCTGGATCGCACGCACCCGAGGCCGAACGGTACCCTCGCCGCCCCATGAGCCTCACTGTCGTCGGATCCATCGCCTATGACGCCGTCATCACCCCGTCCGGGTCGCGTGACCGGATGCTGGGCGGCGCCGCCACCCATTTCGCCCTCTCGGCCTCGTTCTTCGACGAGGTCCGCGTGATCGGTCCTGTCGGCGAGGACTTCGACGACGCCTCGCTCGCCACGCTCGGCACGCGCGGGACGATCACGGACGACGTCGAGCGGATTCCCGGCGGGCGGACGTTCTTCTGGAAGGGCGAGTACCACTCCGGCCTCAACACGCGCGAGACGCACGTGACCGAGCTCAACGTCTTCGAGCACTTCGAGCCGAAGCTCTCGCCGGCCGCCCAGGGCTGCGACGTCCTCTTCCTCGCGAACATCCAGCCCGACCTGCAGCGCGGCGTGCGCGAGCAGTGCACGGGCGCGCGGTTCGTCGCGATGGACTCGATGGACCTGTGGATCAACATCGCGCGCGACTCGCTCGTCGAGACGATCAAGGGCGTCGACTGCCTGATCCTCAACGACGAGGAGCTCGAGCTGCTCACGGAGGCGCCGAACTTCGTCAGCGCCGCCCGCGAGGTGCTCACGTGGGGGCCCTCGGCGGTCATCGCCAAGCAGGGCAAGTACGGCGCGGCGCTCTTCACGGCGGACGGGTACTTCGCGCTGCCGGCCTACCCGCTGGAGAACGTCGTGGACCCCACCGGCGCGGGCGACAGCTTCGCCGGCGGCTTCGTCGGCTACGTCGCGGCGCACCCCGATCACCCGCTCGATCACGAGCTGCTGACGCGCGCCATGGTCTACGGAACCGCGCTCGCGTCGTTCAACGTCGAGGCCTTCGGCACCGACCGCGTCGAGGCGCTCAAGGCGCACGAGATCATCACGCGCGTGCAGGAGCTCCAGCACATGACGACGTTCGAGCACCAGCCGATCGCGCTCCGCGGCTGACGCCGGCGCGCCCGTCTCGCGCGTCAGTAGTCAACACGGACCGTCCGGGGTAGCATCGCGTGACCGTGAACGGATGGATGTTCGTGTACCTGATGGTGGTGCTGAAGATCCCGATCGCGATGCTGCTGTACCTCGTGTGGTGGGCCGTGCACCAGGTGCCGGACACCGAGCCGGAGGCACAGGGCGGCGATGGGGGGGCGCGAAAGCGTCTGCACCCGCGCGGGCCGCTCCCGCGCAGCCCGCGCCGCGGACCGCACGCCGGAGCCGCGCCGGCGCCACCGGCCCGCACCCGCATGGCCCGGACGCCCGCCCGCCGCCTCCAGCGTCACTGACCACGGCGCCCACGCGCGTGGCAGACTGCCCCCGATGAGCGTGACCTCCGTCCTCTCCGACGGCACGATCCGCCGCCTCGTCGACGAGGGGCGGATCGTCATTCGCCCCTGGGATCCCGGCATGGTGCAGCCGGCCAGCGTGGATCTGCGGCTCGGGGACTCGTTCCGCGTCTTCCACAACCACCGGATCCCCGCGATCGATCTCGCCGCGCCGCCGAGCGAGCTGACGGAGGGCGTCGAGGTGCTGGACGGCGAGTCGTTCGTCATCCATCCCGGCGAGTTCGTGCTCGGGCGCACGGAGGAGTACGTGGAGATCCCGGACGACATCGTCGCCCGGATCGAGGGCAAGAGCTCGCTCGGGCGCCTGGGGCTCATCGTGCACGCGACGGCCGGGTTCGTGGACCCCGGGTTCCACGGCACGCTGACCCTCGAGATCACGAACCTCACGCGCGTGCCGATCGTGCTGTGGCCCGGCAAGCCGATCGCCCAGCTGTCGTTCATGGCGCTCGATCGCCCCGCCGAGCGGCCCTACGGGCACCCGGAGCTCGGCAGCCACTACCACGGGCAGGTCGAGGCCACCGAGAGCCGCTACGAGGGCGGGCCCGCGGGGACGGCTGCGTCCGGCGGAGCAGCCGTGTAGCGTCCCGCCCATGGTGCACGCGTTCCTGGTGCTCGCCGCCGAAGAGGCGGAGAAGAGCGAGACCCTGTTCTTCGTCCTCGGCTGCGTCTTCGCGGCCTGGGCCGTCATCGTCGGCGTGCTCGGGATGCGGTCGGAGTCGTTCGGCAGCGAGCGGGGGCTCAGCTCCGCGCTCATCGGGGTCTCCGTGCTGCTGGCGGCCGCGACGATGTTCGCGGTCCTCTACGTCTCCGGCTGAGATTCGCGTCCGCCGGCCGCCGTCGCTCCGTAGGATGCGCAGGAGAGCGACCCCGACGAAGGACGAGCGATGAGCACGGAGACGCAGGCCGGTGGGAACGGCGCCACGGCGCCGACCGGCGCGCAGACGCTGACGGTCACCGACAACCGCACCGGTCAGACCTACGAGCTGCCGATCACCGACGGCACGATCCGCGGGATGGACCTGCGCCAGATCAAAGCCGGCGAGGCGGACTTCGGCCTCATGTCCTACGACCCGGCGTTCATGAACACCGCGTCGTGCAGGTCGTCCGTGACGTACATCGACGGCGACAAGGGCATCCTCGAGTACCGCGGCTACCCGATCGAGCAGCTCGCCGAGCAGTCGACCTACCTGGAGGTCGCCTACCTGCTCGTCAACGGCGTCCTCCCCACCGCGTCCGAGCTCGAGAGCTGGACCGAGGAGATCACGACGCACACGTTCGTCCACGAGAACGTCAAGGGCTTCATGCAGGGCTTCCGCCACGACGCCCACCCGATGGGGATGCTCCTCGGTGCCGTCGGCGCGCTCTCGACCTTCTACCCGGACGCGAAGGACATCAACGACCCCGCGAGCCGCCGCGCCCAGACGATCCGGCTGATCGCGAAGATGCCGACGCTCGCGGCGTTCTCGTTCCGCCACATGCGCGGCCAGCCGTACGTCTACCCGGACAACGACCTCTCCTACGCGGGGAACTTCCTCGGGATGCTCTACAAGATGACCGAGCTGAAGTACCAGCCCGATCCGCGGCTGGAGCGCGCGCTCGACGTCCTCTTCATCCTGCACGCCGACCACGAGCAGAACTGCTCGACGAGCGCGGTCCGCAGCGTCGGCTCGTCCGGCGTGGACCCCTACTCGGCCGTCGCCGCGGGGATCGCCGCGCTGTACGGGCCCTCGCACGGCGGCGCCAACGAGGCCGTGCTGAAGATGTTGAAGCGCATCGGCTCCACGAGCGAGATCCCCGCGTTCATCGACGGCGTGAAGGCCGGCAACGAGCGGCTGATGGGCTTCGGCCACCGCGTCTACAAGAACTTCGACCCGCGGGCGACGATCATCAAGAAGGCCTGCGACGACGTCTTCGAGGTGACGGGCAAGAACCCGCTGCTCGACATCGCCACGGAGCTCGAGAAGCGGGCCCTGGAGGACGAGTACTTCGTCGGGCGCAAGCTCTACCCCAACGTCGACTTCTACTCGGGCCTGATCTACGAGGCGCTCGGTCTGCCGGTCGAGGTGTTCCCGGTGATGTTCGCGATCGGGCGCACGAGCGGCTGGGTCGCCCAGTGGCTCGAGATGCTCGACGACCCGGACCTCAAGATCGCGCGTCCGCGCCAGATCTACACCGGCGGTCGGGAGCTGCGGTACGTGCCGATGGCCGAGCGCGGCTGAACGCCGGATGTGAACGTTTGATTGCTCTGTGCGCCTCGTCACGGACGCGGGGCGCAGGCGGCGTACCTTCGAGGACGGATGGAGTTCCGCCTCGACAACGGCACCGACGTCGTCATCCGGCCGATCAGGCCGGACGACAAGGCACGCCTGGCCACAGCGCTGGGGCGTCTCTCCGATGAGACGGTCCGCAAGCGCTTCCTGAGCCCGAAGCCGCGCCTGACGGGCACCGAACTGCGGTACCTCACGGAGATCGACTACGTCGACCACTGGGCCGAGGTCGCGGTGCTCAAGAGCGACCCGGAGTCGATCATCGGCGTCGCCCGGTGGATCCGCGACGACCACGATCCGCAGGCCGCCGAGGCCGCGATCGTCATCGGGGACGGCTTCCAGGGCCAGGGCCTCGGGCGCCGGCTCGGGCTCGCGATCGCCGACGCGGCCCGCCTGCGCGACGTGCGCCGGTTCACCGCCACGATGCTCTCCGACAACGTCGCCGCCCAGCGGCTGTTCGCCGCGATCTCCGAGCGCCTCGACATCGACCACGACGGCCCGACGGACGCGGTCGTCGCGACTCTCGCAGCGTAGGTACGGCCCCCTGGCAGGACAGGACGGCGAAGCCGTCCTGATGAATTACCCTCCCGCCGTGCCGTACACGCTCCGAATCACCCGCGAGGGCGTCGTCGGCAAGGACCGGTTCGACGACCTGCGGGTCGCCGTCGACACGCTCGAGATGGAGGCGCGCGCGTTCGCGAACACCGAGCGCCGCCAGGCCGCCGCGGGGATCATGCGCACCTACGAGCCCGACGAGATCGTCGCGCTGCGGGCCGAGATCTCCGGGCCGGGCGTGCGCGCCGGCGTCGATGTCCACGGCGACGGGGCGGCCGAGGCGTTCACCGGTCGCGTGCGCCGCCGCCTGATCGCGCAGGAGCCGGGCGAGAGCGCCTACGACGCGCTGCGGCGGGTTCTCGGCGTGGTCGACGTTTAGCCCGTGTGGCGGTTGTGCAAAGGTGGGGTGAGTGACTGACCTCAACGCGATCGAGGCCATCGGACTCGTCAAGCGCTATGGCGAGCAGGCCGCCCTCGATGGCGTGGACCTCGACGTGCCGCGCGGCGCGGTCTGCGCCCTGCTCGGCCCCAACGGGGCCGGGAAGACCACGGCTGTCCGCGTCCTGACGACGCTGACGCTGCCCGACGCCGGGTCGGCGCGCGTCGCCGGGCACGACGTGATCGGCGACCCCGTGTCCGTCCGCCGGAGCCTGGGGCTCGCGGCGCAGGACGCCACGGTCGACGGCCTGCTCACCGGGCGCGAGAACCTCGAGATGATCGGTGAGCTGCACCACCTCGGCCGCAAGACCGCGCGTGTGCGCGCCGGCGACCTGCTGGAGCAGTTCTCGCTGGTGGACGCCGGGGAGAAGCTCGCGAAGGAGTACTCGGGCGGGATGCGCCGTCGGCTGGACCTGGCCGCGACGCTCGTCGCGCGCCCGGAGATCCTGTTCCTCGACGAGCCGACGACGGGCCTGGACCCGCGGGCTCGCAACGAGCTGTGGGGCGTGCTCGACACGCTCGTCGGCGAGGGCGTCACGATCCTCCTCACCACGCAGTACCTCGAGGAGGCCGACCGTCTCGCGGACGACATCATCGTCGTCGATCACGGCCACGTGATCGCCCGGGGTGACGCACGGCGCCTGAAGCGCGAGTTCGGCGGCGACCAGCTCCACGTGATCGTCGCGCGCCCGGAGGATCTGGACGAGATGACGCGGATCATGGAGCGGGTCGCGGGCTCCAGCCCGACCGTCGACGTCGCGGAGCGCTCGGTCGCGGCGTTCTCGGAGGGCGGCCCGGCGGCGGTCGCCGAGCTCGCCGGCGCGCTCGACACCGCGGGCATCGCGGTCGAGGACCTCGGCCTGCGGCAGCCGACGCTCGACGACGTCTTCCTCACGCTCACCGGCGCCCCGGCCGAGTCCGGGCCTCCGGCCCCCGACCGCGAGCAGGAGGCGGCCTGATGGCCGACGCCGCGGCCACACGCCGCCGCCCCGGATCCACCGCCGTCTCCGACACGCTCGTGATCGCGCGGCGCGGGGTCAAGCACATGCGCCGCCAGCCGGAGCAGCTGACCGACGCGACGATCCAGCCGATCATGTTCGTGCTGCTGTTCGCGTTCGTCTTCGGCGGCGCGATCGACGTTCCGGACGGCGGCAGCTACAAGGAGTTCCTGATGGGCGGGATCTTCGCCCAGACGATCGTGTTCGGCTGCTTCGGCGTCGCGATGGCGCTGGCCTACGACCGCAACAACGGCGCGATCGACCGCTTCCACTCGCTCCCGATCGCGCGCGGCGCGGTGCTCGGCGGCCACAGCGTCGCGAGCCTGCTCAAGTCGTTCCTGCCGATCGTGCTGATGTCGCTGACGGGGCTGGCGATCGGCTGGCGGATCAACAGCAGCGTGCCCGAGGCGCTCGCCGGCTACGCCCTGATGGTCGGCTTCTCGTTCGCGATGATCTGGGTGGGCATCCTCATGGGGAGCATCCTGAAGACGCCCGAGGGCGTCCAGGGGTTCGCCTTCTCCGCGATCTTCCCGATCACGTTCATCGCCAGCACCTTCGTCCCGACCTCGACGCTCCCCGAGCCGCTGAAGACCTTCGCTGAGTGGAATCCGGTCAGCTCGCTCGCCGGATCGCTGCGCGAGCTGTTCGGCAACCCGGGCGGCGCCGCCGGACCCGGCGCGCCGTGGCCGCTGCAGCATCCGATCGCCTACACGGTGTTCTGGATCATCGCGATCGTCGTCGTCTGCGCGCCGCTCGCCGTCCGCGCGTATCAGCGGTCGATCAAGACCTGAACGTGAGCTGCGCGCCGTAGGGGCCGCGCCCGGTGAGGCAGTGCGCGCCGCAGCGCGCCCCGAGCCGCACGGCGTCGTGCGCGGACATGCGCGCCCCCAGCCCGTAGGTCAGCCCGGCCGCGAACGAGTCGCCGCAGCCGTAGGCGTCGACCGGCGGCCCCGGCAGCGGCTCCGACGCCCACTCGCCGGCCTCGCCGTCGCGCGTCGACCACGCGCCGCCGTGCGCCCCGCGCGTGTGCACGACGAGCCGCGGCGCCGGATCCAGCGCCCAGGCGTCGACCTGCTCCCCCGGGTCGGTCGCGCTCGACACGAGCACGTCGAGCTGCACGCCCGTCTGAGCGATGACGTCCAGGGCGCGCGGGGTCGCCACGAGCACGCGGGCGGTGCGCGCCGCGCGCAGCGCCGCCGGGTCCCCGCCGGTGAAGTAGACGGCGTCGAGGCTCGCGATCCGCTCCCACGCCAGCGGGTCGTCGCCGTGCGGGACCATCCGCGGGTCGAGCAGCGTGATCGTCCGCTCGTGCTCGGCGTCGAGATAGGTGAACCCGCGGCGCGTGCGCGCTCCGGGCCGCACGGCCGCGTCCAGCTCGAGGCCCCGGTCCTGCAGCTCGTCGCGCGCCCGCGCGCCGTGGTCGTCGTCGCCCACCGCCGTGAAGAACGCGGCCGAGCCCGCGAGCTTCGCGAGCTGCACCGCGGCGACGGCGCCTCCGCCGGCCGCGAGCTCGAACGCCTCGGAGGCGTGGAGGATCTCGCCGGGGTCCGGCAGCGCGGGCACCACGGCGAACTGGATCCACTCGACGTGACCGACGACGCCGACGCGAGGGGGAGCGCTCACAGCTGCAGCGCCGCCCCGTTGTCGCGCAGCCAGCGCCGCGGGATCTCGTAGCCCGGGAGATGACGGCCCAGGAGTGCCCAGAAGCGCGGTGAGTGGTCGAGCACGAGCAGGTGGCACGCCTCGTGCCAGGCGACGTACTCGAGCAGCTCGGGCGGGCCGAGGACCAGCCGCCAGTTGATGGCGATCGCGCCGGTCGCCGAGCAGGAACCCCACCGCGTGCGCTGCTCGCGGATCGTGAGCCTCGCGTACGGCTTGCCGAGGGCGAGGGCGGCCGCGTCGAGCTGCTCGGTGGCCGCGATCCGCGCGGCACGCCGGTACCAGCGCTCGATCGCGGGACGCTGACCCGGGCCGGCCCCG
This sequence comes from uncultured Actinomycetes bacterium, assembly GCA_963823375.1. Classification (GTDB taxonomy): domain Bacteria; phylum Actinomycetota; class Thermoleophilia; order Solirubrobacterales; family Solirubrobacteraceae; genus F1-60-MAGs163. The sequence continues at coordinate 114,430 of CAWGLQ010000008.1, read as the reverse complement.
GGGACGAGCAGCAGCTCGCCGCGGCGGTGCGCGCGCGTGCGACCGGGCTGCTCGACGAGCCGCAGGTCCGTGCCGAGGAACGGCACGATTCCAGGGGCGCGCAGGAGCGCGCGGCGCGCCTCGTCGACCTCCGCCAGGCGCCGGTCGATCCACGGGCGCAGCTCGCGCACGGCGGCCGCCGCGTCACGCTCGCGCGCCCGCCGCGGCAACGTCACGGTCACCTCGCCGTCGTGCTCCACGCGGACGCGGACCGAGCGGGCACGCTCGGAGCGGCGCACGGTGTAGTCGAGGTCGCCCGGCACGTCCCAGAGGCTATGGGCGCGGGAAGACGGCCGGCTCAGCCGGCACGGAGATAGCGGGCGACGGCCTGCGAGCGATTCGCGAGCTTCAGGGCGCGGAGGATCCCGCCGACGTGCCACTTCACCGTGCCCTCGCTGATGAAGAGCCGCGCGGCGATCTCCGCGTTCGTCATCCCCTCCGCGAGCAGCGCGAGGATCTCGAGCTGCCGCGCCGTGAGCAGGCGAGCGAGATCCTCGTCCCGCGGGCGTTCCCGCCGGCCGGCGCGCTGCAGTTCGGCCACGCCCTGCGTGATCGAGGCTGCGGCCTGCTCGAGCGCCTGCTCGGCGATCCGCGTGTCGGTGATGTCCTGCGTCGTGCCGCTGAGCCGGACCGTGCGCCCGTCGGCGCCGACGAGCGCCTCGCCGCGCGTGCGCACGTGGCGGACGTGGCCGTCGGGGCGGATCACCCGGTGCTCGGCGTCGAACGTCCCGCCGGTCTCGATCGCGCCGGTCACGACGCGCTCCATCTGGGGACGGTCGTCCGGATGCAGCAGGTCGATGAACACGGTCGCCCCCTCGCCGGCGTGCTCGCGGTCGATCCCGTACAGCGCGTAGAGCCCGTCCGACCACTCCGCGGTCCCGGCCACGGGGTCGATCTCCCAGCTGCCGATCTGCGCGATCGCCTCGGCGTCCGCCAGGCGCTCGCGGCTGTGACGCAGTTCCTCGGCCTCGACGCGCGACGCCGTGACGTCGACGGCGATGGTGAGCACGCCGGTGATCGTCCCGTCCGCGTCCCGCAGCGGCTCGCCCCACGTGTCGATGTACCGCGTCCCGTCGACCGTCGGCAGAGCGACGTCGAAGCGGCGGCCGGCGCCGGACTCGAGGATCCTGCGCTTCTCCGCGAGGATCGGATCGGCGACGTCCGGCGGGAGCAGGTCGGCCTCGCTTCGCCCGACGACGTCACCGAACCCGGCGAGCCCGATGCCCGAGACCGGCTGCGAGGTCCAGGTCGCACGCAGGTCCAGATCCTGCGTGCCCACGACGACCATCCCGCTGCGGGCGATAGCGGCGAGGATCGCGTCGCGCCGCTCCGGGTCCGGCTGCGTGTCCTGAACGACCTGCGCCACGCGGCAAACCCTACCTTTGGGAGGGGCGTTCCCGCCTTTCGGCCAGGTTGGGGAGCGTATCCTTAGATGTATGCAAGCGAGTGTCCAGGATCCCCGAACCCAGACGGACACCGAACGGGTGATCCTCATGGGTGGCCCCTGCACCGGCCAGGTGCATACGGTCCCGGCCGGGACGCTCGAGCTCACGGCGCAGGACGCGAGGGACCGGGCACACACCTACGTGCGCACCGAACTCACGGACGGGCCCGCCGGATTCGGCTACCGCATCTTCCGCCGGCGCGCCCCGGCCGGCTAGAGCACGCGCAGCGTCTGCAGCGACGTGTCGCGGGCGACGATCGACCCGCCCTCGTCGCGGGCGGCGACGAGGTAGTCGACCGCGTCGGCGCTCACGCGAAACCCCTCGAGGATCAGCGGCACCCCCGGCGGATAGACCTCGACCGACTCGGCCGCGACGTGCCCGACGGCGTCCCGGAGCGACACCTCGCGCCCGACGGACTTCGCGTAGCGGCGCGCCGCATAGGGGTGCATCACCGGCCGGTCGTCCATCGCGCGGAACGGGTTCGCCGGCGGGCTGCGCCGCGCGTCGCCCGGCCGGACGCGCGAAGCGAGGACGTCCGTCAGCGCGGCGACCGTCTCCTCCACCGCGATGGGGGCGAGCTGGAACGTCGTGATCAGCGTCAGCGTGTTCACCCCCGCCTTCTCGATGACGATCCCGCGCTCGATCAGGGCCTCGGCCACGTCGTATCCCGACACGTCGTAGCGGGCGAGCCCGAGCGTCGTCTTGACGAGGTCCGTGCCGGAGACGTGGTCGGTCATCCGCGTGAGCCAGGCGGGGTCGTCGAGCAGCTCGAGGTCCGGGAGGCGCTCGCGCAGCGCCTCCTTCAGCTCGCGCGTGCGGCGGATCGCCGTGCCGAGCGCCTCCTCCCCGTTCGCCACGAGCGTTCGCACGGCGGCGTCGGCGCTCGCGAGCAGGTGGTAGCTCGGCGATGTCGTCACGTACTCGCGGTACGCCTCCTCCATGAGCTCGGAGTCGACCCGGCGGGTGCGCCAGTGGATGAGCCCCGTCTGCTGCAGGCCCCCGGCGAGCTTGTGCGTGGACTGCACGGCCACGTCGGCGCCCGAGGCCATCGCGCTCGTGGGCAGCGCGTCGTGGAAGTGCAGGTGCCCTCCCCACGCCTCGTCGACGATGACCATCGCGTGGCGGGAGGTGTCGTGGACGGCCTCCGCGATGGCGCCGGTGTTGGCCGCCAGGCCCTCGTACGTCGGGCTCGTGAAGATGACGGCGAGCGCCTCCGGATAGCGGCGCAGGCCCTCGCGGATCTCTTCGACGCTCGGGGGGAGCAGCGCCTCGAAACGCGGTTCGTACGGCGTCGGCAGGAAGCGGAAGTCCAGCCCGAACGCCTTGAGGCCATTCATGATCGAGTGGTGGATGTTGCGGGCCACGAGCACGAGCGCGTCGGACCGCTCCAGGGCCAGCATCCGCAGGACGATCCAGTTCGAGCCGCTCGTCCCGTGGACCGAGAACATCGTGCGGTCGGCGCCCTGCGCGGCCGCCGCGAACTGCTCGGCCTCCGCGAACACGCCCGTGTGATCGACGAGCGTGCCGAAGAAGCCGGCCGAGATCGAGACGTCGGAGGCGTAGAAGTCGACGACCCGCTCCTGGTTCTCCAGGATCGACGGCGTGCACCACCGGTGATAGCGGCCGACGTCCTGATTGAGGATGCGGACGATCGGCGACGCGGCGGGCTCGGTCATCGCGTGGGATCATCCCCCACAGTGCCCAGGTCCGTGGTCCCGCTCCCGAGCGACGTGCGCTCCCCGTTCATCGTCTACCTCAACGGGGTGCGACAGGAGCCGGGCGCCGATTTCCAGGTGCAGGACGGCGCGCTGGTGTTTCAGCAGGCGCTGCGCAAGGACAAGGTGAGCGGAAAGCGCTGGCTGCTCGGCGCATGGGGCGTCGGCACGTACCGCCAGGACGACTCGGTCGACGTCTCGTGGAAGCGCGCGGACGGAAAGCCGGCCGTCGCCGAGCGGCTGGAGATCACGATCGTCGAGGAGTGAGGCTCATGAGGCACCGGATCGTCCCCAACCTGTGGTTCGACACCGAGGCCGAGGAGGCCGCGAACTTCTACGTCTCCGTCTTCGGCGGCGACTCGCGGGTCACGAAGGTCACGCGGTACACCGACGCCGGCCCGCGGCCCGCCGGCACCGTCATGACCGTCGAGTTCGAGCTCGACGGCCAGCGGTTCATCGGCATCAACGGCGGTCCGCAGTTCACGTTCGACGAGGCGGTCTCGTTCCAGATCGACTGCGAGACCCAGGACGAGGTCGACCGCTTCTGGGAGGCGCTCACCGCCGGCGGCGAGGAGAGCCAATGCGGCTGGCTCAAGGACCGCTACGGGCTGTCGTGGCAGGTCGTCCCCACCGGCTGGGAGGAGATCCTGAATGACCCGGATCCCGAGCGGGGCCGGCGGGCGATGGAGGCGATGTTCGCGATGCGCAAGCTCGACATCGCCGCGCTGAGAGCGGCGGCGGACGGCAACGTCACCGCCTGACCAGACCCGAGCCGACCCGGCGGGGGCGGCGCTGTGCCTGCTGTCCGCCGCCGGGTTCGGCGCGATGGCGATCTTCGGCAAGCTCGCCTACGAGGACGGCGTCTCGACCCTGACGCTGCTGTTCGTCCGCTTCGCGCTCGCGACGCTCATCTTCGGCGTGCTGCTGGCCGCGCGACCGGCGACGGCGCGGAGCCTGCGCGGGGCGGGCACGCGGACGCTCGCGATCGGGCTCGGGCTGGGAGCGATCGGCTACGCGACGCAGGCCGGCCTCTTCTTCGCGGCGCTGCAGCGGCTCGACGCGTCGCTCCTGGCGCTCGTCCTCTACACGTTCCCCGCGTGGGTGATGCTCGGCTCGTTCGCGCTCGGCCGCGAGCAGCCGACCCGCCGGCGCGTCGTCGCACTCGCGCTGTCGTCCGCCGGGCTCGTCGTCCTGCTCGCGGGCGCGTCGGCGGGCGCCGTCGACGCGGCCGGGGTGGCGATGGGCCTGGGAGCTGCGGTCGCGTACACCGTCTACATCCTCGTCGCCGATCGCGCGGGGCTCGAGATCTCGCCGCTCGCGCTCACGACCCTGGTCTGCGTCGGCGCCGCATGCACGCTCGGCCTCGTCGGCGTCCTCAGCGGATCGCTCGACCTCGCGCTCAGCGCCGACGCCTGGCTGTGGCTCGGCCTGATCGCCGTCGTCTCGACCGCCGTGCCGATCGTCGCCTTCTTCGCCGGTCTCGCGCGGGTCGGCCCCAGCACCGCCGCGATCCTGTCGACCTTCGAGCCGGTCGTCACCGTCGCCCTCGCCTACCTCGCGTTCAGCGAGGTGCTCACCGGCATCCAGCTGGCGGGCGCCGTGCTCGTGCTGGCGGCCGCCGTGCTGCTCGCCACGCCGGCGCGCCGCGGCGTGCCGGCGCCTCCGGACTACTGAGCCGCCGCCGGCCGGCGGCCCGGCTACGCCTCGGCGAGGACGACGAGCGTCTCGGGACGGACGCCGTCGAACTTCATCGCCTCGGCCGCCTCGTCGCTCTGCATGGCGGCCTCCCACGTCGCCATGTCGGGGACCTCCACGATCAGGCCCACCCGGTTCGAGCCGGCCGGGTCGCGGAACGTGCGCACGGTGACGCCCAGAGGACCGAAGAACTCTTCGCGCCTCGGCGATGCGAGCCAGTGATCGACGTCGTCCACCTCGTGGAAGCCGATGAGTGTCGGCATGATCGCTCGTCCTTTCCGCGGCTGCCAGAACCGCGATCTCACGGTGTCAGGGTCAGTGCGACCGTACCGCGCCGGTGACCGCCGGAGCAATGGGAGCGGCGACTACGCGGCGACGGCCGCCCACGGGCGGCTGAGCCGCAGGGCGCCGAGGATCGCGCGCGTCGCCGGCGAGCGGTTGAGCGTGTAGAAGTGGATCCCGGGCGCGCCGCCCGCGAGCAGCTCCGAGCACTGCAGCGTCGCGTAGGCGACGCCGAAGGCCTCGACGGCCTCGGGCTCCTCGGCGCGCGCGTCGAGCTCGGCGCGCAGCGCGTCGGGGATGACCGCGCCGCAGAGCGACGTGATCCGCTCGAGCTGGGCGATGTTCGTGATCGGCAGGATCCCCGGGATGATCGGCGCGTCGATCCCGATCGCCCGCGCGCGCTCGACGAAGTCGAAGTAGGCGGCGTTGTCGAAGAAGAGCTGCGTGATCAGGAAGTCGACGCCCGCGTCCACCTTGTCCTTGAGATGCCGCAGGTCGTCCTCGGCGCTCGTGGCGTGGATGTGCGTCTCCGGGAAGGCGGCGGCCGCGACCGAGAAGTCGTAGTCGCCGCGGATCAGCTCGACGAGCTCCCGCGAGTACTCCAGCCCGCCCTCGGTCTTCGTCCACTGCTCCTCGCCGGCGGGCGGATCGCCGCGCAGCGCGAGCACGTTGTCGAAGCCCAGCTCGGCCATCCGGTCGAGCGTCGCCCGCAGCTCGTCCGTGGTCGCGCTGACGCACGTGAAGTGGGCCATCGCCTCGAGGCCGAACTCGTCGCGGATGCGCGAGACGATCTCGATCGTCTTGTCGCGGGTCGAGCCGCCCGCGCCGTACGTGACCGACACGTAGGCCGGCTCGAGCGGCTGGAGCTTGGCGATCGCCTCGTAGAGGTTCGCCTCACCGGCCGGGGTCTTCGGCGGGAAGAACTCGAACGAGAAGACCGGCTCCTCGCTCCCCTTCAGGATCTCGTCGATGCGCACAGCCGGAGAGAGTAGAACGACGCTAGGGCGCGAGGGACCAGCGCTCGGGATCGCCCTCCAGCTCACCGGGCGTGCGCTGCGCGCGGCCGGTGACCTCGAGGTGCTGCAGGTAGCAGAGCGTCTCGCTCAGCCACCAGTTGGCGTTGGCGGGCGTGATCGCCTCCCCGTACACCAGCGGCACGGCGTCGAACGCGGTGATCGGACCGTGGTCGCCCAGCACGCGCAGGCAGCCCTCGAGCCGCTCGGCGACGACCACCCGGTTGGCGGTGATGTGGGCCTGGACGTCGGTGAACGGGCGCGCGTGCCCGGCGAGGCACAGGCGCATGTCGAGGTCCTCGACCTTGTTCAGCGAGTCCAGGAACTCCCCGGCCGGGTCGGGCGTGTAGCCGTAGTCGTAGTACAGGGAGACGCGCCCGAGCAGGTGGTCGCCCGAGATCAGGATGCGGCGGTCCTCCTGGTAGAGGCAGACGTGGGAGGGCGCGTGCCCGGGCGTCTCGACGACCTGGAAGGCGCCGAGGTCGGTCTGGACCTCGACGCCCGGCAGCAGGTCACGGTCCGGCTGCACGATCCCGGCGACGCCGAAGCCCTGGCCCTTGCGCGCCTCCTGGTAGGCGCGCAGCGGCGACTCGGGCACGCCGCTCTGCCGCGCGATCTCGATGCGGCGCTCCATCGCGGCATCGGGATCCTGGGCCGCCTTGGTCATGTGCTCGTGATTGGGATGCATCCACAGCTCGCACCCCGTCCGCTCGATGATCGTCGCCGCCTGTCCGTAGTGGTCGGAGTGGGCGTGCGTGCAGACGAGCAGCTTCACGTTGTCGACCCGCAGGTTCACCTGCGCCAGCGCGCGTTCCAGGTGCGCGAACGAGCCGGGCTCGTGCATGCCGGTGTCGAACAGGACGATCCCGTCGCCGGCCGCCACGGCCCAGGCGTTGCAGTGCGGCACGCCCGGCCACGGCAGCGGCAGGCGCAGGCGCCAGACGCCGGGGAGCACGCGCTCGCCACGGCCGAGCTCGCGCTTGCGGGTGGGCTCGGGCATGCGACCCCAACCTAGCGGTAGCCTGCCGCGCAAGACCCGTTGGAGAGGAGCCGCTGATGACCGACGTGAAGCCCACCAGCATCATCGAGGGCGCGATCGACCAGGACGAGACCGAGCGCGTCGGGGACGCGTACTTCGACGCGATCGCCCGCCGTGACGTCGACGCGGCCGTCGCCCTGTGGCGGACCGGTGGCCGCGAGAACGTGCGCGGCCAGGTGGACACCACGGCTCCCGAAGGCGTGCGCGAGTTCCTCTCCGGGCTCTTCGGCCCGTTCCCGGACCTCGCCTTCGAGATCGTCGAGAAGACGATCCAGGACGACCGCGGCTCCTACCGCTGGAAGGCGACCGGCACGTTCACCGGCACCCCCTTCCAGGGTGTCGAGCCCACGGGCGCCCGGCTGGACATCGAGGGATGCGACGTCGTCATCGTCCGCGACGGCGAGATCGTGGAGAACAACGCGTACGCCGACGGCATGACCGTCGCACGCCAGCTCGGGCTGATGCCGCCGGAGGGCTCGCGGCAGGAGCTCGGGATGAAGCGCGCCTTCAACACGAAGACGAAGGTCGCGACGAAGCTCGGCGTGGGCGACCTGGAGACCGTCGCCGAGGGTGTCTGGCTCCTGCGCGGCGGCTTCCCGGGCAAGACGATGAACATCTACTTCGTGAGGGACGGCGACGGCGTCCTGCTGTTCGACGCCGGCATCAGCCAGATGACGAACGCCGTGCGCAGCGCCGGGGCGCAGCTCGGCGGCATCACGCGCGTCGTGCTCGGTCACGGCCACGCCGACCACCGCGGGGTCGCGCCCGCGCTCGGCGTTCCCGTGCTCTGCCACGAGGACGAGAAGGCGGACGCCGAGAGCGACGGAGGGGAGCACTACTTCCACTTCGAGCGCCTGAACCCGATCGGCAAGCTGCTCTTCCCGCACCTGCTCCCGAGCTGGGACGGCGGGCCCGTCACGCATCTCGGAGACCTTGAAGGAGGGCGACGAGGTCGCCGGCTTCACGGTCATCCACCTGCCCGGCCACGCTCCCGGCATGATCGGCCTGTGGCGCGAGTCCGACCGCCTCGCGCTCGTCAGCGACTGCTTCTACACGCTCGACCCGCAGACCGGCCTGAAGGGGAAGCCGCGTGTGCCGCACGCCGCGTTCAACCAGGACACCGAGCAGGCGCGCGCGTCGATCCTCAAGCTCGCCGCGATGGAGCCCGCCGCCGCCTGGCCCGGCCACGCGAACCCGCTGACGGGCGACGTGCGCTCCCAGCTCGAGCTCGCCGCGGCGACGACGTAGTGGGCAGGCGCAGCCGACGCCGCGAGCGCGCGCCGGGCGCCGCGGCGCCGCTGCCGGACGCCCCGACCGTCGACTATCCGGGCGCGGCCGGCTCCGTCCTGACGCTGCGCTGCGTGCTCACTCCCAAGACGCGCACGCAGTACGCGAAGGTGCTGCACGACACGTCGGTGTCGCAGGAGGACTCCTGGCACCGGGCGGTCGAGTTCCTGTTCGAGCGGCTCGCCGTCGGCTGGACCGTCAGCGGCGTGCGGACCGAGGGACAGAAGGACCTGCTGCTGCGGCTGCGCGCCGCAACGCAGGACGAGCGCGCCTTCGTGCGCGGCGCGCTGCGCGAGCACTGCGCCGAATGGTTCCCCGACGTGGAGGCTCCGTGACGAGCATCAGCCAGGACGAGGCGCACGCCGTCGTCGCCGAGGTCCTCGACGCGGCGCCGATGGCGGATCTGCTGGCGGGCTACTGCCTGGAGGTCGAGCCGCGCCAGCGGGTCGTCGTGCGCTCGAGCGTGCTCGCGACGCCGCTGCTGCTCGAGCTGCAGCGGGCGATCCTGCAGCGTGACGCGTGGGTGCGCTTCGACGTCGAGCTGCCCGGGCAGTCGCGCGCGTTCTACGAGCACGCCCGCGACCTGCACCTCGACGACTTCGACGACATGGCGATGGCCGAGGCGAAGATCCTCGACGCCGTGCTCGGCGTCCAGGCGCCGTACGACCCGCGCGAGCTCGCCGGCGTCGACCCGGCGCTGATGGCGCGCGTCGCCCGCGCGCGGCGGCCCGTCCGCGAGCGCACGCTGAAGAAGCGCTGGTGCTCGAGCCTCTGGCCGACACCCGCGGGCGCGGCGGCGGCGCACATGGACCTCAGCGACTTCGCCGCATTCGTGCGCCGCGCGATGTTCCTCGACCAGCCGGACCCGGTCCGCGCCTGGCACGGCCTCAGCGTCTTCCAGGACGCGCTGATCGCCCGGCTGCGCGGCGCGAGCACGCTGCGCATCGAGGCCGAGGACACCGACCTGACGCTGAGTGTCAAGGGCCGCACGTGGGTCAACTCCGACGGCCGGCGCAACATGCCCAGCGGCGAGGTCTTCACCGGCCCGCACGAGACGTCCGCCAACGGGGCCATCCGCTTCACGATCCGCTCCTCGCCCGCGGGCGTCGACGTCGACGGCGTCGAGCTGCGCTTCAAGGACGGCGAGGTCGTCGGCGCGCACGCCGAGAGCGGGCAGGACTACCTGCGCCAGGCGATCGCGACCGACGAGGGGGCGCGGCGGCTCGGCGAGATCGGGATCGGCACGAACTTCGGGATCCAGCGGCCCGTCGGGGCGATCCTGTTCGACGAGAAGATCGGCGGGACGGTCCATCTCGCGCTCGGCCGCTCGTATCCCGAGACGGGCGGCCGCAACATGAGCGCCCTGCACTGGGACCTCATCTGCGACCTGCGCGAGGGCGGCCGCCTGACGGCCGACGGCGACGTCGTCCTCGAGAACGGCCGCTTCACCGGGCTCGAGCCGCCGGCTTGACCGGGCCGCCCGCGGCTGGCAGCGTGCCGGGCATGCACCCCTTCCGCGCAGCCGTCGAAGCCCGCGACCACGACGCGATGGTCGCCTGCCTCGCTGACGACGTCCTCCTCTACTCCCCCGTCGCGTTCAAGCCGTTCTCCGGCAAGGAGTCCGTCCGCGGGCTCTTCGACGCCCTGTTCCAGGTCTTCGAGGACTTCCGCTACGTCGACGAGCTGGAGGGCGACGGCAGCCACGCGCTGATCTTCCGTGCCACCGTCGGCGGCCGCGACATCGAGGGGCTCGACCACATGGTGTTCGGCGACGACGGCCTGGTCACCGAGTTCACCGTGATGATGCGCCCGCTGTCGGCGCTCGTCGCGATGCGCGACGCGATGAGCGCCCGCGTCGAGCACCTCGCCAAGGGCGAGGTCGCCAAGACCGGTTGATCAGGCGCAGGCCGCCGCGGTCGTGACGACCTCGGCGAACTCGTCCTGCAGGTTGATGCCCGTCATGCGGGCGATCTCGGCGGCGGGCACGACCTCGCCGTCCGCGGTCGTGACGTCGAACGTGTGCGTCGCGTCGAGCACGAACCAGGTGTCGTAGCCCAGATCGGACCCGATCCGCGCGGTCGTCTCGCAGCAGAAGTTCGTCTGGATCCCGCAGACGGCGATGGCGCCGATGCCCCGCTCCTTCAGCCACGCGTCGAGGTCGACGTCGCCGTGGAACGACGAATGCACGGTCTTGACGATGCGCAGGTCCGGCTCGACGGCGACCACGTCCTTCAGCTCGAACCCGGGCGTCCCGCGCTCGAGCGGCCCGCCCTCCCAGTCGTGCTGGATCGCGACGATCGGATCCCCGCGCTCGCGCCACGCGGCGATCAGCGCGGCGATGTTCTCCTCCGCCCGCGGGTTGTCACGCGCCCCCAGCTCCGGGTCCTCGAACCCGCGCTGGACGTCGACGAGAAGCAGTGCACGCTGGTCGGCCATGGGCGAACGCTACCGCCGCGTCGGGGAACCGCCCAGCCTGCAAAGCAGCGGCACGCCCGCGGGGACGGTACCGTCACCGCGTGCCCATGGAGCGCCGGACGAAGATCGTCGCGACCATCGGACCCGCCTCGCGGGATCCGGAGGTCCTCGCGCGCCTCGTCGAGGCCGGCATGGACGTGGCGCGCCTGAACTTCAGCCACGGCACCCACGAGGAGCACGCGGAGACCGCGCGCCTGGTGCGCGAGGCCGCCGGCCGGGTCGGACGGCCGGTCGCGATCCTCCAGGATCTCCCGGGACCGAAGATCCGCGTCGGGCCGGTCGCCGGCGACAAGGTCGTCCTGCACAGCGGCTCCTCCGTCACCTTCGTCACCGACACCTCCGGCACGCAGGCCGGGAACGACGAGGAGATGACGGTCACCTGGCCCGGCCTCGCCGCCGCGCTGGAGCCGGGCGAGTCCGTCTACCTCGCCGACGGCTCGGTGCGCCTGCGCGTCCGCGAGGTGCGAGCGGACGACGGGGAGTTCGACTGCGACGTCGAACTCGGCGGCGTCGTCGCCTCGCGCCAGGGACTGAACGTCCCGGGTGCGACCGAGGAGCTGCCCGCCGTCCCCGAGGAGGACCTCGTCCACCTCGCGGCCGGGATCAGCATCGGCGTGGACCTCGTCGCACTGAGCTTCGTCCGCCGCCCCGAGGACGTGCTGTTCGTCCGCGAGCACACGCGCATCCCGCTGATCGCGAAGATCGAGAAGCCGCAGGCGGTCGCGCGCGCCGAGGACGTCATCCGCGTCAGCGACGGCATCATGGTCGCGCGCGGCGACCTGGGCATCGAGCTGCCGATCCAGGAGGTGCCGCTCGTGCAGAAGCGCCTGCTGCGGCTCTCCGGCGAGCACGCCCGCATCACGATCACCGCGACCCAGATGCTCGACTCGATGATCCGCAGCGCGCGGCCGACCCGCGCGGAGGTCGCCGACGTCGCGAACGCGATCCTCGACGGCACCGACGCCGTGATGCTCTCGCAGGAGACCGCCGTCGGCGCCTTCCCGGTCGAGGCCGTGGCGATGATGGACTCGATCGCACGGACGACCGAGCGCGAGGCGCCGTACTCGCGCTGGAACGAGCACCGCGTGCGCCGCACCGGCCGCGACCCCGGCTACACGATCGCCCACAGCGTGGTCGAGGCCGCGCGCGAGCTCGAGCTCGACGCGATCGTCGTCCCCACCCTCTCGGGCCGGTCGGCCCGCCTGGTCTCCGCGCACCGCCCGACGATGCCGATCCTCGCGCTCTCCCCCGGCAAGGAGACCGTGCGCCGCTGCGGGCTCATGTGGGGCGTGCGCGCTGCGTCGATGCGCAAGCACGACGTCACCGAGGAGCTGATCGCGGATGCGGCGCGCCGCGTCGTCGAGCTCGGCTGGTGCCGCCCGGGCCAGCGCGTCGGCATCACCGCCGGCCTGCCGAGCGGGCGCCCCGGCACGACGAGCATGTTCCAGGTGCAGCGCCTGGACGATCCGGGCCGGCCGCACGACGGCGCCCACGCGCGCCGCGACGACGCGGCGAGCTGACGGCCGGCCCCGCTCAGCTGCCCGGCGTCAGCTCGTACGTGATCCAGCCGGTCCGCGTCGCGACGCGATCGTAGGCCGTCCGGGCGCGGTAGTTGTCGTCGGCGGTCGTCCAGCGCACGATGCTCCATCCGTGCGCGACGGCCGCCCCATCGACCGCGGCGAACAGCGCCTCCACGACACCCGTCCCGCGCACTGCCGGATCCACGAAGAGATCATCGAGGTACCCGGCGACCTCACCACGCAGCGGCCTCACCCACGAGCGCAGGTGCGCCAGCCCGACCGGCTCACCCGTCCCGTCGGCCGGCACGGCGACGATCGCCTCGACTCGGCCCTCGTCATGGATCCACGACCACACCCGCCGCAGCTGCTCGTCGGACGCCGGCCACTCGTAGAACTCGCAGTACCCCCTGAACAGGCGGCTCCACGCCGCCCGGTCGCGCTGCTCAACGGGACGAGTCACCCACCGGGAGGCGTTCATCGCGCGATCGTATGCGCGCGTCGCAAGCCGATCCGGCCCAACCCGGCACCAGCGGTTGGACAGCCTGGCTCGCAAGGCCGCTCGAGCCGGTCAGGCCTCGCCGTCGACTCCCCCGCCGGGCGGGCCGGCATCCCGCGCAGCCGCACGCACCGCCGCCCGCTCGCGCAGCAGGTCTCGGCGCACGAGCGCCAGACCGGTGACGCCCATCCCGATGATGATGGCGAACGCGATCAGCGCCTCCGGGCTCGAGAGATCACCGAACGAGCCGCCGAGCGCCACGTAGGCGAACGTGCGCGGCGCCGTGCCGACGGCGGTGGCGGCCGCGATGACGAGGATCGGGATCGTCGTGAGGCCGCAGGCGTAGTTCACGACGTTGTACGGCATCGCCGGCGCGATCCGCGCGTACAGGACGGACGTGAACCCGCGGCGGCCGACCCACTCGGCGAGCGCGCGGATGCGCGGGCCGCCGAGCTCCTCCACCGCGTCGCCTGCGACGAACCGGCCGATGCTCGCCGCCAGGCAGGCGCCGAGCGTCGCCGAGCAGATCGCGACCGGCGTGCCGAGCGCGGTGCCGAACAGCAGGCCCGACGCGCCCGCGAGGATCGGTCCCGGGAACATCAGGCACGTCAGCGTCGCCGCGCCGACGATGAACACGAGCGGGGCGACCGCGCCGAACCCGTCGACCCAGTCCTCGACCTTCTCCGGCGACAGGGACCCCGAGAGCGCGAGGACCAGGAACAGCGAGCCGAGCGCGAGCGCGAGCATCGCCAGGCGGATCTTCGGCCCCGGTCCGCGGCGGCGGATGCGCCGCGCCTCGCGCGCCGGCGGGCTCGGGGGGATGCCGGCGCTCATCGGCGCCGGGCGTAGTACTCGGCTTCGAGCCGGCCGAGCTCGGTGCGCGGCGCGTCGTCGTAGAGCCACTCGCGCGCGATCCGGTACCAGTTGCCGCGCGGGCGCAGCTGGCTCATGACCGCGAGCGTCATCATCTCCAGCCGCCGGCCGAAGACGTGCTCGGCGGGGAGGGTCTCGCGGCGCACCTCGTGGAAGGCGTCGTGCAGCGGGTCCGAGAAGTCCAGGACGATCCGTGTCGCCGCTCCGGGGTCGAGCTCCACGATCTCGTCCGCGGTGTACCACCACGTGTAGCGGCGGAACTGGTCGAGGATCGAGTCCGGTGTCGCGCGACTGCTGTCCGGGAGCATCCCGGCGGCGCGCATGCGCTCGATCATGTCCTCGCCGCGCCCCTCCACGCCGAGCCGCTGGATCTCGAGCTCGCGTTCGGCAGCCGGCGCCGACAGGCGCTTGAAGAGCCCGAAGTCCAGGAACGCCATGCGCCCGTCCTCGAGCAGCATCGAGTTCCCCGGGTGCGGGTCGCCGGAGAACGCGCGGTGGCGGTACATCGCGCCGAAGTAGAAGCGGAAGATCATCTCGGCGGCCCGGTCACGCGTGGCCTGGTCGCGGCGCGCGATCTCCTCGTGCGAGGCGCCGCGGACGAACTCCATGACGATCACGTGCGTGCGGCAGAGATCGGTGACGACCTCCGGGATCACGATGAACGGATGCCCGCGGTGCGCGCGCCCGACCGCCCGCGTGTTCTCCGCCTCGAGCTCGTAGTCGAGCTCCTCGTGGATCCGCTCCCGCACCTCGTCCGCCAGCTCCTCGACGTCGAGGTTGGGGGCGATCTGCTTGGCGACCCGCAGCAGCGGGACGAGGTTCTGCAGGTCGGCGCGGACGGCGGCGTCGATGCCGGGGTACTGCACCTTGACCGCGACCTCGCGCCCGTCGTCGAGTGTCGCGCGGTAGACCTGACCGATCGACGCGGCCGCGATCGGCTCCTCGTCGAACGTCGCGAAGACGCGGTCCAGCTTCTCGCCGTAGTCGCGCTCCATGACGCGACGCATGTCGCTGAACGACACCGTCGGGGCGGAGTCGCGCAGCTCGGCCAGCGTCGCCCGGACCTCCTCGCGATAGGCGGGCGGGACCGCGTCGAGATCGACGACCGACAGCATCTGGCCGGCCTTCATCGCGACGCCC
The DNA here is from genome assembly GCA_963823375.1 of uncultured Actinomycetes bacterium. Lineage (GTDB taxonomy): Bacteria > Actinomycetota > Thermoleophilia > Solirubrobacterales > Solirubrobacteraceae > F1-60-MAGs163. The sequence continues at coordinate 99,411 of CAWGLQ010000008.1, read as the reverse complement.
TTCATCGACCCCAGGACGCGGACGATCTGGCGCGCCGCGTCCACCTGGCGGCGGCCCAGCGCATCCGCCGCCTCGTCGGGCGTCCGGCCGAGATTGGCCGCCGACGTCGCCGCGTACTTCGCCGCCTCGGTCGCGGCGAGCCGCCCGAGCGCCGCCGTGCGCCGCAGGCGCCCGCCGAGGAGGTCCCCTTCGGGGGACTCGTTCGGACCGGACTCGTCCGGCTCCTCGTCGCGAGCGCTCACGGGCCGGCTCCGTTCAGCCCGGCTGAACCTGCGAGCCGGGGACGATGTCGTCCCGGCCGTCGGGCCAGCGGACCCAGGCCTTGTGCCCGCCGTCGTAGTCGTCGCCGAGCAGGACGAGCGTCGCCGGCTCGCCCATCGCGGTGCAGGGTCCCTCGCCCTCCGGGTCCAGGCCCCGCCAGATGCGGATGAACCCGTTGTTCTCGAGCTCGTCGCCGATCGTCGTCGGGTCCGTGTGGCCGGGGCGCACGACCGTGTCCGGCGGCAGCTTGGCCAGCACGTCCATGATCGACGACTTCAGGTCCGCGTAGCTCGTGCTGCCCGGCGCACGGACGCCTCCGACGGAGCCCTTGAAGAGCGTGTCGCCGGTGAACACCTGGCCCTCGACGAGCAGCGCCACCATGCCGGCGGTGTGGCCCGGCGTGTGCAGCACCTCGATGTGGGCCGCGCCGATCTGCAGCGTCTCGCCCGGAATCAGGTCGCCGGTGGCCGCGTCGACGAGGTCGCGCTCGGCCGGGTGGATCAGAACCTCCATGTCGGGCCAGCGCTCGAGCAGCTCGCCCAGCGCGACGACGTGGTCGTAGTGATGGTGCGTGAGCAGCACGTGCGTGGGCGTCATGCCCTCGCGCTCGGCGGCTTCGATCAGCGGGGCGACGGGGCCTCCGGCGTCCACGAAGAAGGCGTCGCCGCCTGGATCGCCGACGAGGTACGTGTTCGTCAGGAAGTCGGGCAGGAGCGAGCGTTCGACGATCATGCGATCAGGCTAGTGGACGACCCGTCCGCGCCGGGCGGGCGGGTATACCCTGCGGCCATGCCCGAGCTGATCCACACCTGTTACCGCATCGGCGACATCGATCGGTCGGTCGCCTTCTACGAGGCGCTCGGTTTCGAGGAGGTGGGCCGGATGCCCATCCGCGACGAGGCGATCAACGTCTTCATGGGCCTCCCCGGCGACGGGCCGCGCCTGGAGCTGACCTACAACTTCGGCGTCGACGCCTACGAGCTCGGGACGGGCTACAACCACATCGCGATCACCGCGGGCGACCTCGACGCGACACTCGCGCGCCTCGCCGACCAGGGCATCGAGGCCGAGCGGCCGCCGTACACGGTCGGCGATCACGGGACGCGCATCTGCTTCGTGCGCGACCCGGACGGGTACCGGATCGAGCTCATCGAACGTGGGGACTGACGACTCGCGGCTCGCGGTCGTCGACCTCGGGTCGAACTCCTTCCGCCTCGTCGTCTTCGAGACGCACGCAGAGCGACCCGGTGCGCTCGGCGGGTGGTGGAAGCGCACCGACGAGATCCACGAGCCGGTGCGCATCGGCGCCGGCATCGACACGACGGGAGCGCTCGGCGAGGACGGCATGACGCGCGCGAGCGCCGCGATCGAGGTCTTCGCCCACTTCTGCGAGGCGGCCGGCCTCTCCGCCGATGAGGTGGACGTCGTCGCGACGAGCGCGATCCGCGAGGCCACGAACTCCGAGGAGTTCCTCGAGCGTGCGCGCGAGGCGAGCGGCCTCGCGATCCGGGTCCTCTCCCGTGAGGAGGAGGCACGCTGCGGCTACCTCGCCGCCGTCAACTCGACGGACCTCGTCAGCGGCGCCGTGCTGGACGTCGGCGGCGGCTCGCTCCAGCTCGTGCGCGTGCGCGACCGCCTCGCCGGCGAGCTCGACTCCTGGCGCCTGGGAGCAGTCCGGATGACCGAGCGCTTCCTGCCCGACGACGGCCCCGCGAGCGGCAAGCAGCTCACGCGCCTGCGCGACCACGTCGCGCGCAAGCTCGAGCGCGCAGCGTGGCTCGAGGGAGCCGAGCGGCTCGTCGGCGTTGGCGGCACGGTCCGCAACCTCGCCGCGGCGCTGCAGCGCGCCCTGGAGACCCCGGAGTTCGGCGTGCAGGGCTACGTGATCGAGCGGGACGCGCTCGGCGACCTCGTCGACCGGCTCGCCGGCATGCCGGTGGGCGACCGCCGCAAGGTCCCCGGCATCAAGCCCGCCCGCGGCGACATCGTGCTCGCGGGCGCAGTCGTCGTGCACCAGGTGCTGGAGTCCGGCGGCTTCTCCGGGATCGAGACGACGGAGGCGGGCCTGCGCGAGGGCGTGTTCTTCTCCCGCGCCCTGGGCGGGCGCGACGAGCCGCTGTTCGACGACGTGCGGCGCGCGAGCGTGCTGAACCTCGCCGCGCAGTTCGATCCGCACGCCCGGCACACCCGGCACGTCGCCGATCTCGCACTGACGCTCTTCGACGAGCTGGCGAACGCCGGGCTGCACGAGGGGGACGCCGCCGAGCGCGAGCTGCTCTGGGCGGCCTGCATGCTCCACGACGTCGGCGTCGCCGTCGACTACGACGACCATCACAAGCATTCGCGCTATCTGATCCTCAGCGCGGGCCTGCCGGGGTTCAGCCCGCGCGAGGTCGCGCTGATCGGCCAGGTCGTGCGCTACCACCGCAAGGGCATGCCCGACGTGGGGCCGTTCGCACGGCTCCTGCGCGACGGGGATCGCGCGCTGCTCGACCGCTGCGCCGTCCTGCTTCGCCTGGCGGAGGACCTGGAGCGCAGCCGCGACCAGGCGGTGCGCGAGGCGCACGTCTCCGGCGTGGCCGACGACGTGATCCGGCTCGACCTCGTGACCCACGGCGAGGCGCGCGTGCCGCGCTGGGCGGCGTCGCGGGAGACCGAGCTGTTCGCCCGCGCCTTCGGGCGCGAGCTGCTCGTCGCCTAGGGCGCCCCGTCATCGTCCGTGCCCGGGCCGACCGGGACGACCTGGGGGATCGTGGCCGGCTGCTCGCGCGCGACCGCGTCGGCGACCTCGTCCTCGATGCCGAACGCCGACCCGTCGCACTGGATGCGCACCCGCTTGGTCGGGACGCGATCGTCGGCCAGGACCGGGAGGCCCCAGAGCTCCTCGAAGTCGATGAGCGCGTGATCCACCGGGTTCAGCAGGATCGCGTTCGCGGGGACCGGACAGCTCGCGTTGTGCTGATCGAGCGCCGCCTTGATCGCCCCGAGGTTCTTCGCCGTGAACGAGCTCACGGGCCGGAGGGTAGACCCTCCGGCCCGTGATGTGGGGGTGTCCCTGAGACCTAGGCGGTCGCCGGCTCGGTCGCCGCCTGGCGTGGCGCGCCGGCCTCGGCCGGCGTCCGCTCCAGCGCCGGCACGAGCAGCGCGACCAGCGCGCCCACGGCGAGGACCGCCGCGCCGATCGGCAGTGCCGCGGTGACGCCGTCCACGAACGCCTGCGGGGTCTCGTACCCGCCGGCGCTCGAGAAGACGGACGCCAGGACCGCGACGCCGAGCACGCCGCCGAGCTCGCGGATCGTGTTCGTGGCACCCGACGCCTGGCCGACCTCGCTCGGGCGGACCGAGCCGAGGACGGCGTTGGCGGACGGCGCGAACACGAGCGCCATGCCGGCACCGCCGGCGACGAACGCGGGAATCAGCGTGGTGTACGCGACGCCGATCTCCAGCACGGACGCCAGCCAGCCGATCGCCAGCGCCTGCAGCGCCAGGCCGGTCGCCATCAGCGGGCGGGCGCCGATCCGGTCGCTGAGGATGCCCGCGATCGGTGCGACGAAGATCGGCATCAGCGTCCACGGCAGGATCCGGATCCCCGACTCGAGCGGCGAGAGCCCCTCCGCGGTCACGAAGAACTGCGAGAGGAAGAAGATCGAGCCGAAGACGCCGAAGAACATCGCGAACGAGACGCCGTTGGTCGCCGAGAACGTGCGGTTGCGGAAGAAGCGGACCGGGAGCATGGGCTCCGGCGCGCGGGCCTCCCAGCGCAGGAAGAGCGCCAGCAGGACGATGCCCGTCCCGATCGTTCCGACCACGACGGGGCTGGTCCAGCCGAGCGCATCCGCGCGGACGATGCCGAACGTCAGCCCGAGCAGGCCGGTCCCGGCGAGCACGAGGCCGCGCGGGTCCAGCGCCGCGTTGGGGCCGCGGCTCTCGGTGAGCACGCGCATCGCGACCGGGATGAGCACGAGGGCGATCGGCACGTTGATCCAGAAGATCCAGTGCCAGGAGAGCCCGTCGACGATCGCGCCGCCGACGACGGGGCCGAGTGCGACGCCCAGGCCCGAGACACCGGACCAGGCGCCGATCGCCAGGCCGCGGCGGCCCTCCGGGACCGCGTCGGAGAGCAGCGTCAGCGAGAGCGGCAGGACGAACGCGGCGCCGAGGCCCTGCAGGGCGCGGGCGACGATCAGCGCGTCCGCGGTGGGCGCGAGCGCCGCGGCGGCGGACGCCCCCGCGAACAGCGCGACGCCGAGCGTGAAGATGCGCTTGCGGCCGAAGCGGTCGCCGAGCGCCGCGCCGGTGAGCAGGAACACGGCGAACGCGAGCGTGTAGGCGTTGACGGTCCACTGCAGCGCCTCGATGCCGGCGCCGAGGTCGACGCGGATGACGGGCAGGGCGGTGGACACGACGAGGTTGTCGAGGGTGACCATGAAGAGGGCGATCGACGTGACGACGAACGTCCAGATGGCGTGGCTGCGGGTGGCGGGTGACATGCGGTCCTCCGTGTGGGGGTGTTCGGTGTGGTCCTGGGTCGTCTGGCTGTGTGAGCCATCACACACAACGTGCGAGTACTCACTCACTGCTGGTCCGTGCGAAGCGGGAGTCGTGGTCTGCATCAGCCGGTCCTCCCTCAGGTGCAGTCGACGTCGGTCATCAGCGCCTTGGCCCAGGGCTCGTCGAGCTCCTGCGCGTCCATGGCGGCGACGACGTTGATGAGCATGCCCACGGCGAAGAAGCGCTGGATCTCCTCGTCGGGGGCCCCGCTCAGGTGCTGGACGAGCTCGACGAGGTCCTTGTAGCCGCGGCGCACCGCGACGCGGATCGCCGGCTCCTGGCACGCCGCGTACCCGTGCAGCTGGCACAGCAGCATGTCGCTGTTGCGCAGCAGCTCGTCGTACGCGTCGCCCATCGCCTCGATCGCGGCCTCCTGATCGCCGGAGTGCGGCGCGGCGGCCTTCGTGAACGCCTGATGGACGCCGCTGTAGGTCCGCTCGACACACGCGATGAAGAGCTCCTCCTTGGTGGGGAAGAGTCGGAACAGGTACGCCTGCGAGATGCCGGCGCCCTTGGCGATGTCCGTGGTGGGGGTGCCGTAGTACCCGCGCCGCGCGAACTCCTGCATCGCTGCGCGCATCACGTCCTCGCGCCGGTCCTCGGCGGTCTGGAGCTTGCGCGGGCTGGTCGTTGCGGTGCTCATGACAGGTGTGAGTATGCACTCACACACACTTCGTGTCAAGCCCTCGTGCAGATCAGTCGAGCAGCACGCCCGGATTGAGGATCCCCGCCGGGTCGACGGCGGCCTTGGCGCCGCGCAGCGCGGCGGCGAAGACGTCGGGACGCTGGCGGTCGTACCACGGGCGGTGGTCGCGGCCGACCGCGTGATGGTGGGTGATGGTCCCGCCGCCCGCGATGATCGCGTCGCCGGCGGCGCGCTTCATCTCGTGCCACTGCGCGACCTCGTCGCCGCGCCGGGCCGGCGCGATGACGGTGATGTACGGCGCCGGCCCGTCCGGGTACACGTGCGTGAAGCGGCAGGTCACCCGGCACGGTTCGCCGAGCGCCTCCCGCACGGCGCCGAGCACCCTCTCGTGGAACGCCGGGAAGCGCTCCCAGGTGATGGCCGTCTCGAAGGTGTCCGAGAGGATGCCCAGCCGCAGCAGCAGGTCGCGCAGGTAGGGCATGCGGATGAACGCCTCGCGCCACGCGCCGACCGATCCGCCGCCGCCGGTCGGCTCGGGCGGCGGGTCGGGCATTCCGCCGTGCTCGCGGCAGATGCGCAGTCCTTCTGCGAGGTCGGCGTCGACCGGATGGTCCGTGGACTCGAAGCCGAGCACGAGCACCGCGTGCGTCCCGTCCCCCGCGCCGGTCTGCAGCGCCTCGAGCTCGTCGATCAGGCGGCAGTTGGCCGGATCCAGGCCCGACTGGGCGAGCGCGCGCACGGCCTCGGCGCCGGCGAGGAACGTCGGGTAGCGCACCGCCCGCGAAGCCCGGTGCTCGGGGCGCGGCTGGACCCGCACCCACGCGTCGGTGATGACGCCGAGCGTGCCCTCCGAGCCGAGCAGCATCCGGTCCGGCGAGGGCCCGGCGCCCGGAGCCGGGCAGGCGGCGCGACTGCCACTCCCCGGACGGGGTGATCGCGCGGACGCTCTCGACGAGATCGTCGACGTGGGTGAGCTTCGTCGCGAAGTGCCCGCCCGCCCGCGTCGCGACCCAGCCCCCGAGCGTGGAGAGCTCGAACGACTGCGGGAAGAAGCGCATCGTCAGGCCGTGCGCTCCGAGCAGCTCCTCCACCCGCGGCCCGGCAGCCCCGGCGCCGATGCGCGCCGCGCGGGAGACCTCGTCCAGCTCGAGCAGGCCGTCGAGCGCGCCGAGGTCGAGGGACACCGAGCCGTCGAACCGCTCGGGGATGCGCGGCTCCACGCCGCCGACGACGCTCGTCCCGCCGCCGTACGGGACGACGGCGACGTTCGCGCCCGCCGCCCACTCCAGCAGCGACGCGACGTCGGCCTCGTCGCGCGGGCGTGCGACGAGGTCCGGCACGTGCTCGTAGACGCCGCGGAACGCGCGGACGGTGTCCAGGTACGACTTGCCGTAGGAGTGCGTCGCGCGCTCGCGGTGATCCTGGGAGCAGACGGCTGCGACGGCGCCCGGCGGCGGCGGGACGCGCGGCTCGGGCAGCGTCACCGCCTCCAGCGGCACGGGCTCCTCGAGCTCGCCGGCGGGCATGCCGAGCAGGCCCGGAATCCCGGGCGCCGCCTCGAGCGCCTGCGCCGCGGTGAACGCCGCGTCCTCGAAACCCCATCCCCAGGTGCTGCGGGTGCGCGTCATGCGCGCGACCCTACCGGCGGCCCTGGCACGTTCACACGCCGCTGACCCACGGCGGGGCGCGTCCTCGTAGCCTGTGGCAGATGACGACGGCGCCCGGCATCCTCGCTCGCGGACCCTGGTCGCCCGATCAGGTCGAGACTCGCTGGAGCGAGGACCACTTCGAGCCCTCGGCGGACGCGACGGCCGCCGCGGACGCCGCCGTCGCCGCGCTCGCCGAGCGCGGTTCGCCGAGCCACGACGGGCTCGGCGCGCGGATGACCGGGCACACGGTCGCGCAGGACGGCACGCTCACGATCGATCTGCAGCCCGCCCGCTGGTCACTGCGGCTGGTCGAGGGCGACGCGTCCGGCTCGGTCGCGGCGCTCTGCGCGGTGCGCGACTGCGAGGGCCGCTGGCTGGCCGGCCGCCGCGCCGCCTGGCTGGCCTCGTGGCCGGGCCGCTGGGCCCTGGGCGCCGGCGGCGCCGTCGACGTCGGCGAGAACCCGGTCGACACGCTCGTGCGCGAGCTGCGCGAGGAATGGGCGGTCGCGCCGGAGCGCGTGCAGGCCGAGGCGCTCGTCCTGCTGCCGCACGAGCTCGTGATGTTCATCGGCCAGGCCTGGCTTCCCGAGGGCGCGCAGATCGCCATGGACCACGAGCACGACGACTACGCGTGGTGGCCGGCCGACGTCGAGGAGTGGCCGGCCGAGGCCGACGAGCCGCTGCGCCGGATGGCGACCCTGCTGGGTGCGAGCGGGTCGTGAGCACCGCTCCGACCGCGACGCCCGCCGCGCCCAGGTCGCCGAGCCTCTCGTTCACGACGCTCAAGCGCCTCTCGTTCACCCACTCGACGATCTACGTGTGTCTGCTGGCCGTCTGGCTGATCCCCGGCCTGGCGAGCGCGGAGATGGTCTTCGGATTCGCGCACGGCATCGGCTGGATCTGCATGGTGCTCCTGATCCTGCTCGCGTTGCGCGCCCGCGTCGTGCCGCTGCGCACGGCCTTCGCGGTGTCGGTGCTCGGCGGCATCGCCCCCTTCTTCGGGAGCTGGGACTTCGTCCGCGAGGGCCGCAGCCGCGACGACGCCGGTGAACGCGCCGATGCAGTGTCCGCCGCCGCCGGACAGGCGCGCTAGGGTACGAAGCAGACCTCGCCGATGGCCGTCTCCACCACAGTTCAGGTCACGCTGCCGGCGATGGGCGAGTCGGTGACCGAGGGCACCGTCCTCGAGTGGCACAAGGCCGAGGGCGACCACGTTCAGGCCGACGAGACCCTCGTCGAGATCTCCACCGACAAGGTGGATGCGGAAGTCCCCGCTCCCGTCTCCGGCACCGTCGTCAAGGTGCACGCCGCCGAGGGCGACACGGTCACCGTCGGCGCGGTCCTCGTGGAGATCCTGCCGGACGGCGAGTCCGGCAACGGCGTGGCCGGCAACGGCTCCGCTCCGGAGGCCCCCGCGGAGGACGCCGCCGACGCCGCGGCCGAGATCATCGACATCGTCACGCCCGGCGCGGGCGAGTCCGTCACCGAGGGCACGCTGCTCGAGTGGCACGTCGAGGCCGGCGGCGCCGTCAAGGACGGCGACACGATCGTCGAGATCTCAACCGACAAGGTGGATGTCGAGCTGCCGGCGCCCGCCGACGGCGTCATCACCGAACTGCTCGCCGCCGAGGGCGACACCGTCACCGTCGGCCAGGTCATCGCCCGCATGCAGCTCGGCGCGGGCGCCGCGGCTCCCGCCGGCGCGGACGCTGCGGCGGCGCCGGCCGCGACGCCGGCCGCTCCCGCTCCCGCCGGCGCACCCGACGGCATGAAGGTCTCCCCCGTCGCCGCGCGCGTCGCCGCGGCCGAGGGCGTCGACCTCGCCGGCGTCACGGGCTCGGGCCCCGGCGGCCGCGTCACGAAGGCCGACGTGCTCGCCGCCGGCGACGGCTCCGCGCCCGCCGCGGCAGCCATCGTCCAGCCGCTGCGCGGCGGCGCCGCGATGCTGGCGAAGTACATGGACGAGAGCCGGTCGATCCCGACGGCGACCTCGTTCCGCACCATCACCGTCACGCAGATGGACGGGCGGCGCAAGCAGCTCAAGGAGGCCGGCCAGAAGGTCTCCTTCACCCACCTCATCGCGTGGGCGATCGCCCGTGCCGCCACCGCCGACATGCCGGTGATGGCGCACCACTTCGGCGAGCAGGACGGCAAGCCCGCGCGCCTGGACGACGGGCAGGTCAACCTCGGCATCGCCGTCGACGTCGAGAAGAAGGACGGCTCGCGGACCCTGATGGTCCCGGTCATCCGCGATGCCGGCCGGCTGTCGTTCGCGGACTTCAAGGCGGCGTTCGACGCGCTGATCGACAAGGCCCGCACCAACACGCTGTCCGCCGACGACCTCGTGGGCGCGAACATCTCGCTCACCAACCCGGGCGGCATCGGCACGGTCGCCTCGGTCCCGCGGCTCATGGTCGGTCAGGGGACGATCGTCGCCACCGGCTCGATCGCCTACCCGCTCGGGCTGGGCGGCGTCGGCGCGCAGCTCGGTGTCGAGAAGGTCATGTCGATGACCTCGACCTACGACCACCGGATCATCCAGGGCGCCGAGTCGGGCCGCTTCCTGCAGACGATCGAGGCCTACCTCCAGGGCGAGAACGGCTTCTACGAGGACGTCTTCTCCTCGCTCGGCGCGACGCTCGGCCCCGCCATCACCCCGCCGCAGCCGCAGCTCGCCGCCGCCGCGGCGCCCGCCGCCGCGCCCGCCGCCGCGCCCGCGGGTGACGACCTCGAGCTCATGCAGGCCGTGCAGGCGGGCACCGCGCTCGTCAAGGCCTACCGCACGCACGGGCACCTCGCCGCGCGCCTGGACCCGCTCGGCACCGAGCCGACGGGCGACCCGGCGCTCGACCCCGACACGGTGCACCTGACATCCGAGCTGATGCGGCGGATCCCGACGAGCATCCTGCGCGTCTACGTCGACGGGGAGAACCTCGAGGAGGCGCTCCCCAACCTGCGCGAGACGTACACCGGGACGATCGCCTACGAGATCGAGCACATCGCCAGCCACCGCCAGCGCGTGTGGCTGCGCGAGCACATCGAGACCGGTACCTTCCGCGCGCGCCTGGACCCCGAGCGCCGCCGCGCCGTCCTGCGCCGCCTGATCGCCGTCGACGGGCTCGAGCGCTTCCTCCACAAGGCCTACCTCGGGCAGAAGCAGTTCTCGATCGAGGGCCTGGACATGACGGTCCCGATGATCGACGAGGCGATCGAGCTCTCCGCCGGCGCCGGCGCGCGAGAGGTCGTCATCGGCATGGCGCACCGCGGCCGGCTCAGCGTGCTGGCCCACAACCTCGGCCGCCCGTTCGAGACCATCTTCGGCGAGTTCGAGGGCACCTCGAGCATCAGCGTCGTGAAGGCCGTCACCGAGATCCCGCAGGGCGGCACCGGCGACGTCAAGTACCACCACGGGTACCAGCGCGACTACGAGCTGCGCGCCGGCGGGACGATCCAGGTCAACCTCGAGTCCAACCCGTCCCACCTGGAGTTCGTCGACCCCGTCGTGCTCGGCGCCACGCGCGCCGCGCAGACCAGCCGCGACGGGGCCCGCGCCCAGCGCGAGCCGAGCCTCGCCGTCCCGATCATCCTCCACGGCGACGCCGCGTTCCCCGGCCAGGGCGTGGTCGCCGAGACGCTGAACCTCCAGGCCCTGGACGGCTACCAGGTCGGCGGGGCCCTGCACCTCGTCCAGAACAACCAGGTCGGGTTCACGACCGACTTCGAGGACTCCCGCTCCACCCAGTGGGCGTCCGATCTGGCGAAGGGCTTCGACGTCCCGATCATCCACGTGAACGCCGACGACGTCGAGGCGTGCATCAGCGCGGTGCGCCTGGCGATGGCCTTCCGCGAGGAGTTCGGCCACGACGTGCTCATCGACCTGATCGGCTACCGGCGGTTCGGCCACAACGAGGCCGACGAGCCCGCCTACACGCAGCCGGAGATGTACGCGGAGATCAAGCGCCACGAGCGCGTCTCCATCCTCTACGCCGCCAGGCTCGTCGAGGACGGCGTGGCGACGAAGGAGGAGGTCGACGGCTGGCAGCAGGAGATCTGGGACGAGCTCACCCGCCGCCATCAGGAGCTGAAGGTCCAGATCAAGGAGGCCCAGGAGGCCGGTTCGGTCGAGCAGCCGACGGGCGAGTACCAGCTGGACCGCACCCCGAGCCCGAACGTCGAGACCGCCGTTCCGACCGAGGAGCTCATCGGCCTCAACGAGGAGCTCCTGAGCGCGCCCGAGGGCTTCACGGTCCACCCGAAGCTCGTCAAGCAGCTGGAGAAGAAGCGCGAGGCCGTCGGCGATGAGGGCGGCATCGACTGGTCGCAGGCGGAGGCGCTCGCGTTCGCCTCGCTGCTCGTCGACGGCGTGCCGATCCGCATGACCGGCCAGGACTCCGAGCGCGGCACGTTCAGCCAGCGCCACATGGTGCTCCACGACGCCAAGAACGGCCAGACCTTCTCGCCGATCCAGCACCTGGCCGGGGCGCAGGCGCCGATCGAGCTGCACAACAGCCCGCTGTCGGAGACCGCCTGTCTGGGCTTCGAGTTCGGCTACTCGCAGGAGGCGCCCGAGGTCCTCGTGCTCTGGGAGGCGCAGTTCGGCGACTTCGCCAACGGCGCCCAGGTGATCATCGACCAGTTCATCGCGAGCGGCCTGGCGAAGTGGGGCCAGTCCTCGCGCCTGACGCTGCTGCTCCCGCACGGATACGAGGGCTCGGGACCGGAGCACTCCTCGGCCCGCCTGGAGCGCTTCCTCCAGCTGTCCGCCGAGGGCAACATCCGTGTTGCGAACCTGACGACGCCCGCGCAGTACTTCCACCTGATCCGCCGGCAGGCGCTGATCCCCAAGCAGCGCCCGCTCGTGGTGATGACGCCCAAGTCGCTCCTGCGCCTGCCGCAGGCGACCAACCGCATCCAGCACCTGTCGGAGACCCGCTTCTTCCCGGTGCTCGGCGAGCCGCGCGTCCCGGCCGAGAAGGTCACGCGGCTGATCCTCTGCACCGGCAAGATCTACTACGACCTCGTCGGACACGAGGGGCGACAGGGCAACGAGGGCGTGGCCATCGGCCGTATCGAGCTGCTCTACCCGTTCCCCGAGGCGGACGTCCGCGACCTCATCGACGCGTACCCCAACCTCGAAGAGGTCCTGTGGGTGCAGGAGGAGCCGCGCAACATGGGCGCACGCGCGCACATGTCGCCGCGCCTGCTCCAGATCCTGCCCGACCACCTGGAGTTCGGCTACGTCGGCCGGCCCGAGCGCGCCTCACCGGGCGAGGGCTACCCGGCCGCGCACAACGCCGAGCAGCACCGCATCCTCTCCACCGCGCTGGACCTCTCGACCCCGGTGTCGGCCTACCCGAAGAAGACGCCCGGCGAGCGCTGAGCCTCGGGGTCAGACCCCGAGCGCGAAGCTCAGCAGGATCATCAGCGCCGCGCCCGCGCCCGCGCCGAGGCTCGCGAGCCGCCAGCCCGTCCGGGTGAACGACTCGGGGACGAGGTCGAAGGCGACGAGCGCGAGCATCGCGCCGGCCGCGAACGCGAACGACGCCGGCAGGAGCGCGGTGACGCTGTCCACGAGCACGAAGGCGCCGACGGCGAAGAACGGCTGCGGGACGCTCGTCAGGACCGCCGCCCAGAACATGCGCGCACGCGAGTACCCGGCCTCGAGCATGGGCAGCGCCGTCGCCGTCCCCTCCGGGACGTTCTGGAGGGCCACCGCCAGGATCACGAACAGGCCGAGCCCCTCGCGCGTGGACGCGAACGCCGTCCCGATCGCCAGGCCCTCGGGGATGCTGTGCACGAAGAGGACGAGCACCACGAGCAGCGAGCGCTGACCGGACGCGCCGAGCCGGCGCTTGACCTCCACGTGCTCCTCGCGCAGCCCGACGAGCCTGCGCGTGAGGAGCAGGAACAGCACGCCGGCGACGGTGCTGAGCACCACGACGCCCGTCGCGCCGTCCTGCAGGGCGGGGACGAGGAGGCCGAGGATCGCGGCGACGCCCATGAGCCCCGCGGCGAAGCCGATCAGGGCCGGCGTGTACGCGGCGGCGCGCTCGCCGAGGAAGAAGACCGGGATGGCGCCCAGACCGGTGGCGAACGCCGTCGCCCAGCCGATCAGGAAGAGGACGGCGATGTCCGTCACGTGACCCCGGGCGCGCCGCGCATCGGCGCAACCTAACGGCGGACGCACCGCCGCTGCCGTGACGCCCCGCTAGGCGGCGACCGGCAGCCCGGCGTCGCGCGCCGCGACGAGCGCTGCGAGCTGCTCGGCGAGCGCGTCGCGCAGCTCTGCGTCGATCAGCGAGCCGTCCGCCGCGAACTGCTCGTGCGCGTGGACGACGGGGAGCTCGGTGTCGATCACCCGCGCGCCGACGGCGCCCAGGACCTTGCGGGCCTCGGCCTGCGCCCAGATGGCGCCGAACATGCCGGTGCTCGCACCGACGACGGCGACGTCCTTGCCCCGGAAGGGGCTCTCGGCGATCGGTCGCGACAGCCAGTCGATCGCGTTCTTCAGCGCACCGGGGAGCGAGTGGTTGTACTCCGGCGTGGAGACGAGGATGGCGTCGGCACGGGTGACGCGGGCGCGCAGGTCGGCGACGGCCTCGGGCTCGCCGGCCACCCGCAGATCCTCGTCGTAGTGGGGGATGGCGCGCAGGACGTCGGGCTCGACCATGTCGAGCTCCGCCCCGGGCGGCAGCAGGCCTGCCGCCGCCCGGAGGAGCTGCGTGTTGTGCGAGTCCCGGCGCAGCGAGCCGGAGATGGCCAGGATCCGCATGGCCGCTCAGCCCTGGCTCGGAACGAGCTCGAGGTGGACGCTGAGCGTCACGTCGTTGTCGAGCGCGAAGCCGCCCTTGGGAAGCGGGGCGTTCCAGTCCAGCCCGAACGCGGTGCGGTCGATCGTCGTCTCCACGTCGACGCCGATCCGGGGGTTGCCCGTCACGTCGGCCTCGATCTCGAGCCACGTGCCGGTGGCGGTCACGCGCTTCGTGGTGCCCTTGATCGTGAGGTCGCCTTCGACGGTCACGTCGTCGCCGTCGCGGACGACGGAGTCCGAGACGAAGGTGAGCTTCGGCGTCGTGGCCGCGTCGAAGAAGTCGGGGCTCTGGAGATGGCCGTAGAGGTTCTCGTCCTTGACCTGGATGCTCGCGACGTCGACCTCGCCGGTGAGGCGCGGCTGGTCGCCGGCGAGATCCAGCGAGCCGGTGACGTCGGAGAAGGCGCCGCGGAAGGTCGCGACGACCATGTGCCGGACGGCGAAGTTGGCGGTGGAATGGACGGGGTCGGCCGTCCAGGTGGTGGTTGCTGCGGTCGTGGCCATCGGTGCTCCTCTGGGGCGGGGGATCTGTGGTAGTTGTCTGCGCAATAGTTGCGCGTGCACACAGAGTAGCACGGATGATTGCGGATGCAACGATCTCTTATGGCTTGGCGCGCGAGAGCTCGTCCCGCACGGCAGCGGCGCTGGGCGCGATGTCGGGCTCGAGCCGGTCCAGGAGGTCGCGCCACCCCGGCCTCAGCGCGATCGCACGGCGGACCCGCTCCAGCGCGAGCGGCATGTCGCCGGCCTGCGCGGCGGCGAGCCCCGCCCAGAACAGCAGTTCGTGGTTGTCCGGCGCGAGCGCGCTCGCGCCGGCGTAGGCATCGGCGGCCTCGTCGTGCCGGCCCTCCCCCGTGAGGTCGTCGCCCTGGGTCGCGAGCTCGTACGCGTCGTGCAGATCGAGCAGGCGGTCCAGCTCGGTGAGCGGCTCGGCGTCGTCCTCGACACGCAGATCCACGACGGCGCGCCAGGGCTCACCGGTCGCGGGGACCACGAGCAGCGCGGCCGACTGGCGCCCGCGGACGTCGCCGCCGTGGGCCTCGGCCGCGTGCAGCGCGGCGAGGAGGCGCCGAGCCAGCGGCCCGGCGGCGGCGCCGAAGGCGTGCGCCATCGCGGGCCAGACCTCGGGCGAGGCCATCATGTTCGCCTGCGCGCTGAAGCCCTCCCCGCGCTCGTCGCCCGCGAACGCGATGCAGCCGGAGCCGGTGTGGACGGCCGTCCCGCCGCGCGCGTCGACGACGGCCACCTGGCGGTAGCGCGCCTGCGGATCGGCCGCCAGTTCCGCGTCGAGCGCGTCGCGCGGGGACGCGCCGCCCGCGAGGAGGTCGAGCAGGCGCGGGCCGTACGCGGGCTCGGCGATCGACTGCGTGGCGACCGCGCCGACGCCGGCCCGGGCCCACGGCACGATGCCCCCGACGCCGAACCAGTGCGACTGCACGGCGACGCCGAGCTCCCCGGTCTGCGGGTCGTGGGCGACGATCGAGTAGGTGCCGCGGCGCATGCGTGCGAATCTACCCGGCGCCGTGCGCCGCCCGCCCGACCTCACGACCGACCGCGCGCGGGCCGTCCTGGCCCGGGTCCGGGCGATCCCGCGCGGATACGTCGCCGCCTACTCCGACGTGGACGCGGTGGCGCCGCGCTTCGTCGGCGCCGTGCTGTCGGCGCGTCACGAACCGGGACTCCCCTGGCACCGGGTCGTGCGCGCCGACGGATCGCTCACGCAGGGCGAGCGGCAGGCCGCGCTGCTCGAGGCCGACGGCGTCCCGCTGACCGGCGACCCGCGGCGTGTCGACGTCCGGCTGGCACGATGGTGGGGCGATGTGGACCCAGCGTGAGATCCTCCTGCAGCCGCGGCCGCGCGGCGTGCACCTCGTGACGAGCGAGATCACGGACGCGCTGCCCGAGCTCGGCACGCTGCGCGTCGGCCTCTGTCACCTCCTGCTGCAGCACACGAGCGCCTCGCTGACGCTGAACGAGAACGCCTCGCCGGACGTGCGCCGCGACCTGCGGACGTGGCTGGACGCCGCCGTCCCGGAGAGCTTCCCCTGGACCCACACCCTCGAGGGCGCGGACGACATGCCGGCGCACGTGAAGGCGGCGCTGACCGGTCCGGAGATGACGCTGCCGGTGCGCGACGGTCGGCTGGCACTCGGCACGTGGCAGGGCATCCAGCTCTGCGAGCACCGCGACCGGGGCGGCCCGCGCTCGGTCGTCGCGACCCTCTGGGGGGAGCCGCGCTAGCGGCTCTTCCAGACCGGGTCGCGCTTCTCCTTGAACGCCACCGCGCCCTCGCGCGCGTCCTCGGAGATCAGGACCGGGCCGGAGATCTCGCCCTGCCGGTGCCAGAAGTCCTCCTCCGCCCAGTCCCACTGGGCGTTCAGGATGGTCTTCGTCGCGGCGACGGCCAGCGGGCCGTTGCGCGCGATCCCTCCGGCCAGCTCGAGCGCCGTCTCCACGGCGGTTCCCGGCTCGGCGACGCGGTTGACCAGCCCGAGCTCGAACCCGCGCTCGGCGCTGATCGGGTCACCGGTCAGCGCCAGCTCCATCGCGACCCCGGCCGGCAGGCGCCGCGGCAGGCGCAGCAGCGCGCCGCCGGCGGCGACGAGCGAGCGCTTGACCTCCGGGATGCCGAGCTTGGCGCCCGCCGCCGCGACGATCAGGTCGCACGCGAGCGCGACCTCGAGGCCGCCCGCGACCGCGAACCCTTCGATCGCCGCGATGATCGGCTTGCGCGGCGGCTGCTGGACGATGCCGGCGAACCCGCGCTCGGCGTGCCACGGCCGCTCGCCCGCGGCGAACGCCCCGAGGTCCATACCGGAGCAGAACCCCTTGCCCGCACCGGTGAGGACGGCGATCGCCAGGCCGTCGTCGGCGTCGAGCTCGTCGAGCGCGGCGGCGACGCCGTCGGCCAGGGCACCGTTGACCGCGTTGCGCTGGTCGGGGCGGTTGAGCGTGATGAGCAGGACGTTGTCGCGGCGCTCGGTGAGGACGGGGGTCTCGGACATGGGCGGCAGACTAGTGTCCGCCCGATGAACAAGGTGGCCGACGACGTCTGGCAGATCCCGCTCGTCCCGCGCAACGGCGTGAACGCGTATCTCGTCGGCGACATCCTCGTGGACGCGGGCTACCTGCTGTCCGGGAGGAAGCTCGTGTCGGCGGTGCGGGGCCATGACGTGCGGCTCCACGCCCTGACGCACGTGCACAACGATCACGCGGGCGGCTCGAAGCACGTGCACGAGGCGCTCGGCGTGCCCGTGTGGATCGGCGCGGCCGACGCGCCGTACCTGCGCAGCGGCAAGGCCCCGATCCCTCCGGGGAACCGGATCGCGTCCCTGTTCGGGCCGGTGGCGGGGTCACCGAAGGTCGAGCCGGAGCGCGAGCTGCACGAGGGCGACGAGCTGGGGCACGGGTTCGTCGTGCTGGACACGCCCGGTCACAGCCCGGGCCACGTCTCGTTCTGGCGCGAGGCCGACCGCACGCTCATCTGCGGCGACGTCTTCTTCCACATGAACATCCTCACGACGGCGGTCGGACTGCACCAGCCGCCGAACATCTTCACGTACGACATTCCGCTGAACCGCGCGAGCGAGCGACGCCTGGCGGAGCTGGACCCGGCGGTCGCCTGCTTCGGGCACGGGCCGCCGCTGCGGGACCCGGCTGCGATCCGGGCGTTCGTGGCGGGGCTGCCGGCGGGCTAGCCGAACAGCACGAGGTCCGGCTCGCGCTCGCCGCGCACCACGGCGAGGTCCACCTCGACGCAGGCGATACCGCGCGCCTCGGCGAGGGTGCGCGCCTGCGGCTTGATCTGCTGGGCCGCGAGCACGCCGCGGCACTCGGCCATCGCGGGGTCCAGCCGGATGCGCTCCAGGTAGCGCGTGAGCTGCTCGACGGCGTCGATGGTCGCGATCCGCTTGATCTCGACCGCGATCCAGCCGTCCCCCTCGTCGCGGCACATGAGGTCCACCGGGCCGATGTCGGTCGGCCATTCGCGGCGCACGAGGCGAAAGCCCTCGCCGCAGAACTGCGGCGCGTCGGCGAGCGCCTCCTGCAGATGCGCCTCGACCCCGTCCTTCTCGAGCTGGGCCGCCTCGCCCATGTCGTGCGTCACGTCGCTGAGGACCTCGGCGATCCGGATGTCGAGACGGTCCTCGGTGGCGCCGGCGCGCTTGCGCACCACGATCAGGCCGTCCTCCTCCTCGATGACGGTCGGCGGCGTCATCCAGTTCTGCGGCTTGAACCCGCCGGTGTCGGCGTGGACCATCACCGAGCCGTCCGACTTGATCATCAGCAGGCGCAGCGCCTCGGGGAGCACGGCGTTGAGCCGGCCGGTGTAGGTGACCTCGCAGCGGGCGACGATGAGGCGCATCCGGCGAGACCGTACCCGCGCGGCCAGCCGGATGGTGGCGAGGGATATTTTGGTGTGCCATAGTTCCCGCCGTGGCACGCCTCACCCGCCGACGTCTGCTTGCCGGTGCCGTCCCCGCGCTCGGCGCATCCGCCGTGCTCCTGCAGGGCCGCGACGGCGCGCAGGCGCAGACGGGCGGCGGCGCAGACCACGGCGAGCACGGCGCGACCGCGACGGATCACGACATCGCGGGCCACGACGGGCACGCGAACTTCCGCGGCGGGCGGACCGTCGACCACAAGGCCAACGGCTTCAGCCCGCACGAGGTGCTGCGCGACTTCGACCGCGGGACGACGAGCCGCCTTCCCGACGGCCGCACCCTGCGCGAGTGGGAGCTGACGGCGACCGAGAAGGAGATCGAGGTCGCCCCCGGCGTGCGATTCGCGGCCTGGACCTACAACGGGCGCGTCCCGGGACCGACGCTGCGCGCACGCGAAGGCGACCGGCTGCGCATCACGTTCATCAACGCGACGGCGCACCCGCACACGATCCACTTCCACGGGATCCATCCCGCCGAGATGGACGGCGTCGCGGGCATCGGCGCCGGCGAGATCCAGCCCGGCGGGCGGACGGTGTACGAGTTCGACGCCCTCCCGGCCGGCCTGCACCTCTACCACTGCCACGTCCGTCCGCTCGCCGAGCACATCGCCAAGGGCCTCTACGGCGCGTTCATCATCGATCCCAAGGAGGAGCGCGCGCCCGCCGACGAGCTCGTCATGGTGATGAACGGGTTCGACACGAACTTCGACCGCGCGAACGAGCTGTACGCGGCGAACACGATCCCGTTCGCCTACATGAACACGCCGATCCTGGTCGCGCGCGAGCGGCTCCTGCGCGTGTACCTCGTGAACATCCTCGAGTACGACCTGATCAACTCGTTCCACCTGCACGGGAACCTCTTCGACTACTACCCGACGGGCACCGGCGCGCGGCCGAGCGAGCACACCGACACGGTCATGCTGTGCCAGGGACAGCGCGGGATCATCGAGGCGCGCTTCCCCCACGCCGGGAAGTTCATGTTCCACGCCCACCAGTCCGAGTTCACCGAGCTCGGCTGGCAGGGGTTCTTCGAGGTCTGCGAGTCGGACGACGAGAAGCTCCTCTGCGACGTGCAGGAGGGCGCGCCCTGATGGAGGGCCACAGCGCCACCGAGCTCCCGCAGGGCGGGCTGCCGACCTGGCTGCTCGGCCTGATCCCGCTCGTCCTGATCCTCGTGGCGATCGGGGCGTTCGCGGCGCTCGACGGGCCGGGGCTGGCGGAGCGACGCGGCCCCGCGGCCGAGGAGATCGCGGTCGAGCGCACCACGCTGACGCCCGGCCAGATCGAGCTGCAGGTGCGCAACGACGGCCCCGACCCCGTGCGGATCGCGCAGGTCCAGGTCAACGACGCCTTCGTCCAGTTCAGCGGCGGCGACGAGCCGATCGGGCGGCTCGCGTCGGCGAGGCTGCGCATCAGCCAGCCGTGGATCGAGGGCGAGGCGTACTCGGTCGTCCTGCTCACCTCGACCGGCGGCACGATCGCGCACGAGATCCCGATCGCCGTCGAGACCCCGTCGCGCGACCTGTCGTTCCTCGGGCTGATGGCGCTGCTGGGCATCTACGTCGGCGTGATCCCCGTCGCGCTCGGGATGCTCTGGCTCCCGTGGGTGCGGCGCATCCCGCCCGACTGGCTGCGCGGCGTGATGGCGCTGACGGTCGGCCTGCTCGGCTTCCTGGCGATCGACGCGACGCTCGAGGGCTTCGACCTCGCGGGCACGGGCTCGCAGGCGTTCGGCGGCTCGGCGCTCGTCGTGCTCGGCGCGGCGGTCTCCTACCTCCTGCTCAGCGGCGTCGCCAGCTGGCTGACGCACCGCCGCCACGCGGCGCGCGCCGCCGGCGTGTCGGGTGGGACGCTCGCCCTGCTCGTCGCCACCGGCATCGGCCTGCACAACCTCGGCGAGGGCGTCGCGATCGGCGCCGCGTACTCGGTCGGCGCGCTCGCGCTGGGCGCGTTCCTCGTCGTCGGGTTCGCGATCCACAACACGACCGAGGGCCTGGCGATCGTGGCGCCGCTGGCGCACGCGCGCCCGTCGGTCGGGCGGCTGGCGACGCTCGGCCTGCTCGCGGGTGCCCCCGCCGTGCTCGGTGCGTGGATCGGCTCGGCTGCCTTCAACGCGAGCCTCGCGGCGTTCCTGTTCGGGTTCGGCGCAGGCGCCATCTTCCAGGTCATCGTCCAGCTCGCCCCGTCGCTGCGCGGCCCCGACGGCCGCACGCTCGACCCGATCGTCGTCGGCGGGCTGCTCGCCGGGCTGGCGATCATGTTCCTGACCGGGCTCCTGGTGAGCATCTGATGGCCGCCGCCGATCCACGCCGCCCCTCCGAGGCGATCGAGGACTACGCGAAGGCGATCTACGCGCTGCAGCGCCGCGCCGGCGAGGGCGGTGTCTCCACGAACGACCTGGCCGAGCGCCTCGGCGTGACGCCGGGATCGGTGTCCGCCATGGTCAAGAAGCTCGCCGAGCGCGGCCTCACCGTGCACGAGCCCTACCGGGGTGTGCAGCTGACCCCCGAGGGCGAGCGGGTCGCGCTCGAGGTGATGCGTCATCACCGGCTGCTCGAGCTCTACCTCGTCGAGCACCTCGGCGTGCCGTGGGACCGCGTGCACGCGGAGGCCGAGGCGCTCGAGCACGTCATCAGCGAGGACCTCGAGGCGCGGATCGCCGCCAAGCTCGGGAACCCGACGCACGACCCGCACGGCGACCCGATCCCCGACGCGGCGCTGCACATCGACGAGGGCGTGACCGTCAGGCTCTCCGACCTGGAGGCCGGGGACCGCGGGCGCTTCGTCCGCGTCTCGGACGCGGACCCCGAGATGCTGCGCTACCTCACCGAGCGCGGCGTCGCGCTCGGCGACACGCTCCTCGTGCTCGAGCGCCAGCCGTTCGACGGGCCCGTCTCGGTGCGCCTCGGCGAGCGCGAGCACGTCTTCGGCGGCCTGCTCGCCGCGGCGATGCGCATCGAGCTCGACGGCTGAGGCGTCCGGGCAGGAATTCACAATGCGCGACAGAAGTCGCACCTCGTAGTTCGTCGTTCCAACCCGCCCGTCCAGCACAAGGAGTGCAGTTCAGTGACCCGCCACCTTCGCGGTCGCGCCGGCTCGGCGCTCGCGTTCGCTCTCGGGCTGCTCATCGCCACCGCCGGCACGGCGACGGCGGCGAAGCTCATCACCGGTTCCCAGATCAAGGACGGGAGCATCGGAACCCGCGACCTCGCGAAATCGGTGCGCTCCCAGCTCTCGCGTGCCGGGTCCGCGGGGTCGGCCGGCCCGCAGGGCCCCGCCGGAGCGACGGGGGTCGCCGGCGTCCAGGGTCCGCAGGGAGAGCCGGGCCCCCAGGGTGATCCCGGGCCCGAGGGACCGACGGGACCGCGCGGGCCGTCGGAGGTCCTGGAACGGACGATGATGACGCCGATGTCGCTCGAGCCGACACCGTCGCAGGTGGTCCAGATCAGCCTGCCGGCGGGCGGTCAGGTCAACGTGCGCGCGCTGGCGGTGGTGCAGGCCGCCAGCCTCGCGACGACGGCCCAGTGCCAGCTCTCGGTCGGATCGTTCAGCTCGCTGGCCTCGTTCACGGCCGCCCAGACGATCCCGCTCGGCGCGACGGCGACCATCGCCGTCGAGCGCTCCCTCGGGTTCGAGGGAGCCGGCGCCGCGACGTTGTTCTGCCAGGGCGCGTCGGGGACGAGCCTCCAGCGCGCGATCCTCACCGTGACCAAGGTCGGCGCCGTCACCCCGTCGTGATGACGGCCGGGGCTGCGGTCAGCGGGCGCGGAAGCGGATCTGCTTGGAGCGCGCGGGGGAGAACGGCTTGACGCCGGAGTAGCGGGCGACCACGCGCCAGGCGCCCTTCTTGCGCAGGCGCTGGCTGTAGCTGAACGGGCGGTTGGCGTTCTTGCTGCGCTTGTGCAGCGTGACCCAGCGGCCCTTGCGCTTGTACTGCCACTCGATGACGACCTTGCCGGTCGGCAGGAACGCGGCGCCGCGGGCGCTTCACGATCCCGCGCACGCGGCGCTTGAGGCCCTTGCCGGACAGCTTCAGCCCGACGACGGGGCGCTGGGCCGGCATCGAAGCCGGGTCGACGCGCCGGACGGGCACCTCGCGGTGGGTCGTGTTGCCGAACTCGTCGAGCGCCTCGATCTTCACGTTGACCGGGCCGTAGGGCAGGTTGCGCGCGCCCATCCACTGGATCCCGACCGGGCGGTCGTTCGCCAGCGCGTTTCCGGTGAAGCTGCGGATCTTGGAGCCGTTCGCGTACAGCGTGATGCGTCCGAGCTTGCTCGCCCTGTCCTTCGCGACGACCTTGATGTCGAGGAACCGGTCGAACACGGCATCGGTGCCGGGGACGATGACGTCGACGACCGGTGGCGTGAAGTCCCCGCAGCCCTTCCCGGGCGCGGTGCCGGACTTCGCGATCGTCGCCAGCGCGTCGAACGCGGGGCGGTGCGAGCCGTCGAAGCGCTGAAGCCCGTACCGGCCAACCTCGGTGTCGGCCGCGGACGTGTCGCGCAGGCTGAACCACAGCGCAGCGCGCACGTAGGGGTAGTAGCTCAGGCAGTGGTAGGCGAGCTTGAGGTTGGCGGCCTGCTGGGCCTCGGTGACGCCGGCGGCCTTCTTGCCGGCCGACGCGCCGCGGGCGCAGCGGGTCTTCGTCGCCGACCAGCCGATCTCGGTCATGATGATCGGGCGGTCCGCGTGCCCGTTGCGGGCGAGCACGTCGTGGATCTCGCGGAAGCCGAGGAAGCTGAAGCGGCCGATCCGCCCGCCCGGGTCGCGGTAGAAGCTGTCGGGCGGCGTGATCAGGCAGGCGGTGTCGGTGTGCACCGCGACGCCGCTGAACGAGTCGCCCGCCCCGGCCGCGTAGAGGCCCTCGAGGAACTGGTAGTTGTTGCCGGTCGACGGTGCGGCGAGCACGAGCGCCGAGGGATCGGCGGCGACGATGCCGTCGTGCGCGGCCTTGAGGATCGGCGCGTAGTACTGCGGACCGATCGGCCCGTGCCAGAACTCGCTCTCGTCGGGCTCGTTCCAGATCTCCCACGCGGCGACGTTCCCGCGCGTGCGTGCGGCGAGCGAGTTCATGAACCGGCGCAGGTCGGCGGGGTCACGCGGCGGCACGTAGGGATCGGTGGTGCCGTTGGCCCATTGGGGCGCGCCGGTCACGACCGCGACGACCTTGGTCCCGCGCAGCTGGGCGGAGGCGGTCAGCTCGTCGAGGTTCGCCAGAGCGTCCGGCATCCAGCGACCCGGACCGCCCGGCTCGACCTGGTCCCAGCGGACGAATGCCCGCACCCAGGTCGCGCCGAGCTGCCCCATGCCGTCGAGCGCCTGAGAGGCGCTCCCGGTGATCGGGTTGACGCCCACCTCGGCTGCCGGCGTGCTGGCCGGCGTGACCGCGGCGAAGGCGGTCAGCAGGGACACCGCGAGAGCGGCAAGTGAGCAGCGTCGGAACATCTTCACCCGCTACATCGTCAGATCCGCGCCGAGCGCTTGATCCCCACTGGACGACGGATGGGGGTTTCGGGGCGGCGGGCGGTCAGGCGGCCGGGAGAACGCGCGGGATCGCGGCGCGCAGGCGCTCGAGCAGGCCGGCGACCTCGACCTCCCCGGGGTTCAGCCGCAGCGCGCGTTCGCACGCCGCCACGGCGTCGCTCACGCGGTCGGTCCGCGCCAGGGCGTGGGCGTACCGCGCCCAGGCCGCCCCGTCATCCGGCTCGAGCAGCGTCGCCTGCTCGCACGCGGTGACCTCACCGCCGACGTCGCCGGCGAGGTGCAGCACGAGCGCCAGGTCGAGCAGGCCCTCGACGCTCGGCCCCAGCCGGCGCGCCTGCTCGAGCGCCTCGCGTGCGCCGTCACGGTCCATGAGCCGCAGGCGCAGCCGGCCGACCCGCTCCCAGGCGTCGGCGTCCTGCGGAGCGCGGCGCACGGCGCGCACCGCCGCCTCCTCGGCGAGCGCGACGGCGCCCATGTCCTCATAGATCCGCGCGGCGAACCGGTGCGGCGCCGGGCGATCGCCTTCCACGCGCGCCCAGTCGCGGACCGCCCGCCCCGCCGCCGGCAGATCGCCGGACTGCCAGAAGGCCAGGGTCATGAGCCGCAGCACGGGGGCGTTGCGCGGATCGGCGTCGCGTGCGTAGATCAGCCGCTGCGCCGCGAGCGCGAAGTCGCCCTCGGCGAGCGCGTGCTGGGCGGCCGTGAGGAAGCGCTGGACGCGGTCGGCACCCGGGTCGGGCTTGCTGAAGTCGACGAACTGGAGCGAGTCGGCGGGCACCGTGCGCACGCCCGGCTGGAAGCGCACGCGCGCCCACTGCTGGATGTCGTCGCCGCCGCCCGTGAAGTAGATGCCCGCGACCTCGCCGACGCCCCATTCGGGGTAGGAGAGGCAGCGCGCGTAGCGGTGCACGACCGAGTGGTCGGGCATCTGCGAGCCGAACGGATCGTGCGTCGCGCGCTCGCTCTCGGCCGCCCGGCGCCGCTGCTCGGCCTCGTAGGCGCGCCGGCCCTCCTCCTCGCGCGCCTTGCGCGCGGCCGCGGCGCTGACCTTCACCGCGTTGCGGCTGACGGTGCCGCCGCGCGAGGTCTCCGCGATCCGCTCCAGCTCGTCCGCGGCCTCGTTGATCGCCTTCAGGTGCCGCTCGTGCGCGACCTGCTTGCCGGGCGGCGCCAGGTCGGGGTGCCAGACCTTCGCCTGCCGGCGCCGCGCGAGCTGCACGGCCCGCTTGTCGAAGGGCGGGTCGAGCTCCAGAAGCAGGAGCGCCTGCTCGATGTCCAGCACCGTGGGCATGAACAATCGAGGCTACCGGGCACGCGCGGCGACCTGGCCGGGCGGGGAGGGAACGCGGCGCGTGGGCACCTCTGGGAGCCGTGGCACCGCACCCCGGACAACCGCGCACGGTGCCACTTCGGCGGCGCCCGAGTGCCGATCTGCCGGTCCTGGGCCGAAGAACTGCTCACGGCCTGCGACGGAGGACTGCGGAGGGCGCTTGTGCGCGCTGACGGTGCCGCCGATCGGGCGCTGGCGCGGGTCGCCGGGAGGCAGCACGGCGCGATCTCGTACGCGCAGCTGCGGGACCTCGGGCTCAGCCGGGATGCGATCAGTCACCGATTCCGCCATGGGCGCCTGCATCGCGTGCACCGGGGCGTGTACCTCGTCGGCCACACCGCGCCGACGGAGCTCGGGCCGTTCGCGGCCGCGCTGCTCGCAGCGGGGCCGGAGGCGACGCTCAGCCATCGGGCGGCGGGGTGGTTGTGGCGGCTCGTCGACGATGCCCCGAGCACGGTCGACGTGACCGTCACCCGCAGCGGCGCGCACTCGCGGCCGGGCCTGCGCGTGCATCGGGTCGGCGCGCTCCATCCGGCCGATGCTCGGAGACGCCGTGGTCTGCCCGTCACGTCGCCGGCGCGGACGCTCGTCGACCTCGCGGGCGACGTGCGTCCGCCCGAGCTCGACGCGGCGTTCGAACGTGCGCGCACCGCCCGCCTGGTTCGCCCTGCGGACGTGCGCGCGTCCCTCGCGCGCAATCCCGCACGGCGCGGGGCGCCGGCGGTGCGAGCGCTGGTCGACGACCGGCCCGGACTCACGCGTTCGGCGGCCGAGCGGCGCCTGCTCGATCTGCTTGGACGCGGCGGGCTTCCGCGCCCGCTGACGAACGTCCGCGTCTCAGGGCACGAGGTGGACATGGTCTGGCACGAGGCGGGGCTCGTCGTCGAGGTCGACGGCTACGCCTGGCACCGCGGCCGACGCTCGTTCGAGCACGACCGGCGGCGCGACGCCGATCTCCAGGTGGCCGGGTACCGCGTGCTCCGCGTCACCTGGCGGCGCATCGGCGACGAGCCGGAGGCCGTGCTCGTGCTGATCGCCCGGGCGCTCGGGACGTGAAGCGAGCCCGAAGACGTGCACACGGCAGCGCCGCTGCGGGTGCCGCGTGCACTTGAGCAGGTCCGGACGCGCACAACTGCACACGGCACCGCGGAGCCGGTTCCCGCGCGTCCTTGTGCGGCCTCTCGGACGTCCCGGCGCCGTCCGCTCAGTCGATCAGCTTGCGGGTCATCGCCGCGATCGCCAGGCGCCACATCGCGAGGCCGAAGACGACGATGAAGCCGAGGTTCCAGACGTCGACCCAGCCCTGCAGACCGAAGACGGCGTGCCGCACCAGCTGGACGCAGTGGAACAGCGGGTTGAGCTCGGCGAGCACCTGCGCCCACTCGGGCAGCCCGGCGATCGGGAAGAACGAGCCGGCGAACAGGAACAGCGGGGTGATCAGCGCGCTCGTGACGTAGTTGAAGTTCTCGATGCCCTTGAGGAGGCCGGCGATCGAGATGCCCGCGCTCGCCCAGCCGTATCCCGCGATGAAGTTGATGAACGGGACGAGCAGCATCCCCCAGCTCGGTTCGAGCCCGAAGAGCATCGCCACGAACATCGGCGTGCAGCCGTAGACCGACGCGCGCATCGCGAGCCACAGCGCCTCACCGGTGACGAGCTCCTCGGTGTCGACCGGCGCGGCGAGGATCGCGTCGTACGTGCGCTGGAACTTGTACTTCACGAACGTCCCGAACATCGCCGGGAAGACGCTCGAGAAGAGGACCGCGGTGGCGACCGTCCCGGTGCCGACGAAGTCCACGTAGTCGTAGCCGCCGACGGTCGCGACGAGCGACCCGAAGCCGAGCCCGAACGCGATCAGGTAGATCGTCGGCTCGACGGTCGAGGAGAACGTCGTCGACCGCCAGTACGAGCTGAAGTTGATCATCTCGCGGACGAGCACGCCCCCGAGCGCGGGGCGGTCCAGCCGCCCGGGCGTCTCCGCCCGGCGCACTGCCTCGGTCGTCATCAGCCGATCTCCTCTCCCGTCAGCAACACGAACACGTCCTCGAGATTCGCGGCGCGGCGCTCGCCCGCGGGCGCCCGTCCGCCGTCGTCGTTCACCCGCAGCACCGCGATCGAGGTGCCGGTGCGCCGCGTCGGGAAGCCCTCCCGCGCCATCTCGGCCTCGGTCTCGGCCAGCCGCGCCGGCGAGCCGTAGACCTCGATCGCCTCGCCGCCCGTGTGCTCGGCCACGAGGTCCGCGGGCGACCCGACGGCCACGGCGGACCCGTGCGAGACGATGGTGACGGTGTCGCAGAGGCGCTCGGCCTCCTCGATGTAGTGCGTCGACATCAGGATCGACGTCCCCTCGCTGCGCAGCCGGTCGATGAGCGCCCACAGCTCCTGGCGCACCTGCGGGTCCAGGCCGACGGTCGGCTCGTCGAGCAGCACGAGCGGCGGCCGGTGGATCAGCGCGCGGCCGATCAGCAGCCGGCGGCGCATCCCGCCCGACAGCTCGTCCACCTTGGCCCCGCGGCGATCACCGAGGTTGGCGATCGCGAGCACCCGCTCGATCGCCTCCTGGCGCTCGGCCCGCGGGACGCGGTACAGGTGGCTGAACACGACGAGGTTCTGCTCGACCGTCAGCGTCGTGTCGAGGTTGTCGAGCTGCGGCACGACGCCCATGCGCGCACGCGCGGCCTTCGAATCGCCGGGAAGCTCGTGCCCGAGCACCCGCACCTCGCCCTCGTCGGCGATCGACTGTGCGGTCAGGATCCGCATCGTCGTGGACTTCCCGGCGCCGTTGGGCCCGAGCAGGCCGACGCACGCGCCCATGGGCACGTCGAGGTCCAGGCCCGCGACGGCGGTGATCTCGCCATAGCGCTTCACCACGCCGCGCAGCCGGATGGCGGGTCCATCGGCAGGCACGGGGCCAGGATCGCACAGCCGCGCCGCGGGCCCTGACGGCTCCGCACTACGCTGGATCCCATGTCGAGCCAGTACATCTTCACGATGCACCGCCTGACCAAGGCGTACCCGCCGGACAAGACGGTGCTGAGCGAGATCACCCTCGCCTTCTACCCCGGCGCCAAGATCGGCGTGCTCGGCTACAACGGCGCCGGCAAGTCGAGCCTGCTGCGCATCATGGCGGGCGTCGACACCGAGTTCCGCGGCGACGCGCAGCTCGCGCCCGGCGCGACCGTCGGCCTGCTCGAGCAGGAGCCGCAGCTCACCGCCGGCGCCACCGTGCGCGAGTGCGTCGAGGAGGGCGTGGCGGCGACGAAGGCGCTCGTGGACCGCTTCAACGAGCTCGCCGCCAACTACTCCGACGAGACCGCCGAGGAGTTCGCCGACCTGCAGGCGAAGATCGACGCCGCCGACGCGTGGAACCTCGACACGGCGCTCGACTACGCGATGGACGCCCTGCGCTGCCCGCCCGCCGACCAGGTCGTCGACGAGCTCTCGGGCGGCGAGCGCCGCCGCGTGGCCCTCTGCCGGCTGCTGCTCGGCAAGCCCGACCTGCTGCTGCTCGACGAGCCGACGAACCACCTCGACGCCGAGTCCGTCGCCTGGCTGGAGCGCCACCTCGCCGAGTACCCCGGCGCCGTCGTCGCCGTGACCCACGACCGGTACTTCCTCGACAACGTCGCCGGCTGGATCCTCGAGCTCGACCGCGGCAAGGGCATCCCGTACGAGGGCAACTACTCGAGCTGGCTCGAGCAGAAGCAGAAGCGCCTCGCGCAGGAGGAGAAGGGCGAGAAGAACCGCCAGCGCGCGATCGCCGAGGAGCTCGAGTGGGTGCGCCAGAACCCCAAGGGCCGCCAGAAGAAGCAGAAGGCGCGCCTGAACAACTACGAGGAGCTGGTCGCGCAGGAGCGCAACGTCAAGCTCGACCAGGTCCAGATCCACATCCCGGCCGGGCCGCGCCTGGGCGACCTCGTGGTCGAGGCCGAGGGCCTGCGCAAGGGCTTCGGCGACAAGCTGCTCGTCGAGGACCTGTCGTTCTCGCTCCCCCGCGGCGGCATCGTCGGGATCATCGGCGCCAACGGCGCCGGCAAGACGACGCTGTTCCGCATGATCACCGGCCAGGAGCAGCCCGACGCGGGCGTCCTGCGGGTCGGCGACACCGTCGAGCTCGCCTACGTCGACCAGAGCCGCGACGCGCTCGACGGCGAGAAGACCGTCTGGGAGGAGATCTCGGACGGCAAGGACCAGGTCCAGGTCGGCGAGCAGTGGATGAACAGCCGCCAGTACACGGCGGGCTTCAACTTCAAGGGCGGCGACCAGCAGAAGAAGGTCGCCAAGCTGTCCGGCGGAGAGCGCAACCGCCTGCACCTCGCCAAGCTGCTCAAGAGCGGCGGCAACGTCCTGCTGCTCGACGAGCCGACGAACGACCTCGACGTCGACACCCTGCGCGCACTCGAGGACGCGCTGCTCGGGTTCCCGGGATGCGCGGTGATCATCTCCCACGATCGCTGGTTCCTGGACCGCGTCGCCACGCACGTGCTCGCCTTCGAGGGCGATTCGCAGGTGACGTGGTTCGAGGGCAACTTCGAGGCCTACGAGGAGCGCCGCCACGAGCTGCTCGGGGACGAGGCCGACCGCCCGCACCGCATCAGCTACAAGCGCCTGACGCGCAGCTGAGGGCCTGCTGATGCCCGACACGACGAGCTGTCGGGAGGTCAGCGGCGCCGACGTCGTCATCCACGAGTTCACCGACCCGGCCTGCCCGTGGGCGTACTCGGCCGAGCCGTTCCGGCGCCGCATCAACTGGCTCTACGGCGACCGCGTCGTCTGGCGCACGGTCATGGTCGGCCTCGCCGAGCGACCGGAGGACTACGCCGAGCGCGGCTTCACGCCCGAGTCGATGGCGCGCTCGATGGCGCGGATCTCCCACGAGCACGGGATGCCGATCGCAACGGACCCGCGCGAGCGCCTCTCCGCGACGACGCCCGCCTGCCGCGCCGTCATCGGCGTGCGGCTGCACGCCCCCGAGTTCGAGCGGATCATCCTGCGGCGCCTGCGCGTCCTCTACATGTCGGGCGCGCTCCTCGACACGCCCGAGACGATCCGCGCCGCCGCGCAGGCGGCCCGCCTGGACCCCGACGACGTCGAACTGTGGGCCGCGAGCGAGGAGGTCGCCACGGCGCTCGCGCTCGACATGGAGCGTGCCCGCCGCCCGATGCCCGCCGCGCGCGTCCTCGACGAGAAGCTCGCCAACTGGTCGGGCGGCCGGCGCTACACGTGCCCGTCCTACGAGATCTGCCGCGTCGAGGATGACGTGCGGATCGCCGTGCCGGGCTTCCAGCCGTTCGCCGCGTATGACGTGATCCTCGCGAACCTCGTGCCCGGGACCGAGCGGCGCGAGCCGCCGACGAGCGTCGCCGAGGTGCTCGAGTGGACCGGGACGCCGCTCGCCACGCGCGAGGTCGCCGTGGTCTGCGACGTCACGCACGAGCGCGCGCGGGAGCTGCTGGGGAGCGTCGCCGACGAGGACCACGTCGGCTTCGACGGCTTCTGGACGCTCCGCGGGTCCTGAGCGTCAGCCGCGGGCGAGCGCGCCCAGCGCGTCCGGAAGATCTCGCAGCGACCCGAGGAGCGCATCGGCGTCCGCCAGGTCCTCGGCCCCGAACGGCCCCGTCGGCACCGCCACGACGTGCACGCCGTCGGCGCGCGCGCAGGCGATGTCGCGTGGCGTGTCGCCGATGACGACCGTGCGCTCGCGCGGCCACGGCGCGTCGCCGTTCCACTCCCGACCCGCGCGCGCCCGGGCGACCGCCGGCAGATCGGCACGGTCCGGCGAGTCGGAGCCGAAGCCGCCCTGCCCGGTCGCGAAGTGCCGGCCGATGCCCGCCGCGCGGAGCTTCAGGCGGGCCACGCCCTCCACGTTGCCCGTCACGAGCGACAGCCGCATCGCCTCGTCCGCGGCCAGCAGCTCGAGCACGTCGGCGGCGCCCGGGGCGAGCCGGTCCGAGAGATCGTCCGGGACGAGCTGCGCGTAACGGGCGACGAGCGTCTCCTGGAACGGGTCCATCCGGTCCTCGATGACATCGGAGTCGACGCCACCGAGCACGAGGATCTCGCGGGCGATGTCGGGGTCGGTCCGCCCGCCGGTCTGCACGCGGACCTCGCGCAGGTCGACGTTCCAGATCTGCTCGATCGCGTCGTGCAGCGCGAGCGCGTGCTCCCGCGCTCCGCGGATCAGGAGCGTGCCGTCGATGTCGAACAGCAGCAGCACGCGGGCGCCCTAGCGTTCGAGCGACACGTCGGCCGGGAGTCGTCGCGCGAACGCGGCGAGCAGCCGGGCCGCGTTGTGCACGTCGTCCAGCTGGACCATCTCGACCGGCGAGTGCATGTAGCGCAGCGGGATCGACACGAGCCCGGTGGCCACGCCGCCGCGCGAGGTGTGGATCGCGTCGGCGTCGGTCCCGGTCGCGCGGCCGGACGCCGACAGCGTGTACGGGATGTCCTCGGCCTCGGCGGCCTCGATCAGCAGCTCGCTGACGACCGGATGGAGGTTGGACCCGCGCTCGATGACCGGGCCGGACCCGAAGTGATGCTTGCCGAGCTCCTGCTCGGGAATGCCGGGAGCGTCGGTCGCGTGCGTGACGTCCACCGCGATCGCGATGTCGGGGCGCAGGCTGTGCGCCGTCGTCACGGACCCGCCGAACGTCGTCTCCTCCTGAACTGCGGCGACGGCCACGACGTCGCCGGGCGCGCCCCCGCCCTCGGCGACCAGGCGCGCCGCCTCGTAGGCGACGAAGCACCCGAGGCGGTTGTCCATCGCGCGCGAGACGGCGCGGTCGTTCGGCAGCTCCACCGGGGCGCCGGCGATGACCGCGACGTCGCCCACGCGCGCAAGCTCACGGGCGCCGTCGCCGTCCGCCGCGCCGATGTCGATGTGGAGCTCCTTCATCTCCGGGAGCCTTCGAGCGCTCGTCCGGCTTGATCAGGTGGATCGGCTTCTTGCCGATGACGCCCGGCACGGCGCCGCCGCGCGTGGCGAGCTCCACCCGCTGGCCGATCAGCACCTGCGGGTCCCAGCCGCCGACGCCGGTGAAGCGCAGGAACCCGCTGTCCTCGATGTGGGTGACGATCAGCCCGATCTCATCGATGTGGCCGACGATCGCCAGCGTGGCGCCGTCCGCGGTCCCGGGGACGCGGGCCGTCGAGCTGCCCATCACGTCGCCGCGCACGTCGTCGGTGAACGCGCGGGCGGCCTCGCGGAAGGCCGCTGCGGCGGTGGCCTCGTATCCGGACGGGCCGGGCGCGGTGAGCAGGGTCTGGAGAACGGGCGGGATCGACATGGCGCCTGACACTACCCCGCGGGCGCCGGTCAGGCAGGCGCGGCCGGGGAGCGCAGGACCGACACACCGGAGTGCGCCGCCGGGCCGCCGTCGGGCTCGATCGACACATCCATCACCGGATAGTCCGCCGGGTCCACCCCGGCCGGGAGCGTCACGATGGCACGGCCCTGCGGCCCGACCTTGAACGTCCCGAGCGCGACCATCGTGTCGGCGTCGCGGATCATCCAGACCTCGTAGCTCGTCCCGTCCGCGCTCGGCTTCAGGCCGCGGGTGTCGATCGTGACCTCGCGCACGCCGTCCTGGCGAGCGACCGTCGCCGTCCCGCTGGCGCCGGCGGGCCCGTCGCCGAAACGCTCGAGGGCGACCACCTGCCCGCCCGGCGCACCGCCGCCGTCGTCGCCGCCCGCCACGAGGACGCCGGCGCCGACGCCCAGGCCGACGAGCAGCGCGGCGCAGGCGAGCGCGATCGCCGGGCGCGCCGTCAGGGCGCCGCCCAGCCGCTCGCCGAGGCCGGCGAGCCACGAGCGGCGCGGCGCGGCGGCCTGCGGCGCGGCGACGTCCAGGCGCAGCGGCGGCGGGCCCGCCGTGTCCCACTCGTCGGCCTCCAGCGCGTCGAGCCGCGTGCCGACCTGCGCGAGCGCCCGCACCTCGGCGGCGAAGACGGGGTCCTGCGCCTCCAGGCGGCGGGCCTCGGCGAGGTCCGCGCCGTCGAGCATCCCGAGGACGTACTCGGCGGGGTCGATCTGCGTCATCGCGCGAGCACCCCCTCCTCGGCCTCGATGAGCTCGCGCAGGCGGCGCAGCCCCCGGACCATCCGTGCCTTGACCGTCCCGAGCGCGACGCCGGTGCGCTCGGCGATCTCGGTCTGGCTGAGCTCCTCGTAGAACCGCATCCGCAGGAGGATGCGCTCGTCCTCGGGAAGCCGGCCGAGGTAGTGGGCCATCCGCCAGCGGTCCGCGAGTGCCTCGCCCTCCGCGGCGACGTCCTGGCCGCCCTCGATCGTGCGCGCCGCGACGTCGGGGTCGCGCGGTTCGGGAACACGCCGGCGCAGGTGGTCGATCGCGCGGCTGCGCGCGATCGTCATGGTCCACGTGAGCAGGCCGGCGCGGCTCGGGTCGTACTCGCCGGCGCGGCGCCAGATCTCCGTGTAGACCTGCTGCTGAACGTCCTCCGCGGCGCCGCGGTCGCGCAGCGCGCGCTGGAGGAATCCGAACGTCGTCCCGCCGAACTGCCGGTACAGCTCGGCGAGCGCGTCGGGATCGCCGTCGCGCAGGCGGGCGGCAAGCCGCAGCTCGGCGCGGTCGGGCGTCCGCCGTGCGGGGCGCTCCGCCGTGCGCGCGGAGCGCCGCGGAAGACCCGCGGCGACGGCCGGCGACGGAGAGAGCGCTTCGGTGGTCATGTCCCCCATCTCTACGGGGTACGACCGATCATCGGTTGCGGCGCACATTCGCTGGTCCCCATCGTGGCGCGCAGCCCGCCGGCGGACAACGACGCCGACGCGCCAACGCGCGTCGAAGAGCAGACAACCCGGTTTCCGGATCGGAGTTTCAGTATTTTGTCGCCCACGGCAGACCCCCGCGACCCAGGAGCCCCGACCATGAGCGACCAGCAGCCCCGGCCCGAGACCATCGCCCTGCACGGCGGCCAGGAGCCCGATCCGACGACGAACGCCCGCGCGGTCCCGATCTACCAGACGACCTCGTACGTCTTCGACGACACGCAGCACGCCGCCGACCTCTTCGCGCTCGCCGTCCCCGGCAACATCTACACGCGCATCATGAACCCCACCTGGGGCGTGCTGGAGCAGCGGCTCACCGACCTCGAGGGCGGCGTCGGCGCCGTCGTCACGGCCTCCGGCCAGGCCGCGGTCACGTACTCCGTGTTGAACATCGCGCGCGCCGGCGACAACATCATCTCCGTCAGCCAGCTGTACGGGGGCACGTACAACCTCTTCGCGCACACGCTGCCGCAGTACGGCATCGAGGTGCGCTGGGCCGACGCGGACGACCCGGAGGCGATCGCGCGGCTCGCCGACGAGAACACGAAGCTCGTCTTCGCCGAGACGATCGGCAACCCGCGCCTGAACGTCATCGACATTCCGGCGTGGTCGCAGGCGGCCCACGCCGCCGGCGTCCCGCTGATCCTCGACAACACGGTCGCGACCCCGGTCGGCGCGCGCGCGTTCGAGCAGGGCGCCGACATCGTGGTGCACTCGCTGACGAAGTTCATCGGCGGCCACGGGACGTCGATCGGCGGCATCGTCATCGACTCCGGGAAGTTCGACTGGGTCGCGCACAAGGAGCGCTTCCGGGGGCTGACCGAACCCGACCCGAGCTACCACGGCGTCGTCTGGAGCGACGCGCTGGGCCCGGCCGCGTACATCGGCCGCGTGCGCACCGTGCTGCTGCGCAACACAGGCGCGGCGCTGTCGCCGTTCAACGCGTTCCTGTTCCTCCAGGGCCTCGAGACGCTGCCGCTGCGGATGGAGCGCCACAACGCCAACGCGCTCGCCGTCGCGCGCCATCTCGAGCATCACGCGGAGGTCGAGTGGGTCTACTACCCCGGCCTGGACTCGAGCGACTACAAGGAGGTCGCCGACCGCGTGCTCACCGGCGGCTACGGCGCGCTCGTGACGTTCGGGATCACGGGCGGCGCGGAGGCGGGCAAGCGGTTCATCGAGTCGCT
This sequence comes from uncultured Actinomycetes bacterium, assembly GCA_963823375.1. Lineage (GTDB taxonomy): Bacteria > Actinomycetota > Thermoleophilia > Solirubrobacterales > Solirubrobacteraceae > F1-60-MAGs163. The sequence continues at coordinate 64,263 of CAWGLQ010000008.1, read as the reverse complement.
GAAGCTGTTCAGCCACCTGGCGAACATCGGCGACGCGAAGTCGCTGGCGATCCACAACGCCTCGACGACGCACTCGCAGCTGAACGCCGACGAACTCGCGGCCGCCGGCGTGACGCAGGAGACCGTCCGCCTGTCGGTCGGGATCGAGCACATCGACGACATCCTCGCCGACCTCGACCAGGCGCTCGCCGCGGCGACCTCGCAGGCGGCCGCCTCGGCATGACGGCCGGCGGCCTCGGCCGCGTCGTGACGCAGCGGGTCGTCCTCTTCACGGCGGACGACCCGCTCGTCCTGGAGTCCGGCGCGACGATCGGCCCGGTCGAGGTCGCGTACGAGACCTACGGGACACTCGACGAGCGCCGCTCGAACGCGGTGTTCGTCCACCATGCGCTGACCGGCGACGCGCACGCCGCCGGTCACCACGGCGACCCCGCGCGGCGCGGCTGGTGGGACCGGCTGATCGGGCCGGGTCAGCCGGTCGACACCGACCGCTTCTTCGTCGTCTCGCCCAACCTGCTCGGCGGCTGCCAGGGCACGACCGGGCCCTCGTCGGTGAACCCCGCGACCGGCCGGCGCTACGGCCTCGAGTTCCCGATGTTCAGCGTGCGCGACCTGAACACGGTCCACCGGCGCCTGCTCGACCACCTCGGGATCACGCGCCTGCACGCGGGCCTCGGCGGCTCACTCGGAGGCATGCAGGCGCTGCAGTGGGCGCTCGACGACCCGCGGGCGATGACGCTCTGCGCCCCGATCTGCGCGAGCGCCGAGCTGAGCGCGATGAACATCGCCTTCTCGACCGTGGCGCGCGAGGCGATCATGCGCGACCCGGGCTTCCAGGGCGGCGCCTACCACGACAGCCCGCCGGGGCCGAACATCGGGCTCGCCGTCGCCCGCATGATGGCCCACATCACGTACCTCTCCGAGGAGTCGTTCGCGCACAAGTTCGGGCGTGCGCGCCGCGTCGAGGACGCGCCGCCGGGCCTCGGGCCCGACTTCGAGGTCGAGCACTACCTGCATCACCAGGGCGCGAGCTTCCTCGAGCGCTTCGACGCGCTGACGTACCTCTACCTGACGCGCACCATGGACTACTTCACGCCGTTCGAGGAGCCGGGTGTGCGTGAGCGCCTGCGCGGGAACCCGACGCGCTTCCTGGCGATCTCGTTCGACACGGACTGGCGCTTCTCGAGCGCGCATTCGGGGCGCATCGTCGGCGAGCTGCGCGCGCGCGGATGCGCCGCCGAGCATCTCGACGTCACGTCACCCTGGGGGCACGACTCGTTCCTGCTGGACGTGCCGGAGTACCACGCCGCGCTCGGGAGCTTCCTGCGCGGCGAGCGGCGTTCCCCGGCGGGCGCCTGAACCAGGCACCCGCCGGAGTCCGCCTGCGGGCGTCGCTACTTGGCGAGCGCCTGAGACTTGATCTTGTCGAAGTCCTCCTGCGTGATCGTCCCCGCGGCGAGCAGCTTCTGCGCGGTCTCGATCTCGCTGGCGGGACCGCCCTTGCCGGCGGCCTCGCGGACCTGCTGGTCGAACGCGGCCTGCGCCGCCTCCTGACCCTTCTCGTTCCGGTCTGCGATCCCGTTGTGGTAGGCGATCAGGTAGAAGAGAACGCCCAGCAGCGGGATGAAGATGATGAAGATGATCCAGATGGCCTTCGCGAATCCGCCCATGTCGCGGCGGCGGAAGATGTCCATGAAGCACATGATCGCGATCCAGATCCACATGATGAAGCCCATGAAGATCAGCATCGACCACAGGATGTTCAGGAATGGGTAGTCGGCAGCAATTGGCATAGCGGCGATCATCGCAGACCCCGCCCCCTGAACACCGTCCGGATGGGGTGAAGCGGATCAGTCGAACGTCAGGACGGTGCGGATGCCGTCCTGCTCGTGCATCAGGTCGAACGCGTCGTTGACGCGCTCCAGCGGCAGGTGGTGACTGATGAAGGCGTCGAGCGGCAGCTTGCCGTCGAGGTAGAGCTGGGCGAGCGCGGGCACGTCGTCCCGCCCGCGGGCGCCGCCGAAGGAGGCACCCGCGATCCTCCGGCCGGTGATCAGGAAGCGCGGGATGACGTTCAGCGTCTCGCCCTTGCCCGCCACGCCCGCGATGACGCACTGCCCCCAGCCCATGCGGGCGGCCTCGACGGCCTGGCGCATCACGGCGACCAGGCCGGTCGCCTCGAACGTGTAGTCGGTGCCGAAGCCGCCGGTGAGCTCGAGGATCTGCGCGACGACGTCCTCGCCGCCGTCGAGCTCGTCGGTGGCGCCGAGCTCCACGGCCTTCGCGCGGCGGTCGGCGCTCGGGTCGACGATGATGATCCGCTCCGCGCCGGCGAGCTTGGCGCCGGCGACCGCGCCGAGGCCGACGAGTCCCGCACCGAACACCGCGACGGTGCTGCCGGGCTCGACCTTCGCGATGTAGAGCGCTGCGCCGATGCCCGTCGTCGCGCCGCAGGCGAGTGTGCAGAGGACGTCGAGCGGCGCCTCCTTCGGGACCTTCGCCAGCGCGATCTCCGGCATGACGGTCGCCTCGGCGAACGTGCTCGTCCCCATGAAGTGGCGGATCCGCTCATCCCCGCGGTGCAGGCGCGTCGTGTGGTCCGGCAGGTAGCCCTGGCCCTGCTCGTCGCGGATGGCGAGGCAGATGTTCGTCTTCCCGGACGTGCAGTGCAGGCATTCGCGGCACTGCGGTGAGAACAGGGTCAGCACGTGATCGCCGGGCTGGAGCGAAGTGACGCCCTCGCCGACCGCCTCGACGACGCCGGCGCCCTCGTGCCCGAGCACGGTCGGCGCGTACCCCGACGGGTCGACCCCGCTGGCGGTGTACATGTCGGTGTGGCACACGCCGCACGCCTTGACGCGCACGAGCACCTCGCCGGCCTTCGGGCCGTCAAGACCGACGGTCTGGACGACGAGCGGCTTGCCGAATTCTTCGAGGACTGCGGCGCGGATCTCCATGCGGCGCACGCTATCGGTCCGCCCACCGCGCGCGCGAGCCAGGATGCGCCGCATATGCTCGTCGCGGTGCCCTCCCCTGCGATCGAGATCCGTGGACTGCGGGTGGAGCGCGGGAAGCGCCTCGTCCTCCCGGCCATCGACCTCGACATCCCGGCCGGCCGGATCACGGGGCTGATCGGCCCGAGCGGCGGCGGGAAGTCGACGCTGATCCGCGCGATCGTCGGGGTCCAGGTCGTCGCCGGCGGCTCGGTCACGGTGTTCGGGGAGCCGGCCGGGTCCGCGTCGCTGCGCCCGCGCGTGGCCTACGTGACGCAGTCCGGCTCGGTCTACCGGGACCTCACCGTCGCGGAGAACGTGACCTACAGCGCGCGAATCCTCGGCGCGAGCCGAGAGGACGTGGCGCGGGCCATCGCGACGGTCGATCTCACCGGCATGTCGGACCGGCGCGTGGCGAACCTCTCCGGTGGCCAGCAGCACCGCGTCTCACTCGCGTGCGCCCTGCTCGGCTCCCCGGAGCTGCTCGTGCTCGACGAGCCGACCGTGGGGCTCGACCCGCTGCTGCGCCGCGACCTCTGGGGACTCTTCGCACGGCTGCGCGACGAGGGCCGCACGCTGCTCGTGTCCACCCACGTCCTCGACGAGGCGAACAACTGCGACGCCGTCGTGCTGCTGCGCGACGGGCGCATCCTCGCCTCGCAGACGCCGGACGCCCTGCGGCGGGAGGCCGGGACGGACGATCTCGACGAGGCGTTCCTGCGCCTCATCGAGCGGGAGGACACGGCGTGATCGGCCGGGCGACGATCGCGACCGCGCGCCGCATCCTGGCGCAGCTGCGCGGCGACCCGCGCACGATCGCGCTGATCATGATCGTCCCGCTGGTGCTGCTCGGGCTGCTGAAGCTCCTGCTGGCGAACGACGAGGCGACGTTCCAGAAGGTCGGCGCCCCGCTGCTCGGCATCTTCCCGCTCGTCGTCATGTTCCTCGTGACCTCGGTGACGATGCTCCGCGAGCGCACGAGCGGCACGCTCGAGCGGCTGATGACGCTCCCGATGCACCGAGCGGACCTCGTCGTCGGCTACGCGCTCGCGTTCGCGGTCGTGGCGGCCGTCCAGGCCGTCGTCGCGTCGGGCTTCGCGGTCGGCGTGCTGGGTCTCGACGTCGAGGGCTCGACGCTCGGGCTCCTGGCGATCGCGATCCTCAACGCGGAGCTCGGCATGGCGTTCGGCCTCGGGCTGTCGTCGTTCGCGACCTCCGAGTTCCAGGCCGTGCAGTTCATGCCCGCGTTCATCCTTCCGCAGTTCCTGCTGTGCGGCCTGCTGGTCCCGCGGGACGCCATGAGCCCCGCGCTCGACACGCTCGCCGGGCTGCTCCCGATGACCTACGCCTACGAGGCGCTCGCCGACGTGGCGGCCGGTGACGGCGCCGGCGCCGCGCAGGCGGCCGCCGTCACCGCCGGGTTCTGCCTCGCGGCGCTCGTGCTCGGGACGCTGAGCCTGCGGCGCCGGACGCCGTGACTCAGCCGGCCGCGAGCTGACGCAGCACGTACTGGAGGATCCCCCCGTGGCGGAAGTAGTCCGCCTCCTTCGGGGTGTCGATCCGGACCAGCGCCTGGAACTCGAGGTTGCCCGCGTTCACCGTCACGTGGCGCGGCAGCTCGCCGGCGTTCAGCGGCTCTGCCAGCCCGGTGATCTCGTAGATCTCCTGCCCGGACAGGCCGAGCGACTTCGCGCTCTGCCCCTCGCAGAACTGCAGCGGCAGGACGCCCATCCCGACGAGGTTCGAGCGGTGGATCCGCTCGAAGCTCTCGGCGAGCACCGCGCGGACGCCGAGCAGGTTCGTCCCCTTGGCCGCCCAGTCGCGCGAGGAGCCCGAGCCGTACTCCTTGCCGCCGAGAACGATCAGCGGCGTGCCCTCGCGCTGATAGCGCATGGCGGCGTCGAAGATGCTCATCTCCTCGCCGCGCGGCAGGTGCCGGGTGACGCCGCCCTCGGTTCCCGGGGCGAGCAGGTTGCGCAGCCGGATGTTGGCGAACGTCCCGCGCATCATCACCTCGTGATTGCCGCGGCGCGAGCCGTACGAGTTGAAGTCCTTCGGCTCGACGCCGTGGACGTCGCGCATCTGGGCGGCGGAGGCATCGTCGGCGACGGGCGCCTCGTGCCGCCCGCCGTCGCCCCCGCCGACGCCGAAGTTCATGAGGTAGTGCCCGGCCGGCGAGTCCTTCTTGATCGCGCCCGCCGGAGAGATGTGATCGGTCGTGACGCTGTCGCCGAGCTTCGCCAGCACGCGAGCGCCGAGGATGTCGCGGACCGGCTCGGGCTCGCGCGGCATGTCCTCGAAGTACGGCGGATTGCGCACGTAGGTCGAGGCCGCGTCCCAGGCGTAGCGATCGCCGGCGGGCACCTCGAGGCTCGACCAGTTGACGTCGCCGTCGTAGACCTGGGCGTAGCTCTTGCGGAACATGTCCGACTGGACGGCGTGCTCGACGGTCTGGGCGATGTCGTGCTCGCTCGGCCAGATGTCGCGCAGGAAGACGTCCGCGCCGCTCTCGTCCTGCCCGATCGGGTCGCCGACGAGGTCGATGTCCATCGTCCCCGCGATCGCATAGGCCACGACGAGCGGCGGCGAGGCGAGGTAGTTCATCTTCACGTCGGGGTTGATGCGGCCCTCGAAGTTGCGGTTGCCCGACAGCACCGAGCAGACCGTCAGGTCGTGCTCGTTCACCGCCGCGGAGATCTCGTCCGGGAGCGGTCCCGAGTTGCCGATGCACGTCGTGCAGCCGTAGCCGACGAGGTTGAACCCGAGCGCGTTCAGCTCGTCCGTGAGCTCCGCGCGATCGAGGTAGTCGGTCACGACCTTCGACCCCGGAGCCAGCGAGGTCTTCACCCACGGACGCGTCGTCAGGCCGCGCGCACGCGCGTTGCGGGCGAGCAGGCCGGCGGCCAGCATCACCGAGGGGTTGGAGGTGTTCGTGCAGCTCGTGATCGCGGCGATCACGACGTGCCCGTGAGCGAGCTCGGTCTGTGTCCCGTCGGCCATGGTGAGCGGGAACACGCCGTTGGGCCGCACGGCGGTGATGAGCGTGTCGCGGTCGGCGGCCGTCAGGATCTCCGGCTCCGGCGAGCCGGGGGTCTGGCCGGCGGGCGGGTCGCTCGCGGGGAAGCTCTCCGCGTCCGCCTCGTCCTGGGCGTCGGCGTCGCCGACGTAGCCCTTCAGCTCCTCGCGGAACATCTCCTGCGACCGGCGCAGCGGGACGCGGTCCTGCGGGCGCCGCGGACCGGCGAGCGACGGCTCGACCGTGCCGAGGTCCAGGACGACCGTGCTCGTGAAGGTGGGGTCCTCGGCATGCTCGTCGTGCCACAGGCCCTGCTCCTTGGCGTAGGCCTCGACCAGCGCGACCTGCTCGGCCGGGCGCCCCGTGAACTCCAGGTAGCGGATCGTCTCGGCGTCGATCGGGAAGATCGCGCAGGTCGAGCCGAACTCGGGGCTCATGTTCCCGAGCGTCGCGCGGTCGGCGAGCGGCAGGCGCGAGATCCCGGGACCGTAGAACTCGACGAACTTGCCGACGACGCCGGTCTCCCGCAGCAGCTCGGTCACCGTGAGGACGAGATCGGTCGCCGTCGCGCCCTCGGGCAGCTCGCCGTCGAGCCGCATGCCGATGACCTGCGGGATCAGCATCGGGATCGGCTGGCCGAGCATCGCGGCCTCGGCCTCGATGCCGCCGACGCCCCAGCCGAGCAGTCCCAGCCCGTTGATCATCGTCGTGTGCGAGTCCGTCCCGACCAGCGTGTCGGGGTAGGCACGGCCGCTGCGATCGTCGACGAAGACGACGCGCGAGAGGTACTCGAGGTTCACCTGGTGGACGATCCCCGTGTCCGGCGGCACGACCTTGAACGTCTCGAAGGCCTGCTGTCCCCACTTGAGGAACTGGTAGCGCTCGCGGTTGCGCTCGAACTCGCGGGCGGCGTTGATCGCGGCGGCGTCGGCGCTGCCGAAGGCGTCGACCTGCACCGAGTGGTCGATCACGAGCTCGGCGGGCACGAGCGGCTCGATCTTCGCGGGGTCCCCGCCGAGCGCCGCCATCGCGTCGCGCATCGCCGCCAGGTCGACGATCGCCGGCACGCCGGTGAAGTCCTGCATGACCACGCGCGCGGGCGTGAAGGCGATCTCGCGACTCGGCTCGGCCTTGGCGTCCCAGGAGGCGAGCGCCTCGATGTCGCCGGCCGTGACGGCCCCGTTGCCCTCGGTCCTCAGCAGGTTCTCGAGCAGGATCTTCAGCGAGTACGGAAGCCGCGCGACGTCGAACCGCGACTGCAGCGCGTCGAGGCGGAAGATCTCGACGTCGCGCCCGCCGACGGAGAGGGTGGCCTTGGCGTCGAAGCTGTTGGTGGACATGCGGGCGGGCTCCTGAGAGGTCGCGATCGGGACACCGATCCTCTCACGACGGCTCGCCCGGGGGCCCTGAAGCCCCCGGGGACGCCTGCTCGGGCCGGCCGCCGCCGGCTACTTCAGGAGCTCGTCGAACGCCGCGGCGAACGCGTCCGCGTCGTCGAGGTTCACGTCGAACTTCGTGAGCGGCTTGCCGGTCTCGCCGATGAGGAAGGTCGGCGTGCTGACGACGCCGTACTTCTCGGCCTCCTTCTGCGCGAGCTCGATCGGGGCCATCGACTCGTCGCTGTCGGCGAAGGCCTTGGCCTTCGGGACGTCCACGCCGGCGGCCGTCCAGATCTTCTCGATGAACTCGTCGGTCGCGTACCCGGAGTTCTCCTGGCCCTGGTTGAAGTACCAGAGCTGGGTGAAGTAGGCCTCGCGGTTCTGCGCGCCGGCGGCCGCCGAGGCCCGCGCGGCCTTCTCGGAGTCCGGGCCGATGAAGGTCATCGTGCGGAACTCGACCCGCACCTTGCCCTTGCTGACGTAGTCGTTGACGATCACCGGGTAGGTCGTGAGCGCGAACTGCTTGCAGAAGGGGCACTGCAGGTCGGCGAACTCGACGAGCGTGATCGGCGCGTCCTTCTCGCCCAGCGACGCCCCGTCCTGCGGGATGCCCTTGAGCAGCTCGTTCGTCTCGGTGACACCGGCGACCTTGCCGCTGGAGGCGCTGGAGCCGGACTTGCCGTCGTCCCCGCCGCCACTCGCGAGGAGCACGGCGCCGACGGCGACGACGGCCACGGCGACCAGGCTGGCGAGGATGATGTTGCGGCGCTTGCGGGCCTGCTCGGCCTGAGCCGTCTTCGACTGGGCGGGCTGGCGCTTGGGGGACTTGGAGCTCATGGCGCGTGATTCTGGCAGTACGCGGCCGATCCTGGCGTCGCATGCGATCTTCCAGGACGTCCGCGGAGCTGCCGGCGCCCGTATGCCGGGCATGGAGAACGTGTGGGAGTACCCCCGCCCGCCGGCGCTCGAGCCGTGCACGAGGCGCGTTCGCGTCCTGCTCGGGGCCGTGACCATCGCGGACTCGGTTGCCGCGCTGCGGGTGCTGGAGACGAGCCATCCGCCCGTGATCTACGTGCCTCCGGGGGACGTCCTTCGCGGCGCGCTCTCCGCGTCGGCCGCGCGGCCGACCTTCTGCGAGTGGAAGGGCGTCGCGGCCTACTTCGACGTCCGCGCCGGTGACCGGACCGTCGTCGCCGGGGCCTGGGCCTACCCGGAACCCGTGGAGCGGTTCGCCGCACTGCGCGACCACGTCGCCTTCTATCCCGGGCGGATGGACGAGTGCCTGCTCGACGACGAGGTCGTCCGCGCGCAGGAGGGCGACTTCTACGGCGGGTGGATCACGGCGGACATCACGGGTCCGTTCAAAGGCCCCGCCGGTACGCGCGGCTGGTGAGGCCGTTCAGCCGTCGAACAGGGCGCGTGAGTCGGGGCCCTGGTGCTCTTCGGCGAGCGCCGTGATCGCGTCGACGACGCGGCGAAACTCGTCCGCATAGGGCTCGGCCTTCTCCCCGAGGCGCCCGCGCTCGCGCTCGAAGGCGAGGGCGAGCTCGCGGTAGTAGATGCGCGTCGCGATCCCCTGGCCCTGGCCGAAACGTGCCCACAGCGCGTCGCCGTGGGTCCGGTAGTCGAGCAGGATGGAGCGGGCGTTGTGCAGCTTGTCGGCGAGGCTCACGCGCAGCGCGGCCGGGGACTTCCCCGGGAACGCCGCGATGTAGGCGCGCTTGCGCTCGTACCAGACGCGCCCGCCCCCGCGTTCGTCGTCCGGCTCGACGACGTCGCTGTTCGCCAGGACGATCGCGGCGACGTCCGCGCCGAAGCGGCGCTCGATCTCCGCCAGCGCCTGCGGCCCGCCGCCGTCCTCGACGACGTCGTGCAGCAGCGCGGCGACCGCCTCGTCCTCGTCGCAGTGCATCTCGAGCGCCAGCGACGCGACCGCGAGCAGGTGCGCCGCGTACGGGACCTGCGTGCCCTTGCGCAGCTGCCGGTCGTGGTGGCGCAGCGCGACATGCAGCGCCTCGTCGAAGCGGGCGGTCAGCAGCGGGCTGTCGGTGTAACTCTCGGCCACGTCACGCCCGGCGGTCGACGACCCGCAGGACCCCCTCCGCGATGCTGGCGCAGCTGGTGACCGAGTCCCAGTCGACGTGCTCGGGCAGGTCGCTCGGCACGTGGTAGTGCGTGTACGCCCCGCCCGGCCCGATCGACAGGAGCGTGAGCGCGGGAATCCCGCGCGTCAGCGCCAGCAGCGGGTCCGTCCACGCTCCGATGCGCCAGCGCTGCGGCGCCGGCTCCCCGGCGAGCGCCGCGCCCGCGTCGGCGAGCGCGAGGTCGGCGTCGCGGTAGCGGTGCGTGCGGATCGCGCCCTCGCCCCAGGCGACGATCGGCGTTCCGCAGCCGAGCGTGTCGAGGCCGACGACCAGCGTGCGGGCCGGGTCGAGCGTTCCGGCGCGGGCCTCCAGGAAGGCGTGGAACCCGCCCATGCCCGACTCCTCGGAGCCGACGAGCGCCAGCACGACGCGGGTGTGCTCGAGCGGGTCCGCCGCGAGCGCCCGCGCGAGGTCGAGCGCGACCGCGACGCCGGTGCCGTCGTCGTTGGCGCCCGGGACCGTGGGCGACCGGGCGATGTCGAGGTTCAGCGCGATCGCGGCCGTGTTCAGCACGGTCGCCGGGACGGCGAGGGCCGTCCGCAGCCGCGACCCGCGCCGCAGCGGCGCCGCAGCGGCCGCCGCCAGGAGGCCCGCGGCCTGGAGCGCCATCACCGGGTCGGCCCGGCGCGTGCGCTCGCGGCGCGCGGCGCCGTGGCGGGCGAGCGCCGGATTCCACGCGAGCCCGGTCTTGGCCGCGTCGAGATGCGCCACCAGCACGACGGTCGCGCGCTCGTCGGCGCGCGGGGGGATGACGCCGACGGCGTTGGCGCCGCGCCCGCCGCCGATCACGCGACGGCGCCAGGGCGCACGCCCGCTCGCGTCGCGCTCGAGCGAGACGGCTGCGCCGAGCGCGAGCGCGGCTCCGCGCAGCCCGCCGATGCGCAGCCCGGCGAGCCCGGCCGCGCTGTGGCCGGCGAAGCTCCAGCTGTTGGTGGCCCGGCCGCGGTAGTGCTCGACGACGGACTCGGTCGCGCCCGCCGCGACGAGCCGGCCCTGCGCCCACGCCGCCGCGGCCCGCTCGCCCGGGCCGGCCGAGTCGCGGGTCATCGCCGCGAGCGCCGTGACATCGCCGCGCAGGCGACCCGTGTCGGGCACGTACGTCACGCGAGCTGCTCCAGCACGGCGCCGGCGGCACGCTCGCCCGAGCGCACCGCGCCGTCCATGTAGCCGGCCCACACGGACGCCGTCTCGGCGCCCGCCCAGTGGATCCGGCCGATCGGCCGCGTCAGCCAGCGCCCGTGTGCGGTCCACGCCCCCGGCGGCAGGTAGCAGCCGTAGCACCCGCGGGTCCATTCCTCCTCGGCCCAGCGCTGCTCGATGTACTCGAGCGGCTCGGCGGCCTGCGGGCCGAACACCCGGGCGAAGCAGTCGAGCACGGCGCGCCGCCGCGCCGCCGGCTCCCATTCGCCCAGCTGGCGCGCGGTCCGGCCCTCGAGGAACCCGAGCAGGACCCCGCGACTTGCGTCCTGCGGGGAGTTGTCGAACAGGATCCGCGTCGGGCCCGCGACGCTCAGCGCCTGTCCGCTCAGGCCCTGCTCGCGCCAGAACGGCCGGTCGTAGACCGCCATGCACTTCGCGACCGTGCCCTGCGGCATCCGCTGCACGAGCTGATCGCGCTGGGCCGGCAGCGCCGGGCGCCAGTCGATGCGGGCCGTCAGCGTCGGCGGGAGCGCAGCGATGACCGCGCGCGCCGTGACGACATGTCCGTCCGCGTGGACCGTGACGCCGTCATCGTCGTGGTCCACGCGCCGCACCGGAGCCTCCAGCACGAGCGGCCCGGCGATCCGGTCCGCCAGCGCCAGCGGGACGCGCTGCGACCCGCCGACGAACCGGTCCTGCTGGGCGCCGCCCTCGGTGCCGATGAGCGCGTCGAACGATCCCGCCGCCGACGTGTAGAAGAGGACGTGCAGGAGCGAGAGGTCCGCGGGCTCGGCGGCCCACACGGCCTCGACCGCGATCTCCAGCAGCGTGGCGGCCCCGCGCGTGGCGGTGTTGCGCCGGATCCACGTGTCGAACGTCTGCGCGTCCCACTGGGCGGCCTTCGCCGCCTGCCACGGCGCGGACGCGTCCACCTGGCGCGCCATCCGCTCCAGCCGCGCCTGCGCCTGTGCGACGTCCGCGAGGATGGCCGGGCTGATGCGCGGGATGGCGCCGCGGTAGCGGACCAGCCGGCCGTTCCAGTCCACGAGGTTCTCGCCCGCCGTGTGCGTCGGGTACGTCGCGACGTCCAGGTCGCGCGCGAGCGCGAGGATGCGGTCCTGCGTCGGGCCGACCCACTGCCCGCCGATCTCCACGACGTGGTCGGTCCCGGCGACGGGGTGGTTCAGCAGCCGCCCGCCGACGCGGTCGCGCGCCTCGAGGACGACGACGGACCGGCCCGCCGCCTCCAGGTCCCGCGCCGCGACGAGGCCGGCGAGGCCGGCGCCGATGATGACGACGTCGCAGTCGCGCTCGCTCATGGCGCGGACGCTACAGCGCCGCTCCGGAGCCGGCGTTCGTGCCGGCCGCGACACGAGGGAGCGGGAGCGACGGGACTCGAACCCGCGACCTCCGGCGTGACAGGCCGGCGCTCTAACCAACTGAGCTACGCCCCCGTGCGCCGCGTCAGTATGACAACTCGGCGCTGCAGCCTGCCTCTCACCCGCGCGAAACGCCGCAACTCCTCCCGGACGACCGTGTTCCGGCGGTCGAACCCCCACCCCTCACCCGCAGCAGCTTCCTGGGAGGAAGACCATGCGCATGACTCGCCAAACCCGCATCATCACCAGCATCCTGGCCATTCTGGGCCTGCTCGCCGCAAGCGCCGCGGTGGCCATGGCCGCCACGATCACCGGCACGACCGGCAATGACCGCCTGCGCGGCACGAACGCCGACGACACGATCAGCGCCCTCGAGGGCAACGACCGCGTGCGCGCCTACGCCGGCAACGACACGATCACTCTCGGCGACGGCTTCGACGCCGCCTCCGCCGGGCGCGGCGACGACACCGTCGACGGCGGCCCGGGCAACGACTGGGTCGGCGGCGGCTCCGGCGCGGACAGGATCGACGGCGGCCCCGGGCGCGACCGCCTCTGGGGCCAGACCGACAACGACACCATCAAGGGCCTCGCCGGCGACGACCGGATCTGGGGCAACGGCGGTGACGACAACCTCTCGGGTGACACCCCCGGTGTCGGCGACCTGTTCTCCAACGACCGCATCTGGGGCGGCTCCGGCAACGACACGATCTCCGGCGGCGACGCCCGTGACCGCCTGTCCGGCGGCGACGGCAACGACACCGTCAACGGCGACGCCGGCAACGACCGCATGAGCGGCGGCTCCGGCGACGACACCCAGAACGGCGGCGACGGCAACGACCTGATCTACGCCAACGTGGGCGTCGACACGACGTTCGGCGGCCCCGGCAACGACGTGCTGTGGGCCCTGGCCCGCGCCGACGTCACGCCCGGCCCGAACGGCGAGACCGACATGGTCGCCGACTCGCTCGACGGCGGCCCCGGCGACGACCGGTTCCGCACGCGCGACGGCGAGGCCGACCGCATCACCTGCGGCGAGGGCAACGACGTGGCGATCCTCGACACGGCCGACGTCATCACCGACGCGACCCCGACCAACGCCAACGGCTCCTGCGAGAAGGTCGAGCGCAAGGACCTGAACCAGGGCAAGCGCCGCGGTGCACGGCTGAAGGACGACAGCCAGGACGAGGAGAAGGGCCAGCGCGAGCAGCAGTCCGGCGAGGTCGAGAAGCCTCGCGGCCTCTGACATTCACCCCAGCACCATGCGCCGCCTCCACGGCGCACCGCAGTGAGCGCGAGGCCCCTCCCCCCGGGGCCTCGCGTCGTTCCCGGCCCGCTCGTCCAGGGCGAACCTGACGCCCCCGTCACGCTCGGTATTCTCGGCGGGTGCTCCAGCGCCCGGCCCAGCGACCGTCGCCGAATCCCATCGTCGTCATGTGGGAGGACCTCGCCGCCGAACGCGCCGCGACGGTCCCCTACCCGCCGGGCGAGCACCGGTTCAGCATGCGGCGCACGAACCGGATCATGGACGACCCCCTGCGGACGCTCGTCGACGCGTACGAGCGCTACGGGCCGATCTTCACGCTGCGGATCTTCCACCACAACGTCGTCTTCATGCTCGGGCCGGCGGCGAACCACCACGTGCTCGTCTCCGGCGCCGCGAACATGTCCTGGCGCGACGGTGAGCTGCGCAGCCTCGTCCCGTTCCTCGGCGACGGGCTGCTGACGACCGACGGCGCCTACCACCGAACCCACCGCCGGATGATGCTCCCGGCCTTCCACCGCGAGCGCATCGCCGCGGCGACGGCGGTCATCGAGGACGAGGTCGAGCGGGCCGCCGCGACGCTCGTGCCGGGCGCGGTCGTCGACATGTACGACTGGGTGCGGCACGTCGCGCTGCGCGTCGCCATGCGCGCCCTCTTCGGCCTGGATCCCGACCGCGCGCGGGCCGGGGGCTTCGACGCCGTGGACGAGTTCGAGGCCGCCCTCTCCTTCCATGCGCGCAGCGTCGCCGGCCAGGTCGCCCGCGGACCGGGCTCCCCGTACAACCGCGTGCGGCTCGCGCGGCGGCGCCTCGACGAGCTGCTGACACGGGAGATCGACGCGCGACGCGCCGGGACCGGCCTGGGCGAGGACCTGCTCTCGCTGCTCGTGGAGGCGCGCGACGAGGACGGCGACCCGCTGCCGCGCGAGCAGGTCCGCGACGAGGTCATGACGCTGCTGTTCGCCGGGCACGACACGACGAGCTCGACCATGGCGTTCCTCTTCTACGAGCTCGCGCGCAACCCCGAGCTGACGACGGACCCGGGGATCACGATGCAGATGCTCATCGACGAGACGCTGCGCAAGTACCCGCCGGCGTACATCGGCCCGCGGCGGTCGATCGAGCCGTTCGAGTTCCAGGGCGTGCCGGTCCCGGGCGGCGCGCACATCCACTACTGCTCGTGGGCGAGCCACCATCTGCCCGACGTGTGGCCGGACCCGGACCGGTTCGACCCGTATCGCTTCACGCCCGAGCGCCGGGCGACGATCGAGAAGGGCGCCTACGTCCCCTTCGGCGGCGGCTCGCGCACGTGCATCGGGATGCGCTTCGGCGAGGCGGAGATCGCGATCATCACGCGCGCCGTGCTGAGCCGCTTCCGACTGGAGCTGCTCCCCGGCCACCACCTGAAGATCCGCCAGGCCCCGACGATCTCGCCGGTGCACGGCCTGCCGATGACGGTCCGCGCCGCCGGGCCCGCCGCGTTCCTCGCCGCGGCGGCGGAGCCGTCGCTCCCCGCCGCCGCGTGAGGATCGCCGGGTCCGCTAGGACCCGACCTTCACCGTCAGGGGCGTCGTCCCCCGCCCGGCGTTCTTGAAGTTGCCGGCCCACTGGGCGACGAACGTGTTCGTCCCCTTGGCCAGCCTCCAGCTCGTCGTGTAGGCGCCGTTGCCGGCCGCCTTCACGGTCTGGGAGGTCCACGTCGTCTTGCCCGGCTTGAGGTAGCTGACCGTCACCTGGTCGGCTCCCTGGGTCGGGTTCAGCTTGCCGGTGACCGTGATGCTGGTCTTCGGCGGCTTCTTGAACTTCTTCGTCTTGGTCGTGATCGTGAGCGTCGAGGAGGCCCCGGTGAGCCCGCCGGACTTCGTGAACAGGAAGCTGGACGAGCCTCCGAGGAGGTAGTCCGTTCCGCCCGCGACGGCCGCGACGCCCTGCGGATTGATCCGCGAGGACACGACGTACTCCGGCGTCCAGGTCTTCCCGGAGTCGGTGGTCCGCAGCAGGAAGCCCGCCGTCGTGGACCCGAAGCGATTCACGATCAGGTAGCCCTTGCCCGCCGAGCTGAAGCCCATGCCGTAGCCGGTGCTGTTGCCCGTCGCCGGGAGCGCCGACCACGACTTGCCGCCGTTGCTGGTGCGGTACAGCTGTCCGGCGGTGTCGAGGAAGTACCCGGAGTTCGCGCTGAGGAAGTCGACGTTGCGCACGCCCTTCGAGTTCACCTGCTTGCCGTTCTTGTTCTTCTTGTACTTGCCCGGCTTGCGGACCGCCGTCCAGGTCTTCCCCTTGTCGGTCGAGCGCCAGACGTCCTGCGAGCCGTAGGTCACGAGCGTGGCGCCCGCCGGGTCGATGTCGGAGAGGACGGACTTGCTCACCGAGCCGGTGACCGTGCTGAAGGTGTCACCGGAGTCGGTGGAGCGGCGCAGGCCCTTCGGGCCGGCGATGATGGCGGTCGTCGCACTCGGCGCATCGACGGCCGACGGCCGCGCGGTCGTCCCGATGTCCAGCGCGCGCCACGTTGCGCCGCCGTCGCCGGTCCGGAACAGGCCGCCGGCGTCGTCCAGCGCGAACCCGTTGGCCGCGGTGGGGAACGAGACGTCGATGACGTCGTTCGGCGTGGACACGTTGCCGCGCGTCCAGCTCGCGCCGCCGTCGACCGTCTTGGCGAGCGCGCCCTTCTCACCGGGCGCGAAGGCCATGCCCGAGGGGCCCGCGACCATCGCGCGGTAGCTGCCCGGCAGGCTCCCGCCGACCGGCGCGAAGCTCTTCGCCCCCGCGTCGTCGGAGATCGCGGTCGTGCCCGCGACGCCGAGCGCCGTCACGCGCGTCGGCGAGGCGAACGCGGCCGCGTTGATCGGCGTCTGCGCCGGCGTCACCAGCGTGCCGGTGGCGCCGCCGTCGCCGGTGCGCACGAGCTGGGTCGTGGCGGTCGCCATGACGCAGGTCGACGCGTCGGCGCAGGAGACGTCGGTGAGGTTCTGCGGGGCCGGAAGCGTCAGGCCCTTCGCGCTCCACGTGAGGCCGCCCGTGGTCGTCGCGACGAACAGCGACTGGTCGCCGACGGCGACCCCGTTGTTCGCGTCGATGAAGAGGAACTTGTGCACGGCCCGGGTGTACGACTCGACCTCGACCCAGGAGTTGGCGCCGTCCGTGGTCCGGTAGATCTTGCCGTTGTTCGTCGCCGCGACGCCCGTGTTCGCGTCGGTGAAGCGGATGTCGTTGACCGCCGCGCCGCCGCCGGCCGCCCGCGTGCCGGGGACCGCGACCTTCTGCGCGAACGTGTCGCCGTTGTTGTCGGTGCGCAGCGTGGTCCCGTCGGCGAGCACGAGGTAGGCCGTCGTCTTGGTGACCCACCACGCGGCGACGAGTGGCTCGCTGCAGCTCGACTCGACCGGCGTGAAGGCCACGCGCACGCCCGTGACGCCGCCGTCGTCCGACCGCCGGCCGACGCAGCCGCCGCCGGCGAACACCGACGTCGCGTCGATGGCCTGGACCTCGGTGAGGTTGGTGAACGTGCCCGAGCTCACGCCCGACCAGCTCGAACCGCCGTCGACGGTGCGCAGGATCGTGCCGAACTCACCGACCGCGTACCCGGAGAGCCCCGCGAATGACAGCGCCTTCACGGTGTTCCCCTGCGGCAGCGGATTGCCCCACTGCCAGGCGGACGAGCCGACCTGCACCGCGGCTCCAGCCGGTGCGGCTCCCGCCAGAGCCATGACGGCCGCTGCAGCGACCCCGACGACGAACGCACGTCTCATTGCCGAACCTCCTGATTGGGGCGTCGCCACGCGCTGGACATGGCGACGAACCTCTGAGCATTCCGAGCCTGGCGGCATGCCCGCCAAACGACCCTCCCAGATCCGGAACGCCCGTGCGACGGAAAGGTTCCGCAGATCGGTGCGGGTTCCTACTGCGCCGGCGGCGTGCCCGGCGGCGGCGCGGAGGGCGGCGCGGGCGGCGGAATGGGATTCCCGAACGCGTCGGTCCCGGTCGCCGGCGGGGCAGCCGGCGCAGACGCGGGCGGCGCCGCCGGCGCGGGCGCCGCCGGCGCCTGCGGCGGGGCGAACCCGCCGGTCGCCGGGTCGATCCCGACCGGCTGTCCGTGGGCGCCGCGGAGGGCGAAGTACAGGACCGCCGCGGCGAGCGCGTAGATCGGCGCGAGCGCGACGTTCAGCAGCAGCTGGACGAGGAAGAAGAGGAGGAACGAGTCACCGATCGCGCCGATCGAGCCGATCACGATGCTGACGACGAGGATGATCGCGAAGATCGCGACGATCACGCCGAAGACCTGCCAGCCGTTGCCGCGGACGAGCGCGCGGCTGCGGCCCAGGGCGGCGAACACGCCGGGGTTCTCGACCACGACGACCGGCGAGGCGACGGACCAGATCGTGAGGATGATGAGACCCGGGACGATGAACAGGACCAGGCCGACCACGACGCAGATCCCGACCACGAAGCCGACGAGGATGAGCGGGAGGATCACGCCGGTGACCGACCGGAACAGCTCGCCGATGCTCGCGTCGACCTGACCGTCCTGCACGTCCTGCACGGTGCGGACGACCATGCCCGCGTACCACGCGGAGGCCACGAGCCCCAGGAGGCTCGCGATGAGCCCGCCCGCGGCGCTGTCGTTCAGCAGCGCCGCGATGAAGGCGACCGGCGCGTAGACGATCAGCGCCGCCGGGATGAGGACGGCGAAGGTCTTGCCGTAGGTGTCGAAGACCTTTGTGAGGATCGCGCCGATGTCGATCCGGCCGGGTGTGGCGGGGGCGGTGGTCATCGGCGGATCGTCGCGTGCGGACCGGTCAGATCGACGGGACGCCCTCGGGCAGGTTCGCGATCGCGCGGTCCATGTCGCCCTGTGAGAACTCGGGATCCTCGAGCGTGCCGCCGAGGTAGGCGTCGTAGGCCGACAGGTCGAAGTGGCCGTGCCCGCAGAGCCCGAACAGGATGACCCGTTCCTCGCCGGCCTCCGTCGCGGCCTGCGCCTCCTCGATCACCGCGCGGATCGCGTGGGTCGGCTCGGGCGCCGGGATGATGCCCTCGGTGCGAGCGAACTGCACGCCCGCCGCGAAGGTCTCCGACTGGCGGTAGGCGCGCGCCTCGACCAGGCCGTTGTGAACGAGCGCGGAGACCAGCGGCGAGTCGCCGTGGTACCGGAGCCCGCCCGCGTGGACGGGCGGCGGGACGAAGTCGTGGCCGAGCGTGTACATCGGCATCAGCGGCGTGAAGCCCGCCGTGTCGCCGAAGTCGTAGGCGTAGACGCCCTTGGTGAGCGTCGGGCACGCCGCCGGCTCGGCGCCGATGAAGCGGGTCGTGGCACCGTCGCGCAGATTGCGGCGCAGCCACGGGAAGACCAGCCCGCCGAAGTTCGAGCCGCCGCCGACGCAGGCGATGACGACGTCCGGCTCCTCGCCGGCCATCTCCATCTGCGCGATCGTCTCCTGCCCGATCACGGTCTGGTGCAGCAGCACGTGGTTGAGGACGGAACCCAGGGCGTAGTTGATGTCCTCGTTCTGGGCCGCGATCTCGACGGCTTCGGAGATCGCGATGCCGAGTGAGCCCGTGTCGTGCTGGGCGTTCGCGCGACCGGAGTCCGTCAGCTGGGAGGGCGAGCGGTGCACGGTCGCGCCCCAGGTCTCCATCATCGACCGGCGGTAGGGCTTCTGGTCGTACGACGAGCCGACCATGAAGACCTCGCACTCCAGGCCGAACATCCCACATGCGAAGGCCAGCGACGAGCCCCACTGGCCCGCGCCCGTCTCCGTCGTGATCTTGCGGATGCCCGCGCGCGCGTTCTCGTACGCCTGCGGGATCGCGGTGTTCGGCTTGTGCGAGCCGGCCGGGGAGACGCCCTCGTACTTGTAGTAGATGTGTGCCGGCGTCCCGAGCTCCCGCTCCAAGCGGCGTGCGCGGAAGAGCGGGGTCGGACGCCAGAGCTTGTAGGCCTCGCGCACCTCGTCGGGGATCTCGATCTCCGGCTCGGCGGAGACCTCCTGGAGGATCAGCGACTCGGGGAAGATCGCCAGGAGGTCCGACGGGCCGGCCGGCTCCTTGGTCTGCGGGTTCAGCGGCGGGAGCGGCTCACCCGGCAGGTCCGCCATGAGGTTGACCCAGTGCGTCGGGATCCGGTCCTCGGTCAGCAGGAATTTCGTGTGCGAATCGGCCATGGCGCGATCCTATCCACGGATGTCGCGAGGCCTCGACGGTAGGACGCCGCAGTGCTTCCCTGTGGACATGACCGACCGCGATCCCGCTCTCGAGCCCTTTGACGCCCTGATCGGCACGTGGGTGACCGAGGCGACCCACCCCGAATTCGACGGCGTCGTGCCGGGCAGCGTGTCGTACGAGTGGCTCGAGGGCGGCCGGTTCCTCATCCAGCGCTCGCGCAACGACCACGAGCTGTTCCCGGACGCGATCGGCGTCATCGGCCATCCCGAGGACGGTGACGGGCTGGTGCTGGAGTACTTCGACTCGCGCGGCGTGCGCCGGACATACGGCGTCTCGCTCGACGACGGCGTGCTGCGCCTGCGGCGCGACGCTCCGGGGTTCGACCAGCGCTACTCCGCGGTCCTCGCGGGCGAGGCGTTCGACGGCCTCTGGCAGGTCGCCCGGACCCCCGGCGACTGGCAGGACGACCTGGCCGTGACGTACCGGCGCTTCACCGGCTGAGGCGCTGCGCGACGGCCGCGCCGATGTCCGGTGGCACGACGCTGTCGGGATCACGCAGGCCGCCGAGCGACGCGCGGACGCCGACCAGCGACGCGTACAGAGGTGGGCAGGTCGGGCAGGAGCCCAGGTGCCGCTCGAGCTCCGCCCGCTGTGCGGGGCTGAGCTCGCCGTTCATGTAGTCGGAGACCTCGCGGCGCGCGTCCCAGCAGCGCAGCGGCACCCCCTGCAGCGCCTCGCGGCGCTCGTGACCGTGGGCGAGCGCGCTCACGAGCATCATCCGCCCGCGGCGCAGCCGCTGCTTGGCAGCCGGCAGGCCGACCTCCAGCGCATCGGCGATCTGCTGCACGGTCCAGCCCTCGACGTCGTGCAGGACCACCGCCGACCGGTAGGCGTACGGCAGCCGGATGAGCGCGTCCTCCAGCTCCTGACGGGTCTCCGACCGCTCGACGACGCGCTCGGCATCGACGGTGTAGGCGTCGTCGGCCCAGCGCTCCTCGACGGCCTCGACCGGCAGCTCGCGGCCGCCGCGGCGCACCTGGTCCAGCGAGAGCCGCCAGAGGATCCGCCGCAGCCAGGCCGCCGGGTCGCCGTCACCGCGGTACTGCTCGCCGCGCTCGAGCGCGCGCAGGAACGTCTGCTGGACGAGGTCGTTGGCGCGATCGTCGTCGCGCACGAGCGACCGCGCCATCCGGTAGAGCGACGGGCCCTCGGACACGGCGAGGGCCTCGAGCCGTCCGGGGTCGAGGCCCTGCTGCGCATCATGTCCCCGATCGCCGTCCGTCACGAGCCGCGGAGCCTACGGCTCACGCGGTCCCGGCACCCGGCGCCTTGCACGTGTTGGCACCCACGAGCGTGTACAGCGGGCAGAAGCCCACGGCGGCGGTCACGAGCATCACGGCCGCGAGGACGAAGCAGATGATGCCGACGGCGCCGCCCAGGGCGATGCCGGCGACGGCGAAGACGATGGCGAGGATGACGCGGACGATGCGGTCGGCGTTTCCGGTGTTGTGCTTCATGACGTACTCCTGTGCGTGGGGATCGGGGTCTGCACAGGACAGACGCGCGACTCCCGCTCAGGGATACATCGGCCCTGCCGGCTTCAGACCGCGCACTCGCCTTCGCCGCGGATGACCTCGAACGGCCCGGAACGGTTCCAGTCGATGAACATGTTCATCGTCTCGATCCCGAACTCGACCGGCAGCGCGAGGTCGCGCACCTGATCCTCGAACGCCGTGGAGCCGATGCGGTCCGCCCAGCCGTTGAACGGCTCGTCGCCCTCGCGGGTCTCGAGGTAGGACGCGATCCAGCGCTCGACGGCGTCCGGCACGCGCTTGGCCGGCAGGCGCACCTTCAGCCGCGTGCCCATCGCGATCTCGCCGCCCTCGTAGCGCCCGCCGATGTGGGCGACGTACGCGGGGATCGTGTGGTCGCCGACCTTGATCGACGCGCCGTAGAACCCGATGTTCGCGATGTGGTGCTGGCTGCACCCGTTCGGGCAGCCGCTCATCTTGATGTGGATGCGGCGTGCCAGCGGATCGGTGATCGCCAGTGACTCGACGCGCTCCTGGATCGCCTTGTTGAGGCCCATCGACGCGGTGATGCCGAGCTTGCAGCTGTCGGTTCCGGGGCAGCTCACGACGTCGGTGATCTCGTCCGCCCCGGCGTCGCCGAGGCCGAGCGCGCTCAGGCGCTGCCAGACGTCGTAGATCGCCTCGTCGCGCACCCAGCGCAGCACGAGGTTCTGCTGCACGGTCGTGCGCGCGTGGCCGCCGGTGAACTCGCGCATGATCTGCCCGAGGCCGCGGAACTGCTCCGGGCTCAGGTCGCCGCGCGTGATCTTGACGGTGACGGCGGAGAAGCCGGCCTGCTTCTGCGACACGACGTTCGCCGTCGACGAAGCGGTCGAAGTCGCTGCGATCGCCGTTGGGGCTCGCGCCGCCGGTGTACGGGCCGGGCGCGTCGGGCGCCTCGTCGTACTCGAACAGGTCGGGGGTGAAGTCGCGCTCGGCGACCCAGTCGCCCTGCAGCTCCTCCTCGACCATCGCGCGGACGGCGTCGATGCCGTCGCGGTCGACGAGCACCTTGATGCGGGCGCGGGCGCGGTTCACGCGCAGCCAGTCCTGGCGGTCGAAGATGCGGAAGCAGGCCTCGGCGATCTTCAGGTACTCGCCGTCGTCGGCGCGGGCGAAGTCCACGAGCGTCGGGGCGACGCGCGGCATGATCGACGTGCCGCCGCCGAGCCGCACCTCGAACCCGCGCACGCCGTCGCGCTCGCGCGCGAGGAAGGCGATGTCGTGGATCCCCGAGATCGCGCGCTCGCTCGCCGTGCCGTCGAAGGCGGTCTTGACCTTGCGCGGCATCAGCTGCGTCGTGGGGTGCCGGACGAAGTAGCGCACGTAGGCGCCGACGTAGGGCGTCGGGTCGAAGACCTCGTCCTCGCAGACGCCGGCGAGCGGGTCCGCCGTGACGTTGCGGACGGTGTTGCCGCAGCCCTCGCGCGAGCTGAGGCCGGAGGCGGAGATCTCACGGATGAGCTTCGCCATCTGGTCGAGCGGGATGTGATGGATCTGGATGTTCTGCCGCGTCGTGATGTGCGACTTGTTGAGCGGTGCGTAGCGCTCGGTGACGTCGGCGAACGTGTCCATCTGGTCCGGCGTGATCCCGCCGAACGGGAGCTTCACGCGCACCATCTGGACGTTTGCCTGGCGCTGGCCGTAGACGCCCTGCTTGAGGCGGAAGCCGATGAACTCGGTCTCGGGCGTCTGCCCGTCGAGGAACTTCCCGGCCTCGCTGTCGAAGTCGTCGAACTCGCGCTCGAGGATCGGGATGATGTGGCCCGGGACGTCCTCGACGACCTCGGGGTTCGTCAGCGATCCGGCGCGGCCGGTGGGACGGGGCTCCGTGGAGGCGGGTTCCATACCCGGAAATATACAAATCCCGGTCGGGATTCGTGATTTCTGCCTCGGCGGACCGTCGCAGAACGACGCGGGGCCCCCGATCGGGGGCCCCGCACCAGCGTCTTGTCGCCTCGGCGCTAGCCGATGCCGACGATCAGGCCGGCGTGGTCCGACGGCCACAGGCCGCCCGGAGTCCGGTTGGCCGGATCGATGCCGACGATCTTGTTCGTCAGGTGG
This sequence comes from uncultured Actinomycetes bacterium, assembly GCA_963823375.1. Taxonomy (GTDB): domain Bacteria; phylum Actinomycetota; class Thermoleophilia; order Solirubrobacterales; family Solirubrobacteraceae; genus F1-60-MAGs163. The sequence continues at coordinate 41,151 of CAWGLQ010000008.1, read as the reverse complement.
CCGAAGCCGGGACGCGTCAGAACGTGGTCGATCCGCTCGTCGAACACGTTCGACGGGAACTCGTTCACGAACGCGTTGTGACCGAACGTGTTGGTCGTGTTGCCCGAGCCGACGAACCCGGCGCTCGCGATGATGTTGTAGGCGTTGCCGTCGGACACCGGCGAGGCGGGATTGCCGCCGAACGGGATGCTCGGGTCCGAGTTCAGGTCGCCCACGAGGATCGCGGCGAGGTTCGGGTTGGCCAGCGGACCCGTGGGCCCGACGAGCTCGCCCGCCTGCAGCTGGCGGTAGCCGCTCGCGGCCGACTCCAGGTGCGTGTTGGCGAACCGCGCCACCGGGTGTCCGAGGATCTTGATGTCCACCGACGTCCAGCCGCGCTTGAAGTCGATCGCGCCGTACGTCGAGCCGGTCGGGACCGAGATGTAATTCGCGTAGTTCGCGCTCTGCGGGTTGGAGAACGACACGAGGAACTTCGGCAGGTCGGTGCGCACGAGGATGACGTCACGCATCGTCAGGCGACGGTCCTTCGCGTCGGCGAACGTGGGCGGGCTTGCGGCCGGGCTCTCGATGTCGGCCTCCTCCTGCGTGACGATCGCCTTGTACTTGTTGCCGCGCGCGCTGAGCTCGCTCAGCAGGATCGCGAGGAAGTCGTACTCGACGTCGGTCGCGTCCTTCACGCCGTTGACCGGCCCGCTGCGCCACAGCGCGACCTCCTGCAGGCCGATGACGTACGGATCGTCGTCGTCGATCTCCTTCGCGAGGCGCTTGGCGCGCTCCGGGAAGTTCGTCGCCACGACCTGGTTCCAGATGCCCTGGTTGGCCTGCAGCGTGCAGTACGGCGCGGGGCTGCAGCCGAGGGCTGCGAGCGTCGGATTGAGATCCGCACCCAGGTACAGGTTGCGGGTCATGACCTTCGGCAGCGCGAGATTGCTGCTCCCGCTCGCCTGCGCGGCGGCAGGCACGACGCCGACCGCGCCTGCGCAGAGCGCCACCGCCAGCAGCGCGCGCCGTTGCGCACGCCGAGACTTGAACACCATTGGGACTTCCTCCTCCGTGAATAAGGACCGATTTGACCGTTGTGCATCGCCGACCCTCTCAGCGCGCGCACGCCCCCGTCAACCCGGGCTACGCTCGCGGCCATGGCCGCGATCGCCGTCAGCGACCTCTCCTACGCCCATCCCGGCGGGGATCTGCTCTTCTCCGGGGTCTCGTTCCGGGTGACCGACGGGCGCCACGCGGGGCTCGTCGGGGCCAACGGTGCGGGCAAGACGACGCTCATGCGGATCGCCGCAGGACTGCTCGACCCGCTCGACGGCGCGATCACGCTCGACGGCCGCGTGCTCTACATGGCGCAGGACGTCGGGACCGGCGGGGGCTCCGTGCGCGAACTGCTGCTGACCTCCGCTCCCGCCCGCGTCGCGGAGGCCGGGCGCGCGATGCTCGCGGCCGAGCGCGACCTGGACGCCGGAGACGAGCACGCCGGGGTGCGGCTCGGCGAGGCGATCGGCGACTGGTCGGAGCTCGGCGGCTACACGCTCGAGGGCGTGTGGGACGCGGCGTGCCGACGGATCGTCGGGGGCGGCCTCGCCGAGGTCGGCGACCGCGACGCGGTGACGCTCTCCGGCGGCGAGCGCAAGCAGCTGGTGCTCGAGGCGCTCTTTCGCTCCGACGCGGAGATCCTGCTGCTCGACGAGCCCGACAACTTCCTCGACGTGCCCGCCAAGCAGGCCCTGGAGCAGCGGATCGCGGCGACGAAGAAGACCGTGCTGCTGATCAGCCACGACCGCATGCTGCTGAGCGCCGCGTGCGACACCATCGTCACGCTCGAAGGCGACGGCGTCTGGGTCCACGGCGGCTCCTACGCCACCTATCCCGAGGCACGCGAGCATCGCCGTCAGCTGATGGGCGACCGCCTCCAGCGCTGGAACGACGAGGAGCGCCGGCTGCGTGAGCTCGTCCGCATCTTCAAGGAGCGCGCGAAGTACTCCACCGACTGGGCCAAGCGCGCCGACGCGATGGAGAGCCGGTGGCGCCGCTGGGTCGACGAGGGGCCACCGCCCGCGCCGGTGGTCGACCACGCGATCCGGCTGCGTCTGCGCGGCGGCGACTCCGCCCGTCGCGTCGTGGCGCTCCACGATGTCGCGATCGACGGGCTCGTCCTGCCGTTCGAGGACGAGATCCACTTCGGCGAGCGCGTCGGCCTGATCGGGCCCAACGGCACCGGCAAGACCCATCTCATGCGTCTGCTCGCCGGCGAGGACGTCCCGCACGAGGGGCGCATGGTGCTCGGTCCGCGTGTCTCGCCCGGGCTCTTCACGCAGCTGGGGTCACGCGCGGACCTGGAGGGCGCACCGCTCCTGGACCTCGTCGTCGAGCGCGTCGGGACCGTCGAGCGCGCGATGGGCGCGCTCGCCCGCTACGGGCTCCAGGACGCCGCGCGGCGCCTGCCGGAGACGCTCTCCGGTGGACAGCGTGCGCGCCTGGAGATCCTCTGCCTCGAGGTGGAGGGACACAACCTGCTGCTGCTGGACGAGCCGACGGACAACCTCGACATCGACTCCTCCGAGGCGCTGGAACGCGCGATGGACGGCTTCGAGGGGACGATCGTCGCCGTGTCCCACGACCGGGCCTTCCTCAAGTGCCTGGACCGGTTCCTGCTGCTCGACGGCGACGGCGTCGTCACGGCGATCCCCGATCCGGGGCGCGCCCTCGACGCGCTCGCCTGACCGGTCGGCGAGATTCGAACCGGCGGGACGTCAGCGCCAGACGCTGACGTCCTCGACGGCCATCTGCGAGACGTGCGGCGTCGTGCTGTCCGGCTGGCCGGCCCAGCTGCCGACGGCGAGGTTGAGGATCAGGCGGAACTTCAGATCGGGCCGGATGACCCACGGCGCCCCCGGCGGCAGGTCGGCGCGCGCGGCCGAGCCGTACTGGCGGCCGTCGAACCAGAACTCCACGAGGCCCGGTTCCGTGCGCACCTCGTACGTGTGCGGCGTGCCGCTCAGCGCCACGGGGTGCTGCAGCTCCGCCCCGTTCTCGTAGATCCACGGCGGTGACCCGGGCACCACGCCGTGCACGAAGCCGTACAGCTTCCTGGGCTCGCGCCCGACGAGCTCGGCGACGTCGACCTCACCGCGCGTGGGTACGTCCTCACGGTTGAACCAGGACCAGAACGCCGGCCACAGACCGCGCCCGGCCGGGGTCGTCATCCGCACGCTCAGGCGGGTGCGGGTCAGGTCGAAGTACTCGTGCGTGTCGATGCGCCCCGAGGTGAAGTCGTACCGGCCGTCGGGTCGGTCGGCTCTGCGGCGCGCCGTGATCAGCAGCCGGCCGTCGCCGCTCTGGGAGATGTTGTCCGGGTTGGTGGTGTACGTCTGCAGCTCGGCGTGCTGGCCGCCCCACCCGTCGCCCGTCTGCATCTGCCACTTCTCTGCATCCGGCGGCGCCCCCGCCGGACCGTCGAAGCTGTCCGACCAGACGCGTCGCACGGGCGGCGTGGTCAGCGGTCCGAGATGCTGCACCTCGATCGCGCTGACGACGACGGCGCGCCGGACCGAGTGGAATCGCAGCTCGAGGTCGCGGCCGCGAACGGGAACCTCGATCGCACTCTGGATCGGCAAGGTCTCCTTCCCGGCGGCCGGGACCGTGAGGCGTCGCCGCTTGACGACGGTGCGACGGCCGCCGGGCTTGGCCTGCACGCTGGAGACGTCGAAGACGTGCGTCCTGCGCTCGGCGTCCGGGTTGACGAGGTACAGCGTCACCGCATAGCGACCGGCGGCGGGAACCCGGATCCGCGCACGACGCGATCCGACCGCGGCGGTCCGGTAGAGCGCGGGCGTCCAGTAGAGCGAGGGGATGGGCCGGGCGGTCGTCCGGCGCGTCCCGTCCAGGCGCGACCCGGCGGGCGTCCATCGCTGGCCCTGGGTGTCCGTGAAGGCGCGATCGGCGGCGGTGATCCGGACCGGCGCGACGGCCGCGGGCTGCGCCGCGTCGGCGATCACGGACGCCGGCGGGACGAGCGCCGCCGCAACCACGTTTCCCGCACACCAGAGTGCGCGGGAGTTCAAGGACATCCGTGTCGTCATTCGCCCTTCCACGATACGCGGGGAACGGCGGAAATTCGCCGGTAGACGGACGGATCGCCCTTGGGGGCGACGCCGCCTCTGGACGTTCATCGGTACCGCTTGGTGACGCGCTCGCAGCCCGTCGTGGTGACCCGGCGGTTGAAGCCGATGCGGACGAGATCACGCCCGGGCCCGCAGTTCACGGACGCCGATCCCGACGCGTAGGCGCGGATCTCGTCGTCACCGGGTCCCGCGTCGACGACATTGGGGCCGCGACCGGTCAGGCGAACACGGTCCGCGCCGTCGCCCGCGTCGATGGTGTTGGCGCGCGGACCCCCCTGCAGGCGGTCGTCGCCGGGGCCGCCCTCGATCCGGTTGAACGGGCCGCGACTGCCGAAGATCGTGTCCACGCCCTCGCCGCCGATCAGCGTGTCCGCGCCCGGGGTCGCGCCGCGCCGCAGGCGGTTGCCCCAGATCACGTCGTCTCCTCCACGGCCGAGGATCGTGTCGGCGCCGCGGCCGCCCAGGAGATTGTCGTTGCGCTCGGTGCCCTCGAGCAGCGCGCCGCTCGGGCCCGCGTAGCGCTTGACGCCGCGCGTCGGGGGCGGCGCGGCGGCGGCCTGCCTGATGACGTGCTCGCAGCGGCGGATGCGCCGGGCACGCAGCGCCTGGCTGTTCGAGATCCCCCCGCGCTCACTGCGCGGGTTGATGTAGATCGTGTCCTCGCCCGGCCCGCAGTCGACGCGCCGGACGGCGGTGCCGTTGTTCACGCGGACCACGTCATCGCCCGATCCGGCGCGGATGACGTCGCCGCCACTGTCGCTGAAGATCTCGTCGTCACCGGGGCCACCACTGATCACATCGTTCGCCGAGCCGCCGTGGATCACATCGTTCCCCGGGCCGCCGGAGATCCGGTCGCTCGCCGGGCCGCCGTCGAGCGTGTCGCCGCCCAGGCCGCCCGCGACGCGGTCATGGCCGAACCCGGCCGCGATCGTGTCGCGGCCGCGGCCGCCGAGGAGGTGGTCATCGCCGCTCCCGCCGTCCACGAGATCGTCACCGCCGCGGCCGGAGACCACGTCGGGACCCTCCTCACCGAACAGCCGGTCGGCTGCCGGGCCGCCGAACACGCGGTCGCCGCCGCCGTCCCCGTAGGCGTGGTGGATCTGCCCGCCACGCGCAGTCAGCCGGTCGGGGCCCGGCGTCCCGCGCATCGTGCGGATCGCGAGCGCCGGCGCGGCGAGCACGAGCAGCGCGCAGAGCCCCGCCAGGAGCGCAGGCAGCAACCGGGCCCGATGGGCCCAGGCGCGCTGGGGAGAAGTCGACACGGGGGGAAGCATCGGCTACGGGTACGACGACCTGGACCACTGGGCGTGCACTGGCACGCCGTGCGCCATACAGGGGAACACCGCATCGCCGTGTCCCGGGGGGTGGACGCCGACAACGCACAACAGAGGGTACGAAGAGTTGCGCAAAGTTGCGCACATTCCCTCCCGCATCGTCTGTCCGGACTCCGGTGCGTGAAACACCTGGCCCGGGAGGGCTGGCACCACGCCCGTCGAAGGAGGGCTCTCATGTCCGTGTCCGCCCAGCCTCGCGCCGCCGCCGGCACCCAGATGGCGCGGTGGAGCGCGAAGGCGCTGCTGATCGCTGCCGGGATCCTGCTCGTCGGCAGCGTCGTCTGGTACGCCCGCACGGCGACGGTCCCGCTGATCGTGGCGGCGCTCATCAGCACGCAACTGGTGCCGCTCGTCGGCTGGGCGAATCGCCGCGGTGTCCCGCGCGGCCTGGCGATCGCGGCGAGCATGATCGGCGTCGTCGTGATCATGGCGGGGCTCGCGTGGCTGTTCGCGGACGCGCTGTTCGGCAACCTGACCGGTGTCGGCGAGGACATCAGCGAGGGCGCGGACGAGGTCGTCGCCTGGCTGCAGTCCAACAACAGCTGGGTCAGCGAGCACGAGACGGCGATCCGCGACTTCCTGAAGGGCGTCCTCCCCGCCGCGAAGGACGCGGCCGACGGCCTGGTGAGCGGTCTCCTCGGTGGGCTCTCACTCGCCGCCCAGCTGGTCAGCGGCGCGCTGCTGATGATCGTGTTCCTGCTCTATCTCCTCACCGGCGGCGACGCGGTGTGGACGTGGATCACCGAGCGCTTCAGCGCCGATCGCCGCGAGCGCGTCGCGACGGCGGGCGCGGTGGCCTGGGGCGCCGCGAGCGGCTATATCCGCGGCGTCGCACTCGTCGCGCTGATCGACACGACGGTGATCACGATCGGCATGCTCGTGATCGGCACGCCGCAGGCGGGCACGCTCGCGCTGCTGAGCTTCGTCTCGCTCTTCATCCCGATCCTCGGAGCGTGGGTCTCCGGCATCGTGATCGTCCTCGTGACCCTGGGCGCGCAGGGCTCGGGCGCCGCGCTCGCCATGGCGGCGGTCATCCTCATCGCCCAGCAGCTCGACAGCATGTTCGTGACGCCGCTCGTCTACCAGCAGACGGTGAACCTGCACCCGATCGTCACGCTGACCTCGGTCATCGTCGGCTCGCAGCTCCTCGGGATCGTCGGCGCGTTCCTCGCCGTCCCGATGGTCGCCGTCGGCTGGGCCGTCTTCAACGCGCTGGAGCAGCCCGAGCCCGCCGTGGGCGAGCCCGCCGTCGAGTGAGGAGTGAGTGGGCACTCTCGGGCTCGAACCGAGGACCTCCGCCGTGTAAAGGCGGCGCTCTGACCAGCTGAGCTAAGCGCCCGCGCGGCGATGATCGCACGGCCGCACGGGTAGGCTCCAGACCGATGCGGATCGACACGAATCTTGCGATGCGGGCGGCGCTCGTCCAGGCCGCCGGTGTTCTCGTCCTGGGTCTCGCGACCGGCCTGGCGCTGAGTCACGCGTTCTTCGAGGACTGGGGCTGGCTCGTCGGACCGGCGGCCTGGCTGCTCGCCGCGACGGTGACGGCGCTGGTCCTGAAGCTGCCGCTGCCCGGGACGCTGCTCGGCGCCGCGCTCGCCGGCATCCCGAGCGCGATCGCGACGCTGCTGGGCCTGCACTGGCTCGGCGCCGCCATGGCGATCGTGCTGTTCGCCCTCTGGTGCGGGCGCCCCGGTGCGGACGACCTGACGGCGAGGACCGCCTGATGGATCTCGGCCTCCAGGGACGCGTCGCGCTCGTCACGGGCGCATCGAAGGGCCTCGGGTTCGCGATCGCTCAGGCCCTCGTGGCCGAGGGCGTGAAGGTCGCGATCACCTCGCGCGACGAGGACCGCGTGCAGGCCGCCGCCAAGCAGATCGGGGCGACCGGCCTCGTGCACGACAGCACGAACCTCGACGGCATCCCGATCCTCATCCACGAGGTCGAGCACTACGTCGGCCCGATCGACATCCTCGTCACGAACACCGGCGGGCCGCCCGGCGACCCGGACGCGCTCGGCTTCACGCGCGAGCAGTGGCAGGCCGCCTACGACGCGCTGGTCCTCGCGCCGATGGGCTTCGTCGAGGCCGTCATCCCCAGCATGCGCAAGCGTCTCTGGGGCCGGATCATCAACGTGAGCTCGGTCGCGGTGCGCGAGCCGATCCCCAACCTCGTGCTCAGCAACGCCAACCGCGCCGCGACGCTCGCGTCGTTCAAGACGATCGCGCGCCAGGTCGCCGCGGACGGCGTCACGCTCAACACCCTGCTGCCCGGTCGCATCTCGACCGACCGGCTCTACGAGCTGTACGGGTCCCGGGAGACGGCCGACGAGGTCGCGATCCAGGAGATCCCGGCCCGCCGTCTCGGCAGCCCGGAGGAGTTCGCGGCCGCCGCCGCGTTCCTCTGCTCGGCGCAGGCGGGATACATCACCGGCGTCGCCCTCGCGGTCGACGGCGGGATGATGCGCTCGATCTGACGCCGCCCGTCAGCTGACGGTGACGGCGAACTTGTGCTTCTTGAAGCACGCCTTCACCGACTGCTTCTTCGACCGCTTGCGCTTGACGCACGTGAGCAGCGCGCGCCGGCCGTTGAACGTCGCCGCCACCGTGCCGTCGTCGTTCAGCGCCATGCGCCACGAGCCGTTGTAGCTGTACTTCTTGCGGTCGTTCCAGGACGCCGTGCAGATGACGGCGAGGATGCTGCCGGAGCCGCGCCGCGTGCAGGTGCGCTTGAGGCCGCGTGCCGCGCGCTTCTTCGCCTTCAGCACCGCGGGCGCGATCGTCTCGCGCGCCTGGGTGATCGTCAGCAGCTCGCCGTTGTCCTGCTCGGTGACGTCGATCGTGCCGGAGTCGGCCGTCGAGCCGAGGACCTGGATGCCCACCGGCTGTGAGGCCCAGGCGATCGCGGGCTCGCCCGCGCACTGGGCGCTCGCGGCGCGCACCTGCCAGTAGTACTCGCCGGCCTGCTGGAGCCACGTGCCCTGCGGGTTGCCCGAGTAGACGCCGGAGCCGAAGGTCACCTCGGCCATCGGGAACTGGTCCTGCAGGTCGCTGCCGAGGAACGCGCTCTCACCGTCGAGCGTCGCCGCGCGGCTGATGTACCCGACCAGGGCCATGCCCTTGCAGGTCGAGATGACCTGGAACTCGGGCTTGGACGCGAACGCGAGCTTCGCGTTCTGCGCCGGCGAGACGGACGTGATGTACGAGGTCAGGTCGCCCGCCGCGGACGCCGTCGCGGGGACGGCGAGCAGCAGCGCGGCCATGATGGCGAGCGCCGTTCCGTGGCGACTGTTGCGCATGGACCTCCGCACCTCACCGGTGACGGTACTCCGCGAGCCGGTCCATGCGCAAACGGGAACCGTTCCTTGACGGACGTCCGAGCGATCGGAGAGGGTGGCGTCCGTCCTGGCGGCGGTCCGGCGTCGCCTCTCTCGTACACGCTCTGGGAGGAGACGTGATGAATCACAGCTCGAGGGCGCGCCATGGCGCGCGCCGGTCAGGCCACGCATCGCTCGCGGTGCTCGGCGCCCTGCTCATGTCGACGGCACTCGCCGTTCCGGCGTTCGCCGACGGACCCGGTGTCGGGACCCCGACGGTCGTCAGCGTCGGCGACTCGTACATCTCCGGCGAGGCCGGCCGCTGGGCGGGCAACACCAACGGCAGCTCCAACAACACCGACGCCGGCGGGTCCGGCGCCTACAACGACGCCGGCTCGTCCGAGGCGATCGCCGGCTGTCACCGCTCGACGGCGGCGGAGGTCCACATCGGCGGCGGCATCGCGAGCAAGAACCTCGCGTGCTCGGGCGCCAAGGTCGGGACGGTCGCGGGCAGCGACTTCAAGCCCGGGCTGGACTTCTACAACGGCTCGGCCGGGCAGGGCCAGGCGCTGGCGCTGCAGTCCTACGCCGCGACGCACAACGTGAAGATGATCAACCTGTCGATCGGCGGCAACGACTTCAACTTCGCCTCGATCGTCCAGACGTGCGTCACCAACTGGCTGACGTCCCCGTCGTGGTGGAAGAACTACTGCAACGACGACTCGTCGGTGACGTCGAACTTCACCACGGCGAACGTCACCGCCAAGACGACGCTCATCAAGAACGGGATCCTGAACATCCGCACGGCCATGACGAACGCCGGCTACTCGACCTCGCAGTACGCGATCGTCGTGCAGGACTACCCGTCGCCGCTCCCCGGCGGCTCGGGCTTCCGCTACAGCGAGTCCGGCTACACCCGCCAGAACACCGGCGGCTGCGGCTTCTGGAACAACGACGCGAACTGGGCCAACAACACGGCGCTGCCGACGATCAACAACGCGGTGAAGAACGCTGCCGCGCAGACGGGCCTGACGAACGTGAAGATCATGGAGCTCCAGGCCACGATGAACGGCCGCCGGCTCTGCGAGAACACGGTCGGCCTGCTCGAGGAGAAGGGACTCGCGACCTGGCAGAGCGCCGGCGCGGTGGACAAGAGCGAGTGGATCGCGCAGATCCGCACGGTGTCCACGGTGTTCGGGCCGTACTTCATCCAGGAGTCCCTGCACCCGAACTGGTGGGGCGAGAAGGCGATCCGCAACTGCGTGCGCCAGGCCTACAACGGCGGGCACGCCGCGCGGCGGCACCTGCACGCGGACGGCCAACGGGCTGAACGCGAGCGGCGAGCCGAACATGACGCTGCAGTAGCAGCCGTTCGACTCGCAGCCGGCGACGGCCGGGCGCCACGTGCGCCCGGCCGTCGGCCGTTCTGCGGCATGCTGCCCGGCATGAGCCTCTCCGGAAAGACCCTGTTCATCTCGGGCGCGAGCCGCGGCATCGGCCTCGCGATCGCCCTGCGCGCCGCCCGCGACGGCGCGAACGTCGCGCTGATCGCGAAGACCGCCGAGCCGCACCCCAAGCTCGAGGGAACCGTCTACACCGCCGCCGAGCAGATCGAGGCGGCGGGCGGGAAGGCGCTGCCGATCGTCGGCGACATCCGCGACGACGCGCAGGTCGACGCGGCCGTCGCCCAGGCCGTCGAGCGCTTCGGCGGGATCGACGTCTGCGTGAACAACGCCTCGGCGATCAACCTGTCCGGCACCGAGGACCTCGACATGAAGCGCTACGACCTCATGCAGGACATCAACGTCCGCGGGACGTTCGCGGTCACGCGCGCGTGCGTTCCGCACCTGCGCAAGGCGGAGAACCCGCACATCCTCACGCTCTCGCCGCCGATCGGGATCGAGGACCGCTGGCTCGCGCCGCACGTCGCCTACACGCTCGCCAAGTACGGGATGAGCCTCTGCGCGCTCGGGTTCGCCGTCGAGTTCAAGGACGCCGGCATCGCGTCGAACGCGCTCTGGCCGCGCACGCTGATCGCGACCGCGGCGGTGCAGAACCTGCTCGGCGGCGAGGCGGCGATGGAGAAGTCGCGCAAGCCGGAGCTGTACGCCGACGCCGCCTACGCGGTGATCACGCGGCCGAGCCGCGAGTGCACCGGCAACACGTACCTCTGCGAGGACGTCCTGGCCGAGGAGGGCGTCACCGACTTCGACGCGTACGGGTACGTCGCCGGCGGCACGCCGCAGGTCGACCTGTTCGTCGACCACGTGTAGGCGATGAGCGCGGGCGTCGCTGCGACGATCGGCGCGGTCGCGGGGCTCGTGCTCGGGATCGTCGTCAGCGTGACCACGGCCGTCCCGCTCGCGCCCGAGGTCGGGCTCCTCGGCGGGGCGCTGATCGGCTGGTTCTCGCGCTCTCGGGCCGGCGACTGACGGACTACGTCCGCGACGGGTTCTCGCGCTGCAGCTCGCCCAGGCGGGCGACCAGGTTCGTGGAGAACCGCTCGACGAGCCGCGGGTCGCGCCCCTGCCGCGCCTGCCACGAGGCCTCCGCGCCGGCCCACGCCCCGGCGGGGGCGCCGAGGCTCGTCGCGACGTCGTCGCGCCCCTCGGTGGGGACCCGGCGGTGCGCGATCTGGGCGGTCGCCTCGAGCCAGATGTCGAACGTCACCCCGTCGATGGGCGCGAGTACGGGGTCGCCGGGCGGGATCCCGCCGTCGCTGGGGCCGTCGCCCTTGCGCAGCTCGCGGATCATGTCCCGCGGGATCGTGAACGGGAGCTTCGCCATCAGGCCGACGCCGCGCACCTGGTCGGCGTACCAGCGCAGGTCGTCCCGGGGCGACCAGTTGGTGTCGTCGGTGCGAGGCCTGTCGCCGCGTCCGCCGCGCCGGTCCGGTCGTCCCATCCCGATCAGGCCTCGCGCCGCACGACCGGCGTGAGCTCCTCGAGCACGACGGGGTCGTCGATCGTCGAGGGCACCGGCGGATCCTCGCCCGCGGCGATCTCGCGCAGCGTCTTGCGCAGGATCTTCCCCGAGCGGGTCTTCGGCAGCCGGGCGACGACGCGCGCGGTGCGGAAGCAGGCGACGGCGCCGATCTCCTCGCGGACCAGCGCGACGAGCTCGGCCTCGAGCTCCTGTGCGTCACGGTCCGCGCCGTCCTTGAGGACGACGAGGCCGAACGGCAGCTGCCCGCGCAGCTCGTCGGGGACGCCGATCACGGCGCACTCCGCGACGTCGGGGTGCGCCGCGACGATCTCCTCCATCTCCCCCGTGGAGAGCCGGTGGCCGGCGACGTTGATGACGTCGTCGATGCGCCCCATGACGTAGAGGTAGCCGTCCTCGTCGAACGCGCCGCCGTCCCCCGTGACGTAGTGCCCGGGGTGGGTCGTGAGGTACGAGGAGACGAAGCGCTCGTCGTCCTGCCACAGCGTCGCGAGCGTGCCGGGCGGCAGCGGCAGCCGGATCGCGATCGCGCCGGTGACACCTGCGGCGACGTCCGCGCCGTCGCCGTCGTGCACGCGCACGTCGTAGCCCGGGACCGGCCGCGTCGGCGAGCCCGGCTTCTCCGGGAGCGCCTCGATGCCCAGGCAGTTCGCGGCGATCGGCCAGCCGGTCTCCGTCTGCCACCAGTGGTCCACGACCGGGCGCCCGCCGAGGATGCGCTTGGCCCAGTGGTAGGTGTCGGGGTCCAGGCGCTCGCCGGCGAGGAACAGCGCGCGCAGCGACGAGACGTCGTGACGGGCCAGGTGGTCGGCCTCCGGATCCTCCTTGCGGATCGCGCGCAGGGCGGTCGGCGCGGTGAAGAGCGTCGTCACCCGGTGCTCGGCGACGACGCGCCAGAACGCGCCCGGGTCGGGCGTCCCGACGGGCTTGCCCTCGTAGAGCACGGTCGTCGCGCCCTGCAGCAGCGGCGCGTAGACGATGTAGGAGTGGCCGACGACCCAGCCGACGTCGGACGCGGCCCAGAAGACCTCGCCGGGAGCGGTGTCGTAGACCGCGTCCATCGACCAGCGCAGCGCCACCGCGTGCCCGCCGTTGTCGCGCACGACCCCCTTCGGCCGGCCGGTCGTGCCGCTCGTGTAGAGGACGTAGAGCGGGTCGGTGGCCGCGAGCGGCACGGCCTCGACCGGCTCGCCGCCGGCCTCGAGCGTCGCCCAGTCGTGGTCCAGGCCGGGCGTGAGCGGCGCGTGCGCCTGGTCGCGCGCGAGGATCACGCAGTGCTCGGGCGCGTGGGTCGCGAGCTCGAGCGCATGGTCGAGCAGCGGCTTGTACGGGATGACCTTCTGCCCCTCGATCCCGCAGGAGGCCGACAGCACGACGGTCGGCCGCGCGTCGTCGATGCGGATCGCGAGCTCGTGCGGGGCGAAGCCGCCGAACACGACCGAGTGCACGGCGCCGAGCCGGGCGCAGGCGAGCATGCCCGACCACGGCCTCGGGGACCATCGGCATGTAGAGGACGACCCGGTCGCCGCGACCGACGCCGAGGCCGCGGAGCGCCCCGGCCATCCGCGCGGTGCGGTCGAGCAGCTCGGCGTACGTGAACGTCTGCTGCGTTCCCGTGACCGGGCTGTCGTAGATCAGCGCCGAGCGATCACCATGCCCGGCGGCCACGTGCCGGTCGAGCGCGTTGTAGGAGGTGTTCAGCTCCCCGTCGGGGAACCAGCGGTAGATCGGCGCGGCGTCGTCGTCGAGTGCCCGTGTCGGTGCCCGCGTCCAGTCGATGGCCGCCGCCCGCTCGAGCCAGAAGCCGTCGGGATCCTCGAGGCTGCGGCGGTGCAGGTCAGCGAGCGTGGGCATCGGCGAGCGACCGTACCCGACGGCGCCCGGCGCGTCACCCGCGCAGCCTGGCGCCCGTGCGCGTGAGTGCCAGGCTGCGCTGCGCTGTCCGCTTGCGGCCCTGGTCGGTCGCCGTGACCTTGAGGGTCAGCGCGACGCGCCTGCCGGCGGCGAGGCGGTGCCGTGTGCGCGAGGAGAGCCTGATCGTGAGCTTCGTGGTCGTGCCCGCGCGCAGGCGCCGGGTCGTGTGGCCGATCGTGAGCGGGCGCCACGTTCGACCGCGAGCAGCAGCCGGGCGTCGGCCGTGCACGCCCGCGAGCATCGTGAGCGAGACGACGAGCCCGCGGCGCAGCGAGCGTCCGCAGGCTCTGTCCGGGCGTGAGCCGCAGCGAGAGCTTCGGGGCGGAGAGCGTGCTCGGGGTCCCCGGGACCACGGGCGACGACGGGACCGCCGGTGTGGGCGGCGTCACCGGGAGCGCCTGCCAGTCGGGCGACTCCTCCTTGCCGGGCAGCGTCGTCAGCGGCTGCTGGTCGCCGCCGCTCGCGTCCATCGTCCAGATGTCGCTGGTGCCGGCGCGCGTGCTCGTGAACACGATGCGCGACCCGTCCGGTGACCAGCCCGGGCCCTCGTCGAGACCGGCGGTCGTCGTGAGCTGACGCTGGTCGCCGCCGTCCGCCGCCATCGACCAGACGTCGTTGCCCGGGTCGTCGCCGGCCGGGCCGCGCTCGAACGCGATGCGGCGCCCGTCCGGTGACCAGGACGGTGCGGAGTCGAACACCGCGTTGTCGGTGACGGCCGTCGGGCCGGAGCCGTCGGAGCCGGCGACGGCGATCTCGACGTCGTCCCCGGCCGACGCATGTGTCGTGAACGCCAGCTTCCCGCCGTCCGGGGACAGCGACGGGTAGCGCTCGTCGCCGGGCAGGGTGAGCAGCGGTCGCGGCGCGGAGCCGTCGGCGCCCATGATCCACACGTCCCCGCTGAGATTCACGCCCGGGACGCTGCGCCGGAAGACGATCTGCCGGCCGTCCGGCGACCACGTGGGCTGGGTGCTGTGGTGGTCGCCGCTCGTCACGATCGTGCGCCCGCCGCCGTCGGCGTTCATCACCGCGATCTGCAGCACGTCGCTCGTGCCGGCGGTCCCGACGCGGAACGCGACGCGGGAGCCGTCGGGCGACCAGGCCGCCTGCGCCTCCTCGACTCCGGGCGTGGTGGTGAGGTCCTGCACAGCCGGCGACCCCGGGAGCGCGGTGTGCAGGTCGCCACCGGAGGAGAAGACGATGCGCCCGGGCGTACCCGGGAACGCGGCGGCCGCGGGCGCCGCGGTGACGGCGAGGACCACGAGCATGAGTGGGAGCGCACGCCTCATGCACCGAGGCTACGTGGCTCCGGATCGCGGCGCGGCGGTACGGGTGCAACGCCGCCTGCGCGCCTCGAACGCGCCGAGCGGCGGGCCTGCCGAGATGGGCGGCGCGGGCGTGCGACTCCCGTCGCTCCGGGGTGTGGACGGTTGTAGCGTCCGCGCGATGCTCCGCCTCCCGGCCGTCGCATCGCTGTGTCTCGTCGCGATGCTCTCGCTCGCCGCTGTGACCGCTCCGGGCGCGCGTGCCGCGTCGGACGACGAGCCGGTCAAGAAGGTGACGCTCTGCCACAAGGAGGGCGGCCCGCAGTACGTGCGCATCAACGTCGCCGTCGAGGCCGCGATCAACGGGCATGCGAAGAACCACCCGCTCGACATCATCCCGCCGTTCACCTACAAGGACGGCAAGGACACGAAGAACTTCCCGGGACAGAACTGGGACGCGGCGGGCCAGGCGATCTGGGAGAACGGCTGCGTCGCCCCTCCCACCCAGGAGCCGATCGACGTCTTCGTGGACTGCGTGATCGCGGGCGCTGACGGCAGCTTCACGGCGCGCTTCGGGTACGAGAGCGAGAACACCGTGGAGCGGACGATTCCCGTCGGAGCGGCCAATCTGATGGCGCCCGGCGCGCAGGACCGCGGGCAGACGACCACTTTTGCACCGGGCCGCGTCCAGGAGGCGTTCACCGTCGCGGGAGTGACCGGACCGCTGACATGGACCGTGACCTTCGACGGGCGGACGAGCAGCGCCACCGCGACCGCGACGTCGCCGGCATGCGAGCAGCCTCCGCCCGGCCGCCCGGGCATCGCCGTGTTCGCGACGTGCGTGACGAACCACGCGGACGGCACGTACGACGCGACGTTCGGATACGAGAACACCGGGCCGCTTCCGGTCGCGATCCCGGCCGGAGCCGACAACGCCTTCAGCCCCGCCCCCGTGGACCGCGGCCAGAGCACGGTGTTCCTCCCCGTGCGCGTCGGGAAGGCCTTTACGGTCAAGGGGGTGCCCGGCTCCACCGAGCTCGAGTGGACGCTGAAGTCCGACCGCACGCGCACTGCGAATGCGAGCGCGGAGTTCCAGACCAAGTGCGACGAGCCGCCGCCGCCCGCCCAGGGCATCGGGATCTTCGTCAAGTGCGTGCAGAACCACGCCGACGGGACCTACGACGCGACGTTCGGGTACGACAACCCCAACGCCCAGCCGGTGGAGATCCCGGTGACCGAGGAGAACAACCGCTTCAGCCCGGCCCCGAGAGACCGCGGGCAGGTGACGCTGTTCGAGGCCGGGAACGCCCAGGAGGCGTTCACGGTCAAGGGGATCGCCGCATCGACGGTGCTCGTCTGGACCCTCGCCTACCAGGGCACACGCACGGCGACCGCGAGCGCACTGTTCCAACAGAAGTGCGGCGGCGAGCCGCCCGCTTTCACACAGATCGGCGTCTTCGTGCAGTGCGTGCAGCACAACGACGACGGGACATATGACGCGACCTTCGGGTACGAGAGCCGCGAGACCGAGAACGTGACGATCCCCGTCGGGGAACGCAACGCGTTCAGCCCCGCGCCGGAGGACCGCGGCCAGCCCGTCGTGTTCGAGCCGGGGAACGTCGCGGCGGCGTTCATCGTCCGCTCGATGCCGAACAGCCGGCGCCTCACCTGGCGCATCCACCCGGAGGGCGGCATGGTCAGCACCGCCACGTCCGATGTGGATTCCACGCGCGAATGCACCGACGAGCCGTCCGGCGGTGGGGGCGGAACCGTCGAGAAGACCGCCGACCGGCAGACGGCCACCGTCGGGTCGGTGATCGCCTACCGCATCACGTTCCGCGTGCGTTCCCGCGGCTTCTTCAGCGGGCTGTACCTCCTCGACCGCATCCCGCGGCGCCTCGCGCTCGTCAACGTCAGCGGCGTCGCGGCGCCCGGCCTCAGGAAGGTCCTCGGGCGCTGCCGGAGCACCCGGCAGGTGCTCTGCCGGCTCCCGTCCGTGTCCCCGGGTGTGAGCGTGTCGTTCACGGTGCGCACCCGCGCGACGGCGAGCGGCACGGTCGTGAACTCCGGCACCGCCGGCAGCAACGGCGGGCCCGCGTCGGGGAGCGGAGCCGGCAGCTCGAACGGGTCTGCGAGCGCCGCAGGCGTGATCCACAGTGATCGCAGCAGGGTCAAGATCAGGCCGCGCAAGGCCGTGCGGCCGCAGTTCACGGGCTGAGCGGCGGCGGCGGGCCCCGGTCGTCTGCGATCAGTCGCTGCGCAGAAAGCGCGCAGCGGCCGCGTTGAAGAACGCGTGGCGGGTGATGAGCCCGGTGACCTTGTGGTCTGCGACGACGGGGATGATGAGCACGCGGTGGTGGAGGAAGATCTCGGCGATCTGCGTGTCGGAGCTCTCGGGCCCGACGAGCAGGCGTTCGCGATTCATGTGCTTGCCCACGGGTTCGATCCGGCAGCCTTGGCGCTTCTCCAGGACGTCGTCGAGTGACCGCGGCACGAACGCGGTGTGCCTGAGCTGACCCAGGTATCCGGGAAAGACGGCCTCGATGAACTCGCGCTCGCCGAAGATGCCCGCGAGGCGCTCACGGTCGTCGATCACCGGTAGCGCGGGCAGCGCACAGTCGAGCAGTCGGCCGACGGCCGATTCGATCGGCTCGTCGACCCGCAGGAGCGGCGGGTCATGCCGGACGACCTCCTCGATGACTTCGCGACTCATGCGTACCGCAGCATGACGTAGGCGGTGCTCATGACGAGCGAGACCAGGGTCACGGGAATCCCGATCTTCATGAAGGCGACGAAGCTGATCGGCGATCCGGCGCGCGCAGCCATCCCGGAGGCCGTGACGTTTGCGGCCGCCGCGATGATCGTTGCGTTGCCACCGAAGCATGCTCCGAGCGCGAGCGCCCACCAGTAGGCGTCGTCACCGGCACCACCGAGCTGATCGACGACCGGGATCATCGCGGCCGTGAACGGGATGTTGTCCACGACCGCCGAGCCGACCGCAGCGGTCCAGAGGATGCCCAGCAGCTCGGCGACGCGGTCGCCGCCGGTGACGGAGGCGATGCCGTCGGCGACCTCCCCGAGCGCGCCGGTCTCCTCCAGGGATCCGACGAGGACGAACAGCCCGATCAGGAAGAACAGTGTCGGCCATTCGATCCCGCCGATCGCCTCCTGCATCGGCTGGCGCGTCACGAGCAGCATCACCGCGGCGCCGGTCAGCGCCACCGTCGCCGGTTCCAGATGCAGGGCCTTGTGCACGAAGAACGCCAGAATCGTGATCACGAGGATCGGCACCGTCCGCCGCGCCTCGGCGGGATCCTCGATCGAGCTGCCGGCGTCGAGCGCCATCAGGCGCTCACGGGCTTCGGGCGCGACCTGCAATCGCCGCCGATACACGAAGTAGAGGGCCGGGATGATCACGAGCATCGTCGCGACGACGATCGGGGCGAGGTTGGCGATGAACGCCGAGAACGAGAGCCCGGTGTGACCCGCGATCAGGATGTTCGGCGGGTCGCCGATCAACGTCGCGGTGCCGCCGAGTTCGACGCGATGATCTCGATGACGATCAGCGGGATCGGATCGATGTCCAGCGCATCGGCCAGCAGGAACGTCACCGGAACCACCAGCAGGATCGTCGTCACGTTGTCCAGGAACGCCGACAGCACGCCGGTCGTGACGCTGAACGCCAGCACCACCGCCAGCGGGCGACCGCGCGACCACTGCCCCGAGCGGATCGCCAGCCACGTGAAGACGCCCGTGGCCTCGGTGATGCGGACCATCAGCATCATGCCCGTGAGCAGACCGATCGTGTTCCAGTCGATCGCGTCGATCGCCTGCTCCTGATCGAGCGTCTGCGTGAGCAGGACGATCGTGGCGCCCAGCAGCGCGACCTTCGTGCGATCGACGCGCTCCGACGCGACCACCGCCAGCACGGCGGCGAAGATCAGGATCGCGAGAAGCAACGCCGAGCGCCTCGGGCGATCTCAGATGAGATGAGGAATGGGTGCACGAAGGAAGACGGACAAGGGGTCGACGACGAGGTCGCCGACCAGTCTTCCCGGCACACCACGACTGAATCTACACCACGGCTGGAGTAGTAGTACCCCCAGGGGGAATCGAACCCCCGCTACCAGCGTGAAAGGCTGGCGTGCTAACCGCTACACCATGGGGGCGCGCGGGCCCGGCCAGTGTAGTTGCGCCGTGGGCTACGGGATCGCCGATCACACGGGCGTCTAGCTCAACGGTAGAGTGCGGGCCTTTTAAGCCCGAGATCCGGGTTCGAATCCCGGGCGGCCCATCGCCGCCGCCCGGCTGTCGTCCTTGTGCGCACCGGTCTGGCGTACCGCCGCTCCCGGGAGTACCTTCAAATGACCATGGAGGCACTCCGTGACGGCGCAGAACTGGGTCCTCGGCTCGGTGCTCGCGGTGCTGCTCGGCGGACTCGTGCTGGCGGTCGGCGGACCGACCTGGGCGGTCGCGCTCGGCCTCGTCGCCGGCATGCTCGTGGTGGTGCTGACGCTCGGCCTGCGCGACTGATCACCTGCGTTCACGGTCAACTCCGGGAAACCTGATCCGTATTTGGTAGTTTTGATGGCGTGTCCTCGCTCGCCGCGCAGCAGCTGGACCCTGCGAACCCGCCCGACCTCGAGGACCTGAGCGCCGAGGAGGTCGTGCGCTGGGCGCTCGACCGCTTCCACCCGGGCATCGCGCTCGCCTGCTCGTTCCAGCAGGAGGAGAGCGTCCTGCTCGACATCCTGTTCGCCGAGCGACCCGACGCCCGCGTCTTCGCGCTCGACACACACGTGCTCTTCCCGGAGACCTACGCGCTCTGGGATGCGACCGAGCAGCGCTACGCCACGACGATCGAGCGCTTCGAGGGCCCCACACTCATCGCGCAGGCTGCCGAGCACGGCGACGAGCTGTGGAAGCGCGACCCGAACGCGTGCTGCGCGCTCCGCAAGGTCGAGCCGCTCGGCCGCGCGCTCGCGAGCCGCGACGCCTGGATCACCGGCGTGCGTCGTGAGCAGTCCCCGACCCGTGCGAGCGCGCGCAAGGTCGAGTGGGACGAGCGCCACGGGCTGTGGAAGTTCAACCCGCTCGCGGATTGGACGGACCGCGACGTCTGGCGCCGCATCAGCGAGCGCGACCTCGCCTACAACCCGCTGCACGACGCCGGCTACTCCTCGATCGGCTGCACCCACTGCACGCTCCCGGGCGCCGGTCGCGAGGGACGCTGGGCCGGCGGCGACAAGACCGAATGCGGGCTGCACACATGACCGGCATCTGTGTCGACGCCCCGCCGCTCAGCGCGCTCGACGCGCTCGAGGCCGAGGCCATCCACGTCATCCGGGAGATCGCCGCGGTGCGCGAGCGCCCGGTGCTCCTGTTCTCCGGCGGCAAGGACTCGATCGTCCTCCTGCGCCTCGCCGAGAAGGCGTTCCGCCCGGGGCCGTTCCCCTTCCCCGTGATGCACGTCGACACGGGCCAGAACTTCCCGGAGGTCATCGAGTTCCGCGACCGCCGTGTCGCCGAGATCGGCGAGCGGCTGATCGTCGCCTCGGTGCAGGACTCGATCGACGCCGGACGGGTCGCCGACGTCAGCGGCCCCGGCTCCTCGCGCAACCGCCTGCAGACGGTGACGCTGCTCGACGCGATCCTCGAGCACAGATTCGACGCCTGCTTCGGCGGCGCGCGCCGCGACGAAGAGCGCTCGCGCGCGAAGGAGCGCATCGTCAGCCTGCGTGACGACTTCGGCGGCTGGGACCCGCGCGCGCAGCGCCCCGAGGTCTGGGATCTCTACAACGCCGGGATCCGCCCCGGCGAGCACGTCCGCGCGTTCCCGATCTCCAACTGGACCGAACTCGACGTGTGGCGCTACATCGCCCGCGAGGGCCTGGAGCTGCCGTCCATCTACTTCGCCCACGAGCGCTCGGTCTTCGAGCGCGACGGGATGCTCTACGCCGACGATCCGCTGGTCGAGCGCCGTCCCGACGAGGTGCCGTTCACCGCGAGCGTCCGCTACCGGACGGTCGGCGACATGACCTGCACCGGCGCCGTGCGCAGCACCGCCGCCACGATGGAGGACGTCGTCGACGAGATCGCCGCCACGCGGATCACCGAGCGCGGCGAGACGCGCGCGGACGACCGCGCGACGGAGGCCGCGATGGAGGACCGCAAGCGCGAGGGGTACTTCTAGTGGAGGCCGCCGGACTGCTTCACGAGGTCGAGCCGGCGCTGCTGCGCCTGGCCACCTGCGGCTCCGTCGACGACGGCAAGTCGACCCTGATCGGGCGGCTGCTGCACGACACCCGCCAGATCCACGACGACCAGATGGAGCACGTCCGCGACGTCTCCGCCCGGCGCGGCGGCGGCGACTTCGACCTCGCGCTCCTCACCGACGGCCTGCGCGCCGAGCGCGAGCAGGGCATCACGATCGACGTCGCCTACCGCTCGTTCCTCACCGACCGCCGGCGCTTCATCCTCGCCGACTGCCCCGGGCACGAGCAGTACACGCGCAACATGGTCACGGGCGCCTCGACCGCGGACGCGAGCGTGCTGCTCGTCGACGCCCGCCTCGGCGTGCAGCCGCAGACGCGGCGGCACCTGGCGATCTCCGCGCTGCTGCGCGTCCCGCACGTCCTGGTCGCCATCAACAAGATGGACCTCGTCGCCTGGGACGAGGAGCGCTTCACCGAGATCGCGGACGAGCTGCGCTCGCTCGCGGACGGGCTCGGCCTGCCGGACCTCGTCTGCGTGCCGATCAGCGCGCTCGAGGGCGCGGGCGTCGTCGATCCCGTCGGCGACATCGCGCCGTGGCACGCCGGCCCCTCGCTCGTCACACGGCTCGAGGACCTGCCGATCGACGGTGCCGACGCCGTCGGGCCGCTGCGCATGCCCGTGCAGTGGGTCATCCGGCCCGAGGGCGAGCACGGCGGCGGGCGGCGCTACGCCGGGCGCATCGCCCGCGGCACCGTGCGCGTCGGCGACGAGGTCGTCGCGCTCCCGTCCGGCCAGGAGGCCGTCGTGACCGGTGTCGAGCTGCTCGGGAGCGACCTCGACGCCGCGTCCGCGCCGCGCTCGGTCGCCGTCCGCCTGGACCGCGAGCTGGACCTTGCACGCGGCGACGTGCTCTGCCGCGTCGGCGAGGCGCCGGTCCCCGCGCGCGAGCTCGAGGCGACGCTCTGCTGGATGCACGAGCGCCCGCTGAAGCCCGGCGCGCGCCTGCTGCTCAAACACGGGACCCGCACCACCCGCGCGATCGTCGGCGAGATCCGCGAGCGCCTGGAGCTCGAGACGCTGAGCCCCGTGCCGGCGCCGGACGGCCTCGCGCTCAACGACCTCGGGCACGTGACGCTCAAGGTCGCCGACCCGCTGGTCACCGACCCGTACGGCGAATGCCGTGAGACGGGCGCGTTCGTCCTGATCGACGATCAGGACCACGCGACGCTGGCCGCGGGCATGATCGTCAGCGCCCGCTGAGCGGCGCCTCCGCTCCCCATCGGATCGCCGGTTGCACCGCGCGATCCACGGACGTATTGTCGGCCGGAGAGAGGAGGGAACGGCGACGCGCGCTGCACAGCGAACGCACCGGCCGGGTCTCGCCGCGTGGCTCGCGATGGCCGCGGCGCCGGTCGTCGCCGCGCCCGCGAGCGCGGCGACCGGCCCCGATCTGGCGTTGACGCGCGTCTCGGTCTCCAGTGTGCGCGTGGCGTCCGGGAACTGCGCCGCGGCTGGTTGCAGCGTCCGTCTGAGTACGTCTGCGCGCATCGTCAACCGGGGCGGACGGCGCGCGGGCCGCACGCGGCTGGGGTACTGGCTCTCTCGGGACGCACGCCACAGTGGCGAGGACCGGGGGGCGGGTCGGCGGTGGGTGACGGCCATCGGCGGCGGACGGCCGCGCAGCGCGCGCGCCACACTCTCGCTCACGAGCGTCGCGCCCGGCGTCTACCGCCTGATCGCGTGCGCCAACGTCACGGGACGCGTCCGTGAACGCCGCAGGCGGAACAACTGCCGCGCGAGTCGGCCGTTCGCGGTACGGGGCACCGTGCCTGCGACCCAGGCGCCCGTGGCGACGCAACCCGCGCCGGCCTGTCAGGACCCACCCTGGCGCAGCGACATGTGCGCCGAGGTGGCGAAGGCGATGGCGAACCGCGCCTTCTTCGACATCGCCGACGCGGTCACGTTCGTTCTTCTCTACCAGCACCACCGCACGAAGCAGGCGATCCCGGGATCGATCGCGGCTGAGCTGATCGGGCCGCTGCGCACCGCCTGGGACCCCGTGCGAGGCCAAGCCGGGCTGTCGACCTACCGCGTCGCAGGCTTCCTCAATTTCTGGGTCTACGGCGCGTACGCCGGGGTCGACTGGCCACGCTTCCCCAACGGGCTCGACACGCAGGAGCAGTTCCTCAGCTGGTGGCAGACCTACGGCATCGTTCAGGGGACCGCGCGCCAGAACGCGATCAACAACTCGCTGAACGCGATCGTCGAATCGGAGGCGGCGTGGCAGAAGGCGTTCAACGACTGGAAGGCCTACGACCTCAAGCTCGTGACCGCCCAGCAGTACTCCGACGCCACGGTCTTCGCCCACCGGACGCTCGAAGACGCGCAGACCGCGGTGCTGCGCGCCGAGAACGCCGTCAAAGGCCCGCCGTGAGCTGCCCGACGGCCTCGCCGCGTGGGAGCGCTCTCAACCGCGGCGCGTCAGCGCCCGCAGCAGCAGCTCGCACGAGCGGTCGAGCTGGTCGAGCGTGGCGTCCTCGACGCGCTGAACGCCCGTCTCGCGGTTGAGCCAGCCGTTGATCTCGGCGTGCGTGCGCCGGTCGCGGCGCGAGAGCTCGCCGACGAGCCGCCGGCGCTTGTCGCGCAGGAGCTTGCGGCGTTCGAACGCCGGCATCCTCCCCGCGTCCGGCGGGAGCGGCACCGCGGCGGGGAACGCCGGCGCCGCCACGGCGACGGGCGCGGCGGGGCCGGGGGCGCCGAAGAGCGCCATCTGCGACTGCGGGCTCACGTCGGCCGCGACGGGGACGAACTCGAGCGGCGCGTCGGGCTCGGTCTCGCGACGCACG
Source organism: uncultured Actinomycetes bacterium (assembly GCA_963823375.1). Lineage (GTDB taxonomy): Bacteria > Actinomycetota > Thermoleophilia > Solirubrobacterales > Solirubrobacteraceae > F1-60-MAGs163. The sequence continues at coordinate 17,196 of CAWGLQ010000008.1, read as the reverse complement.
CGCAGCTCGTCGAGCGCCCCGGGATCGTCCTCCGAGGGCGGGCGCAGGACGTGGCGCAGCTCCGTCTCGACCTCCGCCGCGTGGATCCGCAGCACCTCGTCGGCGGGCAGGTAGACCCAGCTCGCCTCGACGGGCCGCCGCGGGAGCGTGCGGACGAAGCGCCCGACGATCTGGCGGAAGATCAGCGGCGTCTTGGCGGCCGTCGCGTAGACGCCGACGCGCAGCCGCGGGATGTCGACGCCCTCGCTGACCATGTTGACCGCGACGATCCACGGCTCGCGCGAGTCGGTGAACCGCGTGAGCTTCTCCGCCGACCGCGCGTCGGTGTGCAGGACGACGACGGGCGCGGCGCCGGTCACCCCGCGCAGGACCTTCGCGATCGCCTTCGCATGCTCCCCGTCCGCGGCGACGACGAGGCCGCCGGCGTCGCGGTGCCCGCCGGCGCGCAGGCCCTCCAGGCGCGTGTTCGCCTGCTCGAGGATCCGGGGGAGCCCGTCGGGCAGCTCCACGCTGATCGCCGTCCTGTACCGGCGGCCGGCCTCGCGCCCGCTGAGGACGTCGGAGAACGAGGCTTCGACGACGTCGTCGCCGCTGCGCCACTGGAGCTTGCCGTCATACGGGATGAACGTCACCGGCCGGCAGATGCCGTCGCGCACCGCGTCCGCATAGCTGTACGAGATGTCCGCCTCGGCCATGCCGTCGGCGTCGTACCGCACGCCCGGGATCGCGGCCTGGTCGGAGCGGAACGGCGTTCCCGACAACAGCAGCCAGCGGTCGCGCGCCGGGCCGAACGCGGCCTCGAAGCCCTCCCCCCAGGCCAGCTCATCGCCCAGGTGATGTGCCTCGTCAGCGATGACGAGCGTGTCGGGGCCGACGTGGCGCGCCCATTTCAGGCCGGCCTGCGCGACGCGCGCGTAGGTGACTGCGATCCCGTGGAAGTCGCCCGGCGGGCGCGGGGTGGCGGCCCCCGGCTGCAGGTGCACTCCGAGCCGCCCCGCGGCGCTCGCCCACTGCCGCGTCAGCGGCCCGGTCGGCGTGACGACGACGACGCGGCGCACCCGTCCCGCCGTGAGCAGCTCGCGCGCCAGCTCGAGTGCGGGGCGCGTCTTGCCGGCGCCCGGAGCGGCGGCGATGAGGAACGGCGGGCGATCGGCACCCGCGTCCCAGGTGCGCATCGCCACGAGCGACTCCTGCTGCCAGCCCCGCAGGTTCGGTGGGGCATGGCGGGCGGAGGACGGCGGCATCAGGCCGCGGGATCCTGCGATACGCGCCGGACGGATCCGGCGCGCACCGCGCTGCGACTAGCTCTGGAGCTTCTCGACCCTGCCCGTCCGCTTCATGATGAAGCCGAACAGCGGCAGGATGATCATCGTGCCGATGATGGCGCTGAGGATGCCGCCGAGGTCGAAGATGTCGTCGTCGCCGATGCCGATCCACTTGGTGAAGACGAGCCAGCCGACCCACGCGCCGACGAGACCCAGAACCGTGGAGAGGGCCCACGACTTCCAGCCCTCGACCTGGCTGAAGGCGTCGGGCATGACGAAGCGGGCGATGGTGCCGGCGAGAAAGCCCAGGATGAGTGCGCCGATCATGGCGATCTCCTTGAAGTCGGTGAATGATGCGGCGGAACGGCGAACGGTACTCCCGGGGGGCGAGCGTCGTCACGCCCGGACCGCAGGATCGCGTGCAGCCGCGACGGCCTCCGCTTCTATCTCCACGAGCATCCGCGGGTCGATCAGCGCGGCGACCTGCACCATCGCGGTGACGGGCGGGTGGGCGCCGAAGGCCTCGCCGTGCGCCCTGGCGACGTCCTCCCAGCGGCTGATGTCCGTCACGTAGATCCGGGTGCGCACGACGTCCGCGAGCGTCGCGCCGGCCAGCGCCAGCGCGGCCTCGACGTTCGCGATGGCACGGCGCGTCTGGGCGCCGGGATCGCCGGGGGCGTCGACGCCGCCGTCAGGAAGCGTTGCGGTCGTTCCGGCGACGAGGACCCGGTCGCCGACGCGGACGGTGCGTGAGTAACCGGCGATCGGCTCCCACGGCGCGCCGGAGGAGAAGCGCTCGATGGAGGGCATGGGGCGAACGCTCGCAGATGCGGCGCGTTGCGGGGAACTACGGTCCCCCGCTGCTCGGAGGACCGGATGACAACAGGCGCGCCAATGCGCCACAATTTGTCCATGCGCACCCGGTCCATGATCTGCTGCGCCGCCCTGGCAGCGCTCCTCATTCCGGCCTCCGCCGGTGCCGTCGGACTTCCGAACGGCTACCCGCGGACCATTGCGGGCACAGGGCTCGCCGACAGCGTGACCGTGTCGCGCGCACAGGCCACCATGACCCTCGTGAGCGGCAACAAGGTGCGCGTGACCGCCTTCACGACGGCGACGACGACCGCCACGGGCCGTCGGCTCGTCGTGGTCGTGGCACGCTGCTCCGGCAGCGCGAGCAGTCCGGTGTGCAAGAGCGCGGCATCGAGCCGCATCACCCTCGTGCCGGGCCGCACCAACGTGCAGCGGACCTTCACCGTGACGCGTCCCGTCACCCCGCCGGACTCGCTGCGGGTGATGGTCCTCGTCACGCGCACGTCCTCCGCGGCCGTCCCGCTCTGTTCGGCCGGCATGCAGCCCGGCGCCGCCTGCAAGGGCGACAGCCGCTTCGCCCTCGGCGGCGACCTGCTGCTGTCCGCGGGGACCTGGCGCAGCCACCTCGGCTCGCGCCTGGGCACCGTGGTCACCGCGCCGACGGGCGTCACCGTCGAGAAGGTCTTCTTCAACAGCCGCACCTACGCGTGGACCGCCACCTCGCCGGCGACGGTGAAGGCGGTCACGACGATCGGCTACCCGAACCAGCCGCCCGCCCGCACGTTCACCGACACGCTGAATGCCGGGGTCCGCAAGGTCTTCGACCGCACGCCATCCGTCGGCACCGCATTCGAGACGCGGGCCGGGACGCGGACGCTGCTCTACGCGGCGAGCGTCGGCGGCGCACCGATGTTCTCGATGCAGGTTCCGGTCCCCCCGTGGACCAACAACGGCTGACGCCGCCACACCGGATCCCGTGGTAAACCCCGGTGACATTGGTCTGGTGCCGCTGTAGCGTCGGTGCATGCCGTCCGATCACAGCTCCGACGGCACACCGCGCGACGGCATCACGCGCAGTCAGCTGCTGAAGGGCGCGGCGGCGTCGATGCCGGCCCTCATGCTCGGTGGCGCCGCGCGCGACGCCCTGGCCGCCGGCGGCCCGGAGGCGCTCGCCGCGGCGACCTCGCTGCGAGGGATGAACGTCGTCATGTTCATCACCGACCAGGAGCGGGCGATCCAGCACTTCCCGAAGGGATGGGCGGAGAAGAACCTCCCCGGCATGCAGCGGCTGAAGCGCAACGGGCTCGTGTTCGAGAACGCCTTCACCAACGCGTGCATGTGCTCGCCCTCGCGCGCCACGCTCCTCACCGGGTTCATGCCGTCCCAGCACCAGGTGCGGTACACGCTCGAGTCGGACATGCCGGCCGCGCAGTACCCGCAGGTCGAGCTGTCGACCGGGCTGAAGAACATCGCCTCCGTGATGGCGTCCGTCGGCTACAACGTCGTCTGGAAGGGCAAGTTCCACCTCACCAAGTCGCCGACCGACGCGCAGGGCGACGAGCTGTGGAGCCCCGCCGACCTCGCGCAGTACGGCTTCAGCCGCTGGAACCCGCAGGACGCGGGCGCCAACCAGGACCTCGACGAGGGCGGCGGCAACCCGCTGCCCACCGGCGAGGGCGACAACGACGAGCGCTACATGACCGCCGCCGGCGACGTGGCGCTCGGGCAGGAGGGCGTGCTCGCCTACCTGAACTCGGTCGCCGCGAAGCAGCAGCCGTTCTTCCTCGTCGTCTCGCTCGTCAATCCGCACGACGTCCTCTTCTATCCCAAGAACTTCGACAGCGCGGGGTACCCGGACGGCGACCTGAGCGGCCCGATCGAGCGCCCCGGGACCGCCGACGAGGACCTGTCGCGCAAGCCGACGGCGCAGGGCTCGTTCAAGCGGATCATGGGCCTCAGCGGCGAGTTGCTGAGCCCGGTCAAGCAGCGCAGATACCTCAACTTCTACGCCGACCTGATGAAGAGCTCCGACGCGTACCTCGTCCAGGTGCTCGACGCGCTGCAGAACACCGGGCTGCTCGACACGACGCTCGTCGTGCGGACCTCCGACCACGGCGAGATGGGGATGGCGCACGGAGGGCTGCGCCAGAAGAACTTCAACGCGTACGAGGAGACGCTGCGCATCCCGCTCGTCTACTCCAACCCGAAGCTGTTCCCCAAGCCGCGCACGAGCACGGCGCTCGTGTCGCACGTGGACTTCCTCCCGACGCTGGCGTCGCTGTTCGGCGCCTCCTCCTCCGCGCGGGCGGCCTGGACCGGCCGGGACTACTCCAGCTTGGTGGTGGACCCCAGGGCCCGGCCGGTCCAGGACTACGTGCTGTTCACCTACGACGACTTCCAGGCCGGTCAGAAGAACGGGCCGTACACGAGGAACCCCAACCACATCACCGCGATCCGCGAATCGCGCTGGAAGCTCGCCCGGTACGCCGACCCCAGCGGCGGCGAGGCGACCGAGTGGGAGTTGTACGACCTGAAGGCCGACCCGCTCGAGCGGGTGAACATCGCCCGCCCCGGCCATCGGCGCACCGCCAGGCAGGACCGCGAGCTGACGCGTATGAAGGCCAAGCTGGTCCGCGTCGAGCGCGGGCGGCTCCGCGCCATTCCCGGGACGACCGTCGCGCTGAGCCTCGCCGCCTCGACGAAGCAGGTCACGCGCAGCGGCGATGCGTTCACCGACGAGGGCAAGGTCACCGGTGCCCCGGTCGGCACCTCCGCCATCACGCTCGCGTGGCAGCTGCACCCGGCCGACGGCACCGGCACCGTGGCCATCACGATCAACGGCGGCGCCGGGTCGCTCAAGGCCGTCGGGAAGACCTCGTACGTGATATCCGGGAACGACATCACGCTCACCGGTACCGCCGACCTCGTCGGCGGTACCGGTGCCTTCCGAGGTCTGCGCGGGAAGGGCCTCGCCTTCCGGGAGAGCGACACGCTCAACGGCAAGAACGGGCAGATCACGCTGTCCGGAACGGCGGCGTACACCTAGCGCGCGACGGGGACGCGAGGCAGGGGCTTCGGGCAGCGTGGCGAACCCCGTTCCGTCGAGAGCGGTGCGGACGGCGCGTTGCCGGCCCGCACGTCGAGGCACCCGGGAACATGCGCGTCGCCACCGGTATCACCGCAGCCCTGCTGGTCGCCGCGTTCCCCGCCGGGGCGCTCGCGCGCACCGATGCGCCGACGCCGAAGACCGTGCGCGCCCACACGGCGGCGCACGGCCGCACCCTGAGTCTCGGGATCCGCGGCAAGGACGTGCGCAAGCTCCGCCGTGACCTCGTCCGGCTCGGGTACCTGCCGCCGCGCGCGTTCGGGCCGAACTACGACGAGCGCGTGATGCACGCGGTCACCGCGCTGCAGAAGTGGGAGAACCTCCCCCGTGACGGCACCTTCGGCAAGACCGCCCGCCGTGCGATCCGGCGCCTGCGCGTGCCTCGCCCCGAGCTCCACCTCAACCGCAAGGTGCGCGCCGAGGTCCTGCTCGACCGTCAGCTGCTGCTGATCATCCACGGCGACCATGTCATCCGCACCGTCCCGATCTCGAGCGGCGTCGGCGGCCTGACGCCGCCGGGCGCCTACAGCGTGTACTCCAAGGCCGTAAGCAGCTGGTCCAAGCGCTTCAAGGTCTGGCTGCCGTGGGCGAGCTACTTCAACGCGGGCATCGCCTTTCACGGCTACCCGGACGTGCCCGTCACCGCAGCCTCGCACGGCTGCGTCCGCGTGCCACTCAAGTTCGCGCGCGAGGTCTACAACCTGCTGCCGGCCGGCAGCCGCGTGGACGTCATCACCACGAGCTTCTAGGCCTGGGCGCGGTTGAGCGTCCGGTTCAGCGAGCAACTCGCGCTGTAGGCGTCCTCGCCCTCGAAGTTCTCCGCGAAGTTCGGCGGCACCGCAGGGGCCGTCGCCTTCGCGGTTCCCGTCAGGCTCGCCTTGCCGGCGGAGGTGATGCGAAGCGTCGCCGTCAAGACGTAGGTCGTCGTCTGCCGCTGGCCCTGGTCAGGGTCGGGCGGCACGACCTTGGTGTCCTGGAACCGGTAGGTGCCACCGACCTTGGGTGCACTGCGAAAGCGCAACTGCAGGCTGCGGTCGACCGCGCAAGCCGAGCGGACAGTCAGCACGGCCTTCCCGCCACCGAGGACGTTGACGTCGATCTGATTGCTCGAGCCCTGATACTTGAAGTACTGAGCGCCGCGGGGCAGCGTGCAGCCCTTGGCTTCGCGCAGCTTCTTGCAGCTCGCGGCCATGGTGGGGGCGGTGATCGCCGCGGCGCCTGACAACGCCGCGACGAGGGCCAGGACGAGCGCGCGGGGCCGTGACAGAGATCGCATCCGGCGACGCTACCGCACGAACCCACGGTCACGAAGGCCCCGCCACCTAAGCGCCTCTAGAGCGAGAGATCGTGGATGCATGAGGCCAAACGACAAGGGGGTGCTGTGGCGCAAGCCACCGCCCCCCGCAGTCGGGTGGCCTCATGCGCCACGAGATCCGCGAACCACTCAGTGGCGGAAGTGGCGGCGTCTCGTGAACACCATCGCCGCACCACGCTCGTCGACGGCGGCGATGACCTCGTCGTCGCGGATCGAGCCGCCGGGCTGGATGAGTGCCTTGACGCCGGCGTCGAGCGCCTCGCTGGGGCCGTCGGCGAACGGGAAGAACGCGTCGGAGGCGAGGACGAGGCCGTCGCGTCCGTGAATCCAGTCGCGGCTCATCGCGATCTTGACGGAGTCGACGCGGCTCATCTGGCCGGCGCCGATCCCGAGCGTCGCCTCGCCTTCGGCGACGACGATGGCGTTGGACTTCACGTGGCGGCAGATCCGCCACGCGAAGAGGAGGTCGCGCCATTCCGCGTCCGTGGGCTGCCGGGCGGTGACGACCTCGAGCTGCGACGGGTCGGCGACGACGACGTCGCGGTCCTGGACGAGGAGCCCGCCGTCCACCTGCCGGATGTCGAAGTCGGGGTTGCGCTCACGGCGGCGCTCCTCGTCCTCGAGGATCCGGACGTTCGGCTTCTCGGTGAGCAGCGCGAGCGCGTCCTCGTCGTAGCCGGGAGCGATCAGGACCTCGATGAACTGCTGCGCGAGGGCCTGTGCGAGCGCGAGGTCGACCTGCGTGCTGAGGGCGATGATGCCGCCGAACGCGCTGACGGGATCGCCGGCGAACGCCTTTCGGTAGGCGTCGAGCCCGTCGTCGCCGAGGGCGGCGCCGCACGGGTTGTTGTGCTTGACGATGACGCATGCGGCGCGGTCGCCCGAGAGCTCGGCGAGCACGGAGCGCGCGCCGTCGAGATCGAGGATGTTGTTGAAGGAGAGCTGCTTGCCGTGGAGCTGGCGCACGCGGGTGAGGACGCCCCGCCGCGAACCGACCTGGGTGTAGAACGCGGCCCGCTGGTGCGGGTTCTCGCCGTACGGGAGGTCCATCGCCTTCTCGTACGCGCGGGCGAAGAGGTCCGGGAAGTCGTCGCGGCGCTCGGAGAACCAGCGGGCGATCGCGGTGTCGTAGCGCGCGGTGTAGGAGAACGCCTCGGCGGCGAGCGACTCGCGGGTCTCCGGCGAGAGCGTCCCGCCGGTGCTGGTCAGCTCCTCGATCACCGCGTCGTAGGACTCGGGGCTCGTCACGACGGCGGCGAACCCGTGGTTCTTCGCCGCGGCCCGGATCATCGTCGGGCCGCCGATGTCGATGTTCTCGATCGCGTCCGCGTCGGACACGCCGGCGCGGGCGACGGTGCGCTCGAACGGGTAGAGGTTGACGCACACGAGGTCGACGAACTCGATGTCGTGCTCGGCGGCCTGGGCGAGATGCTCGGGGTTGTCGCGCAGGGCGAGCAGGCCGGCGTAGAGGCGCGGGTTCAGCGTCTTGACGCGCCCGTCCATGATCTCCGGGAAGCCGGTGAGATCGTCGATCGCGCGCACCTCGAGGCCCGCGTCGCGCAGCGCCGACGCGGTGCCGCCGGTCGAGACGAGCTCCACCCCCAGTCCTGCGAGGCCGCGGGCGAAGTCCACGACGCCGGTCTTGTCGGACACGGAGAGGAGCGCTCGGCGCACCCGGACGTCGCCGGGCCGGATGAGCGGCTCGTTGGTGGCGGGTGCATGCTCGGTGATGGGGGCGAGACTACTGAACGGATCGGCCGTTTTCCGGCTCGCCAAGCGCGGCGAGCGGTGCCATCATGGGCACGACCGGAAGGAGGCTGCAGTGACGACGGACGATCACCACGCGCCCGGTGCCGGGAAGCGACCGGCGGACGATGTCGCGGCGGACATGAAGCGCCGCCTCGCCGATCTCGGCGAGCACGTGCATGACGCCGAGCGCAAGGCGTCGGCGCTCCCCGAGAACCCGCTGAAGCGCGTCGCGGGCGACCCGACGGCGATCGCGGAGGGCCCGCTCTCCGCCGGCGCCACGCTCGCCGCGGCGCATCCGCGCCAGGCGCCGGACACCAGATAGGACCCGGATGCGAGTGCCCGGGTCCCACGAGCCTCGCCGGCAGCAGGCCGACGACTAGGCGCCCGCGGGCGCGATGACCACGCGGCGCGGGTCCATGGCGTCGCGGTGCACGCGCCCGGCCGCCAGGAGCCGGACGGCCGTGGGCAGGAGCTCGTGCTCGAGCGGCTGCAGCGCCGCGTGGACGACCTCCGGATCCTGCGTGTCCGGCATCGGGATCGCCTGCTGGAGCAGGATCGCCCCGGTGTCGACGCCCTCGTCCACCAGGTGGACCGTCACGCCGACGACCTTCACGCCGGACTCGATCGCCTGCTCGATCGCGCGGATCCCCGCAAACGCCGGGAGCAGCGACGGGTGCACGTTGACGATGCGGTCGGGGAACCGCGTCACGAACGCCGGCGTCAGCAGCGCCATGTAGCCGGCCAGGACGACGAGCTCGGCGCCCAGGTGGGACGCCCAGTCGCCCATCGCGACGTCGCGCGCCGTCCGGTCCTCGTAGTCGTCGCGGAGGAAGACGGCCGTGGGGATCCCGGCGCTCGTCGCGCGGTCGAGCGCGGGCGCGCCCGCCCGATCCGACGCCACGCCGGCGATCTCGACCTCGCTTCGGTGAACGGTGTCGATGAGCGCCTGGAGGTTCGACCCCTGGCCCGACACGAGGACGACGACGCGCACGAGCGGGAGGCTACGCCGCGGCGGCGAGCTTGGGGAACCTGCCGCCGGTGGACACGAGCCGGCCCTCGACGAGCAGCTCGTCGACCCGCGCGAGGACGTCGTCGGCGCGGGCGCCGGCGAACGCGCCGTAGGCGGGGAGCCCGTCGTACCCGTGCTGCGCAACGACCTTCGACCGCCCGCCGCGCAGGATCTCGACCGCCCGCGTCCGCCCGACCGACGGCTGCGCGCGCTCGACGACGTCGAGGATCGCGGCGTCGAGGTCGCCGAGGTCGGCCGCCGGGATGTTCGCGGCGTTCCCGCGCGGGCGGCTGCCATTGCCACCGCCGCGGGAGACGACGATCGAGGTGACGTCGGCGACCGACTCCGGTGCGCAGACATCGCAGCACGCGACGACGGGGGCGGGCATCGCGGGGTCGCCGAAGTGGCGCAGGATCGCCGCGCGCCGGCAGCCGCCGTCCTCGACGAACGACCAGATCGAGCGGTACTGGCGCCAGCGCGCCTTCGTCCCATCGGCCGCGGAGGTGCGGCACGTCGACCGGGCCCGACCGTCGTACGGGGCCTCGATCCGTCCGCGCACGCGGTCGATCGGCGCGGGCGCCGGTCGCAGGACACCTGCCCGCACGAGATGCCCGACGATCGCCCGGACCTGGTCGGGCTCGGCGCCCAGGCCGCGGGCGTCGACGTCGATGCGCCCGTCGGTCGCCGACCCGAGGAGGCGCTCGGCGACGCGGTCGATCTCCTCGCCCGACAACTCCGCGCGCTCGATGAAGAAGACGTGCAGGCCCTTGTCCTTGGCCTGGGCGAGCAGCAGCGCCCGCGCCGGGAGCCCGTCGCGCCCCGCGCGGCCGGCCTCCTGGTACCAGGCCTCGAGCGACGCGGGGACGCTGACGTGGGCGACCGTCCGCACGTCCGCCTTGTCGACCCCCATGCCGAACGCGTTCGTCGCGACCACGACGTCGACGTCGCCGTCCATGAAGCGGCGCTGCACCGTGGCCCGGCGCTCCCGCGGGAGCCCTGCGTGGTAGACGGCGACCTCGATCCCGAGCGCCCCGCCCAGGTCGGTCGCGACCTGCTCGCACTGGGCGCGGGTGCCGCCGTAGACGATCGCCGGGCGCGCGGCCGGGTCGGAGAGCGCGGCGGCGAGGCGCGCTGACACGTCGGCCTGCGCGCGGCACGGCACGACGGCGAACGTCAGGTTCGGGCGGTCGAAGCCGGTCGCGACGCGCACGGGCTCGCGCAGGCCCAGGCGCCGCTCGATGTCCGCGGCAACCTGCGGGGTCGCGGTCGCGGTCGATGCGACCACGGCCTGCGCACCGAGCCAGCGCGCGGCGTCCGCGAGCCGGAAGTAGTCGGGGCGGAAGTCGTGACCCCACTGCGAGACGCAGTGCGCCTCGTCCACGACGAACAGGCCGATCGGCACCTCGCGCAGCGCCTCGAGGAAGCCGGGTGAGGAGAAGCGCTCGGGGGCGACGTAGAGCAGGCGCAGGTCACCGGCCCGCGCGCGATCGAGCACCGCGCGGTTGGCCTCGGCATCCTGCTGGGCGTTGACCAGCGCGACGGCGTCCCCGACGCGTCGCTGCAGCGCCTCGACCTGGTCCTGCATGAGCGACACGAGTGGGGAGACGACGATCGTCAGGTCCTCGCGCAGCAGCGCGGGCAGCTGGTAGCAGAGCGATTTCCCGGCGCCGGTCGGCATGACGACGAGCACGTCGCGGCCGTCCAGCGCACCGGCGACCGCCTCCGCCTGGCCTGGGCGGAAGTCGTCGAAGCCGAAGATCTCGCGCAGCGCGCGGCGGGCGTCGGGCATGGGCGGGCGCCCACGGTATCGGCGGCTTCGGAGGGCGCGGGCGCGGCGTTGCAAAGCGCCTGCAATGCGTCTGATTCCGCGCGAATCCCGCCGCTCAGGCCCGCCGCTCGTACATCCCCAGGCGCCAGAGCGAGCGGTAGCCCATGCGCTCGTAGACGGGCGCGCCGTCGGTCGACGCCTCGAGCGTCGTCGTCCGCGCGCCGTCCGCCACGGTCTCGATCAGCGTGTGCGCGAGCAGCCGGGTCGCCAGGCCGCGGCGGCGCGCCGCCGGAAGCGTCGCGACGAACGTCACGTACGCGTCCGTGTCGACGACGAAGACGCAGAGTCCGCACGCGGGCTCGCCGTCGAGCAGCGCGATGCGGACGATCCCCTCCCCGGGATGACCGTCGAGGTCGGCGACCGCGCCGCCGAGCGAGCCGGGCTCCAGCCCCCAGGCGAGGTCGTTCATCCGGCCCAGCTCGGCGAACGTCGGGCTGGGGTGCAGGTCGAGCGGCGGGCCTGCGAGCCCGGTCAGGTCGAGGTCGTCGAGCGCCGCCGCCTGCAGGACGGGCTCGGCGTCGCGCACGTGTCCAAGGCGCTCGAGTTCGGGCACGAGCAGCGGCTCGTCCTCGGGCTCGACCCAGACCGTGAAGGCATGGACGCCCGCGTCCGCGTATGCGCGCGCGATGTCGTCGTAGTGCTCGAGCACCGCCTCGGGCCGCTCGTACACGACGCTGTTGGGCAGTGAGCGCTCCGGCGTCGCGGGAATGATCGCCGCGCCGATGTCGCCCCAGGTGCGCCACTGCGAGCCCGCGCTGCCGCCGGCGCCGATGCGCTCGAAGAACACCGCGTGGCTGCGGCGATGCGCGGCTGCGAGAGTGGCGGCGTCCACGCCGCGGACCCTATGCGGACGAGGATGCGAGCGGCAAGGTGTTCTCGAGCGCGAACTTGCCCTGGGCCTCTTCGGTGCCCTTGAGCGGGTAGTCGCCCGAGAAGCAGGCGTCGCAGTGCCGCGCGCGGTCGCCGCGAATCGCCTCGTAGACGCCAGCCAGCGACACATAGGCGAGCGAGTCGGCGCCGAGGTGCTCGGCGATCTCCTCGATGGTGCGCCCGTGGGCGACCATCTCCTCGCGGGTGTGCATGTCGATCCCGTAGAAGCAGGGGTTGCGGATCGGCGGGGCGCTGATGCGCAGGTGCACCTCGAGTGCGCCGGCATCGCGCAGCATCTGGATGATCTGCCGCGTGGTGTTGCCGCGCACGATCGAGTCGTCGACGACGACGAGGCGCCGACCGCCGACGATCTCCGGCAGCGGGTTGAACTTCATACGCAGTCCGTGCTTGCGCAGTTCCTGGCCGGGCTGGATGAACGTGCGCCCGACGTAGCGGTTCTTCACGAACCCGTCGTCCTGTGGGAGGCCGCTCGCACGGGCGAACCCGCGCGCCGCGGGGTTGCCGGAGTCCGGCACGGCGATGACGAGGTCGGCGCTCGGCGCGGGGCTCTCACGCGCGAGGATCTCGCCCATGCGCCCGCGCGCCGCCTGCAGGACGGTGCCGCCCATCTTGGAGTCCGGCCGCGCGAAGTAGATGTGCTCGAACACGCAGAACGCCTCGCGCTCGCCCTCGACGATGACGTGCGAGGTGAGGCCGTCCTCGCCGATGGCGACCATCTCGCCGGGCTGCACGTCGCGCACGTATTCGGCGCCGATGATGTCGAGCGCGCACGACTCGCTGGAGACGCAGTAGCGATCCCCGAGCCGGCCGATGACGAGCGGTCGCACGCCCGCCGGGTCGCGGAAGGCGTAGACGCGGTCCTTCGTCATCACGACGGTGCTGAAGGCGCCCTGCAGCCGCGGGAGCACCTCGGCGATCGCGTCCTCCATCGTCGGCCCGGCGTGGGTCGCGAGGAGCGCCGCGATGATCTCGCTGTCGCTCGTGGACGAGAACCCGACGCCCTGGTCACGCAGCTCCGCGTGCAGCTCGACCGCGTTGATGAGGTTGCCGTTGTGGGCGAGTGCCAGCTCGCGGCGGTTGCCGCCCGAGCCGGCGGACCGGTGGACCGGCTGCGAGTTCTCCCACTCGTTGGACCCGGTCGTCGAGTAGCGGACGTGCCCGATCGCCAGCTCGCCGCCGAGCGCGCGCAGGTCGTGCTCCTTGAACACCTGGCTGACGAGGCCGAGCGCCCGCTGCGTGATGACGTAGCCGTCGCGATCGGCCGCCGCGATGCCGGCCGACTCCTGGCCGCGGTGCTGCAGCGCGTAGAGCGCGAAGTACGTCAGGCGGGCGACGTCCTGGCCGGGCGCGTATATCCCGAAGACCCCGCATTCGTCGCGCGGGCCGTCACGGTCGTCGAAGGGCTCGTATGCCGTCATCGCCGGGTCCCCAAGGCTGACCTGCGGGGACGCGGTCGAGCGTAGCAGTGGCCACGGCACCTACGGGAAGAACCGTCGCAGCCCGTCGTGCGCCTCGCGCAGCTCGCTCACCGGCACGCCGAACTCCTCGCCGGCGATGGCGACGTGGAGGGCGTCGCCGCCGACCGCGCCGAACACGTCGAGCGGGACGCGCTCGGCGAGCTGGGCGATCGCGGTGGGATGCCCGGACACGACGAAGCCGCCCGGGCCCTCCCCGAACAGGTGCGTCCACGGATCCTCGGACGGTCCCAGGTCGAGCGTCGCGCCGATGCTCCCGGCCAGGCAGCACTCGGCGACGGCCACCAGGAAACCGCCTTCGGCGATGTCGTGCGCGCTCGACAGCAGGCCCTCGCGGACCGCGTCGCGGATCGCGTCCTGGGCCGCTATCACCTTGTCGATCTCGAACGGCGGCAGCCCGTCGGGCAGCGCCTCGCCGCGCAGCTTGGCGAGCTCGCTCGCGGCCAGCGACGGCGGGAAGTGCCCGACGATCGCGACCGCGTCGCCCTCCTGGGCGAACCCGAGCCGGCCGGCGCGCTCCACGTCGGGCATCCGGCCGACCATGCCGATCACGGGCGTGGGGTAGATCGGGCCGGAGGCGCCCTCGTTGTAGAGCGAGACGTTGCCGCCGATGATCGGTGCCTCGAGCGCGCGGCAGGCGTCGCCGATCCCGCGGACCGCCTCGGTGAGCTGCCAGGCGATGTGGGGCTTCTCGGGGTTGCCGAAGTTCAGGTTGTTCGTCGTCCCGAGCGCCTTGGCGCCCGCGCACGCGAGGTTCGACGCGCACTCCAGGACGACCGCGACGGTGCCCCAGTAGGGGTCGGCGGCGACTCGGCGGCCGTTGCCGTCGATGCTCGCGGCGAGCGCGGCGCCGCCGGGCAGCGCGAGCACCGCGGCGTCGCACTCCTCCGGGCGCCGGACGGTCCGTGACTGCACGATCGCGTCGTACTGCTCGAACAGCGGGCGGCGCGATGCGAGGTTCGGGCTGGCGAGCAGCTCGAGCAGCGCGACGCGCATCGAGACGCCGGGCGCGAGCGTCGGGGCCGGCGCCGGGTAGAGCGGCTCGGCCGGGGGCGCGGGGTCGAGGTCGTAGATCGGGCAGTCGTCGACCAGCGCCGCGACCGGCATGTCGCCGACGAGCGTGCCGCCGTCGTAGATCCGCATGTGCCCGGTGTCCGTGACCTCGCCGACGACGGTCCCGTGGACCTCCCACATGTCGGTCAGCGCGATCACCTCGTCGACCCGCGAGGGCTCGACGACGCAGAGCATCCGCTCCTGCGACTCGCTCACCATGATCTCGAACGGCTCCATGTCGGCCTCGCGCAGCGGCACGCGATCGACGTGCAGGTCGATCCCGACGCCGCCCTTGGACGCCATCTCGCTCGCGCTCGACGTGATGCCCGCCGCGCCGAGATCCTGGAGCGCGACGATCAGCCCCTGCTCGAGCAGCTGCAGCGAGCACTCGACGAGCTTGCTCTCCTCGAACGGGTCGCCCACCTGGACGGTCGGGCGCTTGTCCTCGTCGGCCTCGCCCAGCTCGGCGCTCGCGAGGACCGATGCCCCGCCGATGCCGTCGCGGCCGGTCGAGGCTCCGTAGAGGACGATGAGGTTGCCGACGCCCGCCGCGGCGCTGAGCACGAGCTTGTCGCGATCGGCGAGGCCGAGGGCCATCGCGTTCACGAGGCAGTTCTGCTCGTAGGGCCCCTCGAAGTAGACCTCGCCGCCGATCGTCGGCACGCCGATCGAGTTGCCGTAGTGCCCGATCCCGCGAACCGCGCCGTCGAGCAGGTAGCGCGAGCGCTCGCTCGTCGCCGGGTCGCCGAAGCGCAGGGAGTCGAGCACCGCGATCGGCCGCGCTCCGAGCGCGAAGATGTCGCGCAGGATCCCGCCGACGCCGGTGGCCGCGCCCTGGAAGGGCTCGACGGCGCTCGGGTGGTTGTGCGACTCGACCTTGAACGCGCACGCCAGCCCGTCGCCGGCGTCCACGACGCCCGCGTTCTCGCCCGGCCCGACGAGCACGTGCTCACCCTCCGTCGGCAGCGTGCGCAGCAGCTTCTTGGAGTGCTTGTACGCGCAGTGCTCACTCCACAGGAGCGAGAACATGGCGAGCTCGACCTGGTTGGGCGCGCGCCCGAGCTTCTCGACGACCAGCCCGTACTCGTCGCGCGTGAGCCCGAGGGCCACGGCCTCCTCGACGGTCGGCAGCGCCGCCGCGTCAGGCATGCGCGCCCTTGGCCGTGAGGGCCATCGACTCGAAGATCCGCAGCCCGTCGGTCGAGCCGGTGAGCGCGTCGACCGCGTGCTCGGGGTGCGGCATCAGGCCGAAGACGTTGCCGCGCTCGTTCGTCACGCCGGCGATGTCGCGCAGCGAGCCGTTGAAGTTCTGCTCCGGCACGTAGCGCAGCACGACCTGCCCGGACGCCTCGAGTGCATCGAGCTGGTCATCGGGCGCGTAGTAGCGGCCCCACGAGTGCTTGGCGGGGATGCTGAGCCGCTCGCCCGGGTCGCACGCGCGCGTGAAGGCGGTGTCGCCGTTGACGACGTCCAGCTCGACCTGGCGGAACGTGAAGCGGCGGTTGGCGTTCGGGAGCAGCGCGCCCGGCAGCAGACCCGCCTCGCAGAGCACCTGGAAGCCGTTGCAGATGCCGAGGACCAGCCCGCCGGCCTCGGCGAACTCGATCACGGACTCCATCGCGGGCGAGAAGCGGGCGATGGCCCCCGCGCGCAGGTAGTCGCCGTAGGAGAACCCGCCCGGCACGACGATGGCGTCGCAGCCCTGCAGATCACGGTCGCGGTGCCAGAGCAGCACCGCCTCACCGACGCGCCCCGCCGCGAGCTGCGCGTCCACTTCGTCGCAGGAGCCCGGGAACTGGAGGACGCCGAACTTCACGGAGCGGCGTGACCGTCGCCGTCGAGCATCTGCACCTCGTAATCCTCGACGAGGGGATTGGCGAGCAGCCTCCGGCACATCTCGTCGAGCTGCGCGGGATCCTCGACGTCGAGCTCGACGATGCGCCCGACGTGGACGTTCTTCACGCCCGCGAAGCCGAGCGCGGGCAGCGCCTGCTCGACCGCCACGCCCTGCGGGTCGAGGATGCCGGCCTTGGGGCGGATGAGCACGCGTGCGCGCATCAGGCGGCCGACCGATCGAGCCACGACTGGAACGGCTCGCCCGTGATGCGCTCGTACGCCTCGACGTAGCGGGCGCGGGTGCCGGTGACGACGTCGTCGGGGATCGAGGGCGCCGGGGGCGACTTGTCCCACCCGCTCTGCGAGGCCCAGTCGCGCACGTACTGCTTGTCGAAGCTCGGCTGGCCGCGGCCGACCTCGTAGTCCTCGGCGGGCCAGTAGCGCGAGGAGTCGGGCGTCAGAACCTCGTCGCCGAGGACCAGGTCGTCCCCGTCGAGGCCCAACTCGAACTTCGTGTCCGCAAGGATCACGCCGTTCTCGCGCGCGTGCTCGGACGCGGCGGTGTAGAGCGCGATCGACACGTCGCGCACGCGCTCCATCAGCGCGCGGTCACCGACGAGCGCCGCGGCCTGGTCGAAGTCGATCGCCTCGTCGTGGCCGATCTCCGCCTTCGTGCTCGGCGTGAAGATCGGCTCGGGAAGCTGCTCGGACTCCTGCAGCCCGGCGGGCAGCGCGATCCCGGAGACCGAGCCGGTCGCCTGGTAGTCCTTCCAGCCCGACCCGGTGATGTAGCCGCGCACGACGCACTCGACCGGCAGCATCTCCAGGCGGCGCACCGCGAGCGCGCGCCCGCGCA